>CAVXEH010000017.1:0-180149 GCA_963760875.1 uncultured Chloroflexia bacterium | reverse complement strand
GAAGAGCTCCTGGGCCTTCAGGCGTCCTCTCGCGACCCATCCCCCCGTGGATGACGACGACAGCGTCCGGACGTCCAAGCAGTGTGGTGATGCGCCGCTCTAGGTAGCTGAGGGTATCGCGATGCTCAGTGAACAGGACAAGTTTCTGTCTCGGTGATGGGACGGGCGGAGGATCGGCCCCGAGCCGTACGGCGTGACGGTGTCTGACATGGCGTGAGCGAGCGCGGTTGGCGTAGAGATTTCGCCGAGAAGACTGGCAAGCTCGCGCCATTTCGTGTCCGTGTTGCCATTGCGAACAGCGAGGGTCGTCGCTCAAGCTGGGCCAGTGTCTCGATCTCTGCCTTGAGCTCGACAATGCTGCGGGCAGCTGTCGCCTGGTCGAGGACGAGCTCCTCGGCCGCCGCAAGCTCGTCTTCGGGCGCGTCCTCGAGATCGTCGACCTCCTCGGCGTCGAGATTGGGGCGTCGGCGCTGAGCGCACCCCGGACGTCGCCGGCGCGATGGACGAGTTCGAGCTCGCGCAAGCGGCTCTCGAGTCGCTCCCGTCGACGGCGGAGCGACTGGTAGATCGCCTCCGGGGATGAGGCGAGGCGCCGCTGGAGGATCGTCAGGGCGAACCCCACGGTTCCCGCTCGCTTGTCATTCGCGAGGGCCTCGACCCGGTTGAACTCCTCGCGGACATAGTCCGTTACAGCCTGGTAGAGGCGCGCCTCTGGGATCCGACAGCTTATAGGGCACGGTGTCCGCGATGCGTTCCGGGAACAGCGGCGTGCCGTCGAACTTGAGCAAGTTCTCCTTCACCATCCGCCGCATGAGATCCGACACTTCGGCGGCATGCGCTCCGTCCCGAAAGCGGCCCTCGAACCGATCGCCATCGAACAAGGCCATGAAGAGCTGGAAATCCTCTTCCTTCCCGTTATGCGGAGTCGCGGTCATCAGGAGGAAATGGCGAGTCAGTCCGCGACAGGAGCTGGCCGAGCCGGTAGCGCTTGGTGTACTTGACCTCGCCGCCGAATACGTCGCGGACATCTTGTGCGCCTCATCCAGACGATGAGATCCCAGCGGCCTTCGGGTGCTGCGAGCTTCTCTGGACGTCCTCGTTCCGAGAGCTTGTCCAGGCGGGCAATCACCAGGTTCGTCTCGAGGAACCAGTTGCCGGTCCGCGCGGCCTCGAGCTTGTCGTTGGTGAGGATCTCGAAGGGCAAATGGAAACGGCGATAGAGCTCGTCCTGCCATTGCTCGGCGAGGCTGCCGGGGCAGACGACGAGGCAGCGCTGCAGGTCGCCGCGGGCGATCAGTTCCTTCATGAGGAGCCCGGCCATGATCGTCTTGCCGGCGCCGGGGTCATCAGCCAGGAGGAAGCGCAGTGGCTGGCGCGGCAACATGTCTTCGTAGACGGCGGTGATCTGGTGCGGCAGCGGATCGACAACCGAGGTGTGGACCGCCAGGACCGGATCGAAGAGTGTGCCAGGCGGATGCGCTGCGCCTCCGAGACCAGGCGGAAGAGCGCGCCGTCGCCGTCGAAGCTCCACGGGCGGCCCAGCTCGACGACTTCGAGGCGCGGTTCGTCGTGCCGGTAGAGCAGCTCGTTGGCGACCTTGCCCGCGGGCGTCTTGTACGTGAGTTCGAGCGCCTCCGAGCCGAACCATTGCACGCTGACGACCGTCACGACGGCATCCGGCAAGATCCCGCGCAATGCCGCTCCTGGAGTCAGGTCCTCAAGTCTCGTGGCGCCGCCACGTGGGTCGGTCATCGCACGTGCGTCCCTGGACTGGGCACTGTGCTAGGCGTGCGTTTTGGCATCTGCTTCCCTCCCGCCCAGGACTCAGGCCGCCCGGGCACATCGGTAGGAGTATGGGCCCACGCGGGCCAGCTTGCATGTCGCAGGCAAAGTCGCCAGACGCCTTCGGGGATGGACATTGACGCCGTGGACTCGCCGCTGCCGGTACCCAGAGATTGATTACAGAATCCCGCCCACCCTCTGCCAGATCAGTTCGAGCCGCACCCTCGAGCTGTCGTGTCCCGTGGTGGCTTACGCCAATACCCTCATGGGTCGGTCACGCACGGCCCTGCGTATCTCTTCCTGGCATCCTAGCGCTAACCTTACGCGTCTTCAGCCTTGCCGTTCCACCAGGCGAGCGAGGTTCGCGTCAATCGACGGGATAGTATGTCTGGGGGATCGACGGTCGAGATGGTGCGGCGGAGCATCCTGGGCATGGAGTACGTAGCGGTCCGCGACACCGGCTATCGCATTGTGCTGCGCTACCGCTATCTGGCGGTCGAGGTCCCAATTGGCTCGCACCTGGTCGAGGCGGCGGCCGCGCGCGAAGAAGCACACCACCCATGTCATGCGCGTCCTCGACGGCCCCGCCGCCGGGGCTGAGCTGCACTTCATCTGCAATGGTGCCTACCCTGCCGAGACACCCGAGACGGACGATGTCTGCCCGGCGGGCTGGCTGGTCCCTGCGAATGGCGAGGCTCGCCTTAGTGCAGCTGCGCCGCAGGCAGCGGTGGAGCCGCTGCTGGCCGATGCCGAGGCACCATTGGCTACCCGCTGGAACGCCGACGCGCCACCAGATGCGCGCGGACACTGGCTGACCGGCTCATTCATCGCCGGCTTGGTGCGCAGAGGCGACATCGACCCTGGCTTCCACCTGTCCTACTACCCGACCCCGCGCATGATCGCTGCCTGGCACGACGATGGGCTGGCGATGGTGGTGCTGTGCGATGCCGAACGCGCCGAGCGCGCGCGAGCGCGAGATCAACGTCGAGGCCATCACCACCATCTTCTCCTCCCGCACCGAGGCCGAGGTGTTTGCCAAACGGCTGGGTGGCTGGCCCGATGGCGAGATCATCGTCGAGCGTGCTGAATGACAACCTGTGGCTGGTGACAGCAGTCTGGTGGGACTGACGACGGTCGAGTGCAAGCGGCTATCGAGAACCTGACTCCGAGGTCCGCGCTCCGACTAAACTGTCTGACCGGCCGGCGTGGCGAAACTGGCAAACGCGCGACTCTCAAACAGTCGTGACCGAAAGGTCTTGTGGGTTCGACTCCCACCGCCGGCACCACTCGCGCGGACGAACCGCGTAGACCCCCAAGTCCTATTTCGCACGCTCGTGCCCGCTGCTAGGTTAAGCGCGTGAAGACTTCTGCGCGCCACACCCGACCCAGGCGTCCGCGTGGTTCCGGCAGCGTCTATCGCCGGAGCGACGGCTATTGGATCGGTGAAACCACCATTGCAGGGAAGCGCCGCCGCGTTACGGCCAAGACGGAGAGGCAGGCGGAGGCACGGCTGGAGGATCTGATAAAGCACAGTGCCAGCTTCGCCGTCGAGGACGGCAAGATGGCCTCATGGCTTCGCCGCTGGGTCAGGGATGTTCAGGCGATCAAACCAGTTACGCGCTTTGGCTATCGGTTCATCATCGAGAACCACTGGTCCCGCACCTGGGCCATCTGCGCCTGACGGACCTGCGACGCGACGACGTGTTGAGAATGCTCTCGGCGCTCGATCAGAAGGGTCTAGGCCCTACGACCCTGAGGAACGTCCGCAACTGCCTAAGCGCCGCGCTCATGGAAGCCGTTGAGCAGCAGTACATCGTCACCAATCCCGCGCGAGTGAAGGTCGTTGACCTGCGTTATCGCTCGAATGTGGATGGCAGCAAGAGGCGCATCGTGGCAATCCTCAAGGCTCTTGAAGATCACCGTTACGGCGACCTCTATCGCATGTTGATCTACACCGGGATGCGGATCGGCGAGGCCGTCGCCCTGGACTGGGGTGACATTGACAAGGACCGCCACACCATCACCGTACGTCGCAGCCTGACTCGCGAGCCACTCAGCGACGATCCGCGTCGTACGAGGAAGGTGTTCGGTCCGACCAAGACCGGGCGAGAGCGGACGATCCCCGTCAGCGCCGAGTTCTTGGAACTATCTTTCAGCGGCTGGATCGACTCGGCTACAAGCGGCGCGGGGTTGGTGACGAGGCCCGGCCCCAAAGCGGCCTCGTATTTCCCTCAGCGACGGATCCCAGCCGGCCGCTTGACCCATCGCACGCTCTTCATGCGTTCCAGGAAACGCTGTCTCGCGCTGGCATCTACGCCGCCGGTGGAAGCCGGTCAGACTCCATGACTGTCGCCACCTCTACGCGACTTATCTGTTGAGCAGTGGCAAGGACGCCGGCACGGTCTCGCGGCTGCTTGGGCACTCCACCCCCACCACAACGATGCGGTTCTATGCCGGGGTTGTCCGGGAGGCCGAAATCGAGGCCGGCGCTGCAGTTCGGTTCTTCGAGCCGACCCCTCAGGAGATCGCCTCGGCACGAGCCGTGCAGGCGAAGCGGGAACGAGATCGCGCGATGCCGCTTGACCTCGACAGCCTGCCTCCCCCGCCGCCTCGTCGGCGACGAACCTCACTCACGACCGGCGCCGGCTAGAGCCTTCGGCCACGCCGCAACGACTGACTCGGCGTCAAGGCGCATCAGAACGAGCACAACTCTGCCCCGGCTAGTGGTCTTCGGCCCGCGGTTCGCCGGTCAGTCCGTCCTTGGGCACCAGAAAGGTCGCCGCGTGCCTATCGAGCACGATGACGCTCATGTGCCAGGTGCCATCAGGATTCCCGCCCACCACGACCAGGACGGGCCTCCGGCACTGGTAGTTCCTGTCTGCGGCGAACTTGCGCATCTGTTCCAGGTCGGTGCCGCTGGGCCGTGGGGAAGCACCTGGATGGAAGTGCCAGTCACCGATGTAGTACTCCCCCCGCCGCCACGCCCGCCGGAAGAGAGGGGTGAGACCCCTGATCCCGCGCAAGAAGGTGGTTGGACGCCGAACGGAGTCCCGGGGAGGTCCGCTGACAGCGGTGATGATCGCCCGGTCGCGCCAGGTCGAGTAGTGCCCGAGGAGACGCCACCGGTCTCCTCGCTGCCTGATCGCCGGCAGTGCGCCAGCATGGCCTCCAGTGGACCTGCTGGGAGGTCCACCGCCACGGACCGATCCGAGGCCAGGAACGTGTTCATGCCTCCCCCGGTTCGGTGACGAGGACCACCTCGCCGCTCGGCTGTCGGGCGAAAACCAGCAGCTCTGGTGAGCTGATCGGTGTCCGCAGCCGCTGATCGATGGCCCGGCTGGCCACGGCGGCCATCAGAGCGATGTCGTCCGCCCGTGCCGGGAAGACCGAGTGCCAGCAACCGATGCCCTCCCACGGCAGGGTGTCGACGTCCTTCGCCGTGAGCTGGACCCAAGGTTCGACCGCGCTCTGGTAGTGGGCGACGGGGAACGACTCCCCGGCGGCGAAGTAGAGGAGCAGGTGCTCCGCTCCGTAATCGAGCGACATCGGGACGAAGATCTTGGGGCCGGCCCAGGCATAGGTGCCCAGCCCGACGAGGACGCTGTCATCCGCGGTCGCGTCGATCACCACCTTTGCGCGGCCCAGCGCCACTTGGAGATCCTCGCCTTCGGACGGAAAGGTGTCGGTGATCGCCCTGATCGACGCGTTCGGCGTGGCGCGTTTGAGGTGCTCCGCGACGGCTTTTGACTTGTACTCCCCCAGATCGTCCATGGTGAGGATGTGGCGCACCAGGTTCCCCGCCTGGAGGAACCCGTTGTCGATGATCGCCAGGCCCTGTACCCCACCGCGAACGAGGAGTGGGCTGAGCATCGAGCCAAGCGCCCCAGCGCCCAGGAGCGCCACGTCCGCTTGACCCAGTCCTCCCTCGTAATGCCCCCGGTTGCCCAGGTCCTCGGGGTGCCAGTTCTCGGACGGCACCCATTCCAACGGCGCTTCGTCGGCCATGGGTCCAGACAGCCGATCTGCGTACCATCCGGCGTTCTGGGTGCGAAAGCCCCGCATGGGGGTCTTGGCGGCCTTGGGACTCTTGAGCGTCGGCAGCCGGAGGGCTACCCAGTGCTGCACAGCGGCAGGGCCGCCCATGCGCTCTGGGATCGGGAACCCGATGAACACCAGGTGTGAGCGGCTGTCGCGCAAGCCGGCGGTGGCGGTGCGCAGCTCGGCGATGAGGTCCCAGCCCTCGGCCCGTGCGAGACCGATCAGGTCGCCCCAGGTCTGGGGCGCCTGCCACGGCGGGAGCACCGGCAGCGCGTCGAATCGGATCCAGGCGCCCTTCAGGGACTCCGTCGCCTCGGCGATGAGAGTGCCCCAGCGAGGGCGTAGGACCTCTTGGGCCGCCAGTGTCCGGAACGCTCGAGCAGCCAAGGCCTGCCTGCCGTTCCCGACGGGCGAGAGATCGACAAAACCGGAGCGAGGTGCGGCGTTCCAGAGGCTCAGGCTGTCGGTCCCCTCGCGGAAGGCCAGCATCGGTCGAGTCGTGGAGAGTTGGCCGAAGACAGGCAACTCGAACGGATCGCCTGGCTTGATCAACTCCCCTCGAGAAGCCGCACGCAGCCACTCCAAGGCTCGCCACAACCACCAGGCGAGGCGCTCTGCGGCATCGGCGGGGTCGGAGCGGGCGACCGCGGTCGAGTGTCCGCTAATGGTGTCGACCAGGCAGATGAGGCCGGTCCGCCAGGGAACAGTGGGGTCCCCGGCCTCGTTGGCGAACTGGTGGGGAAAGGTCTCGGCTAGGCCGCCCTCCTTGGCCGGGAAGACCTCCATGAGACCCCTTGGGTAGATGGCCTGGGCCAGCACCATCCAACGCGTCGCTGCCGGCACCGGGTAGACCATGCCCAGCTCATTCGGCCGCAGCTCCACCAGCAGCTGCCAGCGCCCAGAGACGCCGGCGGATGGCTCCCAGTCACGGACGACGACGACCTCCGGGGCGAGGTCCTCCAGAGCGCGTCGGCCGCGTCGTAGCTCCTCGCTCAGCTCACCCGAAGCGGCCACTGGTCGCCTTGGCCGGTGATGCCGGCGGGGTGAACGGCTCGTCAGCCGGCGGGAACTCGTCGCCCAGCAGCTCGCGCCAGCGCTTCACGCTCTCTCCCGTCGTGTCGGCATCGAGGGCCGCGCGCGCGGCTTCAGCGGCGGCAGTGGCGAGATCCCAGAAGGTCCGGAACTGCTCCGGGGTGATGTGGCGGAAGACGTTCTGGTCCACTCCGCGGTCGCGCAGCTCCGGCACCCGACCAGCTTCGGCGTAGAGCCGATAGTTGTCCCGGATCGCTTCGAAGCTCCGCGTCACGCCCGCCGCAACGGAGTCGAGCCCGGACGGACAGGTATCGCCGACCAGGTGCTCGAGCGGGTAGCCCTTGGGATACTCGCCGCCGCCGTGCCGTTTGCGCCACCACTTGATGGCCTTGACCACGTTGATGTAGTGGCCGTTGGTCAGATCGTTCTTCTGGCTGGTCCAGCGGATCTGCTCAAGCGGATGGGTGGGGATCCAGGTCCTCAGGTCGCGGGAAGGAATCAGGAGCGGTTCCTTCTGCCACTCCGCCTGGCCGGCAGCCTTCTGCAGGGTCTCGAAGGCCTCGCGGAGCAGGACGGGCTGCCGCTCCGTGTCGCCGCGCGCCTCGATCCTCCACTCCGGATCGATCTTCTGGAAGGCCTCGATCTGGATCTCCGACGGCGCCGCGGTGACGACCATGTCCAAAGTCACCTCGGTACCCGAAGGCGAGATCTTCATCGACCGGTCGTTCCCGCACCCACTGGCCGGGATACCAGCGGTTGAGGAAGGGGTGAAGCGGGCCACGACCGCATCTGGCGAGTACTGGCCTGGATTGAGGTTGGTGACGACCACGACATCGACATCGACATGGCGGTCATCGCCCAGCGGCCGAGTGCCGGTGTTGCGACGGTAGCTCCCCTGCAGGAACGTCGAGACGATGATCGGGCGGAGGTCGTCGTCGGCCATCAGCCGGGCACGAAGGGTGATGTGCGCTTCCTGGCAGTCGTCGCGCAAGTCTTTCGTCAGGCGGATGTTCTCGAGGAAGTCGGAGAAGAAGGATGCGACGGCGGTCATGCGCGGTCTCCTCAGGGCAGTGGGAGGTGGAAGGATGGTTGGTAGGCGCCCGGCGTGCGGGTGTCGAAGTCGTACTCATAGAGGACGGTACGGCCCAGGGAGCGTCCCTCGCGGCCGAGCATGAACATCAGCGCGATGGGCACCGCCGCGAAGAGGTGGATCGGTTGACCGCGTTCGTCGGTGGTCCGCTCCCGCTCGATGATCCGCACTAAGTCCCGGGCCAGGGCATCGGCGTGATCCCCATCTCGAACAGCGCGTTGGTCCGGACCGCCCGCCACCGTCAGCACCAGCACGCGTCCCACCGACGGCGCGGCGGCCTTGGTGTAGAGGGCGACGTCGTCGCTCACCGCCCGGGTCACCTCGATGGCGACGGCGAGGTCAGGTCCCTCGCCCAGGGAGATCTCGCGTGCAGCCTCCCAGAGCGGACCGGCGACTTCAGCTCCAGTCGGACGCCAGACCACCCGGCCCTGACGCTGAACCGGCGCCACGTCGCTGTCGGTCTTCCCGAGCAGGTATCCCGCCAGGTAGCCGATGGACAGGTGCGCGTCGAAATGGATGTCGTAGGTGCCTGTCTTGACCTGGGTATCGAGGAATCCTCGGATGCGCAGAGCCAGATCACGGTCCCACTCGACGCCGGCGATGGTGTCGCGCCCGTGGAAGAACGGCACGAGGTCAAGGAGACGGGCGATGTCCTCCAGCTCGAAGGACTGGCGGGGGAAGCTGCGGATGGCCAGTTCGGTCGGATGCGGTCCGTAGATCACGGGCCGTCCTCGCCACAGCGCGTGCTTCCGGAGAATGGGCTCGAGCGACGTCGCGTCATGCTCATGCGTGCGCGCCTTGATGAAGGCCCGAGAGATGCCGATGTAGGTGTCGTCGAGTCGAGATTCGTCGACCAGCTCGAGCCCAACCTGGCCGAGGTAGGCCTGGAGCAGCTGGTCGAGACGTGGGAGGGTCTCACCATCCCAGATACGCAGATGTCGAAGGATGCGGCGCAGCTCCTCATCGCTGATCCCGCCCAGGTGCTGACGCCAAGCCTCGCGGAGCTTGCCCATCTCTCCGCCCGGGCCGCCCTCGAACAGCCGGTCGATGTTGGTCTCCCCGTTGTTGGGACTGATCAGCAGCCGCAGCGGATCGCTGTTGCTCACGCGCCAGGGCGTGACAAGCGTCAACCGTTTGGGGATGTCGCCGCTGCGAGTAGCCAGACCGATGTGCTCCAGCATCGAGTACCGCTTCGCGTGGATGAAGGCGGGCGAAATCAGGTCGAGTCCTGTGATCTCACGCGCGAAATCGACATGGAACTTGAGCTGGAAGTGGTCAGCCTCGATCTGTCGCCCGTGGGCGTCGGTGCGGTTGACCGCGTAGCTGGTGACCACATCGTCGAAGGCGCGGATGACCGGCAGCTCCAGGGCGACGCGCTGAACCACCGGGCTCTCGAGAAAGAGCCGCGACGCTTCGATCCAGAAGTAGCGATGCTGGTAGTCCTCCCCCAGGAAAACGGCGCGCACCGTTCCTGCCATGACCCCCTCCCTGGGTAGATTCTGCTGAAGATCGGCTCGATTCACCTCCCCGGCACCGATGGGTGAATGCGACGGTCCTATGCACGAGTGTACGACGGGTCCTCCGTGCGTCAAGCCGATGACCACAACATCTTGTGGGTGCGCGGTGGAGAAGCAGGCACATCTTGTGGGTTGACGGTGCGCCCGTAGGACGGCCTCAACTGCTCTGGCGTCGTGCAGGAGAGGCCCGGCAGGCTATCGGCGCCGCCCTCTCCTCGCTTGGCGCCCGGCCAAGAGCGAGCTGATGGCTGACCCGAGCCTCTTGAGCGTCCGCCGGCGGGTCGGGCCGAGGGGCGGGCAGCGACGGCCACCGGCTGAGGTCTAGGCCGGCGGGGTAGGATCGTGCCACCACAGGAGGGGAGCCCCGAGCATGGATGAACTGGTGAGCGCCGGTGCCTCGTCGCTGGCGGAGTACGAGCGACGCCGGACAGTTCACCGTGATGCCGTGCGCCGCCGCCGCCCCTGGGTGCTCGGCATCGGGGCGGTCATCGCCATCGTCGGCGTCGTCTTCATGGGCAGCCAACCGCTCGTCGGCTGGATGCTGCTGCTGATGGCCGGCGGCCTGGTGGTCAACCTGCTGTTCACTACCCCGAACCACATCACCGCCTGGGCCACCGGCGCCGATGGCGAGGCCCGCACAGGCCGCTTCCTCGAGCCGTTGCGAGCCGAGGGGTTCTTCGTCCTCCACGACCGGCGCATCCCCGGCAGCCGGGCCAACATCGACCACATCGTCATCGGTTCGCCCGGCGTCTTCGTCGTGGAGACCAAATCCTTCGGCGGATCGCTCAAGGTCCGGAGCAACGAGGTATACGTCGCCGGGCGGCGCCGGACCGGGATGATCGAGGAGGCCAAGCGCGAGGCCCTGGCCGTCCAGGTGGCCCTGGCCATGGAGCTGGAGACCGTCGGCCTCCCGGTGGTCCCGGTCATCTGCGTCCATCGCGCCCGTCTGCCCTGGTTGGGCGCTGCCGCGGGCGGGTCCGCATCGTCGCCGGCAAGGAGTTGGTCAAGCGACTCCGCAAGGCGGAGCCGCGGCTGCCGCCCGACGCGGTGGAATTGCTGGCCAGTGCGGCCGCCACTCGGCTTCGGGCCGCGGCGGCAGCGCAGGTGTAGAGGGGGCAGAAGATGCGTTTCTTCGGTCGCTCGCCGCGCCCCACTCGCGCTGACATCATGCACTCAGGTGCCCAGCCTCTTCCGACGGGCTTCGCCGTCGTGGATCTGGAGACCACCGGGCTGCACCCCGACTATCACCACCGCATCGTGGAGATCCCCGTCGTCGATCGCGACCTCGCCGCTGGTCCACAGGCCGAATGGTCGACGTTGGTGAATCCGGAGCGAGATGTCGGCCCAACCCAGATCGATGGCAGGCGCAAGCAGCGTGGGACGCCCGAGCGTCATCATCTTTCGTGATTTGGACCCCCAGTAGACCCCCAACATGAGCCAGAATCGTGCTTACGAAGCACGGTTACGGGCGGTCTCAAACACCGATGAGCGCAAGCTCGTGTGGGTTCAAGTCCCACCTCCGGCACCAGCCCCTCGCCCGCATGCTGACAGGTGCGTGGCCGGCGATTCCGCGAGGGTCCTGCCGGCGTTCCCACGACGCGCCGTCACGGCGTTCGGTACCATCGCCGCGGCCGGCCGGTTGCGCGGACGGCCACCGGGCCGTCGGCGTTCTCACCGTCGGCGGCCCACTGCATGCTAGGCTGACGCGCGCCGGCCCACCGTCGTGGCGGCCCACCGTCGTGGCGATTCCCCTGGAGGAACCGGATGCTCGACGACCTCGGCGAGACGATCGACTGCCCCAACTGTGGCCGTCCGAACCCGGGATGGGCCCAGGTCTGCCGAAACTGTGGCTTTTCGCTGCGCCGCGGGCTCGCACGGTCTGTTGGCAAGCCGCAGCGTCCGTTCCCGACCGATCAGACCTCGCTCCTTTCGATCGGCGCCGCCGTGGGCTCCATCGTTCTCGCGATCGTGCTGGGCATGATCTTCTCTGCCGTGAATCCGACGAAGCCCACCGTGGGCGTCTCCTCGTCACCCACGCCATCTCCGGTCCCGTCCCTGTCTCCCTCGCTCGTGCCCGAGCCATCGGCCTCGATCGTCGCCGAGGCGACGCCATCCGCCACCGCGGCGCTGCCCGACACGATCACGTTCGGCACCGGCCTAACGGCCTCCAAGGCGGTCAGCGGCAAGACGGACACCTTTGGGCCGGGGAGCTACTTCGCCCACTCCGTGGCTGCGAAGAACCCATTTGGCGTCTCGACCCTGTACGAGACCGTGGTCCGGGTTGCGGACGACGGGACGGAGTCAGCGGTCCAGACCCGCTACCCGGTGCCGGTCAACAAGAACGCAAAGGTCTTCGGCTTCGTGGTCAGCACCAGCAGCCTCCTGCGCGACTGGGCCGGCGGCGGCAACTTCGTCATGCGCATCTACGACGGCCAGACCCTCATCGCCCAGGGCTCGTTCACGCTCAAGAGCAGCTGATCCACCCCCGGAGGTCAGCCGTCCCGACGAGCCACCGCGTCCCAGGCATCCGCATAGAGCCGCGCCCGGATGGGCAGATGGCCGGGATAGTCGCTCCGCGCGCGACGGGCCACGGCACTGTCCAGGGTCACGAGGCCGATGGTGTCCGTGGTCTCCAGCAGGACCTCCCCGGCCGGATCCACGACAACCGACGGCCCGCCGATGGCGACGCCATCCTCGGGGAAGGGCCTGTTTACGCTCAGGACGTACAGGCAGCTCGTCACCGCATTGGCGCGAAAGACCGTCTTCCAGCGCTGGTAGGTCCGCTCCTCGCTTGCCCGGGGGATCAGCACCGCCATGGCACCCTGGGCGCCCAGGAGGTGCGTTCCCTCCGGCCGGTTGGTGTCTGAGCAGACCTGGACGCCAAAGGGCACGCCGAACTCGTCGATCCTGTGTGGTGGCTCGTCACCCGGCTCGTAGTGGCTCGTCTCCCAGAAGCCGGGCTCCTCGGGAAGATGGAGCTTCTCGTATCGGGCCACGACGCCTCCCTGCGGGGAGAACACTAGGGCACGGCTGGTGCGCCGTCTGGTACCCGGGTCGCGATGGATGATCCCGCCCACCAGGCCGATGCCCGCGCGGTTCGCGGCCCGGGCCATCACCTGGGTCCTGGGCCCGCCCTCGGTCTCGGCATCGTCATCGACCGCCTCGCGGCTTGCCGGCCGCCAGGCGTTCAGGGGCATCTCCGGCAGCACCGCCAGGTCCGCACCCCGCCGGGCCGCCTCGGACAGGCGGTCCTCCAGGCGGGCAGCGCCATCGGGCTCCCAGAAGACCTCGGAGACGAGGGCCACGGTCAGCCTGCCGTCACGGCGGACGGGAAAGACGTGCTCGGTCATCGCGCGAAGCGTAGCGCCCGCCGTATCGCTGCGCGGTCGAGGCCGGGCGCTGGTCGGTGCGCCTGGCTGGTGGGCCGGCGGTTACGCATGGCAGCGTTGTGACCATCGAGGGACCGAGACCGGGGCCATGGTTGTCGTGAGTCTGCTGCTTCCAGCAGCAGACTCACGATCGAGGCGGCGTTCGATCGTCGTACCGATCCGTAGAGCATCGACGGCCGCGGCGCGTTGGACCTAGCCACCATCCGCCCTACTCTCCCAGGAACTCCCGGACGAGGTTCTGGAAGTGGTGGACGCCGTTCTCGCGGGTGGCGGAGAAGCGGCCGGTGTCGTACGAGCGCGATCGCAGGCCGCGCTGGACCTGCTCGCAGATGACGATGTCCTCCTGCTGGATCTCGTCACTGAAGGCGATGGTCTGCTGCATCGACTCCCAGCCCGGCCCGGTCCCCGGCTCCGCGAAGTACCACTCGAAGATCGTGAGGGTGCGGTCCACGTCCAGCGGCAGGACCACGTTGGACGAGAGGTTGTCCTGGTAGATGTTGAACATCGTGTTCGGGAAGAGCCAGTAGTAGAGGGCGCTCGCCTCCTGCCCGGGCATCCGCAGGTAGCGCCGGTCGCGTCCCAGCTCCTCACCGGGCCGCAGCTCGCGTATCGGCGCATGCTGCTTGGAGTAGTAGCGGAACTCCTCGACGCGGTAGGCGTCGTAGTCGAGCTCGCGGAACAGCTGCGGGTGCGCGATCGGAAGGTGGTAGCCCTCCAGGTAGTTGTCGACGTAGACCTTCCAGTTGCACTCGATGACGTACTCGCGCCGTTCCACCAGGCGCATGGCGTCGACGTCGTAGCCGGCATCGGCGACTTCTTGACCGATGGCGCCCATCACCTCGCCCAGGCTCGGCGCCTCTGGGTCCAGGCAGACGAAGACGAATGGGCCCCACGCGTCCACGCGAACGGGGGCGAGGCCGAAGTCCTCCTTGCGGAAGTCCTCCGTGGCGTCCATCTCCGGGCAGGCGCGCAGGGTTCCATCCAGGCCGTACGTCCAGCCGTGGTAGCGACACTGCAGGCTCTTGCGGTTGCCGCGGGTCAGCGCCACCTGGCCGGCCCGATGGCGGCAGACGTTGTAGAACGCCCGGAGCTCGCCGTCCGTGCCGCGGGTGATGACGATGGGCTCGTCGATGACGGTGACCGGCACGAAGTCGCCGGGTCGCGCCAGCTCCTCCCCGCGCGCGACGAGCTGCCAGGTCCGGCCGAAGACCCGCTCGATCTCGCGCTCGTAGAACGCCGCGTCGAGGTAGTAGCGCGATGGCAGCGTGGAGGCCCGCGCCAGCGGTTCGGGCGTGTTCATGGCCGCGAGTGTAGCCGTGCCGCAACGGCCGTCCGCCGTCGCTGCCACACGTCAAGGGCCACGATTCCCTCGACAGGCGGTCGCCCGTCCCGCTACATTGCGTGCTTCACGACACCTAGCCCACGCACCACGGCCCGCGTGAGAGGCCCAACGGAGGACCGGAATGTTCATCTCGCCGCGGAAGGGCGCGATCGCCGGAGTCGTCGCCGTCCTGATCCTCGCCGCCTGTTCTGCGAACAACAGCGGCACCAGCCAGAGCGCCTCGTCCATGGCCAGCGAATCGGCGATGGCGTCGGGGTCCGCCATGGCATCGGAGTCGGCGGCCCCCAGCGCCGTCGCCACCGTCCCCAGCGACCAGCTGCTGTTCGCCGGGGAGCTGCTCATCTGCTCTGACCTGCCGTACCCGCCGCAGGAGTTCTTCGACGCGAACGGCCAGCCGACCGGGTCGGACATCGAGATCGCCCAGGCCATTGCGCAGCGGCTGGGGCTGAAGGCCCAGATCGTCAACAGTGTGTTCGACACCATCATCGCGGCGGTCACCAGTGGGAAGTGCGACATCATCGTCAGCGCCCAGAACTTGACCACCGACCGGCTGAAGCAGGTCAACATGATTCCCTACTTCAAGGCCGGCCAAGCGTTCGTGGTGGCCAAGGGGAACCCCGAGAACATCAAGACGCAGGACGACCTGTGTGGCAAGACGATCGGCGCCGAGACGGGCACCACGGAGGCTGACTTCGTGCAGGGCACCGGCGACTATGCCGGCGACGGGCTCAGCAAGAAGTGCACCGATGCGGGCAAGGCCGCCATTGACCTGAAGCAGTACGACAAGGACAGCGACGCCCTGCTGGCGCTCTCGAGCGGGCAGGTCGCCGCCTACTTCGCCGATTCGCCGGTCGCCGGCTACTACACCGTGCAGCACCCCGATCAGTTCGAGCTGTCGGGCGTGACGCTCGAGATCGCCAATGAGGGCATCAGCGTTCCCAAGGACAAGGGCGGCCTGGCCGATGCCGTCAAGACGGCTCTGCTCTCCATCATGTCCGACGGTACCTACGACCAGATCCTCAAGAAGTACGGCCTGCAGGACGGTGCTGTCGCGACGAGCGACGTGACGATCGTCACCAAGTAGTCCAATCCGCGGGAGGGCTCGCGCCGACGAGATGGCCACCGCACGACGTTGGTTTCGCACCCGGCCAGTGCCACTGGTACTGGCCGGGTGCGCTGTTCTGGCGGTCGGCCTCACCGGATGCAGCGGGGCGAGCAGCTCCTACCAGTACCACTGGGACTACTTCTTCAGGTCCCTGTTCCAACCCGACAGCCTCATTCTGTCGGGGCTGTGGCTCACGCTGTCGATCTCCGTCGTAAGCCAGTTCATCGGCGTGATCCTGGGCGTCTTCGGTGCCGTCGGGCGTCTCTCGCGGTTCCTTCCGTTCCGATGGGCCGCGAACTTCTACGTCTGGGCGTTTCGCGGCACGCCGCTGCTCGTTCAGATCACGCTCATCTACTTTGGACTGAGCGTGAGCGGCATCTACCGCTGGCCACGCGTCTACGACCTCCTCGGATTCCAGATCGACAGCGCCGTGGTAGCCGGCATCGTCGCGCTGGGCCTGAATGAGGGGGCGTACATGACCGAGATCGTGCGCGCAGGCATCCTGTCGATCGACGCCGGCCAGCTGGAAGCGGCGCGCTCGTTGGGAATGACATACGGCCTGGCGATGCGCCGGATCATCCTGCCCCAGGCAGCGCGGGTGATCGTGCCGCCCCTCGGGAACGAGTTCAACAACATGCTGAAGACCACCTCCCTGCTGGTGATCATCAGCGTTCCGGAGCTCTATGTGACCTTCAGCCGAAAGAACGCACTTCTGTTCGCGCCTTTCGAGCTCTTCCTCGCCGCTGCGGTCTGGTACCTGATGATGACGTCGGTGTGGAGCATCATCCAGTCCTACATCGAGCGCCGTCTCGGCCGGGGGTATGGCGCCCAGGCGGACCAACCGGGACTTCGTGCGCGCATGCTCGGCCTCTCGCGTAGCCGAGACGGCCAGGGGGGCCGCTGATGGACCCGCAGATCTCCACTGCCCCACCTGGCGATTTGCTTAGCGCCATCGGCGGCGTACCGCGGCCCGCCGGCGATGTGGTCGTTGATGCCCGCGAGGTGCAGAAGTACTTCGGCCGCCTTCATGTGCTCAAGGGAATCTCCATGACCGTGAAGCGCCAGGAGGTCGTGGTCGTCATCGGCGCATCGGGCTCTGGGAAGACCACCTTCATCCGCTGCATCAACCACCTGGAGAAGATCCAGGCCGGGCGCATCTTCGTGAATGGGCACCTGATCGGCTACCGCGAGGGTAGTGCCGGCAAGCTGGTGGAAGACCGCGAACGCAATATTGCCCGGCAGCGCCAGGAGATCGGGATGGTCTTCCAGCGCTTCAACCTGTTCCCGCACATGACCGCCCTGCAGAACATCATGGAGGCGCCGATCAGGGTACGAGGCATCCCCGAACGCGAGGCTCGCGACATCGCCGAAGCACTCCTGCTGCGGGTGGGGTTGGCGGAGAAGTCGGCGTCCTATCCAAGCCAGCTCTCCGGGGGCCAGCAGCAGCGGGTGGCCATCGCCCGCGCCCTGGCCATGAAGCCGGCGCTCATGCTCTTCGACGAGCCGACGTCGGCACTGGACCCCGAAATGATCGGCGAGGTGCTCGAGGTCATGAAGGAGCTGGCACGGGAAGGCATGACCATGATCGTGGTAAGCCACGAAATGGGATTCGCCCGGGAAGTGGGCGATCGCGTGGTCTTCATGGACGACGGCCAGATCGTCGAGGAGGGCGAGCCGGACGAGGTCTTCTCGCACCCCCAGCACGAGCGCACCCGGTCCTTCCTCTCGAAGATCCTCTGATCCCCCCATGGCCGCCCGGGTCATCTCACGTCACCTGCGGGACCCGCGAGACGACCGTCGAACGTCCCGCCCCGGAGCACCGCCGGCAGGCGGATGCCCCCGCGCGACCCTCAGCCGCGCTTGACGCCGTAGACCTGGGCGCGCGGCAGGCGGGCCGCCTCGGATTCGGCACGAACGCGCTGCCTCGCGGGCTGGAGCGCCGCGGGGACGTCCCGGGGCTTGCCGCCCTCGCGCTCGATGAGCCAGCGATTCCCCGTCTCCGTCAGCTCCGCGCCTCCGGCGGTGCCCGGCTCGATGAAGGGTGCATTCAGGAGACGGCGCCGATGGAGCCGCTCGACGGCGAGCTGCATCGCAACGGGCTCGACACCCAGCTCAGCCGCCAGCGGTGCAAGATCGACGAATCGGTTGGGGGTCCGGCGCAGGTAGCGGAGGATTGCCGCGTCGAGCTCATCGCCGGCCGTGGCCCCGGCCGGCGCGGGAGGGCTGGTGGGCCGCTTGCGCGGGCGCGGGCGTGCAGTCGTCACGAGCGCGAGGATAGCAGCCGGGTCACGACCCGGCCGGGTCGCCCCGCAGCGCCACGGCGACCGGCAGGCCGGCGGCCTGGTGCACGGCATCGGCGAGACGGTCGTCCCAGGCGACTCCGCCGGGCAGCCGGACCTGGCGGTGCGCGCCTGCGACCGGGACGTCAAGGAGGACCGGCAGCGATCCGGGATGAGCTCGGAGCAGCTCGGTCACGGCCTCGATGGCGGGCAGGAGCCGCGCCACGGGGGCGTCCGGCTGGAACGAGACCTCGACGGCGGCCCCCGCCGCAGCGGCGGGCAGGGGCATGGCATCGGCAGGGGCGGTCGGTTCGTCATCGCGCTCCGCGCCGAAGTCGGTCGGGTGCCCCGGGGCGGACGCCGCGGAGGCCCGTGCCTCGGCCGCGGGGAGGTCGTCCGCGAGCACCACGCGAGGCTTCACCGGACTTACCACCATCGGTGCCTCGCCTGACGCGGCACTCGCGGGGACCCCCGCCTCAACGGCGACCGGCTCTCGCACCGGCCGGGCCATGGGCACCGGCGCGTTCTGCCGGCCCCATCCGCTCTGCGTGGGGCCGCTGTGGCCGCTGTTGCCGCCGCCCGCACCGCCGTTGCCGCCGTTGCCGCCTTGCCCACGGTCGGTTGCCGCCCCACCCGCGACCTCGCGATCGCAGCAGCCGATCGCGCTCCGCGGAGAACGCCACCGGACCCATGCGGACCGCGTCGTCCCAGGCATGGACCGCCTCGCACAGCAGCTTCGCCTCGTCGTCCCGGTGGTCCACTCGACCGCTGACCAGGACCACCGCGTCCTCCGCCCAGGCGTTGGCGGTTTCTGCGAAGACCTTGGGGAAGACCACGACCTCGACGGTCCCCTGCAGGTCCTCGAGGTTCGTGACGAGCATGGTGGATCCGGCTCGCGTGATCACCCGTCGCACGCCCTGCAGGATCCCGCCCAGCGTGACCCGCGCCTGGTCGTCCTCCTCGGACAGGTCGCCGGAGTAGGCGGTGACGTATTCCGGCAGGACCTCGGTGAGCTCCCCCAGCGGATGCTCGGTCAGGTAGAGCCCCAGGAGCTCCTTCTCCCACCGGAGCCGTTCCCGCTGCGGGATCTCGTCCTCGCCGTCCGGCACCGATGGCGATTCGTCCCCGGGCCCGGTGGCGACTGCGGGCTCCGGCGCCGTTTCCGCGAACAGGTCGAAGAGGGTCCCCTGGCCGGCCGCCACGTCGTGCTGGTGGCGGGCCGCCGTTTCGAGTGCGATGTCGAGGCGGTTGAGCAGCCTCCCCGCGCTTCCCAGTGAGCGGAGGGCGCCGGCCTTGATGAGTGACTCGAGAACGCGCTTGTTCACCGTCCGCAGGTCGACGCGCCGTGCCAGGTCATCAAGCGAGCGGAAGTCACCGGTCTCGTCGCTGAACTCGGACCGTCCCTCGCGCGCCGCCACGATCGATTCGATCGCGCCCTCGCCCACGTTCTTGACCGCGACCAGGCCAAAGCGGATCGCTTCCGGTGTTCCGGCCGCATCGGTCTCCACGGTGAAGAGCGCGTGCGAGCGCTGCACGTCCGGCGGACGGACCTCGATTCCCAGCCGCCGGCATTCGGCGACCACCCCGGCCACCTTCTCGGCCCGCCCGCGGAAGCCGTTGAGGACCGAGGCCATGAACTCGATCGGGTAGTTCGCCTTGAGGTAGGCGGTCTGGTACGCGATCAGCCCGTAGCAGGTGGCGTGGGCCTTGTTGAACCCGTAGCGGGCGAAGGGCTCGAAGGCCGCGAAGACCTGGTCCACGATGGCGGGACTGATCCCCCGCCGCTTGGCGCCGGCCTTGAACTTGGCCTCGTGCTGGCGGAGGACGTCCTCCTTCTTCTTGCGGATCGCGTAGCACAGGTTGTCCGCCTCGGGACCGGTGTAGTCGGCCATGGCGATGGCCGCGGTCATGATGTCTTCCTGGTAGACGAAGATCCCGTACGTGTCGCGCAGCGCCGGCTCCAGCGAGGGGTGCAGGTAGGTGACCTGCTCCTCCCCGTGCTTGCGACGGATGTAGCTGGGGATGTTCGCCATCGGTCCCGGACGGAAGAGGGCAACCATGGCGGCCAGGTCCCGCACCTCGGTGGGCTTGAGCTCCTTCACGTAGCGACGCATGCCGGCACCCTCGAGCTGGAACACGCCGGTGGTCTCACCCGTGGAGAGGAGCTCGAAGGTCTTCGCGTCGTCGAGGGGGAGGTTGTCCACGTCGATCTCGACGCCGCGGTGGGTCCGGATGAGCTCCACCGCCTCGGCGAGGATCGTGAGGTTGATGAGCCCCAGGAAGTCGAACTTCAGGAGGCCCAGCGCCTCGCAGGCGTGCATCTCGAACTGGGTCATGGTCGTCCGGCCGTCCGTCGCGCGCTGGAGCGGCATGATCTCGGTCAGGGGCTCGCGGCTGATGACGATCCCGGCCGCGTGTGTCGATGCGTGGCGCGACACCCCTTCCAGCTGCTTCGCGACGGTGATCAGCTTGTCGACCCGGTCGTCGACGGCCATGAGCTCGCGCAGCTGGGGTGACGTTTCCACGGCACGGTCGAGGCTGATGTTCAGCTCGTTGGGTACCGCCTTCGCGACCCGATCCGCCTCCGCGTAGGTGAGACCCATGGCCCGACCGCTGTCCCGGATCGCGGCCTTCGCGCCCAGCGTCCCGAAGGTGATGATCTGCGCGACACGGTCGTCGCCGTACTTGCGGGTGACGTACTCGATCACCTCGTCGCGCCGGGAGTCGGCGAAGTCGATGTCGATGTCCGGCATCGTCACCCGATCCGGGTTGAGGAAGCGCTCGAAGGGAAGCCCATACGCGAGCGGGTCGACCGGCGTGATCCCCAGCGAGTAGGTCACGATGCTGCCCGGCGCGCTGCCCCGGCAGGTGGTCATGATCCCCTGCTCGCGCGCGAAACGGGTGAAGTCGGCGACGATGAGGAAGTAGGCCGAATATCCCATCCGGTCGATGATGCCCAGCTCGTACTCGAACCGATGGCGGACCGGCTCCGGGATCGGCTCGCCGTACCGCACCGCGAGGCCGCGCTCGCACTCCTTGCGCAACCAGGTTGCGGCCGTCTCCCCCGGCGGGACCGGGAAATGGGGCAGGCGCAGCTGGTCGAACTCGAGGTGCAGGTCGACCATCTCCGCGATGCGCAGGGTGTTGTCCATGGCGTCGGGCAGCTCGCCGTTGAACAGGCTGCGCATCTCGGCGGCTGACTTCAGGTAGAACTCGTTCGTGTCGAAGCGCATCCGGCCGGGGGTGTCCAGGTTGGCGCCGGTCTGGATGCAGAGCAGGAGGTCGTGCGCCTCGTGCTGCTCCGGGACGGTGTAGTGGGTGTCGTTGGTGGCGACCAGCGGGAGGTCCATGCGTCGCGCGAGCTCGACCAGCTGGGGGTGGAGGCGGACCTGGTCGGGCACCCCGTGGTCCTGGACCTCGATGAAGAAGTTCCCCTCGCCCAGGATGGACCGATACTCGTCCGCCGCGCGCTCCGCGGCCCTCTCGTCACCCTCGCCCAGCCGCCGCAGGACCTCGCCCGAGAGGCAGCCGGACAGGCCGATGAGGCCGGCGCTGTGCGCCGCCAGCAGCTCCTTGTCGATGCGCGGCCGGTAGTAGTAGCCGTCCAGGTGCGCCCGGGTGATGAGCTCCATCAGGTTGCGGTAGCCGGTCTGGTCCTTCGCCAGCAGCACCATGTGGTACGGGTTGGCGTCGATCCGCGGCTCCTTGTCGGTGTGACGCCGCGGCGCGACGTAGGCCTCGACCCCGATGATCGGCTTGATGCCGGCGGCGGTTGCGGCCCGGTAGAACTCGATGGCCCCGTACATGGCGCCGTGGTCGGTGATGGCCATGGCCGGCATGCCCATCTCCGCCACGCGGCGGGTCATCTCGCCGGTGCGCGAGAGGCCATCGAGGAGGCTGAACTCCGAGTGGACGTGGAGGTGGACGAACGAGTCCGGGCGGGCAATCTCGGGTCGCTGGGTCACCCGGCCATCCTACCCGCCCGGGCAGGATGGCTCCGCCACGATCTGCGCGGCATGGCATCTGCCGACTGACGCGATCCGCGACGCGCTACAGTCCCGCGCTGGCCACGCCCGGGACGCCGCTCCTCACGCTCGTCGCACCGCCGCGGCTGGGACCGCGCTTCCGCTGGCTGTTCGCCTCCGCGATCGTCAACAACGTCGGAGACGGGATCGCCCTGGCCGCCGGCCCGCTGCTGGTGGCCTCCCTGACCCTCGACCCCTTCCTGGTCTCGCTGGCGGTCCTGGTGCAGTGGCTGCCGCCCCTCCTGTTCGGCATCGTCGGAGGCGTCGCCGCCGACCGGTTCGACCGACGCCGGATGGTGGTCGTCGCGGATCTCCTGCGTGCGGCGATCCTGGTCGTCCTGGCGTTCACGATTCTCACCGGCGCCGTGACCATCGCCCTCGTCCTCGGGGTGCTGTTCGTGCTGGCCACCGCCGAGACCTTCACCGACTCGGCCAGCAGCACCCTCCTGCCCAGCCTCGTCCGCCGCGAGGACCTGGGCATCGCCAACGCGCGGCTGCAGGGCGCCTTCCTGCTCCTGAACCAGCTGGTGGCGCCGCCCATCGGGGCCTTCCTCTTCACCCTGGGGGCATCGCTGCCATTCGCGGTCAATGCCGTTGCCTTCGTGACCGGCGCCCTGCTCATCACGCGGATTTCCGGCAGCCTGCGGGCGCAGCGCGAGGTGGTCTCCGGCGTCTGGGCAGACACGGCGGAGGGCGTGTGGTGGCTCATCGGCCACCCTCCCATGCGCACCCTTGCGCTCACGATCTTCAGCTTCAACGTGACCTACGGCGCAGCGTGGGGGGTGCTGGTCCTCTATGCCGTCCAGCGGCTGCACATGGGCGAGGTGGGCTTCGGGTTGCTGACCACCGCGACGGCGGCGGGTGGCGTGATCGGGACGCTCTCCTACGGATGGCTCGAGCGACGCTTCGCCCTTGGCGACATCATGCGGGTGGGGCTCCTCATCGAAACCGGCACCCACCTGGTGCTGGCGCTCACGACAACCCCGGGCATCGCTCTTGCCGTGATGGTCGTGTTCGGCGCCCATGCCTTCGTGTGGGGAACGACCGCGACCACGGTCCGGCAGCGCGCCGTGCCCAACGAGCTGCTGGGGCGCATCGGAGGCGTGTACCGGGTCGCCCTCATGGGCGGCCTGGTCATCGGTGCACCCCTCGGCGGCATCCTCGCCAGCAGCTTCTCGCTCACCGCACCGTTCTGGTTCGGCTTCGCGGGCTCCGCGCTGCTGGTCGCGGTCCTGTGGCGACAGTTCCCGCAGATCGCTCATTCGGGGCCCCATGCGGACCATGACGGACCCACCGCCGACTCCTGACCCCGCTAGCCCGACGCGGCGCTTGACAAGACGTGATCTACAACCGTATGGTTGTATCGATGGTGATCCCGCTCGACCACGACCGCATCTTCGGAGCCCTGGCGGACGCCACCCGGCGCGACATCGTGCGCCGGGCGATCGACGGCAGGGAGGGCGTCGCCGAGCTGGCCGGGCATTACTCCATGAGCTTCGCCGCGGTGCAGAAGCACATCGCGATCCTGGAGCGGGCCGGGCTCATCACCAAGCATCGGATCGGCCGTCGCAAGGTCGTCCGCACCCATCTCGAGGGGCTGCTCACCGCACGGCGCCTGCTCGACCAGTACGAAGAGCTGTGGCGCGAGCGGATCGACCGCATGGCCGCGCTCATCAGCGACACGCAGGAGACCCAGCCATGACCGTCACCGCAGTGACCAAGGACCCGAAGGCCCTGTCCATGACCGTCACCGCCGAGTTCGCCGCGACGCCCGAGCGCGTCTGGCAGCTGTGGGCGGATCCGCGCCAGCTCGAGCGTTGGTGGGGACCGCCCACCTACCCGGCCACGGTCACCTCGCACGACCTGCGGCCGGGCGGCCGAGTCGAGTACCACATGACTGGGCCGGAGGGCGACCAGCCGCACGGCTACTGGGAGGTGGATGAGGCCGATCCACCCCGCCATATCGCGTTCCGCGACGGGTTCGCGAACCCGGACGGCACGCCGAACGACGAGTTCCCCGGCGCGTCGGCCGAGGTCACCATCGAGCCGATCGGCGCGGGGAAGACCCGCATGTCGATCCAGAGCCGCTTCCCGAGCGTGGAGGCCATGGAGCAGCTCCTGGCCATGGGCATGGAGCAGGGCCTGCAGCAGGCGGTCGGGCAGATCGACGCCATCCTGGCCCGGGAGGCAGACCGATGAGATCGGCGCGTCCGCGCCGTCGACTTGGGTGGGACGCATCCCACGCCCGATGAGGAGACCATCATGACCGCGACGATCGAGAAGACCACCCACACCCTGGAGACCCCGGGCGCCACCCTGACCTACGACGTCCGCCGCAACCCGGCCAGCAACGAGCCGCCCCTCATGCTCATCGGATCACCAATGGCCGCCAACGGGTTTGCCACACTGGCCGGATTCTTCCCTGACCGCACGGTCGTGACCTACGACCCGCGCGGGTCCGAGCGCAGCCGGAGGACGGACGGCGCGCAGCGAAACGAGGTCGCGGATCACGTTGACGATCTCCACCGGGTGATCCAGGCGGTCGGGCCGGGACCCGTGGACATGTTCGCGAGCAGCGGCGGAGCCGTCAACGCCCTGGCCCTCGTGGCCACCCATCCCGACGACGTCCGGATCCTCGTCGCCCACGAACCGCCCGTCGCTGCGATCCTGCCCGATGCGGACGCGGCCCTGGCGGCGGTGCACGATGTCCGCGAGACCTACCTGCGCTCGGGCTTCGGTGCCGGAATGGCGAAGTTCATCGCCGTCACCGGCTACCAGGGCGAGATTCCCGACGACTGGGCTGACCGGCCGGCTCCCGACCCGGCGGCGTTCGGCCTCCCGACGGAGGACGACGGTTCGCGGGACGACGCGCTCATGGGCCTGAACATTCCGTCGACCGTCGAATACGTCCCGGACACCGACGCCCTGCGAGCGGCGCCGACCCGGATCATCCTGGCTGCCGGCGAGGAGTCAAAGGGCCAGATGGCGAATCGTGGCGCGTACGCGGTTGCGGAGCAGCTGGGGACCTCGCCGGTGGTGTTCCCGAGCCATCACGGCGGGTTCGTTGGCGCGGACTTCGGCTGGCCTGGCCAACCCGAAGCCTTCGCATCGAAGCTTCGCGAGGTGCTTGCGCCAGCAGGCTGACCCGCCATGGCGCAGAACCAGGCTCGCTGTTCCGGAAGCTCAGGGATCGCGGCGCTGCAGGGTCAGCCCCACAGGTCGATCTGCGGCAGCCCGTGACGTCCGAGCGTCTCGTTCACCTCGGTGGCGTGCGAGACGTCGTGCATGAAGACACGCTCGAGGACGAAGCCTCGGGTATGCACCCGACCGGGACCCCATTCTGGGTGGCTGATCTCCTCGGACAGCATCTCCATCGTCCACGTGCCCAGGCAGCGTTCCACGATGGCGAACGTCGCGTCCAGCGCTGCCGCAAGCGCTTCCGGCCCCAGGACGTGCTCGAGATCATCGTCTCCCGGGCAGTTCCAGGCCGCGTTCGGGAATGGCGTCGCATCCGCTCCTGGCTCGCCCGCGAAGTCGCAGAGCCAGAACACTCGTTGGCAGGCGGCATGCCCGATCGTGGCCCACAGCGGCCATCGCCCCGCGGCCGGCACCATCGCCAGCTGCTCGGCCGTCAGGCCGGCGACCACATCGCGGAATCGCCGGTTGAGCTGCGGCCATGTCGGAAAGGCCGGCCCGACGGGGGTCTCGTTCACGATGGGACGCCCAACTCGCGGAGGATCCGCCCGATGTGCCCCAGGTGAGCGCGCTCGTGGCGGGCCATCCAGTCGCCGTAGTACAGCATGCTGTACTCGAAGACCCGCCCGACCATGTCGGTCACCGTCGCCGTGCGGTCCCATGACGCCGATGGCGCGGGCTCCAGGGTTTCGAGCAGCTCGGCGCGCCGGGTTCGGAACACCCCGAGGTTGCTCTCGAAGGCCAGGTCCATGTACCGGTCCTGGTTGCTCCGTGGCGACCGACCCTTCCAGGCCGGATGATCCTCCCGGAGAATCCGCAGCATGCTCCCGCCCAGGATGTCCTGGCACGACCGAAGGTGCGCGAGCTGCTGGCCCACCGACCAGCCGTAGTCCGTCACCGCCGCCAGGTGCCCGACGGGAACGTCCTCGCAGAGCTCCCGCAGGCGCGGCACGGTGGTCCGCAGGATCTCCATCGTCTGCGGGGCGGTCAGCAGGGTCTTCACCCCCGGCCCCACGTCACCGCGATGTCAACCTCGCTCCCTGTCATCGGCTCAGCCCTCGTCATGACCGTGTCCTCGGCTCTCGCGTCGAGCTGCTGGGGCCCCGACGCGGCGATTCTGCGCCACCGTGTCCGGCGCGATCACCCTACCCCTGGTTCCTGCCAGGTCGTGTCACCCTTCACGCAGCGGCGATGATTGCGGCGGCGACCGGGCCGCCCGGCGATCACAATGACCCCGTGGCCGAGACCCGCCAAACGTCGATGCGCTCCTCGCCGCCCGGCGAAGAGGCCGTGCGTGCCCCCCGGAATCCCGTCTATGCCCTGTTCGTCGCCAATCAGCGCGTCCGGGCCTTCCTCGCCATCGCGTTGCGCGACGCGCCCATCCGCTCGGACGAATACGGGGTGTACAGCGCGGTGTTCATGGCCCGCCACCTCACGCCCACCCAGCTTGCGCGCTCCACCGGCATGCCGCTGACGACCGTCGCCGACTACATCCGGGCCATGGCCGAGCGTGGGCACCTCGAGCGAAACCCCAACCCCGCGGACCGGCGAAGTGTGCTCCTGAGCCTCTCCCCCGCCGGGGAGGAGACGGTGCGCGCCATCATGCCCGTCTTCACCCGGGCGGTTCGCATGATCTACGAGGAGCTCACGGTCCCCAACGACGAGCTCCTCGCCGCGCTCGACGCCATCGCCCTGGCGACCGAGCGCGCGACAGAGCGGATCCTCGCCGAGGACCAGGCCTGAGCCCGGGTCACGACCAACCGGGAGGACCGCGTGGGGCCGATGGGTAGCGAGATCCTGGCCGCGACCGGCCTCCCCGCCGCGATCCCGGTGCTCGAGCTCAGCCGTGCCATCCTGGAGTCCACCGGCTAGGTCGTCGCGGGACCCGGCGCGGGCGGCACGGCTCGCGTAGCATGCGCCCATGCCGTACGACTATCGGGGCGCGACCGCGACCAGCGTCGCGGCGGAGACCGACGACGCGATTCGGGAGGCCGATGCCCTGATCGACGCGGCCGCGGCCTCCGTGGCCCACCCGTCGTTCGATGCCACCCTGCGACCGATCGACCTCGCCTGGGCCCGGGTGGCGGCCGCCTACGGTCGCGGGGCCTTCCTGGGCCAGGTCAGCACTGACGCGGACACCAGGGCCGCCGGGCACGCCGCGGATGAGCGGCTCACCAAGTGGCGGGTCGGCCTCGCGTTCCGCCGCGACCTGTACGAGGCCGTCCGGGCCTTTGCCGCATCTCCCGGCGCTGCGTCGCTCGACGCCGAGCAACGGCGCCTGCTCGGGTTCTGGCAACGGGACTTCCGCCGCGCGGGACAGGAGCTCGCCGCCGAGCACCGGGAAGAGCTCGCGACGCTGCGCGAGCGGCTCGTGGAGCTGGAGGTCGCCTTCGGGCGCAACGTCAACGAGTGGGACGACGGGATCGAGGTCGGAGCGGAACAGCTGGACGGCCTTCCCCTGGCGTACGTCCAGCGCCTGCCACCCGGCAGTCGCGAGGGAACCTGGCGCGTCAGCCTGGACACCCCCGACATGGTGCCGTTCCTGGAGCAGTCGCCGGATCGGGCCGCTCGGCGCGATCTCTTCGAACGGTACTGGAGCCGCGCCGTCACCCAGAACCGCCCACTCCTCGAAGAGGCGATTCGGCTCCGCCACCGAATGGCACAAATCCACGGCGAGCCGTCGTGGGCTCATCACGCCCTCGAGGTGAAGATGGCCGCCCATCCGGACCGGGTGCGCGGGTTCTACGACGAGATCCTGCCCGCGGTGTCAGAGGCCGCTGCACGCGACGTCGCCGCCATGCAGGCGCTCCTCGACGAGGACGGCGGCGGCGTGGGGCTCTGGGACTGGCGCTTCTGTGACTTCCGAGAGCGGCGTGACGGCTTTGGGGTCGACGCCGACCTGCTGAGCGCGCACCTTCCCCTCGATCGCGTCCTGGACGGCCTCCTCGCGATCACTGGCGAGGTCTTTGGCCTGCGATATCGGCGCGTGGAGGAGCCGCGCGCCTGGCATCCCGGCGTCGAGCTCTACGAGATCCGCGACGCCGCCAGCGACGAGCTGCTCGCCCATTTCTACACCGACCTCTTCCCCCGGGCGGACAAGTTCGGGCATGCGGCCGCGTTTCCGCTCGTCGTGGGCCACCGCCGCGCCGACGGGGGCTATGAGCGGCCCGTGAGCGCCATCGTCGCCAACGTCACCCCACCCGGCGGCGGACAGCCATCGCTGCTCCGCCACGAGGAGGTCGAGACCCTCTTCCACGAGTTCGGGCACATCCTGCACATGTCCCTCACCCGCGCTGAATCGGCCCGCTTCTCGGGCGCAGAGACGGAGTGGGATTTCGTGGAGGCGCCCTCCCAGATCATGGAGCACTGGACCTGGGAGCCGGCGGTCCTCTCACGCTTCGCCCGCCACCACGACAGCGGCGAGCCGATCCCCGCCGACCTTGTCACCAGGATGGTTTCCGCGCGCAACCTCAATGCCGGAGTCAAGGCCGCCATCCAGGTCTTCTACGGGACCACCGACCTCGCCATGCATGCCGGAACCGCCGCCCCGGACCTGGACGCCATCATGCGGGCCTCCTTCACCGTGACCCGGCTCGCGTATCCGGAGGGAACCTGCATGCTCGCCAGCTTCGGGCATCTCATGGGCGGCTACGACGCCGGCTACTACGGGTACCTGTGGGCCGAGGCGCTCGGCGACGATATGTGGAGCCGCTTCGAGCGCGAAGGGATCCTGTCGCCTGCCGTCGGTGCGGCATACAGGCACACCATCCTGGAGCCGAATGGATCGGAGAGCGGCGACGCGATGTTCGCCGCCTTCGTCGGACGGGCACCGAGCACGGCAGCGTGGCTGCGATACAAGGGTCTGAGCACCGGCTGAGGGCCCATCCAACGAGCAAGGGCCCCGTCCCCGGCGTCAGGAGCAGTCAGCCCAGCGCCGCGAGCACCGCAGCATGCAGCGCGCCGTTGCTGGCGACGGCCTCGGGGCCCGCGTAGGACGGAATGCCGCCAAAGTCGGTCAGGCGCCCGCCGGCCTCGCGCACGACAAGCGCCGGCGCCGCAAGGTCCCACAGGGTTGGCCCGGCCTCGACCATCACGTCCGCGGATCCCTGGGCGACCAGCATGTAGCCCCAGAAGTCGCCGAACCCGCGGTCCCGCCACGCTGCGGCGACTAGCCGCCGCAGGCCGTCGCCCCACCCGGCGGCGTCCACGGAACGCAGGGTCGAGAACACGACCTGCGCCGAGGCGAGGTCCGATATGGGCGACACGTGGATCGATCGCTCGCCGCCGGCGGTCCGGGTCGTGGCGCCGCCCGCCGCGCTCGCGGACCAGCGCTGGCCCAGCGCGGGAGCGGAGACGACCGAGGCGACCAGGGAGCCCGCCCGCTCCACGGCGATGAGCGTCGCCCACACCGGGATGCCGCGCACGAAGTTGTGGGTCCCGTCGATGGGGTCGATGATCCAGCGCGTCTCGCCGTCGCCGGCCTCGCTCCCCAGCTCCTCGCCAAGGACCCCATGGGCGGGGTAGGCAGCCGCGATCCGGTCGCGCAGCAGCGCCTCGACCCCGGTATCGGCCTGCGTCACCAGCGTCCGGTCGTGCTTCGCCGTGATGGTGAGCTCGCCGCGGAAATGGCCCATGGCAACGGCATCGGCCTCATCCGCGAGCCGATGGGCGAAGCCGAGCAGGGCCGCTGGCGTGTCGGGCACGCGCCAATCTTGCACGTTGCGTAGCATGGCGGGATGCCAAACCGCACCCTCGCCGACCTGGCGGACGACTACTGGGACGCGTTCCTGGCCGCGAACCCGGTCCAGGGCACCGCGCTGGGCGACCATCGCTACTCCGATCGGCTGGGACCGGTCACCAACGAGGAGCGCGACGCCATCGATCGCCGGCTGGCCGGCCTGGCCGATCGGGTGCGGGACATCGAGCCGGACGGGCTCACCGGCGAGGAGCGCCTGACCGTCGCCGCCCTGCGGCACGCCGTCGCGTCGGATCGGACCATGCTCGCCACGGACCCGATGTCGTACACCGTGGATGCCATGAGCGGGCCGCAGGTGAGCTTCCTCAACATCCCGTCGCTGCAGCCGGCGCGGACCGAGGCCGATGGCGTGGCCCTCCTGTCCCGCTGGCGGGCCATGGGGCCCTGGCTGGACCGGGCGATCGCTCGCCTGCGGGCCGGCATGGAGAACGGACTGTCCCCCGTCGCGACCGCCGTCGACCGGGTGATCGTCGAGCTGGACGAGACGCTCGACCGGCCGGCACCCGACTGGCCGCTGAGCGAGCCGGCCCGCGCAGCGCACGACGGCTGGTCGGACACAGCCGCACGGCGCTTCGCCGAGGAGGTGCTCGAGGTCGTCAGCCATGAGATCCGGCCCGCCTTCGCGCGATACCGGGCCTTCCTGGCCGATGAGGCGCGCCCGGTTGCCCGCGACGACGAGCACGCGGGCATCGGGAACCTGCCGGGCGGGGCGGAGCGCTATGCGGCCCTGGCGCGTGCTCACACCACCACCGAGCTCACCCCGGAGCAGATCCACGCCATCGGCGTGCAGGAGATCGCCCGCATCGACGTCGAGATTGCCGAGCTGGGCGGCCGGCTGCTGGGCACCCGCGACCTGCCGTCGACCCTTGCCGCGCTGCGCGGCGATCCGGCCCTCTACTTCGACACGCCCGCGGCGGTGCAGGCGGTGGCCGAACGGTGCCTGCGGGCGGCCGAAGCCGCCGTTCCCCGCTGGTTCGGACGGGTGCCGCGCACGCCATGCGAGGTGGTGCCCATGCCCCGCCACGAGCAGGAGCATTCCACCATCGCCTACTACCGTGAGCCGGCCGCCGCGGGCGGCCGCCCCGGACGCTACTACATCAACACCTGGGCGCCCGAGACGCGCCCACGCTACGAGGCGGAGGCCCTCGCCTTCCACGAGTCGGTGCCCGGGCACCACCTGCAGATCGCCATCGGCCAGGAGCTGACCGCGCTGCCCACCTTCCGCCGCCACGCGGAGGTGACCGCGTTCATCGAGGGCTGGGGCCTCTACTCGGAGCGGCTGGCGGACGAGATGGGCCTCTACTCATCCGACCTCGATCGCATGGGGATGCTGAGCTTCGACGCCTGGCGCGCGTGCCGCCTGGTGGTGGACACCGGCATGCACGCCCTGGGCTGGTCGCGGTCGGCCGCCATCGGATTCATGACCCAGCACAGCGCCCTCGCGCCGAACAACATCGCCAACGAGGTCGATCGCTACCTGGGCTGGCCGGGCCAGGCACTCGCCTACAAGATCGGCCAGCTGGAGCAGCGCCGCCTTCGAGCCGATGTCGAGGCCACGCTCGGCACGGGCTTCGACGTGCGTGCCTTCCACGACGCCCTGCTGGGGCACGGCGCCCTGCCGCTTGGCGTCATGCGCAGCGCCGTGGCCGCCGACCTGGGGATCCCCGAAGACTCCTAGCCGTCAGGCGTCGGCGATCACCGCGAACTGCGGCGCCGCCTGGAGCGCGGAAAGGAGCTGGCCGGCGGCAAGCTGCCGCGCCCACTCGACGTCCCGCAGGCGCTGGATCCGGATCGCGCGCCATCCGGCGTCGTGGACGAAACGCACCAGCGGTCGCACCGAGTGCTGCCGCGCCAGGGGAAGCCGCTCCAGCAGCGCCGGGTCGTACTCGCCGTGGTGACCCCCATGGTGATGACCCCGCGCTGCGCGGACCCGCTCCGCGAGCATGCCGCGGGCGCGGTCGACCACGGAGTCCCCGCCCCAGAGCCCCTCGAGCAGCACAAGACGGCCGGCCGGGGCCACGTTGCGCCACGCTGCCAGGACGGCACCGGGGTCCAGGGTGGTCCACAGGACGTGCCGCTCGACGACGGCGTCGAAGGGCCCGTCAGGTGGCGACTCCACCGGTCCGCGCACGAACTCGATCTCGAGCGAGCGGGCGTGGGCCTTGCTGCGGGCGCGGGACAGCATCTGCTCCGACAGGTCCAGCGCGGTCACGCGGTACCCGAGCTCCGCCAGCAGGATGGAGATGGCACCTGTGCCGGCTCCGGCATCCAGCACCCGCGCGCCCGGAGGCGGGAGCGCCCCCAGGAGGGCGGAGCGCCAGGCGGCCGCCTCCACCGGATCGGTCAGCGCGTGGTTCGGAACGTCGTCGTAGACCTGCGCATCCTCGTCCCACCATCGGCGAATCTCATCGCGCGTCTGCTCGCCTGGTTCTGCCGTCACGTCGCCTCCTTGTCTGCCAGCTGGCGCCGGAGCTCCTCGTTCACGAGGCGCGCGTCCGCACGGCCGGCGGTGCGCTGCATCACCTGCCCCACCAGGAAGCCGTAGATCTGCTGCTTTCCGGCACGGAGCTCGGTCACCTGTTCCGGGTGCTCGCGGATGACCGCCTCGACCTCGGCTGCGATGAAGCCGGTGTCGCTCACCTGCCCCAGGCCCTCCGCGTCGATGATCGCCCGCGGCGACTCACCCGAGGCGAACGCGCGCGCGAGGACGTCCTTGGCGTTCGTTGCGGAGACCTTGCCCTCCTCCAGGCAGGCGACCAGCTCGGCGAAGCGCTCCGGAGCGAGCGCCACGTCGGAGGCACGCAGTCCCTCGGCAGCGCGCTGGTTCAGGAGGCGGCTGAGCTCGCCGGTCACCCAGTTCGCGGCCAGCTTCACCGGCGCCCCGGCGGCGACCACCGCATCGAAGTAGTCCGCGAGGGCCACGTCGGCGGTCAGGACCCCCGCGTCGTACGGAGACAGGCCCAGGTCTCCCTCGTACCGCTCGCGACGGGCGGCGGGAAGCTCCGGCAGCCGTGCAGCGATCTCCTCCACCCAGGCCGCCGACGGCCGCAGCGGCGGAAGGTCGGGCTCCGGGAAGTAGCGGTAGTCGTTCGCCTCCTCCTTGGATCGCTGGGGAATCGTGCGCCCGTTGGTCTCGTCCCAGCCGCGCGTCTCCTGGAGGATGGTCTCGCCGCGCTCCAGCGCCTCCGCGTGCCGCGCGACCTCGTAGGCCATGGCGTGCTCGAGCGAGCGAAACGAGTTCAGGTTCTTCACCTCGACCTTGGTGCCGAACGCTTCCGAGCCGACCGGGCGGATGGAGACGTTGCCTTCGATCCGCATGCTCCCCGCCTCCATGTCCGCGTTCGAGGCGCCGATGTAGCGCAGGATGTTGCGTAGCGTCTCCCCGTAGGCACGGGCCTGTGCGGGCGAGCGGACGTCCGGCTCGGTGACGATCTCCATGAGCGGAATGCCTGCCCGGTTGAAGTCCACCAGCGTGTAGCCCCGGCCGCCGTGCAGGAGGCGTGCGGTGTCCTCCTCGAGGTGTGCCCGGGTGATTCCCACCATCACCTCGCGATCCTCGGAGGGCACCGGCACGGCCAGGCGCCCGCGGCTCGTGAGCGGGAGCGCGTACTGGCTGATCTGGTAGCCCTTGGGCAGGTCGGGGTAGAAGTAGTTCTTGCGCTCGAAGCGGACTGCGTCGGTCTCGACGTGGCAGCCCAGCGCCAGGCCGGTGAGGATCACCAGCTCCACGGCCCGCCGGTTGATGACGGGCAGGGTGCCGGGCAGCGCCAGGCACACGGGGCAGACGCGAGTGTTCGGCTCGTCGGGATCGCCGGCAGGAGCGGACGTGGGGCAGCCGCAGAACATCTTGGACTCCGTCCGCAGCTGGGCGTGGACCTCGATGCCGATGATCGTCTCGTATCGCGTCGTCACGGCCATGGGCCCGATTGTACCGGCGCCGCCGAAGACCGCGGCGACCCGCTATCCTGCGCGCCATGAAGATCGGTGAATGGGACGGCATCGGCCGGGCTCGGGCGCTCATCGTCCACCAGCTCGGCGAGCTCGACGCCCACGAGCTCGCGGCGCACGTCACCGTCAGCGAGAACGGGCGGCAGCGAATCCTGGTGGCGACCGACATCGGCCTGCTGGACTTCACCTGGGGGCCGAACAGCACCGAGCCGGACGCTACCTGGTTCCTGCGCGGCGGGCTGACGCGCTGGCACAGCGTCAAGGGCCTGAGGCTGCAGACGGACGCCCAGTTCGACCCGGTCTACGAGAAGATGCAGTCGATCTGGCGGCTCGTGGCGGAGGATCCCAAGATCGAGCTGTCCGCGTCGAGCGAGGCCCCCGATCCCACGGACCGCTCGTTGCCCGCCCTGCTGGCGTTCGCGCGGTCCTGCGTGGAGCGCGCCGGCTGACCCGTCCCCCAAAGGCCATGTCCCTGCCGTGGGATGGCAGGTATGGGCGCCTAGCATCCGTCCATGACTGACACGGGATTCCTCGAGTACAACGGCGGGCGCCTGTACTACGAGGTCGACGGCTCCGGGCCGGCGCTCACCCTGATCCACGCCGGGGTGGCCAACCTGCGGCAATGGGACGAGCAGGTGCCCGCCTTCGCGGCGCACCATCGGGTCCTTCGCTACGACACCCGGGGCTTTGGACGGACGACCACCGGTGACGTGCCGTTTTCGAACCGCGGCGACCTCGCGGCGCTGCTCGACCACGTCGGCGTGCGCGAGACGGCCGTCCTGGGCATCTCGCGCGGCGGCTCGATCGCCGTGGATTTCACCCTGGAGCATCCCAACCGCGTCAGCGCGCTGATCCCGGTCGCCTCCGGGCTCGGAGGCTTCGAGGTTGAGCCCGGCGCCGAGGAGCAGGCCCTGTGGGACGAGTACGACCGCCGCTACGACGCAAAGGACTGGGACTGGATCATCGCCACCGAGACCGCGTTCTGGGTCGACGGCCCGGGCCAGCCTCCGGACCGCGTCGCGCCGGACCTGCGGGAGCGGGTCCACGCCTGGATCGCGGAGAGCTATCGCGACCACGCCTCGGAGGATCCGCAGCCTGAGCAGCTCCAGCCCCCGGCAGCAAACCGGCTGCGCGAGATCGAGGTGCCGACGCTGGTGATGGTCGGTGACCTGGACGAGGCAGGGACGATCGAATCGTGCCGGCGCCTCGCCCGTGACATCCCCGACGCCCGCCTCGAGCTCTTCGAGGGCGTGGCGCACATGGTGAACCTCGAGCAGCCCGAGCGGTTCAATCGCCTCGTGCTCGACTTCCTGGCGGACGCCGTCCCGGCCTCGGTCACCTGACCGCGGGCAGCCCCGAATCGATGCTCGTCGCCGGGCCTTCGTGGCCGGCGCTCCGGGTGGAGTATCCCAGATTCCCACCCGGGGACCGCTAGCGAGGAATTTCACGAACCGGGCTGCCCCTGCGGGGTCCGGTTGAGCGTGAGGCGACATGCGACACGCCGGTTGGGGAGTCGTGAAGCTCCCTGACGGTCTGTCGGGGGGAATCTGGGACGAAATCGGCCCGATTCCGACCGTGACGGTCTGTCGGTGGGAATCTGGGACGAAATCGGCCCGTGGCCGAGGCTAGGAGCCCGCCTGGCAGCGCGCGACGAAGCGGGCCATGCGGTCCATGGCCTCGACGATGTCCTCGTAGGCGGTCGCGTAGCACGCCCGCACGTGCCCGGCCCCGGATGGGCCGAACGCCGTGCCCGGCACCACTGCCACCCGCTCCTCGGCCAGGAGGCGCTGGGCAAAGGTCTCCTCGTCCAGGCCAGTGGCATCGGTCACGTTGGGGAAGCAGTAGAAGGCGCCCTTGGGCTCGAAGCAGAGCAGGCCCATCCGGTTGAGCCGGTCGGTCATCAGCTGCCGGCGCCGGTCGTACTCGTCGTGCATGGCCTGCACGAACGGCTCCCCGACGCCCAGCGCCTCGATGGCCGCGAACTGCGCCGATGTCGGCGCGCACATGATCCCGTACTGGTGGACCTTGGCGATGCCGGTCATGAGCCCCGCCGGCGCAGCGACGTAGCCGATGCGCCATCCGGTCATCGCGTAGCTCTTGCTGAAACCACCGATCAGCACCGTCCGCTCCCGCATGCCGGGCAGGCTGCTGAAGGCGGTGTGCTGGTGGTCGCCATAGACCAGGCGGTCGTAGATCTCGTCCGAGATGACCAGCAGGTCGTGACGCTCCGCGACCTCGGCAATGGCCGCCAGCTGCTCCCGCGAGAGCACGGCGCCGGTGGGGTTGTTCGGATAGCCCAGGAAGATCGCCTTCGTACGCGGCGTGACAGCGGCCTCGATCTCGGCGGCGCTCACCGCGAAGCCGGTGGCGTCGCTGGTGGCAACCCGCACGGGCACGCCCCCGGCGAGCTGGATGCAGGGCGCATAGGCCACGAAGCACGGCTCGTGGTAGATCACCTCGTCCCCCGGATCGAGGACGGCGCGCAGCGAGGCGTCGACCGCCTCCGAGGCACCAACGGTGATGATCAGCTCCGCGCGCGGGTCGTACGCGACGCCGTATCGGCGCTGCAGGTTCTCGCTGATCAGCTCACGCAGCTCGATGACGCCGCCGTTGGCGGTGTAGTGCGTCTCGCCACGCTCCAGGCTCTCGATGGCGGCCCGCGTGATGGGCTCCGGGGTGGTGAAGTCCGGCTCGCCGATGGTGAGGCTGATGACGTCGCGCATCTCCGCGAGCATGTCGAAGAAGCGGCGAATGCCCGATGGCGCCAGGGTCCGGACGCGCTCCGCGAGGAAGGCCTCGGTGGGGCGGCGGGTGATGCTCACGGGTGGAGTGTACCCCCCTTCGGGAGGCGTTCCCCTGCCTCGACCCGCAGCGCCAGGCGGTTGCCCGCGGGCGGCAGCGGACAGGTGGCAAAGGGGCTGAAGACGCAGGGCGGGTTGTACGCCAGGTTGAAGTCGAGCTCGACGCTGCCATCGGCCTGCACGGGCCCGCTCACCAGGAACCGTCCGGCACCGTAGGTCTCCGTTCCGTTCGTTGCATCGCCAAAGATGAGCCACAGGTGACCGGGCATGGACTCGAGGGCATGGAGCCGATGCCGCGCGCCGCCCGCCTCGAAGGTCACGTCGCCAGGCGTCGGCTCGTCCAGCACGTCACCCACGACGTCGGGCACCCGCATGCTGGCACCCGGGTCGGCGGACTCGAGCCGGCCGACCACGCGCCAGGCCGGATCGACTGGATAGCAGTCGATTCCCTCGAAGGCGCGCAGGGCCATCGCCGCGGTGTCCTTGACCCGGATGGCCAGGCGGCCGGCCCCGCGTCGGATCAGGTAGAGGCGCAGCGAGGCGAGCTCCAGGATGGTGGGGCGGTCATCCGCCTCGGTGTCGTCATCGAGCAGCTCCAGCCCATCCGGTACGGGGCCGCCGTCAAGCGTCAGACCGCCGGCAGCCTCCGGGTGGACGCGCACGCGGTCTCCCGCCACCTCGAAGGCTCCCGCCACCGGCGCCACGATGCCCTCGGTGGCGTGAAGGACGATCGCGTTGCCCGCATCGGAGCCGAAGGTGGTGGTGCCCGGGGCCAGCCAGTGGAGCCCCACCAGGGTCAGCCAGCCCATGGGGTCCCGCAGCCCCGCCTCGCGGCGCTCTCGCATCGCAAGCACCCGACTGGCGTGTGCCGCGCTGTCTTCCATGCTCGCTCAGCGACCGGTCTGCGGCGGAATGAAGATGAGTGTCGGAGCGCTCCCGGCACCAATGCGCACGTAGGTTGCCGGACCGTCGCTGATGGGGTTGCGCCTGACCTCCCGGCCCGCGCTCGTGCTGCCATCGAGCGCAACGGCAACCGGTCCCTCGCCGAACCGGGCGAGGCAGCCGGCAACGTAGCCCTCCGTCGTGGGCTCGGCCAGGACCAGGACGCTGCGCTCCAGCGTCATGCTCCGGCATCGGGCACCAAGCACCTCGTCCTGCCCGGCATCGTGCCAGTCGTCACCGACAACGGGAGCCAGGTCGGAGGCCGCACGGTCGGCGTCGAGCGTCGCGAGGACCACCCCCCGAGGCGCCTCGGTCCAGTCGTCCACCGGCCGCGGAAGGATGCCGGCAGGGGTCCCATCCGGGACGTCAGCGAACATCGGGGCGCCCCGCAGGCCCCACCACAGGATGCGCGGCTCGGGCCCTGGCTCGGCGTAGAGCCACTGCGGGAAGAGCTGGGCGCCGCCCTCGCGGAGAATCCGGTTGAGGACTCCCTGATCGGGGACGGCCATGCGGACGTGGCTGATCTCGGACATCGTCGCCGACAGGATAGCCAACCGATCGCCGAATGGGGATCAATCCCGCAGGATCAGAGTCGCTCCAGGATGTCCTTCCGCTTGGTCCGGTACTCGCGGACGGTGATCAGGCCGTCCTCGCGCAGCGCGGCAAGCTCCGCGAGCGCGCGGTGCACGTCTCCGCGCACGGGCTCGATCTCGTCCTCCGCCGGAATGGGGTCTGCCCCGCCATGGGTCGAGGAGGGATCCGGCACGACGTCGCCGATCGGCTGTTCCGCTGGGGCGGCGATGGCCAGGGCTCCGTCGATGGCAGCCGACACGGCCTGCCCGCCCTCTCCCGAGTAGAGCCGGGTGACGTGGCGGGCGTTCACGATGAGGACTGGCAGGCGCCGACGGAACCGGGGCTCGCTGCGGTGCTCCAGGTCGACCTGGGTGATCGGCACGAAGACGCGACTCGATCGGAGGAGGTAGTCACCGATCTGAGCGCCCGGACGCACGTGGATTCGCCCGTGGATCTCGTAGCTGCCCGCCTCGAAGTGGATGCCGTGGACGCGCCGATGGAGGCGCAGGTGGCGACCGAGCGGCAGGTCGGGTGGCACGGCGAACAGGACCTCCTCCGCACGCAGGCGCAGGCGCTGCGAGGTCGGATCCGCCGCGGGCAGGGTGGAGGACGGCTCATCCAGCGGCTCGTCGACGGGGCCGATCAGCTCGATCTCGCCACCCCGGTTCATCCAGTCGCTGGTCCGCTCGCCTTCCGGAGCGATCCATCCGCGCATCCTGCGTTCCGCCGTGATGACTTCCAGCTCGGCCAGGACCGGCCAGACCGGCGTGTCGGGCGCAGGCGGATCGGAACGCTCTTCAGGCTCCGCGTGTCGCAGCCAGGCAAGGCTTGTCACTGGGCACACCCCCGTGTGGTCGGTCGCGATGCATCGGGCTGGCTTTCCCGAGACTATCGGTGACCACAGTCTGTCAGCCGAAGGTCGGGCGACCAACGGTACCAATGGGCGGTGGGACTCAGGACCCGCCGCATCACCCCTCACGCCGATGGCGCGACCCAGTACTCCTCGGCGTGAATCGCCGCCGCGGGCAGTCCCTGCGCCTCGAGCAGGGCGCGCACATCCGCGACCATGCCCGGATTCCCGCACAGGTATGCCACGGTCTCGCGCGGATCGAGCCCCAGGCTCGACCAGCGGTCCAGGATCACAGCCCCCACGCGCCCCACCAGCCCCGTCCATCCGCAGCGCTGGGCCGCTTCGGGCCGCGACACGGCCGGGAGGTAGCCGTCCCTCGCGCGTCGACGCAGCACATCGGCGTAGGTGAGCTCCGTGGGGTGCGCGACCCCATGGACGACCACGACCCGCGGTGGATCCCGACGGGCGGACAGCGCGGCGAGCATCGAGACGAAGGGGGCGATGCCGGTCCCGGTGGCGACGAACAGGTGCGTGCGCGGGTCGTCCGCCACCAGGCCGAAGAGGCCCTTGGGCCGGCCGACGTGGAGCCGCGCGCCGACCGACAGCTGCCAGAGCCGCGGCGTGAGCATCCCCTCCGGGACGCGGCGCACCAGGAACTCGAGGGCCTCGCGCTCATCCGCCGCCGACGCGGTCGAGTACGGACGCTGGACCAGCCGGCCGCCGGCCTCCACCCCCAGGGCGAAATACTGTCCCGGCGAGAAGGGCGGGACGCCATCGTCCGGACGAACCTGGAGGCGGCGAACCGACGCCGTCAGGTCCTCAACCTCGTGCAGGGTGGCGTTCGCCGGCACGCTGCCCTGACGCCGAGCCGATGGCGCCCGAACTCCGAGGCCCGGCGGAACGACGGCCATGGGTCAGGCCGCCCCGGCCACGAGGTGATCCACGGCCGACCGGGCGGCGGCCGGGTCGCGATACCAGGCGGCGTCGATTTCCGCGTAGTCCGCCCATTCCGCCGGCAGCTGGTCGATCCGGAGGATGGCCTGGTTCGGGCAGGCGTTCGCGCAGGCGCCGCAGTCGATGCAGACGTCCGGGTCGATGTAGAACTTGCGATCCAGGCCGGCATCGGCCGTGATGCAGTCCACCGGGCAGACCGCGACGCACGACTGGTCGTTCTGGTCTATGCAGGGCGCCGCGATGACGTAGGCCATGGGAGATCCTCGCTGTGACTGGCTCCTGCCCTTCTGAGCCATCCCCGACCGCTCACGGGTTCAACCGGTCACGTCCCAGCGGGACGCTTCGGCCCGCTTCAGGGTCCATCCGGCCCTCCCGCGGACGCCGTGCAGGCCGTACACAAAGGCTCATGAACGTCATCACCGATTCCGCGACACCGCGACGGCGCGCCCCTGACGAGGCAGATGCCACCCCATCGCACGTGGCCGCAGCCAGGGCAACGAACCGACGGAGCGTCGAGCGCGCCCTGCTCCGCGAGGTCCTGATGGGCGCACAGGACAACCTGACCAACGTCCTCGCGGTGGTGCTGGGGGTGGCCGTGGGGGCTGGACGAGCCGACATGGTCGCCCTGGCCGGCCTGGCGGCCGGCATCGCCGAGGCGATCTCGATGGGCGGCGTCCTCTACACCGGCACCCAGGCCGACCGCGACCTGGACGCCCAGGCCGTCCGGGAGGGGGCCATCGCTCCGCTGTCCGACGGGACCGCGACGCGACCGCGTCTCACGCCGTTCCAGGCCGGCGCGGTCACCTTCGGGGCAGGCATGATCGCCGGCCTCGTTCCCCTGGTGCCATTCATCGTGCTGCCCCTGGTGCCGGCCATGGCCGTCTGCGTGGGCATCTCCATCGTGGCCCTCTTCGGGCTCGGTACCTGGACGGCATCGGTCACCGGGCGCTCGCGCCTCCGCGACGGTATCCGGCTGGTGATGATCGCCGGCACCGCCGCGCTCGCCGCCGCCATCGTCGGCGCGATCCTGCGCATCGACTGACGGCGTCCGGCGCCCCGGACCTCAGCCCCCAGGGCCTAGCACGGCTCGGAGCTGCGCCGCCGTGGCGGCGAGCTCCGGATCCGGTGAACGGTCGGACACGATGGGTGGTCGGAACCGGTCGCCCTGCCATCGCGGGACGACGTGCAGGTGGACGTGGAAGACCGACTGCCCGGCCTGGACCCCGGTCGAATGGAACAGGTTCAGCCCTCCCGGGTGGAAGGCGGCGTTGACGGCAGCCGCCATGCGCACGGTGGTGGCCATGACTGGCCCCGCCAGCTCCTCCGGGAGGTCCCAGAGGCTGGCCACGTGCCGTCGCGGAATGACGAGGACGTGCCCCTGCGCCAGGGGCGCGATGTCCAGGAAGGCGACGGTGAGCGCGTCTGCGTAGACGATCTCCGCCGGGGCCTCGCCGGCGGCGATGGCGCAGAAGACGCAGTCAGCCAAGCGCGGTCGGTGCCCGCAGGGCGGCGAACCCGGCGGCCGCCTCGTACGCCGCGGCGATGCGCAGCACCATCGGCTCGTCGAAGGCACGCCCGATGACCTGGAGGCCCACGGGAAGGCCCTCCGACAGGCCGCACGGAACGCTGATCCCGGGCAGGCCGGCGATGTTCACCGGCAGCGTGCAGGCGTCGTTGAGGTACATGAGCAGCGGATCGTCGACCTTCGCGCCGATCTTGAACGCGACGCTGGGTGAGGTGGGCGCGAGAAGCGCGTCGACATCGGCCAGAACCCGGTCGAACTCCGCCTTGATCAGGGTTCGGACCTGCTGAGCCTTCACGTAGTACGCGTCGTAGTAGCCTGCCGAGAGGGCGTAGGTCCCGAGCATGATCCGGCGCTTCACCTCAGGCCCGAACCCGGCGCCCCGTGTCTTCAGGTAGTTCTCGAGCAGGTCGTCGACCCCGGCCGAGAGGCCGAACTTCACCCCGTCATAGCGCGCCAGGTTCGCGCTGGCCTCGGCCGGGCCGATGATGTAGTACGTGGCGAGCCCCTTGTCCGTGGATGGCAGGGAGACCTCCACGATCTCGGCGCCCAGCCCGGCGAGGACGTCGATCGCGGCACGCACCGCGGACTCCACGCCGGGCTCCATGCCCGCCACGAAGTACTCGCGCGGCACGCCCAGGCGCAGGCTCTTCACCCCGTCCTCGAGGCCCGCGAGGTAGTCCGGCACCGGCACGTCCACGCTGGTCGAGTCGCGCGGATCGTGCCCCGCGACGGCGCCCAGCACCAGGGCCACGTCCCGAACGCAGCGGGCGAACGGGCCGCCCTGGTCCAGGCTGCTTGCGAAGGCCACCATCCCGTATCGGCTGACGCGTCCATAGGTCGGCTTCATCCCCACGATCCCCGACAGGGACGCGGGCTGGCGGATGCTGCCGCCCGTATCGGTGCCGAGCGCGAAGAAGGCCTCGCCGCCCGCAACCGCCGCGGCGGACCCTCCCGATGACCCGCCCGGCACCGTCGTCTCGTCCCAGGGATTGCGCACAGGGCCGAAGGCGGAGTTCTCGTTCGAGGAGCCCATGGCGAACTCGTCGCAGTTGGTCTTGCCCAGCAGGATCGCTCCCGCCGCCGCCAGGCGCTCCTCGGCGGACCCGGCATACGGCGAGCGGTAGCCCTCCAGGATCCGGGACCCCGCCGTGGTCGGCAGGCCGCCCGGCAGGGGGCAGCCATCGTCGTCGAGCGCCCGCGTGACGAAGATGTCCTTCAGGGCGTAGGGGATGCCCAGCAGCGGACGCCGGTCGCCCGACGCACGCGCCGCATCAGCCGCGGCGGCATCGGCCAGGGCCGCCTCCGCGCGGACCGCAAGGAACGTGTTGAGCCGCTCGCCGTCCCGCTCGATCCGGTCGAGGCAGGCGCGGGTCACCTCCACGGCGCTGACCTCCCCGCGCACCAGGAGGTCCGAGACCTCGCCGACGGTGCGATCCGCGAGCGGCAGCGGCCCGGCGTGGGCGGTGGTCATGCTCAGCGCCCCTCCTCGAGGACCACGGGGACGCGCACGTGGTCGCCATCGCGCAGGGGTGCGTTGGCGAGGGCGGCGTCGCGCGGGATGGCGGGCCGGGCGACGTCGTCGCGCATCACGTTCTCCAGGGGAATCACCTGCGCCGTGGGACCCACCATGGAGGTGTCGACATCGGCCAGGACGCCCACCGCCTCCAGGATCGAGTTCAGCTGCCCCAGCATGCGCTCGACCTCGTCGTGGGTCAGGCCCAGGCGCGCGAGGGACGCCACGTGCTCGACATCGGCTCGGGTGATCATGCGCCGATGCTAGCAGGCTACGATGCAACCGCCGATGACCACGCCACCCGCGACCCCCACGGTCCGATCCGTCCCCATCGAGGGCGGGCGCCTCGAGCTGCTCGAGCTCCCCGGCGGACCCGGGACGCCCCTCCTCGTCCTCGGCGGCGTCGAGCACGGCCTGCGTCCCCTGGAGCGGACGGAGCACGTCATCGGGCGCCGCTGGGCGCGCCGCACCGTCCGGCGCCGGGTGACGGTCATGGGGCGGCCCCTGCCGGACGATCCACGCGAAGCGGGGCTGCTCCTTCACCCCCGCGTCATTGCCGATGCGGTCGCCCGGGTCCTCGAGACGCTCCCCCACCCGGTCGCGGTCGAGGCGGAGTCGGGGGGCGGGCGGATCGCACTGTGGCTGACGGTGGACCATCCCGAGCTCGTCTCGCGGCTGGTGCTCGTCTCCGCCGCCTCGGAGACACCGGCGCATTCGCCCATGGCCGAGCGGCTGGGCCGATGGGTGGTCCTCGCCGAGGCCCATGACTGGGGCCGGCTGTTCGCCGGCTTCGCCCTGCAGATGCGGCCCGCCACGCAGGACGCGCCCTCCGACTCGTTCACCGCCGCCGCCCGCCTTCAGCCACGGCCGTCGACGCCGGAGCGCTTCATCGCAGAGCTGCGCATGACCCTCGACCCCTCGTCGTTCGTGACCCACCGCCTCGACGAGATCGATGTCCCCACCCTGGTCATCGCCGGCGGCCGCGACCAGGTCGTCCCCGCGGACCGCTCACGGCAGATCGCGGACGCGATTCGCGGGGCGCGCTTCGTCCTCGACCCGGAGTCCGGCCACACCGTGCGGGCCACATTCACGGGATATGACGAGCTGGTCGAGGCGTTCCTGGCCGAGGGCGAGGCCAGCGGTTCGCAGACCGCTTGACCGCCGCGTGGAGAATCGGCCGGTGACCGCGACCGCACCCGCCGAGCACGCCGAGGCGCAGGGCCGCTGGACCCAGCTCGCGATCCTGTCCTTCGTCGTCCTGTGCGCGCTCGGCACCTGGTTCAGCGCCGCGGCCGTGGCCCCGGTGCTCTCCGACGAATGGCATGCCTCGGGCCTGGCCATCGCCAGCCTGACCATCGCCGTGCAGCTGGGCTTCGCGGCCGGCGCCGTCGTGCTCGCATCCATCGGAGCGCCGGACGTCCTCCCGGCACGCGTGCTGATGGCGCTGGGAGCCCTGACCGCGGGGCTCTCGACCGCCGCCTTCGCCCTGTTCGCGGACAACCCGCTCGCCGCAATTCCCTGGCGTGTGCTGACCGGCATGGGTGTCGCGGCCGTCTACCCGGTCGGGATGAAGGTCCTCGCCGGCTGGTTCCGCCGGGAGCGCGGGCTGGCGGTTGGAACCTTGATCGGGGCCATCACCCTTGGCTCGGCGCTCCCCCACCTCCTGCGCGCAGCCGGCACCCTGGTCTCGCTCGACTGGCGAAGCGTCATTCTCGCCTCCGCGGCCATCGCGGTCCTGGGAGCGGCCATCGCGGCGGTCGGCGCCCGCGAGGGTCCCGACAACGTGCCGGCTCCGCGCTTCAGCCCGCAGGTGGCCGCGGCTGCCCTCCGCGAGCGATCCGTGCTGCTGGCGAACCTGGGGTACCTCGGCCACATGTGGGAGCTCTTCGCCATGTGGAGCTGGATCCCCACGTACCTCGTGGCCGCGCTCGCGGCGACCGGCGTGACCAGCCCCGGCCTGGCGAGCCTCGGCGCGTTCGCGGTGATCGGCTCGGGTGGGATTGGCTGCGTGGTGGCCGGCGCACTCGCGGACCGTCTCGGCCGCACCGCCACGACCATGGCCGCCATGGGCGCCTCCGGCTCCTTCGCCATCATCACCGGCCTGCTGTTCGGTGCCCCGGCGTGGCTGATCCTGGCCTCCAGCCTCGTGTGGGGCATCACCGTCGTCGCCGACTCCGCCCAATTCTCGACTGCCGTCAGCGAGCTCGCGCCACCCGGGACCGCTGGTTCGGCCCTGACCCTGCAGACCGCGTCGGGGTTCCTGCTGACCTCGGTCACCATCGTCGCCGTGGGCCTCCTGAGTCCGACCGACGAGAGCGGCTGGCGGCTGGCGTTCGCGATCCTGGCCATTGGCCCGGCGCTGGGGATCGCTGCCATGTGGCGCCTGCGCCGGCGTCCCGAGGCGGTCCGCATGGCGAACGGCCACCGCTAGGGCGGGGCTCAGCTTCCGGCCAGGATCCTCCGGAAGCGGTCCTCGTCGAGCACTGGCACGCCAAGCTTCTCGGCCTTCGCCAGCTTGCTGCCTGCCTTCTCACCGGCGACCAGGTAGTCCGTCTTCGCGCTGACCGTTCCCGCGGCGTGACCCCCCGCCGCGCGGATCGCGTCCTCCGCCTCCTGGCGGCTGAACCCGGCCAGCGTCCCGGTCACGACCAGCGTCTTGCCGCGCAACGGACCGATGGCGTCCGCCGCGTCCGCGGCGGCACCGGGTGCCGGTGCCTCCGCAACGACCCCTGAGTCCACCAGGTGCCGCAGCGTGTCGCGGGTGTGCTCATGGGCGAAGTACCCCGCGATGGACGCTCCCACCACGCCGCCGATACCGGCTACGGCGGTGAGCTCCTCGGCGGTGGCGCCCTCCAGGCGCGCGGCGGCCCGCCTGGTCCAGTCGGCCTCCGACTCCTTCTCCTCCCGCGGGGTCTCGCCGGCGATCCAGGCCGCCAGGTCGATCGCGGTCTGCTCGCCCACGTGGCGGATGCCCAGCGCGTTGACGATGCGGGACAGGGGCCGGCGCCGCGCCGCGGTGATTGCCGCCAGCAGGTTCTCCGCGCTCTTTCGGGCGAAACGGTCGAGGCTCTCCAGGGTCTCGACGTCGAGGTGGAAGAAGTCGGCCGGCTCGCGCACCAGCTGCCGCTCCACCAGCTGGATCACGACGGCGTAGCCCGCGCCCTCGATGTCCATCCCTCCTCGCCCCGTGAAATGGAGCAGCCCGCCGACGCGCTGCGCCGGGCACCAGGGGTTCGGGCAGCGCCACACGACCCCGCCCTCCTCCCGCTCCGCTGGCGTCTCGCAGACCGGGCAGCGGTCCGGCATCTCCCATTCCCGCTCGGATCCGTCGCGGGTTTCGACGACCGGTCCCACGACCTCCGGGATGACGTCGCCGGCACGCTGGAGGACCACCGTGTCGCCGACGCGCAGGTCCTTGCGCCGGATTTCGTCGATGTTGTGGAGCGTGGCGTTGCGGACCGTGGTCCCGCCCACGAACACGGGGGTCACGTGGGCCACCGGCGTCAGGGCACCGGTGCGCCCGACGTACACATCGATTGCCTCCAGCTTCGTCGTGACCTGCTGAGCGGGGAACTTGAAGGCCGTGGCCCAGCGCGGAGATCGCGACAGGAACCCGAGCCGCTCCTGCTCGGCAAGGGAATCCACCTTGATGACGATGCCATCGGTCTCGTAGTCGAGGTTGTGGCGTGCCTCGCCCCACTCGTCGACATAGGCGAGGACCGACTCGATCCCCTCGACGCGGCGGATGTTCGGGTTGACTGGGAACCCCAGCCGCCGGACCAGCTCGAGCGACTCCCAGTGCGTCTCCAGGCCCTGCGCGCCCACCAGCTGGTAGCACCACACCGAAAGGCTGCGGCTGGCGGTGACGGCGGGATCCTTCTGGCGGAGCGTTCCAGCGGCGGTGTTCCGGGCATTCGCGTACAGCGGCTTCCCCTCGCGCTCGAGCTGCTCGTTGAGCTCCGCGAAGGCGCCCCGGGGCATGTAGACCTCGCCTCGAACCTCCAGCGTCTCCCCCGGTGGGTCCTCACGCAGCCGGAGCGGGATGGCGCGCACCGTGCGGAGGTTGGCGGTCACGTCCTCCCCGGTGGTCCCGTCCCCCCGCGTAGCCCCCAGGACGAAGTTCCGGCCCTCGTAGCGCAGGGAGATGGCCAGCCCGTCGATCTTGAGCTCGCAGACGTACCGCACCGGTGCGTCGCCATCGGCCAGTCCCAGGCCGCGCCGTACGCGGGCGTCGAACTCGCGGAGCTCGTCGTGTCCGAAGGAGTTCCCCAGGGAGAGCATGGGAAACCGATGCCGCACCTCGGAGAATCCCGCCTGCGGCGCAATGCCCACCCGCTGGGTCGGCGAGTCCGGGGTGACGAGCTCCGGGTGCGCGGCTTCCAGCTCCTGCAGCTCGCGCAGCATCCGGTCCCAGGCCTGGTCCTCCAGGGTCGGCGCGTCCAGGACGTAGTAGTTGTAGTTCGCCTCCTCGATCGCGGCGCGAAGCTCGGCGGCCCGGGCCGCGGGATCGATGGTGTGCTCAGCCATGCGGGTGCGATTCTACGGGGCGGGCGCGTCCCCTATTCGTCGTCCGGCTCGGGCTCGACGCCGAACCAGGCGCGCAGGTGCTCGGTGTGCTCGGCGTAGTGATCCGGCCCGTCGTAGCGCACGACGCGCTCGACGGTGTGCCCGTTCCCGAGCACCAGGTCCAGGAGCGCGGGATCCAGGGCGGCAAGGGCGGCCCGGAATGCTCGGTATGCCGCCTCCTCGCGGTCGGCCGCCGCCATCGGGCTGATGCGGACCGCCTCGGCGAGGAGTGCCTCGTTCATCGCGTCGGTCCGGGTTGTGTCGTAGTCGAACTCGCCGCCCCGGCCCGAGCCGGCCTGCCCCAGAGCCGCAGCGCCGTGCTCCGCCCAGAACGCCACGTGGACGGTCAGGTCCCGTGCGCTCCAGCTCCCGACGATGCCCGGGGCGGTGGCCAGCGCGGCATCGACGTCCCCCAGTGCATCTCGGTAGGCGGTCCGCGCGGCATCCAGCTCGCTCACCAGGTCGTCGCGGCGCTCGGTGCCCACGTCGCTCACTGCCCCGCCGGCCCGTGACCGGGGTGGGCGGCCAGGATCTCCTGCGCATGACCGCGGTAGTGGTCCGCCCCGTCGTCGCGGATGACCTGCTCGACGCTGTCGCCGTAGGCGACCCGTTCCTCGAGCCAGGCGGGGTCCAGGCGACGGATCCGGTCCACCAGGGCGCCGTAGGCCGCCTCCTCACGGGCGCTGACGGTGGCCAGGTCCGTTTCGCGCGCGACCCGCGCGACCGTCGCGTTCCGCTCCTCGACGTCCAGCTCCGGGTCGCCGAACTCGTCCGTCCGGCGCTGCTCCGCGTAATGGATGGCCTCCGCGGCGTGGCCGGCCCAGTACCCCAGGTGGGCGACGATCTCGCGGATTCCCCAGTCCCCCACCAGCCGCGTGGCGTTCAGCTGCGGGACGTCCAGCGAGGCCAGGACCGTCCTGAAGTCGTCGCGGGCGGCGACCAGCTCCTGTGCCAGCGTCTCCGGGGTCGCCTGCAGCTCTGCCATGGCGTGTCCTCCAGGGGCGGACGGATGTCCGCGGTGAGCCTACTCCCGCTCGAGGCCCGCGTACGCCGCGATGAGGCGCTTGACACCCTGGCCCACGAACGCCACGGTCACCTCCTCGTCGCCCTTCACGATCTGCGACGACACCACGATTCCCTCGCCGAACCGCCGATGGCGCACGCGGTCGCCCGCCCGCCAGCTCGGCGTGGTGGGCTCTTCCCCTGGGGCCGCCCCGGCCGCGCCGAAGGTCCCGCTCCCCAGGTCCACGCCGGCCCCGGCGGCGTACTCGGCGCCCGCGACCCGGTCACGCGCCGCATCGAGGGCGCGGCCGGCGCGGCTCACCGGCGGTGCCGAGAGGTCCGGCAGGCTCACCGGGCGCAGCGGCTCGTTGCGCGCCGAGCGGCGCGGGGAGCGGTAGCCGCCGGGCAGCCAATCGCCCTCGTCGTCGACGCCCCGCCGCTCGCCCCAGCCCCGCCGGAACGGCGCCGCGGCCCGCTCCGCGGTCAGAAGCTCCTCCGGGAGCTCCGCGAGGAACCGCGACGGCTCGCTCATGGCGCCCACCCCCCACGTGGCCCGATGGTTGGCGTGCACCAGGTACAGGCGGTCCTTGGCCCGCGTCATGCCCACGTAGGCGAGGCGTCGCTCCTCCTCGAGCTCGCGCTCGTCCTCGAGCGCCCGGCGATGCGGCAGCAGACCCTCCTCGAGCCCCACGATGAAGACGACCGGGAACTCGAGCCCCTTCGCCGCGTGGAGGGTGATGAGCGTCACCCGGTCAGGACGGTCCTCGAGCGTGTCCTGGTCGCTGACGAGCGCCACCTCCTCCAGGAAGCGCGCCAGCCCTTCGGGCGGGGCGATCTCGTCGAACTCGGCGGCGTGGTTCCGCAGCTCCATCACGTTCGCCCACCGATCGGCCCCCTCGTCCGTTCCGTCGTTGACGGCCTCGCGCAGGCCGGATCGCTCCAGGGCCGCGTCGAAGAGAGCGGACGGCGCCTCGGATCGGGCCATCTCGATGAGCGGACGGACGATCGCGGCGAACGCGGCCAGGGACGCACGCGAGCGGGTCGCCAAGTTCGGGTTGTCGCCGGAGGCCTCGACCGCCGCCCACAGGGTCGTGCCGTGGGACTCCGTCCAGGCCCGGAGCTCCTGTACGCTCTTCTCCCCGATCCCGCGTGCCGGAACGTTGATGACCCGCTCCAGGGCCACTCGGTCCGCGGGGTTGCGGGCCAGGCGGACATAGCCCAGCGCGTCCTTCACCTCGCGCCGTTCGTAGAAGCGCGTGCCACCCACGAGCTGGTACGGGATCCCGAAGCGCATGAACGCCTCCTCCAGGACCCGGCTCTGGGCGTTGATGCGGTAGGTGATCGCGATCTCGCCGTATCGCAGGGCGCCGTCGTCGTCATCCGCGCGGCTGGTGAGCAGGCGGGTCATGGAGCCGCTCGCCGCTCCCCCGGTGAGCCGCTCGACCTGGCGCGCGACGAACTCCGCCTCCTCGTACTCGTTGTAGGCGTCGAAGACGGTGATGCTCGTCCCGGACCCGCGATCGGTCCAGAGCTTCTTCTCCTTGCGGCCCTCGTTGCGGCTCACCACCGCGTGGGCGGCGTCCAGAATGGTCTGGGTGGAGCGGTAGTTCTGCTCCAGCTTCACGACGTGGGCGTCGGGGTAGTCCGTCTCGAAGTCGAGGATGTTCCGAAGGTCGGCCCCGCGCCACGAGTAGATGCTCTGGTCGTCGTCGCCCACCACGGCCAGGTTGTGGTGCTTCGCCGCGAGGTGCCGGCAGATCAGGTACTGGGCCCGGTTCGTGTCCTGGTACTCGTCCACGAGCACCTGCTGCCAGCGGTTCTGGTACCTGGCCAGCACGTCGGGGTTCTGCTCGAAGAGCAGGACCACCCGCATGAGCAGGTCATCGAAGTCGACCGCATCGTCCTCGGCGAGCTGGGACTGGTATGCCTCGTATACGCGTGCGGCGGTCTCCTCGTAGAAGTTGCCGGCCTGCCTGCGGGCCGTCGCGACATCGGCCAGCTCGTCCTTGCGCTGGCCGATCCAGGCCAGCATCCCGGCCGCGCTGAAGCGCTTCTCGTCCAGGTCCAGCGTCCGGAGCACCTGCTTCACCAGCGCGACCTGGTCGGCACGGTCGTAGATCGTGAAGCTCCTGGTGAGCCCGATGGCGTCGCCGTCGCGGCGCAGGATGCGCGCGCAGACGGCGTGAAAGGTCCCGACGGTCGCCTCGCGCGCCGCCTCGTCGCCGATGAGCGCGGCGATCCGATCGCGCATCTCGGTGGCGGCCTTGTTCGTGAAGGTCACCGCAAGGATCTGCCATGGCTTGAAGCCGGCGGCGATCAGGTACGCGACGCGGTGAGCGAGAACGCGCGTCTTGCCGCTGCCGGCCCCGGCCAGAATCAGGAGCGGCCCCTTGATGTGCTCCACGGCCTCCCGCTGCGGCGGGTTGAGGCGCGCCAGCACGGCCGTCAGCCGCTCGGCGCGGGCGGCGTCGGCGCTTGAGCGGGCGCCATCGGCGCTCCCTGGCTCGGGCGCAGCCCGAGAGGGCGGAGGGGTGGGCTGGCGCTTCGCGGGCATCGGCCCACCGATTCTAGCGATCGCCGGACCGGCCGACCGGGTGCCCGCTCCCAGGCCCACCGCCGTCACGAGACGGCATCGACCGGGGCGCGAGGCCCCGGTCGAACCGACATCGGCGCGGAGATTCAGCTCCCCTTCAGGGACGCCAGGCGCGCCTCCACCTCGGACTCGTCCTCGTCGTCCTTCAGGGCGGCGAACTCGTCCTCGAGAGACGAGGCACTGACCTCCTCCATCCCGCGCGCCATGGCTTCCTCGTGCCGGATCCGCTCCTCGAAGCGGCTCAGCTCGGAGGTCGGATCCATGACCGAGACGTTGCGGACCGCCTGCTGGACCTGGCGCTGGGCGGCCGCCATCTTGGCCCGGCTGACCAGCTCGTCGCGCTTCTGGACCAGCTCCTCCCGCTTGGCGCGCAGCTTGTTGAGCCCATCCTTGAGCTTCTCGGTCAGCTCGGTCTGCTGCGTGACCTGGGTCTGAAAGGTCTTGACCTGGGTCTCGTAGCTCATCTGGCGCCGAATCGCGATCTTGGCAAGCTCGTCGAAGCGATCCGCTTCGGCGCCCGTGCTCTCCTTGGCCTTGCGGGCAGCCGCCGCAGCCTTGTCGCCCCACTCCGTGGCCGCCTGCTGCGCCTCGCGCTGGTCATCCTCCATCAGCCGAAGGTTGCCCACCGTCTGGGCCACGGCCTCCTCTGCCTCGGCGATGTTGTTCGTGAAGTCGCGGACCAGCTGATCGAGCATCTTCTCCGGGTCCTCTGCGCTGTCGAGGAGCGCGTTGACGTTCGCCCGGACGAGTTGGCCGATCCTGCCCAGGATCGTGGTCTGTGCCATGAGTCGTGACCCTCCTTGGTTTGGTCGTCGATCGTTCCGTCAGACAGGACCGATATCGGCCCGTCCGGTGTCCTTCACCATCCGCCACCACGGCCGTGACCGCCTCCGCCGCCGAAGCTGCCACCGCCGCCATGGCCGCCTCCGCCGCCGAAGCCTCCGAAGCCGCCGCCTCCCCCGAAGCCGCCGCGGCCGCCGAAGCCGCCCCCGAAGCCGCCGCCGCGCCACCCGCCGCGGCGGCCGCCGCCGCTCAGGATGCCACCGATGATCCCACCCAGGATCGCGGTGCCCACGTCGTTCCCCCAGCCCGGGGCACGCCGTCCCATGGAGTAGGGCCGGCCGTTGATGACCACCGCGCCGCCCTGGCCCGCCGCGTTCGTCCGGTCGAAGTCGTCGCGGGCAGCCTGGTACGCCTCATCGGCGCGGCCCAGGGCCCGCTGCGCCTGCTCCTGGGCACCTGCCGGATCCGTGTCGCGCAGCGAGCGGGCCTGGTCGAGGGCCGCCGTGGCGTCCGACAGCCGCGTCCGCGGCTGGCGGCCAACCCCGTGGCGCCGGGCATCGATGTAGTCGTTCGCGCGCTGGAGGCTGGCCGATGCCGCAGCGATGGCCGCATCGGCCGCGGCGATCGCCCTGGTTCGCCGTTCCTCCCCGGCTTTCGCCGCCGCGATGATTGCCGCAGCCGCCGCCTGGGCCTCCGAGGCCAGCCGGAGCGCCACGACCAGGTCGCGGTGCTCGCCCGAGGCGGCTTCCTGCGCGCTCGCGAGCTTCGCGCGGGCCGTCGCAACGTCCGCGTTCGTTTGGGGCTCCTGCTCGCCTCCGGCCGCCGCTGCCGCCGCGTCAACGTCGCTGCCAGCCTGCGCCAGCGCATCAGGCAGGCGGCTGCGCGCGTCTGCGAGGCCCTGCGTCGCGCGGTCGATGGCGTCGAGCAGCGCGGTGGCCTGCGCGGCCGCGTCGGGTCCGGCCTTGGCCGCACGGGCGGCGACCCCCTTGTCCGCACCGCTCGTGGTCCCGCGCCTCGCGGCCTCGCGCGCCAGCGCGATCCTCTTGCGCGCCTCGGCGACGTTGCCGCTCACCGTCGCCGCAGCCGACGGCGCGTCCGCGGCGAGCGACGTCAGCGCCCTCTCCGCCTCCGGGATTCGCTGCTCGATCTTCGCCAGCTCGGCGGGCAGCGCCGCCAGGATCTCCGGCGCGCGCCGCTCGAGGTCACGGAGCTCCCGGAAGCGATCCGTCTGCTTCTCGACAAGATCGTGGGCATGGCCGCAGCGGCTGAGAATCTCGTTGAGCATCCGCTCGCGGGTGGGTGGGTCCTCCGGTACGTCGTCGTCGAGCTGCTGACGGACCTTGAACGCTGCCTGCAGCTCGGCGTGCGCGGCGTCGAGGGACTCCCTGAAGGATTGGACGGCATCGGTGCCGAACTCAGCCTCTGCGAAGCCAAGCTCCTGCACGTCATTGCGAAGCAGCTCATCGGTCGCGATGAGCGCGGCATTGGCCCGCCGTGCCAGCTCGCCGGTCCGGCGGTCGCGCTCCTCCGCCTCACGATGGCCCGAGAGCCAGCCTCGCAGCCACAGGACAACGATGACCACCCCGGCGAGGATCAGGACCAGTGGCAGGAACCACGCCAGCCAGCCGAAGTCCGCGGACGGTGCCGTCGTGCCGCCGTTCGGGCCGCCGCCGGTGCCACCATCGGTCGTGCCCCCGCCGTTCGTGCCGCCGCCCGCCGCATCGCCCAGGGCACCGGCTGCAGCGGCCACCGCCTTGCCCCAGGCCCCGTCGGCACCGTTGGCCGCGTCGCGCAGGTTCGGCTCGACGTCGTTCGCCAGGATCCCGTCGATCTGGGCGTCGGTGACGGGCACCAGCGAGCCCACCCACAGCGCGTCGCGGCGGTCCCCGGTCGCAACGACCAGCAGCGCGTCGTTGCCGCCCAGGCCGTTTCCGTCGAAGACCGCCCCGGCGTAGTCGGTGATCGCCTGGCCAGCTGTCGAGTCCACGAAGAGCGCCCACAGCTGGATGTTGTGCGCCGCGTCGAGTTCGTCGATCGCGGCCTGGGCCGCCGACCGGTCGCTCGCCGCGAGGACGCCGGCGAGGTCGGTCACCCGTTCGTGGAGGTTGGGCACGTCCTGGGCAGCGACGCGGGCGCTGAGGCCCGCCAGCGAGCCGAGGCCCGCCAGAACCAGGAGCACGAGAAGCGCCGAGATCCCTGTCGACAGCACTGCGCTGCGGGGCCTGGCCTTGGGCATGCGCACAGGATATCCGCTCCGCTGGGGAACGCCACCAGCCTGCCCAGCCCAGGAGATCCCTGCCAGTGCCGTCCGGACCGATCCGCGCCGCCGTCGCGCGGCGTTTCGATCCTGCCAGCGGATGACAGCATTCCGGGGTAGGATGAACCCGTGCGATCGAGCCGCCTGCTCTCCATCCTGCTCCTGCTCCAGACGCGCGGCCGCATGACGGCGCGCGAGCTCGCCTCCGAGCTCGAGGTCTCCATCCGCACCATCTACCGCGACGTGGACTCGCTGTCGGAAGCGGGCGTGCCGCTCTACGGAGACCGCGGTCCCACCGGCGGCTACCAGCTCATCGACGGCTACCGCACCCGTCTCACCGGCCTGACCATGGACGAGGCCGGCACGATCTTCCTGGCGGGCATGCCCGGCCCGGCCGCGGACCTGGGGCTCGGCACCGTCCTGGCGACCGCCCAGCTGAAGCTGCTCGCCGCCCTTCCGACCGAGCTGCGGGCTCGCGCCGGACGCATTCGCGAGCGCTTCCACCTCGACGCGCCCGGCTGGTTCCGCAGCGCGGACCAGGCACCCCAGCTGGCGATCGTGGCCCAGGCGGTCTGGAACCAGCGGCGGCTTCGGGTGCGCTACCTGCGCCCGACCATGGAGCCGGACCGCATCCTCGACCCTCTCGGCGTCGTGCTCAAGAGCGGCGTCTGGTACCTGGTGGCGCTGCGGAACGGAGAACCCAGGACGTATCGGGTCTCGCGAATCGAGTCAGCGGAGGCGCTGGACGAACGGTTCGAGAGACCTCCGGACTTCGACCTGGCCGCGTACTGGACCGCTTCCACGCAGGCGTACGAGCGCGGCTTCCCGCGGATTGAGGTCACCATCCGCGTGGATCCCGACCAGCTCGACCAGCTGGCGACGCTGGTTGGAGGCGGGGCCGTGGACGACGCAGAGCGCCTCCCCACTGACGGGGACCCGGACGGCTGGCTGCATCTGAGGATGGCCGTCGACTGGCCGCAGGACGCGGCGGCGCGCCTGGTGGGGATGGGTGCTGCGGCCGAGGTGCTCGAGCCAGCGAAGCTGCGAACGCAGGTCATGGACCTGGCCCGCGGCTCGCTGGCTCGTCATGGCGCTCCGGCCTAGCGGTGGGTGCGACCGCTCACCGGCCGCGCGCCCGTTGCTCACGGGGTGGAGCCGCAACGGCAGAGCGGTCGCGGCGCCGGCCGCCGAGCAGGGCTCGCACCTTCAGCAGGTGACGGACCTCGCGCTCGCGCTCATCGGCCAGCAGGTGGTACAGCTCGTTGGAGAACATGGGTTCGACACTTCCTCGCTCTGTCGGCTATGCCGACAGCATACGGGCCGAACCTGTCAGATTCCGTCATGTTCTCTTGGCAGCGGCGGCGAGCTACCAGGCGATCTCCTCGACCGGCTGGCGGATGATGGTCCGCGTCCGCTCGGGGGCCTCCGAAGGCGCCGTCAGGTAGATCTCGTGGTGGCATCCGCGGGCCCGCAGGCCGGCTGCGGCCATGCCGTCCAGCAGATGTGAGGCGGTCGGGTACTCGGCATCGTACGGGCCGACATGCAGGATCTGCGCGGACTCCCCCTCGAGCCAGCCCTTGCAGGTGAGTCGGGCCAGCGCCTCGGCCGCCGCCGTCCCCCGCCGCGCGGCCTCCCCGATGGCGGCATCGACCTCCTCGTCGCAGGCTTCCTCCGGGACAACCAGCAGCAGGCGCCAGCGCATCGGCACCCCGCTGCCCTCCAGGGCGAACCGTTCGAGCGGAATCGGCTCCGGGCGGTCCATCCAGTAGACACCCTCCAGCATCCCCACGGGCACGGTCACGCCCCGGCCCTTCAGGGCAAAGTGCAGGGTGTAGCCCACGGCATAGAGAGCGCCGATGGCGGCCTGGAAGGCGTCCGAGCCTGGTGCCTCGTCTCCCTCGATGGCGAGGTATCGGCGATACGGAACGTAGACGAACCGGGTGCGGTCGGCATCGGCGACCAGGAGGTCCTCCCAGTGCTCGGGGTGCTCGAACTCGACCTCGGGCAGTGCGGTGATGGTCATGGCAGCGTTCTCGTGCGACTCCTTGGCTGCCCAGCATGGTTCCGACGCCCGCATCTGCCAGTGCCGGTCGGACCCATTCCGCGCGCAAGACGGCCCGGGGGGACTAGGATCGGAGCATGACCAACCGCGACGCGACCGACCGAATCGGTTTCCTCAAGCATCTCCGGCAGGTGCGCTCATTCGAGCCCACCCCCGTCGCGGAGGACGTCCTGGCCGACATCCTCGACGTGGCGCGCTGGACCGGCAGCTCGCAGAACCAGCAGGAATGGCAGCTGGTGGTGGTGACGGATCCCGACACGCTCCGCCGGCTGAGCGAGGCAAGCCCCAGCGCCGGGCACCTGGCGGGGGCTCCGCTCGCAATCGTGATCGTCATGCCCGGCCAGCGCCGGATCACGGACGCCTTCGACGAGGGACGCATCACCGAGCGCATCATGCTGGCCGCCGCCGCACACGGGCTCGGCTGTGGCATGGCCTGGGTCGTCGCCGACGAGGCGGCCGTGAAGGAGACGCTGCGCGTGCCGGCCGAGCACAAGGTGCGCACCGCCATCGCCATCGGGATGCCGAATCCCGCAGGGCGCAAGCCCAAGGCGGCACCGGGTACCGCCCGCCGTCCCGTGAGCGAGACCGTACACTACGAGCGCTGGGGCGCCCGCCGCGACTGACGAGCCGTCGAGCCGTCGAGCCGGAGGCTGGCCGACCTGCCTCAGTCCCCGATCGATAGCGGCAGCGGCAGCCGGGCGGCGGCAAGACGCTCCACGAGCACGTCGAACACCGGCAGGCTCGTGACCGCACACACCGCCAGCGCGTAGCCCAGCCCCAGCACCGCGTCCACCAGGAAGTGCTGGGCGAGGTAGACGATGGCGAACCAGACGAGCGCGGACCAGGCCAACGCCGCCCATGCCGCGCGCTGGTCGACCCGCGCCAGAAAGAAGGCCCCGACCAGCGGGAAGGCGGCGTGGAGGGACGGCAGGGCCGCCAGCTCGTTGCCGGACAGGTTTCCGTAGCCCCAGGCCGCCATGGGCAGCAGGCGAACGCCGTCGAGGACCTGGCGGGTGATGTCGGTGACGTCGATGCTCGCCCCGAACTGCGCTGCCAGCCGGGGCGGCGCCACGGGAAAGAGGAGCTGGGTCGCGTACCCGGCCAGGGCGATGATCACCATGGCCATCGCGTACCGGTAGTACACCGAACGGCTGCGCCGCCAGATGATCCAGCCGAAGACGACCGGCGCCACGAAGTGGCCCAGGTAGATGACCGTGGTGACGACGTCGAGGACGTTGACCGTGCCGATGGCGTGGAAGTCCGCCTGGAGCGCCTCGCTGGGCGTGCGCCCGCCGGCCAGCCCTCCGAACAGGCTGCGCTCGAGCGTGACGATGTCGGCGGCATGGACCCGCACCACGAGATCCGCGGAGAGCCCGCGCATCGCCTCCCAGGTGAGGGCAATGAGGCCGAAGGGCAGCAGCTCGCGGAGCACCGGCCGGTCGGCGAGCACCGCGATGGCCAGCAGGCCGGCGACGACCAGGAGCAGGCCCGCGGTGACCGTGCCACCCCGCAGCACCATGAGCATGCCGACGTACGCCAGCCATGCGATCGCCGCCAGCGCCACCAGCCGCCCGAGGCCGTGCGCCTCGCGGTCGACATACGCCTCGCGGTCGCCCTGCGCCTCGCGGTCGACGTGCGCCTCGCGGTCGACGTGCGCCTGCATTCCTGGGCTGGGCCTCCTGGAGCCTTCGGGGCCCGTCCGGGCGGGCCCTCGGCGGGCACCGCTCGCGCGGCGGGACCGACGGGCATGATCGCACCAACACCCGCCGCGACGAGGGGTCGCCGGTCGCGCCGGACAGCGAACGGCCCCGGCGGGTCGATCCCGCCGGGGCCGTCGATTGGCCGTGGGGCCGGACTAGTAGTCCATGCCGCCGGGCGGCATGCCCGGCATCTGGGCCTTGTCCTTCTCGGGAAGGTCCGTGATGATCGTCTCGGTGGTCAGCAGCAGGGCCGCGACCGAGGCGGCGTTCTCCAGCGCGGAGCGCGTCACCTTGGCCGGATCGATGATGCCTGCCGCAAACATGTCGGTGTACTCGCCCTTCTGGGCATCGTACCCGTGGCCGGGCTTCATCTTGCGGACCGCATCGACCACGACCGAGCCCTCTTGGCCGGCGTTGGCCGCGATCTGGCGCAGCGGCTCCTCGAGCGCACGGCGCAGGATGTTCACGCCGACCGCCTCGTCGCCAAGCGCTTCGACCTTGTCCAGCGCGGGGACGGCATGGACCAGGACGGAGCCGCCTCCGGCGACCATCCCCTCCTCGATCCCCGCCCGGGCCGCCGAAAGGGCATCCTCGATGCGGTGCTTCTTCTCCTTGAGCTCGACCTCCGTGGCCGCGCCGACCTTCAGGACGGCGACGCCGCCGGAAAGCTTGGCCAGGCGCTCCTGGAGCTTCTCGCGGTCGAAGTCGCTGGTGGTGTCCTCGATCTGGAGCTTGATCTGGCCGATGCGGGCCTTGATCGCGTCCTCGGCACCCTTGCCATCGATGATGGTGGTGGTGTCCTTGGTGGCGGTCACCCGACGCGCCTGCCCCAGGTCCTCGAGCTGCACGCTGTCGAGCTTCCGGCCGACCTCCTCGCTGATCACTCGCGCCCCGGTCAGGATCGCGATGTCCTCGAGCATGGCCTTGCGACGATCTCCGAAGCCCGGCGCCTTGACGGCGAGGACGTTCAGGGTGCCCTTGAGCTTGTTGACCACCAGGGTGGCGAGGGCCTCGCCGTCCACGTCCTCGGCAACGATCAGGAGTGGCCTCCCCAGGGAGACGACCTTCTCGAGGGCCGGCAGGATGTCGGCCACGGCGCTGATCTTCTTGTCGGTGACGAGCAGGAAGGGATTGTCGAGGGTCGCTTCCATGCGGCCACCGTCATTGGAAGTGACCATGTAGGCGCTGACGTAGCCGCGGTCGAGCTGCATGCCCTCGACGTACTCGATGTCGAGCTTCAGGCCCTGGCCCTCCTCGACGGTGACCACGCCGTCCTTGCCCACCTTCTCCATCACCTCGGCGATGGTGTTGCCGATGTCGGTGTCACGCGCGCTGATGGACGCGATGTGGGCAATGTCGTCGCGGCTGTCGACCGGCTTGGTAAGCGTCTTGATCTCGTCGACCACGGCGCTCACACCACGCTCGATGCCTCGCTTGAGGCCCATGGGGTTGGCCCCGGCGGTGACGTTCTTGAGCCCCTCGGTGATGATCGCCTGCGCCAGCACGATGCTCGTGGTGGTGCCGTCGCCCGCCACGTCGTTGGTCTTGGCGGCCACCTCTTCGAGAAGCTGGGCGCCCATGTTCTCGTAGGGATCTTCGAGCTCGATGTCGCGTGCGATGGTGACGCCGTCGTTGGTCATCGTCGGCGCACCGAACTTCTTGTCGAGGATCGCGTACCGACCGCGTGGGCCCAGCGTGACCTTGACGGCCTCGGCCATCTTGTCCACGCCTCGCTTCAGCGCTCGACGCGCCTCCTCATCAAACAGCAGCTGCTTCGCCACGGGTGTCTGTTTCCTCCTTGATCAATCCACGGATGTCGCGTGCGACGACCCGGGACGGCTACTCGATGACGGCCAGGACGTCCTTCTGGGAGAGGATCAGCAGCTCCTCGTCGTCCAGCTTGAACTCCGTCCCGGCGTACTTCTGGAACAGGACCTTCTGGCCCACCGTCACGTCCATCGCCTCGCGCGACCCGTCGTCCAGGGTGCGGCCCGGTCCGACTGCCAGGATCGTGCCCTCCTGCGGGCGCTCCTTCGCGGTGTCCGGCAGGACGATGCCGCTCTTCGTCGTCTCTTCCCGCGGCGTGGGCTTGACGACGAGCCGATCGCCCAGGGGCTTGAGCTGCTTCGCTCCGGCTACCTTTTTGGCCATCTGTGCGTGGTGCCTCCTCAATTGGTGTCGCAGAGTGCGCTGCGGGGATGCTTGTTCGTGTGCCGTTCTCCCGTGGGAGGCCGCTGGTCGGTGGGACCTGTCTGGCACTCGACCACGGAGAGTGCCAAGCGAGAGTAGCGGGTGCCGGCGCGGGTTGTCAACCGATGGCGTGGCCAGCCGGCGGAGCGGTGCACATGCGACGGCACCGGCCCGCGGGGCCGGTGCCGTCCGGTCGAGCTCGCGTCACGCCCCGTTCGTCAGACGGGAAGGCGCGAGCCTCCCTCGAAGAGAGCTGTGATTGCTTCGGAGCGGCGTGAGCTATGCCAAGTCGACGAGATGCCAGGCGCTGGGAGCCGGCGCCGTCATGTCGCCCCCGCCAGTGGATCCGCCGCCGGTGTTCGTCGGCGTGGTGCTGCCGGGACTGAGCAGCAGGAAGTAGACGAGCAGGGCGATGACGACGATCGCCACCAGGATGCCCACGATGAATCCGTAGCCCGTGCCCGTTTCCACCGGTTCCGGCCCACCCCCGGGCGTGTTGACGTTCACCTGGCTCATAGCTGCGTGCTCCTCCCTCGGCTGCTCGCGCTCCCCGGCACTTCCGGGAACGACCGGCTGTTCATGCAAGGCCCGTGCCAGCCTGCTGCGTCGGAAGGTCCAGGAGGCGATCGAGGGCCGCCGCGGCCGCGCGGGCGACGGCCTGGGGCTCCCCACCACGCAGGCGCGCGACCTCGGCGGCCACCCGGAGGACCGTCGTCGGCTCGTTCCGCCGGTCGGGGCCCGGCCCGAGCCAGGGTGCATCGGTCTCGATCAGGATGGCATCGGCGGGAAGGGCCGCCACCGCCTCGCGCGGCCCGGTCGCGGACCGAAACGTGACCGGCAGGGCGAACGAGATCAGGTAGCCCGATGCCGCGAGCGTCCCCGCCATGGCGGCGTCCCCGGAGAAGCAGTGGAGCACGCCACGGAGTCGCCGCCCTGCCGGCCCCGGCCAGCCGGTGAGCATGATCGTCACCTCGTCGTGCGCATCGCGATCGTGGACGAGGACGGGCTTGCCCACCCTGGCGGCCAGGTCGAGCTGGCGGGCCAGCGCATCGCGCTGCACCTCGGCGGGCGCCAGCAGCCGGAAGAAATCCAGCCCGATCTCCCCGATGGCCCGCACGGCCTCATCGGCGGCGAGGGCCTCGAGCGCCGTCCAGTCCGCCTCGCTGGCCTCGGCCGCGTGGTGCGGATGGATGCCGACCGCGGGGACCAGCATGTCGGGATGCCGGGCCGCCAGCGCCACGGCGGCCTCCGAGCTGGCACGGTCCCAGCCGGGGACGACGATCCGGACGATTCCCGCCGTTCGCGCCCGCTCCAGCACAGCGTCGCGGTCCTCGTCGAAGGCCGGGTGCTGGAGGTGGCTGTGCGAGTCGACGATCCCGGGCAGCCGGTCGGGGGCCCGTCGGCGGCTCAGGTGGCAGCCTCCTCCGCCGCCGCAAGCTCCGTGCGCGGGAAGAGCGGCTCCGGGATGCCGGTCTGCCAGGAATCCGGCCCACCGCCCCATGCCAGGAGCGCCTCGAGGCCCGGGCCGCCCACCCCCCGCTCGTCGTACGGCACCGGGACCCCGAGCTGCAGGGCCAGCTGTGCCGCGGCGGCGGGCGTGAAGGGTGCGACCAGGTGCCCCAGGATGCGGCACGTCTCGGCCATCGCCGAGAGGACGGCACGGACGCGCTCGTGCTCGCCGGCCCGCGTGAGGTTCCACGGGGCCTGGGATTCCGCGTAGCCGTTGCCGGCGCGGACCAGCTCCATGACCGCGGCGAGCGCCTCGTTGAAGTGCAGCCGGCCCATCGCCGGGTGGTAGGCGGCCACCACCCGCTCGGCCGTGGCACGCAGCTCGAGGTCTGCGGGCTGCGTGGCCTCGCGCACTCCGGGAAGGTCGCCATCGGCGTACCGACGGCTCATGCTCACCGTCCGGTTGACCAGGTTCCCCAGGTCGTTGGCGAGGTCCGCGTTGTAGCGCCGCACCAGGCCCTCGACGGTGATGTCGCCGTCGCGGTCGAACGGAATCTCGCGCAGGACCAGATAGCGCGTGCCGTCCACCCCGAACAGACGTACTGCCTCGTCGGGGTCCAGGACATTGCCACGGGTCTTCGACATCTTCTCCCCGCGCAGCAGCATGAAGCCATGCGCGAAGACCTGGCGCGGGAGGGGCAGGCCCGCGCTCATCAGCATCGCCGGCCAGTACAGGCAGTGGAAGCGCGTGATGTTCTTGCCGATGACGTGGACGTCCGCGGGCCACCAGCGGGCGAACATCTCGGGGTCATCGGGGAAGCCCGCACCGGTGACATAGTTGGTCAGGGCGTCGAACCAGACGTAGATGCGGTGCTCCGGATCGTCCGGGAACGGGATCCCCCAGCTCCCGCCGGCGCGGCTGATGGAGAAGTCGCGCAGGCCTTCGCGGAGCCAGGCAAGCACCTCGTTGCGGAAGTGCTCCGGCTCGCAGAACGACGGGTTCTCGCGGTACAGCGTCTCGAGGCGCTCCTGGTACGCGGAGAGCCGGAAGAAGTAGTTCTCCTCCTCCAGCCACTGGAGCTCCAGGGTCGGGTGATCCGGGCATCGCCCGTCGACGATCTGGGCATCGGTCTTGAACTCGTTGTCACCGGGGCAGTACCAGCCCGCGTAGACGCCCTTGTAGATGTCGCCGTTGGCACGGGCACGCCGCACCATCTCGACCGACGCCCGCACGTGGTCCGGGTCCGTGGTGCGGATGAAGCGGTCGTAGCTGATGGAGAAGGCGTCGAATCCCTCGCGCCAGGCCCGCGCCCAGCGGTCGACCAGCGTCCGCGGGTCGGTCCCGTGGTCGCGGGCCAGTGGCTCAACCTGCGCCGAGTGCTCGTCCATGCCCGTCGTGAAACGCGTCTCGTCGCCGAGCAGCCGGCGATAGCGCGCAAGTGCGTCCGCCCCGATCACCTCGAAGAGGGAGTGGAGCGGCGGCCGAGGCGCCGGATAGAAGATCGCCGTGGTCAGGTAGAAGTGGTCTGGGTCGCGCATGGTCGGGCGGCGATTCTACCCGGAGCACGTCTACACTTGGGCCCCAGATGTACGAGATCGAAGTCGACGCACGGCTCATCGAGGCCGAGCATCCCGCCTACAACGCCACCCTCATCCGCCGCGTCGACGAGACCGACGACCTGGGCTACTTCTGGGTCCGGTTCGACGACGAGGCGACGCACTTCGAGCCCGGCCAGTACATGACCATCGGGGTCTATGCCGACGGCAAGATCGTCCAGCGCCCGTACTCGGTCGCTTCCGCCCCGCGGGACGCAGCGGACACCGGCTACGAGTTCTACGTCAAGCTCGTCCCGATTCTGCGCTTCACCACGCTCCTGTGGCGGCTCCCCCTGGGCCACCGCATGCGGATGATCGGCCCCAAGGGAAAGTTCCTGCTGGAGCCCGACGACGACCGGACCCACCTGTTCATTTCGACCGGCACCGGCATCGCGCCCTTCATCGCCATGATGCGCGAGTCGCTGGCCGATGGCGCGCCGCGGCGCACCGTCCTGCTCCATGGCTGCTCGTACGCCGACGAGCTCGGGTACGCCGGCCTGCTCCGCGGCTGGCAGGCCGACGGCACCTACCCGGTGACCTACGTGCCCACGGTCTCCCGCCCGAACGACCCACGGAACGCGGCCTGGACCGGACGCACCGGCCGGGTGGAGACGATCGTCGACGCGGTGCGCGGCGAGCTCGAGCTCGACCCGGAGCGAACGGTCGTCTACATCTGCGGCAACCCGGAGATGATCGTCAACGTGGAGGAGCTTCTCATGGCCTCGGGCTTCCCTGAGTTCCACGTCAAGAAGGAGCTCTACTGGCCCAAGGGCAAGGGGCTCGCCTAGATCCTCTGCCCGGCGTTCGCGCTCGTCGCGTGCGCCACGGTCCCATGGCGCGCGGCCCAACTGTCCGTCGTCGAAGTGACCTTCGGCCCGGATAACACGGGCGTTCTGGTGCATGAGTGCGCATATGTCGAAGCCGCACCATGGTCGCGGGTCGAACCGCGATGCATGGGAGCCCGTATGCACACTATCCGAGCGAAGCACCACCTGTCACCGAACGTCTGGCGCCTGGTCGTCGACGCGCCGCGGATCGCTGAGATCCGGCAGCCCGGCCAGTTCGTCATCGTCCGGCTGGGGCCAGGTGCCGAGCGCATTCCCCTCACCATCGCCGACGCCGATGCGGAGGCGGGCACCATCAGCCTCGTCATCCAGTCCGTCGGCAAGAGCACCTATGACCTCGTCGAGCTCGAGCCCGGCGAGGCGATCACCGATATCGCGGGTCCCCTGGGCCGCCCGACCGATCTCCTCGAGGCGGGGCACGCCGTGTGCGTGGGCGGCGGAGTGGGGACGGCCGTGATCCTGCCCATCGCCCAGGAGCTCAACCGCCGGGGCGTGCGGGTGACGTCCATCGTCGGCGGCCGCTCGCGCGAGTGGGTGATCATGGAGGAGGAGCTTGGCGCGGCCGGCGAGGTCGTGCCCTGCACCGACGACGGCAGCTACGGTCGGCCGGGCTTCGTGACCGAGGCCCTCAGGGACGCCATCGAGGCCGGCGGGGTGGATGCGGTGTACGCCGTAGGCCCCGTGCCCATGATGCGCGCCGTCTCCGAGCTCACGCGGCCGTACGAGGTTCCCACCACCGTCTCCCTGAACGCGATCATGCTGGATGGCACCGGGATGTGCGGCGGCTGCCGGGTGACCATTGGCGGGGAGACGCGGTATGCCTGCGTGGACGGACCCGAGTTCGACGGGCACCAGGTCGACTTCGCGGCGCTGTGGGATCGGCTGGGGACCTATCGCACCTTCGAGCAGGAGGCGCTCGCCAGGCGCGACGCCTGCCGCGCGGAGCCCGGCCAGGCGGAGCCCGTCGCAGCAGCCGAGGTGCGGTCATGACCGAGCAGAAGCCACCCCTGAGCAAGAAGGAGCGGATGGCGATCGACCGGGTCGTCATGCCCGAGCAGGACCCCGGGCTGCGCTCGATCAACTTCAACGAGGTGAACCAGGGCCTCAGCTACCAGCTGGCGCTGCTCGAGGCGCAGCGCTGCCTGGAGTGCCCCAAGGAGTACTGCATCGACGGATGCCCGGTCTCGGTGAACATCCCGCGCTTCATCCGGCTGCTGCGCGACGGCGACATCGCCGGCGCCGCGAACTCGCTGCTGGGCGACAACGCGCTGCCCTGCGTCACCGGGCGCGTCTGCCCGCAGGAGACGCAGTGCGAGCTGGTCTGCCTGCGCGGCAAGACCGGCAAGCCGGTCGCCATCGGCTACCTGGAGCGCTACGTGGCGGACTGGGCCCAGGAGCATGCCGCTGAGCTGGAGCACGCCACGGCGGTCCGGACCCGAAAGACGGTCGCCATCATAGGCTCGGGCCCGGCAGGCCTCACCGCGGCCGGCGAGCTCGCCAGGCGCGGCCACGACGTCACGATCTTCGAGGCGTTCCACTCCGCGGGCGGCGTCCTCATCTACGGCATCCCCGAGTTCCGGCTGCCCAAGGACATCGTGCAGGCCGAGGTCGATCGCCTCAAGGAGGCGGGCGTGAAGATCGAGGCCAACGCCATCATCGGCAAGACGTTCACGCTGCCCGAGCTGCGCGAGCGCTTCGACGCCATCTTTGTCGCTGTGGGCGCCGGGCTGCCGGTCTTCATGGGCGTGCCCGGCGAGAACCTGAAGGGCGTCTACTCGGCCAACGAGTACCTGACCCGCGTGAACCTCATGGGTGCATGGAGCGCGGATTCCGACACGCCCGTGCTGCACGGTCGCCGGGTGGCGGTCGTGGGCGGCGGCAACGTCGCCATGGACTCGGTGCGCACCGCGCGACGGATGGGCGCCTCGGAGGCAACCATCGTCTACCGCCGGGGCCGCGAGGAGCTGCCGGCCCGGGTCGAGGAGGTCCACCACGCCGAGGCGGAAGGGGTCGCATTCAAGTTCCAGGTCGCGCCGCTGGAGGTGATCGGCGACGAGCAGGGCTGGGTCACCGGGCTGCGGTGCATCGAGATGGCCCTGGGCGAGCCTGATGACTCCGGGCGACGCCGGCCGGAGCCCATCCCCGGATCGGAGTTCGAGCTGCCCTGCGACATGGTGGTGGTCGCCATCGGCACGCGGAGCAACCCGCTCCTCACCGCGAGCGCACCCGAGCTGGTCGTCAACGAGCGCGGCTACCTGAAGACCGATGAGCACGGCATGACCTCCATGCCCGGCGTCTTCGCCGGCGGTGACATCGTGCGCGGCGCCGCCACCGTGATCCTGGCCATGGGCGACGGCAAGCGCGCCGCGAAGGCCATCGATGCCTGGCTCCAGGGCACATATCCCCCGCCCGACGAGCAGCCGGCGGCGACGGGGCACCACGCGCCCGCCACCGCCCGCGCCTGAGCCCCTCCCCTCCGGGAGCAGGCCCTCAGCGACCCGTCGTCATGCTGGCCGCCGGCTCGGCGCTGACCGCGCCGCTGCCCGACGCCAGCCCACCAACCATCGCCAGCCCGATGACCACGAGGGCGACGACCACGAGAAGCACATGGAGCCTTCTCATCGCCTCACCACGCGAAGAAGCCGTACTGCGTCCCGGTGTACGGGTTGAAGCCATTGCGCGCACCGTGGGTCCACGCGATGGGCGTCCCGTTGGCAACCGCCGAGACGGTGATGTTGAGCCCGACGTTCGACGAGGTGTACCCATACCACGCCCAGCGCCCGGGGTAGGCACCGCACCAGTCGATCCGTACGGCGTAGCCGATCCCGTGCTGGTCGCAGGTCACCGAGGTCCACAGGACGCGGCCGCAGCTGTCCCCGTAGCCGGTCGCACTGGCCGATGCCGACCAGAAGAAGCCACCGAAGATGCTCTGCACCGTCGCGCGCAGGCTGGTGATGTTCCAGGTGACGGTGCAGGACGAGCTCGTCGTGAGCCGTTCGCCCCCAACAGGCGCCAGGCTCTTGGTCGTCGGAGCGACAGGCGAGGCGGTCACCTCGAGGGTGAGCTCCGCCGTGCAGGTCCCAGTCGATGCGGGGGCGGTCCGCCCGACGCCGTTTCCGCTCCTGCCACCCGCCTCGGGGCATTCGGAGCGGTCAAGGCGCACCCGCGCGGTCCTGACCTCGTGCACGGCCCGCACCGAGGTGGAAGCGCGGTCTCGCGACGGCTCGGCGGCCCCGGCAGGTCCGACGAGGGTGAAGATGAGCGTGAGGCCGGCAACCAGGCCGGTCGCAGTGGAACGCTGTCGCATGGGTGGGTGATCCTCCTGTCCGTCGGGTGACGAAGCGCCCGGGACGCCGGCAGGATCCGGCCACCCTGTCTGGCGAGCGCGTCAACGATCCCGGACGCGCCGCGGAGGCGAGGCTGTGGTCTTGAGTGGCGCATGCCGCGCGACGCCGTGGACCGGCACCGCGCGGCACCGCAGCGGTCACATCGCGATAGCGAGCTCCTCCTCGTCGGCCGCACCGGCGCCATCGGCGGCAGTGGCATCAGCCTGCGCGTCGTCGGCGACGGCCGCCTGGACCTCCTTGGCGTATTCCTTCTTGCCGCGCCCGGAAAGCATCTCGAGCGAGGCCGCCACGACCTCTGTCTTCCAGTGACGGATTCCGGCGTCGTCGTCCCACTGCCGGGTCTGCAGCCGACCCTCGATGTCGACCAGCTGGCCCTTCGAAAGAAACTGGCCGCAGATCTCCGCCAGCCGGTCCCAGGCGATCACGTTGTGGTATTCGGTCCGTTCACCGCCTCCACCGCGGAACTCGTTGGTGGCCACGACGAAGGTCGCGAGCGGCTTCCCGCTCGGCAGCGACCGCAGCTCGGGGTCACGTGTCAGTCGACCGACCAGCAGCACCTTGTTCATCAGACCTGCACCTCCTGCCCGCACCTGTGGGCTGCGAGCGCACCGGGCGAGGCGGCGGCTCGGGAGGTGCACGCTAGCTGGCGACCCCTTATTGCCGAATGCTCCGTCCCTTACCGCGGGTGGTGGTCACGCAGGTCAGCGTCTCGAGCCGGGCCTGCGCCGCGGGTAGAGATGGTCGATGCCCGGGGTTCGCAGGCTGATCTTGGCGACGGGTGGGGTCTGCCGCTTGAACTCCATGCGCGCCACACGGGTGGCGACCCACTCCACCAGGTCGCGCGTGAGCCCGGCCGCCACGCAGCGCTCGACGCTCCAGCGACGGTCCACCAGGGCGAACAGCGCGCGATCCAGGTCGGCGTAGGTGCGGCCCAGCTCGCCCTCGTCGGTCTGGCCCGGCCACAGGTCGGCCGACGGCGGCTTGGCCACGATCTGCGGCGGCACGCCGAGGTGCTCGGCCACCGCGCGCAGCTGGGTCTTGTACAGGTCGCCGATGGGCGCGATGGCGCAGGCCATGTCGCCGTGGAGGGTCCCGTAGCCCAGCAGCGCCTCGGTCTTGTTCGAGGTCCCGGCCACCAGGGCCTCGAAGGCGGCGGAGCGGTCGTAGAGCACGATCATCCGCTCCCGGGCCATGACATTCCCCCGCCGCACCCGCAGGTCCACCTCATCACCGTCTCCGATGAGCGCCAGCATCGGCTCCACCATGGGGGTGATCTCGACGCGCTCGGACCGGCAGCCCAGGACCTCGACCACTCGCAGTGCATCGGTCTCGGAGTCCGCCGCGCTCGACCGGTACGGCATGCGCACCGCCAGCAGATTGTCCGGACCGACGGCTCGAGCCGCCAGGAATGCCACCGTGGCCGAGTCGACCCCGCCCGAGAGCCCCACCACGATCCGCTGGAACCCGGTCTGCTCCAGCTGCGAACGGATGAAGGCCACGACCAGGTCGCTGGTGACCGCCGGATCGATCAGGGGAAGCGGCGCTCCCTCGGCGGTGTCGGTCATGGCCGCTCCGGCGCGAGCTCCCCGTCCGGCTCCGGCAGGTCTGGCGGCTCGGGCAGGTCCGCGCGCTCAGCGATGATGCGGTCGATCTCGCGCCGGACCAGCTCCAGCCGCTCGTTACCGACCAGCGGCAGCGAGTAGCGCTGCATGCGCAGGTCATCCGTCTCGAGCACGCCCACCACCAGGGCCTCCTGGTACAGGGGAGCCTCCACGATCACGGCGCCATCGGGCCCCAGGAGTCGCGAGCCTCCCCAGAAGGTGAGCCCTTCCTCGTTGCCCACCCGGTTGCAGAAGGCGACGGCCACGGTCCCCAGCAGCGCATAGGTCTCCTGCATCTTGTGCCAGCTGGCAATGGCGGCCAGGCCCGCCGCACTGCCGGGAGCGCGTGCCGGTCCCGCTGCCACGTTCACGAGCAGGTTGGCGCCATCCTGCACCTGGAGCATCGGGACGCTCGGATGCCAGAAGTCCTCGCACACGCTGAGCCCCACCTTCCACAACGGGTCACCCACCACGGCGCTGCGCACCTTGTGCCCCGCGCTCCAGAAACGCCCCTCGTCGAACATGCCGTACGTCGGCAGGTAGACCTTGCGATGGAGGCCAATGAGCTCGCCGCCGCGCAGGAGCGCCACGGAGTTGCAGTACCGATGCGCCCGCGTCTCCTCGGCGAAGCCCACCGCCACCAGCGTCCCCGGCAGCGCCGCACCGATGGCCAGCAAACGGGGGTCGTCCGCCTTCATCGCCACCTCCGGGACGAGGTCCTGCAGGAGGTAGCCGTTCAGCGCCAGCTCGGGGAAGACGACCAGGTTGGCCCCCTGCGCCGCCGCTTCGGCGGTGCGGTCTGCCACGAGCGCGAGGTTGGCCTCCAGCTCGCCGAGGCGGGGCGCGATCTGGGCCAGCGCGACGCGATATTGCACGGCGTCAGCCTAGCCGAGCGGCGGCCTCCTCGTCCGAGGCATCGTCGAGGCTCTTGAACGGCCGGGGCCGCTCCGCGGGCGGCAGCGGCGGGCCGCTGATCGATTCCTCATCGCCGATCGCGCGGGCCGAGCTGACGGATGCGGCGGCCTTGATGAGCTGCTCGCGACGAACCGGCTCGGACAGCTCCTCGGCGAAGTGGCACGCGACGCCATGGCCAGGATGGAGCTCGCGGACCTCGGGTCGCTCCGTGACACAGCGCTCCGGCTCGCCCAGCTGCTGGCGCAACCAGCAGCGGGTGTGGAACCGACAGCCCGAGGGAGGGTTCACCGGCGACGGCACGTCACCCAGCAGGATGATTCGGCGCTGGCGTGCCCGGGCGCTGGGATCGGCGACCGGCACGGCGGAAAGCAGGGCGATGGTATACGGGTGCTGGGGCTGGGCGTAGATGCGCTCGCGCGGTGCGATCTCGGCGAGCGCGCCCAGGTACATGACCGCCACCCGGTCGCTGATGTGCTCCACGACGCCCATGTTGTGGGCCACGAACAGGTAGGTCAGCCCCAGGTCGCGCTGGAGCTGGCGGAGCAGGTTCAGGACCTGGGCCTGGATCGAGACGTCCAGCGCGCTCACTGGCTCGTCGCAGACCAGCAGGTCCGGCTCCAGCACCAGGGCCCGCGCGATCCCGATGCGCTGGCGCTGGCCGCCGGAGAACTCGTGCGGGTAGCGGCGGGCGTGATAGGACTGCAGTCCCACCAGCTCCATCATCCGCGCCACCTTGTCGCGCCGCTCGGACGGCGTGCCCATCCCGTGAATGCGGAGCCCTTCGCCAATGGAGGAGCCGATGGGTGCGCGGGGATCCAGGGATGCGAAGGGGTCCTGGAAGATGATCTGCATCCTGCGCCGGTACGGCTTGAGGGCGGATCCCTTCAGCGATGTGATCTCCGCGCCGTCGAAGGTGATGGAGCCACCGGTGGGCTCGATGAGGCGCAGCAGGAGCCGGCCGATGGTCGTCTTGCCGCACCCCGACTCCCCCACCAGGCCCAGGGTCTCGCCGCGGCGGATGGAGAAGCTCACGTCGTCCACCGCCTTCACGTCGCCGCGGCGCCGCTGGAGGATGCCGCCGGTGATGGGGAAGTACTCCTCGAGGTGCTCCACCCGGACCAGGGTGTCGTGGGTGCGCTCCGCGGTCGTCATCGCGGCGTCCCGTCCGGCTCGTGATACATCCAGCAGCGGACCTCGTGCCGATCGCGCGACGGTCGCAGCTCGGGATGGATCTCCTCGCAGTGCGGCACGTTGTGCTCGATGCGCGCGCCGCAGCGCGGGGCGAAGCGGCAGGCCTCCGGCAGGTCGATGAGGTTGGGCACCTGTCCGGGGATGGTGTTCAGCTCGTCCTTCTGCACGCCGAGGGTCGGGACCGAGCCGATCAGGCCCTGGGTGTACGGGTGCTCCGGCCGCGCGAAGAGCGAGGTGACGTCGGCCTGCTCCACGATCTCCCCGGCGTACATGACCGCGACCCGGTCGGCCATCTCGGCGACCACCCCCAGGTCGTGGGTGATGAGGATGATGGCCGTGCCCGTCTCGTGCTGGAGCGCCCGCATGAGGTCCAGGATCTGCGCCTGGATGGTGACGTCGAGCGCGGTGGTCGGCTCGTCGGCAATGAGCAGCTCCGGCTCGCAGGCGAGGGCCATGGCGATCATCACCCGCTGGGCCATTCCGCCGGACAGTGAGTGCGGGAACGCGGCGAGGCGTCGCACCGGGTCGGGGATGCCCACCATCCGCAGCAGCTCGGCAGCGCGGTCCAGGGCGGCCTTGCGTTTCATGTTGCGATGCAGCTCCAGCACCTCGCCCAGCTGCATCCCCACGTTGAAGACCGGGTTCAGGCTGCTGGTGGGCTGCTGGAAGATCATGCTGATCCGGTCCCCGCGCAGGGCCCGCATCTCCTTCGCCTTGAGGGTCATCAGGTCCCTGCCGTCGAACACCACCTCCCCGGCCTCGATGCGTCCCGGCGGGGCGATGAGACGCAGCAGCGACAGGCTGGTGACGCTCTTGCCGCACCCGGACTCGCCCACCAGCCCCAGGATCTCTCCCCGGTCGACGTGGAAGTCGATCCCGGTCACGGCGCGGACCACGCCGTCGCGGGTCGCGAAGCTGGTGCGCAGGCCGCGCACGTCGAGGAGCCGCTCCCCCGGGTTCCCGGAGCGGCGGGGAGCCTCGGCGATCTCGGAGATGGTCACCGGTTCAGCCTCGGGTCGAGCGCATCGCGCAGGCCGTCACCGAGCAGGTTGAAGCCGAGGACGGTGACCGCGATCATGGCGCCGGGACCCATCACCAGCCAGGGCGCAACGAAGACCACGTTGCGCGATGCGCCGATCATGGAGCCCCACTCCGCCTGCGGGTACTGCGCGCCGACCCCGATGAACGACAGGGCGGCGACGTCCAGGATGGCGCCCGCGATGCCCAGGGTGCCCTGGACGATGAGCGGGGTCAGCGCGTTGGGCAGGATGCGCCGCCACAGGATGCCGGCCGACGATTCGCCCAGCGCACGTGAGGCGATGACGAAGTCTCGCTCCTTGATGGACAGCACCGAGGCGCGCATGACCCGGGCGTAGACGGGTATGGCGACGATGGCGATCGCGTACTGGGCGTTGATCAGGCCGGGTCCGAGGACGACGACGATGGCAATGGCCAGCACCAGCGCCGGGAAGGCCAGGAGGACGTCCATCAGGCGCATGATGATGTTGTCGGTCCAGCCGCCCGCGAACCCGGCGATGGCGCCCAGCACGGTCCCCACCAGGATCGCCATGCCCACGGTCAGGAACCCGACGCGCAGGCTGATCTGCGCCCCGAAGATGACCCGGCTGAACTCGTCGCGCAGGTTGGAGTCGAGGCCCAGGATGTGCTGGGGCCAGGTCGGATCGCAGCCCAGCAGGTGGATGCATGGCGGAGCGTTGCGGATGGCGCCCACGTCGCGCGTCTCGCCCAGGTCCAGGACGCTCTTGATGGGGTCATAGGGAGCGATGAGCGACGCGAAGAGGGCCATGAAGATCACGACGCCCAGCAGGACCAGCCCCACCTGCGCGGAGCGCTGCGAGAGGATGTTGCGCAGGGTGTCGCGCCACAGGTTGGCGGGACGGCTGCTCAGCAGCTCCTCGGCCTGCTCGAAGGTTGGTGCGCTCGTCGCCATTGGACTAGCTGAGCCTGATGCGCGGGTCGAGGTAGGCGTAGCTCACGTCCACCACGAGGTTGATGACCAGGTACATGACCGCGGTCACCAGGGTCATGCCCTGGATGACCGAATAGTCGCGCCCGGTGATGGCATCCACCAGGGTCCGTCCCACCCCGGCCAGGTTGAAGATCGTCTCGGTCAGCACCGCGCCGGACAGGAGCCCGCCGAGCGAGAGGCCGATGATGGTGACGACCGGCAGGAGGGCGTTGCGCAGGGCATGCCGCAGGACCACCAGTCGCTCGGAGACGCCCTTGGCGCGGGCAGTGCGGATGTAGTCGAGGCCCAGGACGTCGAGGAGCGAGGACCGCGTCATGCGGGCGATGATGGCCAGCGGAATGGTGCCCAGCGCAACGGCCGGCAGGATCATGTGCCGCAGCGCGTCGCCCAGGACCTTCCACTGCCCGGTCAGGAGCGCATTCAGGATGGCAGTGTTCGAGACGAAGTCCGCGAAGGCGCGCAACGGCCCCTGTAGCCCGGTGAGGCCCCAGGCCTGGGTCAGTGGCACGGGCACGATGCCGGCGGTGAACCGGCCCGAAGGCGGCAGCGAGACCGGTGAGTCGCGCAGGACGACGCCGAACAGCCAGGCCAGGATCAGGCCCAGCACGAAGACCGGGACCGAGACGCCGATGTTCGCGAAGAACATCGTGATCACGTCGAAGATCGAGTTGCGGCGCGACGCGGCCAGGACGCCCAGGGTGACGCCGACGATGGTGGCGAAGAGCAGCGCCACGACGGTGAGCTCCACGGTCACCGGCAGCCGCTCCCAGAGCACGTCGGTGACCGGACGTCCGTACTTGAGCGAAGTGCCCAGGTCGCCCTGGAGCAGGTTGCCCAGGTACACGCCGAACTGGACGGGAATCGGCTGGTCGAAGCCGTAGCGGTGGATGAAGGAGGCACACACCGCGGGCGTGGCCTTCTCGCCGAGCTGCGCGTGACATGGGTCACCGGGGATCATCCTGGACAGGGCGAAGACGACGAAGATCACCCCGAACAGGACGGGTATCGCCAGCAGCAGACGTCGAAGGATGAAGCGCAGCATCGCCCGTACTCCGCGTGCCGAAGAATTGGAGGGGCGCCGTCCGTCGGGACGACGCCCCTCCGCGCAGTGCTAGAGGGTACTACCGGGACAGCCTCTCAGGAGGCTGGCGGCGGCGCGTTCAGGAAGCCGCCCCACAGGGCACCCCAGTAGTCGAACGCAGCGGTCCGCCCGATGTGAAGCGGATTCTTCTCATCCCACTGGAGCGCGTAGGAGTTCACGACGTCGTTCGCGTCGAACGTGGCGCCGTTGCTGAACTTGACGCCCTCCTTGAGCTTGCAGGTCCAGGTGAGCTGGTCATCGCTGGCCGTGCACCCGGTCGCAAGCTCGGGAATCGCCTCGGTTCCACCGATCTTGTACGTGTACAGACCCTGGTTGATCTGCTCGCACAGGCGGAAGGTCTCGCCGTCCGTCTCGTCTCCGCAGTAGAGGCTGATCGGCTCGGCGTTCTGCATCCACACCAGCTGGCTCCGATCCCCGGGCTTCATCACGTAGAAGCGCTCGTCGGTGAGCGGCGCGGCGTAGGCACCCTCGACATCGGCCTGGAAGGCGGTCGCCGAGGCACCATGCGCGATCGGCACCATGGGAACGTGCTGCTTGATCAGGTCGTTGACCTGGATATAGGCGGCCTGGCGGGTCGCGTCGTCGGAGGACTGGGCGCCCTTCTTGATCGCGTCCACCAGGTCGGGGAACTTGTCACCGAACTGATCGGATGCACCCTGCCCGAAGTGGTAGTCCACGAAGTCGGTCTGGTCGGGGTAGTCAGCGCCCCAGCCCAGCATGTGCAGACCGGTCAGCTTGCCCGCGCTGGCGTTGTCCAGGAAGGCTCCCGACTCCTGCACGTCGATCGTGGCGTTGATGTTCAGGTTGTTCTTCAGCTGGGTCTGGATCTCCTGGGCGACCGAGGTCGGATCCGGCAGATACGACCGGACGACGTCGCGCAGGCTGATGGTGGTGGTGAAGCCGTTGGGATAGCCGGCGTCGCTGAGCAGCTGCTTCGCCGCCGAGGCATTGAAGTCGTACCACTTGTCACCGACGCAGCCGTAGCTGATCTCGCACGGCGTGAAGTAGTCGGCGACCGTGGATCCCTCGGGATAGAAGTTCGTCACGATGCGCTGCCGGTCGATGCCCATGGCGATCGCCTGGCGCACCTTCTCGTTGGCGAACGGGTTCTTGCTGTTGTCGAAGCCGTCGACCTTGGGGTTGTTGTTCATCCCCAGGTAGAAGACGTTCAGGCCCGCGCGGGGGTAGAGCTTCAGCGACGAGTCGCTCTTGATGGTGGCGATGTCATCGGTGCCGGGGTTGTCGATGCCGTCCACCGTGCCCGACTGGAGCTCCACGAGCCGCTGGGCGGCCTGGTCGCTCCACTTGATGACGACGGTGCTCACCTTGGGCGGGTTGTCGCCCGTGTAGTTCGGGTTCGCGACGAGCGTGATGCTGTCGCCGCGCGACCACTTCTCGAGCATGTACGGCCCGGTGCCGACCGGCTTGGCCAGGATCAGGTGGTTGGCCATGGCCTGGTTCAGGTAGTCGGAGTCCTGGATCTGGAACGCGGTGAACGCGATCTTCGACAGGAACGAGCCGTCGGGGTAGCACAGGTCGAACTCGACGGTGTTGGCGTCGAGCGACTTGATCTGCTTGAACTCCCCGGTGTAGCCGTTGGCCGTGCAGTCGACCGCCGTCTCGGGGTAGTTCATCGCCGAGAAGGGCGTCTCGCTCATGGCGGGCTGGGACTGGCTTGCTGTGGTGGATGGGGACGTGCTCTGGCCTTGCCCGCCGCATGCGGCGAGGACGAGGCCGAGCGCGATGACCATGGAGAACGGTCTCCACTTCCGCATTCGGTAACCCTCCGCTAATCGGTCCCTGTTTCCTCGTCGCGCCGGCCGTGGATCGAGCCGCGCCATCGACGCCTGGAGTGAATGGTGGCCAACCTTACCAGTCCCGTGCCGGTGAGGTCCCCCGCTTCGTGCTACTCCTCCCGCGTTCGCGTCGGCTCCGGTTCGACGGGCGCCGCAGCCGCGTGCCTTCCGCTCGTTCGTCCGGCATCGTCCCGGTCCGAGGCCTCGCGCACGGCCATGGCCGCCGCCGTCGCATTGAGCTCCGGCGGCAAGGCCCCGGCCACCACGTTGGCCACGCCGACGTCGCTCTTGAGAGCCTCCTCCGCGTAGTGGCAGGCGGCCCGGTGGTCGCCTCCAACGACCCGGAGCTCGGGGTCGTCGGTTCGACAGTTCTCGGGCCGTCCCAGCCGCTCGTAGAGCCAGCACCGCGTATGGAAGCGGCAGCCGCTCGGTGGGTTGGCAGGCGACGGGACGTCACCGGTGAGGATGACCCGCTTCCGCCGTCGCTCGGCCTTGGGATCCGGGATCGGCACGGCGGACAGCAGGGCGCGGGTGTACGGATGGGCCGGTGTCTCGTAGATGCGGCTCGGCGGACCGATCTCGACCAGCTTGCCCAGGTACATCACCCCGACGCGGTCACTGATGTGACGCACGACCGAGAGGTCGTGGGCGATGAACAGATAGGTCAGCCCGAACTGCTCGCGCAGCTCGATGAGCAGGTTCAGCACCTGGGCCTGGATCGAGACGTCGAGCGCCGATATCGGCTCGTCGCAGACGATGAACTCCGGCTCGACCGCGAGGGCGCGGGCAACCCCGATGCGCTGCCGCTGGCCGCCGGAGAACTCGTGCGGGTAGCGGTTCGTGTAGTTGGGGTTCAGCCCGACCAGCTGGAGCAGCTCCTTGACCCGGTCCAGCCGGCCCTTGGACGGCACCAGATTGTGGGTCTCGATAGGCTCCGAGATGATCGAGCCCACCGTCATGCGCGGATTCAGGCTCGAATACGGATCCTGGAAGATGATCTGCATCCGGCGCCGCATTCCGCGCAGCTCGTTCCGGTTCAGTGTCATCAGGTCCCGGCCATCGAAGCGGACCGTCCCGTCGGTGGGGTTGCGAAGCCGGATCACCGCGCGCCCGGTGGTGCTTTTCCCGCAGCCGGACTCCCCCACCAGGCCGAACGTCTCGCCCCTGCGGATCTCGAAGCTGATGTCGTCCACTGCGCGCACACGGCCGATCTCCCTCTGGAAGATGCCGGCCGTGATGGGGAAATGGACCTTGAGGTTCTCAACCTCGACCAGGTTTTCCTGGTCGTGCGGGGTGCTGGCGGTCACTGGATCCACCCTCCGGGCTCCGTGCCGAAGCAGCGCGCCCGATGGCCCTCGCCCTCGCGCTCGGACAGCTCCGGCTCGTGCTCACGACACGTGTCCCGCGCGTAGCGGCAGCGCGGCGAGAACCGACACTCCGGTCCGGGGTTGATAAGGTCGGGCGGAAGGCCCTCGATGGTCCGCAGCCGGGCGTGGCGCTCCTCGTCGAGACGCGGCAGCGACTCGAGGAGGCCCCACGCGTACGGCATCCGGGGGCGTTCGAAGATGTCGTCCACGCGCCCGGTCTCCACGATCCGCCCCGCGTACATGACGTTGATCCGGTTGCACATGCCGGCCGCGATGCCCAAGTCGTGCGTGATGAGGATCACCGCGGTGCCGAACTCGTCGGACAGCGACTTGATGAGCTCCAGGATCTGGGCCTGGATCGTCACGTCCAGGGCGGTCGTCGGCTCGTCGGCGAGCAGCAGCATGGGATCGCAGGCCAGGGCGATGGCGATCATCACCCGCTGTCGCATGCCGCCGGAGAACTGGTGCGGATAGTCCCGCATTCGGTCCCGCGCCCGGGGAATGCCCACCTTGGAGAGGAGCTCCACCGCGCGGTCGTCGGCCGCCTTCTTCGACAGGTCCAGGTGCACCCGCGCCGACTCGGCGATCTGGAATCCGATGGTGAGGGTCGGGTTCAGGCTGGTCATGGGGTCCTGGAAGATGAAGCCAATCTTCTTCCCCCGCAGCCGGCGCATCTCCTCGCGCGAGAGCTTCAGGATGTTGATCCCGTCCAGGATGATCTCGCCCGACACGATCTTACCCGGAGGATTCGGCACCAGGCGCGTGAGCGACAGCGCCGTCACGCTCTTGCCGCAGCCGGACTCTCCCACGATGCCCAGCGTCTCGCCGTAGTCCAGCTCGAAGCTGACGCCGTCAACGGCATGCACCACGCCGTCACCGGTGAAGAACTGCGTCGAGAGATTTCGGACCTCCAGCAGCTTGCGGGCGTGGCGGCGGCTGTCCTGGAGCGACTCCGCTAGGCGGCGCCCCTCCTCGGTCTCGACCGAGACGTCTTCGGGCAGCTCGGTGAGGACCGGGCTGCCCGTCCGGTCCTGGTCGTCGGAGGCGGTCAAGTTACTGCTTCCCCTTCAGCTTGGGATCGAGCGCATCGCGCAGGCCGTCGCCCAGGAAGGTGAAGCTCACCAGGGCGATGGCGATGGCGAGGGCCGGGAACAGGATCAGGTGCGGCTGGGAGCGGATGTAGCCTTCACCGGCGAAAGCAAGGCTGCCCCACGATGCCCTCGGCGCCTGGACGCCGATGCCGATGAAGGCAAGGGTCGCCTCGGTGAGGATGGCGCCCGGGATGCCCAGGGTGACCGCCACGATGATGGGGCCGATGGCGTTGGGCAGCAGGTGCCGGGTGACGATCCTGAAGTCGCTCACGCCGATGGCCCTCGCCGCCTCCACGTACTCCTGCTCCTTGAGGGACAGGAGCTGTCCGCGCACGAGCCTGGCCATGGTCACCCAGGCGACGAGGCCGATGGCGACGAACACCAGCAGCAGACCGTCCATGGCCTTGCCGAAGATCGTCTCGCGGAAGGAGACCGTCAACAGGATGACGAAGAGCAGGTCGGGGAAGGCGTAGATCACGTCCGTGAAGCGCATCAGGAACGTGTCGACCCGGCCGCCGAACCAGCCGGCGGCGGCGCCGATGGGGAGCCCGATGAGGAGCACCACGACCTGGACCACCACGGCCACCGTCATGCTGATCCGCGCCCCGTCCATGAGGCGGCTGAGCAGGTCACGACCCAGTTCGTCAGTTCCGAGGATGTGTCCCAGGGTGAACGGGGGAATCGGCTGGTAGTTGTTCTTCGCCAGATCTGCGTAGTTCTGGGCGTAGTACGGGTATGGCGTGAGGTACGGGCCGAAGATCGCGATGAAGATGAGGAAGAGGACGACGAAGGCGCCCACGAGGGCCAGCTTGTTGCGTCGCAGCCGCTTCCAGGCGTCGCCCCACAGGCTCGCGGGCTTGCGGGTGAGGGCTCCGGGGGCCTCGAGGGCCTGCGTCTGGTTTGCCATTGCTCCGGAGGCCTCCTAGCTGTACCGGATCCGCGGGTCGATATAGGCGTACAGGACATCGACGACCAGGTTCATGACCGCGATCGCCGCAGCGTACAGCATGGTCATGGCCATGATCACGCCGTAGTCACGCTGGCCGATGCTGGTCACGTAGTACTTGCCAATGCCCGGGATCGAGAAGATGGTCTCGATGATGAAGGACCCGGTGATCAGGAAGGCCAGGATGGGCCCCAGGATGGTGATGACCGGGATCAGCGCATTGCGGATCATGTGCACCACCACGACGGTGCGTTCCCGCAGGCCCTTGCTCTGCGCGGTGCGCACGTAGTCCTTGCGGGTGACCTCCAGCATGCTGGCGCGTGTGTACCGGGCGATCTGGGCAATGGGGAACAGGGCCAGCGCCACGGTGGGCAGCACCCAGCGCGACGGGTCTCCCCAGCCGAAGGTCGGGAACCAGCGCAGGGTCACGCTGAAGACCACCAGCAGCAGGATGGCAGCCACGAAGCTTGGGGTGGCGATCCCCAGCACGCTGATGAAGGTGGCGAGGTAATCGGGCCAGCCGTTGTGGCGTAACGCCGCGATCACCCCCAGTGGAATCCCCACGATGACGGAGAGCAGGAAGGCCTGGAGCCCCAGCTGCACCGTGGTCCAGATGCCGTCGGCCACGATGTCGTTCACGGTGCGATCCAGGTACTTGTAGGACGGTCCCAAATCGCCGGTCAGCAGGCCTCCCACCCAGCGGAGGTACTGGACTGGGATCGGGTCATTCAGGCCGTACTTGTCGTTGAGGTGGTCGATGGTCGCCTGCGGCAGCTTCTTCTCGCGTGCCCAAGGACCACCGGGTGCCGCGTGCATCAGGGTGAAGGTGATGAGCGACACGACGAACAGGACCGGGATGATCCAGAGGACTCGCCGGATGATGTAGCCGACCACGTTGCTCTCCTACTGCCTGGTTCCGCGAAATCCGACGGCCACAAGCCTTCGGGACGCACCCCGGAGGATTGTGGTCGTCGGGTGGGCCGGATAGACCGGCCCACCCAACCGTTGGTCGACCCCGGTCTGGGGTCAATCACTCCGTCAGTGGGCGGCTATCTGCACCCACGCCATGAAGTTCTCACCCGAGATCTGGGAGTCCTGCGCCGTCGGGGTCAGGTGGATGACGTAGGGCTTGACCAGACCAAAGCGCTGGCCGAAGCGAATGGGGATGATCGGGGCATCCGCCATGACCATCTCCTGCGCCTGGTTGTACAGCGGGACCTGCTCCTCGAGCGAGGACTTCGTGGCGGCCTGCGCAAGGAGCGCATCGACGTCCTTGTTGCAGTACCCCATGTTGTTGTTCGCCGAGGTGCAGCTGATCAGGTCCGTCAGGAAGTTGTTCGGGTGCGGGTAGTCCGCGCCCCATCCCAGGCGGAAGATCGTGAACGGGTCCTTCGACAACCGGTCGAGATACGCGCCCCACTCCAGGCCCACGGGCTCGACGGTGACGCCGAAGGCGGTCCGCCAGGCCTCGGTCATGAAGTCGACCTTGTTCTCCCAGTTGGCGCCGGTGTTGTACCCGATCTGCAGCTTGAGGTCGCTGGCGCTTGCGACGCCCGCTTCCTTCAGGCCGGCATCGAAGTCAGCCTTGGCCTTGGTCAGGTCGAACGGATAGAACACCGTGTCCTGGTGACCCGGCATGCCGGGTGGCACCAGCGAGTCGGCCACGACGCCGATGCCGCTGAAGGCGGTCGCCATCATGGTCTTCTTGTCGATGGCCTCGTTGAAGGCCTGCCGCAGCTTCACGCTCTTGGTGAACGGGCTCTTGGCCTGCTTCACGTCGAAGCCGAAGTACGTGATCGACAGGGTCGCGCCCGACAGAACCTGCTGGCTCAGCGTCGGGTCGCTCTGGATGCGCGAGACCTCCTGCGAGGGCACGCCCGCAATGTCGAGCTCGCCTGCCTCATAGGCAGCCAGGCTCGCCGACGGGTCCGTGATCATCGCGTAGTCGACTTCCTTGATCGTCGGAGCGCCGAAGCCCTGGTCCTTGCCGATATCCGGGTTCCAGTTGGGGTTGGGCTTGAGGACGATCTTGGAGTTGTGCTGCCACTCCGACATCATCATCGGGCCGGATCCGACGTAGTTGGCCGCCTCGGTGAAGTCCTTGGTCTCGACCCACTTCTTCTCGAGCGGCACGGTGCCGTAGAGGGTCGCGATGTAGACGAAGTAGGCCGCCGGGTGGGCCAGCGTGACCACGAAGGTCTTGTCGTCGGGGGCCGCCACGCCGAACTTATCCAGCATGGCGTTGATGTCGGCGTCGCTCGTCGTCTTGACGTCCACGCCCAGCAGCTCAGAGCCCTCGACCACGTCGGCCATGATGTAGCTGTAGCCCGCGGCATTGCGCGGGTCGATCAGGCGCTTCCAGCTGTAGACGAAATCACCAGCGACGATGGGATCGCCGTTGGAGTACTTGATGTTGTCACGCAGGTGGAAGGTGATCGTCTGGCCGTCCGGGCTGATGTCCCAGCTGGACGCCAGCCAGGGGATGACGTTGAGGTCCTTGTCGAAGTAGACAAGCGTTGCCGTGATGTTCCGCAGGACGGTGATCGACTGCGAGTCGGTCGCCTGGGTCGGATCCTGGCTTGGCGGCTCGCCGCCCATGTCGACATGGAGAACCTGGTTGGGGTCCATGGCCATCTGCGACGAAGTCGCTGCCGTCGATGACGACGGCTGGCCAGAACCACCGGAGTTGTTGTTCGAGCTGCAGGCCGCAAGCACGACCATCAACGCGACCAGGACTCCAAAGCTCTTCTTAATCCACATACACCTCGTCCTTTCGCCGGTACGGCGTCAAAGGTGACCGCCGCGTGGTGCGGCGGGATCGGTCCGAACCTCGGCCAGCACCTGCTCGAGGCCTGCACCGTGGATGACCACCGGTCATGACGTCAGCGCGATGATCGCGGGGTAACCTCCTCTCCTACGTGCGAAGCGCCCAACCGTCCGATAGCGCCCGGCCCCGCCCCGAAGGGAGCTCCGAGACATGAACACAGGCGCCGGCAGGCGCCTCGCCGGGCGTAGGGCCCGCCAATGATTGTCCGGAGCGTAAGGTAACGTCAAGAAAGCATCAGCGCTCCAGCCGCTGAGCCGGGTCACAAGTGCTACCCGACGCCCATGGGAAAGGTTCAATCCTGCGGGCGCCGAGCTCGGCGTGCTTCATGGAATGAAGGCGTAGGCCCTGGCGCTGGCAATGGACGCCGTGTCCACTCCAGACCCAGCGATCGAGAACCTGTGGCTTCCGTTGGCCGGGACCGTGATCCCGCTGGGTGAGGCCACGACCGCGCCGACGAGCTGGTCGCTGGCGTCGAAGAACGCCACCCCGATGGTCGGCGGCTTGTTCCGCTGCGTCCCGGTCGTCTCCCGCAACATGCCCGTCACCGTGACGCCATCGGCGCCGTCCGCAGTCCACTGCAGGTCTGCCACGGTCAGCGGGATGGCCGGCACGTCGTCCATCCCGCGCGTTGGGCAGTACTTGATGTGGGTCACCAGGTCGCCGGGCGTCCCGGCTCCCGTCACGGCCTGTCCGCCCATGATGTAGACCGCGGACTGCCCTGGCTGCACGATCGCCGGACTGGGGAAGAAGCGACCCGCGCGCGTGTAGACCGCGTTCCCGCCCTCCTTCCACTCCAGGCGGACGGCGGGCGTGTAGAGCTGGGTCGGCTCGTAGTCGTACAGGGTGTTGAGGAAGGTGACCGGCTCCTCCCCGACGTTGTCGAGCTCGAAGTACATGCTGATCTGGCCGTCGGCGACGTAGACCTGCTCCACCATCTGGCCCCGGTAGGGCTTGACCGGTCCGGGCACAGGCGGCACCACCACCTGAAGGTGGACCGGCTGCCCCGTGACCGTCGAGGCGTTGGGCGAGAGCTCGACCGACGGTGCCAGGGTAGGTGAGCCCGCCGATCCCGCGCGCGGGGCGGCGCAACCAGCGAGCAGGATGGCTGCCGCCGCGAGCAGCGCGGCACGCTGCCGGGAACGCGGGGTCGCCAGGGTCACTCGGTCAGGCCCGTCGCCGGCTTCGGCAGGTTCGCCGGACCCATGACGGCGGTTGGATCCGCGGACGGCATCACGCCGGTTGCCGGTGGCGGAATGGGCGGCGGCGCCTGGTGGACCAGCCACCATTCTGCCTCGTGAGGAGTCAGCGGGTCGTTGTCAGCGCGCTCCATCACGCCGGGCCAGGCGACGGTGCGTGCCTGCAGCAGGGTCGGCTGCCGGTCGGCGGCGACATTGACCACCGCGGCCAGCATGAGCGCCATGGCGGCGCCGGCGGGCATCAGGCGGGCAAGACGGAAGAGCCGTGTCCGCCAGGACACGCGCTCCTCCTCGGCAAGGGCGCGAATCCGGACGGCGTTGAAGGCGCGCGGTGACGGGTCCTGACCCGCGACCCGTGCGCGGAGCGCGCGCTGGAGCTGGAGCACCAGGGAGCGCTCGAGCCCAACCTCCTCACGGCAGCTCGCGCAGTCGGCGAGATGTGCCAGGTGCGGAGCGGAGCGAGCGTCGAGCTCCTCGGCGAACCGGAAGCGTTCGATCAGCTCGCGGCTGACCCTACGGCAGCTCATGGGATGTGAGCCTCGAGTCCGCGTGGGCGGACGCACGGCGCTCGATGGGCAGCTGGGCGCGAAGCGCCTTGAGCGCATAGTGGAGCCGGGACTTCATGGTGCCCACGTTGCACTCGGCGATCTCCGCCGACTCCGCGAGCGAGTAGCCGTGCAGGTAGTACAGGATGATGGCCGTCTGCTGCTTGGGTGGCAGTGCGTCGATCCCTCGCTGGAGCACCTCGATGATCTCGCGCGACTCGACGACCTGCTCCGGCCGGCTGGTCAGGTCGGTGACCAGGTTGGTGATGAGCGCCGTCAAGGGCTCGACGCTGGCCTTCCGTCGCGAGACGCGCGAGTAGCACAGGTTCGTGCACACGCGCTGCAACCACGGCAACGGCGAGACGTCGATGCGGAGCCGATCTCGGACGCGATAGGCCTTGACGAAGCAATCCTGCAGGATCTCCTCGGCGAGGAAGGGGTCACGGGTGATCGCCAGCGCGGTGGTGTACACCGGCCGCTTGTAGGTATTGAAGAACTCCTCGAACGCCTCCAGGTCCCCCGACTGGATCCGTTCGACGAGGCCATACGGCTGCGTCGTTCCCACTGGCACCCCGTGATCAGATGCGCCGATCGGTATCCATACTACGCCAGCCTCCGCGGCCGGGTTCATCCTCCGCCGGCGCCCGCGGCACCGAAGTCGTGGCGGAGGTCCGGGTGCCGGGCGGCACCGGCCTCATCGAGACGGCCAACCGGCGTGGTGCGCGGCGCGGCCTTGAGGGCCGCCGGATCGGTGGCGGCCGTCGCAGCGATCTCGTGCATCACCTCCACGAATTGGTCGAGGGTCTCGAGGCTCTCGGTCTCGGTGGGCTCGATCATGAGCGCCTCCTCCACGATCAGCGGGAAGTAGATCGTCGGTGGATGGATGCCGTAGTCGAGGATGGCCTTGGCAATGTCCAGGGTGGTCACCCCGTGCTCGTGCTTCTGCCGCCGTCCGCTGAAGACGACCTCGTGCTTGCAGATGCGGTCGTACGGCAGGTCGTAGGCATCGGCCAGGCGCACGCGCAGGTAGTTGGCCGCCAGGACCGCGTCGTCGCTGATCTCGCGCAGCCCCTCTGCCCCGTTCGAGCGAATGTAGGTGTAGGCCCGCACGTGCATGCCGAAGTTGCCGGTGAAGGCGCGGACCTGACCGATGGCGGTGGGTCGCCCGTCCGGGCTCTCGAGGGCAAAGCGCGCGCCGGGGGTCGTGCGTCCGGCCCACGCGTTGCGACGGACCTCGTCTGCCTCGCCAACGACGAGGAGGGGCAAGGGGCCGGGAAGGAACGGGGCGAGCCGCTCGCTGACGCCCACCGGGCCGGCGCCCGGTCCCCCGCCACCATGCGGCGTCGAGAAGGTCTTGTGCAGGTTGAAATGCATGACGTCGAACCCGGCGTCACCGGGACGGAAGCGCCCGAGGATGGCGTTCAGGTTGGCCCCATCCATGTAGGCCACGGCACCGGCGTCATGCACCGCCTGGACGACCTGGTCGATCTGGTCCTCGAAGATGCCCAGGGTCGAAGGGTTGGTGATCATCAGGGCCGCGGTGTCGGGTCCCAGCGCCTCGCGCAGCGCGCCGAGGTCGATCCCGCCCCGCTCGTTGGACGGGATGGTGACCGTGGTGTAGCCGACCATGGCCGCCGTCGCCGGGTTCGTCCCATGCGAACTGTCGGGAACCAGCACGCGCGTGCGACGCTCGCCGTCCCCCCGCGCCCGGTGGTAGGCACGCGTCATGAGCATCCCGGTCAGCTCGCCGTGCGCGCCGGCGGCCGGCTGGAGGGAGATCGCGGCCATCCCGCTGACCTCGCGCAGCAGGTCGCTGAGCAGCCACTGAAGCTCGAGGCTTCCCTGGCTCGCCTCCGCCGGGTCGAGCGGATGCGACGCTGCCAGGCCGGGCAGCCGCGCGGCCCACTCGTTCACCTTGGGGTTGTACTTCATGGTGCACGAGCCCAGCGGGTAGAACCCCAGGTCGATCGCGTGGTTGAGATGGCTCAGCCGGTTGAAGTGGCGGAGCAGGTCGAGCTCGCTCACCTCCGGCAGGCGTGGTGGTTCGGCCCGCAGCATGGATGCGGGCAGGGCGGGCTGATCTCTGCCTGCGGCCATGGCCTCGGCGGAGGGGGCGGGGAACCGCGCAGCGCGCCGGCCCGGCCGCGAGCGGTCGAAGATGCGTGGCTCCACGACGGTGAGCGGACCGCTCGCGGGGGGCGAGGTGAAGGCAGCACCGCGCCCGGATGCATCGGGTGCCTCGGGGGCCCCGGATGGGACGCCCGGACGCTCCGTCACGCTCATGCCGTGTCCTCCAGCCCGTGGACCAGCCGGGCAACATCGTCGTCGGTGGTGAGCTCGGTGGCGGCCAGGAGCAGGGTATCTCCGAGAGCCGGGTAGTACGGCTCGAGGAGGAGCCCGGCCACGATCCCGCGCTCCACGAGGCGGGCGTGACGGCGGGCCGCTCCCGGCACGTGGATCGCGACCTCGGCAAAGTAGGGGGCGCCGAAGCGTCGCTCGCCAACACCCGAGGCCTCGATGGCGGCCGCGACGTGGCGGGTCTGGACCATCGACAGCTCCGCGACCTCGCGCAGGCCCGTCGGTCCGACGGCCGAGAGATACGCCGTCGCCGCCAGGGCGCAGAGTGCCTGGTTGGTGCAGATGTTGCTCGCCGCCTTCTCGCGGCGGATGTGCTGCTCGCGCGCCTGCAGGGTCAGGACGTAGCCGAGGCGTCCGGAGGTATCGCGGGTGGCACCCACCAGGCGGCCCGGCATCTGCCGTACGGACGCCATCCGGGCGGCCATCAGGCCCACGTACGGTCCTCCGAAGGAGAGCGGGATGCCCAGTGGCTGGCCCTCCGCCGTGACGATGTCCGCGCCGTAGCTGCCCGGTGCGGCGAGGACGGCAAGCGAGGTGGGCTCGACGAACGCCACCAGCTGGGCAGCGGCGGCGTGCGTGGCCTCGGCCAGCTCCGCCATCGGCTCCACGCCGCCGAAGACGTTCGGCTGCTGGGCAACCAGGCATGCGACCGTGTCGTCGACCACTCGCCTCACGGCGTCGACCGGCGTCAGCCCGCTGCCGCCGGGGGCAAGGTCCGCCGGGACCTCGATGATGTCGATCCCCGGCCCTGAACAGTAGGTGCCCAGCACGCGGCGCACCTGGGGATTAACCGCCGTCGAGACGGCGATCCGGTCACGATGCGTCAGCCGGCAGGCCATGAGCGCCGCCTCGGCGGTTGCGGTCGCGCCGTCGTAATGGCTTGCAGTCGCGACCTCCATCCCGGTCAGCTCGCAGACCAGGGACTGGAACTCGTAGATGCTCTGCAGGGTGCCCTGGCTGACCTCGGGCTGGTACGGGGTGTAGGCCGTGGCGAACTCGCTGCGCCCGATCACCTCGTCGACGACGGCCGGGATGTGGTGCCGGTACGCGCCGGCGCCCAGGAAGCTCACCTCCGGGAGCCGGTTGCGCCCGGCGAGCCGGGCCAGCTCCGTCCGCACCTCCTGCTCGGAAAGTGGCGCCGGGATGGCGAACGACCGCGGAGCGACTCCCGCGGGGATGTCGGCAAAGAGGTCGTCGACGCGCTCGACGCCGATCGCGTCGAGCATCGCCGCTCGGTCGGCGCTGGTGTGCGGGCTGTAGGCCATGGCGTGCCTCGCCGTCAGCTGGTCAGGGCCGTGTAGGCATCCGCATCGAGCAGGGCGTCGAGCTCGGCGGGATCCGCCAGCTCGACGGTCGCGATCCAGCCGTCGCCGAATGCGTCGCTGTTGAGGAGCTCCGGCTCGTCACCCAGCCGCTCGTTGACGGCGGTGACGGTTCCGGACACCGGGGCGAAGAGGTCGCTGACCGCCTTCACGCTCTCGACCACGCCGAACCCCGCGAACTGCTTGAGCTCCGCACCGATCTGCGGCAGCTCGACGAAGACGATGTCGCCGAGCTCGTCGGCGGCAAAGCTGGTGATCCCGATCGTGGCGCTGGTCCCGTCGACCCGCACCCACTCGTGCTCCTTCGTGTAGTGGAGCCCCGCCGGATAGCTCACCGAACCTCCTGCCTTCTTCGCTTGCGCGGTTGGACCGATGGCACCGCCGGCGGATGCTCACCGCCGGTCCGGCGCCGCTCAGCGCGGCCTCTTGTAGAAGGGTAACGTTACCTGCTCTGCGCGGTACGGGCGATCGCGGACGACGACCTGCACGCTGTCCCCCACGACGGCCCGATCCGCGGGCACGAAGGCCATCGCGATCTTCTCGCCCAGGGTCGCCGATGCCGTCCCGCTCGTCACCACGCCGGCCTCGGCCCCGTCGACCAGCACGGGGTATCCGTGGCGCGGCACCGCGTTCTCGCGCATGACCAGCCCCACCAGCCTGCGAGCGGGTCCAGCCTCCGCGATCCGCTGCAGCGCGTCGCTGCCGTGGAACGCTCCCTTGTCGAGCCTGACGACACGGCCCATGTTCACCTCGTAGGGGTTCGTGTCGCGATCCAGCTCGTTGCCGTAGAGGGGCATGCCCGCCTCGAGGCGCAGCGTGTCGCGGCTCCCCAGCCCGCAGGGCTTGATCCCGAACGGTTCCCCCGCCGCGTACACCGCCTCCCACAGGGCCCTGGCGTCGGTGGGCGCGCAGAACAGCTCAAAGCCGTCCTCCCCGGTGTAGCCGGTGCGCGCGATGAGGCAGTCGATGCCCGCGACGATGCCAGGCGTGCAGTGGTAGTAGCCCAGCCTGTCGATGTCGGCGCTCGTCAGGGTCTTGAGCAGCTCGGCGGCGCGAGGCCCCTGGGGCGCCACCAGGGCCGTCTCGTCGCTGCGGTCATCGAGCGTCGCGTCCATCCCGGTCGCGACCAGCAGGGCGCGGAGGTGGGCGACATCGGCCTCCCGGTTGGCCGCGTTGCACACCACGAGATAGCCGTCGGAAACGCGGTAGATGATGAGGTCGTCGACGATGCCGCCGTCCGGCGTGCACAGCATGGAGTACTGCGCCTGCCCGGGCGCGAGGCGCGCCGGATCGGAGATCACCGCGTGGCGCAGGAACTCCAGGCCCTCCGGCCCAGAGACATGGAGCTCGCCCATGTGCGACAGGTCGAAGAGCCCAACGGCAGAGCGCACGGTGCGGTGCTCGTCCAGGATGGAGGCGTACTGCACCGGCATCTCCCAGCCGGCGAACGGCACCATCCGGGCGCCCAGCGCGACGTGGGCGTCGTGGAGCGGCGTCCACCGCAGGTCGGTGGTGACCTCCGTGCTCATGCGGGCGCCGCCTCGTCCGCGCGGTCGGCCAGGCGCAGCGCGGCGCGCTCGACCACCTCGCGCTCAGTCGCGTGGGTCATGATCTGCAGCGCCTCCTCGAGCTGGAACCAGCGCACCTCGTCGAACTCGTGATCGTGCTCCTCGACGCTCCCGCCGATCGGTCGCATCAGGAAGAAGTGGACGGTCTTGTGGAAGCGGGTTCGTTCCCGCACGAAGAAGTAGCTGATGGCCCCCAGCGGATCCTCGGCCTCGACCGCGATGCCGGTCTCCTCCCGAACCTCGCGCAGAGCCGTCTCCAGGATCGTCTCGCCGGCGTCCGGGGTTCCCTTGGGCAGCGCCCACAGGCGTGGAGTTCGACGATGGACGAGGACGATCTCGCGGCGGGAGCCGATGGGCCGGTGGACGACTCCCCCGGCCGACGTGGCGCGCGCGTTGCGCAGCGGGGCCACGCCCGCGTCAGCCGCGGTATGCGCGCGGAAGCCCGAGTGGTGGGACCTGTCGGCGCGTGCCGACGCGACCGACCCGGCCGACCGCTGGGAAGCTGTAGCGGCCGGTCTGAGGGCGGAGGGCGGTCACCGTGGCAGCCTGACGGCGCGGCCGGTGGTAGACCGTCGTCCCCATCCGGAGGCCCAGTCGCGCGCGCCCGGCACTGCGGCGACCGGCTCCGAAATCGATCGGTGGATGGGAGACGAGGCGGGCCGTCAGACTCACTCGCATGGTCAGCATTGTACGCGGCGACCTTCCCCCTGCAAGCGGCATCCTGTCAGCGGGACCGCGCCCGCAGCGACCGGTACAGCGCCACCATCTCGTCGATCCGCGCAGCGGCCGCGAAGCGCCCCGCTCCCTCCCGCGCGGCAGTGGCCATCCGGGCGCGCCGCGCCGCATCGTCCGCGAGGGAAGCCATGGCCGCTCCCAGGTCCCGGGCAGCCGACCCTCGACGCTCGATCACGAGCCCGTCACGGCCGTCGCGCACCGAGTCGCGCACGCCCGGGCCGTCGAGTGCGACCACGGGCAGACCCACGGCGAGCGCCTCGGCGAGCACCAGGCCCTGGGTCTCGGTCCGCGACGCGAACACGAAGAAGTCGCAGCCGGCCGCGAGCGCGAGCGCGTCGAGCCGAGCGAGCCGCCCGGTGAGCTGCACCATGTCGCCCAGTCCCAGGGCAGCGACCTGGCGGTCAAGCCCTTCCTGCAGCGGCCCACCACCGACCAGGAGCAGGCGCAGCCGCGGCTCGTCGCGGACGGCGGCAGCGAACGCGTCGACCAGCAGGTCCGAGCTCTTCTCGCGCGCAAGGCGCCCGACCGAGACGGCCACGATGGCATCTGCCGGCCACCCGGCCCCAGGCCGGGGATCGGTGGGCGCCAAGTCGCGCAGCATCGCGAGCTCGATCCCCGACGGGATGGCCCGCACCACGGGGCGGTGCAGCCCGCCGTCGCGCCTCGTGCGGTCGCGCGTCGCCCCAACGCCTGCCTCGATCTCCGCGGCAAGGTCGGCGGCCGGAGCCACGACCGCTGCGCAGCCGGCCCAGAACGCACGCAGGTAGGCGTGCACCAGGGCCGACCCCGGTCTGGCCAGCGGCCCCAGGTAGTGGGCGTAGTCGCCGAACCGGGTGTGGTGGGTGAAGACGAGCGGGGCACCGACCGCTCGGGCGAGGCGGCGGGCCATCAGACCCGACACGAACGGCGACTGGGCGTGGACGATGTCGGGGCGTGCCGCCCGGACCTTCGCGAGGGCAGCCGAGGGCATGGGCCACGGCATCCGATAGGCGGGCGGAGCCGGCGGCGGTCCCTGGTATGAAGGGAGCCATGCCGCCTCCGGCTCCGGCCCGACGGCACCCGCAGTGCCCGGTGCCCCGTCCGCCGGCCGGGGCACGGCCAGGATGACCCGGTGCCCGGCGGCGCCGAGGCCACGGGCCAGGGCCTCGGTGGCGACCGTCACGCCGGACAGGTACGGCAGGTACGACTCGCCGAAGATGGCGATCGTCAGCGAGCCGCCCACCGTCATGTCTCAGCCCGCCTGCCGACGTGGAGGGTGGCCATCCGCGACGGAAGCCAGCGCCAGCGAACGTCAACCAGGCCCGCCTCCGCCATGAGATCGGCCACCGCGGGCGGCTCGGGGTAGTCGAGCAGGCTCTGCGGAAGGTATCGGTAGGCGGCCGATCGCCCTGCGACGCGCCCGAGGACGGGCACGATCCGTCGGAACCAGGTCTCGAACAGCGCCCGAGCGATCCCGCTGGGCGGCACGGCGATCTCCAGAACCACGACGCGACCGCCTGGCTGCACCACCCGGGTCATCTCGGCCAGGCCGCCGACGTAGTCGGGCAGGTTGCGCAGGCCGAAGCCGATGGTGGCCACCTCGAACGTCCCGTCGGCGAAGGGCAGGGCCAGCGCATCCGCGACCAGGTACTCCGGCAGCACACCGTCCGGGTAGACGCGCCGGAGTCGTGCCGCTCGCCGCTCCGCCCGCGCCAGCATGCGGCGCGCGACGTCCACTCCGACCACCCGGCCCCCCGGCGCGACCGCGATGGCCAGGGCCTCAGCCAGGCGGCCGGTGCCGCACGCGACGTCCAGCGCCGCCGAACCGGGCCTGAGCCGCGCAGCCGCCACCGCCGCTCGCCGCCAGCGCCCATCGAGGCCGGCGGTCATCAGCGTGTTCATGGCGTCATACACCGGCGCGATCCGGTCGAACATCGCCCGAACCCCGTCGGGCGCCGCAGGGTTCCCGCGTGCGGTCATGGCGTCATCATCGCGCAGCCGCGCGGCATGCATCGGGTCGCTCGCCATGGAGGATGGGGGTGGTGGGCGATACTGGATTCGAACCAGTGACCTCACGGATGTGAACCGTGCGCTCTAACCGACTGAGCCAATCGCCCACGAAAGGGTCCGCCCGCGAGGGCCCGCAGTATAGCCGGGCCGGCAGGAGAGCGGCAATCGCCGTCGGGGTCAGGGACGGCGCGAGAGACGCGCATCGGCCTCCGCCTGGGACAGGCCCGCGACGCGGATGCGCTTGCGGCGCGATCGGTCGCCACGCATGATCTCCAGCGACGAGGGCGGGCAGTCCAGCGCGCCGGCCAGGACGTCCAGCACCGCCCGGTTCGCCTCGCCGTCCGCTGGTGGGCGCGTGACCCAGATCCGGACCGAGCCGTCCTCGGTGATGCGCACTGCGTTGCGCGAGGCGCGGGGCACGACCATGACGTCCAGGACTGCCGCGCGGGTCGTCACGGTTCAGAGCCTCGTGACGAAACGGAGGAGGAGGCTCAGCAGGAAAAGGACGATGAACGGCGACCAGTCGAGCCCGCCCATGGGCGGGATGATGCGACGGACGGGCGCCAGGACCGGCTCGGTGACCTGGTAGATGAAGGCGGTGAGGGGCCCGCCGCCCATCGGGCTCATCCAGCTCAGCACGACGCGAGCGAGGATCAGCAGCGAGTAGACGGCGCCCAGGAGCGTCAGGAACGACACCATGACCTGGCTCATCGCCGCCCAAGGATAGCAGCGGCCCTCCGGGCAGCGGGCAGGGCGCCCGGGTGCCCGTCGCGGGCCTAGGCAGGCCGCGGGCCGAACAGCGCGGTGCCGACCCGGACGATCGTGGCACCCTCCGCCACGGCGGCCTCGGCATCGGCGCTCATGCCCATCGACAGCTCCGGGAGCGCGACGCCGGCGGCCTGCTCCAGGCGGTCGCGCAGTCCCGACAGCGCCCTGAAGGTTTCGCGCGCCTCCGCGACGGACGCCCCGATGCGGGCGATGGTCATCAGCCCCACGACGCGGGCGTGACCTAGCCCCCGCAGGGTCGTGGCCAGCTCGCCTGCTGCGGCGGCCTCGCGCGCGAACGCATCGCGCGGCCAGCCGGACTTCGTCGGCTCGTTGGTGAGGTTGACCTGCAGGAGCAGGCGGGGCGCGGCACCCGCGTCGTGGGCGATCGACTCCAGGCGCCGGAGCAGCGCGAGCTCGTGCACGGCGTGGATCCAGGCAAAGGCGTCGACCGCGCGGCGGGCCTTGTTCGACTGCAGGTGGCCGATGAGGTGCCACTCGACGCCAGGCTCGGCCGCGATCTTGGGAAGGGCCTCCTGGACCCGGTTCTCTCCCAGCCGGGTCAGCCCGGCCTGGACGGCCAGCTGGACCGTCTCGAGTCCGAAGCCCTTGGTCACCGCCACGACACGGAAGCGATCCGGGTCGCGGCCAGCCGTTTCGGCGGCCGCCCGGAGGCGAGCGGTCAGCGTGGAGAAACGCTCGCGGACGAGCGCCACGTCCAGGCGCGGCTCCTCAGCCGGGAGCATGGCCGTCCCCGGGGACCCGGACCCCGCGGGCTAGTCTCCCTTGCGGCGCAGGAAGCTGGGGATGTCCAGGTCCGTCTCGCCGTACGAGGGGCGATCCAGGCTGGGGCGCACGGGAAGCGGCTGGCGCTCAGTGACACGCGACTCGCGGGGCTCCGCCTGCGAGGTGCGGGCGAATGGCGACTCCTCCCCCATCTGCTCCTCGAGCGAGGCGCGCTCCGACCGCTCGCGCTCGATCTCGGCGAGGATCTCGCGGCTGCGCTCGTCGAGCGAGGACTCGATGCTGCTCGTCGCCTCGGCTGCGCCCTGCCGGCCCGGCTGGCGGACCTTCTTCGCGGAGTCGAACCCGGTGGCGATGACGGTCACCTTGACCTCGTCGCGCATGCGGTCGTCGATCACCGTGCCGAAGATGATGTTCGCCTCCGGGTCCGCGGCCTCCTTGATCACCTCGGCCGCCTCGTTGACCTCGAAGAGGCCCAGGTCGCTGCCGCCGGTCACGTTGAACAGGATGCCGCGAGCGCCCTGGATGTTCACCTCGAGGAGCGGGCTCATTACCGCTGCACGGGCTGCCTCCACGGCGCGGTTCTCGCCGGTGGCGGTGCCGATTCCCATCATGGAGCTGCCGGCGTCGCGCATGATGGTCTTGACGTCGGCGAAGTCCAGGTTGATGAGCCCCGGAACCGTGATGAGATCACTGATGCCCTGCACGCCCTGGCGCAGGACGTCGTCCACCACCCGGAATGCGTCGAGGATGGAGGTCTTCTTGTCGACGACCTCGCGCAGCCGGTCGTTGGGGATGGTGATGAGCGTGTCGACCTTGTCCTTGAGGCCCTCGCTGTACTGCTCGGCCACCAACTTGCGTCGGACGCCCTCGAAGGAGAACGGCTTGGTGATGACGCCCACGGTCAGCGCGCCAAGGTCCTTGGCGATCTCCGCGATGACCGGCGCCGCGCCGGATCCGGTGCCGCCGCCCATGCCGGCGGTGATGAAGATCATGTCGGCGTCCTTGAGCGCCTCGTAGATCTTCTCCGAGTCCTCCTCGGCGGCCCGCTGGCCGACGCCCGGATCCGCTCCGGCGCCGAGTCCGCGGGTCAGCTTGTCGCCGATGCGGATCTTGTGGGGGGCGTCGCTCTGAAGGAGCGCCTGCGCGTCGGTGTTCACCGCGATGAACTCGACGCCCATCATCTCGGCGCGGATCATCCGGTTCACGGCGTTGGAGCCGCCGCCGCCGACGCCGATGACCTTGATCAATGCGAAGTGTTCTGCGTCCGAACGGAGCGGCATTCCTGAGTCTCCTGCGCGGGTGTGGTGGTATCGACCCGTCTCGCGCGGGTTTGTCCGATTCTAGCGACCCTCCCGCAGGCCCGCTGGCGATTTTTCCACAGCCGATGGCGAAGTTATCCACAGCCCACCAACGCGCGGTGGATGGCGCCTCGGTCTGTGCACCGGATCGGGCGCAATCAGCCCGGGAAGAGGCCTCGCAGCCAGTCGACGACGCGGCCCATGCCCCCGGAAAGGGACGGACCGGTGGCATAGCCGATGGGTTCCTCGCCCAGGTGCGTGGCACCCCACAGCAGCAGGCCGATGGGGGTGGAGAACGCGGGGTTCGACAGCTGGTCCATCAGGCCGCCCACGCCCTGCGGCGCGCCGATCCGGACCGGCATGTTCAGGACCTCGCGCGCAAGCTCCGCCGCGCCGCCCAGCCTCGCACCACCACCGGTCAGCACCGCCCCCGCGGGGAGCATGCCGGCATGCCCGGAGCGCTTCACCTCCTCGGCGATGAGCGAGTAGATCTCGCCCATGCGCGCCTCGATGATCTCGGAGAGACGCCGGCGCTGGATGGTCTGCCCGCCGTCCTCGCCCAGGACCGCCACGTTGAGCAGCTCCTCCGGCTGGACGTCGGCAAGGTTGGCGGTACCGTGCTTGATCTTGATCTCCTCCGCCAGGTTCAGGCTTGTGCGCAGGCCGATGGCGACGTCGTTGGTGACGTTGATACCTCCCACCGGCAGGACCGCCGAGTGGTACACGGCGCCGTCCACGAAGATGGCGATGTCCGTGGTGCCGCCGCCGATGTCGGCCACCAGGACACCCAGGTCCTTCTCCGTGTCGGTGAGCACCGACTCCGCCGCCGCGAGCGAGCTGATCACCAGCTCGTCGATCTGGACGTTCGCCTGGGTGATGCACTTGGTCAGGTTCTGCACCGATGTGGCCGCGCCGGCCACGATGTGGGTCTCCACCTCGAGGCGCACGGCGCTCATGCCCAGGGGGTCCTTGATCCCGTCCTGCCCGTCCACGATGAAGCCGCGCGGGATGACGTGCAGCAGCTCGCGGTTGGAGGGCACCTGGATCGCCTTCGCGGCATCGGTGGCGCGGGCCACGTCCTCGCGGCTCACCTCGCGCCTGTGCCCGGAGACCGCCACCACGCCCCGGCTGTTCTGGCTGGTGATGTGGCTGCCGCCGACCGACACGAACGCGGAGCTGATCTTGTACCCGGACAGGCGCTCGGCCTTCTCGATGCTCTGGGCGACCGAGTTCACGGTCTGGTCGATGTTGGCGACCATCCCCTTCTTCATCCCGACCGACGGGCCGATGCCGTAGCCGATGATGTTGACGTCGCCTGACCGACCGACCTCGCCGATGAGGGTCGTGACCTTTGTCGTGCCGGCGTCGATGCCGACGAGGACCGTCTCCCTGTCCAAGCTACCTCCTGAACGCGCGCCCAGCCGGGGCGGACGGATGATTCGACCTTACAGGAAGTGGCGCCGAATGAGCGCCACGTTTTGGAAGATGCGCAACCCGAAGGCGAACAGCGCCACCAGGTACAGGTCGATCCCCAGCCGATCGCCGACGAAGGTCAGCAGGATGGCGACGATCGCGTTCGTCACGAACCCGGAGAGGAAGACCCGGTTGTCGTAGTGGGCGTCGAGCTGGGCCCGAATGGCGCCCAGCACCGAATCGAGTCCGGCCAGGATCCCGACGGCGCTGTACCGCGCCAGGTCCGGGCTGACGTTGACGCCAAAGATGAGCCCGAGCGCAATGCCGACCGCCAGGCCGATCAGGGGAAGCCACATCAGGAACGGTACCGATAGCCGCTGGATGGGGACCGCGGGCCGACGTCAGCATGTGTCCGAGCCACCCGGGCCGTTCGGCCGCCAATATACCTTCCCGGGGTTCCGGGCATCCACCCAGCCCACCGTGTTCTCGCGGTGGGCGGCGAAGAGGGTGCGGACCGCGTCGACCTGGTCGGTTATGCGGGCGGTGATCGCTGCCGCATCGCCTTCCTGGAGGGCGTAGGACCCGAAGATCGCCCGCCAGGAACCTGGCGCCCGCGGCTGGATCGAGTAGCCGCAGGTGTCGTCCAGGCGCACCGAGAGGCCCGCGGCCGTCGAGCCCAGGGCGGCCGGGTCGAGGCCCTCCAGGCGCAGGGCGGTGGTCAGGTCCTCGGCGGGAACCCGGTCCCCGATGATGAGGTTGCGCGACGCGGCACGCTGGTCGTCCACGAAGGGCAGGCTCGCGAGGTCCGCGGGCAGCGCGGCAGTCCGGGCCACCTCCCCGAAGACGCTCCCGTCCGCGGCCACGACCAGCTGCACCGCCGAGGTCCGCCAGATGAAGGCCGGCGTCTTCTCCACGAGCTCGACCGCGACGCCGTCAGGGAAGCGCGTCTGCACCTGCGCCGACGCGACCGCCGGAAGCGCCTCGAGCTGCCGCGTCAGGGCGCCGGCGTCGACGGTCAGCAGGCTCGTGCCCCGCACCGGGTCGAGGACGGCGGCGAGGCGATCGTCGGCGGTGTAGCGGACGCCGGCCCAGGCCACGGACGAGACCCGCAGCCACGGGCCGTTGGCGAGGAAGATGAGGGCGCCGGCGCAGCCGAGCGCCAGCAGGGCGGCCAGGATCCGCGCGCCGGACGAACCACCTCCCAGCCGGGGAAGGCGGATCCGCGGACCGCGGGGCCGGGCATGGTCCGCCCCGCGCCGGGGCCGGGCGGGCGGCCGCGCGGCCGCCCGTCGTGGCTCGCGGGTGCGCGGGGCCGGCGTCGTCGGCTCGGCGCCCCGACGCCGAGCACCGCGAGGCTGCCCTTCGCCGCGTTTGACCTTCATCCGCGCGCCTCGCCTGCGCCGGCGCGATCCTGCTCGTCGCGCGCAGCCTCGAAGCCCAGGTCGATGAGCCGCGCGATGAGCTCGGCGAAGCCGATGCCGGCCAGCTGCGCCTGCTTGGGGTACATGCTCGTGGTGGTGAAGCCCGGAAGCGTGTTCATCTCGCTGATGAAGATGCCCTCGGCGTTGACCAGGAAGTCGACACGGGCAAGGCCGGCGGCGTCCACGGCGCGGTAGGCGGCGAGGGCCAGCTCCTTGAGGCGGGTCGCGAGGGCGGGCTCGACATCGGCGCGTGCGTCCACGTCCGCAAGGCCCTCGACGTACTTGGCCTCGTAGTCGTACCACTCGTGGTGGCTGCGCACCTCGCCCGGCTCGAAGACGATCGGCTCGTCGTTGCCCAGCACGCCGCATTCGAGCTCCCGCGCGCCCGGAAGGTAATGCTCCACGATGGCCTTTGCGTCGTACCGGAACGCGGTCTCGAGGGCGCCCGGAAGCTCCGCGGCCGCATGCACCAGGGTCATGCCCACGCTGCTCCCCAGCCTGGCCGGCTTGACGACCGAGCGCTCGCCGACCACCCCGATGGCGTCGCGCACCACGAGCTCCGGGGTGGCGCGCCACGCCGTGCGGCGGAACCAGGTGAACGGCACGATCGGCAGGCCGTGCCCGCGCATGAGGTCCTTGAAGACGACCTTGTCCATGGCCAGGGCGCTGGCGAGGACGCCGGCGCCGGTGTAGGGAATCCCCGCCATCTCCAGGAAGCCCTGCAGGGTCCCGTCCTCGCCGAACGGCCCGTGGATGACCAGGAAGGCGATGTCGATGGCGTCGGCGAGCGAGCGCAGGGCCTGACGCGAATCGAGCGCGTTGGCGTCCGGCGCGCTCGGCACCGGCAGGCCGCCGCCGGCTCGAAGGCGCGCCACCTGGGCCGTGGGCGTCTCCGCGCCCAGCAGGTCGGCGAGGGAGCTGCTTCCCAGCTCCGGCGCAGGCCCTGCCGGAAGGTGCCATCGGCCGTCGCGATCGATGTAGATCAGGAAGGGCTCGAAACGCTCCCGATCGATGGCGCGCAGCACCGCTTCCGCGGAGCTGATGCTCACCTCGTGCTCGGCGGAACGGCCGCCGGCAAAGACGCCCACCCTGCGGCGCGGCGCGGCGCGTCCGGTCATGCGGATGCCTCCCCCGCCGGCCAGTCGCCGACGAACTCGATCTCGTAGGAGAGTGCGACGCCGAAGCGATCGGCGATGGTGCGCCGCACGTGCTCCCCCACCGCCAGCACGTCCGCTGCGCGGCCGCCGCGATCGCTGACGATGAAGTTGGCGTGCCGGGTGCTCACGCTGGCCGTCCCGATGCGAAAGCCCTTGAGGCCCGCCGCATCGGCGAGCCTCCCGGCAAAGTCTCCCTCGGGGTTGCGGAAGACGCTGCCGGCGTTCTGGTCGGCCAGCGGCTGCGTCGCCAGGCGCCGGGCCTGGTGGGCCGCGACCTGGGCGCCAATCGCCCCGGGGTCGCCGCGCTCCAGGGCAAGGACCGCCGCCAGGACCACCTCGTCGGAGTGCTTGAAGCGCGAGTCGCGGTAGGCAAAGGCGCAGTCCGCCGCGGCCACGCTGCGCACGGTATCGTCCGATGGCGACCAGGCATCGACGCTGAACACCACGTCGCGCATCTCGCGCTCGTGGGCGCCCGCGTTCGCCCACACCGCACCGCCCAGCGTTCCGGGGATGCTGATGCCGAACTCGAGCCCGGCCAGGCCCGCGCCCACGCAGCGCTTCACCAGCATGGCCATGGCCGCGCCGGCGTCGGCGGTCACCCGCGTCCCCTCGATCCGGACGCTGCGCGCCCGGTTGCGGATCACGAGCCCGCGGATCCCGGCGTCGGCGACCACCAGGTCGCTGCCGTTGCCCAGGAGGAACGGGGGGACGCCGGCGTCGCGGGCCAGGCGCAGGGCGGCCAGCAGGGCGGCGGCGTCGCGCGCCAGGACCAGGCGATCCGCCGGACCGCCGACCCGCAGCGTCGTGAGCGGTGCCATCGGCACATCGCGCTCCAGGGTGATCCCGCGCTCGTCGGCCAGCGCGTCGAGGCGATCCAGGTCCCTGCGGCTCACGCGGCCACCTCGGACGGAAGCGGCGCCCCGCTGGCCATGGCCAGCAGCTCGGAGGCCAGGACGCCCGCGGCATTCGGGCGGCCCAGACCGCGGGCGGCATCGGCGATGGACGCGCGAACGGCGTCGTCGCGCAGGCGGCCGGCCGCGCTGACCAGCCGCTCGGCGGTGAGGGATGCGTCCTGGATGACGACCGCGGCACCGTGGTCCGCCAACCAGGCCGCGTTGGCCGCCTGGTGCAAGGCCGCGTACGGGTACGGGACCAGGATGGCTGCCGTGCCCGTGGCCGTCACCTCGGCACAGGTCGACGAGCCGGCCCTCCCCAGGACGAGATCCGATGCGACCAGCGCCTCCGCCATCCCGTCGCCGATGAACGCCTCCGGCTGGTAGCGGTCGCGCAGGGCAGCCGGCAGTGCGTCGTGGGCACGCTGCGCCTCGGGAAGCCCTGCCGACCCGGCGACGTGCACGACATGCCAGTCCGCGACGAGGTCCGGCAGGCGTTCGGTGACGGCCCGGTTGATGCTCGCGACTGCCTGCGAGCCACCAAAGGCCAGAAGCAGCCGCTCGTCGGGGCCAATGCCCAGCCGCCGTCTGGCAGCCTCGCGGTCGATCCCCGCGAAGGAACGAATGGGCGTCCCGGAGACGAAGGAGCGGCCGGGGAAGGCAGCCAGGGTCGGAGGAAAGGAGACCGCCACCCGGGTCGCCACCCGGCCGACGGCGCGGGTCGAGCGGCCGGCCACCACGTTGCCCTCCCAGACCAGGGTCGGGATGCCGCGCGCGCGCGCCGCGAGCACCAGCGGCATGGCGAGGTACCCACCGGTGCTGAAGATCGCAGCCGGACGGAGGCGGCGAAGGAGGAACCATGCCTGCGGGACGCTGGCACCCACCCGGAGCGGATCCAGGACGAGGTGCACGTCGCGAGCCGCGGTCCGCAGCGAGCGGACCACGAGCTGGTCGTAGGGCAGCACGCCGGCGTCGCCGACGAGCCTCCGCTCGAGGCCCCGGACGCCGCCGATGTAGCTCAGCTCAAGATCGGGCTGCGCGTCGCGCAGAGCCCGTGCGACGGCCAGCGCGGGGTAGATGTGCCCGCCTGTCCCGCCGCCCGACACCGAACACCGCATCGAACAAGGATCCTGACTGCGTGGTCTCGCGGCTGATCGAGAGCAAGATCCCGACCGCCACGAGGTTGATGGTGAGCGCGGAGCCGCCGTAGCTGATGAACGGCAGCGGGATGCCGGTGACCGGCGCCAGCGCCGTCACCACGGCCATGTTGACGAAGGCCTGGACCACGAGCCACGTGGTCAGGCCGCAGGCGAGGAGACCGGAGAACGTGTCCGGGGCGTGGATCGCGATCTTGTATCCCTGGTAGGCCACGACCAGGAAGAGCGCCACCACCACCAGCGTCCCGACCAGGCCCCACTCCTCGCCGATGATGGCGAAGATGAAGTCGGTCGACGGCGCCGGCAGGTAGAGGAACTTCTGGCGGCTGGCTCCCAGGCCCAGCCCGGTCACCCCGCCCAGGGCGAGCGCCATGAGCGCCTGGACCGCGTTGTAGCCGGTGTGCAGTGGGTCACGGAACGGGTCCAGGAAGCCCTCCACCCGCTGCAGCTGGTAGGGCGTGCTGGCAATCATGAGCCCGGCCGCCCCGACTACCGCCGAGGCGATGGCCCCCAGGTACAGCAGGTTGGCGCCGGCCATGAAGAAGACCGCCAGCGCGGCGACGACGAAGACCCCGGCGGTGCCCAGATCCGGCTCCAGGGCGATAAGCAGGAACGCCGGCGTCACGAGCAGGGTGAAGGGCACCAGCCCGTTCCAGAACGAGCCGGCCATGGTGCCCCGGCGGTCGAGCCAGTGGGCCAGGTACAGCACGATCGCCAGCTTGGCCAGCTCTGCCGGCTGGAAGCCGCCGGCGCCCGGGAGCACGATCCAGCGCCGGGAGCCTGCCACCGAGGTGCCGACCCCCGGCAGCAGCACCGCCACCAGCAGGACCAGGGTCAGGACGTAGGCGGGGATGGCCATGTAGCGCAGCCAGCGGAAGTCCAACCGGCTGGCGACGACCATGGCCGCGATGCCCAGGACCGCCCAGATCAGCTGCTGGACCCCGTACATCGACGGGTCGTCGGACGAGATGTAGGCCTGGACCGATGAGGCCGAGTAGACCATGACCACGCCCGCCGCCACGAGGCCGATGACGGCCACCAGGAGCGGATAGGCGGGCTGGTGCCGTTCCCGCTGGACACCGGCCTTGGCCCGGCGACGACGGGACGTGGTGGCGGCCACGGCGCCGGCGGTCACGATGCTGGCTCCTGCGCTCCGGCCGGAATGACGCCGATGGCGGACGCGGCGGCGCGGAACGCGTCGCCGCGCGCCGCGTAGTCGGTGAACATGTCGAAGCTCGCGGCGGCCGGCGACAGGAGCACCACGTCGCCCTCGTGCGCCAGGTCGGCAGCCATGGCAACCGCCTGGTCCATGGAGGCGGCCTGCCGGACCCCGATGCGCCCGCCGATCAGCCCGGCCAGCGTCCCGGCCGTCTCTCCGATGAGCACGACCTCGCGGCAGCGGGCCACGATCCGCTCGGCGAAGGCGCCGTAGTCGAGGTCCTTGTCCTTCCCGCCGGCGATGAGCACCACCGGGGCGGGAACGAAGGCATCGAGGGCCGCGATGGCCGCCGGGGGGATGGTCGCCTGCGAGTCGTTGACCCAGCGCACGCCGGCCCGCCAGCCCAGCGTCTCCAGCCGGTGCGGGACCCCGGCGAAGCCCCGGATGGCGGTGGCGATGGCCGCGGGCTCGACTCCCGCCAGCCGCGCGCCCAGCGCCGCGGCCAGGACGTCGGAGCGAAGGTGCGCGCCGGGGATGGACACGTCCGCGACGGGCAGGAGGGCGACCTCGCCCAGGCGCAGGTCGCCCTCGGACTCCGATGCCTCGAGCGGCGGTGCGGCGTTCGCCGCGCCGGCGCCATACCAGTGCAGCCGGCCGCCCGCCAGGCGCCCGCCCAGCGCCACGGATACCGGATCATCGGCATTGAGGACGACGTCTCCGCCACGAGCGACGGTGAGCTCGGCGAGGCGCCCCTTGACGGCGCGGTAGGCCTCCACCGTTCCGTGCCGGTCGAGGTGGTCGGCCAGGATGTTGGTGTAGACCGCGACGTCGGCGCCCCGGGTGATGGTGGGCAGCTGCAGCTCGGACAGCTCGAGGACCGCCCATGCCGCACGGGGCAGCACGTCGGCCACCTCGATCAGGGGCCGGCCGATGTTGCCGCCCACCTCGTGCGCCACGCCCCCGGCCTCGAGCATCGCCCCCAGCAGGGCGGTGGTGGTGGTCTTGCCCTTGGTGCCGGTCACGGCCATGACCCGCGCGACGGTGAGTCGCAGGAAGAGCTCCACCTCGCTCACCAGCTCGACGCCACGCGACTCCGCGCCGGCGAGGACATCGCGGAGCCAGGCGTCGGTCGTGGGGAAGCGGGGCGAGATTGACGGGCTGGTCACCAGCAGCCCGGCGTCTCGAACGAGCGCCACGGCCTCGTCGGTCGACGCCCCCAGGGCCAGCCGCACGTCCCGGCCCGCGAGCCCGGCCACGGCGTCGCCAAGCTCGGCCCGCGGACGCCGGTCGTAGACGGTGACCACCGCGCCGGCATCGGCGAGATAGCGCGCCGCAGCCACGCCGGAGCGCGCCAGACCCAGGACCAGCGCGCGCCGCCCCTGCAGGTCGGCACGGGTTCGAATCGGGCGCTCGACGGTCATCATCGGCCCACCTACAGCCCGTTCACGGTTGCCAGGAAGAGGCTGAAGCCCAGGAGCCCGGCCAGGGCCGACACGATCCAGAAGCGGACCGTGATCTTCTCCTCCGCCCAGCCGAGCAGCTCGAAATGGTGCTGGAGCGGAGCCATGCGGAAGATTCGCCGACCACGGAGCTTGAACGAGGCGACCTGCAGGACCACCGAAAGGGTGACCGCCAGGAAGACGACGCCGATGACGGCCAGCAGCAGCAGCTGGGTGGTGAGGGTTGCCACCACCGCCAGCGTGGCGCCCAGCCCCAGGGCCCCGGAGTCGCCCATGAACAGCTGCGCCGGATGGACGTTGAACCACAGGAAGCCCATGAGGGCGCCGACGATGAGGGCACAGAAGACGGCCAGGTTGGGTGGGCTCTCGTCCCCCGCCGGCACCGCCACGAGCGCGATGAGCAGGTACGCGACGAAGCTGAAGATGAGGACACCGCCCGCGAGCCCGTCCAGGCCGTCCGTCAGGTTCACCCCGTTGCTCATGGCGACGATGACGAAGGCGACGAACAGGATGAAGAGGATGGGCAGGATCCCCACGTCGCCCACCAGCGGCACGCTGATCTCGTTGATGGAGAAGTGACGCTGGATGTACCACGCTGCGAGGAGCGCCACCACCGTCTGCCAGATGAGCTTGTAGCGTCCGCGCATGCCGATGCCGGTCTGGGCGTTCACATAGTCGTCGACGGCGCCCAGGATCCCCACCCCGACCAGGGTCAGCATGGGGGTCAGGGTGCTGACGTCCTCGATGCGCATGGCCATGGCCAGGAACATGACCACCACGACCACCAGCATCCCGCCCATGGTCGGCGTGCCGGCCTTGGAGAAGTGTCCCTGCGGGCCGTCGACCCGGATCTGCTTGCCGAACCCGAGACGCTGCAGGAGGCCGATGTAGACCGGGGCCAGCGCCACCACGCCACCGAACGCCAGGAGCAGGGCAACGACGATGGCCAGCATCAGCGCTCCGCTCCGTGGGCAGCGACGGCGTCCACCAGCCGGTCCAGCTCGACGCCGCGGGAGCCCTTCACCAGCAGGACGTCGGCGGGACCCGGCGCCAGGTCTCGCTCCACCAGGACGGCCGCCTCGTCGGCGTCGTCCGCGGTGAGGACGGTCGCCAGGCCGGCTGCCCGCGCGGCATCGGCCATCCAGCGGCCACGGGGTCCCACCGCCACGAGGGCATCCACGGCGGACGCCGCCTGCGCGCCGATCTCGCGGTGCAGGCGTTCCTCGTCGTGACCCAGCTCGAGCATGTCGCCCAGGACCGCAAGCCGGCGGCCTCCGCGCACCGGCGTCTCGGCCAGGAAGGCGAGGGCGGCACGCACGCTGACGGGTGAGGCGTTGTAGGTGTCGTCGATGAGCGTCGCGCCGCTCCCGGTCTCACCCACCGCCATGCGGTGCTCCGCGTGGCTCCCGGCGGCAAGCGCGGCGGCCACCTCGTCAAGGGGCAGCGCGAAATGCTCGGCGACGATGGCGGCGGCCAGGGCGTGCGGCACCAGGTGGCGTCCGGGCGTCCCGCTCCGCACGCGGCGCTCGCCCCACGGCGAACGCAGCACGAACTCGGTTCCGTGGACCCCATGGCTCACGATGTCGGTGGCCGTCACGTCGGCCGGCGCCGCCACCCCGAAGGTGCGCACCCGGGCCGGGGTGACCTCGCGCATCGCCGCCACGCGCGGATCGTCCGCGTTGAGGACCGCGAGCCCGTCGGCAGGCAGCGCCCGCGGCAGCTCGGACTTGGCCAGCGCGATCCGCTCGATGCTCCCCGTCCGCTGGAGATGGGTGGGGTGCACGGCCAGGACGACGCCCACCTCCGGTCGCGCGATCTCCGCCAGGCGCGCGATCTCGCCGACCGTGTACATGCTCATCTCGAGGACCGCCAGCTCATCTTCCGGCTCCAGGCGCAGGAGCGTCATGGGCAGGCCCGTCTCGGAGTTCAGGTTGCCCTCGTTGCGCAGCACCCGGTGGCCCCGCAACAGCACGTCGGCGATGGTCTCCTTGGCGAGCGTCTTCCCGGTGGAGCCGGTGACGCCGACGATTCGCACGGCGGAGCGAGATCGCCACCACGCCGCCAGTTCCTGGAAGGCGTGAAGCGTATCCGGCACCCGGACCAGCGCGACGTCCGTCCCGGGAGGCGGCGCGACCGGGGCAGAGACCAGCGCGACCGCCGCACCGGCCTCGATGGCGTCGGCGACGAAGCGATGACCGTCCACGCGCTCGCCGGCGAGGGCGACGAAGAGGGCCCCCGGAGCGATCGTCCGCGAGTCCACCCCGGCGCCGGCGAACACCTCGATCCGCGTTGGGGCGACGAGGCGGCCGCCGGTGACGGAGAGGAGGTCTTCGAGACGAATCGACGGAGGCACGCGACACCCTGCGGAGATTCCCGGGGAGTCTATCAGCCTCCTCCCGGGCCGAGCGGCAGCGCCGGGACCGGCCTGCCCGCTCACCTGGCGGCGACCGGGGACGTCGGCCGGTCGGGCGGAATGGCCAGGTAGTCCAGGATCTGCGGGGCCAGGTCGTGGAACACGGTTTCGGGCCGCTCGACCATCTGGTACCGGCCCCAGGTGGAGGGCCGGTGCAGCAGGATCAGCGTCACGAGCTGTGGGTTCGTGGCGGGGTAGACGCCGATGAACGACGAGTCGATCCAGCCCTCGATGTACTCGTTGCGCGTCACGAGCTTGCCGCTTGCGTCGCGCACCTTCACGGGCCCGGCAATCTGCGCGGTCCCGGTCTTGCCCGCGATGGCATAGCCCGGGACGCTGGCGGCGTGCGCGATGCCGCCGTCAATGGCTCCGGTGAGGAGCTGGACCACGGTCTGCGCCGTGGAGGCCTTCGTGATCCGCTCCCCCTCGGGCAGGTCGGTGGGGTGGTATGCGCCACCCGCGTCGGTCCACCCCGCGATCACGTGCGGGGTGACCATCACGCCGCCGTTGGCGATGGCCGCATAGCCGGCCACGAGCTGCATGGCGGTCACGGTGAGTCCCTGGCCGAAGGCGTTCTGGGCGGTCGTGAGGTCACCCGACGCGTTGGGGCTGGCCGGATCCCAGACGGTGCCGCCCACCTCTCCGGTGAGGTCGATGCCGGTGGGCTGGCCAAAGCCGAAGCGCCGGAACGCCTGGTAGAGCTTCTCCCCGCCCAGCTTGAGGCCGATGCGCGCGGCCCCGTTGTTGTTCGACAGCTGGAGGACCTGCTGGGGCGTGATCTCGCCATGGCCGTATGGCCAGTCGTAGCGGTCCGCGTTCTGGATCCGCACCCCGCGGAGCCGCAGGTTGTTGTTGTCCAGGACCTTGGTCTGGGTGGTGATGGCGCCCGCGTCCAGCGCAGCGGAGATGGTGAACGCCTTCATCACCGAGCCAGGCTCGTAGGGGTGGGCGATGGCCGGGTTGTCGAAGAGGGTCGGATCGGCGCTGCTGTAGGTGTTCCCATCAAAGGTCGGGAAGCTGGCCATGGCCAGGATCGCACCGCTGTGCACGTCCATGATGATTCCCGTCGCGCCGTGCGCCAGGTTCTTCGCGTAGCTCTGGTACAGGCGGTCCTCGAGGATGTGCTGAAGTCCGGCGTCGATCGTGAGCCGCAGGTTTGCCCCGTTGACGGGTGCCCGTGCCGAGGTGATCGAGTCGGCGATCTGACGGCCGGCAACGTCCTCCTGGGCGATGACGGCTCCCGGCGAACCTGCCAGCAACGAGTTCTCCTCGCCCTCGACGCCGTACTGCCCGGTGCCATCGAGGTTGACATACCCCAGCAGCTGCGCGGCCAGGGTCGTGTCGGGCGCCGCCCCGGCGGTGGGATAGACCCGCCGCGTCTCCGGCAGAAGGCCGATGCCCGCCAGGCCGAGCGCGCGGACGCGATCGGAGACGCTCGTGTCCACGCGTCGCTGCAGCCAGACCCATGACTTGCCGCTGTGGAACAGGTCGAGCAGGTTGCTGTCCGTGACCGACAGGACGTTCGACAGGATCGCGGCCTCGGACTCCGGATCGGTCACCTGCGGCGGCGTGGCGTAGACGGAGAAGACCTGGACCGATGTCGCCAGCAGCACGCCGTGGGCATCGCGGATCTCGCCGCGCTCAGCGGGGATCTCCTCGCGCTGGGCGAGCTGGTTCGCGGCCATCGTGGTCAGCCAGTCGTGCTGGGCGACGTGCCACCAAGCGAGCCGTCCACCGATGACGGTGGCGACCAGCGCCATCACCACCAGCAGGAAGAGGGCACGACCCCGGCTATCGGTCCTGGCGAGCATGCGCGACTCCATCGGGCGTCCCATCCGGACGCCCGGCTCAACGGGCGGTGTCTGGCGATGGACTGGCGCTTTCCGCGCCGCTGCTGGGTGTTGCGAAGGTCACGGCCGACTGCGGGATCGGCACCAGCTGCAGGTCGGTGCCGGCCTTGTCGAGCACCTGCGACGGGGCCCGTGCCGTGCCGATCTGCAGGACGAGCTGCTGCTGCTCGGCCCGCAGGGCGGCGATCCGCGCCTGCAGGCCGTCGATCTGGTAGCCGACGGCGGCCACGTGGCTCGATTGCGACAGGTAGAAGAACGCAAGGCCTGCAGCAGCCGCAATGGTGGCCAGCAGCCCGGCGACGCTGGCCTGTCGCTGCTGCCGCAGCGCACCGGCGTGACGCACGCGCTGGCGCTGCGGGCCGGGAACCGGCCGCTGCCGCGCGCGGCGGCCGAGACCGCCGAGCCCTGTGGCAGGACGTGCGCCGATGACCGCCATGAGGCTAGGCGGCCGACGAGCGGTCGCCGAGGCGAACGCTCCACGAGGTCGGCGACTCGAAGTCGAGTCCCTCCTCGATCTCGAATGCGACGCTCTCCTCGAGCCAGCGCCTGTCTTCGACGATGGCCCGCGTGCGTCGGTCGCGGAGCTCCCGCTGCCGCGCGCTGTACGTGCGCCGGCGGCTTGTCTGGTGTCGGGGTCGTCCTCTGCTCATGGTGCCTCCTCTCACGCGCCCGCGGGAACGAGCTTCTCCGCGACCCGCAGCCGTGCGCTGCGGGCCCGGTGGTTGCGGCCGACCTCCGCGTCGGTCGGCGTCACGGCGCCCTTTGTGATCGGGTGCAGCTGCGCCCGGTGTCCGCAGGTGCAGACCGGCGGCAATGGGTCCTCGATGCAGTCCCGGCTCTCGCGCGCGATGAAGCGCTTGACGATCCGATCCTCGCCGGAGTGGTAGCTGATGACCGCCAGGCGGCCGCCGGGCCGCAGCGCGGCGAGCGCGCCGGCCAGCCCGGCCCCCAGGACCTCCAGCTCGCGGTTGACCGCGATGCGCAGGGCCTGGAACGTGCGGGTGGCCGGATGGATGCGGCGCCGGCCGGCAGCCCCCCTGGGGCCCGATGCGGCCGCGACGACCCCCGCGAGATCCGCCGCGCTCACGAGGCGACCTTCCTGACGCGCCGCCAGGATCGCCTTCGCGATGCGGCCTGCACGGCGTTCCTCACCAAACGTCGCGAGGATGCCGGCGAGCTCTCGCTCGGAGGTCGCGTCGATGAGATCGAGGGCGGAGAGACCGGTTTGTTCATCGAATCTCATGTCCGGCGCCGAGTCGCTCGCGAAGCTGAAGCCGCGCGACGGATCGGCGAGCTGGTAGCTGGAGAGGCCCAGGTCGAAGAGGACCGCGTCCAGCGGGATGAACCCCGCGGCGGTCGCGACGTCGAGGAGGGATGAGAAGTTGGCCTGGCGCAGCTCGACGCGGTCGCCGAACCGCGCCAGGTGACGTGACGCCTCCGCGATGGCCGCCCGATCGGCATCGAGGCCGAGCAGGCGACCATCCGGTGACGTCGCCTCCAGAAGCCGCTCGGCGTGCCCACCGCCTCCGACCGTGCCGTCGGCCACGGAGCTACCCGTCCCGACGTCGAGCAGGGCGAGAACCTCCTCGACGAGGACCGGCAGGTGCCCTTCTCCCATGGACCGCACCTCTCAGGTCGAATGACGGGCCGACCGGCCCGGAGACGCATGAATGGGGACCGCGCAACGTGCGTCATGGCATTGCGCGTCCTAGATCCCGAGCTCAGACAGGTGAGCCGCCAGCTCCTCCGGCGCGTCCTCGATCCGGGTCCGGTACGGCTGCCATGCCGATGGCGACCAGATCTCGAGCCGGTCGAGCGCTCCCACCACGACCACCTCGCCCTCAGTCAGCCCCGCGTACTCGCGCAGGTAGGACGGCACCAGCAGGCGACCCTGGCGGTCGAGCTCCACGTCGACCGCACCCGATGACATGAAGCGCGCGAACTCGCGCGCATTCGGGTTCGTCATTGGCAGGGCGCGGATCTTGGCGGCGAGGACGTTCCACTCCTCCGCCGGGAAGACGCCCAGGCAGCGGTCGAGCCAGCGTGCCAGCGTGGCGCCCTCGGCCAGCCGGCCGCGAAAACGCGACGGGATCGCAACGCGACCACGGTCGTCGAGCGCGTGCCGGAACTCACCGGTAAGAAACGATGCCTGCGCCATGCGTGGGTTTCACCACTGTTCCCCATTTGGCCCCATTTGGACCCACAGGGCGCCATTCTACAGGGCAGGCACTGCCCGTCAAGGGATTTCGGCGCAGATGGGTTGGGAAATTCGTACCGGGGACGCGCGGCCTCGCCGAGCGGGCCTGCAACGGGCTGGAGTCGCCGCGGCCGGACGCGATGAACCGACCCGCGATGGGGCCGCGGGTCAGCGAGGGGCGGGCGTTGCCTGGGGGTAGGTCGTGGCCTGCTCCGCGGTCATGACGACGACCCGTCGCTGTCCCTGCGGTGTCAGGAAGACCTCGCGAAGCTGGAAGTCGCCGGACTGGCCGTAGATGTAGGAGAAGCCGGTCAGGTCACCCGCGCTCGTATCCCAGTAGACGAGACCACCGGCGGTCTTGCCCGGAATGACCGGCGCGCGGGAGAAGTCTCCGAACGTGATGTCGCGCGAGTCGGTGATGCCCTTCTGGGGATCGACCGCGAAGAGCGTGTAATGCTTGGGCCCGACGCCGACCTCCCAGTGGTCGAAATGGTCCGCCGGTGCCGGCGTGGGCTCGGGCGTCGGGGTGGGCCCCGCGCTGGGCGGTGCCGATGCCGTCGCTGCTGCCGTCGCGGTGGCGACCTCCGAGGGCGTGGCGACCTGGGTGGCCAACGGGGTGGCCGTCGGCGAGGCCGTGGGACCTCCCGCGATGGGAATGCCATGGCCGTTCAGGAGGTACCAGCCGCCGGCACCCACGGCGGCGATGAGGATGACCAGGAACCCGACGAGAACCAGACCCCGGCGTCGGCCTCCGCCGGACGGAGCCGGCGCGGGCGGCGGCGGTGCGGGTGCCTGCGGGCGCCGGAGGGCCTCGAGCTCCTCGGACGGGATGACGAGAACGCCGCGCAGGTAGCGCGGGCAGTTGGAGTATCCGCGCTCCAGGCACACGTGCCGCTGCTGCTCATCGGAGAGCGGCGCCGGATCGCCAAAGGCGTAGCAGCGGTGCTCCCCGTTCGGCTCCGGGCGGTAGTCGGCCCGCGCGTCCGCCAGGCCCAGGAAGGGACACACGGTGTCGGGCCGCTTCGCAAGCTGGGCGAAGAGGGCGCGGCGCTCGTCCTCGCGGGCAGACTCCTCTGCCTGCTCCTTGCGCTTTCGACGACCGAACACGGTCCCTCCTCTCGCAGGCGCCGACGTCGCCGATCACGCGGTGACCTTCGCCGGCCGGGTGTGAGTCTAGCGTCCCTCCCTGCGGGCGCGCGATGACCCGCGGTAGGGTGACCGCGGGGGTACCAATACCTCATTGAGCCGCGGCGGAGGTTCTCCCTAGGCTGTTCATGGCGCGGTGTCGCATGGCACCGATGCCGGGGAGGATGACCTGTGGCAGTCGAACAGATCCGACCGGGGGAGCGCACGCCGATCCCGCGCGGGGGTCGGATCCGGCGCTGCAGCGTGCGCCACGTCGCCATTCTGCCGGGCGGCCGCGTCCAGGTGGATTGCCTGCTTGGCGGACGCGAGCACCCTCTCCCGCTGGGAACCATGGACGAGGCACGGCCCATCTGCAGGGCATGCACCGCGACGACCGTCTGGCGCGCCGACGAAGACTAGGGAGCTGACGACGCGCAGGCCGGGCGCGCAGGCCGGCAAGCCGGCTGAGTCCCTGGAGCGCGGCCTGTAAGCCGAGTTCTGTCCCGCGCCGATGTCTCCACCGGTCGGGGACGGCCATCCATCTGTGCGACCCACCCGAGGGCTGGACGAGCAGCCTGTTCCGGCGCGAACGCCGGGTTTCGCCCTCCTATTCGGTCTTGCTCCGGCTCGAGCTTGCCGCGTTTCACTCCCGCTTGCGCGGGCATCGTCACTGTGGCGCTGGTCCTCGCCTCACGGCGGACGGGCGTTACCCGCGAGCCTGCTCTGTGGAGCTCGGACTTTCCTCGGACGCCGCCTTTCGACGATCGCGCCCGCGGCCGTCCGGCCGCCTCCAGGGAGCCGCATTGTACGCGGCCGAACGCCTGTTCGGAAGCGGCCGCCCCGGCCCGCTCAGGGGTCCGTGCGCGGCTGGTCGATGGCGACGTTGCTCAGGCGATCGGCGTCCTTGTTCAGCTCACGCGGAACGTGGCCGACGGTATATCCCTCGAACCGTGAGAGCAGCGCCATGACCCGGGCGTGGATGGGCTTGAGATCGGCGTGCTTGACCCGGTACCTGCCCGTGATCTGGCGAGCGACGAGCTGCGAGTCCATGCGCAGATCGACGTGCGTCGCGCCCAGCTCCAGCGCCCTGCGCAGCGCGGCCTCCACCGCGGTCCACTCCGCATAGTTGTTCGTCCGGAATCCGAGGTAGGTGGCGAGCTCTGCCACCGTCTCACCGGTTTCCGCGTCGCGAAGGATGGCGCCCAGGCCGGCAGGGCCCGGGTTGCCCCGGGCCGCGCCATCGGTATGGATCAGCAGGCGAAGGCCGCGACCGGCCTCAGCCACGTCCGCCCTGGATCGCCTGCGTCACCTCCAGGATGGCGCGTGTGATGTTGATTCCCCGCGGGCAGGCTTCCACGCAGTTGAAGACGGTCCGGCAACGCCACACCCCGTCGGCGTCGGCCATGATCTGCAGGCGCTCCTCGTGAGCGTGGTCGCGGGTGTCCATGATGAAGCGGTGGGCGTTGACGATGGCGGCGGGGCCGATGTAGTCGCCGTTCGTCCAGAACACCGGGCACCCGGTCGTGCAGGCCCCGCAGGTGATGCAGCGCGAGGTGTCCTCGTACTTCGCGCGGTCCGCCTGCGACTGGCGACGTTCCTTGCCGTCGGCGGGCACCTCGTCGTTCACCAGGTACGGCATGGCAGCGCGGTACTTCTCCCAGAAGCTGGTCTGGTCGACCAGGAGGTCCTTCTCCACCGGCAGTCCGCGCAGGGCCTCGACCGTGATCTTGCGGCCGGCGTCCTTTACGAGGTACTCGCAGGCCAGTCGATTCCGCCCGTTGATCAGCATGGCGTCCGATCCGCAGACCCCGTGGCCGCACGATCGTCGGAACGTCAGCGTGCCGTCCTGGTACCACTTCACCTGTTGCAGGAGGTCCAGGACACGGTCCGACGGCTCTGCTTCGACGCGGTACTCCTCCCAGTGCGGCTCGCGATCGAGCTCCGGGTTGTAGCGGCGGATGCGCAGCTGGACGTCCATTGGCTCAGTAGACGCGCGGCTTGGGCTGGAACTTGGTGATCGTCACCGGCTTGTAGCCGAGCCGGGGCTCGCGGCCATCGGCGCCTCGCCAGGCCAGGGTGTGCTTCAGCCAGCCAGCGTCGTCGCGGTCGGGGAAGTCCTCGCGCGCGTGCGCGCCTCTGCTCTCGGTGCGCGCCAGCGCCGAGGCCACCGTCGCCTCGCCGATGTCGAGCAGGTAGTCCAGCTCGAGGGCGTCGACGAGGTCCGTGTTGTAGCGGCAGCCCTTGTCCTCGACGTGGAGGTGACGGGCGCGCTCACGCAGCCCCGCGACGACGTCACGGGCCTCCGTCAGCAGCTCGCGCGTGCGGAAGACACCGCACTTGTCGAACATGACTGCCTGGAGCGCTTCACGAATGGCGGCCGGCCGCTCGCCGTCGGTGGAGCTCATGAGCGCGGCGATCTGCTCGCCGACGGCGCGCTCCGCCTCCGGATCCGGCTCGCTGGCCGGTGCGCTGCGCAGGTACTGCGCCATGGCGATGCCGGCACGACGACCGAACACCAGCAGGTCGAGCAGGGAGTTCGTTCCCAAGCGGTTCCCGCCGTGCACGCTGACGCAGGCACACTCCCCCGCCGCATAGAAGCCGGGCACCACGGCCTGCTTCTCGTCCGCGGTCAGGGCGCCCAGCACCCGGCCGTCGACGTCCGTCGGGATGCCGCCCATGGCGTAGTGCGCCGTGGGCTGGATGGGCACCAGGTCGTGGAGCGGATCCAGGCCGAAGTAGGTCTTGATGAAGCCGGTCATGTCCGGCAGCTTCTTGTTGAGCACCTCGTCGCCCAGGTGGCGCACGTCGAGATGGACGTAGTCCTTGCCGCCGATCCCCCGCCCCTCGGCGATCTCCAGGTAAATGGATCGGCTCACCACGTCGCGGCTGGCGAGGTCCTTCATGGTGGGCGCGTAGCGTTCCATGAACCGCTCGCCCTTATCGTTGAGGAGGACGCCGCCCTCGCCACGCATGGCCTCGGAGAGGAGGAACCCCAGCCTGTACATGCCGGTGGGGTGGAACTGGTAGAACTCCAGGTCCTCCAGGGGCAGCCCGCGACGGTAGGCGATCGCCATCCCGTCGCCGGTCAGGGTATGGGCGTTGGTGGTGACCTTGAACAGCTTGCCGTAGCCGCCCGTGGCGAAGAGGACCGCCCGCGCCCGGAAGACGTGGATCTCCGATGTCGCCAGCTCCATGGCCACCACGCCGCTGACCGGCCCGTCCGGGCCCGCCGGCATGAGCAGGTCGAGCACCTGGAACTCGTCGAAGAAGTCGATCTCGTGGGCGATGCACTGCTGGTACAGCGTGTAGAGGATCGCGTGCCCGGTGCGATCGGCGGCGTAGCAGCTGCGACGGACCGGCGCCTCGCCGTAGTTGCGGCTGTGACCGCCGAAGCGCCGCTGGTCGATGAGGCCCTCCGGCGTCCGATCGAAGGGCATGCCCAGGTGCTCGAGGTTGATGATCGTCTCGATGGCGTCGTGGCACATCACCTCGGCCGCGTCCTGGTCGACCAGGTAGTCACCGCCCTTGACGGTGTCGAACCAGTGCCACTCCCAGTGGTCCTCCTCGGTGTTGCCGAGCGCGGCGCATACGCCGCCCTGGGCCGCGCCGGTGTGCGATCGCGATGGGTAGAGCTTGCTCACGACGGCCACCTTCCCGGTGGCTCCCAGGTCCTTCTTGAGCTCCAGGGCGGCGTACAGGCCCGCGCCGCCGGCGCCAATGACGACGGCATCGAGCTCGTGGACGTTGAGTCCCGGCGGCGGCGCGTAGCGCTGTGCGTTCGCCATGGGCCTACGCAGCCACCAGCAGGCCAGTGACCAGCCCCAGGGGGCCGGCGCCAGCCGGGGCGGCTGCCGGGTTGAACGCGATGACCACGAAGATCCCCAGCAGCAGCCAGACGAGCGTGAACGCTCCGAGGCCGATCAGGAGGAAGGTCCGCCACCCGCCGCGGTGAACGTAGTCACCGATGACGATCCGGGCCCCGTTGACCCCGTGGACCAGGGCGAGAAGGAGGAGGAGCAGGTCGTAGATCCGCCAGAAGGGGGTGCCCCATCGGCTGGTGACGAAGGCAAAGTTGACCTCCTGGCCGGTGATCTCGGTTACGACGTGCATGATGATCATGTGGCCGAGCGCGAGGAAGACGAGCAGCAGGCCGCTGATCCGCATGAAGTACCACATGAACCGCTCGAAGCCCGGGTTCTCCGGACGGGTCTTGGCGGCCTGCGACGGGTTGCTCCCCGACAGGTAGATAGTCCGCTCGCGGCTCATGCGTGGCCCCACGGCATGAACGGCGTGATCATGATCACACCCAGGGGGATCATGGCCACGACCGTTGTGCTGACCACGGCATAGGTCAGCCCGCGGTAGTAGATCGTCAGACGCGGCCAGAAGTCCATGGCGATCACCCGAAGGCCATTGAGCGAGTGGTACACCACCGCTGCCATAAGGAGCACTTCGAGGAGGCGCATGGGGAGGTTGTTATAGAGGGTCTGCGTCCAGTTGTAGACGTCCGGCCCGAAGGAGACCGTGGCAGTCTCGACGATGTGTAGGAACAGGAACAGCAGGACGCCGACGCCGGAGAGGCGATGGCCGAACCAGGCCAGCTGTGCCCAGGACACGCGGTAGCGGAACATCCCGCTCAGATCATCCCCTTTCGCACTCTCGTCCTCGCGGCGCGCGGCACCGGGAGGCGCTCCGCAGCTGAAACGTCGGGCGCTCCGATTCTAGCGCGGCACGGCGCGCTAGGCCCCGCGAACCCGTGCCGCCACCGCGTCGCCGAACTCGCGGGTACCGGCGGTTCCGCCCAGGTCGTACGTGACGGTCTGTCCCTCGGCGATGACGTCGCGCACCGCGGTCTCCACGGCATCGGCCGCGGCGATCTCGCCGAGGTGCCGGAGCATGAGGGCGCCGGAGAGGATCAGCGCCGTGGGGTTGGCCTTGTTCTGGCCCGCGTACTTGGGGGCTGAGCCGTGGACCGGCTCGAACACTGCGGCCTTGTCACCGATGTTCGCGCCGGGAGCCACGCCCAGGCCGCCCACCAGGCCGGCGCACAGGTCGCTGACGATGTCGCCGTACAGGTTTGGCAGGACCATGACGTCGTAGAGCTCGGGCTTCTGGACCAGCTGCATGCACATGTTGTCAACGATGCGGTCCTCGAAGCCCACCCGGCCCTCGTAGTCGGCGGCGACCTGCTGGCAGCTCTCCAGGAAGAGCCCATCGGAGAGCTTCATGATGTTCGCCTTGTGGACGGCCGTGACCTTGGAGCGACCGTTGCGCACCGCGTACTCGAATGCATAGCGGGCAATCCGCTGGCTGGCCGCGCGGGTGATGATCTTGATGCTCTCGGCGGCGTCCGGTCCGACGCGGTGCTCGATGCCGGCGTACAGGTCCTCGGTGTTCTCGCGGACGATGATGAGATCGACGTTCTCGTACCGGGATGCGACCCCGGCCATGCTGCGCGCGGGCCGTACGTTGGCGTACAGCTCCAGGGTCTGGCGGAGCCCGACGTTGACGCTGCGGAAGCCGGAACCGACCGGCGTGGTGATGGGTCCCTTGATGGCAACCCCGTTGCGCCGGATGCTCTCGATGACCCGGTCGGGCAGCGGCGTTCCCTCTGTCGCAATGGTTGCCTCGCCGGCCTGCTGGACGTCCCAGTCGAAGGCGATCCCCGTCGCCTCCAGTACGGTGCGTCCGGCCTCCGACAGCTCCGGCCCGATCCCGTCCCCGGGTATCAGCGTGACGGCATAGCTCACGGTCCAGTCTATCCTCTTCATGGTGCCGCCGGTCAAAGCGCCGGCGTACGGCGCGCAGTCTACGGCGCATCACACCCGGAGATGTGTCCGCTGACGCAGGCACCGCCGGGAAACTGCGCAGGACCAGGATTCGACGCGTCCCGTTCATCCAGGCCACCTGCTCGCGGATGGGATCGCTGGGACATCGCCGGCGGGCTGCAACGGTACAATCGGGAGGTTCCCGCCTGCGGCTGCTGCCCCTGAGCTGCGTGCGCGCGCCGCGGCGGGCCACAGTCAAGACAGGAGAGTGCATGAAGCTCCAGGAGTACCGGTCGAAGGAGATCCTCGACCGCCATGGCGTGCCGCTGCTCGCCGGGACGACGGCGACGACCCCGGCCGAGGCACGGGCCGCGGCCGAGCACATCGGCGGACCGGTGGTCGTGAAGGCCCAGGTCCTGGTCGGTGGCCGCGGCAAGGCCGGCGGCGTCAAGCTCGCGGCCAACCCGGACGAGGCGGAAGCCCGGGCGGGCGAGATCCTCGGGATGGAGATCAAGGGGATCACGGTTCGGACGGTGCTGGTCGCCCCGGCGGCGGACATCGCGAAGGAGTACTACCTGGGCCTCATCCTGGACCGCGGGGCGAAGGCGATCACCGTCATCGCCAGCGCCGAGGGCGGGGTCGAGATCGAGGAGACGGCGCGCACCAACGCCGACGCCATCCTGCGACTGCCGCTCCACCCCCTCATCGGCATCCAGGAGCACAACATCCGCCGCGCCTCGTTCTTCCTTGGCATCCCGGCCGAGCTGCGCAGGGACTTCCGGGCCGTGCTGCGGGGTCTGTACGACGCGTTCGTCGCCTCGGATGCCGACCTCGCCGAGATCAACCCGCTGGCCGTGACGACCGACGGGCGCCTGCTGGCGCTCGACGCCAAGATCGTCCTCGATGACTCCGCGCTCCCCCGCCACCCGGACCTCGAGGCCATGCGCGACCTCAACGAGGAGGAACCGTCGGAGATCGCCGCGCGACAGGCGGGCATCAACTTCATCAAGCTCGACGGCACCATCGGCTGCATGGTCAACGGCGCCGGCCTGGCCATGACCACCATGGATCTGGTCAAGCTCGCCGGCGGCGAGCCCGCGAACTTCCTGGACATCGGCGGCGGAGCAAAGGCCGACAAGGTCTCTGCGGCCTTCCGCATCATCCTCGACGACCCCAACGTGAAGGCCATCCTCATCAACATCTTTGGCGGCATCACCCGCGGCGACGAGGTCGCGCGCGGCATTGTTGAGGCCCGCCGGTCACTGACCCGCGAGGTGCCGATGGTGGTCCGTATCGTGGGAACCAACGCGGCCGAGGCCGCACCGATCCTGGCCGAGGCCAGGCTCATCACCGCCGAGTCGCTGGACGACGCGGCAGCCAAGGCGGTCGCTGCCGCATCGGCGGCGGGAGGTGCGGCATGAGCATCCTGGTCAACGGCGAGACGCGCCTTGTCGTCCAGGGCATCACCGGGCGTGAGGGCGAGTTCCACTCGCAGGCCATGCTCGAGTTCGGCACCAACATCGTCGCGGGCATGACCCCCGGCAAGGGTGGCCAGTCGGCACTGGACGGCAAGGTTCCGGTGTTCGACACCGTGGCCGACGCGGTCCGGGAGACCGGCGCGAACACGAGCTGCATCTTCGTCCCGGCCGCCGCCGCGCCAGACGCCATCCTGGAGGCCGCCGACGCGGGCATCGGCCTCGTGGTCTGCATCACGGAGAACATCCCGGCCCTCGACATGCTGCGCGTGTACCACGTGCTGAAGCAGCGGGGCACACGGCTCATCGGGCCCAACTGCCCGGGGCTGACCAGCGTGGGCGACCGGGCCAAGGTGGGGATCATTCCCAACGACATCCACCGGCCCGGAACGGTGGGCCTGGTCAGCCGATCGGGCACCCTGACCTACGAGGTGGTGCAGGCCATGACCGACGCGGGCATGGGCCAGTCGACCTGCGTGGGGATTGGAGGCGACCCGATCGTGGGGACGACCTTCACCGACGTGCTCTCCGCCTTCAACGAGGACCCGCAGACCGAGGCGATCGTCATGATCGGCGAGATCGGGGGCGAGGAGGAGGAGAAGGCTGCGGCGTTCGTAAAGCGCGAGGTGCGCAAGCCGATGGCGGCCTTCATCGCGGGCCGGACGGCTCCTCCCGGGCGTCGGATGGGCCACGCCGGCGCCATCATCTCGGGTGGGTCGGGCACCGCGGAGTCGAAACGCCAGGCGCTGGAGGCCGCCGGGATCGCGGTGGCGGACTCGCCGTCCCACATCCCCCAGCTGCTCCGCGGGGCGGGCGTCCGCGGCTGAGCTCCTGGCCGCGCCTTCGATCGGGTGCCGGCGGCGTCGCCCGGGCGCTCAGTCCCCCGGCTGCAGGAGCTCCCAGAGGACCCCGTTGAGGGTGCGCGGGTGGACGAAGGCGACCTGTCCCTCGGCGCCAGGACGTGGCGTAGCATCGATGAGATCCGCCTCCGCGGCGGCGAGGTCCGCCAGGTCGCGCGGCAGGTCGCTGCTGCGCAGGCAGACGTGGTGGAGGCCCTCTCCACGCGCGGCGAGGAAGCGGGCCACGCCGCTCTCGCCGTCCAGCGGCTCGATGAGCTCGATCCTGGCCGCCGGATACGGTCCGGTGGCGAGGAACGCGAGGCGCACGGCCTGTGCCGGCATGCTGACGGGCTCGCCCTCCGACTCCAGCCCGAAGAGGGTGCGGTAGCGGGGCAGCGCCTCCTCCAGGGAGCGGACCACGACGGCCACGTGGTCGATGGGACCCAGGCGCGCGGTCACGGCCGGTACTCGCCCCATGCGTCGCGGAGCGTCCCGGCGATCTCGCCCAGCGTCACGTCCGCTTCCACGCAGGCCCGGATTCGAGGGAGCAGGTTCTCCGTTCCGGCCGCCGCGGCACGAAGCGCCGCCTGGGCCGCGCCGGCGGCCGTCGCGTCCCGCCGGGCACGGACGGCTCGGGTGCGCTGCACCTGCCGCGCCTCGGCCTCGCGGTCGATCCGCTGCGGCGCCGGCCGCTGCGCCTCCCCCTCCTCGAACGCATTCACGCCCACGACGATCTGCTCGCGCCGCTCCACGGCCCGCTGGAACGCGTATGCGGCGTCCCCGATCTCGCCCTGCTGGTAGCCGGCGGCCAGGGCCGCAAGGGTTCCGCCCCGTTCCTCGATGGCCGCCAGCTGGGCGCGAACCCGCTCCTCGAGCTGATCGGTAAGGGCCTCGACGTAGTACGCGCCCCCCAGCGGATCAACCGGTGCCACCATTCCGGACTCGTAGGCCAACACTTGTTGTGTTCGAAGGGCGAGGCGAGCCGTCTCCGGGGTGGGCAGACCCAGCGCCTCGTCGAGCGCGTTGGTGTGCAGGCTCTGCGCCCCGCCCAGCACCGCGGCCAAGGCCTGGACCGTCGTCCGCACCACGTTGACGTCCGGCTGCTGCGCCGTGAGCGTCGACCCGCCGGTCTGGACGTGGAAGCGCATGGCCATGCTCTTCGGGTCGTGAGCCCCGTATCGATCGCGCGCGATCGTGGCCCACACCCGCCGTGCCACGCGAAACTTGGCGACCTCCTCGAGCAGGTCGTTGTGCGCCGCGAAGAAGAAGCTGAGGCGCGGCGCGAACTCGTCGAAGGCGAGGCCCGCGGACAGGGCGGCATCGGCGTAGGCCAGGGCATTGGCGATCGTGAACGCGACCTCCTGCGCAGCCGTCGATCCGGCCTCGCGCATGTGGTAGCCGCTGATGCTGATCGTGTTGAACGACGGCAGCTCCGCGTGGCAGTAGGCGAACGTGTCGGTCACCAGGCGCATGGACGGCCCCGGCGGGAAGATGTAGGTCCCGCGCGCGATGTACTCCTTGAGGATGTCGTTCTGGATGGTCCCGCGGAGTCGCGTGGGGTCCACTCCCTGCCGCCGCCCGACCGTCTCGTACAGCGCGAGCAGGATGGCCGCCGTGGCATTGATGGTCATGGAGGTGCTGACCCGGTCGAGGCCGATGCCGTCCAGCAGGATGGCCATGTCGGCCACGGAGTCGATGGGCACGCCCACTCGTCCGACCTCGCCCTCGGCGAGCGGATCGTCGCTGTCGTAGCCGATCTGGGTCGGCAGGTCGAACGCCACCGACAGCCCGGTCTGGCCGGATGCCAGCAGGTAGCGGAAGCGACGGTTCGTCTCCTCCGCGGATCCGAAGCCCGCGTACTGGCGCATGGTCCAGGCCCGTCCCCGGTAGCCGTCGGGGTGGATGCCCCTCGTGAAGGGATAGGATCCGGGCTCGCCCAGCGCCGGGGCCTGCGCCGGCCCGTCGGCCGTGGACGGCGGGCCGTACACGGTCTCGATGAAGACCCCCGACGTGGATCGGTCGTGGGTCGGCGGCGGGGTCTCGGATCGGTCGGGCATGGCAGGCGCGATTGTACCGGGGGCTGCGCCGTGGCAGACTCTGCAGGCCCCACTCGCCCCGCCTCGTTCGGAAGGTTCGTCATCCATGCCTGCCGCCGCCTTCGGCGTCCTCGCCGTATTCACCGCCGCGTCCATCGCCGCCGGGCTCCTGGCCTGGTGGCTGCTGGGCTCGCGGCTGCCGCTAGGCCCGCTGCTCCCGATCCTGGCCGCCTTCGCCGCGCTGTACGTCTCGGGCCATCGACTCCGGATCGAGGTAGGACCGAGCACCGAGCTGTTCGGGTTCCAGGTCTCCCTCCTCTTCGACCTGGTCCTGGCCGTGGCGGTTGCGCTCTTCGTCGCCTTCCTGGGGCGATTGGCCAGCGGCCCCCGCCTCTGAGGCAACGGCCGATCCGCGCTGCGCGATGCTGATCAGCAGCTCGCCGGTGGCCACCGCCTGGCCCGCCGACACGGCAATGGCGGCAATCCGTCCGGCGCGCGGCGCGCGGACCTCGTTCTGCATCTTCATGGCCTCCAGGGTCAGGAGCGGCTGGCCCTCCTCGACGTCCATCCCCTCCTCGACCTCGATGACCACCACCAGGCCGGGCAGCGTCGCCTTGACGTCGGTCGGTCCGCCGGTCGCGCGCGAGGCGACCTCCGCATCGGCGAGCATCCGCTCGCGCCAGGTCCGGACCCCAACGGGAACGCGGCGGCCGCGGATGGTCACGTGCCAGTCGCTCCCGGATCCTTCGACAACCACCAGCGTCGAGGTGGTCCCATCACTGAGCCGGGCAACCCCGTTGGATCGGTCGATCCAGGTCAGCTCCCAGCCGTCAGCCGGAACCGCGCCGTTCCCCGCCACGGTGACCTCGTAGGCCGTCATTCGCCGATCGCCTCGCGGCGGGCCAGCCGGGCCCAGGCGGACTCTCCCCCGCCCGCAGGCGGCGATGCGCCAGGACTGGACCCCGCGCGGTCCTGCCCCGCTGACGCGGACCGGCGGGCCTCGACCGCCGCAAGCGCGGCCAGGCCGGCATCGGCCGGCAGGAGATCGGGGCCCTCGCCCCAGGTGTCCGCAATGAGGGCCGTGTCGTAGTCGCCGGACACGAACGCGGGCTGGTCCACCAGCCAGCGGTGGAAGCCGAGGTCGGTCTGCAGGCCGCCCACCGCGGTCTCGTCCAGCGCCCGCCGCAGGCGGTGAACCGCGGCCGGGCGATCGGCCGCATACACCATCAGCTTGGCGAGGAGCGGGTCGTACTCCGGGGTCAGCTCCAGTCCCGGCTTCACCGCCGCGTCCACGCGGACCCCAGGCCCGGACGGCAGCCTCCATGCGGTCACCGCGCCGCCCACCGGCCGGAAGCCGGTCCACGGATCCTCGGCGTAGAGGCGGACCTCGATCGCATGGCCCCGTGGTTGGACGCCGAGCACCTCCGGCGGGAGGCGCTCACCAGCCGCGATCCGGATCTGCCAGGCGACGATGTCGATGCCCGTGGCCAGCTCCGTGACGCCGTGCTCCACCTGCAACCGGGTGTTCATCTCCAGGAAGTAGTGGTGGCCCTGCGCATCCAGCAGGAACTCGACGGTGGCGGCGTTGCTGAAGTCGACGGTACCCGCGACCCGCCGGGCGCTCTCGAAGATGGCCGCCCGGATCTCCGGCGTGACGGCCGGGGACGGCGTCTCCTCCACGAGCTTCTGATGTCGCCGCTGGACGGAGCAGTCCCGTTCGCCGAGGCAGGCGAGGTTCCCGTGCCGGTCGCCCAGCAGCTGGACCTCCACATGGCGCGCGGGGCTCACCAGCCGCTCGACGTAGACGGTCCCATCGCCGAAGGCCGCCTCTGCCTCCCGCTGCGCCGCCGGCAGGACATCGCCCAGGTCCGCCTGGCGATCCACGCGTCGCATCCCCCGCCCCCCGCCGCCGGCGGCTGCCTTGATCATGGCCGGGAACCCGACCGCGGCGAGGTCCGGCGGGTTGCCTCCGTCGAGCGCGACGGTCAGGCCAGGAACGATGGGCACGCCGGCCGCGGAGACGGCGCGGCGCGCCGACAGCTTGTTCCCCAGCGCCTCCTGCGCCTCGGGCGGCGGGCCGATCCAGACGAGCCCCGCGTCGAGGACGGCACGGGCGAAGGCCGCGTTCTCGGAGAGGAATCCGTAGCCGGGATGGACGGCCTCCGCGCCGGTGCGGCGGGCGGCGTCCACCATCGCGGCGATGTTCAGGTACGAGTCCGCCGCCCGGCGTGGCCCGATCTCGACGGCGACATCGGCCACCTCGGCATGCAGCGCGGTCGCGTCCACGTCGGAATGAACGGCGACGCTCTCGATCCCCAGCTCGCGGCAGGCGCGGATGATCCGGATGGCGATCTCGCCCCGGTTGGCGACCAGGATGCGGCGGAATGGGGGCGCCATCGGCTAGGCGGCATCCTCGCCGGTGTCTTTGCGCACGGACAGGCGGCGTGTCACAGCGGGATGTTGCCGTGCTTCTTGCGTGGCAGGCTCTGGCGCTTTCCCTCGAGCATGGCCAGGCCGGCCACCAGCCGGCCGCGTGTCTCGGACGGCAGGATCACCTCGTCGACGTAGCCGCGGGCAGCAGCGATGTACGGGTTGGCGAACCGCTCCTCGTACTCGGCGACGAGCTGGGCGCGCTCGGCCGCGGGATCGTCGGCGGACTCGATCCGGTCGCGGAAGATGATGTTCACCGCACCCTCGACGCCCATCACCGCGATCTCGGCCGTCGGCCAGGCAAAGTTCAGGTCGCCCCGGACATGCTTGCTGCTCATGACGTCGTAGGCCCCGCCGTAGGCCTTGCGGGTGATCACCGTCAGCTTGGGAACGGTCGCTTCCGAGTAGGCGTACAGCAGCTTTGCGCCGTGGCGGATGATGCCGCGATGCTCCTGGTCCACGCCGGGCAGGAAGCCGGGGACGTCGACCAGCGTGACGAGCGGCACGTTGAACGCGTCGCAGGTTCGCACGAAGCGCGCCGCCTTGTCGGATGCGTCGATGTCGAGCACGCCGGCAAGCACCTCCGGCTGCTGCGCCACGATGCCGACGCTCCGTCCCTCGATCCGCCCGAACCCGCAGATGACGTTCCGCGCGAAGTGCGCGTGCACCTCCAGGAACGAGCCGGCGTCGACGAGGCCGCGGATGACGGTGTGCATGTCGTACGAGCGCTGCGGCGAATCCGGGACCACCGCGTCCAGCGTCGCGCCATCCACCGCCGGTGGCTGCCACTCCCCCTTCCGCGGGGTGAGCTCCACGTTGTTCTGCGGCAGGTAGCCCAGTATCTGCCGCGCAAGCTCCATGGCCTGCGGCTCGCCGGGTGACAGGAAGTGCGCCACCCCGCTGGTCTCGTTGTGGACCCGAGCGCCACCGAGTCCTTCGAAGTCGATCTCCTCATGGGTCACGGTCTTCACCACGGTTGGTCCGGTCACGAACATGTAGCTGGTGCCCTCGGTCATGATCGTGAAATCCGTGATCGCCGGGGAATAGACCGCGCCGCCGGCGCAGGGTCCCAGGATGAGCGAGATCTGCGGCACGACACCGCTGGCCAGGGTGTTGCGCAGGAAGATGTCCGCGTAGCCGCCCAGGCTGACGACCCCCTCCTGGATGCGGGCTCCGCCGGAGTCAGACAGGCCGATGATCGGCGCGCCCGCCTCCATGGCCAGGTCCATGACCTTGCAGACCTTCTCCGCGTGCGCCTCCGACAGCGATCCTCCGAACACGGTGAAGTCCTGGGCGTAGACGAACACCAGCCGCCCGTCGATCCGACCGAAGCCGGTCACCACCCCGTCGCCTAGGATGCGTTGCGCGTCGAGCCCGAAATCGCTGGCGCGGTGCGTGACCAGCGCGTCCAGCTCCGAGAAGCTCTCCTCGTCGAGGAGCAGGGCGACGCGCTCGCGCGCCGTGAGCTTCCCGCGCGCGTGCTGCTGCTCGATGCGTCGCTCGCCGCCGCCGAGCATCGCCTCGCGTCGCAGCGCCGCCAGGCGTGCATGCTTGTCCGCCGTCGACACGGATCTCCTCCGAAGTGCGTGGTGGGCCCAGCAGGGATCGAACCTGCGACCAGCCGGTTATGAGCCGGATGCTCTGACCACTGAGCTATGGGCCCGTCGATGCTGGTGGACAAGTCGAGTATAGGCGCTCGTCTTTGCACAAAGACACCAGTGGCGGGACAGCTTGTGGATAACTTTCGTGGACCGCATCTGGGTGGCACCGCTATCATCGGCGGCACCGCAGTCGCGGCCTTCTCCCGCCAGCCGAGCCACACACAGGTGTTGCGTTGACCAAGGTTATAGCCATTGCGAACCAGAAGGGTGGCGTCGGCAAGACGACCACTTCGATCAACCTCGGCGGCGCCCTGGCCGAGATCGGATACCGGGTCCTGTGCATCGACATGGACCCGCAGGCCAACCTGACCGTCGGCCTGGGAATTTCGCTCTCCGACGTCAGGCAATCCATGGCAACCGTCCTCTCCGAGGATCGCGCCACCCTGGAGGAGGTCGTGCGGGAGACGGAGATGCCGGGACTTTCCGTGGCGCCGTCCACCCTGGAGCTGGCGTCCACGGAGGTCGAGCTGTTCACCGCCATCGGCCGGGAGATGGTGCTGCGCGACGCCATCGCCGGATGGGCCGAGACGTCGTTCGACGTGATCATCATCGACTGCCCGCCGACGCTCGGACTCCTGACCATCAACGCGCTGGTCGCGAGCAACCGCGTGATCATCCCGGTCCAGACCCAGTACTACGCCATCAAGGGCCTCACCGCGCTGATCAAGGTCATCAACACCATCAAGCTCAAGCTCAACCATGACCTGGAGATCCAGGGCCTGCTGGCCACGTTCTTCGATGGGCGCACGGTCCTTGCCCGCGAGATGCTGGAGAACCTGCGCGAGCTGGGCGATCAACGGGTCTTCAACACCATGATCAAGAACACGGTGAAGCTCGGTGAGGCACCGCTCACCGGAAAGCCGGTAACGGAGTACGCGTCGAACTCGAGCGCAGCGCATGCCTTCCGCGACCTGGCACGAGAGGTTGTCGAACTTGGCTAGCAAGCGCCCCGCGTTTCGCGAGAACATCCACCGCCTCTTCGACGAGGCGGCGGCCATGGACCTGGGTCCCGGCGTCGTCTCGCTGATCGAGTCGCGCGCCACCCGCGCGCAGATCCGCGAGATCGCGGTCGACCGCATCCTCCCCAACCCCGCGCAGCCGCGCCTCTCCTACGAGGAGGACTCGCTCACCGAGCTGGCCAACAGCATCCGCGAGCACGGCGTCCTGCAGCCCATCCTGGTGCGTCCGGTGGGCAGCCAGTTCGAGCTGATCGCCGGCGAGCGGCGCTGGCGTGCATCGCGCCTCGCCGAGCGCCAGACCATCCCCGCCATCGTCGTCGAGTTCGACGAGCAGACGGCCCTGGAGGTGTCGATCATCGAGAACCTGCAGCGCGAGGACGTCTCGCCGCTGGAGGAGGCGGCGATGTACCGCAAGATGACCGATCTGGGCTACTCCGTCCGCCAGCTCGCACAGAAGATCGGCAAGGACAAGGGATACGTCGAGAACCGGCTGCGCCTTGCCGATGCCCCACCGGAGATCCGCGAGCTCGTGTCCGTGCGCAAAGACACCATCAGCCACGCCTACGAGCTGATGCGGATCACGGACGACCGGGTCCGCCGCCGGCTCGCGAAGCGCGTGGCTGCCGGCGACCTGACGCTCGCGAAGCTGCGGGCCATCACCGGGGGCGAGACGCCCGCCGGGGAGGAGCCGGCGCCCACCACCCGACGGCGCGCCCGGACGACGGCCGGCGCCGTCGCCGCCGCCCGCCAGGCGGACGACGCGCTGCTCGACACGAAGGGCAGGCTGAGCGGTGCGGTGGAGGAGCTCGTGGACCTGCTGCGGCATCCGGACGTGATGGAGCAGATCCCGGAGGTGAACCGGGCCAACCTGGCCAAGTACCTCACCATCACCCGCCTCAAGCTGGAGAACGCGATCGCGATCCTGCGCTCGGGCCTGGACGAGTAGCCTCGCCCGGCGGCACGCCTACGGCGTGTAGGACATCACCTCGCGCTGTCCCACCAGGAACTCGATCAACCGCTGGCGAGCCTTGGGGTCGATGCGGCGCAGCCCGGCGATCGCCCGCGGCAGCTCGAAGATCGGCGCGGAGAGCTGTCCGGCGGTGTCGATCCCGACGACGTGATCAGGCCCTCCGCCAACCAGGAACACGCGCTGGAAGCCCCGCGCATCGAGCTTCGCGACGCTGCAGAAGGCCGCGATGGCGGTGCCCACGCCCATCCGCTTGGCGAAGTCCACGAACAGGTCCGCCGCCCAGTGGTCGATCTGCTCGTCCGACTGGGCCGTGACCATCTCCCGGTACGGCTGCTCTTCGACGGTGGCGCTGCTCATGGGCCCGATGATAGCCGAGCCGGGGGCCCCGAGGCGCCGCCGGAGCGATGCGCCGCCGGCCCTCGGACGACGCTGCTCCCCTGCTATTCTCCCCAGCGTGATCAACCGCGCCAGCGACCCCCGGACAGCCGATCGGATCGTCTTTGAGATCCTGCGCACCGCCCCGGGCACCGACGTGCCGCAGGTCATCGGACGCGCGATCTTCAGCGGTGGAAGCACCGCGGTCGATGCCGAGGAGAACGTGGCCGTGGCCATCCGCGAGCTGCTGGCCCGGCCGTTCGTCGACCGCGTCCAGGCCGACGAGCGACCCCGCGGCTACCGACGCAGCTCTCGTGGACAGGTCGACTTCCTGGTTCCCGGCATGGCTGAGCACTTCATCGCCCGCCTGCGTGGCCTGTGGTTGAGCTACCCCGATGGCTCGGTCGTGACCGCGCGAGAGGAACCGCCCTCATCGGCGCTCTCCGAGTCGCTGCCCGCGCTCCCCGAGGCGACCGAGTCCTCGCCTGCCGTCGTGGATTCCTCGCGACGGCGCGAAGCCCTCGAGGGCGACGAGGAGACGGCGGGCGGTCCACCCCTGGTCCGCGGCCACGCACCGCTCAGCGGACTGCGTGCCGTCGAGACGCCGCCATCGGCGCACCGGACCGATTGCGGTTGGATCGTCTGATTTCTCATAGATTTATGCCGGTATACATAGAATTGATTCCGACCGGCAACGGGCGCTGTCCCGCGCCTCCTCGATGAGCTGCGTGCCGCGCGTCGGGTAGAATCTGTCGCGATGTCCAAGCGATTCCTGATCGTCCCGGCCGGCATCGGCGTGGTGGCCCTCGTCTACTGGATCCTGAGCTACGACATGGCGGGAACGACCATGCTCGCCATCTTCGCGCTCGCCATGGGCCTGTACGGCGCCATCCTCCTGCCCGCCGCGAACGACGTGGGGCCGACCGCGCCCGTCGATCCTGACTGGGAGCCGACGCGCCGCCCCGACTGAACCCCGCTGGATCCCCCGCCGCGCCCCGGGCACGTTGATGCCGGGGCCTCTGTGGCTGCCCTAGCGGTTGCCCGCTAACACAGAGAACCCCGGCTCACCAGTACTAACGGACTAGCCGGCGCCGTGTTAGTTGCCCCGCCGGGCTGCCGCACGATTCCGCCGGTCAGCGGATGCCGGTGTCGTAGCGAACCTCGACGGACACCTGCGTCGTCCCCGCCGCGAGATCGACTGTCACGGCCGGCGCGGTACCCAGGATCCCGCTGACGGCTGCTGGCACGAGCTGATAGCCCCCCGGGGGCAGAGCGGTCATGAAGCTCCCGTCCTCGGCCGATACGACCGACGCCACCTCCCTGCCGTGGGCGTCCCGAATGGAGATCACCGCACCCCGAACCGGGCGGGCGGCACAGGCCGACGCGGGCGGTGCACGCTCGACCGGGCAGGTGGGAGACGCGCTGACGTGCCCGACCAGGGTCACGAGGTCCGGTGAGGGACCTCGTGATCCGGGTGGCGCACACGCACCCAGGGCCACGGCCAGGCCAATGGCCAGGAACGGCAGCAGCACGAGAGCGCGGCGAACCATCACGCCTGACAGACGCCGCCATCAGCCATGTGGTTCCCTCGCATCGGCGTCACGCGCGGCGTCGACGACATCCAGGCGCGTCGCGCCACCCCTGGCAGGCTAGCGGCGGGCGGCGGACGGGAACGGTGCTCGACCCCGGCCGGCTCGTCGCGCGAAGACCGGATCTGGCGGGCGCCGGTTCGCGGGTGCGGGCGTCGAGCCGGCACCACCATCGGTGGAGACGGATCCGAGATCGACGGTGACCGCCGCGTCCAGCGCTGCCATGAGCGCCGGCCGGTGGGTGATGACGATCGTCGTGCGACCGGCGGTGGCCGCCAGCACGTCCTCCATCAGGCGAGCGGCCATGGTCTCGTCGAGGTGCTCCGTCGGCTCGTCGAAGACGATGATCGGCCGGTTGCCGAGCAGCGTGCGCGCCAGCTCGATGCGCTGCCGCTGGCCGCCGGACACCCGGGCCCCATGGGCGCCGACCAGCGTGTCCAGGCCCGCAGGGAGCGATGCCAGCCATTCGCCCAGGCGGACCGCCTCGAGGGCCTCCAGGAGCTCAGCATCCCCCGCCTCCGGCCTCGCCATCCTCAGGTTCTCGCGCAGGGACGTGTCGAAGAGGTGCGGGTCCTGGGCGCAGAGGCCGATGATCCTGCGAACGTCGTCCCCGGCGAGCGCTTCGAGGGGGACGGCGCCGCCGCCACCCGTGAGCATGATGGTTCCCGAGGATGGATCCAGGAACCGAACCAGGAGCGCGGCCAGGGTGCTCTTGCCCGAGCCGCTGGGCCCGGTGACGAGCGCTCGCTGGCCGGGATGCAGGTCCAGGTCCACGCCGCGCAGGACGTCACCGACGTCGGCGGCGTAGCGGGCGCACACCTTACGGAGCCGGAGGCCGTACGGTCCGGGCGGCACGGCGACCGGCTGGTCCGGCTCGCGGACGGGGTCCGGTCGAGCCAGCACCTCTCCCACGCGACGCGCGGCGGACCGGAGCCTGGGCAGCTGCTGGGCCGCGGGGCCCAGGCCTGCGACGAGCTCATGGACGGCGATGGGCGTGAGGACCACGACCGCGAGCGCGACGCCGGCCATCGTTCCCGCGCGCACCGCCGCCACGCCTGCCACCAGCGCGAGGAACACCGCGCTCCCCTGCGCGAGCTCCGTGACCAGGACGCCCAGCCCTGAGCCCATGGCCGAGCGTGCCTCCGCACGACGGAGCCGATGGTCGAGGCCGGCGGCCGTCTCCAGGCGAGGGCCGTGGGCGTTGGCGATGAGCAGCTCGGGCGTCGCCGCGCAGGAGCTCGAGCGCCGACGCTGCCAGCGCGCCGCGGGTGGGCACCAGGCTCGCCTCGGCATGGCGCGCGACGACGGCCGCCAGCAGGGGCGCCCCGATGCCGGCAAGAACCAGGCTCAGTGCCAGCGCGAGCCCGGCCGGCGGCAGGATCGCTCCGACCACGAGCACCGTTGCGGCGCCGACCGCGGCCGCCACGGTGTACGGCAGGGCAACCCGCAGCCAGACGTCGGCGAGGCCATCGACGTCGCCGACCAGCCGCGCCAGGAGGTCCCCGGTCCGGTCGTGGTCCAGACCCGAGGGGGCGAGCGATCGCAGCCGGGCATACGCGGTGAGCCGCAGGTCGGCCAGGACGCGGAACGCGGCATCATGGGACGCGAGCCGCTCCGCGTAGCGAAGCGCGCCACGGCCCACCCCGAAGGCGCGGACGGCGACGATGGCCACCATCAGGTACAGGACGGGCGGCCGCTCGGCGGCGCGGCTGATGAGCCATGCCGCCGTGGCGGTCAGTCCCACGGCCGCAGCCGCCCCGGCCATCCCGGCCGCGGCTGCCAGCACCACCCGACCACGGTGCGGCCACGCGAGGCGCAGCACCCAGCTGAGACCGCCGGCCCGCCTCATGCTGCCAGTGCCTCCCCGCGGTCAACCAGGCGGACGACACGGTCCGCCACCGCCAGGGCCGCGGGCCGGTGGGCGACAATGAGGACAGCCCTGCGGTCCTGACGCGCCAGCGCCAGGAGGGCGCGAAGGACTGACGTCTCGGTCGGCTCGTCGAGCCCCGCGGTCGGCTCGTCCAGCAGCACCAGTGGCGCGTCGCGCACGAAGGCGCGGGCGACGGCGACCCGCCGGCGCTGCCCGCTGGACAGGCCGGCACCCCCCTCCCCAAGGCGGGTCGCCGGATCGAGCGCCCCCAGGCCCACCGCCGCAAGGGCGCGCCGCACGGCGGCGTCGTCCGCCTCCGGCTCCACGAGCCGGACGTTGTCCGCGACGGTACCGGCGACCAGGTAGGGCTCCTGCGGCACCCAGGCGATCTGGCGGTGCCACGCAGCCCGGGCCATGGATGCCACGTCGGACGCAACGTGCCCGTCCTCCACGACGATGGATCCCTCACTCGGCGAAAGCAGCCCCGCGACGGCCAGGAGCAGGGAGGTCTTGCCCACGCCGCTGGGGCCCGCCAGCGCCACGAGCTCACCGCCGCGGACCTCCAGGCTGGCGCGGTGGGGCGCCGCAAGCGCACGTCCCGGCTGCGGGATCGTCAGGTCGCGAACCACGAGCCGGCCGCGGCGGAGGTCGGGAACCGCATAGCTGTCACCGTCGCTCGGCGAGGGTGCCTCGATGATCCTGAACGCAGCGTCTGCGGCGGCCAGCCCCTGCTCGCTGGCGTGGAAGTGGGCGCCCAGCTGCCGGAGCGGGAGGTACGCCTCGGGGGCAAGGATCAGGACGAACAGCCCGGTCTGCAGATCCAGCGCGCCACCGACCAGCCGTAGGCCGATGCCCACCGCCACCATGGCCACCGAGAGCGTGGCCCCGAGCTCGAGCACGAAGGCAGAGAGGAACGCGACCCGCAGGGCCCCCAGGCTCTCACGGCGATAGGCATCGGTCACGCGGGCCAGCCCTGCCTCCTGGGCCGCCGCGCCTCCGAACAGCTTGAGCGTCGGCAATCCGGCCACGACGTCACCGAAATACTGCGCGAGGCGCGTGAAGGCCCGCCATCGGCGCCGGCGATGCGCTTCGGTGGCCAGGCCAATGAGCACCATGAAGACCACCATCAGCGGCAGGGTCAGCCCCACGGTCAGCCCGGCCACGGCGTCGACGCGGAGGAGGATCGCCACCACCACGACCGGGAGGACGGCGGCCAGGACCAGCTGGGGCAGATAACGCGAGAAGTAGCCGTCGAGCGCGTCGATGCCCTCGGTCGCAAGGGCAACGACCTCTCCCTCACCACCACCCACCGCGCGGCGCGGGCCCAGCTCGACGGCACGCCGCAGGATCCCCATGCGGAGGGTCGACTTCACCTGCGCCGATGCGGCAACGGCGGTCGATTCGCGCAGCCACCCCAGGAGCGCCCGCGCGGCGAGCACCAACGCCAGCCAGCCCAGGGTGGGGGCCAGCGCCGCCAGACCAGCGCCGCGCGTGACGGCCCCGCTGATCGCGTACGCCAAAAGGGCAGCCTGGCCGATGGCGAGCCCGGCAGAGGCCAGGCCCAGCACCACGCTCGACGCCAGGTGGATCCGCGCCGCCCGTGCGTGTGCCAGGAGGCGCGGGTCGAACCGCCTCACCCGCCCGACGTCTCGCCAGGCTCCGGTGCGGCGTCTGCCGCCTTCCCCAGTCCGATCCGATGGCGGAAGACCCAGTAGGTCCATCCCTGGTAGATCAGCACGATGGGCGTGAAGATGACCGCCACCACGGTCATGATCGTCAGGGTGTAGGAGGTCGACGCGGCGTTCGTGACGGTCAGGCTCCATGCCGGATCGGTGCTCGACGGCAGCACGTCCGGATAGAGGGTCACGAACAGGGTGACAACCGCCAGCGCGATGGTCAGCGCGGAGCCGACAAAGGCCCAGCCCTCGCGACGGACGCGGTTGGCCAGCAGACCGCCCACGAACGCTGCTGCGGTCACCACCGACAGGACCAGGGTCACGCCGTCGCCACGCTGCGCCCAGGTCCACGCCAGGAAGGCGACCGCCAGGACCGCGGCCGCCAGCCCTGAGCGCCCCGCGATGCGGTTCGCCCGCGCGCGCAGATCGTCGGTCGTGCGCAGGGCAAGGAAGACCGCGCCATGCGTCACGAACAGGCCCAGGGTCGTGAGGCCGCCGAGCAGCGCATACGGGTTCAGCAGGGTGAGCAGGTTGCCGGTGAACTCGTGGTTGGCGTCGAGGGGCACGCCGGCGACGATGTTGGCGAACGCGACGCCCCACAGGACGGCGGGCAGCAGCGAGCCCACGAAGATCGCGATGTCCCAGCGGCGGCGCCAGGCAGGCTCGGGACGCTTGTTGCGGTACTCAAAGGCAACGCCCCGCACGATGAGGGCCACCAGGATGAGGAACAGGGCCAGGTAGAACCCGGAGAAGAGGCTTGCGTACCATTCCGGGAAGGCGGCGAAGGTCGCGCCGCCGGCAACCAGCAGCCAGACCTCGTTCCCGTCCCACACGGGGCCGATGGTGTTGATCAGGACCCGTCGCTGTTCGCTGGTCCGGCCCAGGACCGGCAGCAGGACGCCGACGCCGAAGTCGAAGCCCTCCAGGACGAGATAGCCGATCCAGAGGATCGCGATGAGCGCGAACCAGATGTCGGTCAGGTGCATGGCGGCGCGGTCCCTTTCCTAGTAGGCGAAGCTGAATGGCTCGTCCGCGTCGTGGTCGGCGGTCGCCTCCTCGAGCGACGGCAGGCCCGCCCGGATCCGGCGCAGCAGGAGCCGCACCTCCACGACCGCCAGGACCCCGTACAGCAGCGTGAAGCCGACCATCGTGACGAGAACCTCCCAGGCGGGCGTTCCCGGCGAGACACCGGACGCGGTGCCCATCAGCCCGAACACGATCCACGGCTGGCGCCCCATCTCGGTGAAGATCCAGCCAATGGAGTTGGCCGCCAGGGGCAGGAGCGGCAGGGCAATCGCCGTCCCGACCAGCCAGCGCGTGGGCCTCACACCACGACGGCGCAGCGCCCACAGCATCCACAGCGCCGCCAGCGCGGCGAGGGCTCCGGCCCCGATCATCAGGCGGAACGACCAGTAGGTCAGGGGCACGATCGGCCGGTAGTCGCCGGGCCCGTACAGCGCCTGGTACTGCGACTGCAGGTCGTTGATGCCCTCGACCGTGCCGTTGAGGTCGCCGGTGGCGAGGAAGGACAGCAGGTCGGGAACGCGGATGGAGAAAACCTCCTTGCCGCCGTCGAGCGTACCCACGGTGAAGAGGCTGAACGATGCCGGCTGGCTGGTGTCGTAGAGTGCCTCGGCAGCGGCCATCTTCATGGGCTGCACGCTGGTCATCACCCGAGCCTGCTGGTCACCGCTGACCACGACCAGGAGGGCGGCCACCAGCACGGTGACCGCGCCCAGGCGCGCCACGCTGCGGAACGCCTCCCGATCCTGGTCCGGGTGACGCGCGAGCCGCCAGAGGGCAATCCCGGCCATGAAGGCGCCCGCGGTCATGAACGCGGCGACGATGGTATGGGCGAAGGTGATGAGCGCCAGCTTGTTGGTCAGCACCGCACCGAAGTCGGTGAGCTCCGCGCGGCCGCTCGCCGCATTCAGGGTATAGCCGACCGGGTTCTGCATCCACGCGTTCGCGGCCAGGATGAAGTAGGCCGACAGCACGGTGCCGATGGCGGCCAGCCAGATCGTCGCGAGGTGCACCCGCCTGGAAAGCCGGCCCCAACCGAAGATCCACAGGCCCAGGAACGTCGACTCCAGGAAAAAGGCCAGCAGCCCCTCGATGGCCAGCGGCGCGCCGAAGATGTCGCCCACGAACCGGCTGTAGTCGCTCCAGTTCATCCCGAACTGGAACTCCTGCACGATCCCGGTCACCACCCCGAGCGCGAAGTTGATGAGGAACAGCTCTCCGAAGAACTTCGTCAGGCGCAGGTAGCTCTCATTCCCGCTGCGCACCCAGGCCGTCTGCAGGCCGGCAACCAGGAAGGCCAGCCCAATGGTGAGCGGGACGAACAGGAAGTGGTAGACGGTCGTGATGCCGAACTGCCAGCGAGCGAGGTCGAGGGCGTTCATGCGGGCGTGCATCCTCCGCGCGGCTCCACGAGCCACGCACGTCGAACAGGCACACGGCACATGGCCGGCGGACTGCGGGGTCTCGGCACGCGGACGCTACGGGGCGCGCGGCAGCGACGGAAGGGAGGAACATCCTTCCCATCGGATGCCGAATGGCCCGTTTCGCCGGGCGGACCCGGGCTCCGTCGGTGGCGCTAGGCCTTGGCCATCGCTGGCGTGCCCGCTGGGGCGCTGTAGCCGTGCTCCGCGATCTCCGCGGCGCGCGCGCGATAGGCCTCGAGCGATCCGGCAGTCCTGGCCCTGAAACCGTCGACCATGCGGTTGTACATGGAGAACCCGGCCGCGATGAGGACCGCGAGCTGGACGTCGGCGTCGCTCGCACCGGCGGCCACCGCGGCGGCCACGTCCTCGGCAGAAAGCTGGCGCGCGTCACCACCGACCGTCCGGGCCACGTGCAGCAGCGCCTGCATTTTTGCGTCGAAGCCCTCCGACGAGCCCATCTTGATCGTGTCAATGAGCGCAATGCGCTCCGTGTCGCCGTCCCGCTGGAGCAGCGCGGTGGCGTGCTCGCCGTGCGAGTCCATGCAGAAGAAGCAGCCGTTGGCCGCCGATACCGCTGCGGCGAGCAGCTCGCGGTCGGCGCGCGTCAGCGTCGTTCCGGGGTAGTCATTGACGAGGAGCTCGTCGGCGAGCCCGCGCATGTGGAAGCCCAGGCCGGACGTCAGCTGCATCGCCACCACGATGCCGGGAACATCGGGCAGGCTGCCGACGATCGGATCCTGCCGGGCGCGGGCGAGGCGCTCTTCATCGCGTGCCATCGGTAATCCCTCCATGCTGCCACTCAGGACAATCGCATGAAGTATGCCCCTCGCAGCCGCGGGCGGCTATCCTTGAAGATGGGAATGCCTGCCGGACCGATTCCTCGATGCATCCTGCGCGGCCGTCGCCGCCGGTGCGCGGCGCGCGGCGGGACCAGGCGCCCGTGACGGCGCGAGCGCTCACCGTCCGGGGCACCAGCTATCCGGTGGTCCTCCCCAAGCTCCGGGATCCCCGCCTCCACGTGGCGGCGGTCATCATCACCATCCACGTCCTGGGCCAGGTAGGCCTGCACTTTGCCGTCAGCGTCCCGCAGATCCTGGCCGCGATCCTCACCTGCGCCGTGATCGAGCTGGCGCTCACCTTCCGCGAGACGCGCTCGATCGTATGGCCGGCGAGCGCCATGCTGACCGGCAGCGGCGTGGCGCTCATCCTGCGCTACGTCGGGACCCGCCCGGACGACCACTGGACCTTCGCCGGCTGGTACGTCTTCGCCGCCGTCGCCGGCCTCTCGCTGCTGACGAAGTACGTCCTCCGCTTCCGCGGCGCGCACCTGTTCAACCCGTCCAACGTAGGCCTGGTGGCGGCGTTCCTGATCCTGGGCAGCACCCGCATCGAGCCGCTCGACTTCTGGTGGGCGCCCCTCGACCCGCCCATGATCGTTGCATACGCGGTCATCATCGGTGGCGGGATCCTCATCACCCGCCGGCTCCACCTCCTCGCTCTGGCCGTCACGTACTGGGGCTTGCTCGCGATCGGCATCGGGGTGCTCGCCGCCTCGGGACACTGCATGACGGCCCGCTGGGCATTCGCGCCCGTCTGCGGCGTCGACTTCTGGCGCGTCATCGTCACCTCGCCCGAGGTGCTCATCTTCCTGTTCTTCATGATCACCGACCCCAGGACGGCGCCGGCCGGGCGCGTGGCGCGGATCGTGTTCGGCATCCTGGTTGCCATCACCACCACGCTGCTCATGGCGCCGCAGACGAACGAGTTCGGGGCCAAGGTGGGGCTGCTGGCGGGACTGGTCGTCATGTGCGCCTTCCGTCCCCTCCTCGACTGGCTGCTGCCCCCGGCGCGCTCGGCGGACGATGCATTCCGACCGTTCCTGCGGCGGATTGCCAGCGGGCGTGACGGCCTCCGCTGGCGATGGGCCGGCGCCACGCGGGTGGGAGCCATGGCCCTGGCCGTTCCGCTGCTGGGGGTCGGCATCGTCGCGGCCGGCACGCCCGCACGGGGCATCGTGCTTCCGGATGCCGCCGAGCTCCTCAGCCAGGTTCCCCACCAGATCAACGCGGCAACCCTCCCGTCGTTCACGGTTGGCCAGGACGTCGCCGACTGGGACCATCAGATCGCCGGCCCCGAGATGCAGGGGATCGTCCTGACCCTGGCGGAGAACCTCGAGCTGGAGAGCCAGGCGCTCCTCCGGCACGATCCGGCGATCCTGCCGGCGGTGGATCACGGGGATCGGCTGGCCCAGATGCAGGATCGCCTCAACGAGGCGATCGCGACGGGGACCACCACGATCGCGCGCTATCGGTTCGACAGCATGCACGTGTCGCTGCTGGTGCCCTTCGGGGTGCAGACCGGGCTGAGCCTGGGGTTCACGGCCACCGGGACCGTCACCTCCCTGACCTACGATGCGAACGGAGCCCTCCAGTCGCAGGAGGCGTCGCCCTTCACCCTCACGTTCGCGATGCGGCGGGCGACCGGGGCCCGATGGCTCCTGGTGGGCGTGCTGCCGACCCCGCCGACCGGCTGAGGCCGATCTGCGCCAGCATCCGACTAGTTTGTGTTGCTTTCTCACAAACGTGTGGTACGCTCGTCCGTGATCGACGCACGCAGTGCGGCGCAGGAGGGTGCACGTGGACGGTGACTTCTTCACGGACGTCGTGGAACCGATCCCCTACTCCGGTCTCGGCTCCACCGATCCGTTCTCCTTCAAGGTCTATGACCCCGATCGCAAGGTGCTCGGCAGGCGCATGGAGGATCACCTTCGCATTGCCGTCTGCCTCTGGCATTCGTTCAACTGGCCGGGATCCGACGTGTTCGGCTCCGGGACCTTTGACCGGCCTTGGCTCGACGCGTCGACGGAGCCCATGGCGGCCGCGCGGACCAAGGTGGCAGCCGCGTTCGAGTTCCTCGCCAAGCTCGGCACCCCCTACTTCTGCTTCCACGACCGCGACGTCGCCCCGGAGGGACGCACCTTCGCCGAGACGCGCGCCAACCTCGACGCCATGGTGTCCGATATCGAGAGCCACATGGCGCGCACCGGCAAGCGCCTGCTGTGGGGCACGGCCAATCTCTTCAGCCATCCGCGGTACGCGGCAGGGGCAGCCACCAACCCGGATCCGGAGGTCTTCGCCTACGCCGCGGCCCAGGTCAAGGACATGCTGGAGGCCACCCATCGGCTGGGCGGCGAGAACTACGTGCTGTGGGGTGGCCGTGAGGGGTACGAGACCCTGCTCAACACGGACCTTGCCCGCGAAGAGGACCAGCTCGCGCGCTTCCTGACCCTGGTCGCCGACCACAAACACCGCATCGGCTTCGGCGGCACGCTCCTCATCGAGCCCAAGCCGCAGGAGCCCACCAAGCACCAGTACGACTACGACGTGGCGACGGTGCTCGGCTTCCTGGCCCGTCACGGGCTCGCCGACGAGTACCGGGTCAACATCGAGGTCAACCACGCCACGCTGGCCGGCCACAGCTTCCACCACGAGGTGGCGCTCGCCCTGGCCGGCGGGATCTTCGGCAGCATCGACGTGAACCGGGGCGACTACCAGAACGGCTGGGACACCGACCAGTTCCCGAACTCCGTGGACGAGCTGTCGCTGGCGCTCTTCGAGATCCTGCGCGGCGGCGGGTTCACGACCGGCGGGTTCAACTTCGACACCAAGCTCCGCCGGCAGAGCATGGCGCGCAGCGACCTGTTCCACGCTCACATCGGCGGGATCGACACGCTCGCCCGGGCGCTGCTGGTGGCGGCGGACATGCTCACCGCGGGCGACTTGCAGCGGCTTCGTGACGAGCGCTATGCCGGCTGGTCCGGCGAGCTGGGGACCGCCATCCTGTCCGGCGAACGTACCCTCGCGGACCTGGAGGCCGCGGTCGCGGCAGGGGGCATCGATCCGCGTCCCGTCTCCGGGGCGCAGGAACGGCTCGAGAACATCGTCAACCAGCGCATCTGGGCGGTCGGGCGCAGCGACGAGGGCTGACCGATGGCGCTGGTCCTGGGGATCGATGTCTCCACCACGGCGACCAAGGCCATCCTGGTCGACGGCAGCGGGGCCGTGCGCGGCACGGGGACCGCGGAGTACGGTCTCTCGACCCCGCGCCCGCTGTGGAGCGAGCAGGATCCGGCGCTGTGGTGGACGGCCACGCAGGAGGCGATCCCTCGGGCGCTCGCCGCAGCAGGGGCATCCGGCGACGACGTCGAGGCGGTGGGCCTGACCGGCCAGATGCACGGCGCCGTGCTCCTCGATCGCGAGGGCGCGGTCATCAGGCCCGCCATCCTGTGGAACGACCAGCGCACCGGGGCTGAATGTGACGAGATCCGGGCCCGGGTCGGCCCCGATCGGCTCATCGAGGTCACCGGCAACGACGCGCTGACCGGGTTCACCGCGCCCAAGCTGCTGTGGGTCCGCAACCACGAGCCGGAGGCGTTCGGACGCATCGCGCACGTGCTGCTGCCCAAGGACGAGGTGCGTCGCCAGCTCACCGGCGAGGTGGCCATGGACGTCGCCGATGGCTCCGGCACCCAGCTCTTCGATCTCGCGGCGCGCACATGGTCACCGGAGGTGCTCGGCGCGCTGGAGCTCGATCCGGCGTGGTTCCCGCCGACCTTCGAGGGCCCGGCCATCACGGGCCGCATCACCGCCGCGGCCGCGGAGGCCACCGGCCTCCGCGCCGGCACGCCGGTCGTGGCTGGCGGCGGCGACCAGGCCGCCAACGGGGTTGGGGTGGGCGCCATCGACGAAGGCGTCGTGGCCCTGTCACTGGGCACCAGCGGGGTGATCTTCGCCGCCACCCGGTCGCCCATCCACGAGGCGCAGGGGCGCGTCCACGCCTTCTGCCACGCCGTTCCCGATCGGTGGCACCTGATGTCGGTCATGCTCTCGGCGGCGGGCAGCTTCCGGTGGTTCCGCGACGCCCTGGCGCCGGGCGAGGCATTCGGCGACCTCGCTGCCTCAGCAGAGCCGGTCTCGGCGGCCATGGACGGGCTCCACTTCCTCCCCTACCTCACTGGCGAGCGCAGCCCGCACCCGGATCCGGAGGCCCGTGGCGCGTTCGTCGGCCTCACGACGGCCCACGACCGGCGGCACCTGACCCGGGCCGTCCTGGAGGGTGTGGCGTTCGGGCTGCGCGACGGGCTGGACCTGATGCTTGCCGCCGGGATGGCGCGGCCGGCCCAGATCCGCGCCTCCGGTGGCGGCCTGGCGAGCCCGACCTGGCGCCAGATCCTGGCCGACGTGCTCGACGTCGAGCTGGTCGCGCCCTCGACGACCGAGGGCGCCGCCTTTGGGGCCGCGACGCTGGCCGCCGTCGGCGCCGGATGGTTCGCGAACGTGGCAGAGGCGGCGGACGCCCTGGTCAGGACGACGCCGGTTGCATCACCCGACGGAACCCGAGCGGCGGCGTATGCCGAGGCTCACGCCGCGTTTCGCGCGCTGTACCCCGCGCTGGCGCCCACCTTCCACCGGGGCCTCCGGGGATCCGGTTCCGCTAGCTGACGGGGAACTCCCGGTCCTCGGCGGTCGGCTCGGCATGGCTGCCACCCATGATGATCATGGCCAGGACCTCGTCGGGCGACACCTCCTCGCGCCGCACCGTCTTCACCAGCCTGCCGTGGTACATCACGCTGATGCGGTCGGACAGGTCGAACACGTCGTGGATGTCGTGGCTGACCAGGAAGATCCCGATCCCCTCGGACTTGAGCTGCCGGATCAGGTCGCGAACCTGCTCAGTCTCCGCCGGACCCAGCGCGGCCGTCGGCTCGTCCATGATGAGGATCCTGGCGTTGAAGTGGACGGCCCGCGCGATGGCCACCGACTGGCGCTGCCCGCCGGAGAGCGACTTCACCGGTGCCTTGAAGTTGGTGAAGTTCGGGTTGAGCCGATGCATGACCTTGCGCGTTGCCGACTCCATGGCGCTGTCGTCCAGCCCCCCGATGAAGCTCGAGAGCTCGCGTCCCAGGAACAGGTTCGCCGCGGCGTCGATGTTGTCGGCCAGGGCCAGGGTCTGGTAGATGGTCTCGATGCCCAGCAGCTGCGCGTCGCGAGGATTCGAGATGGCCACCTTCTTGCCGTCGACCCGGATCTCGCCAGCGTCGGCGGGGTGCGCTCCCGACAGCACCCGCATCAGGGTCGTCTTGCCGGCGCCGTTGTGGCCGACCATGCCGACCACCTCTCCCGCCATCAGGTCAACGCTCACCCCATCGACGGCGTGGACGCCGCCGAACGCGACGTGGATGTCCTGCATCTCGACAAGGGGCGTCCGGGTGGATTCGGTCGGAGCGCTCATGATCTGCCTCCTCCCCCGCTCACCGGCGTCCGCCGCGCCGGCGCGTGTATGCGTCGAAGGCCACGGCGAGGATGAGCACGATGCCGGCCGCCACGTTCTGCCCGGGCGAGTTCACGCCCAGGAAGCTGAGGCCGTATTTCAGGGACGCCATGACGAAGGCACCCAGCACCGCTCCGGGAATGGTGCCGATGCCTCCGGCGAACGAGGTTCCACCCACGACGGCGGCGGCAATGACATACAGCTCATAGCTCACGCCGATGTCGAGCGTCGCTCCGTTCAGGCGCGCCGATGCGACCGCCGCGGAGAGCGCGCAGAGGACGCCCATGAGGATGAAGGTCTTCATGATCGTCCAGCGGGTGTTGATGCCGGCCAGCTCGGCGGCGTCCGGGTTGCCGCCGTACGCATAGACGTACCGGCCGAAGCTCCGGCGGTTGGCCATCCACGTCATGACCAGGGTCACGCCGATGAGCAGCATGATGGGGATGGGGAAGCCGGCCGAGAGCTTCAGGCCTCCCGCGGGCTCGGTGATGCCATGATCAAGCGCGTACTGGTGCGCGAGTCCAGCCGGCCAGTAGTTGCCGTTGGCGAAGAAGGTCAGGCCCATGATCGCGCCGCAACCGAGCACCCCCAGCGCGACGGTTGCCCACATGGGGCGCACGGGAAAGCCGAACCGTTGCCGCTGTCGCCGGCGGTTCGCGAGCAGCACCACCAGGGCGATGCAGCCGATGATCCCGACCGCCCAGGTCAGGGTGCCGCCGATCGACCCCTCCGCTCCGCCGTTCAGGAGCTGGAAGGACGGGTCGAGCCCGGTGACGGCCGCTCCGCTGGAGAGGTACCAGACCGCACCCCGAATGGAGAGCAGGCCACCCAGCGTCACGACGAAGGACGGGACACCGACGTAGGCGACGATGAACCCCTGGAGGGCGCCGAAGCCGGCGCCGATGCCGATCCCGATGCCCAGGGCGATGAGCCAGCGGAAGGGAAAGTCCGGACCCATGCCCAGGATGTTGGGCAGCCAGTCGGTCATCAGCAGCGCGTAGCTCATCGCGACGAAGCCGGTCAGCGATCCGACCGACAGGTCGATGTTCCGCGACACGATGACCAGGACCATCCCGGTGGCGATGATGGCCACGCTCGTCGCCTGGATGGCCAGCGTGACCATGTTGTTCGGGATGAAGAACTTGCCGTCGCTCAGGATATTGAAGCCGAACAGGATGATCGCGAGCGCGACCAGCATGCCAAAGACCCGGAGGTCGATCTCCGTCTGGGCGACGAGTCGACGCAGGGCTGGCAGGGAGGCGTTCAGCCTGCCGGGAGCAGATGCCGTACCGGCCGCATTCGTCACGACAGCTCTCCTCCTGCAGAAGATGAGGCCTGGCGCCCCCGGACGGGTCCGGGGGCGCAGGCCAAGCCGAGGTCAGGCGCTCCGGAGAGCGACGTTCACACGCCGCAGGCCTTGGCGCCTGGATCCGAAGAGGTGACACCCGTGCAGATGTCGCTCTTGGTCACCCACCAGCCGGCCGACATGACATCGCCGAGGTTGTCAGCGGTGATCGGGGTCGGCTGAAGGATGAACGACTTCACCGTGTTCTTCCCTGGGGTCGTGAAGTCCGTGGGGCTGTTGCCGGCGGTCGGCGCAACCGAGGCTCCGATGTTGATCGAGAGGTCGGCCATTGCCTTGCCCTGGCACAGTCCGATCGCCGCCTGGCCGGCAGCCTTGCCGAGCTCATTGGCGTTCTTCCAGACGTCCACGTACTGCTTGCCCAGCGCGACGTTGTTCAGGTTGGCCTTGTCGCCGTCCTGGCCGCTCAGGGGCGGGAATCCGTAGCTCTTGGACGTGAGCGCACCCACGACACCAAGGGCCGTGCTGTCGTTCTCGGCAAGGATGGCGTCGATCTTGTTGCCGTCCGCCTTTGCCTTGTCGATGATCGCTTCCATGTTGGACTGCGCCGTCTCCGTCGCCCAGGCGTCGGTGAAGGTGCCGTCAGGCCCGTTGAGGATCTTGATGTCGCCGGAGGCGACCTTGTCCTTCAGGCCCGCGTTGTCCCAGCCCTGGGGCAGGAACGTCGATGCATTGGGATCGCCCGGGTCGCCCTTGATCAGGACGTAGTTCCCGGTCGGGACCTTGTCGATGACGGCCTTGGCCTCTGCCTCGCCCACCTTCACGTTGTCGAACGTGATGTACAGGATGGACGGGTCCTCGATGAGGCGGTCATACGCGATGATCGGGATGCCCGCGTTCTTGGCCTTCTCGACGGCGGGCAGAATGGCCTTGGTGTCCTGCGCGAGCAGGATCAGGACCTTGGCGCCCTTCGAGATGAGGGTGTCGACGTCGGTCAGCTGCTGCTCGTTGCTCAGGTTCGCGTCGGCGTCGATGTACTTGCCGCCGGCGTCCTCGACGACCTTCTGGATGTTCGGCTTGTCGGCTGCGGCCCAGCGGGGCTGCTGGAAGTTGTTCCAGGACACGGCCACGACGCAGTCGCTGCCGACGGATGCCCCGGCACCGCCGCTCGAGCCGCCATTGTTGGAGCTGCAGCCGGCCATCGCGATGACCGCGACGCCAAGCACTGCCGCCAACCTTCGAATGCTCATGTGTTGTCCTCTCCTCCGATGGTGGATGGTGAACGCATTCCTGCGTCCCAGCGAGCTACCTTCGCGTCAGGCCCCCTCCTCTCGTCCTCCAACGTGCCCCGCCGCGCGTGGTGAAAATCCTCCCCGTCATTCGACCGGTCTCATGCCGTCGCGGCCTCGACCGGAGCTCCCTGCCGCCCGAACCAGGCCGCCGGGTCACGCAGGAGCGATTCGAATCCATGCTCCGCCGCACCAAGCAGTGGAGCATCTCCGCCGAGGACCGCTGGTACGACCTCGACGTGTTCGCGGGCTGCCTCGAGCGCGCGACGCTCGAGCGCCGCGTTGACATTCTCCTCCACGTAGGGGTGCATGCGACCGAAAAGCCCGCCAAGCACCACCAGCCGTGGGTTGAAGATGTTGACCAGGCCTGCCAGGCCGATGCCCAGCCAGCGACCAACCTCGGCCAGCGCCTCGAGCTCGCGCTGCGAGCCCTGGGCGGCCGATGTGAGGATTCCATCAACGCCCGCGCGACCGCCTGACGGACTGCGCCCCGCCCGTGTGAGCAGGGCGCGCTCGCCGATCTCCGTCTCCCAGCAGCCAATGGAGCCACAGCGACAGGCGCCTCCCTCCACGTTCACGGGCATGTGCCCCACCTCGCCGGCATAGCCGTCCGAGCCGTCGAGCGGATGACCCCCGACGATGATGCCACCGCCGACACCCACCTCGCCGGAGATATACACCACGTCATCAACTCCCATGGCCGCGCCGCGCCGATGCTCGGCGAGCGCCCCGAGATCGGCCTCGTTGGCGACGGAGACCTCCCCCTCCACCCCCAGCGACCGCGACAGCAGGGCCGCGAGCGGCACGTCGTGCCACGACAGGTTGGGCGCCACCCGCACCTGGCCGTCACTGCGGCGGACGACCCCCACCACCCCGACGCTGACCGCCACGAGCGCGTCCGGGCCGCTGACCCGAGCCAGCACCGGGGCCGCGAGCTGCGTGAGGTCACCAATGATCTGGTCAACCGAAAGGTGGCCACGAGGGCGGTCGACACGCCGGCGCTCGAGGACCGTTCCGCCGTATCCCACCAGGGCGACCCCCAGCGAGTCGACCGCGATGTCCAGGGCCAGGACCACCGCGCGCTCCGGGTTCGGCTGCACCAGGGGCGATGGGCGGCCAGGAATCCCGGCGGTCACGCTGCGCTCCTCGCTGGCCAACCCGGCTGCCACGAACTCCCCGATGAGGCCGCGGATCGCGCTGCGGGTCAGTCCGGTCCGGGCGACCAGCTCGGACCGCGACAGCGGACCGTGGAGATGCAGCTCCGTCGCGATGGCGCTCAGGTTCGCGCGGCGCACCGTCTCGCTGCGCTGGCCGACCGCGTCCCGGGCCGTGATCACCGCCGTTTTGTGATCCTCTCTTCCAAATGTTTGTCGTAGACTCTTACATCGGACCGACGCCTGTCAAGACTCGGAGGAACCGTGGATGGAGACCCTGGACGGCAAGGTGGCGCTGGTCACGGGGGCCAGCCGTGGCATTGGGGCGGCAGTGGCGCAGGCGCTGTCGGATCAGGGCGTCCATCTTGGCCTTGCATCCCGCAGCGGGAATGACCTGGGTCTGCCCGGCGTCGTCGCCCAGCCGGCGGACGTTCGCGACCCCGACGCCCTGGCGCGGATCGCCGCGGCCACCGTCGAACGCTTCGGCAAGCTGGACATCCTGGTGGTGAACGCCGGCGTCGGCGCCTACGGGCCGTTCGGTGACCTCCCCGCTGAGCACATCGAGGAGATGATCGACGTCAACGTGAAGGGCGCGATCTACTCGATCCGTGCCGCCCTGCCGCACCTGCTGCGCAGTGAGGCGGCCGACATCGTCACCATTGCGAGCGAGGCGGGACGCCGCGGCCTGCCGAACGAGGCGGTCTACTGCGCATCGAAGTTCGCCCAGGTGGGGCTGACCAGCGCCCTCGACCACGAGCTGCGCGAGCAGGGCGTCCGCTGCACGAGCGTCTGCCCCGGCGGGGTCGCCACGGACTTCGCGATGGGCCGCGGGCGCACGCCGCAGATGCCGGCCCTGGCCGGCATGATGCAGCCCGCCGACGTGGCCGAGGCGGTGATCTTCGTGCTGACCCGGCCGCGCAGCCACCGGATCCTCGAGGTGGCCTTCCGCCCGGTCACCGAGCCGTCGTGGGGCTGAGCGGCACATGAGCGCCCTGCGCTGGGGAGTGCTCTCCACGGCGGACATCGCCCGGACCAAGGTCATCCCCGGGATGCGTCGCGCGGCGCGCACCGAGGTCGCGGCCATCGCCTCGCGCGACGGGTCGCGAGCGGCCCAGGTCGCCGCGGAGCTGGGGATCGAGCGATCGCACGATTCCTACGAGGCGCTGCTGGCCGACCCCGGGCTGGACGCGGTCTACATCCCACTCCCCAACCACCTCCACGCCGATTGGACGCTGCGGGCCGCCGAGGCGGGAAAGCACGTCCTGTGCGAGAAGCCGCTGGCGATGGCCAGCGAAGACGCTCGCCGCATGATCGACGGCTGCCGCGCGGCGGGGGTGCACCTCGCGGAGGCCTTCATGTATCGCCTCCATCCATCCTGGGTCGCCGTCCGCGAGCTGGTGGCATCGGGCCGGATCGGCAAGCTGACCGCCGTCCAGAGCTGGTTCAGCTACTTCAACGACGACCAGGCCAACATCCGCAACGTCCGCGCCGCCGGTGGCGGCGCGCTCTACGACATCGGCTGCTACTGCGTCAACCTGTCGCGGATGCTCTTCGATGCGGAGCCAACCCGCGTCCAGGCGTCGCTCACGCGGGATCCGTTGGGCGGCACGGACGTCCTCACCAGCGCGATGCTCGAGTTCGACGGCGGCGTGGCGTCGTTCACCTGCTCCACCCGCGCCGAGGACGACCAGCGGGTGCACATCTACGGCACGCAGGGGCGCATCAGCATCGGTATCCCGTTCAACATCCCGCCCGACCGCCCGACCGAGGTCTTCGTGACGTCCGGCGGTGACCCGCCGGTCGCTCCCGACACGCAGACCCTGACATTCGCCGTGGCCGATCCCTACGCGGTCGAGTTCGAGCGCTTCGCCGATGTCGTCCTCGACGGGGCCGCGCCCCCGGTGCCGGCCGACGATCCGATCGGGAACCTCGAGGTCATGGAGCGCATCTTCGCGGCCGCCGAGCCCGGCGCGTAACGACGGAGCCTGGCGGGGACGGATGGCTGCGCCGGTCCAGGCCGACCCTCGCGACGGCGCCCGCGCTGCCCGTTCCGGCTGGGCGCGCCGCTACCGCTGGCCGGCCGTCGTGGTCGCGCTGCTCCTGGCAGCCGGTGGCGGGCTGCTCGCCTGGCGCATCGGGCTGCTTGGCGCTCCGGGGCCGGGCAGCGCGGATCCCCCGCACTTCGTCGAGGAGGCGCTCGCCGCGGGCATCGACCACAGCTATGCGGGCGGCTTCAACTTCTTCGTTGGCGGGGGCGTGGCCGCCTTCGACTGCAACGACGACGGCCGCCAGGACCTGTACCTCGCCGGCGGCGAGGACCCGGCCGCCCTGTACCGCAATGACAGCCCCGTAGGCGGCGCGCTGCGCTTCACGGCAATCCACGCCCCGGCCACCGACCTGCGCGATGTCACCGGCGCCTATCCCATCGACATCGACGGCGACGGCATCACCGACCTGGTGGTCCTGCGCCTGGGCGAGAACGTCCTGCTGCGCGGCCTCGGCGACTGCCGCTTCGAGCGCGCCAACGAGGCCTGGGGCTTCGACGGCGGCCATGACTGGGCGGCCGCCTTCAGCGCCACGTGGGAGGCCGGTGCGACCCTGCCCACCCTGGCGGTGGGCAACTATCTGACGCTCCACGCCGACGGCACGACCGGGCTGCCATGCACCGATTCCTCCCTCTTCCGGCCGGCCGCCGGCGGACAGGGCTATGCCGCACCAATTCCCCTCGCGCCGGGCTACTGCCCGCTGTCCATGCTCTTCAGCGACTGGAACCGCTCCGGGCACGCCGACCTGCGGGTCTCCAACGACCGCCACTACTACGGCGAGGCCAGCAACGGCGGTGAGCAGCTATGGCGGATGCAGCCGGGCCAGCCCCCGAGCCTGTACACCGCGGCTGATGGCTGGCAGACGGTCCGCATCTGGGGCATGGGGATCGCCAGCTACGACCTCACCGGCGACGGCTATCCGGAGGTCTACCTCACCAGCCAGGGCGACAACAAGCTGCAGACCCTCGCCAACGGGGCGTCCCGGCCGGACTACACCGACATCGCGCTCAAGCGAGGCGTGACGGCCACGCGTCCGTACGCCGGCGACACGTCGCTGCCCAGCACGGCCTGGCACGACGAGTTCGCGGACGTCAACAACGACGGGCGGGCCGATCTGCTGGTCACCAAGGGCAACGTCGACGCCATGGCCGACTTCGCCACCCGCGATCCGAGCGATCTCATGATCCAGCAGCCGGATGGAACCTTCATCGAGGAAGCCCGGAAGGCGGGGATGGTGAGCTACGCCAAGGCGCGGGGCGCCGCGGTGGCGGACTTCAACCTGGACGGCATGCTGGACGTGGTCATCGTCAACCGCAACCAGAACGTCTCGCTGTACCGCAACGTCGGCTGGGGTGATGCGGCCAACCCGGCCGCCATGGGCAACTGGATCGCCCTGCGGCTGCGCCAGCCCGCGCCCGACAGCGACGCCATCGGCGCCTGGGTCACCGTGACGGCGGACGGAACCACCCAGACGCGCGAGATCACCATCGGGGGCGGGCACGCCAGCGGGGAGCTGGGGTGGATCCATGTCGGCATCGGATCTGCCACGCAGGCAACCGTCACCGTCACCTGGCCGGGCGGGAGCCAGGGCCCGCCGCTCACCGTTGACGCGAACACCTTCGCGATCGTGGATCGCGGAGCATCGGAGGTCACCCCGTGGACGCCATCGAGCCCGTGACCCTGACGGTTGCCTCGCACGAGGTCGAGGCGGTGCTGCTGCCGGAGCGAGGTGCCCGTCTCCATCGGCTGCGCGTCTTCGGGCACGACCTGCTGCGAACGCCGCCGTCCGTCGACGAGTACGAGCGGGAGCCCTTCTTCTGGGGCGGGTTCGTCATGGCCCCGTGGTGCAACCGCATCGAGGCCCGACCCACCCTGGTCGGCGGCCGCACGGTGGATCTGCCCTCCAACTTCGCCGATGGCACCGCCATCCACGGGCAGGTGTACGACCGCGCCTGGACGGTTGCGCCCGACGGTTCGCTGAGCATCGCCGGCGGCGGTGACGCGTGGCCATGGCACTACGCGGTCACGCTGCGCGTGACGGTCGACGGGCCGCGCCTTCACCTGGCGTACGCGCTCACCAACGAGTCGGAAGCGCCGATGCCGGCCGGCATCGGGATTCATCCCTGGTTCCGGCGGCCGCTGGACGTCGCGTTCCCGGCCGACCGCGTCTTCGTCTCCAACGGGGACAGCCGTCCCGAGCCGGAGCCGGTCGGCGGACCGCACGACCTGCGGCGGCTGCAGCCGATGCCCACCGGCCTGGATGCGACCTGGGTCCGACGTGAGGAGCCGGTCACCCTGCGCTGGCCGGAGATCGAGGTGACGGCGAGCCTGCAGGCCGGACCGCGGGCCGGCTTCCTGTGCGCTGCGAGTCCGGATGGGATCGACGTGGTGGCGATCGAGCCACAGACGCAGGCGCCCAACGGCCTGCGGCGGCTGCTGCGCGACGAGCCGGGCCGGCTGGAATGGCTCGCGCCTGGCGAAACGCTGCCGCTCGAGGTCCAGCTGCTCTTCGCGCATTGACGCCCGGTTGCAGATGAGCCCGACGTCGCCGGCGAAGCCCGCCCCGTGCCGGGAGGTCGTTCAGCGGTCCGCCTGTGACCTCGAGGCGTCTCCCTCGGCATCGGGCAGAACCGGATACCCCGGTATGGGGTAGAGCCCGACCACGAACCCGTAGGCGACGTCTCCCGACCGCGGCAGCCGGTCGAACTCGGGCACCAGCGCCATCGCCCGCCTCCAGAACTCCGCGGCTCGCTCGGGAGGGATCCGGGCATGGCGGATGAACGACAGGAGGTGGTGCGCCTCGTACGCCTCGCTCGACTCCCGCGCCGCAACCTCGAAATCGTTGAAGTCGAGCGGCAGCCTCTCCTTGCTGGAGGGCTCACCCACCCCGACGTAGAACATCCGCGCCGTGCGGCCGTAGTAGCGCTCCTCGATGGCCCGCACACGGCGCGTTCGGACCACGCGCACCAGCCCGGCTTCGAGCAGGACCCCGATGTGATAGGCCACGGTGCTCTTCGGCCTGCCCACCGCCGCGGAAAGCTCCGTGACCGATGCGGCGCGCTCGTGCAGGAGGCCGAGGATCGTCGTCCGCAGCGGGTGGCCAACGGCCTGCACCTGCGCGGCGTCCGTGAGCTGGAGTGTTTCCTCGAGGTCGTAGTCGGGAACTGCGGGCTGGCTGACCATCGGCGATTAGACTATCATCTCCGATTGTTCGGGAATATTGGACCAATAGTCGAAGGGAGCCGAGAACTGCATGGCCGATGTCGTCTTGTTCCATCACGTCCAGGGCCTCACCCCGGGCGTCGTCGCGCTCGCCGACGCGCTGCGATCCGGCGGCCACACGGTGCATACGCCCGATCTCTTCGACGGGCGGACCTTCTCCACGCTCGAGGACGGCATGGCCCACGCGAAGTCGATTGGCTTCGGAGCCATTCTTGAGCGCGGGGTGACCGCCGGAGACGCCCTTGGCGACGGGATGGTGTACGCCGGCCTGTCGATGGGCGTCATGCCGGCTCAGCAGCTGGCGCAGACCCGCGCTTCCGCGCGCGGTGCGGTGTTTGTCGACGCCTGCCTGCCGGTCGACGAGTTTGGTGAGGAATGGCCCCGCGACCTGCCGGTGCAGGTGCACGGAATGGACGCAGATCCGATTTTCGCCGGCGAGGGCGACCTCGACGCTGCCCGTGCACTCGTTGCCTCCGCGGATGCGGCGGAGCTGTTCCTCTACCACGGAGACGTGCATCTCTTCGCGGATTCGTCGCTGCCGTCGTACGACGAGCCGGCGACGCAGCTGCTGATCAGTCGGGTCCTGGAGTTCCTCGTGCGCCTGCGCTGACCTGGAGTCGCAACACGATTGCCCTCGCCAGACCTAGGGATTCGCAGCGGACGGCGCGCGTGAAGCGTCGACCGCGGCGCTGCCGGGCTCCCGGCCCCGTACCGGCTCGCTGCCCTGGCACAGGCCGTCGCGCATGTGCACGATGCGGTCGCAGGCCGCGCCGACCTCGGGGTCGTGGGTGACGAGCAGAAGCGTCTTCCCGCGCTCCCGGTTGAAGCGCCGCAGCATGACCAGCACCTCGCGGGCTCGGGCGCTGTCGAGGTTGCCGGTCGGTTCGTCACCAAGGAGCAGCAGCGGATCGTTGACGAGCGACCGCGCGATGGCCACCCGCTGCTGCTCGCCGCCCGACAGCTCCATGGGCCGATGGCGGTGCCTCTCCTCCAGGCCAACGGCGCCCAACGCCTCCATGGCCGATTCCCTTGCCCTGGCACGTGGCACGCCCGCGTAGTGCGCGGCGAGCATCACGTTCTCGACGGCGGTGAGCGTCTGGACGAGGTTGTAGGACTGGAAGACGAATCCCATGGATCGTGCCCGCATGTGCGTGCGTCGCGCGTCCGACAGCCCGGTCATCTCCTCGCCGTTGAACCGAAGCTCCGGGGCAGGACCATGGTTGGCATCGGGTCGATGCAGGAGGCCCAGGATATGCATGAGCGTGCTCTTCCCCGACCCGGACGGACCCATGATCGCCACCATCTCCCCGGCCTCGATGGCGAGGTCGACGCCGCGCAGGGCCTCCACCTGGTTGTGCCGGCTCAGCCGGTACGTCTTTCGCAGGTTCCGCGCTTCGAGCATGGCCATCCGATTCACTCCTATTCGTAGCGGAGCGCCTGTACCGGATCGAGCCGGGCAGCACCCCAGGCCGGCACGAAGCCGGCAAGCATTCCCAGGACCGTCGAGAAGAGCACGGCGAACAGCGCGATTACCGGCGAGAACGTGAAGAGCAGGGTGCCGGAGGAACGCCCGGCCTCGTTGGCCACGGCGACCACCGCGGAGCCAAGCGCGACTCCGAGGAGCCCACCGATCAGGCCGATCACCGCCGACTCGCCGACCAGCTCGCGAATGATCTGGCCGCGCGTGCCACCAATGGCGCGCTTCACGCCGATCTCGCGTGTGCGCTCCGCCACCGACATCGCCATGGTGTTGATGACCGAAAGGCCACCGACGACCAGGCTGATGAGGGCCACGCCAATGAGGATCGAGTTGATCAGCGTGACCGACGAGCCCAGCTGCTGGTCGTAGTCCGCCTGGGTGACGGTGGCGACGTCCTCGACGCGAGCCTCGATGCGCTCCGCAAGCTGCTCCACCGTCACGCCATCGGCCGGGTAGGCCATCACCTGGCTCGCGAGGTCGGCCTCCGGAATAGCGGCGCGGATGGGTGCCGCCAGGCTGGCGGAGAGCAGCCGCTGCGCCGCGGAGAGCGGCACGTAGGCGATGTAGTCGGGGATCGAAAGCGTCGGTTCCAGGATGCCGACCACCTTGAATGCGAAGCCCGCGGATCTGGACCGTGGCCCCGAGATGCGCGCCGCACCTTGTCAGCCAGCGAGTGAGCCGAAGACGACGAGCATCGATCCCTCGTCCTCGGCAGTCAGCAGGCGCCCCTCAGCCGCCAAGGTCGGCACGGCGTCGGGAGGGCGCTCAGCGTCCGCCAGCCGGCCGAGCAGCGTGTCGACACGGCGAAGCTGCCACTCGCATCGGGGTCGTAGATCATCTGGATCTGTGGTTCGGCCGCCGAGACGCCATCGACGGCACGGACCTGGTCGACCACGTCGAGCCGCATGGGGCTGATGCTGAGCCCGATCGTGGAGTTCGAGGCATCGGTCACGGCCACCCGTCCGGCATAGGCCCCGCTGGCGCCCGACACCAGGCTGTTGATCTTGTTGGCCATGGATCCCATGACGACCAGGGCCCAGATCCCCACGGTGATGCCCACGATGGTGAGCGTGGTCCTCAGCTTCCGGCGGAGCAGCTGTCGCAGCAGGGGCATGTGCACACCTCGGTGCGTGTGGGCGCGAGCCTTGGCGTGGCCCGGCGCCATCCGCCCGAGCATCCGTGGAATCGCATCGACCCACATCGGAGGCTGCCCCGGAACCAGGCTCCGGGACAACCCCAACCGGTCCGGCCTCAGCCGGCGGGCGGGCCGCTTCCGGGCAGCGGGATCCAGCCACGGATGGTGGTGCCTCCGCCCGGCCGTGTGCTGATGGTCAGGCCGCCGCCGGCGGCCGCCATGCGATCCTCGAGGCCCTGGAGCCCGGACCCCGGGCGCGGAACGGCTCCGCCGGGTCCGCTATCGGCGACCTCCACCTCCAGCTGGTCGGCGGCGCGCGTGACGCGGACCTCGGCACCGGCGCCGGGCGCGTGCTTGGCGACGTTGGTGAGCGCCTCCGAGACGAGGTAGTACGCGGCCGCCTCCACCGCGGTCGGGAACCGCTCGGACGGCACCGCTCGCAGGATCGCTTCAACCGGCGAGCGTGCCACGAGGGCGGCCAGCGCCCCGGGGAGCCCTGCCTCCGACAGGATCGCGGGGTGCAGGCCGCGCGCCAGCTCCCTGAGCTCGGCGAGTGCGTCGTGCACCAGGAGGGCAGCATCGTCGAGGCTGGTCGCCAATCCTGGATCGTCCTTGGGCTGGAGGCGATTTCGGGCGCGCCGCAAGGCCAGCGAAAGCGCCACGAGGCGCTGCTGGGCTCCATCGTGCAGGTTGCGCTCGAGCCTGCGCCGCTCGGCGTCGCCGGCGCTCACGATTCGCGCCCGGGAGGCGCGAACATCCGCCAGGCGAGCCTGGAGCTCGACCTGCAGCTGTGAGTTCTCGATGGCCATGCCCACCGCCTGGGCCACGGCAGCGAGGAGCTGGGGCTCGTCGTCCAGCGCCGCGTCGTGCACCAGAGCCGCCACGGTGACGCCCTCGCGCCGCACCAGGGTCACCGACCGGCCGTCCTCCGGGGCGAGATCGATACGGTTTCCCTGGGCGTCCGCGTACGCCTCCTGCTCGGGAAGCCAGTAGACGATGCCGACGGATGGGTCGCGGAGCGCGCGGGCGACCGCGGCCTGGAGCCTGACCGGTCCAGGGCTGGTGCCCATGTCGACGAGGAGCTCGCCCACCGAGGCACGGACCAGCTGGGATTGCAGCAGTCCGACCAGGAAGACGATCGGCGCGAGCCCGAGCACGAAGTAGGTCGGTACCCGGAGCGGCGCCTGCAGGGCGCTCCAGCCGAGATTTCCGGCGCTGAGCAGGAGGGCCGTCATCAGGAGCCCTCCGGCGAAGGCGTCCACGAGCCAGGCGAACGCGGGACGGATCGGCCGCGCGCCTGCCAGGCGGCGCCGGACCAGCACCGCGATTCCGGCCAGCATCAGGACGCTGGTCGCCAGGAGCTGGATGTGCTGGACGACGTCCGCCGCGACCGGTGCCTGGAACAGGGCCAGCAGGCTCCGATCGCCTTCGGCACCCATGAGCATCTCCGGCAGGGCCAGGGCAGCGGCGAGATATGCGCCGACCACGACGATCCGGTCCGATACGGCCTGCAGCCGACCCGTGGGATAGGCGAGGAAGACGTGCAGGAAGAGGACCGGAGGCAGCACCTGGCAGGCGAGTCCTATGGTGAACAGGATGTCGTTGCTCGACCACAGGAGGAAGTTCAGGTACGTGCCAAAGCCCGCGAGCAGCATCAACGGCCCCAGCCGGCTGTCGGGCCGTGAGCGCCAGGCGATGAGCCCGGCGGCAATGTACGGCAGGGTCAGCCAACAGCTGAGGAAAGCCCAGAGCTCGGAGTTGGTCTCCCCCGACCTCCCGTAGGCCATGACGACCAGCGACACGCCCACGGCCACGCCGAGCAGGCCGACGCCGGTCACCAGCGCACGCGAGGGGCGGCCGACTTCGGGTGTGGCCCTGGTCGCGCCCACCCCGTCGGCGACCGTTTCGTGCGACACGGCGCCGTCCCCAACCTCGCCCAGGTCCAGGATCAGGTTCGCCACGGCGCCCTGCGCCATGCGTGCGTCCAGCAGGGCGACCAGGAAGCCGACCGGCAGCGCCATCCACACGATCGGCAGCCAGCTGATGGGCTCGGGCGGACTCCCCGTGAGCCTGGCGACGGTGTCGGGCGTCACCGAAAGCAGGGAGAAAGCGCCGCCGGCGAGCACCGGCAGCAGGGTGCGCCGCGCGGGTGCCGAGGCCAGCAGCAAGCGGCGCACCACGAGCGGCACCAGGATGACCGTCATCCCCATCCCGACCGCGGCGGACACGTTGTCGAGCTGGTCGGCAACCGGCCATCCAGCGGCGAAGGCGAACGGGCTTTCGGGGCAGGGGCACAGCGTCGACGGGTGCACGGTGAACAGCTGCAGGACGGCCAGGCCCGCCGCCAGGCCGCCGATCAGGCCCACCGACCAGCGGTGCAGGGTGGAGCCCAGGGTTCCCGAAGGGAATGCCAGCAGCAGCCAGGCGAAGAGGACGCGTGCGAGCGCCTGGGCGGCGAAGGAGAGCGGCCCGATCACCGGGACCGTGCCGAACAGGAAATCCCCGCCGAACCAGCTCAGGCCGATTCCCAGCATCAGCGGCCCCACGCGGTTCTCCGGCCGGCGACGCCAGGCGACCAGGCCGGCCAGCGAGAACGCCAGCCCCGAGGCGGCATCGGTCAGGATGGCGTCCGCCGGCGGGTTCGCGTTGAGCAGCGAGAGCTCGGCGAGGATGGCCACCAGCAGGCTCGGGACCAGGAGGAGCAGGGGCAGGCGCGGATCGGTCCGCCAGAGGCGACCCGTGCGTCGCGGCAGCCCGTCGTGTGGCGCGGCTCGGCCCGTCACGTGCCAATCGTGGCATGTCGGGCGCGCGATGGGAAGGGTTGCCCGGCGAGCGCGTCGCATACCGTGGGCACCGGTCTCGACTTCGTTCGCCCGGCGCCGCGACCCTGAGCACCAGAGTGGGGATAACCCGGTGGTGGCCGCCGCGATCGGGTGCCACCATCGGGCCTGATGACCACCATCCTGATCGTCGACGACCACCCGGAGTTCCGACGCCAGGCGCGCGCGCTCCTCGAGGCGGAGGGCATCCAGGTCGCCGGCGAGGCGGCCGACGCCTCGGAGGCGATCGACGCCGTCGCTCGGCTGCAGCCCGACGTCATCCTGCTCGACATCGGACTGCCCGATCGGGACGGATTCGCGGTGGCGGAGGAGCTCGCACGGATGGGAGCAGCGGCCCGCATCATCCTGATCTCCTCCCGCGAGGCGGCCACGTACGGCGCGCGCCTGGCGTCCGGGCCCGCCATCGGCTTCATCCAGAAAGACGACCTTTCGTCGGGGGCGCTGGCGGAGCTGCTCGACGGTCCCTAGGTCGTGCGCGCCTCCAGGTAGGCGAGGACGGCGAGCACCCGTCGGTGATCCTCGGCTGCGGGGAGCAGCTCCAGCTTCGAGAAGATCGAGGCGATGTGCGCCTCCACGGTCTTTGGAGTGACGACTAGCCGATCCGCGATGGCCTGGTTCGAACGGCCTTCCGCCATGAGCCCCAGGACCTCCCGCTCCCGCTCGGTGAGCTCGCCAAGCCTTGCATCGGTGGCAGGGCGATGGACGAGCTCGCTGACCACGATGGGGTCCACCACCGAGCCACCGCGAGCGACCCGACGCACCGCGTCGGCGAAGTCCTCCAGGTCAGCCATCCGGTCCTTGAGCAGGTAGCCGGTGCCGGCGGCTCCCTCGCGCAGCAGCCGCATGGCGAACTCCGGCTCCACGTGGTGGGAGAGGACCAGGATGCCGACCCCAATCCCCCGCTCCCGGATGCGCTGGGCCGCCTGGAGCCCCTCATCCGTGAAGGTGGGAGGCATCCTGATGTCGACGATCGCGACATCGGGCTGCTGCTCGTCCAGCAACCGCATGAGGCCAGCCACCTCTCCTGCCTGGCCCACAACCGCGAATCCCGCGTCGGCAAGCAGCCGCGCCGTCCCCTCGCGGACGAGCAGCGAGTCGTCCGCGATCACCACGCGCGTGACGCGTCCCCGGCTGGGCGTCGCCATCAGGGCGGAATCCTCGCATGCGGGCGCCCCGGCTGCCTATAGGGACAACCCCAAGGGAGGGACTCGGGAACGCTCCGATGGCGCAACCACGCAGCTCCGGCAGAGTGGCGCCTGACCGAACCGAATCCGCTCGAGGGATCACCGCATGACCGCCGCCATCGCGATCGAGGGGCTGACCAAGCGCTATCGCGACGTGGAGGCCGTCGCCAACCTGACGCTGGACGTCGAGGCCGGATCGGTCTTTGGCTTTCTGGGTCCAAACGGCGCCGGGAAGACCACGACGCTCAAGATCCTTGCCGGCCTGGCCCGCGCCACCTCCGGGACAGCCTCGGTGAACGGGGTGCGGGTGACCCTCCAGGGCGCCCATCGGGCGCAGATCGGGTATCTCGCCCAGGAGCCACGCTTCTACGGGTGGATGACCGGTCGCCAGACGCTGGCCTACGTCGCGAGCTTCTATGCCGATGGAGGCGGCGCAGCACGGATCGACGAGCTGCTCGAGCTGGTGGGTCTCAGGGATGCAGCCGACCGGCCCACGCGGACCTACTCCGGCGGCATGCGCCAGAGGCTGGGTATCGGCCAGGCGCTGGCGGGCAACGCCTCGATTCTGCTGCTCGACGAGCCGGCGGCCTCCCTCGATCCGCTCGGCCGCCATGACGTCCTGGAGCTCATGCAGCGCTTGCGTGGCGACAAGACGATCTTCTACTCGACCCACATCCTCGATGACGTCCAGCGGGTGAGCGACCACGTCGCCATCCTCGACAAGGGACGCCTGGTCGTCAGCGCACCAACCGGAACGCTCATGAACGAGTTCACCGCAGGCTCGATCCGGGTTGGGCTGCTGGGCGCGAACGACGCCACCGCGACTGCCCTCGCCTCGCTTGCCGGTGTCGCGCGCGTCCAGCCGGTGGAGCGCAGCGGGGACGAGTGGCGCTACGACGTGACGGCAACCGACGGCCAGGTGCTCGCGGTCCAGGGTGCGGTGACCCGTTGGGCAGCGGACGCGGGGCTGGTGCTCACAACCAACCGACAGCAGGCGCTGGATCTCGAGGAGGTCTTCCTGCGCATCGTGAACGAGGAGCGTGCGGCATGAACGCAACAAGCTGGCCCCTGCAGGGCTTCTGGCCGTTCTTCTGGAAGGAGCTCTCCGAGTGGTGGCGCAGCCGTGCTGCGCTCGCGACCCTCGGTGTCCTTGCCGCGCTCGGTGTCCTCGGAACCATGTCGACCCGCATCGACGCCTGGGCCGGCGGCATCCCGACGCCGGTCGAGCTGGACCCGACCTACAACGTCATCGGCGCCAAGTTCGACCAGTGGATCATCTTTGGCTCGATCTTCGCCAGCATCGGCATGGTCATCAACGAGCGCGAACGAGGCACCCTGGCCTGGACGCTCTCCAAGCCCGTCTCGCGCGGCGCGGTGCTCCTCGCGAAGTGGGGGGCAGGGACCGTCGCCCTGGCCCTGTTCGGCCTGGCGATCCCGCTCGTGGTCGCCGCCGGCGTCGCCGACCTGGCCTACGGCGGGCTCCCCGAACCGGGCACGGTCGCTGTCCTGGGGCTGTGGCTCGTTTCCCTTCCCGCCTTCGTGCTTGCCCTGAACCTCGCGCTTGCGACGCGCATCCGGAGCCAGGCGGCCATCGGCGCCATCGCCTTTGCCATCGTCCTCGCGCCGTACGCGCTGAACTCGTTCCTGCCGCTCCTCGCGGAGCTGTGGCCGACCTCGATGGCGAGCGTGGCCACCATGGTGGCAGCCGGGGACGCCCCGAATATCCCGACGATCACGTCATGGGCTGCCACCCTGATCCTGATTGGCAGCGCAGGGCTCCTCATCTTCAGCCGCGAGGACCTGTGACATGCACCGCCGACCTCGGTCCATGGGTTGGGGGCTGGTGGCCGTGGCCCTCGTGATGCTCGCGGGGTGCGCACGGGGTGAGGGTCCGGTCGTCAGCCAGACTCGCGAGCTCGACGCGTTCTCGCGGATCGAGGCCGGAGCCGGGGTCCACCTCTCTGTCCACTTCGGCGCCGCGGCGCCCCTGGTGGTCCACGCCCAGGAGAACATCCAGGACAAGGTGCGGACCGGCGTCCGCGACGGCGTCCTGCGAGTGGAGGCGGTCGATGATTTCGTGGTGGCCGATCCGGTCGTCATCGACGTGGTCATCCCCGTTCTTGATTCCGTGTCCCTGAGCGGCGGCGCGCAGATCGAGGTGTCGGGAGTGAATGCCGACGCCATCGACATCTCGCTCTCGGGTGGCTCACGGGCGACGATCTCCGGCGCCGCTGGCAGCGTGACGCTGGGGGTGCGCGGCGGGGCTGTCGCATCGCTCGCGAACCTCGACGCAGAGCACGTGTCCATCGCCTTGGACGGCGGATCCACGGCGGAGGTGCATGCCAGCGCCACGGTCAATGGCACCGCATCCGGCGGTGCCCAGCTCCGCGTGTCGGGCGACGCATCGGTCAGCGTGGGAACGTCGGGGGGCGCACGGGTCGACCACAGCTGAGCTGATCGGCTGGGAGTGCGGCGGTCAGCCGCGGATCATCACCGAGGCGGCGACTCCGTGGCGAGGAACGCGTTGCGGATGGTCGCGTAGCACCCGCAGGTCATCGCCTCGAGCGCGCCGGGGTCCAGGATCCGGACGGAGCCGCGCTGGTGCTCGATGCTGCCTGCCTGCGAGAGGGCCTCCAGGACCAGGCTCACCTTCGGACGCGACGCCCCCAGCAGCCCCGCGAGCTGCTGGTGGGTGCAGGGAAACTCGTCGCGCTCGATCCGATCCCGGGTCGTCAGCAGGCACCGCGCCATCCGGGCCTCCAGCGGATGCAGCCGATGGCAGGCCGATACCGTCACGCAGTCCACGAAGCGCGCACCCATGTAGCGGAATACCGATGTCCGGAATGGCGGGCTGCTGTCCAGCAGCCCCCGCAGGTCGTCGGTAGCCACCTGCGCGACGTCACCGGCGAGCAGGCAGATGATCTCGGTCGGCGCCGGCACGGAGCCGATGGCCGGCGCGATCTCCATCGCTCCTTCCCGTCCCACCGTTGCGATCGACGTGAAGCTTCCGAGGGGATCGGTGACCACGAACGAGAAGAGGCCGCTGAGAGGGAACGTGACGAGATCCATGGGCTCGTCGGGCCGGTAGACGATCTGGTCCCTCGTGGCGCCACGGATCACGACCCGGGGCGCAAGGTGGGCGAGCATCGCCGCCGGGAGCGTGGCCAGCAGCTTGTTCCGAAGCAACCGTCCCGCGTCTGCCATCGGCCTGCGCACCACCTCCCGAGATATGGACACCAAGAACCCTCGGCCAGTGTAGGCGGCGAACCCGCCTCTGTTCCGTGGGGCACCGACACGCGCTCGTAGCCTCAGCGTAGGGCTCGATTGATATTCGACCGGCCGCTGGTCGGTTGGACCTGCGATGCGTTTGGGAGGCTACTGATGGCTGAGGGCAAGAAGCTCGTGATCATGGTGACGCACGGGACGGACCACCCCGAGATGGCGACGATCCCGTTCGTCATGGGCGGCGCCGCCGCCTCTGCCGACGTGGAGGTCGTGATGGGGTTCCAGGGCGCCGGGGTGGAGCTCGTCAAGAAGGGCGTGGCCGAGACCGTGACAGCCCCCGAGTTCAAACCGCTGGCTGAGCTGCTCACGACGATTCGCGAGTTCGGCGGGACCTTCCTGGTGTGCGCGCCCTGCATCAAGAGCCGCGGCATCGGCGAGGAAGAGCTCGTCGAGGGTGCTCACGTCGTTACGGCCGGCCGATTCATCGCCGAGGTTGTCTCGGCCACGAACGCGCTCGTCTACTAGGAGGCTGTCATGGCAACCATGCTGAGTGACATCGACGTCACGACTTTCGGCAAGACGACCGTGGTCGACGCCCGGGGCGTCGCCTGTCCAGGTCCGATGATCGAGGCCAAGAAGGCGATGGTCGGAGTTCCCATGGGCGAGGTCATGGAGCTGTGGTCCGGCGACTCCCAGACCAAGGAGGACATGGGGTTCTGGTGCGAGATGGCCGGCCACGAGTACCTGGGCATGATTCCAGCCCGCGGATACGAGCGGCTGTTCATCCGTCGCGGCAAGTGAACCTGCCCTGAGGAAGCGAGGGTAACCGTGGTCAACCGCGGACCGCGTGTGCTGGTCCTCTCGACGAACTCGATCTCCGATCCGGGAATCGACCTCGCCGGAAGCCTGCACATGCACTACTCGCCCGAGGTTCTCGTGGTCAGCGTTCCCTGCACGAGCGCGATCAGGCCGGACTGGATCCTGTTCGCGCTCCAGCAGGGCTTCGACGGCGTCTTCGTTGCCTCCGACGGCGAGGAGTGCCCGTACCTGCCGGACTGCGCGCGACGCACGGCGGACATCATGTACCGCTCCCTGGATCTCATGTCCGAGCACGACATCGATGAACGACGCCTGAAGGTGGCGGCCATCTGCTCGGTGTGCGCCGAGTCGTTCACCCGCCAGATCCGCGAGTTCACCGCGACACTCGACGGGCTGGAGGCGGCGGCGTGATGGACTACGACGTCCTGGTCGTGGGCAGCGGCATCGGGGGGATGGAATCGGCGATCAAGCTCGGCGACATGGGCTACCGGGTCCTCGTCGTCGAGAAGGAGCCGAGCGTCGGCGGCAGGATGGTCCTGCTCAGCAAGGTCTTCCCCACACTCGATTGTGCCAGCTGCATCGCCACGCCAAAGATGGCGGCCACCGCTCACCACCCGAACGTCACGGTCTGGACCGATGCCGAGGTATCGCGTGTTTCGCGTGACGTCGACGGTCTCTTCCATGCCGATATCCGCCAGAAGCCCAGGTTTGTGAATCTCGCCGCCTGTACCGGGTGCCGGCAGTGTGAGGAAGCCTGCACGGTCGCGGTTCCCGACGAGTGGAACGGGGGGATGGTGTCCCGCCGCGCGGCCTACATCGCCTATCCCCAGGCCATTCCCCAGAAGGCGCTCATCGATCGCCCGGGCACCTCCCCGTGCACGGATGCCTGTCCGGCCGGGATCAAGGCCCATGGCTACGTCTCCCTGGTCCGGTCGGGACGCTACGAGGAGGCATTCCAGCTTGTCCTGGACGCCACGCCGCTCGTCGGCACCCTGGGTGCCGCCTGCTACGCGCCCTGCGAGGCAGCCTGCACGCGCGGCGAGCTCGAAGGATCCGGTGGCGATCCGTCGGCTGAAGCGGTTCGTTGCCGAGCGCCACTACGCCCGCGGCAACGGTTCGCCGGCCCGGACAGGCTTCCGGAGGCTAACGGCAAGCGGGTCGCGATCATCGGCTCGGGGCCGGCCGGCCTGACCGCGGCCTGGCAGCTGGCGCGTGGGGGATATGGCGTGCACGTCTTCGAGGCGGCGGACGAAGCCGGAGGCTTCCTGCGCCAGGCGATCCCCAGCTACCGGCTGCCGCCATCGGTCCTCGATCATGACATCGCCAATCTGACCGCCGTGGGCGTGACGATCTCGACCGGGTCGCCCATCGATGACCTGGGGAGGCTCAAGAGCGATGGCTACGACGCAGTCCTGGTGGCCACCGGGACGCCGTGCTCGCGCCTGCTCGGCGCTGCAGGCGAGCATCTGGATGGCGTGGAGCCGGGCCTCGATTTCCTGCGTCGCGTGCGCGAAGGGCGGGCGCCGGACCTGAAGGGGAAGCGGGTGGTGGTCGTCGGTGGCGGCAACGTGGCCATGGACGCCGCGCGGACCACCCTCCGGCTCGGAGCCCGCAGGACGCTGCTCGCCTACCGGCGCTGCCGCGCCGAGATGCCGGCCCATCCGCGCGAGGTGGACGACGCGCTGGCCGAGGGCGTCGAGATGAGCTACCAGGTCGCGCCGATCGAGGCGATAGGCGACGAGCTCGGACACGTGGTCGCGCTCCGCTGCCAGCGGATGGTCGCCGGCGAAGCTGGATGCGTCCGGGCGGTGCCGGCCGGAGCCCGTCCCGGGCAGCGAGTTCGAGATGGCGTGTGACCACGTCATCTGCGCGGTTGGCCTGGAGCCGGCGGCAGACGAGTTCTCCGGGACGCTCCAGACGGCGCTCGACGGGACCGCTGCGGTGGATCCTCACACCCTGCAGGGCACGCCCGAATGGCTTTTCGCGGCGGGCGACGTGGTGACCGGCGCCAGCGATATCGCCCATGCCGTCGGCCAGGGCCGACGGGCGGCGTCGATGATCGATCGTTGGCTGCGAGGCGAGACCTTCGGGTCCTTCGAAGTCTTCGACGATCGGCTGGGCGTGGTGGACAAGAGCGAGGTGCTCGCCCGGCAGGGCGCCTACGCGCGCCGCGAATCGGCGCTCCCGCCTGCCACGCTGACCGTCTCGCCTGGCGACTTCGCCCAGCTCGAGCCGCCGATCACGGAGGAGGAGGCCCGGGAAGCGGCGGGACGCTGCCTCGACTGTGGCGTCTGCTCCGAGTGCGGCGAGTGCGTGTCCGCCTGTCCGGCGAACGCGATCGAGCTGGACGCGAAGGAGGAGGACCGCTCGCTCGAGGTCGGCGCCGTGGTCGTCGCGACGGGCTATCGGCTCTTCGGCGCCGATCTGAAGCCGCAGTACGGCTATGGCCGCTTCCCGAACGTGATCACCGGGATGCAGATGGAGCGCCTCCTCTCCCCCACCCGGCCGTACCCCAGCGTCCTGCGGCCGAGTGACGGCAGGACTCCGCGGCGGATCGCGTATGTCATGTGCACCGGCTCGCGCGATGAGACCGTGGGGAACCCGCTCTGCTCGAAGTTCTGCTGCATGTACTCGCTGAAGCAGAACCAGCTGATCATGGGCGTGCTGCGCTTTGCGGAGGTGACCGTCCACTACATCGACATCCGCGCCGTGGGCAAGGGCTACGACGAGTTCTTCGAGCAGGCCAAGGGCATGGGTGTGACCTTTACCAAGGGCCGCGTCGCAGCGATCCGCGAAACCGACGAGGGCAACCTGGTGCTGCGCTACGAGGACATCGACCAGGGCGGCACGATCGCGGAGGCCGAGTACGACCTCGTCGTGCTGGCCGTCGGGATCCAGCCCAACCGCGATGTCGAGCGGCTGTTCGAAGGCGACGGCATCGCGACCGACGGGTTCGACTACATCGACGAGCCCGACGAGGACTTCAGCCCCGCCGCGACGAGCCTGCCCGGCGTGTTCGTGGCTGGTGCCGTCTCCGGACCGCGAGACATCCCCGAGTCGATCCTCCATGCGGGAGCGGCCGCGGTGCAGGTAGCTGCTCACCTCGAGCGACGGAAGGTGCCGGCATGAGCGAGCCGCGCATCGCCGTCTACGTCTGCCAGTGCGGCGGAAACATCGGCGACTTTGTCGACACCGATGCCGTGATCGACGCCGTCAAGGACATGCCCGGTGTCCAGGTCGCCCGGCACGCCATGTTCACCTGCTCCGACACGAACCAGCAGGAGATGATCGACGACGTCGCCAGGGAGCACCTGGACGGGTTCGTGGTGGCCTGCTGCTCGCCCAAGCTGCACCAGTTCACCTTCAGGGGCGTGGCCGAGCGGGCGGGCGTGAACCCGTACCGGGTCACGCAGGTCAACCTCCGCGAGCAGTGTTCGTGGACCCACACCGACGATCCTCAGGGGGCAACTCGCAAGGCGATCCGGCTCGTCACCGGAGGCGTCGCCCGCGCCCGGCTCACGGAGCCCCTGCAGCCGATCGAGGTGGAGACCGCCCCGCGCGTCGCCGTCATCGGCGGTGGGGTCGCAGGGATGCGGGCGGCGATCGCGCTGGCCGACGTTGGCCTCGGCGTCTACCTGGTCGAAAAAGGTCCAGAACTGGGCGGCCACGTCCGCGAGCTGGGCGAGATGTTTCCGCGAGGCGTGATCGGCCGCCGACTTGTGGAGCGAATGTCCGAGGAGATCGGCCGGCGCCCGCAGGTCGAGGTCCTCATCGGCTCCCGGGTCGTGGCGAAGGCGGGAACGTACGGTAACTACCAGCTCACCATCGCCAACCACGACGGCCGCCGCGAGGTATCCGTCGGCCAGGTCGTGGTTACCACCGGGTTCGACACCTACGAGCCGGCGGCGGGCGAGTACGGCTACGGCATGCCGGGGGTGATGACGCTCCCCGAATTTCGCCGCCTGCTCGACGAGACCGGCGGGCCGCTGACCCGCGACGGGAGAGCGATCCGCACCATCGCCTACATCTACTGCGTGGGCAGCCGGTGTGGCGAGCGCACCTACTGCTCCCGTTACTGCTGCAGCGCGACCGTCCACGTCTCGCTCCTCGCCGCCGAGCGCGACCCGGAGCTCCGGCAGTACCACTTCTACCGCGATCTGCGGACCTACGGCCGCAACGAGCTCATGTTCAACGAATCGCGCCGGCGCGGCTCGTACTACCTGCGCTTCGCCGACGACGATCCGCCATCTGTCTCCGCCGATGGCGACGGGATCAGGGTCACGACCCATGATCTCCTCACCGCCGGGGAGGAGCTGACCGTCGAGGCGGACCTCCTGGTGCTGGTCACCGGGATGGTGCCGCGCCAGAACGACGAGCTCATCTCGACGCTCAAGCTGCCGATCGGCCGGGACGGGTTCTTCAACGAGATCCATCCCAAGCTGCGGCCCGTGGAGACCGTGGTGGATGGCGTCCTGATCGCCGGCGCCTGCCAGTCCCCGAAGACCGGCGCCGAGAGCGTCGGCTCCGGGCTTGCCGCGGCCGCCCAGGCGGCCAGCGTGCTGAAGCGCGGGGTCGCATCGCTCGATCCGCAGGTGGCAACCGTGAACGTCGCGGCCTGCGACGGCTGCGGCGAATGCGTTGCGGCGTGCCCGTTCTCGGCGATTGAGATGAACGGAAGCGACGGCCAGACGGTCGCCACCGTCCTGGCCGCCGGCTGCAAAGGCTGCGGCGCGTGCACGCCCGTCTGTCCGACCGGCGCTATTGACCTCCAGGGGTACACCGACGCGCAGATGAAGGCCACGATTGTGGGCCTGCTTGCCGGGAGTGGACGCGATGCGTGACCTTCGTGAGGTGGTCCGGGACGAGCCTCTGATGCGCGATCGCCTCCTTGCGCTGCTCGCCGATGGCCCCCTGACCGTGTCGGAGCTGGCAGCCGCTGCGGGTCTGCCGGAGCCCGAGGTGATGGTCTGGGTGATGGGCATGCGCAAGTACGGCCAGGTGGTCGACGAAAAGGGTCCCGGACCGACGTTCGAGTACCGATACTCCGCGGTGAGGCAGCCATGAGCAGCGTGATCGCGGCCGACCTGGGTCGCAGGCTGGGCGGCAAACCGGGCGGCCGGGACGGCTTCGACGCGGAGGCCTGCATGAACTGCGGCTTCTGCACCGCGACTTGTCCCCTCGGGATCGACGTGCTGCCCAGGCGCCTGTTCCGCTACGTGGTCTTCGGCATGGAGGAAGCGGTTCGCGCCGAGAGCGACGCCATCTTCTCGTGCCTCCTCTGCCGCGCCTGCGAGCAGAGCTGCCCCGCCGGCGTGCATATCACCGACAACGTGCGACTGCTGCGTGGCTGGCTGTTCAGGGAGGGAGACTGATGGCGCTGCCGACCAGGGACGTGGCGGGCATCCTCGCCGACAACCTGCGCATTCGGGGCTCAGTCCTGCCCATTCCCGCCAGGCAGGCGACCCGCTGGGCACGGGACCTCGACCTGCCGCGCGGTGGCGAGACGGTGCTGTACACGGGCCTGATGTATCAGCTGATTCCCTATATCGAGCGCCTCGTGACGCTCGTGACATGGGTCGGCGGCACCCCGTTCGCCCGCCTGACCGGCATCGGACGGCGCATCAACCGCCTCATCAACGGCGTGGCCTTCGTGGCTCGACCGTCCGCGCGGGAGCGGGCTGAATACGATCGCGTTCCCGCCAATGTCGCGCGCCTGCTGCGCCGCGCCGGCGTCGAGTTCGGCTACCTGTACGAGGACGACCTGTACGCCGGGGCGCTCGCCTATGACCTCGGCGCCGAGGAGGCCGTCGCGGCCCACGCCAGGCGGATCACTGACCTCCTTCGCCGGCACGGGGTCCGCGAGGTGATCACCATCGACCCCCACACGACGAACATGCTGCGGAGCGTGTATCCGAGGCTGGTCGAGGGGTTCGACGTGCGGGTCCGCAGCTACCTCGAGGTCCTCAACGAGCGGGGCATGACCTTCCCGACGCCGGTGCGGGATCCGGTCGTCATCCACGATCCATGCGTCTACGCCCGCTACGAGAACATCATCGAGCCGCCGAGGCAGCTCCTTGCCGCGGCAGGTCTTGAGGTTCGAGAGCCGGAGAACGCCGGAGCCCTCACCTGGTGCTGTGGCGGCCCCGCCGAGGCGCTCTTCCCTGATCGCGCTGCGGCCGTCGCGGCCGCGCGGGTCGGCCAGCTGCGGCAGGTCGCCCCGGATTGCGTGACGATGTGCCCGATCTGCCTTGTCAACCTGCGCAAGGCAGCCGATGGCATGCGATTCCGTGACATTTCCGACTACCTGATCGAGGCGACCGCCCCACCCTCCGACCCGGATTGCGCCCTTGGGCCGCCGGATCCGGCGGACGGACGATCCGGGAGGTGAGCCCATGCACGCGCTGAGCAACGTTACCCACGAGCATCACGCAGTCCTGCGTGACTATTCGCAGCGCCTGTGCGCGCTGACGTACTGCCTTTGCCCTGATTGCATCGATACGCTGGGGGCGATTGCCGAGCTGGGCGAGCTCCGCGAGGTCCAGCAGGGACTGCGCGAGAAGCTGATCCCGCACATGGACGCCGTCGAGGCCGCCGTCTATCCGACCCTCGAGCGGATCATGGATGACCGGCAGATCAGTATCCCGATGCTTCATGAGCACCAGGAGATCCGGCGCCTGGTCGAGCGGCTCGGAACGATCGTCGATCGGGCGGACGTCGAGCTGGATCGCTACTCGGTCCTTGCGTTGCGTCGGCTGATGCTGCGGCTGCACGTGCTCGTGATGGCGCACCTCGACGAGGAAGAGCTGTACCTTCCGATCCTCGAGGACCGGCTGACCCCGGAGGCGGAGGCCGCGCTGGGGCGTGCGCTCGACCACCTGGCCACCGCTCCCCTGTAGGCCAAGGCGGACTTGGCCATCGGCTTACGCTTCGGACGCCGTCGCCCGGAGCATCCAGAGCGCCTTCTCGTGGACGCCAATCCGGCGGGTCGCCAGGTCGAGGGACGCCGGATCCTGGGCGGTCTCCGCCGCCGTGATCGCCGCCCGTGCGGTGCGGATCACCACCTCGTGGCTATCACCCAGCCGGCGGACCATCTCCATCGCATCGGGCACGTCCTCCTCGTCGCTTACCACCGACAGGCGCGCCATCTCGCGGTACGACCCCGGCGCATGCTGTCCGAGCGTTCGAATCCGCTCGGCGATCTCGTCAACCGCTACGCTCAGCTCCTCGTACTGATCCTCGAACATCAGGTGGAGCGACCGGAAGTGCGGTCCACGCACGTTCCAGTGGTAGCCATGGGTCTTGAGGTAGAGCGTGTACGTGTCGGCCAGGAGTCGGGCAAGCGCGTCGGCCACCTTCGTGCGCTGCGCGGTCAAGGGTGTCGCTGTGTCACTCATCTCGTCACCTCTCCGGTTCTACATCGTGGAGGGTAATCTCCGGCGTTCGAGCCGCCTCGGCTAGCCTTCGGCTCACGGCCGGGCTCCGCTGTTCAGGGGATATCGTTCGGACCGGCTCCGGCTCCACGCAGGCTCACGAGCTCGTCCCCCAGTCGCCGAACCTCGTCGCGCAGCTCGCTGAGCCGCGTTTCGAGCTCGTCCGCCTCCGACTCGCGGTCGGCCCGACGGAAGGGCCGATTCCGTCGGCGGATCGGCCAATCCTCCTCGTACCAGTCGGCGGGCTCGTACCAGCCTGAGCCGCCTGGCCTGGCATGCCACGGTTCGCAGCCGTGATACCCGTGGTACCCGTGATATCCGTGATAGCAGCCCACGTCAGCCTCCTTCGCCTCGCACGAGGCGTTCGGTCCCTTCGAGAAACGCATCGATGAGGCGAGCCCGCTCGCGCATGACCCCGATCCACTCGTCCAAAGCGCGTCCGCCCGCCTTCGTCATGCGGTACGTTCGTCGCGGTGCGCCGTCGCTGGTCACCCAGGCGGAGCTCACCAATCCCTCCCCCTCGAGTTCGCGCAGCGTGCGATAGGCCATTCCCACGTCCACACCGTCCGGCGCCAGGCACAGGCTGTCGAGACGAGCGATCAGCGCGCCGCCGTGAGCCTCTCCCTCGGCCACGAGGCCGAGCAGGAACGGTTCGAGCCAGCGCCCGCGCCGTCGGCCAGGACGCACCCAGCCTCGATACCCATCCGGGTGGTGGTGTGGGTCGAGATGATGGTGACGAGGGTGGCTATCTGCATGCATATGCCGTTAGCATGGGCATGCGGTCAGCATCTATCCAGTGCCGAACGGCCCCTTGGCGTCAACTCCAGCGAGCCGCCTGATTGGTTACACAGCCCCGCCGGACGAGCCGCTAATGACGCTCGGCCACCTGCGCGGTGCAGTCGGAGCAGACGTCGCTGAGCCCGGCAAGATCGTCCTGTACAAAGGGCTGCGCGTAGTTGCGGCCGCAGAAGGTGCGATGTCCGATGAGCTGACCGTCGCCCCAGCGCTCCGCCATCGCGACGTGCCAGATGTTCTCGTTGGCGCCCTTCAAGCCAAACGGTGGCTCGGGTCGGAGCTCTTCGGCCATCAGACGAGTCTACGCCGACGGGTGCACGAGACTCGCCATGCCCCTGCTGTGGTCCTTCTGCCCGCTGATCGCCTGCGCCCAGAGCTCGTCGCCTCGCTGGCGCCACTGCGCCCACGCCATGCAGAACGGGCAGAAGGCAGGGAGGCGCTGCGCGTCGCCACGAATCCGTGAGCCGCACCCGGCGCATCGCCACTCCACGCTCGCGTCGGGAGGCGGAAGCGTGGAGTGAACAGGACCGTTGCTGACGGTGCGCCCGGGAATCGACACCCCACCTTTGCCCGGTGGGCTGACGACGATCATCGGAAGAGGCGGGCCAGGCCGCGCGGCCGAGTTGCCAGGTGCATGACCACCAGCACAGCAGCTGCACCAAGCGTTGCGATCAGGATGCTTTCAACGTTGAAGCCGTTGACCGAGCCGACGTGGAGCAAATTGGTGGCCACGAAGCCCCCGACGAGGCCGCCGACGATGCCGAGGACGACCATCATCACCAGGCCCTCGCGGCTACCGGTGACCTTGCTGGCGAGGTAGCCGGCGATGGCGCCGACCACGATCCATGCGAACCATCCCATTACGATTCCGTTCCTCTCAGGTCGCCGGCATCTGCCGGTCGATGTTCATGACTGACATTGAAGACCCGCTGACAGGTCCGGTGACACACGCCCGTGCCTGACGATCTATGCGCGCTCGCGGCGGAACACGCCGATGGCCCACAGCCCGACGAGCTCGAGGACCGTCCAACCCACCAGCGCCACGATGGCAGCCAGGTCGAGGATTGCGCCGCCCGACTGGAGGGCGTTGGTATGCAGGACGCCGTTGAACGGGGCCACGAAGACCTGGCTGACGTTGAGAATGCCCGACACCAGCGCATTCCCGACGCGGGCGTCGAGCGCGAGCAGCACTACGCGCAGACCAATGACCAGCTGGATCAGCCCGAAGAGCAGGACGACAATCCTGCGACTGAGCTCGGCGCCGCCGGGACGCATGCTCGCGCTCCGTGACGTGGTGATTGCGGCCCGGGGAGGTGCCACAACGGTGGATTCCGGGGTCGGGACGACCGCCTGGTCGACCGGTTCGGCAATGGACATTTGTGTGCTCCGATTCGCTAACGAGGGCATCCGGGGAAGCGGCGTCATCAAGACCACCGCCGGGAGACAGTCCGGCCACTACCGTCCTTGCATTGAACCATGCTGACCTGCTATTGTCAACTGTAGTTATTGTCACCTACTGTAGGAGTGAGAGCAATGGCGCCATCCTTTGGAGCGGTGCTGAAGCAGGCGCGCGGCGTGCGGCAGCTGTCGGTCAATGACGCGGCGCGCGCAGCGGGCATCTCGGCCGCCTACCTGAGCAAGCTCGAGCATGACGCCGTCAAGAAGCCCTCGCCGCACATCCTGCACCAGCTCGGTGAGGCACTCCGTCTGCCCTACGGTGAGCTGATGCGCCTCAGCGGCTACCGCGTGCCCGGCACGCCGGTTCCGTCGCCGGGCACGCCGGTCCAGCCCACCGCTGACGCGCTCGACGCCGCCCTCTTCGCCGATCTCACCGATGATGAGCGCGCAGAGCTGGTCGAGTACCTGGCCTGGTACAGGGCTCGACGACGCGCCCGGGTTCGTCTCAGCCAGGCCTGAGGGCGGGGCGCAGACTCAGGCCCGCGGAACGCCCCGTCTTCGAGTCGGGACGCGCGCGGAGTTGCCTTGTGCGGCCGGCGCGGGCGCGTGCCAGCGCTTGCCGGGCGGCATGAGCCCCTCGGCGGCTCCTGGTCCCCAGGTACCGGCCCGGTACAAATCCGGTGGTTCACTCTGGTCAAGCGCGGGATCCACGATGCGCCACGCCGCCTCGACGGTGTCCTCGCGCGCGAAGAGCATGGAATCGCCAAGGCCGGCGTCACCGATCAGGCGCTGGTACGGCGGCAGCTCGGCGCCGCTCTGGTGGGACGCGTACAGCTCCACCTCCTCCCCCACCATGCCCTCGCCCGGCCGCTTGGCACGCGCTCCCAGCGAGATCGACATGTCCGGGGTCAGCCGGAATCGAAGGTGGTTCGGGTGGCGCACCCCCCGCTCGGCGAAGACGTTGAACGGCGGCTGCTTGAGCTCCACCAGCACCTCGGTCGCGGTCAGTGGCAGGCGCTTCCCGGTGCGGATGTAGAAGGGCACCCCACCCCAGCGCCAGGTCTCGACGTGGAGCCGCAGCGCCACGAAGGTCTCCACATCGGAGTCGGCTGCCACGCCCCGGCACCTTCCGGTAACCAGCGTACTGGCCGCGCACAACGTCCTCCGCACGGAGCGGCCGGATCGAATCGAGCAGCTTGAACTTCTCATTGCCCAGGGCTTCCGGCGTGAGTCCCGAGGGCGGCTCCATGGCCAGGATGCTGACGGTCTGCAGGAGGTGGTTCTGGACCACGTCGCGGATCGCCCCGGCTCCGTCGTAGAACGCGCCGCGGTCGGCCACGCCGAATGCCTCGGCCATGGTGATCTGCACCGAGGCGACATGATTGGCGTTCCAGATCGGCTCCAGGAACCGGTTGGCGAAGCGGAAGTAGAGCAGGTTCTGGACCGCCTCCTTGCCCAGGTAGTGATCGATGCGGAAGATCTGGTCCTCGCGAAAGACGGTGTGGAGCGTCGCGTTGAGCCGCCTGGCACCGGCCAGGTTCCGGCCGAACGGCTTCTCGACGATGACTCGGGCGCCATCGGCGCAGTGGGACTCGCCCAGCAGGCGCACCACCTCGCCAAAGAGCGTCGGCGGGATCGCGAGGTAGTGGAGCGGGTGCTGCGCCGTGCCGAGCTCCGCGCGCAGCCGGCGGAAGGTATCGGGGTCGTCATCAGACCCGTTGATGAAGCGCAGCTGCTGCTGCAGCCGATGGCGGACCGTCGCGTCCTTGATCCCGTGCGCTTCCAGGCTCTGCGCGGCCCGATCCCGAAGTGCGGCCACGTCACCGTGCCGAGCAATACCGATGATCGGCATGGCCCAGCCGCTGTCGCGGATGAGACCCGCAAGCGCGGGGAAGATCTGCTTGTACGCCAGGTCCCCGGTCGCGCCAAAGAAGACGAATGCATCCGAGCATGGGGGTCTCGTGCGGCTGCGCCCGCCGGTCGTGATCATCGCCTGGAACCGCCGCCTTCCTTCTGGGTTTCGGCGCCAGCTCGGCGCCGGCGGCTCCGGCATGACCTGGGTGCGGGAATCGTCATGCTCCAGACCGCTAGAAGCGAGTCTAGCGAGGCAGGTCCTCTACTGCTCAAGGTGCGGCCGGGCAGTGGAGCGATCGCGGAGCACCCGGGCGATGCGCCGACGGCGGTGGGGGTCAGGCGCCTCGACCTGAGGGTTGGGGCGTCGCTATTCCTTCTTCCTTGGGAGCTTGCTCACGCCCCAGAAGAACAGGCCCATACCGCTTCCGATCAGGAACAGGAATATGCCCAATCCGACGGGCGTACCCCACATGTTTGGCGACCAGAGACCTTCCATCTTGTCTTCCTCTTCTCTACTTCGTTAACCCTTGGTCCACGACGTGCGACCAGGTCTGCAGTCACTCCCAGCGGAACATGCGACTGGAGATCGCACCGACGACCACCGCCAAGGCGGCCAGCGCGGCCAGCGGAAGGACTTGGGGAGCCACTCCCAGCCATGCATCTTGCAGTCCCTGGACGCCTGGTGGGGTGAACTCACCGACCCGGATGAGAGGCTCAGGCAGGAGCGTGCGAGGGTAATAGACGCCGCCCAGCAGCATCACGGCGAAGAAGATCGGCAAGGCGATGGCCTCGCCGACCCCGGCGGACGGAGTGACAGCCGCCACCAGGAGTCCCACGGCCAGAAGACCCGCCATGCCGATACCGAACGCGGCCATGTAGCCAAGCGGGTTGCCGGGCAGGCGGATGCCGAACGCAAGATATCCGACGATGACCAGCAGGACCAGACCCACCGTGGCCATCACCGAATAGACCACCAACTGTGCGACAAGCAGCCGACTGGGGGGTACCGGCGTCGTTGAGAACCGACGCAGAATGCCCTTCTCGCGATAGGTCGCCAGGCGGATCGGCAGGAACTGCAGCGCGAGCGTCGCCGTGCTGATGACGGCCAGCGACGGGGCGAAGACGTCGATGAACCGCAGGCCCCCGAAGGCAGGATCCGCGCGTTGTGGAACCAGCAGACCAAAGACGAGGAGGATGCCTGACGGAAGGATGATCGACACGACCCAGCTGATCGGTTCGCGAAGGAGGAGCCTCGCCTCGGCGGCGATGATGGCGCGCATCGCGTTCATGACATCTCCCCCGTTGGATGGGTGATCAGAGCGAGGTACGCGTCATCGAGGTTGGCCTGCTCGACGCGCATTCCGTCCGCCACGATGTTGTGCTGGGCAAGCACCGACGTGACGGCCTGGATGAGATTCCCTGTTCCGGTGACGACGAGGACCGAACCCGCCCACTCAAGGCTCCTGACCTCCGGAAGGTCAGACAGGAGCCGATCCTGGATCGGTGCAGACGGGCGGAATCGGAGCTTCTGCTCGATGTCCGCGCGTGAAATGATTCCGGCCGGCGTGTCGATGGCGACGATTCGGCCCGCATCGATGACCGCGACGCGGTCCGCGAGACGTTCGGCCTCCTCCATGAAGTGCGTTACGAGGAGCACCGTCACGCCTCGATCGCGGATGGACTCGATCAGGTGCCACGCCTCGCGCCGAGCCTGCGGGTCCAGGCCCGTCGTCAGCTCGTCGAGGATCGCGACCTTCGGCCTTCCGACAAGGGCGACCGCAATCGAGAGGCGCTGCTTCTGACCGCCGGACAGGTTTCGATACTGCGTATTCCGCTTCTCCGTCAGCCCCAGGTCTTCGATCAGCCTCGGCGGATCTTCTGGATCGGCGTAGAACGACGCGAACAGGTTGACCGCCTCGGCCGCGGTCATCCGCTCCGGCAGCTCGCTCTCCTGCAGCTGGACTCCGACGAGCGGTCGGAGTCGATCGCGATCCCGCTGCGGGTCGAGGCCCAGGACGCGAATCGTCCCGCCGTCGGGTCGACGCAAACCGGCGATGGATTCCACGGTCGTGGTCTTGCCGGCGCCGTTCGGGCCGAGGATGCCGAAGATCTCGCCCTCCTCGACGGAGAAGGACACCCCATTGACGGCCCTCTGTGCGCCGTATTGCTTCGTGAGCTCGTTGACTTCGACGACATTCATTTGGAGCTGCTCCTCGTCCATCGGGCATGCCGAGCGTTCGTCATGCTCCTTCGGCTCGCGCTCATTGCGCCACCGCCGCGATTTCCGGCCGGGTTGTGATCTGAACCGCCGGCGAGTTGAAGCCCCGGACGATCAGCCAGACGGCGATGGCCACCTCAAACAGGCCGCCGGGAATTGCCATGAGCAGCCCCACGTCGAGACCCAGGATGTCGAGGACATAGCCCGCGAAGAAGATGGTGTACCCGGCCACCCCCAGGGCGGCAAGGATGCGCGGGACGAGGCGCGCCCGGAAGGCGAGGAACCAGAACGGCACGCTGCCGATTCCAAGTGCGATCATGGCGATCCGGTACGCGATTGCGTTTCCTTGCTCGGCAACGGCCGCCAGCGTCGCGACATCGTCGACCGGGCGGTCTCCGACGGTGACGGGCAGCAGGACAAACATGACGCCGACGGCCAGCCCCACAGCTTCGACGATCCGGGTGGCCAGATAGCCAATTGCGATGCGCTCATCGATGCCGCGCGCCACCGCGTATAGCAGCACTCCGATGATTGCGACGAAGAGGGCGTCGGCCAGCATGAGGATCGTGCCCGTCCTCACCGCCACTTCACCTGTTGCGAGAGCCGATGCCGCGGCGTCGGCACTCAGCACCGAGTCGACGAGCGCCGTCCCGGCGGCATAGGCGACAAACGCGGCCAGGAGCAGCAGGCCGACCGCGACGGCACTTCCCCGGAAGGTCCGCGGTGCCTCCAATGAATGTTCCATCTCAGTTCGCATCCTCTTCTCTGCTTGGTTACCCCCTGGTGCGCGACTTGCGACGAGGCATGCAGCCACTCATAGCGGAACGCTATGAGGTCGCATTCCCGGCAACTTCAATCAGCACATTGCCCGTCTTGCGGCCAGTCTCAACGTAGATGTGTGCGTCCCGAATCTGATCCAGCGGGTAACGCCGGTCGATGACAGCCCGCAGGCTCCCTGCGGCGAGCAGGTCCCTGACCGCCAGAAGGTCGTCGCGGTGCTCCTCGGTCGAAGACCGCACGGATACGAATGCGCCGTTCTCGGCCAGGGCGCGCCTGATCGTCTTCGGCGACCCCTGGCCGACTGCGTCGAAGATGAGGTCGTACCTCGCCTCCTCTTTCGTGAAGTCCCGCTTGGAGTAGTCGATCACGTCGTCGGCGCCGAGCGTTTTCACGAGCTCTAGGTTGCGGCGACCGGACACGCCGGTCACCCGCGCGCCGAAGTGCGCCGCGAGCTGCACGCCGTAGGAGCCCACGCTGCCCGAGGCGCCGATGACCAGGACGCGCTTGCCCGGCCCCACGCCGCCACGCCTGAGGAACTGCAGCGCTGCGGTGGCGCCGATGGGCACCGGTGCCGCCTCCTCGTACGAGACGTTGGGCGGGATGGTCGCGAGCATGCCGTCGGCGGCGACGCAGATGTACTCGGCGTAGGCACCCACCGGCAGCCCGGTCGTCGTCCCGAACACCCGGTCGCCGATAGCGACGCCGGTCACGGATGGCCCGACAGCCTCGACGTCGCCGGCGAACTCGTGCCCGAGCATGGCCTTGCGGCGCTGCCCGAACACGCGAGCCACGAGGAACGGGATCTTCCGCAGCACGACGTCTCCCCGCGTCACGCTCGTGGCCCGGATGCGGACCAGCACCTCGTTCGGTCCTGGCACGGGCTTCGGTACCTCGGCAATAACCAGGCCCTCGACCGATCCGGTCTTCTTGAACAGGACCGCCTTCATCTCTGCCCCCGATGCCATCCCTGCCCTCCTCTATCCGTCTCCAGACCTCGCTTCATGTCAGTACCCCCCGGCGCGGTAGCTGATCGCCTCGAACCCGTCCGCCGAGGAGAGCGCCGCCGTGGCGGCAGCATCGTGGTTGAGCTCTGCCAGCAGGAAGGCAGTGGCGAAGTGCTGCACCAGCTGATGGGCCGCCACCTTGTCCCAGGCCGGATCCGCGCAGAACGGTTCAGCGAGTAACCGCAGCAGCAGTCGCGCCCGCTCGCACGGACCGGTGAAGACCATGTGCTCGGCGTCGACCAGGCCGATCTCGACGCGTCTCGGGCTGCGCACCGACTCATAGGTCAGCTGGGTGCCCCATGCGAAGGGCGAATCCCGGTCGGCCGTACCGCCGATCGCCAGCACCGGTACCTCAATCTCGCGTAGCCCGCCCTCCCCGAACATGACGGCGTCACCCGCCAGGGCGACGACCGCGTCGACGCCCGGCAGACCCGACTCGGGCCAGAGGCCTTCCGGGGAAACCTGCAAGCCAGCTCGAACGGCCATGTCGCCGAGGCGGGGAAGCAGCGCTTCGCACAGGAAGACGACCGGGTCATCGGACCGGTACGCCTGCTCGCAGATCGACTCAAGTTGGGTGGTGTCCATGCGCGCGCCGGCGCTCGCCAAGGCCGTGTAGCCGCCGTAGGAATGACCGATGACCGCCACCCGCTCGGGGTCGACCAGGCCTCTTAGGCTGCCCGTCCGCGCCGCGTCATCAACGAGGCCCAGCAGCGTCGAGGTCGCGCGAGGCCGATCGATGGTCGCCATCCACAGGTTCGCGGGATCCAGCACCTCCTCGTAGTCCGGCGCGACCACCACCAGGCCGTAAGACGCGAGGTGCTCGGCCAACCAGGCGTAGGCACCGGTCGAGATGGCGAAGCCGGGCGACAGGATCACGAGCGGGAACGGACCACGCGCGGTGTCGGGCGGTGCGTTGACGCTCGCGATTCCTGCATAGGTCGCTATCGCCACGCCGCCTCGTGGTGCGAGCATCCTGATCGCGAAGGTATAGGTCGTTCCCAACCTGGTGTCCGTGTCGGGGGCGGCGGGGTACCACAGGGTCACGCCCGCCGGGGATTCACCGAGATCCAGCCAGCCGGTGCCAACCGGATATGGCCCTGGGGCTGCGTACATGGCTGCAGCCGGAGGCGGCGACGTTCGGAGCGGACTGCTCGCCATGCCAAGCGCCAGCACGCCAACGCGCTCGACGACGCCGAGCGTGACCACCAGCGTCAGGCAGACAGCGGCGGCGGCGCGCCGCGGGACCCTCACAGCGGACCACGCTCCAACCGCCGAGCGGAGCCGGCGCGCTCCTCCCAACGCTCGACATCAACTCCCCTCCACAGCGGCCAGACCGTGAACGCGAGCCCTCCCGGCACGGCGAGCACCGCGACCAGGATGGAGAGGACGTCACCGGTGCCCGCCGCGAGGATGTGCCCATAGAGGAGGCCGGCGAGACGCGCCGTGCCTTTTACGGACGGCACCCCTCCGGATGCTGGTTGGGCCCTCGCGACCGCTTCGGCCGTCACGCCGCGCCACCGGCGGCTGCCGGCAGCTCACTGCCGCGAGCGGGCAGCGGTTGAGACCACGCGTACCAGCGCAGGACATTCACCCCCTTGATGAGGAGCCACAGGGTGAGCGGCAGCTCGCCGACCAGGGCCGTGACCACCACGATGCTCGCCATCAGGTCGGCCAGGTCGGGGACGAGGAAGACGGCCAGGCCGTTGCCGACGTAGCCGAGCCCCGACACGACCAGCAGGATGCCCAGCACGCTCGGCAGGTACCCGGACCGATAGACGAGGTACCCCAGCGTGCACAGGTGGAGGGCGAAGAACATCAGCCCAAGCTCGTAGCCGAAGCTCTGGGCGTTGAGGAAGACGAGCGCTAGCGCCGCGATCTGGCCGGTGTCGAAGGCGCTTGCATAGGCGGAGTTGGTCAGCAGCTCCAGGCCGGTGTACATGTTGAGCAAGTTCAAGCCGAGGATCGCCGCCTGGGCCAGCCGGGCGAACGACATGACCAGGGCGATCGGACGGCTGACCGGTGCCAGCAGGATGTAGAGCAGCGCGGCTTGCGCGATCTCGATGACGAACACCACCAGATCGGTGGTGAAGCCGGCGCGGAACAGCCCTTCGGAGCCGACCACGTTCGCGGCCGTGGTTGTGGCATCCCCCGCCACGATCAGACCCTGGCGCACGAAGAACTCGGCAAAGGGGGCCATCAGGAAGATGACGAGGTAGAGCACGCCAGCCGCCCTGGCGTAGGTCATGGGCGACGCGCTACGGGCGGTCTGTGCGATCAAGGTATGTCCTCCTAGTTCAGGCTGAACGGTGGGTACTGGTCGGTGACCAGCAGAAAGGCGTACGCGTTGACCCGCAGCGTCCAGTGGCCAACGCCAACGACGTAATCGAAGAGGCCCGCCGGATACCGGCCGGTGGCGAGGATCGCGAACCAGGCGACGAGGACCGCGACCAGGACGCCGATCCAGAGCAGGAACAGCACGATGAAGTGCGGCACCGCGAGCAGCCACTTCACGAGGGGCAGCCATCGGTTGAGGTCCCGCTCGACCTCCGGGTAGTCGATTTCGAGGCGGACAGACTGCTCATCCACGGTCGACGGGTAGCGATCGGTCAGGAGCAGGAGGTAGGCGCCTGCGCGAGCGCCGAAACGGGTCAGCCCGCGAGCGAAGTCGAACCACCAGCGCGGGTAGCGGATCCGCACCGCGATCATCAGCGCTGTGGCGAGCCACAGCCCAGCGGTGATGCCGCCGCCTGTACGGATAATCCTGTTGCCGGTCTCGGTGATCACCGTCTCGTTGCCGGTGGCGGTAAGCAGGCTGAGGATGATCCCGATCGGGATGATCCAGACCAGCCGCAGCAGGGTCGTCAGGCGATCGAGTTGCTGCGGATAGTCGACCGCCAGCCGCGCGGCGAATGGTTTGGGTGTGGACTGCACCGGCACCTCCAGATGGCCACCAAGGGCGTGCCGTCAGGAGACGCCGCTCGGGTGGCGATGAAGGCGTCACGGTGGCCGGCTGAGCTCCGGATGTCTTCACTCGAACGAATGAATCTGCACCCGAACGCCGGTCGCCGACCCGACCTTGAGGGTGGCCGCTTGCGCTAAACCGGCATACTTTCGGGCGTGACACCCGCCCTGCTGCCCCGGCTCGAGGACACCCTTCAGCGTGCGGCGGCCGGCGCTGCCACGCGCCAGACGAGCCGACGGCTTCGGGTTGGGTTGCCCGTGGTCCTGGTGGTCGGGGCGGTCGTCCTGGTCGACGCGACCCAGTCCATCCTGCCTGGCGGCGGTGCCTTCCTCTTGCTCCTCGTGCCCGTCATGGTGGTGGGCATCACCCTCGGGTTCCTCTCGGGGCTGCTCGCACTTCTCCTCGGTGCCGTCGGCGCCTGGCTCCTTGTTCCCCTTCGCGGCCACCCCTGGCTCTCCGATCCAGTCCACGTGGCGCGGTTCGGGCTGTACCTGCTCGAAGGGGCCGGCGTGCTTCTGCTCGTCCTCACCCTGCACCGCGCATTGCGCACTGGCCAGCGCCAAGCCGCGCTGACCCTCCCGCCCACGAAGACCCTGGAGGCGCCGAGCCTGCGCGAACGCGAGGTCCTCGCCCTGGCGGCCACCGGGCTCAGTGCACGGGCCATTGGCGAGCGGCTCTTCCTGTCGGAACACACGATCAAGTCCCACCTTGCCCGTGTCTACGCCAAGCTAGGGGCACGCAATCGCGCGGAGGCCGTGGCCGCCGGCCTTCAGGCGGGCTGGATCAGGGCATCGGATCCGACTGAGCTCTAGCTCGGCGCCTTGGGGGGTTGTCCAAGGCCAGCACGGCTTGCAGTTGCCTAGCGAACGACACCTTACGACGCGTCAACCGCTCGCATTCAGTAACAGAGTGGCTCCGGCGGGCCGGAGCCGGCCGTGTACTGAATT
>CAVXEH010000016.1:0-119524 GCA_963760875.1 uncultured Chloroflexia bacterium | reverse complement strand
CCCTTGGCACGGTTCAGAACGAGATCCCACTCCCCCGCCCCGAGCGATCGCGCGCGTGGCTGAACGTCGCTCTCCTGGAGTGCGAACGCTGCCACCAGATCACGGAATCACGCTCGCCCGCTCAACGTAACTGCCAGGAGTGTCGAGCCGCACTGAAGCGCCAACGCAGCCGAGAATCAATGGCGCGGAAGCGATCCGTCGCCCTACGCGAGCCCATCGGGCGACTCGGTGACAGATGACCGTCGATCGGCAGGCCGCCAACGGCCCGGGATTGCTCCATCCCACTCGGTCAGGTGTACCAACGTACCGGCGGCGGGTGATGGTCCCCATAGCCACCTCCCGGATACGCTGCTACGCAGTCAAGTAGCCACTCGGCCGGGGCACCGGCCGCTCCGATGCGCCCAATCGGGGGAATTGGGAGGGCCATCATGCGCCGCGCGCGAACCCCTGGGACGATCCTTGTTCAAGTTTTCGCGCGTCTTTCTGCGCAAGGGCGAATTCGGCACGGCACGGCTCAGCTGGCGTCCCTTGCGCTGATCTTCAATACGTTGGTGGTCAGCGCGACCTGGAGCGTGCCCCCGGTCGCCGCGGTCACCGACGGCTTCTACGGGCCGTCCGACAACCATTCCTTCCTGAGTGTGCCCCTCTTCGACTCCGAGCGGAGCGGCCTGTGGCCCTGTCAGTCCGATACCGCCCGGCGCGACCTCAGCGAGGTTGCGACGTACGTCCGAGACCTCAGCGAGGATGGGCGGCCGCATTACGGCGTCGCAGATGACGCGGCAGGAGGCGTTGACCTCGCTGAACTTCACTGTCCTGAAGCCGATCTTCAACCACGAGCTCTTCGATTATGCTGGGGACGCGGCGGAGATCGCGTACGGCTTGGTGGTGAGAGGGTCCTCGGGTAAGTGACAGACGGTGACGTGGAGATCCATGCGCCCTTTCGTCGGCTCCATGTCGTGATGTACCTCCTGACAGCATCCCTCGTGCTCGCGCCAGTCGCCTTGATTGCGGAAGCGATCATGAACCGAGCGATCTCGGAGCCGGGAGTCTTCGCGCTCCTCCTGGTCACCGCGGCGATGTGCCTGGTCGGAGGAGTGATCTTCTGGCTCGGGTATGTCGGCAATCAGCGAGTCGCGTATGTTGCCGAGAACGCCATTGTGTTTCGGACGTGGGTTCGGTTTGGGCCATTCGGTCGGGAGCGCAGGATATCCCTTACTAACGTTAGGGCGGTCCTGCTGTTGCGGCCCCATCACATTGAGTTCACCATCCCAGACGCGACCACTCGGGTCGGCACGCTAGGCACACCGCTCCACGGGGTCGATCGTCTGGGCACCTTCTGGTGGCGGCCAGAGGACTACCTCGCTCTCCAGCAGGCACTCGGGAAGCGAGGCATCCCAAACGCATACCGCCATGTTCCTGGTATCGGGACACTTCTATCGACCTACTAGATAGGGCCGAAGGGCGGGAGCCAGGCGTGTACTGAATCGGCTCGGCATCGCTTCTGGAAACGAGATCTCGCTCCCCCGCCCCGAACGTTCGCGGGGGTGGATGAGGACCGCACTGCTCGAGTGCGCGCGTTGTCACCAGATCGTCGAGCGAACGTCACCGATCCAGAAGCTTTGCCCGGACTGTCGTCGCGCACTGAAGCGGGCCAGGAGCCGGGAGGCAGTTAGGCGGTCGCGCTGGGATCGACGTTGACATCGAGTTGGGTTGCTCAGCCCTCATGGCCGCCTCGGGTGTCCACGTCGCCTCGGCTTCGGACGGGTCTGGCTGCGCCACACCTCGTGAGGCCGTAGGCTGGACTCATGGCAGTCATACGGATGGACAACATGGGCGTCGTCGTCGAGAACCTCGACGCCACGGTGGACTTCTTCGTCGAGCTCGGCCTGGAGCTCGAAGGCCGGGGCGAGATCGAAGGAGCGTGGGCCGGGCAGGTCACCGGACTGGGCAATCAGCACGTCGAGGTCGCGATGATGCGCACGCCGGACGGCCATGGGCGGCTCGAGCTCTCGCGTTTTGTCAGGCCCCCCGTTGTCGGGGACCATCGGAACGCCCCGGTCAACGCGCTCGGCTACCTCCGGGTCATGTTCGCGGTGGACGACGTCGACGATACGGTTGAAAGGCTCCGCCGGCACGGTGCGCACCTGGTCGGCGAGATAGTCCAGTACGAAGACACGTATCGGCTCTGCTACATCCGCGGGCCTGAGGGGCTGCTCATCGGCCTCGCGCAGGAGCTGCGCTGATGACCGGAGAGGAACAGGCGCCGGACCGGGCGGGAGATTGACGAGGTCGTCATGCAACTGTTCAGAGCCCACCGGCCGGCAGCCCCGGACCGCTCGCGTCGCGGACCCCGGCGGGCAGCTCCACCGCGGCGGACAGCCCGCCACCGACTCGGGGAGTGGTGGCCAACAGCGGCGGACTCCAGGTACGGGCCACCAGCCTGAACCTGCTGTCCGTGCTCGGGACCGGCATCGCCCGTGGCAGCTGGCTCAACGACGGCACCGGTCGCGAGCCGGTCGCGGTGCTCGGGTCGGTCGCCGCCCAACGGCTGGGCATCGACCGGATCTTCCCCGACCAGCGCATCTGGCTGGGAGGGCAGTGGTTCAACGTCGTGGGCATTCTGGAGCCCTCGCCCTTGGCGCCCGAGATCGACGACAGCGCGCTGATCGGTTACCCGACCGCTCAGCGGTTCCTTGGTTATGTCGTTCTGGTCGGCGGGGAGGAGCAAGCTGGCCCGCCGACCTCGATCTATGTCCGCGCCGCGATCGACCACGTTGCCGCAGTGCAGTCCTTGCTCGCGCGGACGGCCAACCCCGAGGCACCGAACGAGGTGGCTATCAGCCAGCCGTCCGACGCGCTCACTGCCCGCGCCGCTGCGGCGGGAGCGTTCGACAGCCTCTTTCTCGGCCTCGGCGTGGTGGCCCTGATCGTGGGTGCCGTCGGTGTCGCCAACATCATGCTCATCTCGGTTCTGGAGCGCCGTTCGGAGATCGGCCTGCGTCGTGCGCTGGGGGCGACGAAGGGCCAGATCAGGACGCAGTTCCTCGGTGAGTCGATCCTGCTGGCCGTCATCGGCGGCGGCGTCGGTGTGCTGGCCGGGACCACAGCAACGGCCCTGTATGCGAGCTCCAGGGACTGGGCCGTCGTGATCCCCGGTGAGGCTTGGGTGGGCGGCATTGCCTCCGCCGTCCTGATCGGGGCGTTCGCCGGCCTGGTACCGGCCGTTCGAGCATCACGGATGCCGCCTGCCGTCGCCTTGCGTACGACATGAGCGGAATCACGACGGTCCCTATTGGACCTGGTTAACGAATTGGCCGTAGGGTCAAGCGGATGGGCCGGAGCCGGCCGTGTACTGAATTCGCTGGGCATGGCCGAGGGCGGGTGCGAGATCCGACTACCCCACCCGTCTCGCTCGCGCGACTGGCTGAGGGTCGCACTGATCGAATGCAAACGATGTCACCAGGTCGAGCAGCGTCGATCCCCCGCACATCGCTACTGCACTCGTTGCGCCGTGGCGATAAGCCGGGAGCGCAGTCGACAGGCCATGGCGCGCCGACGAGTCGGTCTCTAGGTCGGATCCGGCGGCTCGACGAACGGGATGCTGGCAGCGCGAAGTCGTAGGCGCCCCGGGTCGCGCGGTAGATGAGGCCACGCTCGACGAGGCGGCGGACGAGAAGGTTGAGTCCTGAGACCTCAGGCATGGCCGCGTGCAACCGTCTGAGCGGGACGCGTCCTTCGACCAACGCCATGGCTTCCAGCACCCGCTGCTCGGCCGGGGTGGCGCCCTCGAAGCGGTCCTCGAAGAAGGCGAGGTCAAGCTCGTGAAGCAGCGCCGGCTCGACGGCTCGATAGGCCTCGAGCGACACGTCCGGCGAAGCAACGCTTCGACATACGTAGGCGCCGAAGAACTGCAGGAAGTACGGATAACCGGCCGTCCCCTCGACGATCACGCCGACAACCGCCAGCTTGTCGACCCTTGGCGGCCGCGGATCAGGTCCAGGCCTGACTGACAGGATCCCAAGCACCACCGCGAACGGAGCGACCGAGAATCGGATCGAGCACTCGCGCAGCCGACTCGAACCCGGCGTCAAGGTCGATATCGATGCCGACGGTGCGCGCCATCCGGCCATACGGAACACGCCAGTCGGCCGGCGGGCGGGGCAAGCTGATGGGCAGATCGTGGCCGGCCCTTCGGTTGAAGGTCGTCTCGAGGGCCGTGCGGAGACCCGACGCGTCCAGCGACGATGCAGTGGCGATGAGCGCCAGGTCGACGAGGTCCTTGACCCGGGTGGTCCCGACAGAACCGGCGCCGTACGCGCGGGCGTAGGCATGCACTTTCTCGGCCACATGGACCTCGATCGGGACTGCCTGGACTTCGACCGGCGCGATCTCGGCGAACGCCAGGATGTCGGGGCCGAGCAGCCGGTCGAGCTCGACGCCGATCGGCGGGTCGAAGCCGACATCGAGCCGGAACTCGTCGAACACCCGACCCGCCAGCTCGGCCCGCACGTGATATCGAACCGCGGCACCCTCCGCCAGGCGGTCGAGGGCGCCCGTGCGTTCGATGGCGAAGCCGAAGAAGTCGCCCAGCTCGAGCGCTTGCGACGCCAGCAGATCAGTTGTGACCGAGGCCTCGTCGCCGGCGGTCGCGAGGTCGATGTCCTTCGTGGTCCGTGCTCGATCGCCGAAGCGGTAGTCGAGCGCCAGGGCGCCCTTCAGGACCCATCGCTCCGGGGCGACCGTGATCAACCGAGCGAGCAGCCGATCGAAGGCGACCTCTTTGCGCAGGCGGACCATCGAGCGGCCAGTGTGGCGCGCGTGCGTGGCAAGGCGCGTTTCGAGGGCCCGCCGGAAGGCGCCCGCTGAGGCATACCTCATGTGCCGGCTCCAGCCAGCGCAGCCTCGACCAGACGCTCGACCCGATGACCGCGCGAGCGAGCGGCCTCGCGGAGAAGTGCCGAGGTCGTAAGGCCTCGCCCGAGTGCCTCGCGGACGGCTGCCGAAACCTGGTCCGGAGCCATGCCCGCCGCCGCGACGTCGGCGATCGTCCGGGCAGGCGCCGTCAGCCGAACGCCGCGGCGGCTGATGACGTCAGCATCCGTGAGCGGGTGGGTCGTGGTATGGATCGCCACGCCCGCTTGGGGCACCAGCCGCCGGCGCTCCCGAGCGACTGTCAGGTGGACCCGGTCGGGAATGACGTCAGACACGCCGAGGAGCTCGAGGGCCGACTCGTGCGACACGACCGCCCCTGGCGCCTGGCGCAGCCAGGCTGCGACGATCTCCTCATCGGGCGCGGAGGGATAGTCGCGCAGCCGGTAGAGACCCCGCGCCACGCGGAGGAAGCGGCCGGTCTTGGTGTGATGGGTCAGCAGAGCCGAACTGAAGCCGGCGGCGGCGGCCTGCTCCGTGGTGAAGTACCCAGCCTGCGCGCTCGCGGTCTCGAAGAGCGCATCATGGTCAGGCCGGGCGATAGTCTTGTCGTTCACATCCTAGATTATACTTAGGAAGTCAACGACAGAAGTGGCTCCGGCGGGCCGGAGCCGGACACTTACTGCGTTCCCGAGGGGAGAGTTCGAGCGAAATCTCGCTCCCCCGCCCCCGCCGTTCGCGCGATTGGCTGAAGGTGGCGTTGCTTGAATGCCAGCAGAGCCACCAGGTGGTCGAGAGGCGATCGCCGATTCAACGGCACTGTCATGATTGCCGCGAGGCGATCAAGGCCGCCAGGAGCGCTGCCGCCGTGCGGCGCGCCCGCCAGCATCCATGAGCACGACGCGAATGCTGGGCCGGCGCCTGCCCTCCCTCAAGTAGGCTCTTCTCGCCGAACCGACGCAACCCGATCGATCGAGCGGTCGAACGAGGCGATGATGCCGACGCCGGTCCGCTCGGCGCTGGCCACGAGATAGGCGTCGGCGAAGTCGAGGCGATGTACCTCGTAGACCTCGACCACGCGCTGGAGCAGCTCGGCATCGAGCACGCGGATCGTGGGGAAAGCCAGGATCGCGCGCAGCGAGCCCGCGACTTGACTGCGAGCCACCTCGTAGAACGATTCGAGGACGTAGGCGACCTCGGCGAAGATGAGATCTGGCAGGAGGAGCTCGCCGGCGCCTTTGAGATAGCGGGTCGCCCGCTTCGCCTGGGCTGGTGGATCGCCGGTCAGGTGGCGGATCAGGACGTTGGTATCGACGAAGGCGGTCACCGTCCCGCGGCCGCGCGGGCCCGCCGGGTCCGACGAAGGACCTCGTTCCAGGGCGTGCCACGCTTGGCCGCTGGCACGCTCACCGAGCCTGCCAGCTCGAGCAGATCGGGGCTGCGTGCGAGCACGGCGCGTTCACCCTCGACCCGGAAGACCACCTCATCGCCCTCCTCGAGCGACAGCGCCTCGCGCACGGCGCGCGGAACGGTGAGCTGGCCTTTCGAGCTGAGTCGCGCGGACACATCCATAGCAGCTCCTTACTTCGTCATAGGTGTAAGGAAGCATAGCAGGATCGGCCTCTTGTAGGTCTCCTCGTAACGCGTCGCGAATTGCCTGAGTAGATGCCAGTCGGAGGTGCCCGTCCAGCATGATTCTGGATTGCTCAAGACCGAATGCCGCCTCCCATGCAATCTCCGCGGCCACCGCGGCATTCTCCGCCGTGGGATCTAGACAAGTGTCGATGGCCTGAGCGACCGCCGTGGCCGTGTCAAGCGCACGAGAGGCGAGAGACCCCTCGAAATCGTCCGTGTCGGGCGTGATGCCTTCCACCGCCGCCAATTCATGGGCGAGTCCAACGGTGGATCTCCCCTCGATCGCCTACCTACCCCGGAGGAAGGTAGCCCACAATGCCACTGGAACGAAGGGCGTACAGGCCCCACCTACCGCCATGAGGATGAGCCCTTGTGGGTTTGGATGGATGATGAGCGGCAGGACCACCGCCGCCCCAACCCCAAGTGGAATCAAGATTGACGCCAGTTGCCGCATCCGCTGATCCTGAAGATCTTCTTCCGCCTTGCCTCTAAAGCGTAGGGACCCTCGGGCATAGGAGACGGCAAGCCACAAGATCCCAACCACCAGGCCCACCACCCACGCCCAAGCCCATTGACTGAAGATCCCGCGCCCCTGATCGCCGCCGACATACGCCAATGCGTACCACGCGCCGCCGAATGGGATCGCCAGAATGCCAAGTGAGGCCACTAGGGTTGTGGACCGCCTCGTCGTGTCGGATGCTCGGCTACTCATCGTACCCACAGACCAGTTAACCATTCTGTGATGCCAAAGCCTGCCGGAAGAGATGTCTCCTCCATCGTTCGTATTGTCGACGTGTTCAGGGCCTTGGCAATTGTCTCCTTGTTGTCGTACATGAACTGAGCGACATTCGCGCCGACGATCGGCAGGGCGACGCTGCCCCCAAGACATATGGCCGCCGCGCCCGGCCCACCTATCGCTCCGCACATTGCCGCAGCGGCCCACCCACCGCCGATAGCTCCACCCGTGGTGACGACGGTGCGCGCCGCCGCATCTAGGTCTGAGCGACCTTCGGACTTGCCCTCAACATAGCCCAGCACCAAACCTGCGGCGATCATCGAGCGACCGACGGCCTCCCATCCTTCGAGGTTCCTCGTCCATGGACCTAGTCGCCTCAACGTGCTGCCAGCGGCACTGAGATCGGCTGGGTTCGTCGCCGTTGCCAGGGTCCGCGCCGCTTGAGATGCCAGCCGCTTCAGGGCCTCAAAGAAGTCGTGGAAGCCGCTGAGCGCTGTCAGGCCCTGGTCCAGCGGTTCCAGCGTTGGCGAGAACCCCCTGCGGTCGCCTGAAGGACCGGTCTTAGGCTTCGGCTGGGGCGCGACCTTGGTCTTGGAGGGGTGTTTTGGCGGCGCAATCGTGTGGAGGATCCGCTTGCCGCTGGGAGTGACAGTCACATAGGCGCGATAGCTCGTTGGGACATCCGTCCCACTGATGGCCATGTGCCCGTCCGGATCGATGAGGGTGGCCGGATTGGCCTCGGCATACAGGTAGCGGTTGAGGCTGAGGGTGTCCTGCGCAGAACCGGCCACCGAGTCCAGCTGGGTGAAGACGCCCAGGCTGGGCTGGTAGAAGCGGGCGCCGAGGTCGTAGACCGGCTGGCTGGGGTCGGGGCTGATGTCCAGGCGGCCCTGGTAGCGGTAGGGCTGGGCCGGTCCGCTGCTGGTGCCGGTCGGCCAGGCCGCGGCGGTCTGGCCGTAGCCGTCGTAGCGGAAGGCATAGGCCAGGGTGGTCGAGCCGGTCAGCTCGGCGGCGGCAACATCAGCGTGCAGGTCGGGCAGGGTGTAGGCCGCCAGCCCGGAGGTGGTGTTCTTGTTCGCCAGGCGGGCGCCGGTCGGATCCAGCAGGCTGGCGGTCAGCACCCCGCCGGTGCTGATGGCGGCCACCGTCTCCGAGGCGCCGAGGTAGCTGTACGTGTCGGTGACCGAGCCGATGCTGCGGGTCGCGAAGCGCCCCGTGGCGTCGAAGGTGAAGGTGGCGGTCGGCGAGGAAGGACCGGCCAGGCTGGTCAGCCGGTCGCCGAGGTCGTAGGCGTAGGTGGTCACCTGATTGAAGGCCACCCCGGCCTGCTTCAGGTTGCCGCGGGCATCGTAGGTGTACAGCGTCGTGCCGTTGGCATCGGTCAGGCTCAGGAGCTCGCCGGTGCGGTCATAGGTGGAGGTGGTGGTCGACGAGCCGGCCGAGACGCTGGTGCGGTTGCCGTCACGGTCGTAGGCGTAGCCCAGGTTGGTGGTCAGCCCACTGCTGGCGGTCAGCCGGTTGAGGCCGTCGTAGGTGAAGGACTGGGTGCCGTTGCCGGCGTCGCCGGAGACTCCGGCCAGGCTGCGCGAGGTCGTAAAGGACGTCGGCATCAGCGGCACGGACTTCGAAGGCCGACCGGGCCTGCAGGGGATCGTCGGTCGCGCACGCGAAGCCAACCCTAACTTCAAGTGGGTGCTGCTCTGGAAGCTCAGCCGTTTCGGCCGCGACATCGAGGAGGGCCTAGTCTACCGAGCTCTCCTGCGGAAGCGGGGTATCGAGCTCATCAGTTACAAGGAGCCGATCCCCGAGGGCCCGCTCGGGATGCTCATCACCCACATCCTGATGGCGGTCGACCAGTTCTACGCTGCGGCCACCGCGGCCGACGTGCTGCGCTCCCAGAAGGAGTTGGCACGCCACGGCTACTCGGCCGGCGGTCGCCCGCCGGTCGGCTACAAGCGCGAGCCGATCGTCGTCGGCACCCGCTACGACGGCACCCCGCTCACGCGAGTGCGCTGGGTGCCTGATCCAGAGGTGGCGGCGCGGGTCGTCCAGGCCTTCCAGATGGCAGCCCAAGGCGCGATGTACGACGAGATCGTGGCCGCCACCGGCATCTGCGCGAACAAGTCGAGCCTGGCGACGATCTTCGCCAACCCGATCTACCGGGGGATCAAGGTCTTCAACCGGGAGACGCGGGTCGAGGGCGAGCATGGCCGGAAGCGGCGACGCAACCCGCAGCAGGAGGTCGTCACCAGCGAGGTCGAGGCGATCGTCCCCGAGCAGCTCTGGAACCGAGTCCAGGAGATGCTCACGCGCCGCCGCGCGAATCGGCTACCGGTCAGGCGCTATGCCGGTGGCTACGTCCTGACCGAGCTGTTGCGCTGCGCGTGCGGCAGCCGGATGGCGGGGACGAATTCGCGGGAGCGCCGCTACTACCGCTGCCTGGCTCGATGTGGCCGTCCCCAGGTCCGAGCTGATCACCTCGAGGCCGGGGTCATGGACCGGATCCGCACCACGCTCTTCACTCCGGATGCGATCCGCGAGATGGTCACGCTGCTCAACGAGGACATCCGGCAGCGGGCTGAGCATCGGGCTCCGGATATCGACCGAGCGCGCCCAAGTGCGTAGGCTGGAGCAACAGGATGCGAACCTGCGTCGCGCCCTTCGTACCGCCGGGCCGCGCGCGGCCGAGCGCATCACCCTCGAGATTGAGACCCTGGGCGCCGAGCTGGAAGCCGCGACGGCCCGCCTCAACGACCTCCAACTGACGGAGCGCCCCATCAGGATCACGAAGAAGCTGGTCAACGACACTATTGCGCAGTTCGAGGGCATCCTCGAGCGAGCTCCACTCGAGACGAGGGTCGCGACCGTGAGGGATCTCTTCGAGCGCGTCGACGTCGATAGCCGGGAGCTGAAGGCCGTAGCGGTCTGGAACATGACGACCGATCAGGGTGTTAACCGGTCGGACGCAGTAAGTGAGTGGCTCCGGCGGCAGGACTCGAACCTGCGACCAAGCGGTTAACAGCCGCCCGCTCTACCAACTGAGCTACGCCGGAACGCATGGTCCGGCTCCGTCGCGGAGCCAGAGGGGACCAGGCGGGAGTATAGGTTTGGGGCCACCATCGGTCAAAGCGCCGATGGCGACTCCCAGCCGTCCCAGCGCGCAAACTCGTCGAGGCTACGCCACCCCCGTTTCAGCGACGGCGAACGGACATCGGGCAGCGGCTTCCCCACCGGGATGACGCCGATGGGATGGAAGTCCGGAGGGATCCCCAGCACCGCGCGCAGCGCGTCCGGGTCCGGCGGGCCGGCAAAGCCCGCCGCCAGCCCCTCGTCGACCGCGGCGAGCAGGAGCAGCATGGAGGTCATCCCCACGTCGACCCACCAGTACGGCGTGGGCCACTCGATCTCGACGCCCTCGGGCGCCTTGTCCGCCTCCGAATAGCGGGCGTGATAGATGGCCTCGCTCACGCACGGGACGAGCTGTGCCGCGCAATGGCTGACCCACGGGTCGAAGCCGGATTCGGTGTACTCCTCCTCCCCCACTGCGCGGGCCACCCGCTCCTTCAGCGACGGGTTGGTGACGACCACCACCCGCTGGCCCTGGCTGAACCCGGCGCTCGGGGCGCGCTGGGCCGTTGCCAGGATCCGCTCCAGCACCTCGCGGTCCACCGGCTCGTCCGAGAAATGGCGCACCATTCGGCGCCGCCGCACGACTTCACGAAACTCCATGCGTCGATCCTATCGCCCGACCTCTATCCTTGGCGGCCGTGAACGCTCGCCCGGAACCCGTCCTCTCTGCTCCGGCCCGCGCGCGGGTGGCGGCCACGGCCTACGCCAGCTTCGTGCTGCTGGGCTGGTCCATGCTCCTGGTGCCCGCGCTGATCCGGTCCATCGAGACGGACTTTGCGAGATCGGACGCGCAGCTGGGCGTCTACTACTTCGTCAACGCGGCCTGCTTCGGGATTGGTGCGCTGGGCGGAGGGTTCGCCACGGAGCGGATCGGTCGCCGGCCGTTGCTGGCCGGCGCCGCGCTGCTGGTCGCGGCCGGGACCGCGGTGCAGGGCCTCACAGGACAATGGCTCCTCTTCGTCCTTGCGACCGTACCCGCGGGCATCGGCGCAGGCGTCGTCGACGGAGGCATGAACGCCCTGATCCTGGACCTCGCCGAGCGCAGGAGCGGTGGGGCGCTCAACCGGCTCCACCTGTTCTTCAGCATCGGGGCCGCCGCGTCGCCGCTGGTCGTCGGGCAGGTCGTCTCGGCTGGCATCGACTGGCGGGCGATCTTCCTGGCGACCGCGGTCGTCCCGGTCGTGATCGGCGTGCTCTTCGCCCTGCAGCCCATGCCGACCGGGCGCCATCGCCCCCAGCAGCGGGCGGCCGACGTTGGTGCGGCCGGTGTCGCGCCTCCCGCACCCCGCGCCGCCCGCCTGCCGCTGATCCTGCTTGGCGTGGCCATCGTCTTCTACGTCTCCACGGAGATCGGCACCTCCAGCTGGCTGGTCCGCTTCCTCGCCGAGGCGACCACCGACGCGGCCACCGCGACCCTCGCCGCGTTCTGGGCCGGCCTGGCCGTCAGCCGGTTCCTTGGCTCGCGCTACGCCGATCGCTTCCCGCCTGCCGGCTTCACGGCCAGCTGCGCCGCGGCGGCGACGGTTGCGCTGCTGGGGGCCGTGCTCATGCCCTGGCTGCCCGCATCCATGGCGCTCTTCGCGCTGACCGGGCTGGCCTTCGGGCCCATCTACCCCATGATCATGAGCATCGCCGGATCCCTCTACCCGCGGCGGCGCGCCGCGGTCACGGGCAGCCTGGCCACGGTGGCGGTCATCGGCAGCACGGTCTATCCGCCGGTGATGGGGCTCATCTCGGAGGCGGCCAGCGTGGGCGTGGCCATGATCGGTGCGGCGTTCCTGGCCGCCGCCTGCAGCGGGGCGCTCATCGCGGCCCAGGTCACGAACGGGCGCAGCACCCAACCGGGACCATAGCCTCGCGATCGGCCGTGCCGGTTTGACCTCGGTCGGTATGGTGGAGGCTCACGACGGGGCGCCGAACGTCCAACGGCCTCCGATTGCCCTCCCGAGCTCGCGATGCCGGGCAGGGGCTTGGCCGGAGCCGCCCCGTCAGATCGGAGGAGAGGATGCGGCGACGATTCCGCGACACGCCCCTGCACAGCGAGCGGGCTCCCGGCATGCTGCTGACCCTTGCACTGGGCCTCGCACTGACCCTGGTGGGCTGTGGGCAGGCCAGCTCGACACCCGCGAGCAGCGGTGATGCAGGGACTCCGGCGACCGACGGTGGGGACGAGTCCACGCCGTCGGCCGGCGAGACCCCCGGCGGCGGCGGGCAGACTGGCCAGGGGTCCGGTGGCGGCAGCGCGACCCTGACCATTGGTGATGAGTCCTGGGACTTCACCGGGTTCATGTGCGCGTTCGGGAACGAGCAGACCCAGAGCGACGTCTACTCGTTCAGCTCGAACGCCTTCGGGGTCCACAGCTCCGGCGCCCGGGTGCAGATGCAGGCGAACATCCGGGACGCGTCGGGACAGGGTCGGTACGAGGGTGACGGGGTCGTCTACGAGATCAGCCTGGACGACATCGAGGACTTCGAGAATCCCAGCGTCACGTGGTCGTCATCCAACAGCGAGCTCTTCCCCGGTGCCGGCTCCGGGGATGCGGTGGTGACCATCGACGGCCAGCACGTGACCGCCCACGGCAAGTTCGACGACGGGACGACCGACAGTGTCGAGATGGTCGCCGGGACGCTCGACGGGACCTGCGGCGGGTAGCGCGAGGACGTGAAGCGGCGGCCGGGATACCCCGGCCGCCGACGCCATCGGTCTGGAGCGCGAAGCCCCTACTCCAGGTAGTCCTTGAGCTTGCGGCTGCGGCTGGGGTGGCGGAGCTTGCGCAGCGCCTTGGCCTCGATCTGCCGGATCCGCTCGCGGGTCACGTTGAAGTCGCGACCCACCTCCTCCAGCGTCCGTGACCGCCCGTCCTCGAGGCCGAAGCGGAGCTGGAGCACCCGCCGCTCGCGCGGGGTGAGTGAGTCCAGCACGCCCTCCACCTGCTCCTTGAGCAGCTGGTGGCTGGCCGCGTCCGCCGGGGCCACCGACGCAAGGTCCGGGATGAAGTCGCCCAGGTGGGAGTCCTCCTCCTCGCCGATGGGCGTCTCCAGGCTGACTGGCTCCTGGGAAACCTTCATGATCTCGCGGACCTTCTCCGGTGAGACCGTCTGGGGACCCTGCTCTTCGCGGTCGTCCACCTCCGACTCGGTGGGCTCGCGCTGGAGCTTCTCGCGCAGCTCGCGCACGATCTCGTCGCGGCTCATGCGCCGGGCGATCTCCTCGATGGTCGGCTCGCGGCCGAGCTCCTGGAGGAGCGTGCGCTGGACGCGGATCAGGCGGTTGATGGTCTCCACCATGTGGACCGGGATGCGGATCGTCCGCGCCTGGTCGGCGATGGCGCGGGTGATCGCCTGCCGGATCCACCACGTCGCGTAGGTGCTGAACTTGAAGCCCTTCTCGTAGTCGAACTTCTCGACCGCCCGGATGAGACCGATGTTCCCTTCCTGGATGAGGTCCAGGAAGCTCATGCCGCGGCCGATGTACTTCTTGGCGATGCTCACCACCAGGCGCAGGTTGGCCTCCGTCAGGCGCTTGCGGGCATCGGTCCCCTGCTCGATGAGCTGGCCGGTCCGCCGCTCCGGCGGGGTGTCCGCGGGCACCGTGGGGTCGTAGCCGAGCTCCTTGAGGTAGAGCGCGTCGTTCCCGTCGGTGATGTAGGCCTTGACCACGGCCTGCGCCGTTTCGCGCGCCCAGCGCTCGAGCTCGAACAGCTCCGGCGCTCCGGCGTGGCTGAGGGGCTTGAAACGGTAGCTGTGGCCGAACAGGATCGCGTCCTTGAGCCCCTGCCCGGGATCGCTCCCGAACAGCTTCAGGATGGACTCCGCCTGCATGATCCGGTTGCGCGCCTCGTCGTCGAGGTCGGGCGCCTTGCGCGCCTTGCTGAAACGGACCGATGGCGCCTCGATCTCGTTGCGGCGCTTGACCCACCAGTCCACCGCGTCGTTCGTGACGCGCGGCGACTCGCGGGGCAGGTCGAAGGCCCGCATGGCCGCCATGGCCCGCGCCTTGGGCTCCGAGCCGGTGCTGACCCAGGTGTAGAGGTTGACGAGCGCGCGCTCCGGCTCCTCGACCACCTGCTCCCCGAGCTCGATGGCCTTGGCCAGGACGACCTCCTCTTCTGCGGTGAGGAGGGCCACCTTGCCGATCTCCTTGAGGTACATCCGCACCGGGTCGTCGATGCCCACCAGGTCCGCGGCGAGGGCCTCGAGGTCCTCCTCCGCCTGGCGCGGCTTGGCGCTGCCGGCGGTCTCCTGCTCCTCGTCCTCTTCCTCGACCTCCGCGAAGGTGGGGTTGTTCTCGGCATCGAGAACCTCGACCCCCTCCTCCTCCGCGGTCGCGTAGAGCTCCTCGATGGCCCCCAGGTTCGCCTCTGGCTTGGGGACTGCCTCGAGGATCTGGTCGTGGGTGATGAAGCCCTCGTCCCGACCCCTGGTGAGCAGGGTGTCGATGACCTCCTCGCCGACGCCGTTGCCCGCGGCACCGTTGCCGTCGGCCGCCGCCGGCTTCGACGCCCCGCCGGTCCGTGCGCGGGCCCCTCCCGACGACCCCTTGCCGGCGGGTGCCGCCTTGGCGGGTGCCGCCTTGGTGGGTGCCGTCTTGGTGGGTGACGGCCGCGATGTGACGGGCTTGGTCGAGGGCGCGGCACGCCGGCCGGCGGTCGCCTCCTTGCCGGATCTCGGCGTCCCCGGCGCGTCGATCGTCTCGACGTCCGTGGGCTGCTTCTTCGTGGTCGTGGTCGCCACGCGTGTCACCTCCTCGCGCCGGCCGCCTCGGCCGGCATTCTCATTGCCTTGGTCATTGCTTCCCTGCGGCGGTGCAACCCGCCGATCGCCTGTTCAATCGCCGCCAGCCGGCCCTGCTCCGCTTCCCGTTGGGCCTCCTCCAGGAGGATCCGCGCGTCGCGAAGCTCCTCCTCGATGCGAAGGACCCCCAGCCGCAGCATGCAGATCCGCAGATCCTCGCGGGCCGTCACCGGATCGAGGGGCGGATCGCTGGACCACCGCCCGTTCTCGTCGCGCCGCCCGGCGGCCCCGGCGAGCAGGTCCCGCGCAAGAGACGCCGACGCCGGATCCAGGGTCCCCAGGAATGCGTCGAGGTCCGCGGCCTCCGCGCGAGCCGGCAGCTGCCCCTCGGCCGCTGCCGAGCGTGCCCGCTCGCGCAGTGAGCGGGCGAGCTGGACCGCGATCGCCTCGCCGAACGGCAGCGGATCGTCGTCGAGCTCCGCGGCCAGCACCGGGAAACGCAGCAGCAGCTCGAGCGCCTCACGCTCCAGCGGCCCCAGGACCTGGTCGACGCGGTCCGCCTCCGCAGAGCGCTCCGCAGGACGCTGCGATCGGCGGACCAGCGGTGCGTGCTCGAGGGCTTCCGCCAGCGTGCGCTCCTCGACGTTGACCACCCGCGCCAGCTGCTGCAGGTACAGCGCTCGCTCGACCTGATCCGGCACGCGCTTGAGGATGGCCAGCACCCGGCCCGTCACCTCGCGGCGTCCGGCGACGGTGCCGAGGTCGACATCGGCCGATGCGCGGTCGATGAAGTACTCGATGACCGGCTTCGCCTCACGAACCGCGGCCCGCCAGGCATCGGGGTCCGTCCTGATCAGCTCGTCGGGGTCCTTGCCGGCGGGGATGCGAATGACACGGACCTTGCTCACCGCGGCGTCGGGACCCAGCTCCTCCAGCAGTCCGCGCTGCGTGGCTGCCTCGCCGGCCAGGTCGACGTCGTAGGCGAGCGCCACTGCGTCGGCGTAGCGGGTCGCCAGCTCCACCTGGCCGGCCGTCAGCGCCGTGCCCAGCGACGCGACCACGTTGCCGAAGCCCGCCTGGTGGGCGGCCATGACGTCGGTGTAGCCCTCGACGATGACGCTCAGCTTCTCCTTGCGGATGGCTCCCTTGGCGAGGTCGATGCCGAACAGCGTCCGGCTCTTGTCGAACAGCGGCGTCGCTGGCGAGTTCAGGTACTTGGGCCCGTCAGCGCCGGGCAGGATCCGCCCGCCGAGGCCCGTGGCCCGTCCGGACGCGTCCCGGATGGGGATGATCACCCGTCCGCGGAAGCGGTCGATCACGCCGCCACGGTTCGATGGGCTGGCGAGCCCAGCGTCGAGCAGCTCCTGCGCGCTGAAGCCACGCGCCGTGAGCCGCTTGGTCAGGGCCTCCCACGCGTTGGGCGCATAGCCCACCGCGAACCGGTCGAGCGTCTCCTCGCTGAAGCCGCGCTCCGTGAGGTATGCACGCGCCCGCTCACCCTGTGGCGTCCGCACCAGCACCTCGCGATACCAGGCGATGGCGCCCTCGAGCGCTTCGCGCAGCCGCCGGCGCCGCCGATCCTCCCGGGCCGTGCGCTCCGAGAGCTCCACGCCGGCCTTGTCCGCCAGCCTGGTGAGGGCTTCCCGGAAGTCGAGCCCGTCGCGCTCCATGACGAAGTCGAAGATGTCCCCGCGCTTTCCGCATCCGAAGCAATGCCAGGTCTCGCGATCCGGGCTCACGATGAACGACGGTGTCTTCTCTGCGTGAAACGGGCAGAGCCCCTTGTAGGCGGAGCCGGCCCGCTTGAGCATGACCGTCTCGCCGATGAGATCGGCAACGGGCAGGTGGGATTTGATCTCGGCGGAGATGCCGGCATTCGTCATGCGGTGGGCAGGTTCCTACACGCCATCGCGCGTGTCAAGGGGTTTGTCAAGGGGGTTTGGCACATTCTACCACTATGTCAAGTACGGGCCAAGCGATGCCCGAGTTCAGTTCGCGTGCAGCATTCCGCCTTGGACACCCTGTGGCTCGCGTGCACTACACTCCCCGGGTCTCGACCATAGTGCTTAGCGCGACGCATCGCGGAGGGCAGCGTCACGGCCGTTCAGCAGCCTCGACCGAGCGCCGATGAGGGGCTCCTGCGCGCCGCGTTCCGGGATCTGCACGGAGCGAGGCTCCACGGGTTCACGCTGCTGGTCACGCTGGGTGACCGACGGCGCGCCGAGCGCCTGGCGGGCGAGGCACTGGCCGATGGCGTCCTGCGCGCTGACGCACTCCGCCACCCGGACCGCGGCGCCGCGTGGCTGCGGGGCCACGTGGTCCGGGCGCTGGGCAGGCGGCAGCGGCAGGTCCAGGAGCCCACGGAGGAGGATCGCCGCAGGACGCTGGCTCTGCTGGGGGTCGCTCCGACCATGTTCGACGCGCTCAGCAGCCTCGACGAACCGGATCGAGTGGTCCTGGTCGCCGGATGGATCGAGGGGCTCGATCCGCGCGATCTCGAGGGGGTGCTCCGGTGCCGGCCCGCCACGCGGGCGCGCATGCTGGCCAGGGCCCGAGGCCAGTTCCTCGACGCCTACCTGCGGACGTCGGCGGACGTCCCACCGATCCTCCACAACCCGGGAGCGCTGGGACCGCTGGCCCAGCGAATTCGGACCGTCGCCCAGCAGACCATGGGCCGCGCCGGGAGCCCCGCATGAACGACGCCGGCCTGCACGAGCGCTTCATCGCCTGGTTCGACGCCGGCGCCGAGGGCGATCCGCCTCGGGACCTGGCGATCCACGCCGCATTGTGTCCCACCTGCGCACGGTGGATCGCCGCCCAGGATGCGCTGGCCGCCATCGATCCCGGCCTGGCGCCCCTCCCCGCGTCGCGACCTGCGGTCGCCGTGCTGCCCGGTCGCGCTCGGCACGTGGGCCGGTTCGCGGCGGCGACCGGCGGGCTGCTCATCGCGGCGGGCCTTCTCGCCTTTGGTGCCGGGCGCCTGCTCTCCGGCTCGTTCAGCCTGTTCCCCGATCAGGCGGGCGACGTGCTGGGTGCCACCGGGAGCCCGGCCGGAGCCTCGGCGGCGGAGATGACGGCGACGCCGGTCATCGGTGGTCATCTCGGAGACCGCGGCGCCGACCTCGTCGCCGGCGTCGGCTCCGCGAGCGAGCGAATCACCCCGACTCCGTCCGTCGACGCCCACTCCGCGGGTCACGCCCACACCCCGCCCCACGGCGCTGCCCAGTGCGACGCCCGTGCCGACCGCGACCATGACACCCGCGCCGACCGCGTCACCCACACCGTCGAGCTCGGCCACGCCATCGGTCACACCGACGCCATCGGTCACACCGACGCCGTCACCCACGCCGGCGCCCCCCACCCCGGCTCCCTCCTGAGGGAGCCTCAGCGGTCGCGCTGCTCCGTCTGGGCGATCGCCGCCTGCGCGGCGGCCAGGCGCGCCACCGGGACGCGGAACGGCGAGCACGAGACGTAGTTCAGGCCCACCTCGTGGCAGAACGCGATGCTCTGCGGATCGCCGCCATGCTCGCCGCAGATCCCGACCTTGAGATCCTTGCGCGTCTTGCGGCCCTTCTCGGTCGCCATCCGCACCAGCTGGCCCACGCCCTCGGTGTCGAGCACCTGGAAGGGGTTGACCGGCAGGATCTTGCGCTCGACGTACTGGAGGAGGAATTTGCCTTCCGCGTCGTCGCGCGAGTAGCCGAACGTCATCTGCGTGAGGTCGTTCGTCCCGAAGCTGAAGAACTCGGCGTGCTCCGCGATCTGGTCGGCGGTCAGGGCCCCGCGCGGGACCTCGATCATCGTCCCGAACTTGTAGCTCACCTGCTGGCCGGCCTCCGCAACGATGCGCGCGACCTCCGCCTCGAGGATGCGGCGCGTCTCTGCCAGCTCGTTCACGTGCCCGACCAGCGGGATCATGATCTCCGGCAGCGGCGTCAGCCCTTCGCCCGCCACCCGTGTGGCGGCCGCGAGGATGGCCCGCGTCTGCATGCGGATGATGTCGGGGATCAGGAGCCCAAGCCGGCACCCACGCATCCCGAGCATGGGGTTCTGCTCGCGCATGGCCTCGACGGCGTGAAGCAGCTCCGTCTTCTCGGCGAGCTCGGCCCGGAGATCGCCCTCGGGGAGAGCCGCCTCCGCGACGCTGGCCTTGCCCTCGCGCCGGAGGAGCTTCATGGCACGCCCGGCATCCTTCTTGCCGAGCACCTTCTGCAGTCCCCGCTCCAGGGCCGGCGTCACACGGTCGCCCACGGCGTCGAGCGGCGATCGGCCGTCGTCCGCGCCATCGGCAGCCAGGCGGTCCTCGAGACGGGTCACGTCGACGAGCAGCTCCTCGTAGCTGGGCAGGAACTCGTGCAGCGGCGGGTCGATGAGGCGGATGACGACCGGCAGGCCGTCCATGGCGCGGAAGAGACCCGCGAAGTCATCGGTCTGGAGCTTCTCGAGCTCGGCGAGCGCCGTGTCGAAGGTGTCGACCGTCTCGCGATCCTCTGCCGAGAGATCCGCCCCAGCATCGCGCCGTCGCTTCGCCTCGGTGGCCCGGGTGGCCGCCAGGATCATGCGACGCACGGTCGGGAGCCGATCCTCCTCGAAGAACATGTGCTCCGTCCGGCAGAGGCCGATGCCCTGCGCCCCAAAGGCCCGCGCGCGCTCCGCGTCGCGCGGGTAGTCAGCGTTGGCCCACACCTGCAGGCGGCGCACCTCATCGGCCCAGCCCAGGAAGGTCGCGAGGTCGTGCTCGTCCTCGAATCGGGCCTCGATGGTCGGCAGCTCGCCGGCGTAGATCTCGCCGGTCGTGCCGTCGATGCTGATCATGTCCCCCTCGGCGACCGACACCTCGCCGGCGCGCATCTCGCGCTTCGCGTAGTCGATGCGCAGCGACTCGGCACCCGCCACGCAGGGCAGGCCCATGGAGCGCGCCACCACGGCCGCGTGGCTGGTCGCCCCGCCGCGCGCGGTCAGCACGCCGCGGGCGGCGAGCATGCCGTGGACGTCGTCGGGCGACGTCTCGATGCGGACCAGGATGACCGGGTCGCCCGCCTCCTTGGCCTCGACCGCGCGATCCGGGTCGAAGATCGCCTTGCCGGTGGCGGCCCCCGGTGAGGCGTTCAGGCCCTTGGCCAGGAACCGGTCCTGGGCCCTGGCCTTGGCGGCCTCGTCGAACCGCGGCAGCAGGAGCTGGACGATCTGCCCCGGCTCCACGCGCTGGAGCGCCTCCTCCTTGCTGAGGATGCCCTCTTCGACCATGTCCACCGCGATCTTCACTGCGGCCGGCGCGGTGCGCTTCGCCGAACGGGTCTGGAGCATGTAGAGCTTGCCGCGCTCGATGGTGAACTCGAGGTCCTGCACGTCGCGGTAGTGGCGCTCGAGCTTCTCCGCGATCTCCTCGAACTGGACCCAGACCTCCGGCAGCTCGTCGCGCATCTGGCTGATCTTGGCGGGCGTCCGGATGCCGGCCACCACGTCCTCGCCCTGGGCGTTGGTCAGGTACTCGCCGTAGATCTCGCGCTCCCCGGTGTTCGGATCCCGGGTGAAGGCCACGCCGGTCCCGGAGTCCGAGCCCATGTTGCCGAAGACCATGGTCACGATGTTCACCGCGGTGCCCAGGTCGTGGGGGATCTTGTTGAACTCGCGGTAGTCATGGGCCCGCTTGCCGAACCAGCTGTCGAAGACCGCCCGGATGGCGAGCTCCAGCTGCTTGTACGGATCGGTCGGGAACGGCTCGCCGGTGCGCTCCTGCACGATCCGCTGGTACTCGTCGGCCAGGCCCTTCAGGTCGTCAGCGGAGAGGTCCGTGTCAGCCGCCGCGCCGCGCTTCTCCTTCAGCGCCTCCAGCGGCTCGTCGAAGGCGGATCCGGAGATGCCCTGCACGATGCGGCCGAACATGGCGATGAACCGGCGCAAGGCGTCGTAGCCGAAGCGCTCGTTGTCGGTCAGCAGGATCAGGCCGGCAACCGTCTGCTCGTTGAGGCCCAGGTTGAGGACCGTGTCCATCATCCCCGGCATGCTGAACGCAGCACCGGAGCGCACGCTGACCAGGAGCGGGTTCTCCGCGTTGCCGAAGCCCTTGCCCGTCGCATGCTCGAGCGCGGTCATGTGCGCCAGCACGTCCTCCCACAGGCCGTCGGGGAGCGTGCGGTCGGCGGCGTAGTAGGCGTTGCAGGCTTCGGTGGTGATCGTGAACCCGGGCGGCACCGGCAGCCCGGCGTTCGTCATCTCCGCCAGCCCGGCTCCCTTGCCGCCAAGGAGGGCCCGCATCCCCGCGTTTCCCTCGGAGAACGTGTAGATGAGCTTGCCGTCGGTGGCGTTGCTGTCGCTCGACTCGGTGCTGGTGCTTCGCTTCGCGGTTCTCTTGGCAGTCGTGGCCATGTGCGATCGCGATCCTCGTTGCATCTGGGAGATTCGATTGTACCGCCGACCAGCGGACGCAACCCCCGGGCGCGCCGGAAATGGGCTCAGCGGCGTCGTATCCGCCGGCGTCCGGGCTCACGATGGCGGAGCTCGAGGAGCGGCCACAGGTCGTTGACCCGGATCCGGTAGTCGCCGCCCACGCGGTGGGCACGCAGCCGGCCGCTGCGAATCAGGCGTCGGACGTGCTCCGGATGGAAGCCCAGGATGGCGGCGGCGCGCACCGTGGACACCTCCAGCTCGGAAACCTCCACCTCCTCGTCGTCGGCCAGGCCCGCGAGGGCCACCGCCATGGCCTTGGTCCGATCGATGGTGAGCGCCACGACCTCCGGCTCCGGGCGGCGCATGCCGCTGGCCGTGGCCGCCGACATCCGCTCGCGAAGCACGCCGACCTTCATGTCAGGTGGACCCAGCCGAGCCGCAGCGCCACCGAGAAGAGCGGAGGAACGGCGGCAAGCAACCGGCCGGCGCCGGTGATGCGCTGGCGGTACAGGGCCAGCGCCTTGCGGACCACGCGCGCGCGATCGGCCCCGTGGAGCTCCGCGGCCAATGCAGCGAAGGCGTCCAGGGCGATCGCCGGGTCACCCGCCAGCCAGCGGGCATCCGCCAGTGCCTCGCGCGCCTGCGGGTCGTCCCCGCGGAGGCGTGCCGCGCGCAGCGCCGCCTCCAGGGCGCCGGCCTGGTCCCCGGTGCGGGCCAGGCCCTGCGACAGTGCCAGCTGCGCCGAGAAGTCGTCGGGGTCCAGCCGCAGCGCGCGGCGGGCGGCATCGACGCCCATCTCCGGCTGCGCCGCGTCCAGGCGCTCGCGCGCCTCGGCCACCGTCCATTCGGGCTGCCGCGGATCGTCCCGGGCCAGGCTCCCGAACTCCGCCGCCGCGTCGCGATGGGCACCCCGCGCAGCGAGCACCTCCGCGAGCAGCTCGCGATAGCGCACCTCCTCCGGGTCGAGCCGCACGGCGTCCGACACCTCGCGCTCTGCCTCGGCGGATCGCCCCAGCGCCAGGAAGGCCCGGGCGCGCAGCTCGTGGGCGGCGTCGTCGCCCGGTCGTTCGGCGAGCATCTCCCGCTGTCCGCTGAAGGACCTCGTCGAACTGGCCGCGCTCCAACGCGGCCTGCACCTCGGCATGGGCCGAGAGCCGGGTCACGCGCCGCTGTCCCCTGCCTCGGGGCCCGGAGCGGCGCCGGCATCCCATGCCGCCCGGCCGGCCACCAGGTCCGCGATCCTGCGCGGGATGGCGTCCAGGGCCACCCGCTCCTGGGTCATCGAGTCGCGCTCGCGGATGGTCGCGGCGCCATCGGCTAGAGAGTCCACGTCCACCGTGACGCAGAACGGCGTTCCGATCTCGTCCTGGCGGCGGTAGAGCTTGCCGATGCTGGCCGTGTCGTCGTACATGGCCGGCACGCTGTGCTTGAGGTCCGCGGTGAGGCGGCGTGCCGCCTCCACCAGCTCCGGCCGGTTGCGCAGCAGCGGCAGGACCGCCGCCTTGACCGGCGCCAGCGCCGGCTTCAGGTGCAGTACCGTCCGCTTCTCCTTGGCGAGCTGCTCCTCCTCGTACGCATCGATGAGGACCGTCAGGAGCGCACGATCCACGCCCATCGCCGGCTCGATGACGTATGGGGTGACGTGCTCCCCGGTTCGCCTCGTCGAAGAGGCTCAGGGACTTGCCGGAACCGCGGGTGTGCGCCGACAGGTCGTAATCCGTCCGGTCGGCGATGCCCTCGAGCTCCGACCAGCCCATGGGGAACAGGTACTCGATGTCCGTGGTCTGGCGCGAGTAGTGGCTGAGCTCGTCGGGATCGTGCGGCCGGAAGCGCAGGCGAGCGGCCGCGATGCCCACGACATCGGTCCACCAGCGCATCCGCTCGTCGACCCAGTAGGCGAACCAGCGGTCCTCCTCGGATGGGTGGACGAAGAACTCCATCTCCATCTGCTCGAACTCGCGGTCGCGGAAGATGAAGTTCCCCGGCGTGATCTCGTTGCGGAAGCTCTTCCCGATCTGGCCGATGCCGAACGGCAGCTTGCGCCGCATGGATGTCGCCACATTGTCGAAGTTGACGAAGATCCCCTGCGCCGTCTCCGGCCGCAGGTAGGCGACCGACGCGGACTCCTCCAGCGGGCCCACATGCGTGCTGAACATGAGGTTGAACTGGCGCGCCTCGGTCAGGGTCCCGCGCTGCCCGCAGCTGGGGCAGGCGATCTCCGACGGCGGCCCCTTGAGATCATCGGCCCGGAAGCGCAGCTTGCAGTTGCGGCAGTCGACCATGGGATCGCTGAAGCCCGCGACGTGGCCGGAGACCTCCCAGACGCGCGGGTTCATCATGATCGCGGCGTCGATCCCCACGATGTCGTCGCGCAGGGTGATCATCTCCCGCCACCAGGCGGCCTTGATGTTGTTCTTCAGCTCCACCCCCAGCGGTCCGTAGTCCCAGAACCCGGCCATGCCGCCGTAGATGTCGCTGGACGGGAAGACGAACCCGCGGCGCTTGGCCAGGCTGACGATGACGTCCATGTTCGGGGCGGGCACTTTGGGGAGCGGCTCCTTTCGCTGCGGCGGCGGCGGCGTGCGACGAATGTTGATGGCCGGTGGGCGGTCGAGTCTAGCGCAGACCGATGGCGCCATCTCGACGCCCCTCAGGCGAGGTGCTCGCGCAGCGGCTCCCAGCCGGGCGGCAGGTCGTCAGGCAGCTCGATGGTCGTCGCCCCCAGCCAACCGGCCAGGTCGCCGATGGCCGCGGCGATGCGCGGCGCGCTGTCGGCCGGGGCCGCGGGTTCGGCGAACACGCCGTTCAGGCGCAGCACGTGCCGTCGACGGTCCACCGCCGCGTCGATGCGGCCGACCAGGCGGTCACCGTCGAGGATGGGCATGGCGTATGGCCCGAACTCCCGTCGCGCGGCCGGAAGGTACAGCTCCAGCCGGTACGCGAACCCGAACAGCTCGGCCGTCCGCTCGCGGTCGCCGATGAGCGGGTCGAACGGTCCGACGAGCGTGGTCCGCGGCGTGGCCGCACCTGAGCGCACCGCCTCCAGCAGGTCCCGGTGCGCCAGCCATTCACCCGGTGATTCCGTCGATCGTCACCGGCACGGCCACGCCATCGGCGCGCAGGGATCCCTCGCCGATGTCGCGCGCGGGGAGCCGGTAGTCGAGCGCGCTGCCCCAGCCCGGCCGCACCAGACCCCGTGCGCGGAGGTCGCGCTCCATGAGCTCGATGGCCACGATCTCGTCGGGGATCTCGTCGCCGAGCGCCTCCGCGGCCTGGCCGGGATGGACGCGGTCGAAGAGGTCCCACCAGTACTCGGTGCCCTCGCGACGGCTGACGGCGACCTCGCCACCGCGCCACAGCAGGTCCAGCATGCGGGCGGTGTTCTTTCCGTCGTTCCAGCCGCCGGTCCGCCAGGGCACCTCCGCGCGGTCGTCGAGGTCCCGCGAGCGCAGGGGACCGCGCCGGCCCAGCTCTTCCAGGACGTACGCTCGGAAGGCAGCGTTGTCGCGCAGCCAGCCGGCGATGTACCGGCCCCTGGTGTACTCGGGCCGGGGAAAGCGGCGGAAGACCGGTCGATGGAACGGGAGGTCCGCCACGGGCAGGATGAAGCCCGGAAACGTGAAGAGGCGACGCGGAGGCTCCTCCAGCGCCCGCCGCAGGGCATCCCGATCATGGGCACCCAGCCGGCTCCACAGCGCCAGGTGCTCTGCGCGATCGACGATGGACGTCGGATCGACCTGCAGCCGGCCCAGCCGCTCGACGACAGCCACGGGGTCCGCCAGCCGCTCCCCCGCCAGGCCCTGGCCGATCAGTGCAAGGCGACGGGCATCAGCACGCGTGAGGCGGACGGGCCGTGACGCGCGCGCAGCGCCCACGGCCTCAGCTCGGTACCGGCAGCAGGAAGGCGAGCACGCCGGCAGTCACCAGGACGAGGAGGATGATCGGCAGCCAGTACGCGCGCCGCAGGACTCCTGCGTCCCGGCCATCGACGCGGTCGAAGGCCCAGGCCATGGCGTCGAGATGGTCGCCCTGGCAGGTGAAGCGGCCCTCCGCGATGCGGGCGGCGACCTCCGCGGCCAGCTCGGCACGGAGGTCGGCATCGGCGACACGGTCGACGTCCGCTCGCAGCTCCGCGGCGTCGAACGGCTGTCCGGCGGCGAGGTCCACCGCGGCCTCCAGCGTGCTCACCTGCAGCAGCTGGTCGGGGTGGGCGCGCCGCAGGTCCGCAACGGTCTGGCGCGCACCGTCGAGGTCGCCGATGAGCAGCTGCAGCCGTGCCCGGCTCGCCGCGAGCACCCCGGTCTCCATGTCCCCCGCGGGGTTGCGGGCCAGCCAGTCGCGCGCCGCCGCGCGATCGTTCGCACGGCGCAGCCCGGTTGCCGCTCGCAGCTCCTCCAGGTTCCGCCGCTGGGTCCAGGTGAGGATGGCCATGGTCCGGGAGAGGCGTCCCCGCACCAGGAGGTAGTCCACGACCAGAAGGTAGCAGGCGAATGCGAGCGGCGAGCCGGCGATACGCGCCACGACCGGCACGTCCGAGGCGCTGGCGGCCGTTCCCACCGTGAGCCAGGTCACGACCAGGGGGATCGCATAGCTCAGCGCGGCCGCTGCCACCGCCGCGGCGATGAGACGGCGGAGGAGCATGGCGCTGATGGTCGCGGCGTACTCGCCGCTGCGATACGGCCGGCACGGGACCCCGTCAACGACCGGCAGCGGCTCCGGTGTCCTAGGCCCGCCGAACGGTAACCGCAGCAGGCTCATCCCGTCAGCGCCGCGGCGGCACGCCGGGCGCTCACCTCCTCGAGAAACGCGCGGCTTCGGAGCTCTCGCTCCAGGATGGCCGAGACGGTGGCGTGCAGGAGACGCTCGACCTCGCGGTGGACCGCGGGTCGCAGCGCAAGGCGCAGCACGGCGCTCAGCTCGCTGCGCTGGAGATGGCGCAGGACCTTGAGCGCGTCGGCCGACACCGGCCGCGCTTCGGGCATCGCGCCGGCGCATTCCGGGCCTACCACGCCGCCGTCGGCGGGCGCGTAGCGGTTGCCCTCCGGCTCGATGGCCGCGCCGCATTCCAGGCATTGCGCCAGCTCGGGACGAAAGCCCATGGCACCGAGCAGGTGCAGCTCGAACCATCGATTGACCGTCTCGCGGGCCACGGCCCCCGCCGGAACGTCCAGGGCGGCCAGCGCCTGGGCCAGGAGCACGAAGGCGCCGTGGGAGTCAGCGCTTCCCTCGCAGAAGCGATCCGCCAGCTCGACCACGTACCACGCCGCGGCGGTGGCCTCCAGGTCGTCGCGCAGACCCAGGTGGGGATCGGTGATGGCCACCTGGGTCACGACGTCGAACGTGCGGCCCACGGCGAGCACCAGCTGGACGTCGCCGAACGGCTCCAGGCCGCCCCCCAGGCGGGACCGGGTGCGCCGCACGCCCTTGGCCACCACCCGCAGCTTCCCGAGCCGCGGGGTGAGGACGGTCAGGACGCGATCCGCTTCCCCCAGGTCCATGCTGCGCAGGACGATGGCCTCCGTCTTGTAGAGGCGCGAGCGGGGGCTCACGACGCCGCTCCCCGGAGCACGCTGGCGGACAGGGACTGCCGTTGCACGCATCCGCCGCACCGCCGCCGCCGTATCCGGGACATGGCGCGCATGCTGGGGCCGGTCAGGTACGCTTCACCGGTGGACATCAGGTCCGAGTTTACCGGCCTCCTGGGCGAGATCGAGGACGAGATGCGGGCCGTGCTCTCCGAGCACGACGGCCACACGCGTCCACTGTACGAGATGCTGGCCTACCACCTGGGCCTCGACGAGCCATCCGGGCCTCGCGGCAAGCGGATCCGCCCGCTCCTGGGCCTGCTCGCCTACCAGTCCCTGACCGGCGAGCACGCGCCGGCGCTGCCCGGTGCCGCCGCGGTCGAGCTGGGTCACAACTTCAGCCTGGTCCACGACGACATCGAGGACGCCGATCGGGAGCGCCGCCATCGGCCCACCCTGTGGGCGATCTGGGGCATCCCGCTGGCCATCAACGCCGGGGACGCGCTGTTCGCGCTCTCGCGCCTGGCCCTGTACCGCCTCATGGAGCGCGGCGTGAGCGAGCACCGGGTGCTGGCGCTGATGCGGGTCTACGACGAGACCTGCCTGGCGCTCTGCGAGGGGCAGTTCCTGGACATCAGCTTCGAGCGCCGGCTGGACGTCACCGTCGAGGAATACCTGGAGATGATCAGCCGCAAGACGGCCGCCCTTCTGGGCGCATCCGTGCAGGCGGGGGCCATCCTGGCGACCGACGACCGCGAGACGATCGAGGCCTTTCGCGCCTTTGGCTACGAGCTGGGGATGGCGTTCCAGATGGCCGACGACGTGAAGGGCAGCTTCTGGAGCTCGTCGGAGTCCGGCAAGCCCGTCGCGGGCGATGTCCGCAAGCGCAAGAAGACCCTGCCGCTGGTCTGGGCGCTGGAGCACGCCAACCCCGCCGATGTCGTGCGGCTGCGCCGCATCTACGGCCCGGCCATGCAGGCGACCGACGGGACCGTGGCCCCCGAGTCCGAGGGGCTGATGACCGACGCGGAGGTGACCGAGGTCCTGGAGATCCTCGAGCGGAGCGGGGCTCACGAGCACGCGGTCACCGAGGCACGGCGCTACCGGGACCGGGCACTGCAGGCGGCGAAGCGCCTCCCCGTCGGCGTCGAGCGGGGCACGGAGCTCGCGGCGCTCGTGGCGAGCGCCATCGCCGTCTGAACCCGGGGCCGCCCGTCAGGCGTGCTCGCCGTTGCCCTCGCCGTCCTCGGGCTCCGAGGGACGATCCCGGGTCCCGATGACCTTGCTCACCCGCCGTGAGTCGGCGGCGTCCACGCGCAGCGTGACGTCGCGGAACGGGACTTCGGCCCCGGGGAGCGGGATGCGGCCCACGCGGTGGATGATGAACCCGCCCACCGTGTCGTACGCCTCCTCGTCCTCCTCCTCCTCGTCGGGCAGGTCGAAGAGGTCGCGAAGGTCATCCATGCTGACCCGGCCATCCAGCCGGTAGGCGAGGGTTCCATTGGAGGCGAGCGGCTCCACGAGCGGCTCCTCGCTGTCGTACTCGTCCTGGATCTCGCCCACGATCTCCTCGACGATGTCCTCGATGGTGATGAGGCCGGCGGTGCCGCCGTACTCGTCCACCACGATGGCGATGTGGCGCTTGGCCAGCTGCATCTCGTGGAGCAGCTCGTCGACCGCCTTGGTCTCCGGCACGTACACCGGCGGACGCAGGAGCGAGCGGATGTCGATGGCAGGCGTTCCGTTCCTGGTGGGCTTCAGGTACGGCAGCAGGTCCTTGGCGTAGAGGATCCCCACGATGTTGTCCAGGTTCTCCTCGAAGACGGGGATCCGGCTGTGCCCGGCACGGACGACCATGTCGAGGATCTCCTCGAACGGGTCGCTGATCTCGACGGCGCGGATGCCGATGCGGGGCACCATCACCTCGTGGACCTTGGTCTCGGCCAGCTCGATGACCCCGTGGATCATCTCCTTCTCGTCCTTCTCGATGGTGCCCTGCTCCGACCCGGTCTCGACCAGCATCTTCAGCTCCTCGGTCGACAGGTAGCCCGGCTGCGGCCGTTCGCGCCCACCCAGCGCGCGCACCAGCAGGCCGGACATGCTCGAGACGAACCACACGATGGGGCTCAGGAACCGCTCCAGGAAGCCGATGGGCCCGGCCACCACGAGGGCGAAGCGCTCCGCGGAACCCAGGGCCAGGGTCTTGGGCACCAGCTCGCCGACGACGATCGAAGCAAGGGCGATGAGCAGCGTGATGAGAACGAAGGCGATCTCGTTGGAGGCATCGCGGATGAAGGTAACCGGGATCGTCGCGATCCAGGCCCCCACCGTCCCGGACAGCGCGACCGCGCCGAACGCCGAGGCCAGGAACCCCAGGAAGGTCATTCCGACCTGGATCGTGGCCAGGAAGCGGCTGGGGTCCGCGGTGAGACGCTGCGCGGTGCGGGCGCCGCGATGACCCTCATCGGCCAGCGACTGCAGCCGGTGACGGCGGACGGTGATGAGCGCGATCTCCGAGGCGGCGAAGAAGCCGCTGATCAGGATCAGGACCAGGACCAGGGCGAGGTCGAGAATGGGATTACCGGTCGAGCCGCCGGTACTGCTGCCTTCAGGCATCTGGGCGGGTCGCGCTGCCTCCCGGCTGCGAGTTCCGTTCGGCTGCAGGCTCGCCGGTCGCCTGGCCGGCTGCAGACCCGCCGGCGCTTCCGCGATGCCGGCGCAGCTCAATGGGCCGGGCCGGCATGCCAACCACTGTCTTGCCCGGGGCGACGTCGCGGGTCACGACCGCGCCGGCACCGGTCCTGGCTCCGGGGCCTACGCTGATCGGCGCCCGGAGCATGGTGTCGACGCCGATGAACGCGCGGTCGCCGATGGTCGTGCGGTTCTTGCGCTCGCCGTCGAAGTTCGCGGTGATGGCGCCCGCGCCGATGTTCACCTGCTCGCCGATCTCGGCGTCGCCCAGGTAGCTCATGTGGTGCTGCTGCGTTCCGGCGCCCATGGTCGTCTTCTTGAGCTCCGCGTAGTTGCCGATCCGGCAGCCCGGCCCGATGTCGCATCCGGGGCGCAGGTGGCTGTACGGGCCGATCTGCACGTCCTCCGCGACCGTCGACTCCTCGACGATGCTGGCCCACACGCTGGTTCTCGCGCCAATCCGGCTGTCGCGCACCGTGGTCCGCGGGCCGATGATCGCGTCGGGTCCGATGACGGTCGCGCCGGCCAGGATCGTCCACGGCTCAACGCGGGCGTCCTGCCCGATCTCGACCATGGCGTCGATATAGGTCGTGGCCGGATCCACGATGGTCACCCCCGCGCGCATGTGCCGCTCCGCGATCTGCGCGCGCACCAGCCGCTCCGCGGCGGCGAGCTGGACCCGGTCGTTGATGCCCATGGTGAGCTCGGCGCGGGGCGCGTCGACCACCCGGACCCGGCAGCCATCCTCGACGGCCAGGGCGACGAGGTCGGTCAGGTAGCGCTCGCCCTTTGGGCTGAGCTGGACACGTTCGACGGCGTCGCGCAGCCAGGCGCCGTCGAAGCAGTAGGTGCCGGCATTCACCTCGTCGATCCGGCGCGTCGCGGCATCCGCGTCCGTCTCCTCGACGATGGCCACGCCATCGCCCCGCTCGTCCCGGACGAGGCGGCCGTAGCCGGTTGGGTCCGCCACCCTGGCGGCCAGCAGGGCCATGACGACGTCGGGCCCGGACTGGGCTTCGACGAGCTCGCCCAGCAGGTCGGCGGGCAGAAGCGGTGCATCGCCCATGGTGACGAGCACCCGCTGTGCCTCCGGCAGCGCGGCCAGGCCGACGCGGACGGCATCGGCGGTGCCGAGCTGGGGTTCCTGGCGCACGGTCGCAACCGTGCCACCCAGCGCGGCCTCGACGGCATCGGCCTGGTGACCGATGACCACCACCGGACGCTCGACGCCGGCCGCGCGCAGCGCGTCCAGCACGTGGCAGACGAGGGGCCGACCCGCAAGGGTATGCAGCACCTTGGGGAGCCGCGAGCGCATGCGTGTCCCCTGGCCGGCGGCCAGGACGATGGCCGTGGTGCCTACCACGCTGGGATGAGCTCCGTTCCGGGACACAACAGGGCGCGATGGTATCCGCGGCTCGTCGCGAGGGTCAACCCGCCGGCCACCTCACCCCTCCCCTGCCAGGGCCACGCACTCGATCTCGACCAGGGCGCCCTTGGGAAGCGCCCGCACGGCGACCGCCGAGCGCGCCGGGTAGGGCGGCGGCAGCTGGCGTCCGTACACCTCGTTGACGGCCGCGTAGTCGGCCATGTCCGCGAGGAAGATGGTGACCTTCACGACCCGGTCGAATGACGACGCAGCGGCGTCCAGCACGGCCGCCAGGTTGCGCATGGCGCGCTCCGCCTGGGCCGCCGCGCCACCCTCCACCAGCTCGCCGGACTCCGGGTCGATGCCCAGCTGCCCGGCGGTGAAGACCAGCCCGCCTCCCTTGATGGCCTGGCTGTAGGGACCGATGGCGGCGGGGGCGCCGTCCGTCTCTACCGGCATCCTGCCGCTCATGACTCCTCCTCCTCCAGCGATGCCTCGAGGTCTGCCTCGACCTCGATCCTAGCCGGTTCCGGGCGGAGGCGGGTGGTGGTGGTGCGCACTCCGGCACGCGTGAGCCTCTCGGCCGCGGCGGTCGCACGCCCGGCATCGTCGGTCATGGCGTACAGGGTCGGCCCGCTTCCGGTCATGTGCGGCTCCAGCCCGGCCGAGAGCACCAGGCGCATGAGGTCCTCGATCTCCGGGCGGAGGCGCAGGGCCGGCGCCAGGAGCGCGTTGCGTCCGGGCGGCGGGACATCGGTCTCCCGGGACCACTCGGAGCGATGCAGCTCCGCGAACACGGCGGCGGTCGCGAGGCCGAAGCCGGGGTGCACCAGCAGGACCGTCTCGTCGACGCCACGCGCCGGCAGCGGCTCGACGTGCTCGCCGATGCCCGTGACGAGGGCCCGGGCCGCACCCGCCGCGAAGAACGGCACGTCGGCGCCGATGCGGGCGAGGCCGGCCAGCTCGCGCGGCGTGGGATCGTCGGTCCGCGCCACCCAGCGCCGGCCCAGCCGCCAGGCTGCCGCGGCGTCGGAGGAGCCACCGCCCAGCCCGGCCATGGCCGGCACGCGCTTCTCCAGCGCCAGGCAGCAGTCGAGCGGCTCGGCGTCCATCCCGGCGACGAGGCCGCGCCAGGCCAGGTTCTCATCGGGGCGCACCGGCACCCGCCGCTCGCTGTCTCCGCTCACGCGCAGCCCGGCGCCGCCGGGCAGCAGCAGGAGCTCATCCGCCAGCTCCAGGAGGGCCATCTCCCCCACCAGCTCGTGGTAGCCATCCGGCCGGCGGCCGGTGACGGCCAGCGACAGGTTGAGCTTGCCAGGAGCGGCCAGGCGAAGGGCCACGGGGCTCATGCGGCGGGCCCCTTCGCCAGCGCTGGCGCCAGCTCGCCGGCCAGGCAGGCCCACTCACCCACGGTCAGCGTCTGCGGCCGGCGCTCGCCGTCGATGCCGCAGGCCGCCAGCGCACCGAGCACCGCGGTTCCCGGTACCGGCAGCTCGCGCACCAGCCCGTTGTGGATCTGCTTGCGACGCTGGCGGAACCCCGCCTGCACGACCCGGTAGAACGGTTCGCGACCCGGTCCGGGCGCGACCTCCGGGCGTTCGCGGCGCCGCAGGCGAAGGATCGCCGAGTCGACGTCGGGAGCCGGCTCGAAGGCCCGCGCCGGAACGACTGCCACGATCGTCGCCTCGGCCACGTTCTGGACGAACACCGACAGGTAGCTCATCTGTCCCGGCGGCGCCGACACTCGCACCGCCACCTCGCGTTGCACCAGGAGGACGGTCAGCTCCGGCGGCCGCTCGCCCTCGAGGAAGGCGTGCAGCAGCGGGCTGGTGATGTGGTACGGGATGTTCGCAACCAGCTTGAACGGCTCACCGGGGAACGTTTCGCGCGGGTGCAGCGTGAGGGCGTCGGCCTCGATCAGGTCGAACCCTGCCACGCCATCGAGCTCCCGCCGCAGGTACGCGCTCAGGCGCGGGTCGAGCTCCACGGCCAGGACGTGGGCGCCGGCAGCGAGGAGGCGCCGGGTCAGGACCCCCAGCCCGGGACCGATCTCCACCACCCGGTCGCCGGGCGCCAGCTCCGCCGCCGCGACGATGGCGTCGAGAGCGGCGCCATCGGTCAGGAAGTTCTGGCTCAGGGAGCGGCGCGGTCGCAGCTTCTCGGCGGCCAGCAGCCGCCGAAGCTGTCCGGGCGTGGGTGGCGCCAGCCGCTCCGGCTCCAGGGCCGGATGCGAGCTCACGCCTCCAGCCACGGAAGGGAAAGGTTGGGGATCGCCTCCAGCGCCGCGTCCGCCCGGTCGCCGGCCACGAAACGGTACCCCGCCGCCGCTCCGATCATGGCGCCATTGTCGGTGCACCACGCCGGGGGCGGAACCAGGAGGGGCGTGCCATCGCGCTCGAGCCGGCTTCGAAGGGTGGCCCGCAGCGAGCGGTTGGCGGCCACTCCGCCGCCCAGCGCCACGGCCGCCACGGCGTGCTCCTGCGCGGCGGCGACCGTCTTGGACACGAGCGCGTCGACCACCGCCTCCTCGAAGGCCGCCGCCATGCCGTCCACCGGGATCGCCTCGCCGCGCTCGCGGTAGCCGGCAACCTCGCGCAGGACGGCCGTCTTGAGGCCCGAGAAGCTGAAGTCGTAGCGCCCGTCGGTCTTCGCCCGTGGAAAACGCGTGGACGGCGTGGCGTCCTGCGCGGCCCTGGAGATCGCCGGCCCGCCCGGATATCCCAGGCCCAGCAGGCGGCCCACCTTGTCGAACGCCTCGCCGGCCGCGTCGTCGACGGTCTGTCCCAGGAGCGTGTACCGGCCGTGATCGTGCATCAGGACCAGCTGGGTGTGGCCGCCGCTGACCACCAGGCACAGCAGCGGGAAGGCCGGCTCGGCGGGCAGCGGCTCCTCCGGTCCCCCGTCGCTCAGCCAGTTCGCGTAGATGTGCCCCTCGATGTGGTTGACGCCCACCAGCGGCAGATCGTGCGCCACCGCCAGCGCCTTCGCGACGTTGACCCCCACCAGCAGGGAGCCGATGAGGCCCGGTCCGTAGGTGACCGCGACGGCGTCGAGACTGCTCCAGTCCGCACCGGCATCGGACAGCGCCGTCTCCAGGGTCGGCACGATCCAGCGCAGCTGCTGGCGCGCTGCCACCTCGGGGACGATGCCGCCGGTGGCGGCGTGCAGGGCGACCTGGCTGGCAACCGCGTTGGCCTCGATGTGTCGGCCGCCGACCACCACCGCGACGCCGGTCTCGTCGCAGGACGACTCGATGGCCAGGATCCGCGGCCCGCTCACCCGCTCACCTCCGGCTCCATGCCGTCGACCCGCTGTCGCGCCGCCCACAGCGCCCGCGACATCCGCGGCGAGCGCAGCGCCGGCGTGGTCATGATCATGGCGTCCTCGCCGTCGTCGGTGTAGTACGCCACGCGGCGGCCGACATCGGCGAAGCCCAGCTCCGCATACAGCCGCTGCGCCGCGAGGTTGCTGACCCGTACCTCGAGCGTCACCCGCGCCGCGCCGAGCTCGCGCGCCGCCTCGATCAGGGCCACCAGCATCCGCCGACCCACCCCGTGGCGGCGCCAGTCCGGGTGCACGGCGAAGGTGGTGATATGCGCATCGTCGACCATCAGCCACAGCCCGCCGAATCCCACCGGCGCACCCGCGGCGCGGGCAACGACGTAGCGCGCCAGGCGGTTCGAGGTCAGCTCCTGCTCGAAGGCGTACGACGGCCAGGGCGTGCGGAAGCTGAGCCGTTCGATCTCCTGGATCGCGGGGATATCGGCGAGCTCCATGTGGCCGATCTCGACCGGCAGGATCACAGCCATTGGATTGGCTCCGCCGGCAGCGACTCGAGGCCGCGCGGGAGGCGCAGGTAGCGCGGCTCCAGGGTTCGCAGGTCGTCGCCGCCCTCCGTCGCAAGCCGCGCCGATGCGATCCGCGCGACCGCGGACGCCGCGTGCCGGGGGGACCTGGCGCCGACCAGTCCGAACGCCTCGGCCAGCTCACGGGGCGCGGCCACGGCGTCGCGACGGGCTCCCGGCGGCAGGTCGTCCTGCGCCACGATCGCGGGCTCGAGCGAGCCGCGGAGGAGCACGAACGCGTCGTGGGCGCCGGCGCGCGCAAGGGCAGCCTGCACGTCGCGGTCCGCCTCCAGCCAGGCCTCCAGGCTCGCGATGCCCACGATGGGGACCGCCAGCCCCGCCGCGAGGCCCTTGGCCAGGCTCATGCCCACGCGCAGGCCGGTGAACGATCCGGGACCGATGCCCACGGCCACCGCCGTGGTATCGGCCATGGAGCGGTCCGCGCTCGCGAGGAGTGCCAGCAGGCGGGGAAGGAGCTCGCGTCCCTGGCCATGGCCACCGCTCCAGCCGTCCTCTGCCAGGGATGTCCCATCGGGCTCGGCGAGCGCGACGGACGGGTCGGTCGAGGCGCTCTCGATGGCGATGATCATTGGCCGTTCGCCCGCGGCGCCACGCCATCCAGGCGGCGTGCCAGGCGCGCATGCTGTGCGCCGCGGGCGGACCAGCGCAGCACGCGCCGGTCGCCGCCGTCGGGCGCTGGGTCGAGGGCAATGTCGAGCCGTTCGAGGGGAAGCCATCCGTCGAGCCGATCCGCCCACTCGATGACCGTCACGCCCGCGGCTTCGCGCTCGTCGAGCAGCCCGGCGGCGAGGGCCTCCTCCGGGTCGTCCAGGCGATACGCGTCCACGTGGAAGAGACGCAGACGGCCCGGATGCTCGTTCATGAGCACGAACGTGGGGCTGTTCACGACGCTGGTGACATCCAGCCCGTCCGCGATTCCCTTGGCGAGGACCGTCTTGCCCGCGCCCAGCGGGCCGGAGAGCGCCACGAGCGTGCCGGTCTCGGCGGCAGCCCCCAGGGCACGCCCCAGGGCCCGCGTCTCTTCAGCGGACGCGGTGACGCGGCTCCCGGACGCACCGTCCGGCCCAGTGGCCGGCGGGTCGTGGCTCGCGGCGGGCGCCGGACCCGCCGGCGCTGCGTGATCCATGCGCGACAGTATAGGAAGGACGGCCTGGGCTCCGGTCAGCGCGGCTCGAGAGCGCGTGCCCCGTCGGCTCCGGGCAGGAAGGTCGCCTCCAGGTTGGCGAGCGGAATGGGGGCCAGTCGCCCGTCCTCCAGGCGGACCAGGGCCGTGGGCGCCCCGATGCCGGACGGCGTCGCGTGCAGCTCGTCGAGGATCCCGACCAGGACACCGCTCCGGCCGTGGAACGGACGCCGATGGATGATGACCCGATCCCCCACGCTGGCCCGCGGCTCGCGCAGCGGGGGCGGGGCGGCGTCGTGGACGTACACGATCCGGTCGGACCCGAAGAGGCTGGCCATGTGCCCCGCGTGGTGCCGGAACCACGCGAAGAGCTGGCCGTCCAGGGCCACCTTGCCGTACCCCTCCAGGAGCACGACCGCGAACGAGCCGCTCATGCCGCCGATCTCGCGGCGCCGCCGCTGGATCGCCTCGAAGTCCCGGAGCTCCTTGTCCAGGATGCCGCCCAGCACGATCCCCGCCACGCCCATGGCCCGTGCCCGGGTCAGGGTCTCCGCCGAGGCGCGAGACCCGCCGATCAGGATCTTCCCGGCGGCCGAGACGTCGATGGCGCCGGCACGCAGCTCCTCGTCGTGCGAGTGCACCGCCACGGCGAGCTCGCCGTGGACGGCGTCGCCGATCCCTCCGATCCCCTCCAGGCGCGCACCGGGCACCGCCACGCTGATGAAGCGCGACGTCACCTGCAGCACCGATCCGGAGACGTGGCCGATCACGGGGATCTCCGCTCCCAGCGTGACGAGGAGGGCGGTGCCATCGGCGCTGGAGTACGCCAGCAGGATGGCATGGTCCGGCGACCGCACCTCGCGGCCGTCCGGGCCGCGAGCGATGGGCTGGTCCGGCTGCAGACGATCCCCCGGATGGACGAGCATCAGCGCCGCGGCCTCGGACGGGCGGCGCCGAAGCGCCGAGGCGACCCCGAGGCGCAGGGGCTGGCGAGCCTCCCGGCGCGAAGCCAGCACCTGGTCGGGACGGACCTGGCTGCCAGTGCGAACCTGCGGAACCGATCCCCGGGGGAGCGGGATCCGGTGCACCGCGGGCAGCACGCCGCCGCGGCGGTCAGTGATCGTCATCGGATCCCTCCTCGCTTGCGTTGCCTGCTCCCTCACCGGCAGTCTCGTCCGGTGGCAGCCCGGCAAAGAGGGTCGATCCCTCCCCCGCATCACCCGAGCGTCCAACCGGGTCCATCTCCTCGCCGTTGCCGTCGTCCGGGGGGCGTTCGCCGTCGATCTCGGTCCGGGCGGCCCAGGCCCCGCGCAGGAACGCTGCCGACCGGCGCCAGCGCCGCACCCGGCCCATCGGCCCCGGCATCGACGCAACGGCCTGGGGTTGATCCGGGTCCGGCTCCTCCGGCGCCCGCGCGTCACGGGCAACCGGCTCGCGGAGGAGCACGTCCCGCCATCCCGCCAGGATCGCGCGGCGATCGTCGAGCCGGCGGGGGAGGCTCACCGGCGCGTCCCGGGCATCCAGCACGAGGCCGACCACGCCCCCGCTGACCTCGACGCGCAGGTGATGCGCGCGTCGTGCGCCGGGGAGGGTGGTGCCCGTGGCAAGCTCGAGCTGCAGCTCCGCCCGCTCACCCCGCGGCAGCGGCAGGACTGCCACCTGGCCCGCGCGGATCGTGACCGGCTCCGGATCCGGCCAGCCTGCGCGGTGCAGGCGCGCGGTCAGGGCGGGCTGGCCGGTTCGGGCTCCGCGGACCACCACGCTGGTGCCCAGCGGGACGAGCAGGTCGTCGCGGAGCATCCCGATCCCCTCGCGCAGCTCGTCGTCCGCGAGAGACCCCAGGGGACCCAGGATGCCCGCCACGTCCACGGCGAGCTGCGTCACGCCCTGGGGTCGCACCCCGTCGAGGAGCAGCTGCAGCGCATGCATCGGCGTGGGCGCTGCGGCGATCAGCCGCCCCGCGCCGATGAGCACGTCCATGGCCTCCGTGCCACGCAGCTCGCCCAGCGCGGAGAGCAGCAGCTGGCCGGCGGCGCGCGTGACGGCCAGCTCCTCGTCGCTGTACGGCACGGTGCCCGGCCGTGATCGCATGTTCTGAAGGGTGTCGGCCACCGCGAGCTCGTCCACCGGCAGGGCGAGCATCCGTACCAGGCGGCCGGTCGCCCCCGGGGCGGCGAGAGCCGGCGAGCCGAGACCGCCCGCCGCGAAGACGCGCGACTCGGGCGCCACCGGCTCCGTGCGCCCGTCCGCGAAGACCCAGGTTGCATACCGAGCACCCAGGTCGACGGCCCCGATCCGCAGCCGCTCCTCCCGCGCGATCTCCGAGACCGCGCGTCGGAAGGCGATGGGGGCCAGCGTCCGCGTGCCGCCGCTCTCCACGATCCGGTCCAGCAGCTCCTCGAGGCTGTGTCGGAGCGGATCCAGGGACTCCTCACCCGCGGTGGGTCGCGGGTTGCGAACCGATGTCACCGCGCCGTCGCCAAAGAGGGCCGCGACATCGCCCGCCAGCGCGGCCGAGCCGCTCCAGATCACCGGCGACCTGCCGCCGCCACGCGCCGCCGCGATCATCCCCGCCGCCTCGAGCGCCTGCTCGGGGCGCGCGGCATCGAAGCCGCCCGCGATCAGCCATGCGTCCACTTCTGCCGCCATCAGGGCGGCCAGCCGCTCCGGCAGCGGGCGGCCGTCATCGGCGGCCACCTGGGCCACCACCACCCAGCCCGCGGACTCCGCGGCCCGGCGCGCGGCCTCACCGGAGATCTGCGACGTCACCGCGGCAATCGCGATCCTGCCCGGACGTGCCGGGGTGTGGCATGCGATGCGCGGCGCACCCGCCAGGATGGCGTCCAGCTCACCGCTGACGCGTGGGTCGGCCGCCGCCTTCAGGCGGTCCGCGACCGTGGCCAGCAGGGAGGCCTCCCCCCAGGCCGTGGGCTGTGCCGCGTGGGCGACCACGCGCCAGCGCCCGCGGGCGCGTCCCACGACGCTGGCCTTGCTCCAGGCGCTGCCCACGTCGAGGAGCAGCGAGACCTCGGCCAGGGCCCGCAGCGGCTCGGGCGCGGGCCTCCCCTCCGGCTGGGTCGGCGCCATCGGCTCGGCGGGGGGTGCGGTCTTCACGCGTGCATCGTCGCTCATCGCACAACCCCGAGCCAGTCGCCCAGCAGGAAGCCCACCCGGTCGACCAGCAGCGCCAGCCGGCTGACCATCAGGAACCCCAGCCACGCCCCCAGGCCACCCAGCAGGAACCAGCGGCCGACGCCCGCAACGCTGCCCATCACCCTGCCCCGGGGCACCCCGTGCAGGAAGGCGAGCAGCACCGGGACCGTGATCGCCAGGCCCACGATGCCGGAGATCGCGCCTCCCGGGCCCGAGTCCGCGGTCACGATCCCCGCGGCGAGCTGGGGGAGAAGCGTGCCGGTGATGGCGCCGCCGAGCGCGTAGGCGGCGGTGCCGCCCACGAACACGGCCACCGGCAGCGCGACCACCCGCCGCGGGAGCCACGGGGCCAGGGCCAGGATCCCCACGCCGATCAGGTCGATCAGCAGGTCGGGGTGCGCACCCGGATCCGCGAGGAGCGGTGAGACCAGCTGCGGCACCAGGACCTCGCGGATGGCCAGCAGCGCCAGGTAGCCGGTCGCCAGGCCCGCTAGCAGGAGCTGGGCGACGTGCAGCAATCGGCGCTCGCCGGCCAGGTAGGACCAGACCGCCAGCGTCATCGCCGCCGCAACCCAGGTTGCGAGCGTGCCGGCCGTTCCGGCCTCGAAGAACGCGTTCACGAGCGGTGGCCGCGGGGGCCGCGGAGCCCCGACAGGAGGGTGCCGGCGGCCGACTCGACCAGCACGCCAAGCGCCACGAGCATCCCGGCCAGGATGGCGGTGTCGCTGGGCGGGCCTTCCGGGACCCTTCCCGGTCCGCTCGTGGTCCCGCCGGCCGCGACGCTGGTGCCATAGGCGACCCCTTCGGGCAGCGTCCCGGCCAGTGCCACCAGCTGACCCGCGTCGCGGTATGGCTGCATCTCCGGCAGCAGGAACGTGGGAGTCACGGCCGCAACCTCCAGGCCCGGCACGCGGGGCTCGACCTGCTCGATCCAGCTGCGCGGGCTCATCTCGCCGCCTCCGACCACCACGGCCAGGTCGAAGGCGCCCAGCCCGCCGCCCCGAGCCGCAAGGGCGTCGAGGACCGGGCTGGCTCCGCCGTCGACGTCGGTGGCGATCACCTGCCCCGCCAGCTGCACCAGGGCAGCCTCCCCGCCGCTCCGAAAGCCCAGGTCCACCAGCCGATCCTCACCGGCGCCGGCATCCCGCAGCCGGGCGATCTCCGAGATAGCAATGGCGCGCCCCTCCGGGCTGAAGCTCACCATGGCGATCCGCGCCCCCACGGCGAACAGGTCCGCCAGCGTGGCGCGCGTGGCATACCGGATCTCCGGGTAGGTGCCAAGGTCCGGGTCCATGTCCACGATGACGAGCGGCTGGTCCGGCAATGCGCCGATGGCGACGTGCAGGTCGTTGCCCGCCTCGCTCGTAGGACCGCCGCCCAGCGCCAGGAACGGCAGCGTCGGCAGCGACCAGGCGGCGGCCACCAGGGCCACCAGAACCAGCGGCGCCAGGCCCACCCACGAGCGGCCGTGACGCAGGCCGCGCAGACGGCCGGCTGCCGGACGCTCAGTCATCGATGCCATCCGCTCCCAGGAGGATGCGCGCCGCGGTCACGGCGCCAATGGCGGCGACCCCCAGGAGGAGGCCGCGAAATACGGCCGCCACCGGAACCGCCTGCACCCAGCCCGCGACCGAGGCCAGCCAGGCGCCGGGATCCCCGCCGATGGGCAGCAGCAGGACCAGGACCGCCGCGGCGCCGGTGAGCATGACCGCGGTCTCCCGCCCACGCAGCCGCAGGCCCCGGCGGGCTGCCGCCAGGAGCAGGGGGAAGAGCAGGGCAAAGACCGCCGCGACCAGCGGCGCCAGGAGCGCCGCCACGACCCAGCGCACGGCGGGAGCATCGGCGCCGCTCGACCCGGGCGCCAGCCCAGGCAGGAGCACCAGGGCCATGCCCACCAGCACGGCCAGCGAGCCGACCCGGTCGATCCCGTGCGCCACCCGCGAGCCGTGCCGCGCGAGGAGGCTGAGCGAGCCAGCGATGGCCGCCGCGGCCGCGAGCAGCACCAGCATCCCGGTCAGGAAGCCCGCCACGCTGCCGAGCGCCGGGTTGGCCACCACGAGGTCCGCCAGGATGACGATCCCCACAGCTGCCACGATCGCCGCGTTGATCGATCGGCGCACCTCAGGCACGTCCCACGAGGAAGCCGGCGATGTCGACGATCCCTGCGAGCTGGAGCAGGGATCCGACCAGCAGGAGGCCCGCGGCGAGCCAGATGAGCCGGTTCGCCGTGAGCACGCCGGCACGGGTCGCGCCGGGCCGCAGGTCGGATCCGGCCACGAAGAGCTCCGGGCCGATGAGCGCCCCCTCCGCGGTGAGCAGCACGCTCGAGGCCTCGGACGCGGACGCCGTCCCGAAGGTGGTGGCCGCCTCGCCGGCCGCCGCGCCGGTCATGAGCAGGAGCCCGTCCTCGGCCACGCCACCGAGCACCAGCGACATGGCGTGGTTCGTCGCCGCGGCATCGAGTCGCGCGCCGCCGTCGTGAGCCGCCAGGGCGCGGGCGGCCTCCGTCGCCCGACCCTCCCCGACGAAGGTGACGTGCGACCGGCCCAGCCGTTCCGGGGTGCCCGTCCGCTCGTGGGCGGCGGCCAGCGCCGCGTCCGCCAGGTGTGCCGCGATCGGGTCGTTGGTCGTCACCTCCAGCGGCACGCCGGCACGCGCTGCGCTGCGGGCAACGTGACCGAGGAGCGGAAGCGCGGCAAGGGTCTGGAGCCGCTGGACGGCCGTCACGGAGCGCGCCACCCCTGCGGTGCCGAGCGAGACCGCAGCGCCGGCGCCGGCCTCTGCGGCGATCGCCAGGCCTCTCGGCAGGGCGGCGAGCCGGCCGAGGTCGCGAGTCGTCCAGCGGGTAACCGGCCGCGCGAGCAGCGCCAGCAGCACGAGCAGCACCAGGAGGACCGCGCCGGTCGCTGCCGGCCCCAGCCGCGCGGACGACGACGCGATGGCGTCGCCCACGATGCCGATCAGGCGGCCGATCAGCTCACCGATGTTCGGCATCGCCCAGCCGCTCGATGAGCTCGTCGTACCGTTCCGGGTCGTCCAGGGTCTCCTGGAGCAGCGCCGATCGCGAGCCGAGGAGGGGTCGCAGGACCGGATCGAGGAAGGCGCGCGCCTCGGCGATCAGCGGGCGCAGGGGGCGGTGCGCGTCGAGCAGCAGTCGCGCCGGGGCGGCCAGGCCGCGACGGCGCAGCGCCTCGACCAGACCGTCGGGCGGGTTCGCGGTCATCGGCCCTCGAGGGGCGGCGCCGGGGCGATCCTGGCCCGCAGGGCTTCGAGCGCGGAGACGAACTCGGTGAGCTCCTCCATGCGGCTGACGGCAATGACAACCGAGTCCGGGGACCCGGCGGAGCGATCGGCGTGGGCGGTCACTTCGTCGAGCAGGATCGCCGCGGCATCCGACGGCGGGAAGACCCCGCGCTCGGTCCCCAGCGGCGCCAGGGCCACGCGCCGCAGCGAGAGGTGCTCCACCGCCTGCAGTGCCGCGCGGATCGCGGACCGCAGCCGCTCCTCGTCCGGCTGCAGGTCGTGCCCCACCGCGACCGCGTGGATGACGTACGGGGTGATCAGCCGTCCGCCGCCGGTGACCACCGCCGCTCCGGCGACGACCGGCCCCTGCGAGACGGCAGCCCGCTCGATCTCGTCGCCCGCCAGGCGCTTGACCGAGGCGGCGATGGGCGTGGTCATGAAGAGGCTCTCGTTGGCCGGCACCACGATGGCGTCGACCTCCAGCTCGGCGATCTCCCCTCGCCAGATCTCGATCTCGATGGGCAGTCCCATGGCCATTCGTCGCTCATGCGACCCTGCGTCAACCGTTCCGCAGGTGGATCCTCGGGAGTCGGTCGCGCAGGGCGGTCGTCACTTCGTAGCTGATGGTCCTCCGCTCGGCGGCCACGTCGGCGACGCTGATGCGTTCGCCGCCCTGGGTCCCGATCAGGACGAACTCGTCGGAGTAGGTTACCCCATCGACTGCGCCGATATCGACGGTGAGGCCGTCCATGCTCACGGCACCCACCATGGGCACCCGGCAGCCGCGCACCAGGGCCCAGCCGTTGTTGATGTGGGCACGGGGCCAGCCATCGCCATAGCCGATCCCCAGCGTGGCAATGCGTGTCGGCACGGTCGCTCGAAACCGGAGCCCGTAGCCGATCGCCTGCCCCGCGGCGAGCTCGAAGATCCGCAGCGGCAGGGCGTGGATCGAGAGTGCGGGTCGCAGGTCCAGGTCGCGGTCGGCCGCCCAGGCCGGCGCGATCCCGTACAGGAGGAGGCCCGGCCGCACGGCGTCCGCGAACTCCCCTACCCCGGCCAGGATCCCGCCGCTGGCCGAGATGTGGACCAGCCCCGGGTCAACCCCCGCCGAACGCACGGCGTCGAGCACCTGGGCCAGGCGCAGGGCCTGCACGTCGGTGTAGGCGTCATCCTCGCCGGGCACCGCAAGATGGCTGAAGGTCCCCGCCAGGCGCAGGTGGCGGCTCCGTGCGATGGCGAGCGCCAGGCGCACCGCCTCGGCCGGTTCGGCACCCTGGCGACCCAGCCCCGTGTCGATCTTGAGGTGGACGGCGCCGCGGACCCCCGCCGCGGCGGCGCCGGCCTCGGCGAGCGCCACGCTCGCCGATGAGTCCACCATCGGCTCGAGGCCGGCGGCGAAGGCAGGCTCGGCCTCGGGCTGGCCCAGGCCCCACAGGACGAGAATCGGGGTCCCGATACCGGCCTCGCGCAGCCGGCGCCCCTCGTCGAGGGTCGCCACGCCCAGGCGTTCCGCACCGGCCTCCAGCAGCGTGCGCGTGGCCTCGACGTCGCCATGGCCGTAGGCGTTGGCCTTCACGATGGCGATGACCTGCTTCTCCGGCCCGGCGATGCGCCTGACGACGCCGAGGTTGTGCGCGATGGCCGCGTGGTCGACCTCGATCCAGGCCCGATGCCGGCTCCGCACCGCGGTGGCGGCCCTGGGGCTCACGAGGCTCCCCCGCGGAAGGCCTCCATGGCCTCGGGGAGGAGGTTGGCGATGTCCCGCGCCAGGACACCGGACCGCCCGATCCGCTGCTCGGCGATCAGGCCGGCAGCGCCATGGACGGCAACCCCCAGCGAAGCCGCCACCGTGGGCTCGCACTTCGCGGCAAGGAACGCCCCGATGCAGCCGGCCAGGACATCGCCGCTGCCCGCGGTCGCCAGGGCCGGGGTGGCCACTTCCGAGACGACCACCTCGCCGTCGGCATTGGCGACCACGGTGTGGGCGCCCTTGAGGACGACGACCTGGCCCCAGAGCAGGGCGGCCTCACGGGCCCGTTCGATCCGGTATCGGTCGTCCTCCGCGAGGCGGCCGATCTCGGGGGCACGCGTCAGCCGCGCGAACTCGCCGGGATGCGGGGTCAGCACCAGCTGCGTGGACACCGAGCGCCACCAGCGCTCTCCCTCCGCGAGGGCGTTGAGCGCGTCCGCATCGACCACCGCCGGCGTGCGCAGCTCCCCCACCAGGTTGCGCACGCGCCGGAACGTGGAGGGCTGGCGGCCTAGCCCGGGACCAATGACGTTCGCATCGCAGACCAGCGTCTCGGCCGCGAGGCGGCGCCATCCGTTCGGTCCCGTGAGGCCCTGCGCTTCCTCCTGGAGCAGGAGCATCGTCAGCTCGGGCACCTCGCCGATGAGCCGGAGCCCCAGCGTCTCGGGCACGGCGAGGCTCACCAGCCCTGCGCCACTGCGAGCGGCGCCCAGGCCGGCCAGCAGCGCGGCGCCCCCGAACTCGAGGGAGCCGGCCACCACCAGGACCCGGCCAAAGGTGCCCTTGTGGCTCCGCGCCGAGCGCGCGGGGAGGTGGCCGGCGACCCAGGTCCGCGAAATCTCCCCGACCTTCATGTCGGTTCACCGTCGGCCCGCTCGGCAACGGCCACCGCGACTGCCATCCGGCGCTCGTGTGAGATCGAGACCGTCACGTCGGCGAGCCGCAGCCAGGCCGCGCGGGCCGCGGCACGCGCGTGAAGCGTCACCTGGGGCTGGCCCGCGCGGTTCGGGAGGATCTCGATCTCGCGCCAGCCGACACCGCGGACGCCCAGGCCCAGCACCTTGCTCACCGCCTCCTTGGCAGCCCAGCGTCCGGCGATCCGCTCGGGCCGTCGACGGCAGTAGCGGTCCTCCGCCTCGGTCAGGACCCGGCGACGGAACCGGTCCGGGTACCGGTCGAGGACCGCGACGATGCGGTCGATGTCGATCAGGTCCACCCCCACCTCGTGCCGGCTCACTACTCCACGGTCACCGACTTGGCGAGGTTCCGTGGCTGGTCGACATCGGTGCCGCGTGCCACCGCGATCTCGTAGGCCAGCAGCTGGAGGGGCAGGATGGCGATGATCGGCGCCAGGGCCTCGATCGTCTCCGGGACCGCGATCACGTCCTGAGCGTACCGGCCGATCTCGTCGTCGCCCTCGGTCGCCACCGCGATGACCGGCGCCTCGCGGGCGCGTACCTCCGCAACGTTGCTCACGACCTTGTCGTACGTCACGCCGCGGGTCGCGATGGCGACCAGCGGGGTGTCGGCGTCCAGGAGGGCAATGGGGCCGTGCTTGAGCTCGCCGGCCGCATACCCTTCGGCATGGACGTAGCTGAGCTCCTTGAGCTTGAGCGCGCCCTCCATGGCGATGGGGAATCCCAGGGCGCGGCCAATGAACATCATGCTCGTCGCCGCCGCGTAGCGACGCGCGATCTTCTTGACCTGCGGGGCGAGCCGCAGGGTTTCCGCGGCATGTCCCGGGAGCTCGCGCATCGCCCGCCCCACGGCCTGGACCTGGTGCGCCGTCATCCGGCCCCGGAGGCGGGCGAGGTGCAGGGCGATCATCTCCAGGAGCAGGACCTGCGTGACGAAGGCCTTGGTGCTGGCCACGGCGATCTCGGGACCGGCCTGCAGGTAGCAGACCGCCGCAGCATCCCGGGTCAGGGCGGATCCAACGACGTTGGTCACGACCACCACCGTCGCGCCGTGCTCGGCCGCGAGGCGGGTTGGGGCCAGGGTATCGGCCGTCTCGCCGGACTGGCTGACGCTGATGACCAGGGTCCGCTCGTCGATCGGCGGCGGCGAGTAGCGCATCTCCGAGCCGATCTGGGCCACCGCCGGCATGCCGGCCCAGTCCTGGATGAGCTGGGCGCCAACCTGGCTCGCGTAGTTCGCGGTCCCGCAGCCGATGACGTACACCCGGTCGACGGCCTCGAGCCGGTCGGCAATCGCGTCCAGCTCCGGGAGGTGGAGCGAGCCGTCCGAGGCGATGCGTCCGCGGAGCGCCTCCTGGATCGCGTGTGGCTGCTCGTAGATCTCCTTGAGGGTGAAGTGCCGGAAGCCGCCCTTCTCGGCCGCCTCCAGGGTCCACTTGATCTCGGTCACCTCGCGGTCCACGGCCTCGCCGTCGAGGTCAAGGATGCGGACGCCCGACGACGTCACTTCCGCCAGGTCGCCCTCGTGGAGGATCACCACGTTCTTGGTGTGCTCCAGGATCGCCGGCACGTCGCTGGCCAGGAATCCCTCGCCGTCGCCGAGCCCCACGATCAGGGGCACGTTCATGCGCGCGCCGATGATCCGATCGGGGTGGTCCAGGTGCATGACGCCGATGGCGTAGGCACCCCGGACCTCGCGCAGCGCAAGCCGCACCGCCTCCACCAGGTCGCCTTCATAGTGGGACTCGATGAGGTGGGCCAGCACCTCGGTGTCCGTGTCGGACTTGAAGCGGTGACCCTCGGCGCGCAGCCGGTCCTTGATCTCCGCGTAGTTCTCGATGATCCCGTTGTGGATGAGGGCCAGGCGACCGGTGCAATCGGTGTGCGGATGCGCGTTCGTGTCGTTGGGCCGGCCGTGCGTGGCCCAGCGGGTGTGAGCGATGCCCGGATGGCCGGCCGGCGCCCCGCCGTTGAGGTGCTCGGTCAGGTTGCTGAGCTTCCCCGCCTTCTTCTCGACGAACACGTCGCCGGCGTCGGTGACGAGCGCGATGCCCGCCGAGTCATAGCCGCGATACTCCAGCCGGCGCAATCCCTCGAGCAGGATCGGCGCGGCGTCGCGCGGCCCCACGTACCCGACGATGCCGCACATGGGTCGCCCTCCTGTGATGAATGGTGGTCAGTTCAGGCGCGCCTCAGCGAGCCGGGCAAGCTCGCGGGCGATCTCGTTGATCTCGTCGTGGTCGTCCCCCTCGACCATGATCCTGATCTTGGGCTCGGTCCCCGATGGTCGGACCAGGATCCGTCCGCGGCCCTGCAGCAGCGCCGTTGCCTTTGTCACGGCGGCCCGGAACTCGGGATCCACCTGCCACTGGTCCTTGTGACGGACGGCTGAGTTTATCACCACCTGGGGAAGCCTCGGGATTCGCGAGGCCAGCTCGGAGAGAGTCGCACCCTCGCTTGCCCGCAGGGTGCGGACGAGCTCGATGGCCGTGAGCAGGCCATCACCGGTCGTGGCCCGGTCGCGGAAGATCACGTGCCCGGATTGCTCGCCCCCGACCACCGCGTCCGCTCGAACCATGGCCTCGAACACGTGCCTGTCACCAACGGGCGTGCGGAGCACCCGTCCACCAGCTCCGGTGATGACGCGCTCCAGCCCGCCGTTGCTCATGACGGTCACGACCAGCAGATCGTTGCGCAGGGTTCCGCGCGCAAGCCGGTCCAGCGCGCAGATACCCATGATGCTGTCGCCGTCCACAAGCTCGCCACGCTCGTCGGCGGCGATCAACCGGTCGGCGTCGCCGTCGAACGCGAAGCCCAGATCGAGCCCACGATCCCCGACGATGCGCGCCATGGGCTCGGGGTTGGTGCTTCCGCATCCGGCGTTGATGTTCGTGCCGTCCGGCTCCGCGAACAGGGCCGTCACCTCCGCTCCCAGCTCGCGGAAGAGGTCGGGTGCAATGACGCTTGCCGAGCCGTTCGCGCAGTCCACCGCGATGCGCAGGCCCGCGAACACGTCACCGGCGGCATCGGCCAGGTGGGCCCGATAGGCGGCCACCGGCGCCGGATCGTGCGCGATTCGCCCCAGCCCGTCGTTGCGCGGCCCCGGCAGCGACTCCGCCTGGAAGATGAGCGACTCGAGCCGCTCCTCCGCCTCGTCGTCGATCTTCCGTCCGCCCGAGAGCACCTTGAGCCCGTTGTCGGAGGCCGGGTTGTGGGAGGCACTGACCATGATCCCCGCCTCGAACGCCCCGCTGCCCGCGATGTAGGCAAGGCACGGCGTCGTCACCACCCCCAGGTCCACGACATCGGCGCCAATGCTGGACAGACCGGCGGAGAGGGCGGCGGAGAGCATGTCTCCCGATCGGCGCGTGTCCCGACCAATGACCACTCGTCGGCGCTCGCCCGTGAGAAGGTGCCCAACCGCCCGGCCGAGGTCATGGGCCAGCGCCGGCGTCAGGTCGACGTTGGCGACACCGCGGATGCCGTCGGTGCCGAAGAGGCGGGCCACTCAGGGCGTCGCGGTCGGCGCCGGCGACGCCTGGGCGACGACCACCGTCACCTGGGCGGGCGAGAACCCGACGAGCGAGATCCCGTTCGGCAGGCTGACGGTGGGCGTCACCGCATGGCTCCCCGGAGACAGGCCGCTCACGTCGAGCACCGGCGTGATCTGGGCGATATTCAGCGCGGCAAGCGCCGGCTGCGACCCCGAGAGGGTCATGGCGATCTGGTCGGCCTGCGGCAGGCACGTCTGCCCCGCTCCGAGGCCGGAGCAGGTCACCCCCACCAGGAATGTCCGGCTCGCCTGCGCGGCGGCAATCGTGACGCGCACCGTCACCGACTCGGGCGATCCCTCCGCCAGCTGCAGCCCGGGTGGCAGGACGACCTTGGCGGTGAAGCTGCGGCTCCCGGTGAGCCCGTCCACCGAGACCCCTTCGGCCTGGACGTTCGTTACGGAGGCAAGCGAGGACGGCGTTCCGCGCAGCGTGATCGTCAGCGGGCTGGAGGCTACCTGGTCGATGACGTAGCCCGCTGCCGGATTCCCGTTCAGCGACACGCTCACCGGGACCGTCTTGTTCGTCTCGGTCTGGGTGACGGGGATGTCCACCGTCACGACGCTCGGGGTCAGCTCCACCGATTGGACCAGGGCGCCGCTGGCGTCGATGGGGCGCAGCTCCACGTTGGCGTTGTGGTAGTCGATGCCGGACGCGTCGATGGACACGCGGGCCTCGGCAAACGCCACCTGGCTCACGATGCTGCTGGGGCCGCGGGCGCTCACCTTCCGCACGCTCAGGGTGGGAGTCCCCAGCTCGAGCCCGTCGGGGATGGTCCCGTGGTCGACGCGGACATCCACGTCCTTGGAAGCGAGGACGTCAAGGATGACGGTCACCTCCGTCGGAGACGAGTCAAGCACCGACACCCCGCTCGTCAGGGAGTTGATCGAGACTGGCAGGCTCTGCGGGGTTCCCGGCTGGTCCATGTCGTATTTCGAGAGGTCAACGGTGGCGGCGAAGTTGTTCTGGTTGATGGTCGCCTGCGCGTCGCTCGAGCGACGGTACTGCACCTCGACCGTCCCCAGGTCCTGGGTGATCACGTAGGCGCCGCTCGGCTGGTTGATGCGTGCGATGGGCACGCCGCCGATGCGTGCCTCGGTGAACGAGCCGCTGAACACCAGGCCCGTGTACAGGATGGTGGAGAGGCCCAGCGCACCCAGCTTGAGCTGCCAGTTCCTGAAGATCCAGCCCATCAGCGCTGCTCCATGGCGACGCCCGCCTCGTCAGGCTTCTCCGTCCCGGTGGGGACCTCCTCGTCCTCGTCACCATGCTCGGCAGCCTTGTGCCTGCCGCGCCACCGGAAGGAGGGCCGGCGCGCCGGATGGCCGTCCTCGCCCCCCACCACGCGCTCATCGGGGTCCAGCGGGGGGCTCGGCTCGTGGGATCCGCCCAGGCCCCAGCGCCCTTCGAGGGTGCGGCGCAGGATGGGCATCGCGCGCGCAGGCGTCTGGGGCCGGATCAGGTTCAGGATGCGGCGGCGGAGCTGCTCCTCTGTGAGGTTGCGCTCGATTCGGCCCCGCAGGACGAGGCTGATGGAGCCGGTCTCCTCGCTGACCACGATGATCACCGCGTCGGTCTGCTCGCTGATGCCGATGGCGGCCCGATGGCGCGTGCCGTAGCGCTCCGAGTCCAGCACGTTCTGGCTCAGGGGCAGGAGAACACCGGCGGCCAGGATGCGGTCGCCGGAGATGATCACCGCGCCGTCATGGAGCGCGGTTCCCCGGTAGAAGATGGTGACCAGCAGCTCCGCCCGCAGGTCGGAGTTCAGGATGACCCCGGAGTCCGCCGCCAGGTCATGCAGCCCGGTGTCGCGCTCGATCACGATCAGCGCCCCATGGCGCGACCCGGCGAGCAGGCGGGCCGCCCGGCTCACCTGGTTGGCGACCTTCTCCGCCACCGCCGCCTCGCTGGACACGAAGAACCGGTTGAGCGAGCCGACCCGGCCGATCTGCTCCAGCGCCCGGCGCAGCTCCGGCTGGAAGACCACCACGATCGCAAACAGCCCCACCACGGCGCCCGTCTGCAGCAACCTCGACAGCAGCTCCAGGTTGAGCGCCTGCGCGGCAAGGTAGACGAGGTACAGGATGGAAAGGCCGATGACGATCCGCACCGCGCGCGTGCCGCGGATCAGGATGAACAGCCAGTAGATGACGATCGCCACGAGCAGGATGTCGATGATCGACAGCCAGCTCCCGTGAAGGTAGGTGTCGAAGAAATCGCGGATCGCGTTCAGCACAAGTGCGTCCGGTCCTGCTGCGTCGCCCGCGATGATACCAAAGGGCCCCGGCGCGCCCGCCGGAGCCCTCCTGGCAGGAGCCTCAGCGCTTCGTGTACTGCGGCGCCTTGCGCGCGCGCTTGAGGCCGTACTTCTTGCGCTCCTTGGCCCGTGGATCGCGGGTCAGGAGACCCGCCTCGCGCAGGGAGGAACGAGCGTCCGGCAGCGCGCTGACCAGGGCACGGGCGATGCCGTGCCGGATGGCGCCGGCCTGTCCGGCCAGGCCGCCGCCCGCGACCAGGATGCTCGCCGAGTATCGGCCCTCGGTCTCCGTGATGCGGAACGGCGTGCGGATGCTGGCCAGGGCCGGGCCCTTGCCGAAGTACTCCTCCACGTCCTTGCCGTTCACGACGATGCCGCCGTCGCCGGGCAGCAGCCGCACGCGGGCGATGGCCGTCTTGCGGCGCCCGGTGCCGTAGATGTAGCTCGTGCTCATCGGTTCGGTGTCCTCACAGCTCGACCGCGGTGGGCTGCTGGGCCTGGTGCGGATGCTCCGCTCCCGGGTAGACCTTCAGCTTGCGGAACATTGCCCGCCCGATCCGGTTCTGCGGCAGCATGCCCTTCACCGCACGCTCGATGACCAGCTCCGGCTTGCGGGCCATCACGGCCCCCAGGCTCTCCTCCTTGAGGCCGCCCGGGTAGTTCGAGTGGCGGAAATACGACTTGTCGACCAGCTTGTTGCCGGTCACCTTGATCCGCGCCGCGTTGATGACGACCACGTGGTCGCCGGTGTCGATGTGCGGCGAGTAGATGGGCTTGTGCTTGCCCTCAAGCAGCGTCGCGATGCGCGTCGCCAGCCGCCCGAGTGTCTGGTCGGTCGCGTCGACCACCCACCAGTGCCGCTCGATCTCGCTCGCCTTGACTGCGTAGGTCTTCACGTTCGGTCCCTTGAGCCGACGCCAGGCGGCCTTCGCCCAGCGCGCGGCTCCTCCTCTGCTTGCCGCTCGCGCCCGCTTCCGCGTGCGCGACCTGTCTTCACATAGACGACCCGCTCGAGCGTGAGCCCCCGCGCCGGTGCCGCCCTGCCGTGCAGGGCGCGAGACGGCGCGTCCAGGAGCTCCGGCACGTCCTCCGGCGCGAGCCCGCCACGGCCCACCTCCAGGAGGACCGCCACGATGCTGCGCACCATTCGTCGCAGGAACGCGTCGCCCGTCACGCGGATCTCCACGAGGTCCCCGCGACGAAGGACTGCCACCTCCGACAGGTGACGCACCGTCCGGCCATGGTCGTCGCGCCCCAGCGCCGCGAAGTCGCGGTGCCCGGGGAGCAGCGTCGCCGCGGCGCGCATCGCCGCGACGTTGGGCCGGTCTCCGATCTCGAGCGTCCGATGCCGGTCAAGCGGTCGCGGCCTGCCGCCCATCCTGATCCGGTAGCGGTAGACGCGTGCCACGGCCTCCCGCCGCGGGTCGAACCCCGGCGGAGCGGCGCGGAGCGCGCGGATGGCCAGGTCGTCCGGCAGCACGGCATTCAGCCGTCGCTGCAGATCCCGCCAGCCGAACCCCTCGCCGCGCGTGCGGCGAGCGATGCAGAAGGCGGCGACCTGGCCGGTGGCGTGCACCCCGGCATCGGTGCGCCCGGCGAGGCGGACTCTCACCCGCTCGCCGGTCAGTCTGTTAAGGGCCTCCTCCAGCTCCCCCTGGACCGTCCGAGTGTTCGGTTGGACCTGGGAGCCGGCGAAGGCAGTCCCGTCGTATTCGAGCACCGCCCGAGCGCATCGGCGCCGCCTGGCGGGCATTGTCCGTCCCGACCGGCCCGCCCTAGACGAGCTCGATGAGGACGATCGGCGCGGCATCTCCCAGCCGCGGCCCGATCTTCACGATGCGCGTGAAGCCGCTGGGTCGGTCGGCGTACTTGTCCGCCAGCTCGCCCATGAGCTTCTGCACGATGAGCGGCTCGTGCGGCAGGTCCGCGGCGAGCGCCCGGCGCGCCGACAGATCGCCGCGCTTCGCTGTGGTGATGAGACCGTCCACGATGCCGCGGACCTCCTTGGCCTTGGCCTCGGTGGTCTTGACCTTCTCGTAGCGGAGCACCGCCACGGCGAGGTTCGCCAGCATGTGCCGACGGTGAGCGCCGGAGCGGCCCAGCCGGCGGCCGGCGATCTGGTGCGGCATCTAGGCCTCCCGGTCCAGCTCGGCGGCAACCGCCTCGTCGAGCTCCGCGGAGCCCGGCAGGTCCGACTCGTCGACCGAGCCCGCCTCCGGGACGATGAACCCGCGCAGGGCGAGGCGCTCCTTGAGCTCGTCCAGGCTCTTCTTGCCGAAGTTGCGCATGCGCAGGAACTCGTCGTCCGAGAGGGCCAGCACCTGGCCCACCTTGGTGATGTTGTTGCGCTTCAGGCTGTTGTAGGCGCGCATCGGCAGGTCCAGGTCCTCGATGGGCGTGTCGAGGAGGTTGGCCGCCATGGGCGATGACGATTCCTCGGCTCCGTCGGCAGGACGCCGGCCGATGTCGGCGAAGCGGCTGAACTCGCGGACGAGGATCTCGGCCGCCTGGGACAGCGCCGACTGCGGCGTTGCGGTCCCATCGGTCTCGATCTCGAGGGCCAGCTTGTCGAAGTTGGTCATCTGGCCGACGCGGGTGTTCTCGACCGCGAAGTTCACGCGGCGCACGGGGGAGAAGATGGCGTCCACGGGGATCACGCCAATGGGCATGTCCTCGGTGTGCTCCGCCGGTCGGTAGCCCACGCCCGTCTCCACGGTGAGATCCATCTCGATGGACCCCGCGTCGCTGTCCAGCGTGAGGAGAACCAGGTCGGGGTTGATGATCTCGACGTCGGCGGACTCGGTGATGTCCGCGGCGGTCACCGGTCCGGCCCCGCGCTTGATCAGCTTGAGGGTCACCGGGTGCTGGGCGAACGAGCGCAGCCGAAGCTTCTTGGTGTTCAGGACGATCTGGGTGACGTCTTCCTTGACGTTCTCCATGGTGCTGAACTCGTGGTACACCCCGGCGATCTGGATCGAGGTCACTGCAGCTCCCTCCAGGGAGTTCAGCAGCACCCGGCGCAGGGCGTTCCCGAGGGTCACCCCGTAGCCGGCGCGCAGCGGGTTCACCTCGAATCGGGAGAGGTTGCCGGTTGTCTCGACCTCGTCGATGCGAGGCGTCTCAAGTTCGATCATGCGGTCTGCTGTCCTGGCTCCTAGCGCGAGTAATACTCGACGACAAGCTGCTCGTTGAACTCGAGCGGCATCTGCTCGCGGGCCGGCTCCGCCAGCACGGTCCCCGCAAGCTTCGTCGCGTCAACGCTGACCCACTCGGGGATCTGCGCCGACTTGATGGTCTCGGCGGTGGTCTTGAAGTGCTCACGACCACGACGGGTTTCGCGGACTTCGATCCGGTCGCCCACCTTGGTCCCAAAGCTCGGGATGTTGGTCGGCCGCCCGTTGACGGCGAAATGGCCATGGGTCACCAGCTGGCGCGCCTGGGCGCGGCTGGTGGCGAATCCCATGCGGAAGACGACGTTGTCCAGCCGCATCTCGAGCATCCGGAGGAGGTTCTCTCCGGTCATCCCCTTGCGCTTCGAGGCCTTCTCGAAGTAGTTGCGGAACTGGCGCTCGAGCACGGAGTAGCTCTTGCGCACCTTCTGCTTCTCACGCAGCTGGATGCCGTACTCGCTGACCTTGCGGCGGCGCGTGGCGTACATCCCGGGCGGCGTTGAACGACGCTCGAACGAGCATTTCTTGGTATAGCAGCGGCTGCCCTTCAGGAAGAGCTTCAGCCCTTCGCGGCGGCAGATGCGGCAGACCGGATCGGTGTAGCGTGCCATCGGAACCCTCCCCTCAGACCCGTCGCCGCTTGGGCGGGCGGCAGCCGTTGTGCGGGATGGGTGTGACGTCGGTGATGGCGGTCACCTCCAGCCCCGCGGACTGGAGGGATCGGATCGCCTGCTCGCGGCCGGCGCCGGGTCCCTTGACGAAGACCTCGATCTGGCGCATGCCATGCTCCATGGCGCGCTTGGCAGCACCATCGGCGGTCTGCGACGCGGCGAAGGGCGTGCTCTTCCGGGAGCCCTTGAAGCCCACCAGGCCGGCACTGCCCCAGCTGATGACGTTTCCGCTCGTGTCGGTGATGGTCACGATCGTGTTGTTGAACGTCGACTGGATGTGGGCATGCCCGACGGGGACGTTCTTTCGCTCCCGCTTCTTCGTTCGCGTCGCGCGCTTTCGCTCAGCCATGGAACTCCTGTGGTGTCAGACCGATGAGGCCGCTGTGGGCGTGATGGATCACTTCTTGCGACGGATGCCCACCGTCCGACGGGCGCCGCGCCGCTGGCGGGCGTTCGTCTTGGTGCGCTGGCCGCGCACCGGCAGGTTGCGCCGATGGCGAAGGCCACGGTAGGACCCGATCTCCATCAGCCGCTTGATGTTCATGCTCACCTCGCGCCGGAGGTCGCCCTCGACCTTGTAGCGTCGGTCGATGACCTCGCGGAGGCGGTTGACCTCGTCCTCGGTCAGGTCCCGGGTGCGCGTGTCGGCGCCAACGCCGGCGCTCTCGATGATCTGCTGTGCCGAGGTGGGGCCGATCCCGTGGATATAGGTGAGCGAGATCACCACGCGCTTCTCGCGCGGGATGTCGACACCGGCGATTCGTGCCATTCGCTCCCTACCCCTGACGCTGCTTGTGCTTGGGAATGACGCAGATGACCATCACCACGCCGGAGCGCTTGATCACCTTGCAGCGCTCGCAGCGGGGCTTCACGGACGCAGAAACCTTCATCTCATCCTGTACGTGATGCGACCCCGGGTGAGGTCATAGGGACTCAGCTCGACGCGGACGGTGTCACCGGGCAGGATGCGGATGAAGTTCTGTCGGAGCTTGCCGGAGATGTGAGCGAGCACCTCGTGCCCGTTCTCCAGCCGCACCTTGAACATCGCGTTCGGGAGCGGGGTGATCACCTCGCCCTCGACCTCGATGGCATCCTTTTTCGCCAAGCGCTACGCACCCTCGATCTGCTGCTGGTTGCTCGTTGGTTGGAACACAGCGAAAGGCCGCCGCACAGGGCGACCCACGGAAAGCGGAGTATACATCACCTCACCGTCCGGGCACAACGGGGCTCGGGCGCGGCCGTCATCGGATGGTGAGCCAGTCCGGGCCGCGGTCCGTCACGGCAATGGTGTTCTCGAAATGGGCCGCCAGGCTGCCGTCCGCGGTCACCACCGTCCACCCGTCGTCCAGGACCTCAACGTCGCCGGAGCCCAGCGTGAACATCGGCTCGATGGCGAAGCACATTCCGGCCTGGATCAGCATCCCGCGGCCCGGGGTCCCGTAGTTGGGCACGGAGGGCTCCTCGTGCATCTCGGTGCCGATGCCGTGGCCCACGAAGGGGCGCACGACCCCGTAGCCGTGCTCGTGGGCGACCGCCTCGATGGCCGCGCCCACGTCGCCCAGGCGGTTGCCGGGAACGGCGGCGGCGATGCCCGCCTCCATCCCCCGCCGGGTGGCATCCATCAGCTGCTGGACCCTGGGCGACGGCGCCGCAGGCCCCACCGACCAGGTCCGGGCGCAGTCGGCGTGCCAGCCCTCCCAGATGCAGCCGATGTCGACCCCGATGACGTCCGCCTCCTCGATCCGCCGCCTCGGCGAGGGGATGCCGTGGACGACCTCGTCGTTGATGCTGGTGCAGATGCTCGCCGGGTAGGTGCCGTGGTAGCCCAGGAAGGAGGGGACGGCATCGGCGTCGCGGATCATCTCCTCGGCAATGCGGTCCAGGTCCAGCGTCGTGATCCCGGGACGCAGCTCCGCGTGGAGCACCTCGAGGATCTCCGCCAGGATGCGGCCGGCATGGCGCATCCGGGCGATCTCCTCCGGACGCTTGATGGTGACCATCCGCGGTCCCGACGGGATGCCCATCCGGTCAGCTCCCGCGCCTGGCGGCCTCGAGGGCGGCCAGGATGCGGCTGGTGATCTCGTCGATGGCACCTCGCCCGTCGATGTGGACCACCACGCCGGCGGCCTCGTAGTGGTCGATCACCTCGAGCATGGGTGGCACCTGGGAGGCCAGGCGCGCGCGGACCACATCCGGCCTGTCGTCGTCGCGCTGGACCAGCGGCGTCCCGTCCTTGTCGCAGATGCCCGCGACCCTGGGTGGATCGATCTCGAGGTGGTACGGCGTGCCGTCGGTCGGGCAGACCCACCGGCCCGAGACGCGGGCCACCAGCTCCTCGGGGGGCACCTCGATGTAGACCACGCGGGTGATGCGCTCGCCCTGCGCGCCCAGGGTGGCGTCGAGGGCCTCCGCCTGGGCGACCGTGCGGGGAAAGCCGTCGAGGATCGCGCCGCGCTCCGCGGCCGGACGGCCCAGCGCCTGCATGACCATGGCAATCGTCAGGTCATCGGGCACCAGCTCGCCGCGATCCATGTAGGCCTGCGCATTGCGACCCAGCTCCGTCCCCTCGCGCGCGGCGCGGCGGAACAGGTCGCCGCTGGCGAGGTGCACCAGGCCCAGGCGCGAGGCCAGGATGGACGCCTGGGTCCCCTTGCCGGCGCCCACGGCGCCGACCAGCAGGATGATCCGACGCGCGGGCGCCGGGCTCTGCGAGCCGGAACCCGCGCCGGTCACCGGATGAAGCCCTCGTAGCGGCGCATCATCATCTGCGCCTCGAGCTGCTTCATGGTCTCCACCACCACGCTCACCACGATGAGGATGCTCGTGCCGCCCAGCCGCAGGGTCTGCGTTCCTGGAATGGCGGCGCTCACGAGGTACGGCAGCACGGCCAGCGCTCCCAGGAAGACGGCGCCGCCCAGCGTGATCCGGTTCGTCACCCGCAGGAGGAAGTCCTCCGTGGGTTTACCGGGCCGGATGCCGGGGATGAACCCGCCGTTCTTGCGCAGGAAGTCCGCCGTCTGGTCAGGCCGGAACTGGAACGCGGTGTAGAAGTAGGTGAAGAACACCACCAGCAGGAACAGCAGCCCGCCGTACAGCCACAGGTTCGTCCCGTTCAGGTTGTTCGCGATCCAGTTCGCGACGTCATGGACCCAGGCAATGCTGCTCGAGGTGAAGTAGGCGGCGATCTGGGCCGGGAAGAGCAGGATGCTGATGGCGAAGATGATGGGGATGACGCCGGCCATGGTGACCTTCAGCGGCAGGTACTGGGTCTGGCCCTGGTACATGCGCCGTCCGCGGACGCGGCTCGCGTACTGGACCGGGATCCGGCGCTGGCCCTCGTTCACCCACACCACGCCGGCGATGACCGCGATGGCGATGATGATGAACGGGATGATCCGGGCCCAGCCATCCGGTCCGGAGATGACCGGCGCGGCCTGGTGCGGGATGCGACCCACGATGCCCGCGAAGATGATGAAGCTGATGCCGTTGCCGATGCCCCGCTCGCTGATGAGCTCGCCCAGCCACATGAGCAGGATGGTGCCGGCGGTGAAGCTCAGCAGCAGCGAGAGCGTCTGGAAGCTGAAGAATGACTGGGCCGGCAGGACGCCCGCGTTCTGCAGCAGCACGGTGAACCCGTAGCCCTGGGCGAAGGCCAGCGGCACCGTCAGCAGCCGGGTGTACTGGTTCAGCCGGTTCCGGCCGTACTCACCCTCGCGGGCGAGGTCACCCAGGCTGGGGATCACGCCCTGCATGAGCTGCATGATGATGCTGGCGTTGATGTACGGGTTGACGCCCATCCCCACGATGGAGGCCGTCGCCAGGCCACCTCCGCTGAACAGGTCCAGCAGACCCAGCAGCTGGTTCGTGTTGAACAGGTTCTGCAGCTGGGTGGTGTTCACGTTGGGCACCGGCACGTTGGTCAGCACCCGGAAGATCAGCAGGATCCCCAGCGTGAACAGGATCTTGCGCCGGATGTCCGGCGCGCGGAAGGCGGTGACGGCGGACTCGATCACCTAGGACTCGCTCTCGCTCTCGCTCTCGGTGGCCGGCTCGGCCGGCTCGGGCTCGGTTGCCTGCGGCTCGGCGTCCCCCGTCGCGGTCGCTGCCGGGGTGGCGTCGCCATCGGCCTCCGCAGCCTCGGCCTCGACGATGTCCTCGACCGGCGCACCCTCCGGCCAGCTGATGCGCTGCGCGGTGCTGCCGGCGGCAGCGAGCTTCTCCAGGGCGGTCCGGCTGAAGGCGTGGGCGTGGATGGTCACCCCCCGGGGGGCATCGCCATTGCCAAGGACCTTGACCGGCAGCTTCGTATCGCGCAGCAGCCCGTCGTGCACCAGCACGTCGGGCGTGATGAGCGAGCCCGCGGCCGCAATGGCGATCTTGGCCAGGTTGATCGGGGCGTACTCGACCCGGAACCGGTTCTTGAACCCGTGCAGCTTGGGGGTGCGGACGTGGAGCGGCGTCTGGCCGCCCTCGAACCAGGCCGGGATTCCGCCGCCGGCCCGGGACTTCTGACCCTTGGTGCCGCGGCCGGCGGTCTTCCCGCGACCCGATCCGTGCCCGCGTCCCACGCGCCGTGGCGGCTGGTGGGACCCCGGCGCCGGGTGGAGGTCGTGCAGCTTCATGACTTCTCCGTGTGAGCGTCTGCGGCCGGCTCCTCCACCTGGAGGAGGAACGCGACCCGCCGGATCATCCCGCGGTTGACGGGATTGTCCGGAATCTGGACGGTCTGGTTGAGCCGATGCAGGCCCAGCGCCCGGATGGTGCCCCGCGCCGCGGCCTTGTGGCCGATGGTGGAGCGCACCCAGGTGACGGCGAGCATGGGCGTGTCGCTGCTCTTACCGGCCACGGCCACCTCCCTGCCCGAAGGCGGGAGCGGGTCGCTCGATCACCTCGTGCGGCAGGCGCGCCGCCTCGGCGCCCCTCTTGCCCAGCAGCTCCTCCGCGGTCTTGCCGCGGCGCGCTGCCGTGGCGTCGGCGGAGCGCAGCGACGTGAGGCCCTCGAGGGTGGCCCGCACCACGTTCACCGGGTTGGTGCTGCCCATGGTCTTCGAGAGCAGGTCACGGATGCCGGCCATCTCGACCACCGAGCGGACCGAGCCGCCGGCGATCACGCCGGTGCCGGCCGCGGCCGGCTTGAGCATCACTCGTGAGGCGCCGTAGTGGCGGTACACCTCGTGCGGAATGGTGGCGCCCACCAGGGGCACGCGGACCAGGTGCTTCTTCGCGTCCTCGACGCCCTTGCGGATCGCCTCGGGCACCTCGCCGGCCTTGCCGAGCCCGGCGCCCACGACGCCGTTGCCGTCGCCCACGACCACCACCGCGCTGAAGCTGAAGCGGCGGCCGCCCTTGACGACCTTCGCGACGCGGTTGATCTGGACGACCTTCTCGTCGAGGTTGAGCTTGGACGGGTCGATTCTCGTCATGCGTTCACCTTTTGCTCTACAGGTCGAGGCCGCCCTCGCGGGCGCCCTCGGCGAGCGAGCGAACCCGCCCGTGGTACTGGTATCCGCCGCGATCGAGGACGACGCGGCTGACGCCGGCCGCCCTGGCACGCTCCGCGACCGCCTTGCCGACGGCACGCGCCGCATCGACCTTGCCTGGTGACCCGGCGATGCCGGGCTCCCGCGACGAGGCCGCGGCGAGGGTGCGCCCGCTGGTGTCGTCCACCACCTGGGCGTAGATGTACTTTGCGCTGCGGAACACGCTCAGCCGGGGCCGCTCCGTCGTCCCCGCCAGGGTGAGCCGGATCCGGTCGTGGCGCTTGCGGCGAAGGGCGCCGCGTGATGGTTTCGTGATCATGTCTTCCTACCCGCCTCCGACCTTGCCCGCCTTGCCGGCCTTGCGGAGGATCTGCTCCCCGGCATACCGGATCCCCTTGCCCTTGTACGGCTCCGGCTTGCGCCGCGAGCGAATGTCCGCGGCGACCTGGCCCACCAGCTCCTTGTCCGCGCCGCTGACGGCCAGCCGCGTGGGGGTGTCCACCGTGAAGCGAATGCCCGCCGGTGGGTCGATCTCGACCGGGTGCGAGTAGCCCAGGGCCAGGACGAGCTTGTCGCCCTGGAGCTGGGCGCGGTACCCGACGCCGGAGATCTCCAGGTTCTTGGTGAAGCCGGTGGTGACGCCGGTGACCATGTTCGCCACGAGCGTCCGGGTCAGGCCGTGGAGGGCCCGATGGCGCGGCTCATCCGAGGGACGCACCACGCGCAGCGACCCGTCGTCGCGCTCGATGGTCATCTCCGGGTGGAGCGTGCGCTCCAGCGTTCCCAGCGGCCCCGTCACCGTGAGGTGGTTGCCTTGCTGGGTGATCTCAACACCCGATGGGAGCGGGACCGGCATGCGACCGATACGTGACATGGCTCGCTCCCCTACCAGACGTAGCACAGCACCTCGCCGCCAAGGTTCAGCTTCCGGGCCTGCGACCCGGTCATGATCCCGCGGGAGGTGGAAAGGATGGCCAGCCCGAGCCCGCCAAGGACACGGGGGATCTCGGTCTTGCGCGCGTAGACGCGCAGGCCCGGCTTGCTGATGCGCTTGAGGCCGGAGACCACCGGCGTGCGACCCTCGACGTACTTCAGGCGCATGCTCAGCATCTCCTGGACGCCCTCGGTGGCCGTGGCCCACGACTCGATGAAGCCCTCCTCGGTCAGGATCCGCGCGATCTCGCGCTTCACCTTCGACGAGGGCAGCGTCAGGTCCTTGTGCCGTGCGGAGCTGGCGTTGCGAATTCGCGTCAGCATGTCGGCGATGGGATCGGATGTGTTCATCGTTCTCTTCTTGTCACTCCTCGGCGGTGGTTCGCGTCACGCTCGCGCGTGGGAGGCGCCTTCCGCTGATGTGGCCGCTCGCTGCGGCCGTCGACATCGGCCTGGTGCTACCAGCTCGACTTGGTGACTCCCGGCAGGAACCCTTCGAGGGCCCGCTCCCGGAAGCAGATGCGGCACATGGCGAAACGGCGCATGTAGCCGCGCGGTCGCCCGCAGATGGAGCAGCGGTTGTGCTGCCTGGCGGGGAACCGCGGCGTGCGCTGTGCCTTCGCGATCATTGACTTCTTTGCCATGCGGCTGGTCCGAATCCTTCCTTTGCTACGCTCAGGCGCTCTGGAACGGCATGCCCAGCAGCTGGAGGAGCTTGCGCCCCTCCTCGTCGGTGCGGGCGGTGGTCACGATGCTGACCTCGAGGCCCCGGAGCCGGTCGATCTTGTCGTAGTCGATCTCCGGGTACACCAGCTGCTCCCGCAGGCCCAGGCTGAAGTTCCCGCGGCCGTCGAAGCTGCGGGTGGGAATCCCGCGGAAGTCGCGGATGCGCGGCAGGGCCAGGTTCAGCGTGCGCTCCAGGAAGTCGTACATGCGCTGGCCCCGCAGGGTGACCTTTGCGCCAATAGGCATCCCGGTCCTCACCCGGAACTGGGCGATGGAGCGCTTGGCCCGGGTCACGATGGGCTTCTGCCCGGTGATGGTGGCCAGGTCGCCGACCGCCGCGTCAATGGCCTTGGCGTTCTGGATCGCCTCTCCCAGGCCGATGTTCACGATGACCTTCTCGACCCGCGGGATCTGCATGGGGTTGGCGTAGCTGAACTCACGCTGCAGCGCCGGCACGATCTCGTCGTGGTAGCGCTGCCGGAGGCCGATGTACACCGGCTTGCTGTACGCAGCGCTCGGGCGCCGGGGAGCGGCGGTCTTGGCAACGGCCTTCAAATCGGTCGTCGCCGGCGCCTCGGCCTTCGCCCTGGTCGCCCTGGTCGGCTTGGCCGCCGTCCCGGAGGCCTTGCCGGCGTCGCCCTTCGGGGCTCGGCTGCGCGGCGTCTTCGCGTCAGGGCTCACTTGAGCACCTCCATCTGCTCGCCGCAGTTCTTGCAGACTCGGACCCGGCGCTTGAGGTCACCCGCAACGTGGGCATGCGCCACCCGCGTCGGCTTGTCGCAGCTGGGGCAGACGACCATGACGTTGCTGATGTGCAGCGGCATTGGCACGTCCAGGATGCCCGCCTGCTGGGTCTGGCTGCGCGGACGCTGATGCTTCTTGGCCATGTTCACGCCGGGGATCACCACGCCCAGGCCGCGCTTGGTGCGTTCGACCCGATCCACGGTCCCGCGCTTGCCGCGGTCCTTCCCGGCGAGCACGAGCACCATGTCGCCCTTCTTCACGTTCGCCATCTAGAGCACCTCCGGGGCGAGCGACACGATCTTCATGTAGTTGCGCTCGCGGAGCTCCCGCGCCACCGGGCCAAAGATCCGGGTGCCGCGCGGGTTGCCCTGGGGGTTGATGAGGACTGCCGCGTTCTCATCGAAGCGGATGTGGCTCCCATCGGGGCGCCCGTACTCCTTCGCCGTGCGGACGATGACCGCACGCACGACGTCGCCCTTCTTGACGCCGGAGTTCGGAAGCGCCTGCTTCACGCTGGCGACGATGACGTCACCGACCTCGGCCGAATCGGTCCCCGACCGGCCCAGGATCGTGATGCACATCAGCGTCCGCGCCCCGGTGTTGTCCGCGACGCGCAGCCTGGTGTACTGACGGATCATCTAGCCCACCAGCTCCTCGTTGGAGCCCCGCGCCACGATCTCGATCACCGTCCAGCGCTTGTCGTGGGAGAGCGGCCGGCTCTCCTCGATGCGCACGGTGTCCCCGATCCGGGCCGCGTTGCTCTCATCGTGGGCCTTGAACTTGCTCGAGAGGCGCACGACCCGCTTGTAGATCGGGTGACGCCGGAGCCGTTCCACGCTCACGACAACCGTCTTGTCCATCTTGTCGGACACGACGCGTCCGATCTTCGTTCTTCGCTTGCCCTGCATCAGCTGGCCTTCTCCACGCCGTCGGCGGTAGCCGCGTGCCGGCGCTCGGTCATCACCGTCAGGATGCGAGCGATCCGCTTGCGGGTCGCCGGCAGCCTGCTGTAGTTCTTCTCCTGGCGGGTGGCGAGATCAAACCGGATCTTCCACAGCTCCTGCTTGGCGTCGAGCAGCTGCGCCTCCAGGTCGGCGTCAGAGAGAGCGCGGATCTCACTGATGTCCATGCTCGAAGCCCTCCTTGACGACGAACTTCGTCGAGATCGGCAGCTTGTGGCTCGCCAGCCGCATCGCCTCGCGGGCGACCGGCTCGGGAACCCCGGCCATCTCGAACATCACCCGTCCGGGCTTGACGACCGCGACCCAGTGGTCGGGGGCGCCCTTCCCGGAGCCCATCCGGACCTCCGCGGGCTTCTTGGTCACCGGCTTGTCCGGGAAGACCCGGATCCAGATCCGGCCACCGCGCTTGACGTGGTGGGTCATGGCCCGCCGGGCCGCCTCGATCTGGCGGCTCGTCAGCCAGCAGACCTCCTCGGCCATCAGGCCGTAGTCCCCGAAGCTGACCTGGGTCCCGCCCTTGGCCAGCCCCGCCCGACGGCCTCGCTGGACCTTGCGGTGCTTGACGCGCTTCGGCATCAGCATGGGATCAGGCCTCCTCGCCCGGCGGCGCCGGCTCGTTGCTCGCCGGCGCCGCCGCCTCGGCGGCAGGCGCCCTGGGCTCCGCGGTGGCTGCCGCGGCGCCACGCTGGGCCCCGCTGCCACGGCCGCGGCCACCACGGGGGCGTCGCTGCTCGCGCGGTTCGGTCCGGGCCAGGCCGGGTCGCTCGCCAAGCTGCTCGCCCCGGTAGATCCAGGCCTTGACCCCGATCCGACCGTACGTCGTGTGCGCGTGCACCATGCCGTAGCTGATGTCGGCGCGCAGGGTGCCCAGCGGGATGCGACCCTCGCGATCCCACTCGGTCCGGCTCATCTCGGAGCCGCCCAGGCGCCCGGAGACCTGGACCTTGACACCCTTGGCTCCGGCCTTGATCGAGCGCTGGATCGCCTGCTTGATCGCCTTGCGGAACGCGATGCGGCGCTCCAGCTGGCCCGCCACGTTCTGGGCCACCAGGACGGCGTCCAGCTCCGGCTGCAGGATCTCCTTGATCTCGACCTTGACCTTCTTGTCGGTGAGCTTGCCGATGTTCGTGCGGAGCGCCTCGACGTTCGTCCCGCCCTTGCCGATGACGATGCCCGGCTTGGCGGAATGGACCGTGACCGTGACGTGGTTGATGCCACGCTCGATCTCGACCTGGCTGACGCTTGCGTTCGACAGCTGCTTGCCCACGAGCTGCCGGATCCGCATGTCCTCCTGCAGCAGGCTGGCGTAGTCGCGATCCGCGTACCACTTGGCCAGCCACGGCTTGATCACACCGATCCGGAAGCCGTACGGGTGAACCTTGTGACCCATCAGGCCTCCTTGTCAGCCACGGCGATGGTGATGTGGCTGGTGCGCTTGAGAATCTGGAACGTCCGGCCCTGCGCACGCGGCCGATACCGCTTCAGCGTGGGGCCGTCGTCGGCGACGGCACGTGCGACCACGAGCTCGTCCGCCGACAGGCTGAAGTTGTTCTCCGCGTTGGCGGTGGCGCTCTTGAGCACCTTCGCCACGTCGCGCGCGGCCGCGTTGGGCATGAAGCGGAGGATGGCCGCGGCCTCTTCCACCGGCTTGCCGACGATCAGGTCGGTCACCAGGCGCACCTTCCGAGGGCTCATGCGGATGTACCGTGCGGTGGCGGTCACTTGCATCGGTTCACTCCTACTTCAGGGCCGAGGAGCGCTCGGTGGCCTTGCCGTGGCCACGGTAGGTGCGCGTGGGCGCGAACTCGCCGAGCCGATGCCCGACCATGTTCTCGGTGACGAAGACCGGCACATGGCGACGGCCGTCGTGGACGGCGATCGTGTGCCCGATCATCTGCGGGAAGATCACGCTTGCCCGCGACCAGGTCTTCAGCACCTTGCGCTCGTTGCGCTTGTTCATGTCGTCGATGCGGCCGAGCAGGCGCGGCTCGACGAACGGTCCCTTCTTGATGGAACGACTCATCGCGCTCTCCTAACCCCGTCCGTACCGACGCCGGACGATCATCTTGTTGCTGGTCTTGGCCTTGGCCCGCGTCCGCAGGCCCATGGCCGGCTTGCCCCACGGTGTCTTGGGCGGCATGCCGATCGAGGACTTGCCCTCGCCACCACCGTGCGGATGGTCACGTGGGTTCATGACGGATCCGCGGACCTCCGGGCGCTGGCCCAGGTGGCGCGCCCGTCCGGCCTTGCCGATCTTCTGGTTCCCGTGGTCGAGGTTGCTGACCTGGCCCACGGTCGCCATGCAGACGGCCCGGACCCGGCGCACCTCGCCGGAGGGAAGCCGGATGGTGGCGTGATCGCCTTCCTTGGCGAGCAGCTGCGCGCTGCTGCCGGCGGAGCGGACGATCTGGCCGCCGCGCCCGGCGACGAGCTCGATATTGTGGATCTGGGTGCCCAGCGGAATCCGGGACAGCGGCATGGCGTTGCCTGTGCGCGCCTCCACCTCGGGGCCCGAGACGACGACGTCCCCCACGCCCAGCCCGTGCGGCAGGAGCATGTAGCGCTTCTCGCCGTCCGCGTAGTGGAGCAGGGCGATCCGCGCCGAACGGTTCGGGTCGTATTCGATGGTCGCGATCCGTGCCGGCACGCCGGGCTTGTTCCGCTTCCAGTCGATCACCCGGTACAGCCGCTTGTGGCCGCTGCCCTGGTGCCGCACGGTGATGCGACCCTGGCTGTTGCGGCCGGCGTGCTTCTGGAGCCGTTCGGTGAGCGGCTTGTGCGGCTCGTCGGTGGTGATCTCCTCGAACGTCGAGCGCGTCATCTGCCGATGACCGGGGCTCGTGGGTCGGTAGCTGCGAAGTGGCATGTCAGACGGCCTCGAAGAGCTCGATCTTCTGGCCGGCGGCAATCGTCACGATCGCCTTCCGCCAGCCGGGGACCATGCCCGGAGTGCGCCGCCCGCGGCGCTTCTCCTTGGGCTTCACGGTCATGACCCGGACACCCAGGACGTCGACCTTGAACTCGGCTTCGACGGCGGCCTTGATCTGGAACTTGTTTGCGTCGCGCGCGACCGCGAACGTGTAGTTGTTGCGCTCCGTCTCCGCGACGCTCTTCTCGCTGATCACGGGACGGATCAGGATGTCATGGACCGTGCTGGTCACGCGTACACCTCCGTGGCCCGCACCAGGGCGTCGCGGGTGAAGACGACGGTATCGGCCTCGAGGAGGTCGACCACGTTCAGGCTGTCGGCGAGCAGCACGCGCACCTCGCGCAGGTTGTCGCACGACTTCTCGACGTTCGCGTCCCGCGCGGCGAGGACCAGGAGCACCTTGCCTCCCGCCTTCCAGGCGTCGAGCAGCTCGATGAAGGCACGGGTCCGTGGCTCGTCGAACGCCGGCGTCTCGACGATCCGCAGCGCGCCCTCCGCCTGCTTGGCGGAGAGGACGCCACGCAGCGCCGCGCGGCGCATCTTCGCGTTCATCTTCACGTCGAAGTCGCGCGGGTGCGGTCCAAAGACCACGCCACCGCCCCGCCAGTGGGGTGCCGTCCGGCTGCCCTGCCGGGCTCGGCCGGTCCCCTTCTGACGCCAGGGCTTGCGGCCGCCGCCGGTCACCATGGCGCGCGTCTGCGTGTCGGCGGTTCCGACGCGACCCTGCGCCTGCTGCCGGACCACCGCCTGGTGGATGAGCGCCTCGTTGACGGGCGCCCCGAACAGGGAGTCCGCCAGCTCGATGGAGCCGGCCTCCTTGCCCTTTGCGTTGATGACCTTGGTCTGCGGCATCGTCACTTCGCCTTCTGCACGAGCAGCAGGCCGTTGCGCGCCCCGGGAACCGCACCCTTGACCAGGATGAGGTTCCGCTCGGGATCGACCCGCACGACCTTGAGCTTCTTCACGGTGACCTGGTCGTGGCCGAGATGGCCGCTCATCCGCGTGCCCAGCCAGACGCGTCCGGGCGTGGTGCCTGCGCCGATGGAGCCGGGCTGCCGGTAGTTCGTGGACCCGTGGGTCTTGGGACCGCGCTTGAAGTGGTGCCGCGCGATGGTTCCCGCGAAACCCTTCCCCTTGCTGGTCCCTGTCACGTCGACCAGCTCACCGGCCTCGAACAACGAGACGTCCACCCGCTGGCCGACCTCGTAGCCCTCGAGCGCATCGACGCGGAACTCGCTGACGTCATGCGGCTTTGCGGCCTCCTTGTCGAGGTGCTTGAACTGCCCGGCCACGGGCCTGGTCACCTTCTTGGCGGTGCCGGCGACGAGCTGCAGGGCGGCATAGCCGTCCTGCTCCGGAGTCCGGAGCCGCGCCACGGTGTTCGGGGTCGCCTCGATGACGCTCACCGGGACGACAGAGCCGTCCTCGATGAAGATTCGCGTCATGCCGAGCTTTCGCCCGATGATTCCTGCCGGCACTGTCTGTGCTTCCTCCTGATGGCGGATGGTTGGGCGACGCGCCGATGGCGCCGCCCACGCATCACATCTTGATTTCGATATCCACGCCGGCCGCCAGCGACAGCCGCATCAGCGCGTCGACCGTCTTGGTGGACGGGTCGATGATGTCGATCAGGCGCTTGTGCGTCCGGATCTCGAACTGCTCCCGCCCGTCCTTGTGGGCGAACGGCCCGCGGATGACGGTGTACTTCTCGATCCGGGTCGGCAGCGGGACGGGTCCCGCCACGTCGGCACCGGTTCGCTGGGCCGTCTCCACGATCTGCTCGGCAGACTGGTCGAGCAGCTTGTGGTCGTACGCCTTGAGCCGGATGCGGATGCGCTGTCTGGCCATGGTCAGCCGATGAGCCCCGTGATCACTCCGGCCCCGACGGTGTGCCCGCCCTCGCGAATGGCGAAGTGCTGGCCCTGCTCCAGGGCAATCGGCGTGATGAGCTCGACGTCGATGTTGACGTTGTCACCCGGCATGATCATCTCGACCCCCTCGGGGAGCGCGATGGACCCGGTGATGTCCGTCGTCCGCAGGTAGAACTGCGGCCGATAGCCGGAATAGAACGGGGTGTGGCGTCCGCCCTCCTCCTTGCTGAGGACGAGGACCTCGGCCTTGAACTTCGTCCCGGGCTTGACGCTTCCGGGCTTGGCGAGGACCTGGCCGCGCTCGATCTCGTCGCGCTCGATGCCGCGGAGAAGGAGGCCGACGTTGTCGCCTGCCATCCCCTCGTCGAGGGTCTTCTTGAACATCTCGACGCCGGTGACCACCAGCTGGCGGCTCTTGGCGTGGATCCCGACCTGCTCGACGGTGTCGCTCGTGTGGACCACGCCCCGTTCGATGCGACCGGTCGCCACGGTGCCGCGGCCCTTGATGCCAAAGACGTCCTCGATCGGCATCAGGAAGGGCTTGTCGACGTCGCGAACCGGTGTCGGGATGTAGCTGTCGACCGCGTCGAGCAGCTCCTTGATGGATTCGTACTCCGGGGCGTCCTGGCTGTCCGCGGTGGACTCAAGCGCCTTGAGGGCCGAGCCACGGATGACCGGGATGTCGTCCCCGGGGAACTCGTACTTGCTGAGGAGCTCGCGCACCTCCATCTCGACGAGGTCGATGAGCATCTCGTCGTCGACCATGTCGACCTTGTTGAGGTACACGACGATGGCCGGCACCTCGACCTGGCGGGCCAGGATGATGTGCTCGCGCGTCTGCGGCATGGGGCCGTCGGCGGCGGACACCACCAGGATCGCCCCGTCCATCTGGGCGGCGCCGGTGATCATGTTCTTGATGTAGTCGGCGTGACCCGGGCAGTCGACGTGCGCGTAGTGGCGATTCGCGGTCTGGTACTCGACGTGCGCGATTGCGATGGTGATGCCGCGCTGACGCTCCTCGGGAGCGTTGTCGATCGAGTCGAAGGCGCGGAAGTCGGCGCCGCCGGACATTGCCAGGTACTTCGTGATCGCCGCCGTCAGCGTCGTCTTGCCGTGGTCGACGTGACCGATGGTGCCCACGTTCACGTGCGGCTTGCTGCGGTCGAACTTCTGCTTGGCCATGGATGCTTCCTTCGTCGCTCCTTTGGTGTCGCTAGCTCTTGGACTTCGCGATCAGCTCGTTGGCGATGCTGCTCGGGACTTCGGCATACCGGGAGAACTCCATGGAGTACACCGCCCGACCCTGCGTCATGCTGCGCAGCTCGGTGGCATAGCCGAACATCTCTGCGAGCGGCACGAGCGCGCGCACCACGCGCGAGCTCCCCCGCTCGTCGATTCCCTCGATGTGCCCCCGCTTGCTGTTGAGATTGCCGATGACGTCGCCCATGAACTCCTCGGGCGTCGTCACCTCGACCTTCATCACCGGCTCCAGGATGGCCGGGGATGCCTTCTGGACACCGGCCTTGGCGGCCATGCTGCCGGCGATCTTGAATGCCATCTCCGATGAGTCGACCTCGTGGTACGACCCGTCGATGAGGGTGGCCTTGATGTCGATCACCGGGTAGCCCGCGATGACGCCGCCGGCGAACGCGTCACGGATGCCCTCGTCGATGGCCTTCCAGTACTCGCGCGGGACGGAGCCGCCGACGATCTTGCTCTCGAACTGGTAGCCGGCTCCGCGTTCCAGTGGTTCCACGGTGATGATGGCGTGGCCGTACTGGCCCTTGCCGCCGGTCTGCCGGACGAACCGGCCCTCGGACCGCGCCTCCTTGCGGATCGCCTCGCGGTACGAGACCTGCGGGCGGCCGACGTTGGCCTGCACCTTGAACTCGCGCATCATGCGGTCGACGATGACTTCGAGGTGAAGCTCGCCCATGCCCGCGATGCGGGTCTGGCTGCTCTCCTGGTCGGTGCTCACCCGGAAGGTGGGGTCCTCCTCGGCGAGGCGCTGCAGCGCGAGCGCCATCTTGTCCTGGTCGGCCTTGGTCTTGGGCTCCACCGCGAGCTCGATGACCGGCTCGGGGAAGGTGATCGACTCCAGGACGATGGGCTTGGACTCGTCGCAGAGGGTGTCCCCGGTGAACGTGTTCTTGAGGCCCACCACCGCCGCGATGTCGCCGGCACTGACCTGGTCGATCTCCTCGCGGTGATTGGCGTGGAGCTGGAGCAGGCGGCCGACGCGCTCCTTGCTGCCCTTGGACGAGTTGTAGACGTACGAGCCGGTCTTCAGCGTCCCGGAGTACACCCGGAAGAAGGCCAGCTTGCCGACGTATGGGTCCGCGGCGATCTTGAAGGCGAGCGCGGCGAACGGCTCGTCCGGATCCGTGTGGCGGACCGCCTCCCCGCCGCTGCGCGGATCCGTCCCGTGGACCGGCGGAACGTCGAGCGGGCTGGGCAGGAAGTCCAGGACGGCATCCAGCATCGGCTGCACGCCCTTGTTCTTGAGGGCGGAGCCGCACAGGACGGGCACGATTCGATACGCAAGCGTTGCCTCACGGAGGACGGCGGTGATCCGCTCCGGATCGATCTCCTCGCCCTCGAGGTAGCTGTGAGCGATGCCGTCGTCGAAATCCGCGAGGGCCTCGATCAGCTTCTCGTGCCAGCTGGCGGCTTCGGCCGCAAGCTCGGAGGGGATCTCACCGACATCGATCTGGTCGCCGAGGTCGCTGCCGTAGGTGATGGCCTTCATGTTGATGAGGTCGATCACACCGCGGAACGTGTCCTCCACGCCCATGGGCAGCTGCAGCGGGACGGCATTGGCGCCCAATCGGTCCTTGATCATCTCCACGACGTGCCAGAAGTCGGCGCCGGTGCGATCGAGCTTGTTGACGAAGCAGAACCGCGGCACGCGGTACTTGTCGGCCTGGCGCCAGACGGTCTCGGACTGGGGCTCCACCCCCGCAACGCCGTCGAAGACGACGACCGCGCCATCCAGCACGCGAAGGCTGCGCTCGACCTCGACTGTGAAATCCACGTGGCCGGGCGTGTCAATCAGGTTGATTCGATAGTCCTTCCAGAAGCAGGTCGTGGCCGCGGCGGTGATGGTGATCCCCCGCTCCTGCTCCTGCTCCATCCAGTCCATCGTGGCAGCACCCTCATGCACCTCGCCGATCTTGTAGATCTTCTTGGTGTAGAAGAGGATCCGCTCGGACACGGTCGTCTTGCCCGCGTCGATGTGCGCAATGATCCCGATGTTCCGGGTGCGCTCGAGCGGGATGCGGCTGCTCGTGCTGCTGGGCCGCCCCGCGGCCTGGGTCATGGTCATCTGCCTACCACTTGAAATGGCTGAAGGCCCGGTTGGCCTCCGCCATCCGGTGCGTGTCCTCGCGGCGCTTCACGGCCGCGCCGATGCCGTTGCTGGCATCCATGAATTCGGCGGCGAGCTTGTCCGCCATGCTGCGCCCGCTCCGCTTGCGCGCCGCCTCGATGAGCCAGCGCATGCCAAGCGAGATCCGCCGGTCCGCGCGAACCTCGACGGGAATCTGGTACGTGGAGCCGCCCACGCGCTTGGGCTTCACCTCGATGAGGGGCATGGCGTTGCGCAGGGCAAGCTCCATCACCTCGACACCTGACCGCCCGGTCTGCTTCTCGCAACGCGCGATGGCGTCCTCGAGGATGCGGGCGGCCAGCTGGCGCTTGCCGCCGTGCATGAGCTTGTTCGTGAGCTGGCTCATGGTCAGCGCGGTGCCGGCGAGCTGCTCCTCGTACTTGGTCTTGCGGGCGATGGTGGGACGGCGCGGCATGGCCTACGCCTTCCCTGGTGACTTGGCGCCGTACTTGGAGCGACTCTGTTTGCGGTCGCGCACGCCGGCGGCGTCCAGGGTGCCGCGCACGATGTGGTACTTCACCGCGGGCAGGTCCTTGACCCGCCCGCCTCGAACCAGCACCACTGAGTGCTCCTGGAGGTTGTGCCCGATGCCGGGGATGTAGGCGGTGACCTCCATCTGGTTCGTCAGGCGAACGCGGGCGACCTTCCGAAGCGCCGAGTTCGGCTTCTTCGGGGTGCGCGTCATCACCTGGAGGCAGACCCCACGACGCTGCGGCGCGCCACGACCCTCGGACGTGGTCTGCTTCAGCGTGTTGAAGGTCCGCCGCAGGGCGGGCGCCTTCACCTTCTTGATTGCCGGCTTCCGGCCCTTGCGGACCAGCTGGCTGATCGTTGGCAACGAGAACCTCGCGTTCGATCCGATTTGTGCCTGTTTCGTGGCGAACTCCGCCCCCGTGACGAGCGCACGAATCCCGGGGATTTCCGAGAGGTGGACTCTGCTCAACGGAGGGTGCCCGGAAGGGCACACACGAAGGCGCCCCGCGAGCGGGACACCGAAGGCGGAGTATAGGTGCGCTCCGGCGGGAGTGTCAACCGACGGTACCTCGCGCACGGCGGGTCCCGGGGTGCCGGCTCGCGCGGTCGGTGGGCAGACGGACCGGCGTCGGTCGCGACCTCCTCCGACGACGCGCCGGCCGGCAACGCCGACGAGGGACGAGCCTGTGCCCGTCCCTCGTCGATCGCGTGCTGCGCCGCGGGGCGCCTACTTCTTGGCGGCTTCGGCCCCCGGCTCCGCCGCGGGCTCCTCCGCGCCGTCGCCGGACTCCTGGCGGAGCTCGTCGAAGACCTCCTCGGTGACCTCGGCCTCGATCTCGGGATCGTCGCCCGCGTCCATCAGGTTGGACAGCGATTCGCCTGCCTCCTCTGCCGCGGCCTCCGCCTCGCCGGTGTCTACCTCGCCGTCGCCGTTGGCGTCGGCGTCGCCGGTCAGGAAGCTCATGGCGGCCTCGCGCTCGCGGAGCGCTTCGGCCTCCTCCGGCGAGAGCTCACGCGCTCGCGCCGCGGCCAGGGCTCGTGCCTCGGCGCCAGTCCCGGCGGGGATCAGCTTGCCGATGATCACGTTCTCCTTGAGTCCCAGCAGCTGGTCCTTGGCGCCGTTGATCGCCGCCTCGGTGAGCACCCGCGTCGTCTCCTGGAACGAAGCCGCCGCCAGGAAGGACGAGGTGTTCAGGCTTGCCTTGGTGACGCCCAGCAGGACCGTCTGCGCCGTGGCGGGCTCGCCGCCCTCGGCCAGGATCCGGTTGTTCGTCTCCTCGAACTCGAACCGGTCGATGAGCTCGGACGGCAGGAGCTCCGTGTCGCCGGGGCTGTCCACGGTGACCTTGCGCAGCATCTGCCGGACGATGATCTCGACGTGCTTGTCGTTGATCGTCACACCCTGGGAGCGGTACACCTTCTGGACCTCGGCCACCAGGAAGCGCTGGACGGTGTCCACGCCCTTGATGGCGAGCAGGTCCTTGGGGTTGAGCGAGCCCTCGGTGATCGGGTCGCCGGCGGTGATCTCGTCGCCGGTGTCCACCCGCAGGCGCGCGAAGTGCGGCACCGGGTACTCGCGGGTGTCGACGTCCTCCGAATGGAGGGTGAGCGTGTTGCCCTTCTTGGTGATGCGGCCCGTGGCCGGTGCCTTCACCTCGGAGCGCTCGTCGGACGACTCCAGGACGGCAATCGCCTGGCCCTCCGTCACCTCGTCGCCGTTCGACACGAGGATCTCGTGCTGCGGCGTGAGCTTGATGGGGGTGGTGTAGGCATCCCGATGGGTCACCACCACGCGGATGGACTCATCGGCTCCGTGCACGACCTCGACCGTCCCGTCGATCTCGGTCATGATCGCCTGGCCCTTGGGGATCCGCGCCTCGAAGAGCTCCTCGACGCGCGGCAGGCCCTGGGTGATGTCCTCGCCGGCGACGCCGCCAGTGTGGAACGTCCGCATCGTGAGCTGAGTGCCGGGCTCGCCAATCGACTGGGCGGCGATGATGCCCACCGCCTGGCCCAGGCGGACCAGCTCGCCGGTCGCCAGGTCGCGGCCGTAGCACATGCGGCACACGCCGTGGCGTGCCTGACAGGTAAGCGGTGAGCGGACGCTGACCCGGTCGATGCCCGAGGCCAGGATGGCCTCCACCGCCCGCTCGTCGATCTCCTCGTTGCGGACCACGATGGTCTCGCCGGTCGCCTCGTCGACGACGTCGAGCGCCGCCATGCGACCGATGAGGCGGTCACCGAACGGCTCGGGGATGAGCTGCGACTCCTCGGCCGTGATCCACGTGCCGAGATCGGTGCCGCAGTCCTCCTCGCGGGTGATGACGTCCTGCGCCACGTCCACCAGGCGCCGGGTCAGGTACCCGGAGTCCGCGGTGCGCAGCGCGGTGTCGGCGAGGCCCTTGCGGGCGCCGTGGCTCGAGATGAAGTACTCGAGCACGCTCATCCCCTCGCGCAGGTTCGACTTGATGGGCAGGTCGATGATCCGGCCCGAAGGGTCGGCCATCAGGCCGCGCATGCCGGCCAGCTGGTGGACCTGCGTCACGTTCCCGCGCGCGCCGGAGTGGGTGATCATCCACACCGACCCGTTGCGGTCCAGCCCGTCGAGCATCTCGCTGGTGACCAGGTCCGTCGTCTCGCGCCAGACCTCGACGGTCTGGGCGTAGCGCTCTTCCTCGGTGATGAAGCCGCGGCGGAACTCGCGCTCGATCTCGGTGACGCGCGTGTCGGCGTCCTCCAGGAGCTTGCGCTTGCGGACGGGGATCGCCACGTCGTCGATGCCGATGGTGATGCCCGCCAGCGTCGCGTAGTGGAAGCCCACGGACTTGATCCCGTCCACCAGGGCGGTCGTGGCCGCGGGGCCTAGCCGCCGATGGCAGTCCGCGATGAGCGCCTTGAGCGCCTTGCGGTCCATGGTCTGGTCCAGGAAGCGCAGCTGTTCGGGCAGGACCGTGTTGAAGATCACCCGGCCCGGCGTGGTCGTGATCCGGGATGCCGTGGAGGTACCGGTCTCCAGGTCGCCCGACCAGACCATGGTCTCCACCTGGATCGGATCGTGGACGCCGATGGACCCGGCCTGGAGGGCCATGAAGACCTCCGCGTCATCCACGAACGTCTTGAGCGCCTCCCGGGTCTCGTCGGCGCCCTTGCCCTTCGCCGTGGCGCTCTTCGACGTGCCGCGCGACACCTTGGCCGCCGGCTTGGTCCCGGGGTTGATCAGCTCCTCGCCGCTGACGGTCAGGTAGTAGCAGCCCAGCACCATGTCATGGGTGGGGCTGACCACCGGCGAGCCATCCGCCGCGGAGAGCAGGTTCTGGGTCGAGAGCATCAGCTCCTTCGCCTCCTTCTGCGCGGCGCTCGAGAGCGGCACGTGGACCGCCATCTGGTCGCCGTCGAAGTCCGCGTTGAAGGCGAAGCACACCAGGGGGTGGATCTGGATCGCCGAGCCCTCGACCAGGGTCGGCATGAAGGCCTGGATGCCCAGGCGGTGGAGGGTGGGAGCGCGGTTCAGCAGGACCGGGTGATCGGCGATCACCTCCTCGAGCACGTCCCACACCTCGGGGCGGACGCGCTCCACGATCCGCTTGGCGCTCTTGATGTTGTGGGCGAAGCCCTTCTCCACCAGCTGGCGCATGACGAACGGCTTGAAGAGCTCGAGCGCCATCTTCTTGGGCAGGCCGCACTGGTGGAGCTTGAGCTCCGGGCCGACCACGATGACCGAGCGGCCGGAGTAGTCCACGCGCTTGCCAAGCAGGTTCTGGCGGAACCGGCCCTGCTTGCCCTTGAGCATGTCCGACAGGCTCTTGAGCCGATGGTTGCCGGTGCCCGCGATGGCCCGGCCGCGGCGGCCGTTGTCGATCAGGGCGTCACAGGCCTCCTGGAGCATCCGCTTCTCGTTGCGGATGATGATCTCCGGCGCCTCCAGATCCAGGAGCCGGCTGAGCCGGTTGTTGCGGTTGATGACCCGGCGGTACAGGTCGTTGAGGTCCGACGTGGCGAAGCGGCCGCCGTCGAGCTGGACCATGGGCCGCAGGTCGGGCGGGATGACCGGCAGGGTGCTGAGGATCATCCACTCGGGCCGCGCCCCGGACTTGCGGAAGGCCTCGATCAGGCGCAGGCGCTTGATGGCCTTCTTGCGGCGCTGCCCGGAGGTCTGGCGCATCTCCACGTGGAGCCGCTGGGCCAGGTCGTCCAGGTCGAGCTGCTCGATGATCTTCTTGACCGCCTCGGCACCCATCCCTGCGTCGAACAGGCGGCCATAGCGCTCCGTGTAGGTGCGGAACTCGGTCTCGGTCAGGGTCTGCATGACCTTGACCGCTTCGATCTGCTGCCGCTCAGTGCGCGCCCAGAGTCGCGCCTCATCGGTCTCGCGCGCGACCTCGGCGCGCTCGGTGCTGAGCGCCTCGTCGATCCCGCCGGTCAGGTCGCCCAGCGCGGTGTCGCGCTTCTCGGCAGCCCGGGCCTTGGCCTCCTTGACCTCGGTGTCAAGGGCGTCGACCTCCGCGTGCACCGCCTTGCGCAGCGCGGCGAGCGTGTCCTTGCTGGTGTCGCCGGCGCGGCCGATGACCTCGCCGGTCGGAACGAAGACGATGTCCTCGGCGAGCGTCTTGCCCCCGGCCTTGACCGCGGCCTCGGTCTCCTGGGCAGCGGTCGTCAGCTCCTCGGAGCGGGCCGCGAAGCGCTCGTCCTGCCCGCGAACGTCGGCCTCGTAGCCAGCCTCGACCTCGGCCTTCTTGTCGGCCACGGCGGCCTCGAGCTCGGCCCGCTTGGCATCCACCACGCCCTGCGCACCGTCGATGCGCCCGGCGACCTCCTCGTCAATGCGCGCCAGCGCCTTCTCGCGCTCGTGCTCGTCGACGCGGGTCACGACGTACATCGCGAAGTACAGGATCCGCTCGAGGTTGCGCGGGCTGATGTCGAGCAGGATGCCCAGCCGCGACGGGGTGCCCTTGAAGTACCAGATATGGCTCACCGGGCTGGCGAGCTTGATGTGGCCCATCCGCTCGCGGCGGACCTTGCTGCGGGTCACCTCCACGCCGCACTTGTCGCAGATGATGCCCTTGTAGCGGATCCGCTTGTACTTGCCGCAGTAGCACTCCCAGTCCTTGGTGGGACCGAAGATGCGCTCGTCGAAGAGGCCATCCTTCTCCGGCTTGAGCGTGCGGTAGTTGATCGTCTCCGGCTTGGTGACCTCGCCGGACGACCAGCCCTTGATCTGCTCGGGTGACGCGAGGCCAATGCGGATCGCGTCGAAGTTGTTGACTTCAAGCATGAGCGGCTTACGACTCCTGCGGCTGCTCGCCGCGTCTGGGGCGCTTGCCAGGGGTGACCGGTCCCCGGCAGGAAATGGACTCTCCGTGTGCCATGGCGGGTGGCGGCGCCGTCACGGCGCCGCTCCCCGGACTACTCCTCAAATCCCTGGAGGTTGATCCCGCCCAGGTCCGGCAGCGGATAGCTCCCGGTGTCCTCGACGAAGCGGATCTCCTCCTCGTTCTCGTTCAGGATCTCGACCGACAACCCCAGCGCCTGGAGCTCCTTGATGAGCACCTTGAACGACTCGGGAACGCCCGGCGACTGGATCTCCTCGCCCTTGACGATGGCCTCGTACGTCTGCACGCGGCCGACCACGTCATCGGACTTCACGGTGAGGAGCTCCTGGAGGATGTTGGCGGCGCCGTAGGCTTCGAGCGCCCACACCTCCATCTCGCCGAAGCGCTGGCCGCCGAACTGTGCCTTGCCGCCCAGCGGCTGCTGGGTGATGAGGCTGTACGGGCCGGTGCTGCGGGCGTGGATCTTGTCCTCCACCAGGTGGTGGAGCTTGAGCATGTAGATGTATCCAACGGTGACGCGGTGATCGAACCGCTCGCCGGTGCGACCGTCGTAGAGGATGGTCTTGCCGTCGTCGGGGAGATTCGCGCTGCGCAGCTCCTCGCGGATGCGATCCTCGCTGGCCCCGTCGAAGACCGGGGTGGCGGCCTGGTAGCCCAGGGCCTTCATGGCCCAGCCCAGGTGCGTCTCCAGGATCTGGCCGATGTTCATCCGGGACGGGACGCCGAGGGGGTTCAGGACGATGTCGACCGGGGTGCCGTCCGGCATGAACGGCATGTCCTCGACCGGCAGGATCTTGGCGATCACGCCCTTGTTGCCGTGGCGGCCGGCCATCTTGTCGCCCACCGCGATCTTGCGCTTCTGGGCGACGCTGACGCGGACCAGGCGGTTGACCCCGGGGAGCAGCTCGTCGCCGCTCTCGCGGCTGAACTGGCGGACGTCGACGACGATTCCCCGTTCGCCGTGCGGCAGACGCAGGGAGCTGTCCTTCACCTCGCGCGCCTTCTCGCCAAAGATCGCGCGCAGGAGGCGCTCTTCCGCGGTCAGCTCGGTCTCGCCCTTGGGCGTGATCTTGCCGACCAGGATGTCACCCGGGGTGACCTCGGCGCCCTCGTAGATGATCCCGTCCTCGTCGAGGTTGCGCAGGCTCTCCTCGCCCACGTTGGGGATGTCGCGCGTGATCTCCTCGGGACCCAGCTTGGTGTCTCGGGCCTCGATCTCGTGCTTCTCGATGTGGATGGAGGTGAACAGGTCGTCCTTCACGAGGCGCTCGCTGATGACGATGGCGTCCTCGTAGTTGCCGCCCTCCCACGGGAGGAAGGCGACCAGGATGTTCTGGCCCAGGGCCAGCTCGCCGTGGTCCGTGCTGCTCGAGTCGGCGAGCACCTGGTCGACCGCCACGCGGTCCCCGACGTCCACGATGGGACGCTGGTTGATGCAGGTGCCCTGGTTGGAGCGCAGGAACTTCTTCAGCTGGTAGGTGTCGACCTCGTTCCCCTCGTCACGCATGATCTGGATGGCGCCGGCGGTGACGGACACGACCGTCCCCGCAGCCCTGGCCACCACGACCTGCTGCGAATCGAACGCGGCTCGGAACTCGACCCCGGTGCCCACCACCGGCGCCTCCGGCTGAAGGAGCGGGACCGACTGCCGCATCATGTTCGAGCCCATCAGCGCACGGTTCGCGTCGTCGTGCTCGAGGAAGGGGATGAGCGAGGTCGCCACGCTGACGATCTGCTTGGGGCTGACGTCCATGTAGTCGACGTCCTCGGCCGGCTCGATGCGGAACTTGTCGCGGTAGCGGATCATCACCCGCTCCTCGACGAAGTGCATCCCGTCGTCCAGGACCGCGTTGGCCTGGGCGATGTGGAACTTCTCCTCCGCTGCCGCGTCGAGGTACTCGATCTCGTCGGTCACCACCGGGCGAACGCGGACCGCCCCGACCTTGGCCTCCTTGACCTTGGCCCAGAGCTTGTCGTCGATAACCGTCCCCGCGGCCGCGACCGGCTTGGCTCCCTCGGAGAGGGCCAGGTCCTCCGCGAGGGTCTGGCCGATGGCGTCCGCCTGCTTGTCCCGGTAGCCGACCGCCTTGCGGACGCGCCGGTACGGTGTCTCGATGAAGCCGTACTTGTTGATCTGCCCGTAGGTGGCCAGCGAGCCGATGAGGCCGATGTTCGGACCTTCCGGGGTCTCGATGGGGCACATCCGGCCGTAGTGCGACGGGTGGACGTCGCGCACGTCGAAGCCGGCGCGCTCACGCGAGAGGCCGCCGGGGCCAAGCGCGGAGAGGCGTCGCTTGTTGGTCAGCTCCGCGAGCGGGTTGGTCTGGTCCATGAACTGGGAGAGCTGGCTGCCGCCGAAGAACTCCTTCATGGCCGCCACCACCGGGCGGATGTTGATCAGCGAGTTCGGCGTGGCCTGGTCGGCATCGGTGATGGTCATCCGCTCCTTGACGACGCGCTCCATGCGGAGCAGGCCGATCCGGAACTGGTTCTGGATGAGCTCGCCGTTGGCGCGGATGCGCCGGTTGCCCAGGTGGTCGATGTCGTCGCCCTCGCCGCGGCCGTTGTTGAGCTCGATGAGCTTGCCGATGATGGCCAGGATGTCCTCCCGGCTGATCACCCGCGCCTCGCGGTTCTCATCGGCCTCCGGCTGGAGGGTGATCTTCATCTTGGCGGCCGTGTCGCCCAGCGCCTTGTTGAGCTTGTAGCGGCCCACGCGGGCAAGGTCGTATCGGCGGAAGTTGAAGAAGAGGCTGTTGACGAGCGCGCGCGCGTTGTCGACGGTGGGCGGGTCACCCGGGCGCAGCTTCTTGTAGACCTCGATGAGGGCCTCCTCCTGCGTGCCGGCGGGGTCCTTGTCGAGGGTCTGCGCGATGAACGGGTGCTCCGGGTTGTCGTCGACCGGCGCGAAGGTGGCCGCCAGCTCGCCGTCATCGGTGAAGCCCACCGCGCGCAGCAGGGTCGTGACGGGGATCTTGCGCTTGCGGTCGACCTTGACCGACAGCAGGTCCTTGTTGGAGGTCTCGAACTCGAGCCAGGCACCGCGGTTCGGGATCACCTTGGCAGCGAACAGCAGCCGGCCGGTGGTGGGATCCTCGGAACCGGTGTAGTAGACGCCTGGCGAGCGCACCAGCTGGCTGACCACGACCCGCTCGGCACCGTTGATGATGAAGGTGCCCTGGTCGGTCATCCACGGGAAGTCGCCCATGAAGACGACGTTGTGCTTGACCTCGTCGGTCTCCTTGACGATCAGGTCGACCTCGACCTTCAGCGGACGGGCGTAGGTCAGGTCGCGGGTGCGACACTCCTCTTCGGAGAACTTGGGCTCGTCGAACCAGAAGTCGCGGAAGTGCAGCTCGAGATTCTTGCCGGTGAAGTCGGTGATCGGAGTGATCTCATCGAGGAGCTCGCGGAGGCCGCGGGAAACGAACCACTCGAAGGATTCGGTCTGGGTCTGGATCAGGTTCGGGAGGGGGAGAACCTCTGGAATGTGGGAGAAACTCTTACGGCGCGGGGCCAGCTCAAACTGGCTGGCTGACTCGGCCAAAGCCATTCAGGACTCCTGTAAAAGGGCAGGGTGAGGCGCGGACACGCGAACGGAGATTGTAGCACCGGAATTTGCCGCGTCAACTGGGTCCTTCGTGAGTCGTGGCCGGCTGGGCGAGAGACGGGCGGCGGCCGTGCGCCGAGAGCACGCGCTTGCGCAGGCGCAGCGCGGTGGGGGTCACCTCCACGAGCTCGTCGGCGGCGATGAACTCGATGGCCGACTCCAGGGTGTGGACCCGCGGCGGGGTCGAGATCCGGTAATCGCCGTCGGTGGCCTGGGTCCGCATCTTGGACAGCTTCTTGGACTTGGTGGGGTTGACGTTCATATCCCCGGGTCGGGCGCTCTCGCCAATGATCATGCCCTCGTAGACCTCCACCGAGGGACCGATGAAAAGCTCGCCGCGCTCGATCAGGCTGGACAGGGCATAGGCCCGGCTCTCGCCGGTGCGGTCCGCGACAAGCACGCCGCTGGTCCGGTGGGTGACCTCGCCCGCCCAGGGCCCATAGCCCTCCGAGATCTGGTGCAGGAGCGCGGTGCCGCGGGTATCGGTCAGCAGCTGGCCGCGGTAGCCGATCAGGCCCCGTGAGGGAATCACGAACTCCATGCGCACCCGTCCGTCGGCATCGGTCGACATCTGATCCATCCGCGCCTTGCGCCCGGCGAGGCCCTGCTGCACGGCGCCGATGTACTCCGGCGGCACGTCCACGGTGATGCGCTCATACGGCTCCTCGCGGACGCCGTCCACGACGCGCTCGATGACCTCCGGCCGCGAGACCGTCAGCTCGAAGCCCTCGCGACGCATCTGCTCGATGAGGATGGCCAGCTGCAGCTCGCCCCGGCCACGGACGTCGAACGACTCCCCGCCCTCGATGGCCCGCACCTCGATGCTGACGTTGCCCAGCACCTCGCGCTCAAGACGGGTCTTGATCTGGCGCGAGGTCAGCATGGTGCCGTCCCGCCCCGCCAGCGGGCTCGAGTTCACCGAGAAGGTCATCCGCAGGGTGGGGGTGTCCACGTCCAGGCGCGGCAGTGGCCGGGGATCAGCGGGGTCCGTGATCGTGTCCCCGATCGTCACCTCGGGGATTCCGGCAATGGCCACGATATCGCCCGGACCGGCCGTGGCCATGTCGACCCGCTCGATGCCGTGGGCGGTCTGCAGGCTGGTCACCGTCCCGGAGACGACGACCCTGCGCCCCGGGGTGACCGTGCCATCGGTCTGGTCCGGCTCGTCGCGCACGATGCTGATGCGCTGGCCCACCCTGACAGTCCCGTTCCAGATGCGTCCCACCGCCATGCGCCCCACGAAGTCGGACGCGGACAGGTTGGTGACGAGCATCTGCAGCGGGTGGTCGGGGATGTACGTGGGCGGAGGCGTGACCTCGACCAGCAGATCCAGCAGGGGCGTGAGGTCGCTGCCGGGCTCCCTTGGGCTCAGCGACGCCTGGCCGCGCTTGCCCACCGTGTAGACCACCGGAAAGTCGATCTGGCTGTCGCTGGCTCCCAGGTTCATGAAGAGCTCATAGATGTCGTCGAGCACCTCGGCAGTGCGTGCGTCCGCCCGATCCACCTTGTTCACCGCGACCACGACGGGAAGATTGCGGGCCATGGCCTTCTGCAGCACGTAGCGCGTCTGGGGCAGCGGACCCTCCGCGGCGTCCACCAGGAGGAGCACGGCGTCGACCATCAGGAGACCCCGCTCCACCTCGCCACCGAAGTCCGCGTGGCCCGGTGTGTCGATGATGTTGAGGTGGATCCCGCGGTAGTCGACCGTGGTCTGCTTGGCGAGGATGGTGATCCCCTTCTCGCGTTCCAGCTCGCCGGAGTCGAGCACGCGGTCGACCAGGACGGCGTTGGAGCGGAAGGTCCCCGTCTGGCGGAGCATGGCGTCGACCAGCGTGGTCTTGCCGTGGTCCACGTGGGCCACGATCGCGATGTTCCGGATGTCGGCCCGAACCGTGGTGGTCGCAGCTGCCGCGCGCGACGTGGTCGTCATCTCCCTCCAGGCGCGCTCGAGACGCGGGACTGCCACCGCGGCGGTGTGCCGTGGGATGGGCCCAGACCTTAGCAGGTTGCGTCGCCCGCGGCGAAGGCCGAGCCGGTCCGCGTCAGGCCCCGGGCGCCGCGGCGCTCGCCACGTCACCGATGATCCGGGCCAGCTCCACGGGACGCGACCACATGACCCAGTGGCTGGTGGGCAGGTCGACCCAGGTCACGTCGTGCAGCTCCGCGAGGCCCGCCAGCCACGAGGGATTCTGCTCGGCTGCGTAGGCCTTGACCGCGTCGGACGGGTAGGCGGTGCAGATCATGGTGGTGGGGATGTCCAGGCGGGCGGCGTTGGTCAGCGCCACCGATCCGCGGACCACGCCGCCGGGCTCGGGAACGGCGCGCTCCCGGAAGGTGGCGAGCTGCTGCTCGCTCAGCCCGTCGAGGTTCTCGGTCTCCTCGAGCTCCTTCGGCGACGGCATGGGCATCTCGACACCGGAGAACTCGGCGTCCATGACCCCGACTCCCGGGCCGGAGTCCACGTAGACCATGGCGGCGATCCGGTCCGGCAGGCGGTCGCTCGCAGCGTAGCCGGTGAAACCCGTCCCCGAGTGGACCGCCAGCACGACCGGGGTATCGGACGCCTCGATCGCGGCGCAGACGGCGTCGACGTGGTCGGCGGCGGTGATGGCAGAGCGGTCGGTGTCGACCGAGTCCAGCCCCGGCAGGGTCAGGGCGGTGACATCGGCCCCGTCGGCCCGCAGCAGGCCCGCAACCTCGTCCCACGCCCAGGCGCCCAACCAGAAGCCGGGAACCAGGATGATGGGTGCATGCTTCATGCGCCGATGGTGCGGCCGCTTCCTGACATCCGCTGACAGGGTCCGGCCCGATGTCGCCATCGGCTCACTGACCTCACCCGCAGGTGAGCAGGCCCGCCTCCTCCTTTCCCCGCAGGACGTGCCAGGCCGCGTTGTCGACCCGGGCGGCGAACCAGTCATGCTGCGTCGCGAAGGTGGCGATGGCGCTCGCCATCTGCCTGGCCGCGTCGACGTCGTTGAGGACGATCATGTCGCCACCTCCGTCGAGGAAGTCCAGGGCCCGCGTCGCGGGCGACAGATCGAGCACGGCGTTCGCGCTCAGGCTGTCGGACATCACGATCCCGCGGAACCCAAGGTCTCCGCGCAGCATCCCGTTGATCACCGTGTCCGAGAACGCGGCAAGATGGGCTGGGTCGATCCTGGTATAGGTCGCCAGCGAGATCATGACGCCGCGCGCGCCGGCCGCGATGCCGCGCCCGAAGGGCAGCAGGTACGGGTCGTGTCGGGTCGTCACCGAGTCCACGACGTCGGCCGTCGAGTCCGTGTTGGCCGTCACGCGGCCCAGTCCGGGGAAGTGCTTCAGGGTGGTGCTCACCCCGGCGGCCTGCATCCCCTCGATGAAGGCGACCACGTGGCTGGCAACCGTGTTGGGATCGTGCCCGTACTCGCGGTCGAGGGCGCCAATGGGCGCGTTGGACGCATCCGTCCCGGGCGGGACGACGTCCGCCACCGGCGCCAGGTCCATGTTCACGCCGGCGGCCAGCAGCTGGCTCCCCCACTCCTTCGCCAGGCTCCGCAGCTGCGACGGCGACATGGCGCCCTGATCCAGAGCGGAAGGGATGGTGTCAAACCCGGGACCGGCCAATGCCTGGACCAGGCCGCCCTCCTGGTTCGCGGCCACGAAGAACGGCACGCCGTGCGTCGCGGTGGACGTGGCCAGCGCCTGGACGGCATCGGCGACGGTGCGCAGCCCGGCGACACCCACGCCCGTGTGGCGGGCGAAGAGCACGGACCCGAAGTGGTACTGCGCGATCCCGGCGCGGACCGCCGGCGTCAGGCTGTCACTGGTCAGGCCCACCATGAACAGCTGGCCGATGCGCTGCGCCTCGCTCATGGCGTTGAGGGTCTGGATGGCGCAGGTGGTTGGCCCGGCGGTTGGGGTGGCGCCCGGCGTTGGCGCGCTGGTCGGCGCGGCGGTCGGCTCTTGAGTCGGCTCCTGGGTCGGCGTCCCGGTGGCGACCCCGGTGGGTGTGGGCGTGGGCACGGGCGAGGCGGTGACCGGTTGGGTGGGCCGCGCCGTGCCCGGCGCTGGGCTGTCGCTGGAGCCGATGCACCCGGAGAGCAGCACGCCGGTCAGCAGCAGGCTGGCGGCTCGCGCCAGCCCGGATATCGGTGATCGTGGGTAGCTCATCCGTGGACCGACGCGCGAGTGGCCCGGGACGTTGCGATCGATGCTCACGCGTCCGGTTCGTGCAACTTCGGGTCCACGGCCAGGGAAGGCACGACGCCGGTCAGCGAAGCGCGAAGACGTGGGCCGGAATGGTCGGATAGGACTCGTACGTCTCGGTGACGGGGATGGCACCACCCAGGGGGACGGCGAATCGGTCGATGGCGGCATCGGTGATGAGCGCATAGGCGCCGTGACCGAGGAGGTTCGCAGCCCCATTCTTCAGGAGCCGATGGGCCACGATCACCTCGGGGCCGATGAGCTCGCGGTTGCCGGACAGCGTCTGCACGACGAACGGCCCGGCGTGGAGGATGAACTTCAGCTCAAGGCCCGATGCTCGCGAGCACGCGGCGCAGGTGCATGTCCAGGCGTCTCCCACGGTCCCCAGGCGATCGCGGAAGTCCGCGTAGCAGCTCCGGATACAGTCGAGGAGAGCGGCGTGGTCCGGGATTCCCTCGGTGCTGACGGCGAAGGCGAACACGGCGTCACCCTCCAGCTTGGCGAGGGTAAACGGCGGGACCACCTTGCCGACGATGCCGTCCAGCAGGCTCGACATCAAGGCGTAGGCCTCCGGGACCGCTCCGTTGGCGAACGCATCGTCGCGATGCGCCTCCGCGACGCTCTGCAGGAAGGACGAGTAGCCGCTGATGTCGGCGAGCAGCAGCGGACCGTTGACAGCTTCTTGCCGGAAGGTCGCAGCCACGAGTCCTCACTCCTGTTGGGGACGGTCGCCGATGGCGTCAGACGCCCGGGCCATCGGGGTCGTGACGATAGCAGGTGCCCGACGGTTATCGGCCTTCGCGGCGGCCGGCCGCATGGTTTGACGCATCGCGCATCATCGGACGATGACGCAGCAGACCTCGCCCTGGCAGCCTCCGGCTCCCGGCACGCGCGCGACCTGGACCCGCACCATCACGACCGCCGACGTGGAGGGGTTCGCGGCCATCACCGGTGATCGCAACCCCATCCATTTCGACGCCGAGCTGGCGGCGGCGACCCGTTTCGGCGGCCTGGTGGCGCAGGGCGGCCTGGCGACGGGGCTCTTCAACGCGCTGGTCGCCATGGAGCTGCCCGGCCCGGGCAGCGTCTTCCTCCACCAGGAGTGGGACTATCCCGCGCCGGTATTCATCGGCGACACGGTCACTGCCGAGGCGGAGGTCATCGAATCCCGGGCGGACAAGCCCATCACCCGGCTGCGGTGTGTGGCGCGCCGCGCGGATGGCACCGAGGTGCTGCGCGGGGAATGCGTCGTCTACACCATGCCATTGCCCGCCTGACGGCGCGGGAACCTGACCACGGCTGCCGCCCGGACCGATGACGGGACCGCCATCGGTCAGGCGGTGCTGCCTCAGCGGAGCCGCAGCTCTGCCGTTACCTCGTCGGACCAGCGGCTGATCTCAAAGCCAAGCTTCTCACTGATCCGGATCATGGCTCCGTTGGTGGGCAGCATTTCGGCCACGATCCGCTCCAGGCCCTCGTCGCGCCCGGCCGCGACCAGGCGGCGGAGCAGCTCCGATCCGAGGCCGTGATGCTGGAAGCGGTCCGCAACCAGGATCGCGAACTCGGCGGTTCCCGGGGCATTGGTCTTGGAGAGCCGTCCCACCGCGGCGATCTGGCGCTCACTGCTTGCCGGATCCTCGTGCTCCGCGACGAGGGCCAACTCGCGCTCGTAATCGCCGAAGCAGACGCGCAGCAGGCGGTCGTGCGCGATCCGGCGGTCCAGGCCCAGCGCGGCGAAGTAGCGGGAGTAGACGGTGTCCGCGGAGAGGTCGCGGTGGAAGCGGACCATGGCCGTCTCGTCCTCCGGCCGGATGGGCCGGATGTGGAACGTCTCGCCGCTGGGCGCCGACCACGGTGAGACGTATTCGAGCGGATACGGCCGAATGGCCGGGCGCGGCAGCTGCTCGCGGGGCATCTCCGGCGGGTGGAGGATGACACGCGCGTCCAGGGCCAGCAGGCCGTCCTCGGAAGCGAGGAGCGGGTTGATCTCGGCCTCGGCGATGCGCGGCAGCTCTACGACCATCTGGCTGAAGCGGACCAGCAGCTGGGCCAGCGCCTCGAGGTCCACGGCGGCCCGGCCGCGCACACCCTTGAGGGCGGTGTAGATCTTCGTGCGCTCCATCATCCGACGGGCGAGGGTGGTGTTGAGCGGCGGCAGCCCCAGCGCATGGTCTCGGAAGACCTCGACCAGCTGACCGCCGAGGCCAAAGAGCAGGACCGGGCCGAACTGGGCGTCCATCGAGCTCCCCACGATGAGCTCGTAGCCCTTCCACTCGACCATGGGCTGCACCGTCACGCCCTCGAAGTGCTCTGCTCCACGGCGCTCCGAGACGGCGCGCTCGATGGTGCTGAACGCGGCCCGCACGGCCTCGGCGTCTCGCAGGTTGAGCTGCACCCCGCCGACATCGGTCTTGTGGGTGACGGTGTGCGAGTACAGCTTGAGGACGACCGGGTAGCCGATGTCGGCCGCGGCGGCCACGGCCTCCGCGGATGAGGTCGCGATGCGCATCGGGGTGATGGGGATCCCGTAGGCGGCCAGCAGCTCCTTGGACTCCGACTCGGGCAGGATGGTGCGACCCGCCTCGCAGGCGGCACGGACCATGGACTGGGCATGCTCACGATGGAGCGCGCTCTCGGCGTCACGCGGCAGCGACGGCGTCTCGTACAGGGCCCGCAGGTTGTCCGAGTAGCGCCACAGGTCGTTGAACATGCGCGTGGCGCTGTCGGGATACGGGAAGGTGGCGATCCCGGCATCGCGCAGGATGCTGGTGCCGGCCTCCACCTCGAGGCCGCCCATCCAGCTGGCCATCACCGGCTTGCCGGTGCTCTTGGCGAACGGGACCAGCTGCTGCGCCGTGCGGGTCGGGTCGGTCATGGCCTGCGGGGTGAGGACCACCAGGAGGCCATCCGAGCCCGGGTCCTTTGCGGCGATCTCCAGCGCATCCGCGTACCGCTCCGGCGGCGCGTCGCCAATGATGTCGACCGGGTTGGCGTGGCTCCAGGTCGGGGGCAGCACGCCGTTAAGCGCCTCGATCGTCTCGGGCGTGAGCTGGGTCAGCTCCCCGCCGCCGGTGATGAGCGAATCGGTGGCCAGGACGCCCGGACCGCCGGCGTTGGTCACGATGGTGAGCTTCCGCCCCTGCGGGCGTGGCTGCTTGGCCAGCACCTCGGCGAGGTAGAACAGGTCGTCGATGCGCTCGGCGCGGAGCACGCCGGCGCGCCGGAAGGCGGCGTCTAGGACCTCGTCCGACCCGGCCAGCGAGCCGGTGTGCGAGGCGGCGGCGCGGGCGGCTTCCGCGGTGCGCCCCGGCTTCATCACGATGATAGGCTTGGTGAGTGCGACCTCGCGTGCCGCGGACAGGAAGGTCCGCGCGTCGCCCACCGTCTCCATGTAGATGACGATGGCCTCGGTGTTCGGATCGCTGCCCAGGTGGGTGATCATGTCGCCCCAGCCGACGTCGGCCATGGAGCCCAGGCTGGTGATGGAGCTGAACCCGACCTTCTCCTGCCGGCTCCAGTCGAGGACCGCGGTGAGCAGCGCACCCGACTGGCTGACGAAGGCCACGTGCCCCTGCGGCGCCATGGCCGCCGCGAACGTGGCGTTCAGGCCGGTGACCGGGCTCATCACGCCCAGGCAGTTGGGGCCGATGACCCGCACCCCGTTGGCCCGCGCGACCTCCACGACCTGGCGCTCGAGCTCGGCGCCCTCCGGCCCGACCTCCTTGAAGCCCGCGGAGATGACGACCACCGCCGGCACCCCGGCCGCGGCGCATTCGCCGATGAGCCCGGGCACCGTGGGCGGCGGGGTGACGATGACGGCCAGGTCCACCGGCTCCGGGATGGCACCCACGGACGCGTAGGAATGAATGCCCAGGACGCTGGGGCGGTTGGGGTTGACCGGGTAGACCGTTCCGCCAAAGGGCGAGGAGATCAGGTTGGTCAGGATCGTGCGGCCGACGCTGCCCGCCTTCTCGGTCGCGCCAATCACGGCCACGGCGCGGGGCTTGAAGAACGCTGCGAGCGGCTGGTAGCCGGCCCGCAGGATGTCGCTTGCCTTGTCGGTGGGTCGCGCGCGTTGCACCTGCGTTTCAGTGGTCATCGACGGTTGCGGTCCCTTCCGGTGCGATCCCGGCGGGCGCGGCGGCGCCGCGTGCCAGGCTGTCTGCATTGCTGGGACGAGGATACGCTCGGGGTGCATGCCACGGGCAGGACCGCCGGTCCGGCGCTCGCGACCCGAATGGCTCCCCCTTGAGGGCCGTCTGGCCCGTCCGGCAGCGGTTCGCCACCGCGCCCTCCACGAGCCGCGTGCGTGTGCGCCCTTCTTGCGACTGAGTCTCAACTAGCGTACGATGCGCGCCGTGCCACGCAATCGCGAGATCGTCGAGTCCCTGAGCGGGGCTGGCCGCCGCCTCACCGGAACGCGGCGGGTGGTCGCCCGGGTGGTGGCTGCCCAGCGCGGGCACTTCACCGCCGAGGACGTGCTGCTCGCGACCCGCGACCTGCACCCGGCACCCGGACGCGCCACCGTGTTCCGCTCCCTTGACCTCCTCACCTCGCTGGGCCTCGTCGAGCGGGTGGACCTGTCCGATGGCAGCCACGCCTACGTTGCCTGCCAGCCATCGGAGCATCACCACCACGTGGTCTGCGAGCGTTGTGGACGCACCACTGAGGTTGGTGACCTGGGTCTCTCCCCCATCCTTGGACGGGTAGAGGCGGAGACGGGATTCCGGATCGAGCGCCACAGGCTGGAGCTCTATGGCGTGTGCGCCGCCTGCCGGGCGGCCGCGGTGGAGCCGGCGTGAGCCACGCGCGACGCCGAGGCGCGGCCGTGGGCCTGGTCCTGGCGACCGCCGTGATCGCGACCCTGTCCGGCTGCGGAGGCATCCCGCGGCCCAGCGACGGACGCTTGGTGGTGGTCACCTCCACGACAGTCTTTGCCGACATGGTCGCCAACGTGGGCGGCGACCTGGTCAGCGTCAGCAGCCTGGTCCCCAAGAACGGCGACCCGCACACCTTCGCTCCGCGACCGTCCGACCTGCGCACGGTGGCCATGGCGCAGGTGATCTTCATGAATGGCCTCGGCCTCGACGACTGGATGACCAAGACCCTGGGCAACGCAGCGCAACCGGGCACGCCACTCATCCGCCTCGCGGAGGACCTGCCTGGTGCCACCCTGCTCCCCGGGGACGTGGCCCGCAGCCAGAACCCGCACCTGTGGATGGACGTCGTGTACGCGGAGCAGTACGCGAACCGCATTGCCGATGCACTGGCCGCGGCGGACCCTGTGCACGCGGCCGTCTACCGGGCCAACGACACCGCCTATCAGGCACGCCTGAGGACCCTTGATACCTGGGTGCGGGAGCAGGTCGGATCCGTTCCGCCGGCCAGCCGGCGGATCGTGACCTACCACGACGCCTTCCCCTACTATGCCCGCGAGTACGGGATCACCATCGTGGGCGTCGCCGTCCCCGCACCGGGCCAGGAGCCCAGCGCCCGGTACACCGCGGCGCTGGTGGACGCGATTCGCGCCGCCAGGGTCAAGGCCATCTTCAGCGAAGCCCAGTTCCCGACCAAGCTCGCGGACCAGCTGGCCGCCGAAACGGGCGTACGCGTGGTCGCGAACCTGTACGACGGGTCGCTTGGCGATCCGCCGGTGGACAGCTACGAGGGCCTCATCCGATGGGATACCCGGCAGATCGTGGAGGCCCTGCGCTGAGCCGATGACGCACGAGCATGACCATCACCCCGACCATGGCGACCACGCCACGCACGGCGACCATGGCGACCACGCCACGCACCCCCAGGAGCGGCTCGCCATCCGGCTGGCGGGCGTGACCGCCGGCTATGACCATCGCCCGGCGCTGGAGAACGTCTCGCTCGAGATCCCGCGCGGGTCGCTGGTGGCCATCTTTGGGCCGAATGGCGGCGGCAAGTCGACCCTGCTCAAGCTCATCGCCGGGCTGATCGAGCCGTGGAGCGGCGTGGTGGAGGTCCTGGGCCAGCCCGCCGGGCGGGAAGCGAAGCGCATCGCCTACGTGACCCAGGCCGAGCTCGTGGACTGGTCGTTCCCGGTGAGCGTCTGGGACGTGGCGATGATGGGCCGATATCCGCGCCTGGGGCCCTGGCGGCGGCCCACGCACGACGATCATCGGGCGGTCGAGGCGGCCCTGGAGCGGGTGGGCATGGCGGACCGCCGCCGCTCGCAGATCGGTGCGCTGTCCGGCGGGCAGCGCCGTCGCGCCTTCCTGGCCCGGGCCATCGCGGCCGCGCCGGACCTGTACCTGCTCGATGAGCCGGTCACCGGCGTGGACGTCACGACCCAGGAGGACCTGATGGCGCTCCTCGACTCCGAGACCAAGCTGGGCCGCACCGCGATCGCCACCACGCACGACCTCGCGGCAGCCGCCGAGCACTTCGGCATGGTGGTCGCCCTCAACCAGCGCATCATCGCCATGGGCCCGTCCAGCCTGGTCATGGACCCCGACGTCCTGTCGGCCACCTACGGCGGGCACCTGCTGGTGGTGGGCGGCCAGACCGTGCTCCTCGATGATGCGCATCACCACGACGCTGCCAGCGGCGGCGAACCGCATTACCACGAGGACCACGTCTGATGCTGGGACCCGTCCTCGACCCGCTGGCGTACGACTTCTTCCTGCGGGCCCTGCTGGCATCGGCCGTGGTGGGCGTGGTCACCGCCGTCATCGGCTCCTACATGGTCCTGCGCGGCCTCGCCTTCATGGGCGACGCGCTCAGCCACTCGGCCTTCCCCGGCCTGGTGGTGGCCTACATGATCCAGCTGCCGTTCTACCTGGGCGCCGCGGTGGCCGCGGTCGCGACTGCACTCGCCATCGGCTGGGTCACCCGCCGGGGCACACCTGCGGACGGATACCGCCATTGGTGTGCTCTTCGCCGGCATGTTCGCGCTGGGCATCTTCCTGTTCAGCCTGATCCCCAACTACGTGGGCGACCTGTTCGGATTCCTGTTCGGCGAGGTGCTGGGCATCGGCACCGGCGACCTGCTGGCCCTGGTGCTGCTTGCGGCGCTCGTCCTGGGCGTGGTCGCGGTCCTCTGGAAGGAGCTGCTCTACACGACATTCGATCCGTTGGGCGCTGCCGCGTCCGGGCCTGCCCGTCGCCCAGCTCGACTACCTCCTGCTTGCGCTCATCGCGGTGACCATCGTGGTCAGCCTGCAGGCGGTGGGCATCATCCTGGTGGTGGCCATGCTGGTCACCCCGGCCGCCACGGCGCAGCTGGTCACCCGCAGCTTCGGCCGGCTGCTGACCGTGGCCGTGCTCATTGGCCTGCTGGCACCCGTGGTGGGGCTCTACATCAGCTACTGGGCCAATGCCGCCAGCGGAGCGACCATCGTGCTGGTGGAGACGACCGTTTTCCTCGGAGCGCTGGCCACGCGCTTCCTCCCGCGTCGTCCGCAAACCACCACCGCGGGCTAGCTGCCCGGGACGAAGGGCCGAGCGGACGGGCACTTGCGCACCTCGGGCACAATGCGGGTCCGGACGATCACCTCGTCCACCTGAGGGAGGAGCATGGACGACTCCGCGATCGTCTCCGAGCCGGTCATTGCGACCCGGGGCCTGACGAAGCACTACGGCCCGGTCCGGGCCGTCCACGACCTGGACCTCGCCGTGCCCCGTGGCTCGGTATTCGGATTCCTGGGTCCCAACGGCTCGGGCAAGACGACCACCATCCGGCTCCTGCTCGCCCTCGTGCGCCCCACACGCGGCGAGGCACGAATCCTGGGCGAGATCGTGCGACCCGAAGCCACCATCCTCGGTGAGGTTGGCGCTCTCGTGGAGCGACCGGCCTTCTACCCGTTCCTCTCGGCGTCCGAGAACCTGCATGTCTTCGCTGCGGCCCGGGGCATTCGTCCGGGCCCGGCGCGCGCCGCGTGTGATGCTGCGCTCGAGCGGGTGGGATTGACCGATGTCGCCGGGCGCAAGGTCGGCGGCTTCTCGACCGGCATGCGCCAGCGGCTGGGGATTGGCCTGGCGCTGCTGGACACGCCACCGGTCATCATCCTTGACGAGCCGACGTCCGGACTGGATCCGGAGGGCACCGTGGACGTCCGGAACGTGATCACCGCGCTGGCCCATGACCACACCACCGTGTTCCTCTCGACGCACCTGCTCAACGAGGCCGAGCAGGTCTGCACGCAGCTGGCGGTCATCTCCAGGGGGCGGATCGTGACCCAGGGGTCCACGAGCGAGCTCTTCGCGACCCGCGAGCACCTGGAGATCCGCTTCGCCGCCCCGGCCGAGCGAGACGCCGCCCTGCCGGTGCTCCTGGCCGCCGGTCTGACGGCCCGGCCGGGCGAGGGTGCGACCATCCAGGTGGACGGCCAATCGGACGGCAGCGCCGCTATTCACGAGCTCGCCGATGGGGGGATCTACCCCGCCGAGGTGGCCATGCGCCGGCCCTCGCTGGAGAAGATCTATCTGGAGCTGACCGGCGAGGCCGCCGATCCTCCCCCGCCCGGGAGGTCGCGCTGATGGGCGGCCTGATCCGTGCCGACTGGCTGCGCCTGCGACGCCGCAAGGACCTGTGGATCGTGCTCGCGGCGCTGGCGGCGCTCACCACCATCAGCTACTGGGGTCCGCTGAGCAGCATCGACAGCCATTACGGGTTCGACCCGTCGCAGCCGGTGCCGGCGGAGGTGCTGGCCCAGATGGCCGCCGAGCGCGCTCAGTTCGCCTTCCCGCAGAGCCTCCTGACGGTGCTCGCGTCGGGCCAGATCTTCGCCCTGGGCCTGATTGCCTTCGCGACGGCGGGGACCCTGGCCGCCGAGTTCGTGTACGGGACCGTGCGCACCTCCCTGGTCGCGTCGAGCAACCGGCGCGCGTTCCTTGGGGTGCGCCTCGGAGCCATGGCGCTGTTCGCCCTGCTGCTGGTGGGCGTGGTGGTGGTCGTGGGCGCCGTGATGCCGCTCATCGGGCTGGCGACGGGCGCCGATCTCCCGGGCGGTCAGGCCATCGACGCGGCGGGGTTTGCCGCGCTGCTCGGCAGCCTCCTGCTGTTCGCGCTGCTGGTGATCGGCGTGGCGTCCGTCCTCACCGTCATCTTCCGCAACAGCGGGATCGCGCTGGTCCTGATGTTCGCGTACGTCCTGCTCGAGAACGTGGTCGTCTCCCGCTGGGCCGCAGAGACCACGCCGGTGGCGGCGGCCCTTCGCCTGCTGCCCTCGTCCGACCTGCAGCTGCTGCTGCAGGCGGCACGCTCTGCCGCGCATCCGGTGGCGCTTCCGTTCAACGGCCCGTCCCAGGCACTCCCCCCGGGAACTCCCGCCACCATCTGGCTGGTGCTGGTGGGCATCGGGTGGGCATCCCTCTTCCTGGCCACCGCCGTGGCCCTCTTCCATCGCGCCGACATCAACGAGTAGCCCGGACAGGACGGGCGCACTCTCACCCCGGGCCGGATGGCCCTAGGTTGCCCACCGCTCGATACGGGACCATCGAATCCAGTCCGGCCGCCGGTCGCTGCAGAGCTGTCCGCCGGCCGGGCTCAAGCCGGCCCGCCGGCGCGGGCGGATGAGGAGATCACGATGAGAGTCCTGGTCACGGCCGCCAGCAAGCACGGGGCCACGGCAGAGATCGCGCAGGCCATAGCGACCGAGCTATCCGCGGAGGGGGTCGGAGCAGAGGCGCGGGCCATCACCGATGTCGCCACGCTCGACGGGTACGACGCGGTCGTCCTGGGCAGCGCCGTCTACGTGGGCAAGTGGATGAGCGAGGCGAAGGACTTCGTGTCGATCCATGCCGACCAGCTGCGCCGGCTCCCCGTCTGGCTGTTCAGCTCGGGGCCGTTGGGTGTCACCCCCAAGCCAATGGAGGATCCGGTCGACGTCGCGCCCATGATGGAGGCGACCGGCGCTCGCGAGCATCGGCTCCTGGTGGGCTCGCTGGATCGCGCCAGGCTGGGCATGGGCGAACGGATCATCGTCCGCGCGGTCCATGCGCCCTACGGCGACTTCCGAGACCCCGCCACCATCCGGGAGTGGGCGCACCACATCGCAGCAGAGCTGGCCGCGCCCGTCGAATAGGCAGCCGCATCCACGCGGCTCGCCAGACGAGCCCTGTAACCGGCGGGCGGGCGTTTCAGGCGGTTTCCCCGGCCGAATGGCTTGCGTAGCGTGCAGCGCGACGCCCGAGCCGCCGTTCGGCGGTCACTAGGCTCGCCAGACGAGCCTTGTCAGGCCCGCTGCCGATCCCCGTCACGGCACCAGGAGGTACAGATCGGTGCCGGCATCCTGGCCCGTTGCGTACACAAGGCGATCACCCACGGGTGACCAGACGGGACCCCACCACCCCGACCCCGCGATCGCGATCGTGCTAACGTCAGCCGCCTCGCCGGTAAGCTCGAGACCGCCGGCCTGCCCCCCGTAGCCGTCCCGGATGACGGCAACCACTCCCGCGGCGGACACACCTACCAGGCCTCGCGCAACCTTTGCGATCTCGCCAGTGGCCGGGTTCCAGGCGTCGGTCTCCAGCTCGGGACCTCCTACGAGCCAGCGACCGTCGGGCAAGGCTGGTCCGGCACCATACCCTGGAAGAAGCGCCGCGGTGGCGCGGGGAGCCGCCAGGTCAATGAGGGCGGCCGCTCCCGCCGCCGCGCCCGTGCCGGTGGGATCCACGACATTGGTGAGCGTGTGGCCATCCTGGTCAAAGAAGACCGATGTCGCGCCAACCTTGTACGGCGTCTGGACGAAAGTGCCCGTCTGCGCATCGAGCAGTCCCAGGGAGTACGGGTCTGCCGGCCCCGCTGACCCGACGACTTCGCGGACCGCCAGCCATCGCCCCGTAGGATCCCAAGCACCCGGGCTCAGCGGGTAGCCCGTGTAGATGGCGTCACTCCCGAGCAACTTGAATGTGGTCGTCTCGCCGCTCGGGTCAGCGATCGTGAGCGCCAGTCGCCCGGTTCCGGAGCCCTCCACACCACTGAACTGGCCGGGAATCGTCTCGTCCACCCCGGTCGAGACATGGTGCAGCACGACGGTGCCTGTGGCCGGCCGGCCGTAGTGGAGCACCGCAAGGACGTCGGGGCTCACCCAGCTGGCATATGTGCCCGGAAGCGATGCGACGTCATTTCCGTCGGCGTCGAACAGACGAATGCGATCGACGCCCGAACTGGAGCCAGAGCCGACGTACGCTGCCAGCCAGCGGCCATCGGGAGACCAGCCGATGATGCGCGTGTCGTTTGCCGACGCGATCCTGGTTCCAGTGAGGCCTTGGTCTGCGGGGGTTGGCGAGGCCGTTGGCGATGGGCTCGGCGTCACGCCGGCCGGCAGCGTGACGCTGATGTCCACCTTCTCGCCGATGGAGACGTCACGCCCTCCGCAGGCACTGATGCTGAACTGACCTTCGGCGACGACCGTCCAGGTCCCCGCGGGCAGGTGCAGCTGCGGTTCGTTCATCCATTCCTGGTAGAAGGCCGCGTTTGGATCGTCGGGGGTCCAGGCGGCGCTCTTTGTGTACGGGATGCTGATGGGTTCGTCACGACGCACGACGGTCTGTCGGCAGACGTCGTCCACGGCGCCGTCCATCGCAACGTGGTCCGCCGCCTGCTCGTTCAGCGACGAACGTGACCATGGGGTCCGGGTGGTACAGCGTCACGCTGTCCTCCGGGACCGATGTAGGTCAGCGTGGCCGCGATCGAGATCGGCTCATCCGTGGTGTAGGTCTTGCTGTCGGTCCACAGCTCGAGACGGAAGCCGTCCTGCCACCACGGTGACCAGCTGGCCGCCGGATGGCACGGCGGCAGGCGCGTCCGTCGCCGATGGCGTCCGGTCCGCGGCCGAAGAGGCTGCTCGCCAGGACGGTGACGAGCAGCAGCGCGGCCGCGGCACCCAGGCCCATGAGCGGATCCGCGCAGCCATGCGGGCCAGACGCGGACCTGCCGGGCACCGCGCACCTCAGCCGTCACGGTGTCCAGCAGGTCGACCGGTGGCACCGCCCTGCGCGCGGCGTCCAGCTGGTCGCGAACTGCCTGCGGCAGTTCCTCGCGCCCTGGACCGGTCATGCCGCTCCCTCCGGGAATTCCGCGCGCATCGCGACGTGAGCGCCGTGTTCAGGCGTGACTTCACGGTTCCCTCCGGGATGGCCAGGGTGGCCGCCACCTCGCGCAACGGCAGGTCCGCCAGGTAATGGAGGACGACAACCGCGCGCTGCGTCGGGGAGAGCACCGCCAGGGCGTCCGAGACGGCGAGCCGCCGGTCGGTCGCGACGGGGTCCGCGGACGAGGCGCCATCGGTCTCGAAAGCCTCCGCCAGCAGGTTGTTCGTCTCGGGATGACGCGCCCGGCGGCGAAGCTCGTTGCGACAGCGGTTCACGCAGATCTGGCGCAGCCACGGCTCGAATCGGCCGTCGTCGCGCAGGCGCGGGAGCTGGCGCCAGGCAGCCACCAGGGTCTCCTGGGTCACGTCGCGCGCGTCGGCCGCCCCCACCATGGCGGTCGCGATGCGGTACAGGTTGGTGACGTGCTGCATGGCCAGCTGCTCGAATGCCGTGGAGTCGCCTTGCCGAGCACGAGTCACGAGATCGTCCAGGGCCTGACCCTCCCCTTCACCCTGTAGGACACCGCAGGAGCCGGTTTGGTTCGCCCAAGGTGTTCCGATGGTATCCCCATCACCACTGCGACCAGCGAACATGGATTCACGTGGTTGATATGGGTGACCCGAACACCGAACCGACCGTCGAACCGTCCGATCTGACCTTTTCCGGCCACCTCGGCGGACGTAACGGTGATCCCATCACCAGGCCGCGAACGGAGACGGGATAGTGCCGAGGCCAGGCCGGGACCCCGTACCGGCCCACCCGGGCGAGCCAACCGGGGACCGATTGGCGCGCCGCCCCGGGCGCTTTGGCACTACTCTCACACCGTGGCACGCACGAGAGTGACCCCCATGCAGGGGCTGTCTCCCGATGTCTTGCGAGCGCTGATCACCGGATCGGGACCGGTGCCCGTCGCGCTCCGTGGCCAGGCGCTGCTGGCACAGCCGCTCCTCAACAAGGACCTGGCCTTCACCGAGGCGGAGCGCCAGACCTTCGGTCTGCGCGGCCTCATGCCGCCGCACGTCAAGACCATCGAGGAGCAGGTGTCGCTCGAGATCGAGCACCTTCGCGCCAAGGGTGAGCCGCTCGAGGAGTACATCGGCCTGGCGGCGCTCCAGGACCGCAACGAGACGCTCTTCTACCGGGTCCTCATCGAGAACCTCGAGGAGTTCCTGCCGGTCGTCTACACGCCCACCGTGGGGCAGGCCTGCGAACGCTTCAGCCACATCCTGCGCCGATCCCGCGGCATCTGGATCACGCCCGACGACCGCGACATCGACTGCATCCTCCAGAACGTGGGGCGCCGCGACATCCGGCTCATCGTGGTGACCGACAACGAGCGCATCCTGGGGCTGGGCGACCAGGGCGCCGGCGGCATGGGCATCCCCATCGGCAAGCTCGCGCTGTACAGCGCCGCGGCGGGCATCCATCCCGCCTGCACGCTCCCCATCTCGCTGGATGTGGGAACCGACAACCCGAAGCTCCTCGACGACCCCGCCTACGTGGGATGGCGTCATCCCCGCCTGCGCGGTCTGGCCTACGACCTGGTCATCGAGGACTTCGTGCTGGCCGTGCAGCGCGTGTTCCCCAACGCCCTCATCCAGTGGGAGGACTTCAAGCAGCACACCGCGCTGAGCCTCCTGCGCCGGTACCGATGGCGCACCCCCTGCTTCAATGACGACATCCAGGGCACCGCCGCCGTGGCGCTTGCCGGCGTCCTCGCCGGATTGCGGCACCTCCACCGGGGCATTGCCGACCAGCGCTTCGTCCTGCTGGGGGCCGGCGCCGCCGGGGTTGGGATGGCGGAGCTCATCGTCGCGGAGCTGCGCGCGGCTGGAGTGCCCGCGCCGGCCATCGGGCGCAAGATCGCGGTCCTCGACTCGCACGGGCTCATCCATGCCGGGCGGGACGGCGTCGATCGCGACAAGGCATCACTGGCCATGGACGCGGAATCCATGGCGCACTTCGGCCTCACGGGAGACGGACCGTTCGGCCTGGAGCAGGTGGTCGAGGCCGTGCAGCCCACGGTGCTCATCGGCGCAACGGCGGTGGCGGGCACCTTCGACGAAGCGTCGATCCGGGCCATGGCGGAGCACACCGACCACCCCATCATCCTTGCCATGTCGAACCCCACCGCCAAGGTCGAGGCAACGCCCGAGCAGCTCCTGCGCTGGACCGACGGCTGTGCGGTCGTCGCCACCGGCTCGCCGTTCGCGCCCGTGGAGTTCAACGGCGAGCTGCGCGAGATCGGCCAGGCGAACAACGTCTTCATCTTCCCCGGGATCGGACTCGGGGCCATCGTGGGCGAGGCGACGCAGCTGCCCAACGCGGTCTTCCGCGCCGCGGCGCGAACCCTCGCCAACCACACCCCGGAGGATCGGCTGGCGGCCGGCGCCCTCTACCCCGCCATCAAGGACCTGCGCGCCGTGGCACGCGCCATCGCTGCGGAGACCATCCGCATCCTCGGCGAGTCGGGGTACGGGCGGGTGCTCGACGACGAGGCCATCGAGGCTGCCCTTGACGAGACCATCTGGCAGCCGGACTACCTTCCCTACGAGCCCGTCTGAGCCGATGCTCCGCCGCCGTTGGCGGCCGTTCCCGCTCCTGCCCTGGATTGCCGGCGCCTGATCGCCAACTCCAGCACCTCGGCGAGGTGCAGGGCCGTGCGCCCCGAGCCCTGGTCGATCTGCTCGCGGCAGCTGAACCCATCGCTGATCACCAGCGTCTCGCGGTCCGCGCGCCGCACGGCCGGAAGCAGCGCCCGTTCGCCCGCCGCCATGGAGACATCGTAGTGGCTCGCCTCGAAGCCGAAGGCGCCGGCCATGCCACAGCAGGAGGCCTCGGGCTGCTCGTAGTCGAGGCCCAGCTTGCGCAGGACCGATTCCTCGGCTCCCATGCCCAGCACCGATTTGTGATGGCAGTGCCCGTGGACGACCGCCTTCGCGTCCAGCGTTCCGGCGCGGTAGTCCGGGGCGTACTTCTCCAGGAACTCGCTGAGGATGTAGGTCTGCTCCCGCATGCGGCGCGCGGTGGCCCGCTGCGGGAAGAAGTTGACGATCTCGTCGCGGAAGCTCGTCACGCAGCTCGGCTCAAGGCCCACGATGGGCGTCCCGGCCTCGATCTCCGGGCGCAGCTCACGCATCGCCTGGCGCAGGAGGCCCTTGGCCAGGCCGAGCATGCCCCAGTCCTGCAGCGGGCGCCCGCAGCACAGGGTCGCCCGGGGGATCACGACCTCGAAGCCCGCGTCCTCCAGGACGGCGACCGCGGCCTTTGCCGTGTCCGGGTGGAAGTGGTTGTTGAAGGTATCGGGCCAGAGCAGGACCCGGCGCCGATCCGGGGGCTGCGTCGAGCCGCCATCAGCGGCGGCATACGCGCGCCGATGGCCCGTGCCCTCGCGCTGCGCCCACCAGGCGCGGAACGTCTGCGGCGCGTACTTGGGGATGCGCCGCTGCGGGGCGATCCCGCCGATGCGCTTGGCGATGGACCCCAGGACCGGCGCGCCGGTCAGGAAGTTCGCAAGCCACGGCGCTTTCGCGGCCAGGCCGGACCACCAGTAGATGAGGCCCATGGCGTACGCGGCCGGCGGTCGGATCTTCAGACCCGAGTAGTAGTGCGAGAGGAACTCGGCCTTGTAGGTGGCCATGTCCACGTTGACCGGGCAGTCGCTCTTGCAACCCTTGCAGGCGAAGCACAGGTCCAGCGCCTCGCGCACCGGCTCGCTCTTCCAGCCGTCGTCACGCAGCTCTCCGTTGAGCATCTCGAACAACAGCCGGGCGCGGCCGCGGGTTGAGTGCTGCTCGTCGTGGGTGACCATGTAGGACGGGCACATGGTCCCGCCCTCCTCGCGCCGGCACTTCCCCACACCCACGCAGCGCTTGGCCGCGTTCGCGAAGCTGAACTCGTCGTCGGGGAAGGCGAAGTTGGTCTGCAGGATCCGCGGGTGGTAGTCCGCGCCGAGGCGCAGGTTCTCGTCGAGCCGATACGGCCGGACCACCTTGCCCGGGTTCATGCGCCAGTCCGGGTCCCAGATGGTCTTGAACTCGCTGAAGGCGCCGACCAGCTCGTCGCCGAACATGATGGGCAGCAGCTCACCGCGCGCCTGCCCGTCGCCGTGCTCACCGGACAGCGACCCGCCATGGCGGACGACCAGCTCGGCGGCATCGTGCTCATAGGCTCGCCAGTGCTCAATGCCATCGGCCGTGACCAGGTCGAAGTCGATGCGGCAGTGCAGGCAGCCCTGCCCGAAATGGCCGTACATGTCGGCGTGGTAGCCGTAGCGGTCCCACAGGGCGCGCAGGTCGCGAAGGTAGGCGCCCAGCTCAGACGGGGCGACCGCCGAGTCCTCCCAGCCGGGCCAGGTGTCGGGCTTGCCCGGGACATCCGCAGTGGCACCCAGGCCGGACTCGCGGATCTCCCAGACCTTGGCCTCCTCGTCGCGGTCGGTGAAGAGCTTCGTGGTGGGGGCGCCATCGGTCCCCTTCAGGCGGTCGATCAGCTTGCGAGCGTGCCCGTCGGCCTCCTTCTTGGTCCTCCCCCCGAACTCGACCAGCAGCCAGCCCCCTCCATCGGGCAGGAGTTTGACGTCCCTGGGATGGAGCCCCTTGTCCTTCATATCCGCGATCAGGGCGTCGTCCAGCCCCTCGAGCGCGATGGGATCCGACTCGAGCACCTGCGGAACGTGGTCGGCGGCCGTGAAGACGTCCGGGTAACCCAGCACGACGAGGGTTCGCGCCGGCGGCGAGGGGACCAGCCGCAGCTTCGCCTCCAGGATGGTGACCAGCGTCGACTCGCTGCCCACCAGGGCCCGAGCCACGTTGAACCCGTTCTCCGGCAGGAGCTGGTCCAGGTTGTAGCCGGAGACCCGGCGCGGGATGTCCGGGTAGCGCGCCCGGATCTGCTCCGCGTAGCGGTCGCGAAGATCGCGCAGGCTGGCGTACAGCCGACCCCGCTCACCGCCCTCGGCGATGATGTGGGCCAGCTCCCCCTCGCTCGTCTCGCCCACCCGGAAGCGCTCGCCGCCGTAGGTGAGGACCTCGAGCTCCAGGACGTTGTCGACCGTCTTCCCCGCCATGACGGAGTGCACGCCGCAGCTGTTGTTGCCCAGCATGCCGCCCAGGGTGCAGTGGTCATGCGTCGCCGGATCCGGGCCAAAGGTCAGGTGATGCTCCTCGGCCGCGTCGCGCAGGTCGTCCAGCACGAGCCCGGGCCGCACCCGCGCCCAGCGCTCCTCCACGTTAAGCTCCACGATCTGGTTGACCCACTTGGACGAGTCGATGACCACGGCCGTGTTGCAGCACTGGCCAGCGAGGGACGTCCCGCCCCCGCGATTGAGGACCGGCGCCCCGAACTCGCGGCAGATGGCGACCGTGCTGACGATGTCGTCGACGTCGCGCGGCACCACGACGCCAATAGGTACCTGGCGGTAGTTGGAGCCGTCCGTCGCGTACAGGGCACGGGAACCGGCGTCGAAGCGAACCTCGCCGCGAACGGCGTTGAGGAGCGCGATCGCCAGGCCGCGGGCGTCGACCTGGTCGGCCGCAGGAACCGCCGGCGGCGGTGGCTGGGTCAGGGGTGCGGATTCGCGGGCCTTTGCCGCGGAGGTGATGGGTGTCGTCATGCGCTGCCTCCTGCCGCGTAGCGGCGGGCATCGGCCTCCTTGAGGTCGAAGCCGATGCCGGGTCGATCAAGGGCGGGGTGGAGGCGTCCGTCGCGTGGCTCGGGGACGCCGTCGAAGAGCATCCGCTCGATGCGGACGTGGTCGTGGAAGTACTCCATGTGGCGGAGCGGCGCGGCGGCGCTGCAGACCGCCAGGTGCAGGGCCGGGGCACAGTGCGAGGAGAGGGGCATGGAGCGCGCCGCGCATTCGGCCGCGACAGCCAGGAAGCCGGTGTAGCCACCGCAGCGCGTCGCGTCCGCCTGCAGGACGTCCACCGCCCCCGCGTCGAGCATCCGCCGGAAATACCAGGCGTCGTAGCCATACTCGCCCGCGGTGATCTCGACGCCGGCCGGTGCCGTGTCGCGGACCAGCCGCAGCCCGGCCAGGTCATCGGAGCTGACGGGCTCCTCGAACCAGGTCACGCCAAGGTGCGCGAAGGCCACCGCCATCTCAGCGGCCTGCTTACGGTCGTAGGCGCCATTGGCGTCGACCATCAGCACCGCATCCGGGCCGATGGCCTCGCGAGCCACGGCAACCCGTGTCGGGTCGTCCGAGGGACAACGCCCGACCTTCATCTTCACGGAGCCGATGCCGTCCGACACCCAGCCGCCCAGCTGGGCACGGAGCCGGTCGGGGTCATAGGAGGTGAAGCCGCCGGAGCCGTAGATCGGGACACCGTCCCGGACGCGGCCGAGCAGGGTGGCCAGCGGGACACCCAGCAGCCGTGCCTTGAGGTCCCAGAGCGCCACGTCCACCGCCGAGACGGCGTCCGAGCCGATGCCCGGCCGGCCGATGTTGCGCAGCGACGCCGCCATGGCCTGCCAGGCACCGGGCACGTCCAGGGCATCCCGCCCGGTCACCCGCGGCGCCAGGTGATCCCGGATCAGCGATGCCGCGGAGGCGTGGGTGAACGTGTATCCCAGGCCGCGCTGCCCGCCGCCGGATGCGTGCACCACCACCATGGTCGTGCTGTCCCAGGCCAGCGTCCCGTCCGACTCGGGTGCGTCGGTGGGGATGGTGTAGGCGGCGACCTCGAGCCCGTCGATGGTCGCGTCGATCATCGGCCCGGGAGGACGCCCGCGAGCATCTCCTTGATCGAGGTGCTGGCGATCTCGTAGCCGTCCGGGTCCCCACCCACGATGGCGAACGCGAAGTGCTTGGCCTGCTCCAGGGTGATGTGCGGCGGGAGCGGCGGCACGTTGGGGTCGGTCACCACCTCGAGGACGGTGGGGACATCGGCCTCAAGCACGGCGTCCCAGGCGCTGCCCACCTCTGCCGCGGACTCGACGCGCACGCCGTTGAGCCCAAGCAGCTTCGCATATTCGGCGTAGCGCACGTCCGGCAGGTCCTGCGAGGCCTCGTACTTGGGATCCCCCTCCATGGCACGCTGCTCCCAGGTCACCTGGTTGAGGTCGTGGTTGTTGAGGACCAGGATCGCCAGGCGCGGGTTCTTCCACTCGCGCCAGTACTTGGCGACGGTGATGAGCCCGTTGATGCCGTTCATCTGCATGGCGCCGTCGCCCACCAGGGCCACCACCGGGCGATCCGGGTGCGTGAACTTGGCGGCGATGGCGTAGGGCATGCCCGGGCCCATGGTCGCCAGGTTGCCGGAAAGGCTGGCGCGCATCCCCTTGCGCAGCTTGACGTCGCGCGCATACCAGTTGGCGACGGAGCCGGTGTCACAGGCGATGATCACGTCATCGGGGAGACGGGGCGAGAGCTCGTGGAGGACCCATTGCGGGTTGACGGGATTCGCCTTGGTACGGGCACGGTCGTCCATCAGCTCCCACCAGTCGCGGACGTTGCCCTCGACCTTCTCGCGCCAGTCGCGGTTCTCCTTGCGGCGCAGGAGCGGCATGAGGCGCTTGAGGGTCTCGTGGCTGTCGCCCACGAGGTTGGCCTGCATGGGGTAGCGCACGCCGATCATGCGCGGGTCGATGTCGATCTGGACTCCGGCGGCCTGGTCGGGCTTCGGCAGGAACTCGGCGTACGGGAAGCTGGTGCCCACCATCAGGAGGGTGTCGCACTCCTGCATGAGATCCCAGCTGGGCCGGGTTCCCAGGAGGCCGATGGAGCCGGTCACGAACGGCAGGTCGTCGGGGATCACGTCCTTGCCCAGCAGCGCCTTCGCGACGCCGGCGCCCAGCAGCTCGGCCGTGCCCACCACCTCGTCGGCGGCGTCGCGGGCCCCCTGCCCGATGAGCATCGCCACCCGCTCGCCCTCGTTGAGGATTGCCGCAGCACGCTCCAGGTCAGCGTCGGTGGGCACCACGATCGGCTTGCTGAAGCCGATGCCGGAGTAGACCGCACCGTGGGTGCGCGGTGGCACCGGAACCGCGTCGGCGGTCTGCAGGTCGTTGGGGACGATGATGCAGGTGACCGTTCGCTCCCCCATGGCGATGCGCATGGCACGGTCGACCACGTGGCGCACCTGGGCCGGAACGCTGAGCAGCTGCACGAACTCCGCGGCGACGTCCTTGTAGAGGCTGACCAGGTCGATCTCCTGCTGGTAGCCGCTCCCCAGGCCCAGTCGGGCCTGCTGGCCCACGATGGCGACGACGGGCTGGTGGTCCATGCGCGCGTCGTACAGGCCGTTCAGCAGGTGGACTGCGCCCGGCCCGGAGGTCGCCAGGCAGACGCCGACCTCTCCGGTCCATTTGGCGTGGGCGGAGGCCATGAACGCGGCGAGCTCCTCGTGGCGGGTCTGGACGAACGCCGGGTTGCCGTCGCGCCGGTTCAGGGCGCCGGCGATCCCGTTGATGCCGTCACCGGGGTAGCCGTAGATCCGCTGCACGCCCCAGTCACTGAGACGCTCGATGAGGTAGTCGCTGACGTTCTGGCTCGTGGCTGCACCTCGCTTTCCCTGGCTCGATTCGCGCCGACCGACGGCGCGAGATGTGTGTGTTGATCTCGCCAGGGACGTGGCGCATGCGGCGTGCCAACCAGTACCCCCCAAGCCGCGGGTAGTACTTCCGTACCATGCCCGCCGCGGCCGTTGGCGGCCGCTGCAGTCAGCGACGGGCACCCCGTACCAGCAGCCCATGGTCACTGGTGCCTTCGGGATGGGACGCTTGCGCGGACCGGAGACGGGGTTGTCCGTTCCACACGAGGGGTGCCGTGCTCGATCCAGGCGAGTCAGGCGGCAGCGGAACGCTCTCGGGCCCCGAAGGGGTGAAGCGCCGGATCTGATCAGGCACCTGCGAGCAGGCGGGCGACGAGGGCGTGCTGCGCGGCCGTCCCCTCCGCGGGGTCCAGCCAGGCAATGGCGTGGACGATCCCCCATCCCCGCATGCGCTCGCGATCCAGGCTCAGCAGGCCCGCCAGCCGGTCGAGGCGGATCCGCATCACACGGGCCGCGTTACGCTCGCCCGCGAGGAGGAGGCTTCGATCCCGCAGCAGCGAGGCCGCATCGAAGGCCGGCTCGCCCGCCAGCGGCTTGGGGTCGATCGCCAGCCATCGACGCCGGTCGTCCCACAGGACGTTGCCGCCGTGGAAGTCCTGGTGGACCAGCACCGGCGGTCCCATGGAAGGGACCAGGCGATCGATCCAGGTCAGCGCCGCGTCGAGGAGCTCCCGTTCGTAGAGGCGCCCCTGGCGTTCCCAGCGCTCCGGCAGGACCGACCGCCAGCGGCCCGCAACCTCCTCGAGGCGTCGGAAGGGCGCGCCAGGACCAACGGGGCGCCAGAGACGCCGCAGGACCGACGCCGCGACCTCGTCGGCGCGCACCGGGTCCGGCTCATCCCGGAGCGGTCGCCCCGGCGACAGCCGCTCCAGCAGGAGCGCCCGCACCGCCGGTGCCTCCGCCAGCAGTCGCACGGCGCCCTCGCCGTCCCACGCGCGGAGGGCATCGGCCTCGTGCTCTGACTCGTCATCGGGGAAGTTGACCTTGAGGATCACCGGCGTCACGTCGCGCTGCCGGCCCGGCACCACGAGCGAGATGCGGGCATCGGTCAGTGGGTCCTCCAGGCTGAGGTCCCAGGCGCGCGCCAGCTCCCCCACGGTGGCTGGCAAGCGTTCGAGCCAGGCGGCGCCGCCGGGCCGGTCGCGCCACCAGCCGAGGCCCTCGGGGATGCCCGGGACGGTCACCGCCCCATCATCGCGCACCGTGGGGAACGTTCGGGGACATGAGAAAGGGCCGGCCCCAGCCGGGGCCGGCCCTTCCAGAGGCCATGGTTCGGAACGCTACTTGACCTCGACGGTGGCCCCCGCCTCGGCCAGCTTCTCCTTGACCTGCTCGGCCTCTTCCTTGGTGACGGCCTCCTTGACCGGCTTGGGAGCCGCGTCGACGAGATCCTTGGCCTCCTTGAGGCCAAGGCCGGTCAGCTCGCGGACGGCCTTGATGACGAGGATCTTGTTCGCGCCGACCTCGGTGAGGACGGCATCGAACTCCGTCTGCTCCTCCGCCGGCGCCGCATCGCCACCCGCGGCCGGCGCGGCCGCAGCCACCGCCACAGGTGCCGCGGCGGTCACACCGTAGCGCTCCTCGAAGGCCTTCACCAGCTCGGAAAGCTCAAGGACGGTCATCCCGTCGATGGCCTCCAGGATGTCGTCCTTGCTGAGGGACTTGGTTGCCATGGTTCTGTCGTTCTCCTTCTCGTCAGGCGGCGCTGCCGCCCTCGCTCTGTCGCTTCTGATCCGCGACGGCGCTCAGCACGCCGACGAGGTTGCGAAGGTTCCCGGCGAGCACGCCGGCCATCCCGGAAATGGGCGCTGCCATGCCGCCCGCCAGCCGGGCGAGGAGAACCTCACGGCTGGGCAGCGAGGCCAGCTGGCCAAGGTCCGCGCCATTGATGGCGCGGGTTCCCAGGAGTCCACCCCGCAGCGTCACGTTCCGGAAGGGCCGGAACGCCTCCTGCAGCGCCTTCGCCAGGGCCACAGCGTCCCCCGAGATGGTCGCCACCGCGGTTGGGCCGGAGAGCATCGGCTTGAGCTCCTCCAGCCCGACCTCGTCGGCAGCGATCTTCAGCAGTCGATTCTTGGCGACGTGCAGCTCGACGCCGCTGGCCCGCAGGGACCGCCGGACGACCTGCATGTCCGAGACCGAGAGGCCTCGATAGTCGGCCACGGCCATGGCGGAGCTTCCGCGGAGCATCTCCGCGAGCGCGCTGACGGCCTGGCGCTTGGATTCATTCGGCATCGGTCTTGGTGAGCCCACCTCCCGGACATGAAAAAGCCCTGCGCGCCGATGGCGCTGCAGGGACCGCGTGCTGCGGACCGGGACCGATGTCCCCTTGCATGCCTCGGCGTGCCGCCGGCCTCACGTGGGCCGGCAATTGGTCCGGGGCTCTCACCCGGCACGCAGCGCTGTCTGTGGCTGATCTTTGGTTGCGGTCGCGAATGGTACCCGACCACCGACTCGACGGCAACCGCAGCGTTGTAGGATAGCCGCGGCCCTCCCGAGCGGCCATGACCCGTCGTGCCCATGACGCGGGCCGGCGGCATTGGGAGGCGAACCGTGACTGCGCAGGCGTTCCTTCAGGGGGTGAGCCAGGTTAGCCTGCTCATCCTCTTCAGCGTGACGCTCGTTCGGCTCTTTCGCAGCCCGAGCTGGGCGAACGTGGACATCTCCCTGTTCTTCGGGATCTTCGCCGTGCTTGTCGTGACCGGCACGGTGGTCGGACTGCTGGGCCTTGGCTCACCGCCGGCACTGAACACGCTGACCTGGGTGGGCGTCACTGCCCTTCCGCTGGTGCTGCTGCGCCTGGCGGACGACTTCCGGCCGCGACCGCCATGGCTCGTGATCGGGGCGACCATCCTGTATCTCGCCGTCGCGGCCGTCGGTGTCAGCGCGCCCCAGCCGTGGTCGGACGAGGTCGTCCTGGTCGCGGTCATCTTCGTCGTGGGGCTGGCGGGGTACGCGTCGCTGGTCTTCGTCCGCGAGGCGGCGGAACGCAGCGGCGTGACCCGGCGCCGGATGCAGGCCGTCGCCGCAGGCTCGGGGCTGCTCGTCATCCTCATCCTGCTCGCCGCCCTGCGGTCGTTCGTGCCCGCCGCGGGGGATTCGCTGCCCATCATCAGCCAGCTCGTCGCGCTTGCGATGGTGCTCAGCTACTTCATCGGCTTCGCACCGCCGTCTCTTCTTCGACGAGCGTGGCAGGAACCGGCGATTCGCGGGCTGCTGTCGGAGACGCCGGACCTCCTCCGGCTCCCGGACCCGTGGGAGATCAGCGAGCGGGTCGCGGAGCGCGCCGTCTCGATCACGGGGGCGGACGGTGCCGTCGTGAGCCTGTGGGATCCGAACAGGAATCGCCTCGTCTCGTTCGAGTACCCGACCGGCGACCGGATCACGTTCCCGTCGGGCGAGTACATCGCGGGACGGGCCTTCGAACGCCAGGCCACGGTCTCTTCCGACCGACCGGACCGAGACGCCCCGGAGCATGCGCAGACGTACCTCGACCGCGGAATCCGGGCCATCGCGGCCACGCCCATCAGCTCGGGCGACCAGCGGCTGGGAGTGCTGACGGTGTTCGCAGCGCGACCACCGGTGTTCACCGAGGACGTCCTGTCCGTGCTCACGGCCGTCGCCGAGCAGGCTGCGCTCGTGCTGCACGCGCGGGATCTCATCGCGCATTCCGCCGGCGTGGAGGCATTCGCCGAGGTGACCCGCATGCGAGACGAGTTCCTGGCGGGCATCGCGCACGACCTGCGAACGCCCATCACGCCCATCCTGCTCAACGCGGAGCTCCTGGTGCGCTCGCTGGGGGACGACGGCCGTCAGGCCGCCCGGGCAGCAAGCATCCGCGACGAGGCCATTCGCCTCAAGGAGCTCGTGGATGACTACCTCACCGTCATCGCCAGCGAGCACGGACGAGAGGTGACCCGCGAGCGGCAGGATCTGGGTGTGCTGGTCCGGCAGACCATGGTTGGCATGCATGATGCGCATCGGGTGCGGCTTGACGCCCCCGCGCCGGTGGTCGGCGAGTGGGATGCTCCGCGCATACGGCGGCTCGTGGAAAACCTGCTCAGCAATGCCCTCAAGTACAGCCCGCCTTCGGCACCCGTGACCGTGACGGTCAGCGCCGACCAGGCGGGCGCGTGCCTCACGGTCACGGACCAGGGCGTCGGCATCCCCCCGGCGGAGCAGGCGCGCATCTTCGAGCGGTTCCAGCGGGTCAGCGACCCGGATCGCTACGGTCCTACCGGGATCGGTCTCGGCCTCTACATCTGCAGGCAGGTCGCGGAGGAGCACGGCGGCAGCATCTCCGTGTCCAGCGACGTCAACCAGGGCGCCACGTTCACGGTCCGTCTGCCGCTCTCGGCAGGCTCCGTCCCGGATGCCGCGCCAGCCGCCAGCGATGGGCAAGAGCAGGCCGATCCCGCGCGGCACACGCCGCCGGGAACGGAGCGCGACGGCGCGCGCGAGCCTGCCGCGACCGCGGACGAGCCAGCGTGACGGGGTCTGAATCTCCGCGGACGTCCACGGGGCCCGTCCTGGTGGTCGATGACGATGCCCTGATCCGGGCTGCGGTCCGTGACGTGCTCGAGCTGGAGCGCATTCCCGTGGACGAGGCATCCGACGGACGGACGGCGCTGGAGAAGGTGCAGCGCGAGCGACCTCGCCTGGTCCTGCTCGACATGCGCATGCCGGGGCTGGATGGATGGGGCTTCGCTCGAGCGCTCCGGCGGATGGAGGGCCGGCCGCCGGTGGTCATCATGGCGGCCTCGGTGGACTCACGACGCTGGGCGGAGGAGATCGACGCCGCAGGCGTGATCATCAAACCCTTCGCGGTGGCCGATCTCCTTCGCGTCGTGGAGCGCTACAGCGCGTAGGCGCGCGAGGCGGCGACATCGGGCACGACGCTCCAAGGCCGAATGGCACTGGCAGGCGGCCATGTCTCGCCCGGATCCTCACGGCGACCGCCATGGGGGCGGTCCCGCACAGCGAGAGAGGCTATGTCGTTCAACCGATTGCGGTCGTCCGCCGCCGGCGCCCTCGTGCTGGGCGCCCTGCTGCTGTTCGTCGGCGGCTACTACTTCCTGCGCAATGACCTGGGGCTCGACCTCGGGGAGCTCGACAGCGACCTGGTGTGGCCCATCGTCGCCGTCGTCCTGGGCGCGCTCCTCCTGGCCCGCGGGCTCCGCTCGCCGCAGCACCCGGCGTGAATCGCCCCGGCCGGGCGATTCCCGGCCAGGGCATCCGCAGCGGCTAGGGCATCGCCGCGGCGAGCGCGGACGGGATGTCCACGCGCACGCCGGGCCCCATAGCTGGGAGCGACGGTCAGGCTGCGCAGGTAGGTCCCCTTCGCGCCTGACGGCTTGGCACGGTTCACCGCGTCCACCAGGGCCGCGATGTTGGCGCTGAGCTGCTCCGGCGTGAAGCTGGCCTTGCCCACGGGGACATGGACGATCCCGGCCCGGTCGACCTTGAACTCGACACGGCCGGACTTGACCTCGCCCACCGCACGCTCGATGTCGAAGGTCACCGTGCCTGACTTGGGGTTGGGCATGAGACCGCGGGGGCCAAGCTTCCGACCCAGCCGGCCCACGGCGCCCATCATGTCCGGCGTGGCGATGGCGATATCGAAGTCGAACCAGCCATCGTCCACGCGCTTGACCAGGTCATCCGCACCGACCTCGTCGGCTCCCGCGCGCAGCGCCTCCTGGGCCTTCTCGCCCTGGGCGAAGACGACCACGCGGGTCTGGCGACCCGTCCCGTGCGGGAGCACGACCGTGCCGCGCACGAGCTGGTCCGCGTGGCGTGGATCCACCCCAAGGCGCAGGTGCGCCTCCACGGTGGCGTCGAACTTCGTGAACGAGACCTTCGGCAGCAATTCCGCCGCTTCCGTGATGGGGTAGCGGCGCTCCGTCTCGACCAGCTTGGCCGCTTCCACGTACTTGCGTCCGTGCCTCGTCATCGCTCGGTCACCTCGATGCCCATGCTGCGCGCCGTGCCGGCGATGATCCGCATGGCGTGCTCCACGTCGTTCGCGTTGAGGTCGGCCATCTTCGTCTCGGCGATCTGGCGCAGCTGGGCCTGGGTCACGGTCCCGACCTTGTCCCGGTTGGGCTGCGCCGAACCGGACTCGACGCCGGCGGCGCGCTTGAGCAGCGCGGCGGCAAGGGGGGCCTTGGTCACGAAGGTGAACGAGCGGTCCTCGAAGACGGTGATCTCCGCGGGGACGACATAGCCGGAGAGGCTGGCCGTCCGCTCGTTGAAGGCCTTGATGAACTCCATGATGTTGATGCCGTGCTGGCCCAGGGCCGGGCCCACGGGGGGTGCGGCGGTCGCCTTGCCGGCGGGTGCCTGCACCTTGAGGATTGCGCGAACCTTCTTCGCCATGTGCTACCTCCGAGGTTCAACCGGGGCGGATCACGCCCCTCCCTCTACCTGTGTGCGCCGATGTCGGACTCAGGCCGCCATCGGTCTATTTCAACGCTAGAGCTTCTCGATCTGCAGGAAGTCGAGCTCCACGGGCGTCTCCCGGCCGAAGATGCTGACCAGTACCTTGACCTTGTTGCGCTCCGGGTTGACCTCGTCGACGGTCCCGATGAACTCCGCGAACGGCCCGTCGTTGACGCGCACGCTCTGGCCCTTCGTGAACTGGACCTTGAACTTGGGTGTCTCGACCCCCATCTGCTTGAGGATCTTCTTGACCTCGGCCTCGTCGAGCGGTGTGGGACGGTTGCCCGACCCCACGAAGCTCGTCACGCCAGGGGTGTTGCGGACGACGTACCAGCTCTCGTCGCTCATCACCATCTCGACCAGGACGTAGCCGGGGAAGACCTTCTTGTTGACGGTCTGCCGCTGCCCGTTCTTGATCTCGATCTCCTCCTCCATGGGGACGAGCACCTGGAAGATCTGGTCCTCGACACCCATCGACTCGATGCGGTGCTCGAGGTTGGCCTTCACCTTGTTCTCGTAGCCGGAGTAGGTGTGGATCACGTACCACTGCTTGCGGGTGCGCTCGTCGGCGGGCATGTCCCCCACCCGGGGTGCCTCGCGCGACAGGCGAGCGGCCTGGCGGGCTTCGTTCTCTCCGGTGGCAGTCGTCGTGGATGGGGCGGCGGCGGCCTTATCGGCGTTCGCGTCAGGCGTGGCCTCATCGGCGGCCTGGGTCGCATCGGCCGTCTCGGGCGTCTCGGTCATCTCGGCTGCCTCGGGCTCAGCGGTCCCGGGATCGGCCACCTCGGCATCCCCGGCCTGCACCACCGCCTCGACCTCCTCGGTCGCCACCGCTTCGCGGCGCGTCTCGTCGCTCACTTGAACACCTGCGAGAGCGCGAAGTGCATGATCTGATCCAGGATCGCGATGTAGGCGCCGATGGCGATGCTGACCGCGATCACGATCAGCGTCAGGTTGACCACCGTCTGGCGGTCCGGCCAGGAGACCTTTCTCAGCTCTGCCCAGCTCTCTTCGAAGTAGGTGCGGATTCCCTGGATCACGATTGGTTCGGCTCTTCGTCCGTACGGGCTTGATCTTGTGCTGCGGAGGCGGCGGATGGTCTGGCAGGGGCGACAGGACTCGAACCTGCAACCGCTGGTTTTGGAGACCAGTGCTCTACCAGTTGAGCTACACCCCTACCGAAGGCGCAGCCCCGCAGGCAACGGCTACGCTACTTCGTCTCCCGGTGCAGGGTGTGCTGCCGGCAACGCGGGCAGTACTTGTTGAGCTCCAGGCGCCCGGGGTCGTTCTTCTTGTTCTTCCGCGTGCTGTACGTGCGCTCCTTGCAGGTCGTGCACGCCAGCGAGATGACGGGTCGGTTCTCGGCCTTGGCCACGGGTGTTCATCCTTCTCCGCTCCCCCACCGCGACGGACACGGGACTCTAGGGCCGGTCACCTCGGGGAAGCGTCGTGATTCTAGGGTCGGAGCCCCCTCGTGTCAACGCGAGCAGCTGCGCCCTGCGGTCCGCTCACGGCTGGCGCGCGGCCGGGCGCCAGAGGTCCATTTCCGCGATTGCAGGCATCCGGTGGCCGCGCCAACGCGCCAGATGCCGGTTTCCGCGATGGTAGGCGTGATGAGAGGCCCGAACGCGCCCTGCCCAGCGCCCGGCTGAGCGTGGCAGCGGCCCTGCACCATGCCGTTGCCGCTGACCCCGCGTGCCTACGATCGTCACGCCGCGGATTTGGCGCTTTGCGTCGGTCGCCCAAGGAGGAGCGGCCCGGTGCCTGGCGCGGGCTCAGTCGCCCCCGGCGCCTCCACTCGTGGCCGGCACCTCGGCGCCCGTCGTGCGGTCGCGGCGCAGCAGGACGACACGCGTGAAGGGCAGGCGCACGTCGCTGAAGACCTCGATGCTCACCAGGAAGCCCAGGAAGATGAAGAGCACGCCCAGGAACTCGCCGATGAAGAACCCGCTCGTGTTCCCGAAGCGGTTGGCGCCGCTGGTGTAGGCCGGGATGGTGGCGCCGATCGCGATCAGGATCGTGGCCGGGACCCGGCTCGAAAGCCGGCCGGTGAACAGGGCCACCAGCGCACCGGGCAGAGACACCGCGAAGTTCACCACGACGGCCACGGGCATGATCAGCAGGTTGCCAGCCAGGCCCATGGCGGATCGGTTCCTCAGGGAGTATCGGATCAGCCGGCGCTTGGGCATGAACACGTAGGCGCTGTACAGGGCTCCGAATCCGAGGGCAAAGGCCCCCGTGACGTTGAAGAACGGGGTAAGCAGCCGCAGGTAGCCCGGAAGCAGATCGCCGGTGGGGATGTGCGTCGCGGGATCCAGGGCATACCCGGGGGCCGGCAGCTGGACGGTGAGCATCATCACCAGGGCCACCAGGCTGCCGCCGATCATGACCGCGGCGGCAACGGCCGCCCAGCGCTCGTCGCGCCGGATGGTGAGGACGGTGATTACGACTGGCCGCCAGAAGCGCGATCCCAAAGTAGATGAAGGGCGCGGCGCCCGAGTTCGCGTAGTGGTACTTCACGTCGGACAGGTAGGTGAAGAGCCCCGCCAGGAGCACCGAGAAGGCGAAGGCGAACCCGAACCGGGTGCGCGCGAGGAGGAAGACGGTGCCCAGTCCCAGCCAGCCCGCGACGTAGATGGCGCCAATGAGGTACCAGACCCGGTAGAGGGGCTCGCTCCAGCCCAGCCACCCGCCCAGGAACTCGGTTCCGGCGCTGATCCCGTACCAGAGGAGGCCGATGGTCCAGACCAGCTGGTACGGCTGACGCCGTCGCAACCACTGGTCGCCGACCAGGATCGCGAACACGAAGCTCAGGGCAGACGAGCAGAAGGGAAGCACGACGTTGGGGTTCACGGCCGGTGTCGCCTCCTCGGCCGCGCGCCTGACCTGCGGTCGCGGGGCGCGCGATGTCGTCGCGGGCTGCTGCGTAGCGGGCTGCGCGATTTTCCAGCCTCGCGAGAAATCACGCAACCATGCGCAATACTCGGTAATCCTGCGCCTTCTGGCTGCCAGGTCAGCGCCCGCGAAGTGGAGCCCACGTCCGGGCTCGAACCGGAGACCTCTTCCTTACCAAGGAAGTGCTCTGCCTACTGAGCTACGTGGGCCCGTGCAGCGAATCGTCCGGCTCCGTGCGCCGGTGGGTCAGTCGTGGTGTTGGTGGGCAGGGAGGGAATCGAACCCCCACAGTCTCTCGACGGCTGATCTACAGTCAGCAGAGCTCACCACCTGCTCAACCTACCCACAGATCACGACAGCCGGCACGGCGCACACCGATACCGACCGGGCGCGAGTATAGCGAACGCCCGGCACCCCCTCAACCGACCTGCGGGTAGCAGGTCGGGCCGGTGCGGCCAACCACTGCGTCCCGCCGTTCGCGAGATCTTGACACGATTCATATATTCACTGAATGAATCGTATCGGACAACGAGACACGGCGCGCCCGTACCACAGCGCCCTGCGCGAGCAGCAGGCAGAGGCGACGCGCGTGCGGATCCTGGACGCGGCCGTGGCCGTCATGTACCGGGGCGTCGCCAGCCTCTCGATCCCGGCCGTGGCACGGCAGGCCGGTGTCTCGGTGCCGACGGTATACCGATACTTCGGGACGAAGGCCGCCCTGCTGGCCAGCCTGTACCCGCACCTTGCCCGGCGCCTGGGCCTGGATCAGCTGACCCCGCCGCGCACGCTGCCCGAGCTGCGCGAAGGCGTGCGCGTCTACCTCGAGCGTCTCGATGGGCTCGGAGAGGCCGAGCGGTTCGCCATGGCCAGCCCGGCGGCCGAGGAGGTGCGGCAAGCAACTATGAGCGCGCGGCTGGCGGCAATGCAGCGACTGGTCGACTCCATTGACCCGCCCCCGATCGAAGGGGATCGCGCACGGCTGGTCCGGCTTCTGGCGGTCCTGACGCGCTCGAGCTCGCTGCGCATGTGGCGCGATCACCTCGGCGCATCGGTCGACCAGGCGGTGGATGACATCGACTGGATCATGCGCGCGGCCGTGGCCGCATCCGAGAGAGGGGGTCGTGAGCACCCCAGACGTGCAGGGCCTGCACGAGGTTCGCCTGACGGACATCGGGCAGGTGGGTGGCAAGGCAGCCGGGCTCGGGGAGCTCATTGCCGCTGGCGTGCGGGTCCCCGAGGGGATCGTGCTGCCGGTGACGTGGGGGACGTTGCCGCCGGAGCGGCGCGCGGTTGTGGTCACCGAGGCCGTCGCCGGCCTGGGAGCGGGGCCTTTCGCGGTCCGTTCCAGCGGCGTGGCCGAGGACGGCGCCGAGCGGTCCTTCGCCGGCATGTACGAGACAGTCCTGGACGTTCCTCCCGCGGGGCTCCCGGCAGCAGCCAATCGCGTCCTGGCCAGCGCCATCGCCGCACGCCCCACGGCGTATGGGGCGACGGATGGCGGCCGCCTGGCGGTCATCGTGCAGCGCATGGTGGCGCCCGCAGCCGCCGGCGTGGCCCTGACGGCCGATCCGATCAGCGGCGATCGCGAGTCCACCGTCATCACGGCCGTGCGAGGCCTTGGTGAACGGCTGGTCTCCGGCTCCGCCGTCGGGGACGAATGGGTGGTCCGGGACGGCAAGGCGGTGGCCGGCCGTCAACCAGAGGCGGCGCTGGACCATTCGCAGGCCCTCGAGGTGGCGAACGAGGCTCGGCGAATTGCGTCTGCACACGGAACGCCTCAGGACGTCGAGTGGGCGATCGACGCGGACGGAGCGCTGTGGATCCTGCAGGCCAGGCCAATGACCGCCCTCCCGCCCGCCGCTTCCTGGGAGCCGTCGGCGCCCGGCGCGTACCACCGCGCCCTGCGGTTCGGCGAATGGATTGGCGCGCCGGTGACGCCGCTCTTCGAGTCCTGGCTGCTGTCTGACCTTGAGGTCAGTCTGCACGGTTGGATCCGGCGCGAGCTGGGCCAGCGGGCACCGCTGCCCCACCACGTGATCGTCAACGGCTGGTACTTCTACTCGATCAACTGGATCGCACCGGGAAACATGCTGCGCAGCCTGCCGAGCATCCTGTTGCACGTGGCCCGCCAGCCGCGAGCCGCGGCCGGCGTCTTCCCGCGGACGGTACGTCACAGCTTCCCGATCATGGAGCGCAGGTGGCGCGCGAACGTCCAGCCAACATACCGCCTGGCCGTGGCGGCCGCCGAGGAGCGCGTTGAAAGCGCGCCGGTCGCCGAGCTGCCGACACTCATCGACGAGACGGGCGCGCTGGCCGGAGAGTACTTCGGCTCGGTGGTCGCGCTCGCCGGCGCTGCCTACAAGATGGAGATCAACCTGGCGAGGTTCTACCGCAAGCACCTGGAGCCCACGCTCGGCGGGAGCCACCTGCCGCTCCTGGCGGGAATCGAGCCGCCACCGGATCCCGAGCGGCACGCCGTGGTCTCGCTCGACTGGTGGTACGCACCGGGGCGACAGGCCGGGTCGCCGATTGGTACGGCGGACCATGGTCGGGCCGTGGCCGCCAGGGAGGCCGCCGAGTCTGCTGCGCGCAACGCGCTCGCATCGTCGCCGCGCCGGTTGCGGGAGTTCGAGGGCATGCTGGCCGATGGGCAGCACCTCGTCTCCATCCGCGAGGAGCAGGTGCGCGAATGGACGCTGCCCTGGCCGATCCTTCGTCGGGCGGTCCTGCGCATCGGTGAGTCGCTCGTTGCGCGCGGCCTCCTCGAGAAGACAGACGACGTCTTCTTTCTCCACCGCGACGAGGTTCGCCGTGCCTTGCACGGAGGCGGGCTGCCGAGCGGGACGAACGTGCCCTTGCGACGTGCCCAGCGAGAGGAGCAGGCCAGGCTTGTGCCCCCGATGGCCGTCGGCAACTGGCACCCCATGCTGAGGCGCATCATCGACAGCTACCCGGCGATGTTCGGCGCCAAACCGTCGAGGAGCGCGATCGTGTCGGGCGTGCCGGCGTCGCCGGGAACGGCCACCGGGCCGGTCCGGGTGGTGCACGGCCCCGGGGAGTTCGACCTGCTGCAGGCGGGCGAGGTGCTGGTGGCGCCGTTCACGGCGCCTGCCTGGACACCACTCTTCACGCGCGCGGCTGCGGTGGTGACCGACGTGGGGAGTGCCGCTGCCCACGCGTCCATCGTTGCCCGTGAATACGGCATCCCGGCAGTGGTCGGCTGTGGCGACGCCACGGCTCGACTGCGGACCGGCATGCGCGTCACGGTCGACGGCAGCACGGGCAACGTCGAGCCGGCGGTGGAGCCGGTGGCCGAGGAGATGATGTCGTAGCAGGCGAGTCTGCGTCGACGCAGACCCTGCTGGCCGCGACCCTGTCTCGACGACGCAGCCGCAATGTCAGCTCGCCCGAATCCCCTGTCACCTCAACCGACCTGTATCCGGCTCATGCGCAGAACGGCATCGACCACTCCGGGACCGCGTCGCCGGGACAGCGCCTCCTCGATGAGCATGCCCGGCACCGCGTCGCGAATCTCCGCGCCAAGCTCCGCGGCCGTGAATCGCCGCTCGAGCTCCGGACCCGGACCCTGGTGCTCGGGGTCATGCCCGATGACGAGCAGGTGCCCACCCGGAGCGACGGCACGCGCGATCGCCGGATACACGACGCGACGCTCCCCTGGCACGAGATGCAGGTACAGCGCCGTGACGAGGTCGAACGCCCCGGGCGGCGGGACCCATTCCAGGAGGTCTGCGTGGGTCCAGGTCGCCTGGACGTCGGCGTCGGCAGCGCGCGTCCGTGCCTTGTCCAGGGCCACGCCGGACCAGTCCACGCCCGTCACCCGCCAGCCGGCGCGGGCCAGCCACACCGCGTTGGTGCCGCTGCCGCAGGCCACGTCGAGAGCCGTTCCCGGCGCGAGCGCCGACACCTGGGCAACGAGGGTCTCGTCCGGCCCTTCGGACTCGATCTCCCGCTCGCGGTGTCGCTGGTCCCACGCCGCCCGGCGCTCCAGCCGATCCCCGTCCGTCATGGGTCCCATTCTCCGCCGTCAGCCGGACCGATGGCGGCCGACCGCCTCGCGAAGCCGCATGGCGTCGCGCGGCGCGTGCCCGCCCAGGTCGTTGTTGAAGTAGACCCACGAATCGAGCCCTGCCTGGTGACG
>CAVXEH010000015.1:0-17770 GCA_963760875.1 uncultured Chloroflexia bacterium | reverse complement strand
TTCAGCTCGACCGTCTCGAACTCGGCGGCGTAGTGCTCCAGCCAGCGCGCCAGCGGCAGGTCCTGCGGGTAGAAGCTGCCGCGCCAGTGTCCGTACTCCCATCCGGAGCATCCGATGCGAATCCGTCCGGTCGGCATGGGTCAAGCCTACCCCGGCGCTCCCGCATAATCCCTGTCGATGCTCCAGGTCCTCCGCCAGCGCAACTTCGCGCTCCTGTGGGTCGGCGGGATGATCTCCATGATCGGCGACTGGTTCCTCATCGTGGGGCTGCCGGTGGAGATCTACCGATTGACCGGCTCGACGCTGGCCATCGCCGGTGTCCCGGTCGCATTCCTGGTCCCGTCGATCCTGTTCGGCTCGGTCGCCGGGGTCTACGTCGACCGATGGGAGCGCCGGCGGCTGATGGTGGTGGTGAACATCATCCTGGCCCTGCTGCTTGTCCCGCTCCTGGGCCTCCAGGCGCTGGGCGTGTGGATCGCCTACGTGGTGCTCTTCGGCCAGAGCGCGGTGGAGCAGCTCTTCACGCCGGCCGAGGTGGCGATCGTGCCCAACCTGCTCGAGGGTGGCGAGGAGCAGCTGATCGCCGCCAACGCGCTGACTGGCGTCAGCCGCCACCTCTCCCGGCTCATCGGCCCGGCCATCGCAGGCGTCGTGGTGGCGATCGGTGGCCTTCCGCTGGTCGCCGTCCTGGACGGCGCCAGCTTCCTCGTGTCGGCCGGGCTCATCTTCCTCATCCGCTACCAGCCGCCGGAGCGTCCGCGTCCGGCGGACGGCGAGTCCATCGAGGCGCAGGCGCTGACCGCCTGGGGGCGCCTGCTGGGCGAATGGCGTGACGGGCTCGGCGTGATCCTCGGGTCGCAGGTGCTCCGCGCCCTGTTGATCTTCATGATCATCACCGCCATCGGCGAGGGCCTGACCATCACCCTGTTCGTGCCATGGGTCGAGGATGCCCTGCATTCCGATGCGGCCGGCTACGGCGCCCTGCTCTCGGCGCAGGCCATTGGCGGGCTGGCCGGAGCCCTGGTCATCGGCCGCCTGGGATCACGGGTGGATCCGGTGCGGCTGCTGTACGTGGGTGCGCTGCTGTTCGGGGTGATCGACCTGGGGCTCTTCACCTATCCAGCCATCTATCCGCACATCTGGGTGGCGCTGGTGGTCATCACCATCGTCGGCGTGCCGGGCGCGGCCATGGGAGCGGCCCGCATGACCCTCCAGCAGGTGTTCAGCGCCGATACGCACCGCGGCCGGGTGGTGGGGACCCTCACTGCCCTGTCCGCAGTGGGCTCCCTGTGCGGTGCCATCCTTGCCGGGGTGGCAGGCGAGGTCGCGCCGGTGGTGGCGCTGCTCGTCGTCCAGGGCAGCGGCTACGTGGTCGGCGGGACGGCGGTCTGGCTTCTCACCCGCCGCCTGCTACGCGCGGCCGTCCCGGCCAGCGATTGACGCCACCGGCCACAGCCGAATGGCATCAGCGGCGCCGCAGGTGTACCGTCCTCGCGCATCAACCTCATAAAGAGGCCCGTTCCATGCCCGACAAGGGACCCGGATCCAAGAGCGGCGGCAAGAAGCCGAAGGGCGGAGCCACGCCAGGCGGCAAGAAGAAGAAGTAGATCCCTTTCGCGCGTGCTGGGGATGGATCCATCGCCGCGCGCCAACCGACCCCCTCCACGAGGAGGGGCTAGGCGCGGAAGCTGTATCGCGAGCCGACCGAGGAGGCCAGGTACCGATCCGGGAAGCGGGTGACGATCTCGGCCAGCGCCCGGTAGCCCGTGCAGTGACCGGGCACGAGGTAGTCCGGCGCGAGGGACGCGACATCGTCGATGGTGGCCGGGATGATCGGCTCGAAGGTGCCTCCGGTCAGGTGCATGCCGCCCACGAAGGCATGGACGTGCTCGATGCCGGTCAGGTGCCTCGCATAGCGCAGCACGTTGACCGCCCCTGCATGCGAGCAGCCGCTCATGACCACCAGCCCTCGTTCCCGGACGTTGACCACGAGGTTCTGGTCGTCCCAGATCCACGTATCGGGAGCCCACGCCGACCCGTCGCGCCGTTCCTGGAACGGGAAGCCTGTCTCGTAGGACGTCGTCCGTTCGACCTGGCCGGAGAGGAGCATCGTGTCTCCGCCCCACAGCGTGGGACCCGGCTCGTCGAGGACCCGAGCGCCTTCGGCCTCGAGGTCGTTGACCGATGGCGGCGGCATGTCGAGGACCACCCCAGTCGGGAACACGATGCGGCGTTCCAGCCGTGCGTCTGGATGGAGAACCACTGGAAGCCCGGCGCGCCCGTACCGGGCGAAGAGTGCCTCGAGACCGCCGTGATGATCGGCGTGACCATGGCTGAGGAGGATCGCCTCGATCTCGTTGGGCCGGATCTCCAGGACGTCGCAGTTCCACAAGAACGTGGTGGGGCTCAGGCCCGCGTCGTAGAGAACCGAATGGCTCTCCTCGCCCGCCCACGTCTGGACGAGGAGCGAATAGCCGTGCTCCGCGCGGAGCGCATCGCGGGTCGACCAGTCGAAGTGCAGCGTGGGACGGACCGCCGGGCCGATTGAGGGGAGCAGGACATCGACCGACAGGTCGACGACGACCGTGACGTCGACACGGTCCACCGGCCGCAGCGAGGCTCCCGGGCTGGCCATCGTCAGTCCTCTTCGCGGGGCTGGAGCCGACGGAGGGAGTCGAACCCACAACCGGCGGTTTACAAAACCGCTGCTCTACCGTTGAGCTACGTCGGCCCAGGCGCCGATTCTAGCCGGATGAGCACCCCGCGGGCCTTCGCGGTCACGCCGCCATCGGCCTCCAGGGTGCTCTCGACGATGACCTTGCGGTCGGTCGCCTCCACCAGGCGTCCAACGGCCCGTAGCGGCCCCATGGGCGTGGGCGCCAGGTAGTCCACCGCCAGGTGCCGGGTCACGAAGCGCGGTGACTCCCCTGCGCCGATGGCGACGCCCTCGCGCGCGAGGGCGAAGATCGCCGCGGAGCCGGTCGAGTGGCAGTCAAGCAGGCTGGCGATCAGGCCGCCGTAGACCAGTCCGGGCAGGGCCGTCATCCACGGCTCGGGCGTGAACTCGGTGAGCGTCCCCTCCCCCGTCGCTCGCGTCCGGAACCGGTGCCCTCGCTCGTTCAGGTGGCCGCAGCCATAGCAGTGGGCCGCGTCATCAGGGTAGAAGTCCTGGACGGCGGGCGATTCATCGGCAGTGCTCATACCTCCCGATGCTAGCAGCGGACCGATGCGGACCGCCCCCGGCCGCCGGCCCGTCGGAGGATCGCGATGGCGAGAACTGCGACAACGACACCGTTGAGCACGATCCAGCCGGAGCCACCCGGGTCGAAAGGCCCGCTGGCGAGCCCGGTGACGCGCACCCGGACGAGCGGCAAGCCCGCGCCGTGCGCCCGCAGCTCGTCGTCGGTCATCGCTCGCACGTCGCCGGCCGTCCAGCGGCCGATGGGACCCATGCTGGCGAGGAGCGCGCGCATGGCGGGCACCCACTCGGCGGCATCGGCGACCTCCTCGGCGATCCCGGCCAGGGAGCCGGCCGGGAGCACCACCTCGACGCACGGATCGTCCTGGATGTTCTGGAGCCACCGGGTGGAGCGGCCAAACCCGGCACAGCAGTACACGGCTCCATCGCGGATCACGTACCCGAGCGGCGCATCGCGCCACAGTCCCGAACGGCGGCCACGCGTTCGCAGCACCATCAGCGAGCCGGTCAGTGGATTGGCGAACAGCGGTCCCAACCCCGCGCGCAGGGCCGGAACCATGAGCCGTCGATTCGCGAACAGGAAGGACCGATGCATCGCCGGCAGCAGCCGGGTCATGCGGGGGCCATAGGGAAGGCCGGTCGCTCCGGCCGTGGCATTCGCGTCGGCGGCGGGTGGCTCGAGCGTCGTCGTCATCGCCGCATCGTCGGGCGCCCGCTGGCTCCACGCACAGTGCCACAGGGCATGGAAGGGGCGCGGCCCTCGCCGGCCGCGCCCGATGTCGCGCCTCCAGCGCGCGATGCGCTACGCGACCGCCTCCAGCTCCTCGGTGGCGTCGGCTTCCTCCCTGCCGATCTGCGAGATGAACCGCCAGAACAGGTACGCGCCCGTCAACGCCACGAGCGACAGCCCGATCACCAGAATGGGCCAGGCGAGCGGGTTGACCGTCCCGGCATCGGTGTTCGCGGCGGTGAGCGCATCGGGCACCCACCCCAGCCCGATGGCGGACAGCCGGTCGACCTGGTCGGCCGCCTCGAGGCCGTAGATCTGCGGGAAGATGTACAGCACGGACGACACGGCCAGCAGGATGCTCACCCAGCGCCAGGCGACCGGGTCGTCGTCCGAGTCACGGGTGAGCTTGACGAGCAGCGCCCAGAAGAGGCCCACCGTGGCGAGCGGGGCGGTGAGCGGCAGCCCCAGGCCGATGTAGAGGTTCGGCATCAGGAAGACCATGCTCAGCGCCAGGGTGATGAGCATGAGCGCGTCCCGCATCAGGACGTAGCTGAGCCACCAGACGTCGCCGCCGAAGCGGAGCGTCAGGCCCTGCAGGAAGCGCACGACATACGGGCGCGCGAAGTGCACGCTGAGGGTGAAGGCCCACAGGATGGGCAGGACGGCTGCCAGGCTGAAGACGAGCCAGCCCGAGCCTCCGTGGGTCAGGGCAGTGGCGAGATCATCGGCACTCATCGGTCCGCTCCTAGCTCGCGACGGCCGTGGGCCGCCGGCTCGTGGTCTTGCGAAGGTTGTAGATCACCGCGGTGATGCCCATCACGCCGACCATGGCGGCCGAGAGGTAGCACAGGGCCAAACCCCAGTCGGTGTTCTGGCTGGACACGAAGATCGAGGCAAGCTGCTTCGCCCAGCCCTGGTCGATCTCGGTCAGCTGGACGCCCAGCAGGTACGGACCGATGTAGAGGACCGATCCGACCCCCAGCAGGATCGTCTGCCAGCGGAAGTTGCGGATGTCGCCCTCCCCGTGGCTGACCAGCTTGAGGAGGAGCGCGCCGAAGGCGCACGCCGCGGCCAGCCCGCCGGTGATGGGCAGATCCTGCCCGCCGACCACGTCGGGGTAGAAGAAGATGAAGCTGCCCAGGAAGACCTGCAGCAGCAGGATGTCGCGCAGGGCGACGTAGATGATCCACCACAGGTCGGCGCCCAGGCGGAGGGTGAACTTCCGCAGGGAGCGCACCATGTAGGGACGCGCCAGGTGCAGCGCCAGGGTGAGCAGCCAGAGCGCGACGAGCGCCGCGGCAATGGTGCCCTCGACGAACGATTCGCCGGCGTCGAAGAAGCCGGAGACCTGGTCCGGGGTCATTGCTGTCCTCCAGTCGAGGTTGCCGCGGAGACGTCCGCGCCGGTGGGATGGGGACGGCCGCGTCCGGCGGCCACCGACACCGCCGGGCAGCTGTAGACCGCGTCGCAACGGAAGCATCGGCCGGCCTCCGCACGGGCAACGGACTCGGAGAATCCCTGCTGGGTCGCGGCGAACGATCCGGGGACGTACTCGCCCTCGGGGGCGTGCGCGCGTGGCCGGATCGCGAGATTGAGCTCCAGCGACGCGGGCTTCGGCGTCCGGTACCGCGCGGCGGCCATCACCGCCGCATCGCCGTCAGGGATCCCGCGCAGGTAGGCGTGGATGGCACCCGCCGCCCGGCGACCGGAGGCCACCGCGTCAATGATCGTCTTGGGGCCCGAGACGACGTCGCCGCCGGCAAACACGCCGGCGTGCCCGGTGGCCAGGGTCCTGGGGTCGGCAACGATCCCCGCGAAGGTGCTGATCTCGATGCCGGTGCCCTCGGGCAGGATCGACGGATCCGGCTCCTCGCCGATGGCGACCAGGATGGTGCTGGCGGTGGCAGTCACCGCCGGGTCACTGCTCCCGTTCGTCGACACGATGTGCGCCGCGATCATTCGCCCGTCGGAGCCCATGACCTCGTCGATGACCGCGCGCTCGCGGATGACAACGCCCTCGCGCTCTGCCGCCTCGATCTCCTCGACCTGGGCACGCATCTCGCTGCGGCTGCGTCGGTACAGCACGGTGACGGAGGTGGCCCCGCTGCGGAGCGCGGACCTGGCCGCGTCCATGGCGGTCGAGCCTCCGCCCACGACGAGGACGGCACCGCTCAGCCGCGGGTTCTCGCCCAGGTTGACCTGCTTGAGGAAGAGGGTCGCCGGTGTGACGCCGCGCAGGTCGTCACCGGGAACACCCAGGCGGCGGCTCTTGGGCGCGCCCGTGGAGAGGAAGATGGCCCCAAAGCCCTGCGCCTCGAGATCGCCGAGCGAGAAGTCACGACCCATGGCCTGGTTCAGCCGCAGGTCCACGCCCAGCGACACGATGCGGTCGATTTCCGCCCGCAGCACCTCACGCGGCAGGCGGTACTCGGGAATGCCAATCGCCATCATCCCGCCGGGCACCGGCATCGCCTCGAACACGGTGACCGGATAGCCCAGGCGGGCGAGGTAGTAGGCCGCCGACATCCCGGCTGGCCCACCGCCCACGATCGCGACCCGGTCGGCACGCCGAACCGGCGCCGGCGGCACGTCCGGGAGCGTTCCATGCTCGACGGCGAACCGCTTGAGGGTGCGGATGGCGATGGGCTCGTCCAGCGTTCCCCGACGGCACGCGGCTTCGCACGGAGCGGTGCAGATCCAGCCGCAGACGGAGGGGAAGGGGTTCACCTCCGCGGCGACCGCGTAGGCATCCGAATAGCGGCCCTGGGCGATAAGCCCCACGTAGCGTCCTGCATCGGTCCCTGCCGGGCAGGCGGTCTGGCAGGGGGCCTGCGGCGGCGCCGCCATCGGCTCCACCATGGAGTCCCAGACCTGCCAGGGCTGGGTCCGCTCGTGCGTGTGCCACCCACCGGTCAGCGCGTCGTACGGCGAGGGGTGGGTTGGCTTGAGGGACTCGCGGGTCACCTCGCTCAGCGGGATCCAGCCCTCCACCGGTCGCGGCGGGAAGACCGGCCCCGGGAGCTCCGCGAGCGGGGTGGGTTCCTCGACGCTGTCGAGGGTCATGACCACCACCGGGCATTCGCGAATGCAGATCGAGCACCCGATGCACTCTCCCACCTGGACCGGATGCTCCATCATCCAGGGGATCGGCGAGCCGTGGCCCGCGGCTTCCACGCCCGCGACCTGCGGGCGGGACATGTCCATGGCCTGCACCGGGCAGACGTCCATGCAGATGCCGCAGTTGATGCAGTTGTCGTGGTCGATGGTGATCCGATAGCCCATGGCGGGCCCTCCGCGGCGTTGGTCCTCCAAGCGTCGCGCGCGCGGCGGCACCCGCCAACGCGCATCGGGGTGGGTGCCGTGCCGGGTGTTCGGGTGGGAGGCGGGGGCCGTTCGGACCGGGCCGTTGGGTCGGGGCGGGTCAGTCCGCGGAGGGCGTGTCGCCGACCAGGCCCTGGCGAATCGCTCGGGCCGTGAGCTCGGCGCGGCTCTGGGCGTGCAGCTTGGAGAGGATGTTGCCCAGGTGGTACTTCACCGTGTTCTGGCTGATCTCGAGGCGGGCGGCAATCTCCTTGTTGCGGAGCCCGCGGGTCACCAGGTCGAGCACCTCCCGCTCACGATCGGTCAGCCTGTCCGGATCCGGCGCCGGTTGCCGACCCGCCTGCTGGAAATGTTCGAGCATGCGCGCCGCCGTCGCGGGAGTGATGGCCGGCTCCCCGCGCCGGACCGCCTCGAGCATGCGCCGCAGGCCATCGGATTCCAGGTTCTTGGCCAGGTAGCCCTGCGCGCCGGCCCGGATGGCAGCGAAGAGGTCGTCCTCGTCCTCGCTGGCGGTGAGCATCACGATCGCGACTCCCGGGGCTGCGGCCTTGATGCGCCGGGTGGCCTCGATGCCCCCGATGCCCGGCATGCGAACGTCCATCAGGACCAGGTCGGGGGTCAGCTGCTCCGCGAGAGCGACCGCCGCGGCGCCATCGGTTGCCTGACCCACCACGTCGTGCCCCCAGGCGGACAGCAGCGAGGCAATGCCGTCCCGGACGAGCGCGTGGTCGTCGGCGAGCACGACCCGCATCAGCCCGGTCCCGACAGGGAGCCGGCCGCGGTCCCGGTCATGGAGGCCGCGATCGGCAGGCGGAGCGCCACGTGGGTGCCGCTTGGCTGGACGGCACCGATCTCCAGGACTCCGCCGATGGCCGCGGCACGCTCCCGCATGCCGGCCAGGCCATACCGTGGCCAGGCCGTCTCGTCCGGACCGCCGCGAGTCGCCGGCACGCCACGACCGTCGTCGGTGACGTCGACCTGCAGCTCGCCGCCATGGCAGGCGACCTCGATCCGCACCCGGCCCGCGTTCGCGTGCTTGCGGACGTTGGTCAGCGCCTCCTGCACGATCCGGAACAGCTGGGCCTCGACCTCGGGGCTGAGGTCCACGCGCGCCGCCTCCGGCGTTGCCTCGACCGCGACGGCGATCTTGGCGGCGGTGGCGTAGCGCGCCGCGTACTCCTCGAGCGCACCGACCAGGCCACGCTCCGGCGTGATGGGGCTGGTCAGGCCCAGGATCGCCTCGCGGACGTCCACGTAGATCGAGCGGGCGGCGGCGGCGAGCTCGGCCAGCTGGCCGCGCGCCTCCTCCGTGCGCTGCTGCCGGAGCAGCTCCTCCACGGCCTGCGACTTGGTGTTGACGTAACCCAGCACCTGGGACAGGCCGTCATGCATCTCCCGGGCGATGCGCTCGCGCTCACCCCGCACCGCCATCTCCCGGAGCTGCCCTTCCAGGCGCGCGTTCTCGATGGCCAGGGTCAGGAGGCTGGCAAGCGACGAGAGCGTCTCGACCTCGTCGACCTCGAAGGAACGCTCGCGGCGACCGGCCACGGCCAGGACGCCGATGGTCGCGCGCCCACGATGAAGCGGTGCCGCAACCAGGGAACGTCGGAACGCGTCCGCCAGGAGATCCGCGGGCTCCAGGGTCTCCGCCTCCGACCCCACGAACGCGTCCCGCGGCCCGCTCGACGCGGCGAGGCTGCCGCCCTCCCCCGCCTGCAGCATCACGAAGGCCACCTCGCCCTCCAGCAGGCGCCGCGTGGCATCGGTCACCGCCTGGAGCACCGCATCGATGTCATGGGTGGCGCTCACCGTCACCCCCAGCTGGTGGAGGGCACGGGCGGTGGTGCCCCGCTTCTCGAGCTCGCGCGTGCGCGCGTCGAGGGCTCGCGCCAGCAGATCGATCCGCCGCTGGGCCACCAGCACCAGCAGCAGCACCACGACGAGGGCCGTCGCGGTCACCACGATCGTGTCGAAGGGGAAGGGGAGGTAGGGGTCCAGCACCCAATCGGCGAGCAGCTCGATCCCGCCGATGATCGCCACGGGGAGCAGGATCGCCGTCCACCAGAGTCGGGAGTGACGCATGCGTCTTGGGACCTCGGGGCGATTCTAGCCCCGGGATGCTTCCCGCTGGCGCACGACCTCGAACAGCAGGAGTGCCCCGGCGGTCGCGGCGTTCAGCGAGGCGACGTGACCGGCCATGGGGAAGCGCACGAGCAGATCGCAGCGACGCCGCGTGGCGCCGGAGAGCCCGCTCCCCTCGCTGCCCACCACAACGGCAAGGGGCCCGGTCAGGTCCGTCTCCCACGCCAGTGAGGGTGCGTCCTGGTCGGCGGCGACCAGTCGCAGCCCGCGCTCCTTGAGCTCGTGGATGACCTGGCCCAGGCTGCTCACCTGCGCCACGAGCAGGTGCTCGCTGGCGCCCGCCGAGGCTTTCACCGCTGCGGGCGTGAGCGGAGCGGCGCCGCGCTCCGGCACGACCACACCGTCCACCCCCGCGGCCTCCGCGGAGCGCAGGAGCGCTCCGAAGTTCACGGGGTCCTGGAGGTGCTCGCCCAGGAGCAGGAAAGGCGGGTGGCCGCGTGCCTCCGCGCGGGCGAGCATCTCGGCGGGCTCCGCCCAGCGTCGCTCGTCCACCTCGAGGAGGATGCCCTGGTGACCGTCGAAGCCGGCAAGCTGCGCCAGCCGGTCGCCCGGCAGGTGCTCCACCGCGACGCCGGCGGCTCCCGCAGCTTCCACGATCGCTCGCAGCTCCGGATTCTGCCGCGCGCTGGACGAGATGAAGAGGCGCCTGGCGTGGCGTCCGGCTGCCAGGGCCTCCGCCACGGGGCGGCGCCCGCCGATGCGCTCCACGTTCAGACCATGCTCAGCGATCGGTGAGGTGCGCGCGACGAAGGGCCTCGTGGGTCCGCGTGATGCGCCCGGGATCTGCAGCGGTCAGGGTGATGGCCCCGCAGCGCTCGCACATGGTGGCGCCGACATCGGTATCCACCTGCTTGCCGGAGAACCGGTAGGCGAACTTGGCGTTGCCCAGCACCGGGAAGGCCAGGCCACCGTCAACCAGCGCGCCGCCACAGCGCGGGCAGGTCGTGTCCGGTTCCGGCGCCGCCGCAGGCTGATCAGGCGGGCTCGTGGGCCAGGACCTCTCGCGCGATGGCGCTGTCGGTGACCAGCGCGCTGATCAGGCCGCCGCGCAGGGCGGCCTCGACCGCCCGAGCCTTGTGGAGCCCGGTGGCGATCCCGATCACCAGCGGGATCTGCCGCAGCTGCTCGAGGCGGAGGCCGATGATGCGCTCCATGACGCTGGCGCGGCAGGAGTTGCCCTGCGCGTCGTAGATGCGCCCGCAGATGTCGCCCACGGTGGGAAGCGCGTCAATCTCCTCCAGCTCGCGTCGGCTCAGGTACATCTCGTTGAAGAGCAGGGCGGACGAGCCCTGGCCGGATGCGCCGATGCCCACCACGGCCACGTCGGCGGAGGCGGCACGCTGCAGGACCCGGGCGATGTCCTGCTCGCTCAGAAGCGCCCGGGCCAGGTCCGCGGATTCGACGATCCACGGTGCGTGCAGACGATCGTGGGTCGCATCCAGGCTTCGGGCGGCCTCGGCGACGAGCTCGCCGCTGAGGATCTCGGACGGCGCGGTGCTCAGCCCGCCGAACATCTGGACCACGTGCCCGGCCTCGGCCTTGCCCGGGCGCATCCCCTCCACCACCGAGCGCACGCCGCGACCCCACGACAGGGCCAGGGTGCTGGTTCGATCGATGATCTCGGACACGAGCGTGGCGCCCACCTGGCCGGCACGCTTGAGCACGATCTCGGGCGAGTGGACGCCGGCCGCGACGACGTGGCAGCGCTGCAGGCCAAAGCGGTCCCGCAGCTCATTCTCCAGCTCGATGTCACGCTGGATGTCGCGCCGCACGGAGATCTCCACGATCCCCAGCTCGCGCGCACGGCGGAGGAGCCGCGAGACGTAGGAGCGCGAGATCCGGTGGCGCACGGCAATGGTGTCCTGGTTCTGGCCGTTGACGTAGTAATCCTCGGCAATGCTGGCCAGGATCTCCGCATCCTCCGGCGAGACAGGGCGGCTCCGGACGACGCTCGTCACTTGTCGATGATCCCCGCCAGGGCGCCAACCTCGCCGGCAAGGTGCAGCATCTTGCGCACGGTTCGTCGCGGCAGGCTGCGCATGAAGGCCACCGGGCGGCTTCGCGCCTCTCGCGCGAGCTGCACCTGCTTGGCGGCAACCCGCCCGGGGAAGCTGAGCAGGTAGCGCTGGCGCAGCCAGCGGTGGCTCACGTCCCAGCGGTGACCGCAGGACTCGCATTCGAGCCGATGGAGGAGGCCGGCGACGTAGTGGACCTCGTGGCGCGTCTCCTGTCCGCAGTTGGGGCAGTCCAGCACCACGCCCACGACGGTCACGCCATGGGAGATCAGCTCAGACACGAGGAGTCAGAGCTCCCAGGCTCACCGCGTCCGCACGGCCGCTGAGCTGCTCGGCGATGAGCTCGGCGCGCAGCAGGTCGTCGGAGGTCGTGATCTTGATGTTCCGCGCGTGCCCGGCGACGACCGAGACTGGATGTCCGGCCCGCTCGACCACGGCGGAGGTGTCCGTTCCCACGAACCCCTCCTCCGCCGCGTGGCGATGGGCATCCAGCACCAGCTTGGCGTCGAACGCCTGCGGCGTCTGGGCGACCCACAGGTTGTCCTCCCCGTCGACGACCTCGCCGGAGGAATCCGCGCTCACGATGCGCTCGTTGGCCGGGATGGCCAGGATCGCCGCGCCTGTCCGCTGGGCTTCCGCAGTGACGGCCTCGATGCGGTCCGGCGTGGCGAATGGGCGTACCGCATCGTGAACGAGGACGGTCTCGATGGTGCCATCCGCGATCTCGTCCTCGAGGGCCAGGAGCCCGTGGAACTCCGACTCGTGGCGGGAGGAGCCGCCGGTGACGATCCTGCGAACCTTGCGCAGGCCGGCATCCTCCACGATGGCGGCGCAGGCGGCTCGATCGGCTTCGGCGCAGACGAGCACCACGGTGTCCACGACGGAGTCGTGCTCGAACGTCTCGAGCGTGCGTCCCAGGATGGACTTGCCGCCGACCGGGAGGAAGACCTTGTTGGTGGGCGACGCCATGCGGCGGCCGCCACCTGCGGCCAGGACCACCGCCGCGACTCCCCGCTGCCCCATTGTCACAAGCCTGCACCTTTGTGCGTGAATGGAAGATACCACCGAACCGATGGCTGTACGAGAGGGCTCTCCGGTGGCCGATCGCAGGTCCTCTTGCGGACCGGTTCAGGCGCCTGGTTCCCGCCCCATCAGGCCGGGACGGGGGCGCCTCCCGGGATCGCCACGAGCCTGCGTTCGAGCGCCATCTCCGCGAAGCGCGCATCCGCATACGTGGCGATGGGGACGTTGTACGGATGCCCCTCCGCCAGATGGACGGTGATGCCCGCCCGCCGAGCCAGCTCGAGCTCCTGGCTGATCGGCCAGTCGTTGCTGATCGCCGCGTCCAGCGCGGCCTCGAGCGTCGCGCGTTCGAAGACCCACGGGCTCTGGGCGGCATGCAGCGTGTCGCGCGGCACGGTGGTCACCACCCGGCCATTGATCACGCGCTTGATGCTGCTGAAGACCGGCAGGGCGGTGACGATCGCCTCGCGGCCACGCCATTCCTCGAGCAGCCGCCGGATGCCGGCCGGCGAGACCAGGGGCCGGTCCGGGTCCTGGATGAGGACGGAGGCGGAGTCCCCGGCAACCGCGAGCGCGGCGCGGATCATCTGCCAGCGGGTCCCGGCAGTCTCGACCACGTGCAGCCCCAGGGCGCCGGGATTCTCGATCGCCGTCAGGCAGGCACGGGCACCGTTTCCCTCGACGGCGAGGACGATGGGCCCGATCTCGGCCACGGCACGCAGGGCGCGGACCGTCCCGTCGAGGACGGAGCGCCCGGCGATCGTCAGCCGGGCGACCGAATCAGTGCGCTGGATGGGGATGACCGCCACGCTGCGGTCGATCCGTTGCTGAGCCACGAAGGCGGATTCTCCCTGGTTGTCTGGGGCACGACGAGCGTGCCCGGTTCGGTTGGCCATGCTAGCAGAAAGCCTGCCGTACAACGTGCGCGTCCGCCATAGCAGATTTTACCCGGTCCGGCCGATGGCGACCTCAGCGGGGTCCGGGCGGACCGGCCTGGAGGCTGGCGGCGAGCCAGGAGGGCGCCTCGAGCAGGCGCCGGAGCGTCGCGAGGTACTCCGCGCCAGGGGCCCCGTCGATGACCCGGTGATCGCACGTCAGCGTGAGGTGCACCGTGGGCTCCACGGCGACGCCGTTCTCGATGGGCACCACCCGCTGCGCGATGCGGCCGATGGCCAGGATCGCGACCTGCGGCGGGTTCAGGAGCGGCGTGAAGTGATCGATCCCCGCCTCCCCTAGGCTGGTGATCGTGAAGGTTCCGCCGCTGACCTCGTCGAGCCGAAGCTGGCCGTCGCGCGCACGGGTCACGAGCTCGCGGATGCGCGGATCGGCCTGGAGCACGGTGAGGCGATCCGCGTCGCGCAGGACCGGCACGATCAGGCCGGCGGGGCGCGCCACCGCGATCCCCATGTCGACGCCCGGCCGAGTCACGATCACGCCGTCCTCGAAGGTGCTATTGACGATGGGGTGGTCGCGGATCGCGCGCGCCGCTGCGACCGCGAAGATGGCGCTGAACGAGGGCCGTGCCACGCTCCGGTCGCGGAGCCGCACCAGCTCGGCCACGCGGGCCTCGACGGTCAGGCTGATCTGGGGCACGGCGCCGGCCCGGGTCATGCGCTCCGCGATGGCTCGCCGGGTGGCGTCCAGCGGCGTGCGGGTCACGCCTTCGGCGCGCGGCGGCAGTGCATCGACCGCCGGAGCGGTGGGGCCCGCCGTCACGCCCGTGGTTCGAGCCTGAACGGCTGCCTGCAGGATCGAGGAGGTGACCCGTCCCCCGGCACCCACCAGCGAGGCCAGGTCGATCCCCGCCTCGCGGGCGCGGCGCCGGATGACCGGCGTGGCCCGGACCCGGGTGGTGCCTCCCAGGAGAGCGGGCTCGTCCGATGCCGGGGGCGATGGAGCCGGCGCGGTGCCCACGACGCCGTTGTCGCCACTCGCCGGTGAGGGTCCGGCAGCCGCCGGGGCAGCTTCGACGGACGCGGCCGGACTGGTGACAGCCGAGGCGGCGGCCCGAGCCGTCTCCGCTTCGGCCTCGTCTGCGGCGATGCTGGCCAGCGGTGCCGTCACCGGCACCACATCGCCCGGCCGGTAGCGCAGGGCGCACAGGATGCCGCCCACGGTGGCCTCGACCTCCATGTTGACCTTGTCGGTCTCGACCTCGGCAACCGGCTCCCCCTCCTCGATGCGATCCCCGTCCTCGCGCAGCCAGCGCACCAGGACCGCCGAGTCCATATCCATGTTGAACTTGGGAAGGATCAGCTCGACGCTCACGCGGACACCTCGACCAGGTTCCGCACAGCGGCGACGATGTCCTCCTCCTGCGGCACGGTGCAACGCTCGAGGCCCTTGTTGTACGGGATGGGCACCGGCTGGCCGGCGAGCCTCCGGATGGGCGCCTCGAGGTACTCGAACGCGGGGCTCTCCGTGAGCGCGGCCGAGATCTCCGCGCCGATGCCGCCGTTCTTCACCGCCTCGTGGACCACCAGGCAGCGCCCGGTGCGCGCCACGGACTCGGCCAGGGTGGGAACATCGAGCGGCGACAGCGTGCGCGGATCCACGACCTCGATCTCGATCCCGTCGGCGGCCAGCTGCTCTGCGGCGGCCAGCGCCCGGGGAACCATGATCTGGGTGGCGATCACCGTCGCGTCACGACCCGGCCGTTTGATATCGGCCTTGCCCAGCGGCAGAACGTGTTCGCCATCGGGGACCTCGCCCTTGGTCCGGTACAGGAGCTTGTGCTCCACGAAGATCACCGGATTGGGATCGCGCATGGCGGCGGTCAGCAGCCCCTTGGCGTCCGCCGGCGTGGACGGCGCCACCACCTTGAGCCCGGGGATGTGGGTGAACAGCGCCTCCAGGCTCTGCGAGTGCTGCGCCGCCGCGCCGGTGCCGGAGCCGGCCGGACCGCGCACCACCATGGGCACCGACACCGTCCCGCCGAACATGTAGCGGATCTTTGCCGCCTGGTTGATGAGCTGGTCCATGGCCAGCAGCACGAAGTCGAAGAACTGGAACTCCGCCACCGGGCGCATGCCGCCCAGCGCAGCGCCGATCGCGGCGCCGGCGATGGCCGCCTCGCTGATGGGCGTGTCGCGGATCCGCGCCTCCCCGAACTCGGCCAGCAGGCCGTCGGTGACCCCGAAGGCGCCCCCGTACACGCCGATGTCCTCGCCCAGGATGAAGACCCGCTCGTCGGCGAGCATCTCCTCGCGCAGGGCGGCTCGCACCGCCTGCGCGAACGTCATCTCGGTCATTCCGCGTACACCCCCTCGAGGAGGTCCTCGCAGCGCGGCTCGGGCTGGGCCTCGGCCCAGGTCACGGCCGCCTCGATCTCGTCATGGGCCCGCTGCTCGGCGGCCTCCGTCTGGGCAGCGTCCGCGATGCCCGCCTTCTGCAGCCGCGCGGCGAAGCGCGGGATGGGATCGCGGGCGCGCCACTCGGCGATCTCGTCGCGGGTGCGATACAAGTTGCGATCGCTCTTGGAATGGCCGCGGTAGCGGTACGTCACCGCCTCCACCAGCCAGGGCCCGTCGCCGGCCCGAATGGAGGCTGCCGCCTCGCGCACCGCGCTGAGGACCGCCACGACGTCGTTGCCGTCCACGCGCAGGCTGGGCATCCCGTAGGCCACGGCGTGCTCGGCCGGGCTTCGGCGCATGGCGTGCGTCGCGGCCATGGACATGCCGTACTGGTTGTTCTCGCACAGGTACAGCACCGGGAGGGTCCAGACCGACGCGAGGTTGAGCGACTCGTGGAAGCCGCCCTGGTTCACCGCCCCGTCGCCGAAGACGGACAGCACCAGGGCATCGAGCTTGCGCAGCTTCGCGGCCAGCCCCAGGCCGGCCGCAATGGGAATCCCGCCGCCCACGATGCCGTTGGCGCCCAGGTTGTTCACGGTGACGTCGGCGATGTGCATGGAGCCGCCGCGGCCGCGACCGTAGCCGGCCTGCCGTCCCAGGAGCTCGGCCATCATGCGATCGGCCTTGGCGCCTTTGGCCATGGCGTGCCCGTGGCCGCGGTGGTGGCTCAGCAGGAAGTCCTCGTCTCGCAGCGCGAGCGACCAGCCGGCCGGCACCGCCTCCTGGCCAATGGACAGGTGCATGGTCCCGTGCACCCGGCCCAGGCTGTACAGCTCCTCGACCTTCTCCTCGAGCTTGCGGATGCGCCACATCATCTCGAGCGTGCCAAGCAGGCGATCCGCGGGAAATTCGCGCAGGACGGCCGATGCCGTGGCGTCGTCGATTGGCTCGGCAGCAACATCCGGCGGTTCGACGGTCACGGCAGCCGCACCACGCGAGCGGGGCTCGTTTCCGTCACCCCGGTTGTTCGCGTCTGTCATGGGTCCTCTCTGGTTCGCGTTCGCGGCACCCGCGAGGGTGCCGGGCGGGCCCGCGTGGGCCCGTCACTGGTTCATCGGTCCGTGCACCGCCCACCGGTGCATGGGTTGTGCCGCCTCAGGAGGCGGCGTCCTGCTCCTCCTGGCGCATGCGCAGCCGGTAGAGCAGGGTGGATTCATTGGGCTCGACCTTTGAGCGGTGGATGGGCTCGCCCATCTTCACGTCCGCGGTCAGCGTGGCCCCCTCGGCGATGCCGGCCGGCAGCAGGTCCTCCGCCTTGGCGACATCGGCGCGCTCCGCGAGGCTGTAGAACGTGTAGCCGCCCATCTTGTCCAGCTTCTCGCCGGCGCGCATGTCCTTCTTGGCGATGGTGATCGCCTCGGCCACCGGCACCGGTCCCGGGGCGATGGTTGCCTCGTGGTAGACCGCCGCGGTGGCCACCGTGATGGCGGTCTCCAGGCTGGTCAGGTGGTACGGGCGGAAGAGGACCCAGTACGGGCCGGGGCCCATGGACAGGTACCGCATCTCGTCGGCCACGATGGCGCTGTCGGACTCCACGACGCAGAAGACACCGGGCGCCACGCCGATGGCGTAGTCGACCACGCCCTTGCGGTCCAGGATCCCGCCCTCGTCCTTTGGGCAGAAGAGCTTCGGCAGGTCTGCGACCGTCGCGTGCGGCCCGTGCATGCCGCGCAGGTCGGGCACCAGGCCGGTCGCATTCGCCAGGCAGGTCATCTCGACGGCGGTCTTGGTGCCGTCCACGAACCCGGAGAGCATCCAGGGGTTCGCGCCGATCTTCTTGGCGCGCTCCGCCTGGCTGTCCGGGGTGGCCGCCCGGTCGAGCGGGTTGTTCTTGCCCTTGCCGGCGCACACCACGCCAAAGCCCAGGGTGCGGGCGAATTCGACGAGCTCCTTGGCCGGGGCGTACTCGTCGCCGGCGGACGTCGAGTAGATGACGCCCTTCTCATCGGCCATGCGCTTGAGGGCACGGCCCACCGTGACGTCGGCC
>CAVXEH010000014.1:0-308283 GCA_963760875.1 uncultured Chloroflexia bacterium | reverse complement strand
CGCCCCGGAGGGCGACGGCTCGCGTGCTGTCGCGGTGCATCTGAACGCGGCGGATCAGCCCTTGACCGACCCTCCCACGATGCCGCGCACGAAGTAGCGCTGCAGGCTGAAGAAGACGGCCAGCGGGACGATCATCGACAGGAATGCGGCGGCGCCCAGGAACTCCTGCCCGCCCCCGATCGAGTTCACCAGGTTGGCGATGCTGACGGTCATCGGCAGGTTGTCCGGGTTGACCAGGCCGATGTAGATCAGCGCCACCAGCAGGTCGTTCCAGACGAACAGGAACTGGAAGATCGCCAGCGCGGCGAGCGCGGGCACGCTCATGGGGATGGCGAGCCTGAAGAACGCCGTCACCGGGCTGGCCCCGTCGATCGCCGCGGACTCGAACACCTCCCTGGGCAGCGAGCCCATGAAGTTGCGGAGCAGGTACACCGCGAAGGGAAGCCCGTACCCGGTGTGAGCCAGCCAGACGGCGAGGAAGGTCCCGGCGATGCCCCAGCTTGCGAAGAGGCTGAGGATCGGGATCAGCGTCGCCTGGAGCGGGATGACCAGGAGGCCCACCACCACCACGAACAGGACATTCCGCCCGGGGAACTCCATCCAGCTGAAGGCGTAGGCGGCGAAGGCCGCCACGAAGATGGGGATGACGGTGGCCGGGATGCTGATGAAGAGGCTATTGAGGAAGTTTGTCCCCAGGCTCTGCTGGCCCAGGACGTGTGCATAGTTCTCGAACGTGAAGCTGAACGGCGGGAAGAGCGCCGTCCACCAGCCGGAGGCGTGGTAGTCAACGCCCGATCGGAACGAGTTGATGAAGAGGCCGATGGTCGGGACCGCCCAGATGATCATCAGCCCGATCACGATGGTGTGCAGGCCGATCTTGCTCCGCATCCGCGTGAACCAGCCCTTCTGCGGAGTGCCCTGGACGGTGGCGGCGGTCGCGGTCATCGGACGGCCTCCTGCGCGCGGAACTGACCGACGTTGAAGAACATGATCGGCACGATGGCCAGGAGCAGCACGACGGCGATCGCGCTGGCTCGCCCGAACTGGCTGAAGCTGAACATCTCCTTGTACATGAGGTTGGCGATGACGTCGGTCTCCAGCTGGCCATTGGTCATGGTGTAGACGATGTCGAACGCCTTGAGCGCGACGATGACAATGGTCGTGGACACGACCACGAGGGTGGGCACTAGCAGCGGAAAGATGATGCCGCGGAAGACCTGCCACTCGTTCGCGCCGTCAACGCGGGCCGCCTCGATCAGCTCCGGGTTGATGCCCTTGAGGGCCGCGGAGATGATCACCATCGCGAACCCTGCCCACATCCAGGTCATGGCGATGATCAGCATGAGGGTGTTCACGCTGAAGGACTGGATCTGGAGCCACGGCACCGGTGCGATTCCGAAGATCCCGATGGCCGCGTTCAGGATTCCGGTCTGCGCCTCTCCCGGCGGGTTGTACTGGTACATCTGCAGCCAGATGACGCCGGCCGCGACCATACTGATCGCCAGCGGGACGAAGATGAAGCTCTTGGCGACGGACTCGTAGCGCACCCGGTCCACGAGGACCGCGATGAGCAGGCCCAGGCCCACAACGAACAGGGTCAGGAAGACCAGCCACAGCACGTTGTTCTTCAGTGCCGCCAGGGCGCTCGAGCTCCCGATGAACCAGCTGTAGTTCTCAAGGCCCACCCAGGCCTTGCCGTACCTGTCCTGAAAACTGCGGATGATGGTGCCAACGGTCGGGTAGACGAGGAATACGCCGAGGAACGCCAGCGCCGGTGCGAGCCACAGCCACGGTCGCACCCGAGGCTTCGCTCGTTCAGGGAGAAGCCGAAGAACCTGCTCCGTTGCCCAGATGTAGGTGATCAGGACGGCGGGGACGCCAACAACGACGATCGCCGCGGTGATCAGCTTGTCGGTCATGCCCTACCTCCAACGGTTGATGGTCGAGCGGCCGGGGCGCGGTGCTGGACCGCGCCCCGGCGATTGGGTCAGGTTGGCCTACGACGATGCGGTGTACGCATCGCCGGCGACCTTCTGCAACGCCTTCAGGGCGTCGTCGACGGTCTCCTTCCCGGCGGTCAGGCTGACCATGTTCGACCAGAACGCGGCGTTCATGTCGGTCGGCATCTGGTCGGATGCATCGAACACGAACTGCTGCGCATTGGCGATCATGGAACCCATGACCTTGCTGATCGGGTCCGGATAGTCGTTGGCGTTCTTGTTGGCGCTCAGTGCGCCGCCCGCCTTGACCCAGATGTCCTGGGCCGGAGCGGTGACCAGGTACGCCATCAGTGACTTGGCGGCCGGGGTGTCATGGAACATGCCGAACAGGTCGCCGGCACCCTCAACCGCGGAGTCGTACTGGTTGCCGAAGCCCGGGAATGGGAACGAGTTGTAGTCGGTTCCGGCGGTCTTGGCCTTGAAGGCTCCCAGGCCGGTGATGAAGCTCGCCTGCTGGAAGAGCGCGCAGCCAGGCGGGCTCGTGAAGAGCGGGTCGCCCGCCACGTCGAACTGGGTTGCGACCGCGTTTGTGCCGCCACCGTACGACTTGGCGACCACGTCGTTCATGTACGTGTCGAAGGCGGACTTGATGGCCGGATCGGTCCAGGCCAGCTTGCCCTGCCACCACTGGTTGTAGACGTCAGGACCGGCCTGGTGCAAGAGGATCTGCTCGATCCAGTCAGTTGCCGGCCAGCCGGACGCGTCGCCCGAGCCGATGCCCAGGCACCACAGCGCCTTGGCATTGCCCTGGTTGGCCGCGCCCTGGGAGAGCAGGTCGCTCCACGAGGTAGGTGCGGCGCTGCTGTAGTCGTGCAGCGAGGGGTTGTACCAGATGAGGCCCTTGACCGACGCCTTGATGAAGACGCCATAGGTCTTGCCATCGACCTGGCCGAGCTTGACCAAGCCCGGGGAGGTCTCCGAGGTGTACGTGCTGACGTCGAGGACGTCATCGAGCGGCTTGAGTGCGCCGGCCTGCACGTACTCGTTCATCTGGCCCGGGCCGGGGAGGCCGGCGAGATCCGGGAGCACGCCCGTCGGAATGCCGGCGGCGAGGATGTCATTGATGGACCGCGTGCCCTGGTACTTCACCGTGGCGCCGGTCTGGTCCTCCCACGGCTTGATCATGGCCAGGAAGTTGGCCTGCTCGGTGTCGGTCCAGGTCCCGATGACCGTGACTGTCTGACCCGAGATGTCCGTGCTTCCGCCTCCGCCGCCGGAACTGCTGGCCATGGCGCTCGCGCCAGTGCTGCTCGTGTTGTTCGACGAGCAGGCTGCCAGCACGAGGACCAGCGTGACCAGCGGTGTGATGAATCGCCAGCGAGAAGTCATGTGTCCTCCTACGTCTGCGGGCGCACTCGCCTCCGCCCGAGTGAGCGGCGCACGCCGAGTGGCGTGTCGCGCGCGATTTCAAATTGCTGGGGCGGCATGCCGAGCCAGCGGGTCAGTTCACCAGAGCCTTCTCCGTTTCGGGATCGAACATGTGGAGCTTTTCTGCCGATACGGTCAGGTCGATCTGCTGACCGGCCTGAACGCGCCGATCCGATGGGACGAGCGCCACGACCTCGTGGGTCTCGACGACTGCATGGATCAGCTCTTCATTGCCGAGGTACTCGACGACGTCGACCTTGGCGGGGATCTTCAGGGTGGCGCCGCCCTGATCGACCAGGTCCAGGTGCTCCGGCCGGAACCCGAGCAGCACATTGGACCCGGTGGCCCGGTTCTTGATCATGTCGGTGACATTGCCCGACGCGCCCAGTTTCATGCCACCCACGGTGAGCGCGCCATCGCCGATCGTCGCCGTCGCGAAGTTCATCGACGGAGAGCCGATGAACCCGGCCACGAAAACGTTGGCCGGGTGGTCGTACAGCTCCTGCGGGGTCCCCACCTGCTGGAGAATGCCGTCGCGCATGACGGCGATCCGATCGCCCATGGTCATGGCCTCGACCTGGTCGTGGGTGACGTACACGGTCGTGGTGCCCAGGCGCTGATGGAGACGCGCGATGTTCGCGCGCGTCTCGACGCGCAGCTTGGCGTCGAGGTTGGAGAGCGGCTCGTCCATGAGGAACACGGACGGCTCGCGGACGATGGCCCGACCAAGCGCGACTCGCTGCCGCTGCCCTCCGGAGAGTGCCTTGGGCTTGCGATCGAGGAGCTTGTCGAGACCCAGCACGCCGGCCGCCTCTTCGACCCGCTTCTTGATCTCGTCCTTGGGCGTCTTGCGCAGCTTCAGCCCGAAGGCGAGGTTGTCGTACACGCTCATGTGTGGATAGAGGGCATAGCTCTGGAACACCATGGCGATGTTCCTGTCCTTGGGTGCGACGTCGTTGACCACGCGCTCCCCGATGAGCAGCCGCCCGTCACTGATCTCCTCGAGACCGGCGACGCAGCGGAGCGCGGTGGTCTTGCCGCAACCGGATGGTCCGACCAGGACCAGGAATTCGCCGTCGGTGACCTCGAGGTTGAGGTCGTTCACGGCGAGCACGTCGCCGGCGTAGCGCTTGACCATGTGGTCAAAGGTCACGGTGGCCATTGGACGGTTCGTGCCTCCCTAGGACTCCGGGCACAATCGGGTAGGCAGAACAGCCCACCATCTGCATCATAGTACCTACGGCAAGCGTGAAAGAGCGCGTTCGCGTAACCAATGGCAACCAAGTGAGATCATTCGGGCTTCCATGCTGCTGAAACGATCGGCCTCGTGGCGCCGGGCGCGCGATCCGCTGCCCTCGCTCTACGACCGCCATCCCGATGCGCTGTCGGGCAGCCGTCACCCGCGCGGCGTGCGGGAGGTCCCGCTGGACGCGATCGTGGGGACCGCGCGTCATCCCACCCAGAACACGGCGGATTTCCTGCCGCTGCCCAGCCTTCGCGGCAGGAACTGGGACGCCCGATGGCAGCGGATCCTGCAGGCCACCGAGGATCTCGCGGTCCTTCCACCCGTGGACCTGCTGCAGGTGGGAACGGACTACTGGGTCGTGGACGGGCACAACCGGATTGCCGCCGCCCGACGCGCGGGCGGGGTGGCCATTGACGCGGACGTGACCGAGCTGCTCCTGCCGGGCATCCATGCCGAGAGCCACGCCGGGTCCATTGCGACCTCCATCATCGGCTCCGAGGAGGTGCGGCAGGCAGGCGAGGGCCGGCGCACCACGCGCGTCGGATACCGGCCCGAGGAGCTGCCCCGCGAGGAGCTGGCCCAGAACGCGGAGCTCGCCGAAGAGCGCGAGCTGGCGGAGGAGGTCGAGCGCGAGGCGAGAGCGGCCCAGGAGGAGGGCGAGCAGTGACCTCCCATCTGCAGGTCGCGTGGCCGGACGAGCGTCTCTTCGCGGCTCGCGGCGGACGCCCGTTCCGCATCCTGGCGGTGGCAGACGAGGTGGACGAGTCCCTTGACTCCACGGCCACCCGGCAGCGGCTCGGTCGGGTGGACCTCGTGATCGGCTGCGGCGACCTTACGGTGGACTACCTGGGCTTCGTGACCGATGCGTTCAATGCGCCGCTGGCCTACGTCCGCGGCAACCACGACGTCGGAGGCGCGTGGGCGACCGGCGATGCCACGAGGCTTCACCTTCCCGAGCCAATGGTCGACGGGTTGCTCCATACCGATGGCGGCCTCACCCTGGTTGGCTTCAACGGCATCCCGTTCCACGGTGGTGGCGGCCTGCAGCGCAGCGACGTCACGATTTGGCGTGCCGCGCTGGGAGCCTGGACACGGCTGCGCCTGCGCGGCGTCCACGTCCCGGTGCTGCCCATCAGCCACGTGGCGCCGCGCGGCATCAACGATGGGCCGGATCGGATGCACCGAGGCTCGGTGCCGCTGCGCTGGCTGGCCAGCCGGCTGCGTCCGCCGCTGTGGCTGCATGGCCACACCACGCTCATCACCCGGCGGCTCGAGGATCGTGCCGTGCGTCGCAACGGGACCCTCTTCTACAACGCCGCCGGCGCCACCCTTGTGGAGCTGGTGCCGCCGGGGAGCAGCATCGTGCCCGCGGTGGCGGTCCTCGACGTCGACGAGGCCACCGGCGACGAGCGGGAGGAGGCGGTCGCGTGAGGGAAGCGGTCGGGCGCTACATCGTCCTCGCCATTGGCGGCTTCGTGCTGCTCATGGTGCTGCTCCTCCTGGTCCGTCCCTTCATCTTCAGCCTGGCGCCGCCGCGCGACGACTCCGCCTCCGCGGTTGCCACCGTGGGCGAGCTCACCGGTGGCCCCATCCAGCGCGACCTGCTGCTCAACGGCCCGCACGGCCTGCTTGGCGAGCAACCGTCCGGCGTGCACGCCGAGCTGACGGTCGTCGTCAGCCGCACGGTGACCGGCCAGTACGCCGTCGTGAGCTCCTGGTCGCCGCTGAACGACTGCGCCCTGACCCTGGGCGCCGACCGCGTGACGGACTGCCGCGGCGTGCAGTGGACCCTCGCCGGCGACCCCTTCGTCAGCGGCGACCCGCCGCTGCAGCGGTTCCCGGTGCGGGTCGAGAGCGGCGCCCTCGTCGTGGACTTCACCAGCCCCGTGAACGCGGGGTAGGATGCGGGAACCGGGCGTCCCCCGCGACGTGGACGCCATCGGCCCGTCCATTGCGGAACCTGGAGGAGAGGTGGCATGCCGAACCTGGGCATCATCGGCTGGATCGTGGTGGGGCTGCTGGCGGGGGCCATGGCCGGCTGGTTCGTGCCCGGCCGCGAGCGGTACGGCTGCCTGGGGACCATGCTCATCGGGATCCTGGGCGGCATCCTGGGCGGCTGGTTCTGGACGGAGGTGCTCCACCAGGACAAGGCCACCGGCTTCCTTGGCGCCCTGCTGCTGGCGATCATCGGCAGCGCGGTCGTGCTGTGGGTGCTGCGCGCCAGCTCCGGCTCCGACCACCGATAGGCGGCATCGGGTTCCGGCCCGGCCGCCCGGCCGCCAGGCCGCCTGGCCGCCTGGCCGCCTGGCCGCTCGGCTGCTGGGGGCTCCGGGCCTTTGCCGGTTATTCCCGTCCTCCGAGGGCCGTGCCGCTGCTGGTGGTCGCGTTATGCGCCTCAAGCGGCAGGCATACGTTCGGCGCCGGGCAGCTCCACGCTCAGCATCGGCCGGGGTGAACTCCACTGAGCGAGCTCCACGGACTTTGCGCGACTGGGGGCCGCACCACGCAGGTCAGGACGGCGAAACGGACGTAGCGCGACTGGGGGCCGCACCACGCAGGTAAGGGCCGTGGCCGATGACGCAGCATGCACCCCGGGGCCCGCGGGGTCAGTTGGGGAGGTTGCTGCCGCCGTCGGTGCGACCACCGCCCGGCCCGCCCGAGCCGCCGCCATCCCCGCCGCGCTCGCGCAGGTAGCGCTCGATATCGGCGATGAGGTCGTCGCCGGAGGGCAGGCGGGACTCATCGGTCATGGACTCCAGGCGCTCGACGTGGGCCTTGGTGCGCTCATCGGCCTGGGTGGCGGCGTCCAGCAGGGAGCGGGTTTCCAGCGCCTTCATGGGCAGCTCGCCCAGCGACAGCTCGTGCGACAGGAAGCGTCCGACGTGCGCCAGCAGCTCCACCGCGGCCCCGGGGTAGGCGCCTGAGACGTAGTGCGGCACCTGGGCGAAGAAGCCCAGCGACGGGATCCCGGCTTCCGACGCGGTCAGCTCCAGCACCGATACCAGCGCCGATGGCACCCGCAGCCGCCCCTCCGGGCCCTGGTTGACGCCCACGGGCAGCAGGCCGGCGTGCGAGGCGGTGCCCAGGATGGGCACCGGACGGGTGTGGGCCACCGCGGCGGGAATGGCGCCCAGGCTGATCCAGGCGCCCACGCCCATCTCCTTCGCCAGCCCCACGATCTCCGTGGACAGCTGGTGCCAGCGGTAGTCGGGCTCCAGGCCGGTGAGGACCAGCACGTCGCGCTCGCCCACGCGCCCCGCGCGCAGGGTGAGCTCCGGCCAGTCCAGCTCCTGGAGGACGCCGTCCACGATGTCCAGGGTGGGGCGGCGGGAGCGGTAGTCGTAGATCCTGTCCGCGTCGAAGCTGGCGATGATGCTCGCATCGGCGGCGAGCTGCTCGGCGGCGAGGGTCGCGGCCTGCCCGGCATCGACCCAGCCGTCGAAGGCGGCGACCAGGACGGGGTCGGTCAGCTCGGAGCGTTCGAGCAGGGTGTAGAGCGCCATGCCGCAAGCATACGTGGATGGACCGATGGCGTCCCGTCCGCGCCCCGGGCACGCCCGCCGGGGATTGCCTGCTGCGGCGGACCGGCGTGTGGGCGCCATCGGTTTGACCGGCACATGGGGGCATGGGAGAATCCGCCGCGCTCCGCGCTGCGACCACGCGCGGGCATCCGTGGTGGCCTTAGCTCAACCGGCAGAGCATCGGATTGTGGATCCGAAGGTTGCGGGTTCGACCCCCGCAGGCCACCCCAGTTCCACGCACGAAGACCCTTCTTACCCGTCGTGAGCCGACACCCAACCGATTGCGTGGAGCGCAAGAAGGTGCGTGTTCTTGACGTTGCGCAAATCGGTGGGTATCGAAGTTGACGGCCGCCTCTTACTCGGCGCGCGATCTAGGGAAACGGCGTGGCCCCGTTTGGCGGTCCCTCCAGGGCCATCACCTCGGCGCTGACCGAGCCGCCAGCGAGCCAGAACACATTGAGGAAGGCCTGCTGGTTGGTCCCGGAGAAGGTCACCACCGCGGAGGTCATCCGCTGGGCGCCGGCGGGCCAGACGGGGGCTCCACACGGGCGACCGCCGAAGGGGGCTCCGATACACAGCTGATCCGATCTGAGCGTGATCCGCGCGGCGGGATGACCGATGTCGGCCACCGCATCCAGGACGGCCGCGGTCGCGCTCGCGCAGTTCGTAATGGCCTTCGCGCACGTAACGGCAGGACCCTGTTGCGTCCCGCGGAAGGCCCATTCGTCAGGCACACCGCTCTCGACCTGTGAGCCGTCCTGCCGGAGCGCGCAGAACCCTCGCCCCAGCATCGGTGAGCCGATCATGGGCTGCAGCTCGACCGGGTCGCGCGTGACCAGGGCAAAGACGTGGGCGCGCGGGTCGCCCTGGATCATCTGCTCCGCCCCAAGGTCTGCGATCGTCGCCCAGCCCGCAAAGGCCAGCGGCGTTTCCGACGGCCACCCGCAGTCGGTTGGCTTCAGCGGAGCGCCGGCGGGCAGGCTCACCGACTCCCCGGACGAGGCGCTGGGCAGCGGCGACGTGCCCACGGCGGGCGGCTGCAGTGGTCCGAAGGCCACGGCCAGGACGATGACGGCGACGACGACAGCGGCTGTGGCCGCCACCGAGGCGGGCCACATCCACCGCCGACGTCGGCCCGACCGCTCCGCCAGTCGCTCGCGCATCACATCCTCATCCATGGGCACGGCCAGGCGGTCGACCTCGGCGTGGAGACGCGTACGCAGGCGATCCTCCCGGTCCCGGCTATCAGTCATCGCTCGCCTCTACCGGCAGGTCGGGGTCGCGCAGCTCGTCGCGGAGGCGGGCCAGCGCGAGGCGCAGCTCGGTCTTCACCGTGTTCGGGCTTCGATCGAGGGTCTCGGCCATCTCGGCGATCGACAGATCGGCGTAGTAGCGCAGGGCAACCGCCACGCGCATCTTCGGCGGGAGGTGGCTGACCGCCGCGGCGACCGAGAGTCGATCGGAAATCGAGGCGGTGGGGTCGCTGGCCGCCGCCATCGGCAGGAGCACATCCACCTGGCGCGAGCTGCGGCGGCGGCTGAGAGACTTGCGGACCGCGATGCGCAGCAGCCATGCGCGCAGGCGCTGTGGGTCGCGGAGCCGCCCGACCTGCTGCCAGGCGGTGAGCAGGGTGTCGAGCAGAACCTCCTCGGCGTCGGCCGAGCTGTGCAGGATGAGGTACGCCACCCCGTGGATCTGGCGGCCGTAGTTGGCCAGCAGCCGATCCAGCGCCTCGGGTCGCTGTGCGCGCAGATCCTCGACGAGCCGGCCGGCCAGGCGACCCTCCCTGTTGTGGTGCGGCATTCACACCATACTGACGCGCGCTTCGTCAACTTCGGGTGAATGCGGCACCGCGATGCGCAACGGGCTCGTGCACGAGCCAGGCGATGCGCAGCGAGGTCGTTCGCCACTGGCCGGCGGCCTGATCTCGACCTGGGAGTACGTTGGTGCGGGCGCGGTCGCTAACGGCTCACGTCGCGTAAAGCAGCGTCGTCGCGAAGGAGACTCCGCCCGCCGCCCCTCCTACGGACCACCCTGCAGGGCGTAGTCGACATAGGCATCCTCGCCCACGCGCACATAGATGACGGTGTGACATGGCGCGTTGCGTGCGTCCTGCGAGCAGGCTCCGGTCGGGCACGGGATGGAGGCGCCCGGGTCGACGACCACGGGGTCACCGCTACTCTGTGACTGGATCTGCGTGAAGCTGAACTGGCGCATGGTTGGGTCCTTTCTCCACTGCCGTCCGCACACCGTGAGCGTGTCAGGCAGGGATGCAGCGGCATGGATAGCTCCCGGAAGCGCCGATCCGGACGAGGCCGGCGCAGCGCTCGGCGTGGCCGGCGGCGGGGCGCTCATCCCAGTGGTGTCGACGTCAATCAGGACATAGCTGGTGCCGGTCTGCGAATCGCCAACCCAGACGCACAGATCGTGGTGGTTCGGAGCGAGAGTCGGCCGGGAGTAGGACTGTCCCGAAGCGGTCAGCGGTCCCAACACCGGGCCCGGCCATTGTCGAAGATAGACCACCGCGAACGCTGGCTGACTGCTGTCCAGCTCGGGGCTGATGCCCATCTTGGGGAAGTAGGCGCGGTAGTCCTTGGCGTGCTCCATGGGGAAGGCGGCAAGGACGTCGCTGACCGAACCGGCGCACTTGGCAAAGCGCGGATCGGTGCTGTTGATGGGATAGGTGGTGTTCCCGCCCTGGCTCGGCAGTCCGAGCCAGCCCAGCCCAATGGCTGCCACGAGCATGACCGCCGCAACGGTGGCGACCGAAGCCACCAGGACGGCGGGCTGGATCGCCCGGTGCGGTGTGGCGGACAGCCCGGCAGCGTAGCTGCGCAGCCGGTCAACCTCGGCCGGATCGGCATGGGGGGCATCTCGGAGAGCCCGGCTGACCTGGGCCTCGAACTCGTCGGTCATGCTCGTTCCTCGGCGTCGTAGGCGGCGCGCAGCCGCTCGAGCGCGTAGTGCAGGCGCGACTTCACGGTGCCCACCGGCACGCGCAGCAGTCGCGCCGTCTCCTCGTGGGGAAGATCCAGGTGGTAGCGCAGGGTGAGCAGGACGCGATCGTCAGGCTCCAGGGTAGACAACGCGCGCCGAATGTCTCGCCGCCCCAGGCCGATCTCGAGATGATCGACCGGGTCGACCCAGGCGTCGTCCAGCGAGGCGGTCCTTCGCGATCGCTTCGTGGCACGCCAGGCGGTCCGCACGACGTGCTGGCGGAACCAGGCCCCGAACGCGGCGGGCTCGCGCAACCCGCCCAATCCTCGCCAGGCAGACAGCAGGGCGTCCTGGACGACGTCGGCGGCATCGGTCGAGTCACCGACGATGAGACGTGCGCCCGTCAGGGCTCGCGCGAGGTGGGGCTCGACCAGGCGCGCGAAGGCCTCGCCGTCACCGGCCCGCGCCTGCGCCACCAGGTCGGCATTCCCCCAGTCCGCCATGCGCTCCACGCTGTTGAGTGTCCCCCGCAGCCGATGTGGTTCAACAATGGCATGACGAGGGAGCCGCTCGCACGCTCATGCTGGCTTCGCAATGCGCAGACGGTTCGTATCCGGGATCGACGATGCGCAGCAGGTTCGTTCGCCCGGAATGGGTGATCTGAAGTCAACCGTGGCAGACCACTGCTCTCATGGCAGCACCTGTCCGGTCGTACCGGCCGGACCTGCGTGCAGCTCAGCTCCAGGCTCGACGCTCCGCACCCCCACGACGAGCAGCCACAGGGCCAGGCCGACCTCGGCGACGAAGCTCACCGCCAGTCCTGGGTACCGGATCGCCGGGTAGTCGGGGAGCAGCAGGACCTGGAGGAACCAGATCGCGACGGCGATGCCGTCGAGCCCCAGGAGGACGCCGAAGAACCGGGGCAGGAATCGGGAGCGGTACACCAGATACCCGAGCGGGAACAGCCAGGCGCCGAAGAACAGCTGGGCCGTGACCCAGCCCGTCTTGTAGGTGGAAATGGCCAGATAGGTCAGCCCCTCCACCTGGGCGCTCGAGTAGGCCTGCATCTGGCTGGGCGCATCACCCAGCAGCAGCGCGGACACCAGCGACAGCATCGCGGCGCCCTGGATGGCGACGCCGATGGCGTTGAGCAGCAGGAACAGCAGCGCCAGCTCACGGTTGATCGGTCGGAGGAGAATCCACAGACCCCACGCGGTCGCCACGAACAGGAGTCCCGTCAACAGGGCCAGGACCAGGCCGATGCGGAACGACCCGGGATTGGTGAGCAGCGCCTGCTGGATCTGCTGGGCATCGCCCAGCCCGATCTGCCCCAGCGCGCCCGCGAGCACCGACGCCAGGACGTAGGTGAGGTAGATGCCGCCAGTGATCCGGGCAACCCTTCCCGCTCCCAGCCGCTGGAGGAGGGTTCGAGAGTCGGCTTCCATTTCCCTTCGACCTCGATCGGCGGATCGAACGTCGGGTCGCGGCGCGACCCGTGGCCGAATCGACCAGGCCGATTTAGCTGGATCTGCCGCCGGGCCAACAGGGTCGTTCGTCACCACCTCGTGGACCGGGTTGCAGGCGACGCGTGCGGGGATGGGCATCGGCTACCCGACTACTCGTCGCGATGGAGCAGCAGTCCCGTGGTGCCTGGCTACGGCACCTGCCAGCAGCGGTAGCGGGGATCCGAGAACTGCAGATCGGCCGGCGTGGCCACCCGACCGGTGGCGTCGACCGAGACCCGATTCAGGTAATCGGTGCACGGGTGAACCTGCTCGCCCCAGCTCTGAGAGCCGATCCCGGACAGCACCGTAGCAGCGCCCACGATGACGGCCGCGACAGCGACCCGCACCAGGCCCGTGGCGCGCATGTGCATCACTCCTCCCCGCAGCACCTCAGGCCCACAGCCTGCGCGCGCCCTGGCGCGCTGACAAGTGCTCCAGCGTCCGAAGTTGGCCTCAGCTGTCGAGGCCGCGGTTCAGGTCGAGCTCGAAGGTCCAGGGACCCGGCACTTCGCGGTGCGCGGGGATTCTGGATCCAGGCGGTGACGCGCGGCCCTCGAAGCGCCCGATGGTGATCATCAGCCGCCGCGCTTCGGCCGGAGGCGGTGGCGCGAAATTGAACCCCGCCTCGCCACCCGTGTCGGATTGGCCCATGGAGGCCGCGCCGGTTTCGTAGCGGGTGGCGCGATCATCGGCGACCGTGACCTCGGGCGGTCCCATCGGCATGAAGGTCTCGGGGCTGGATGCCTCGCCAGGCGTCCGGAACCGCAGCAGGCTGCGACAGCCAGCCTCGCGGACCTCGATCGCCAGCAGTTCCACCGTCACGCCCTGCGCCACGGACGCCATCCCGACACCAATGACGCGCTGAAGCGGAGAGGCATCGATGCGGACCAACCGTTCGGCGTTGTGCACGAGCGCCTCGAGCTCACCCGGTGGCAGCCGATGGGGTGTCCGGCGCAGGGGAGCGATCGACCGGTGACCTGACGCCAAGCTGATCGGGGCAGATGAGCCTCGCCGCCCCAGCAGCCACACCGCGGTTCCGCCCAGCGCGAACCCCACCACGGCCGCCGCCACCAGATCCACGCGTCACCCCCTCCCGGAGCTGTCAGGGCAATGATGCCCGCTCAGCGGCGCCGACGCAGGAGGACGAAGACCAGGAAGGCGGCGGCCGCCAGCCCGGCGAGCGGGATCAGGTATCCGGCCGGCGCGATGTCCATCAGGCGTAGTCCCCTCTATCCGGGTTGAACGGTGAGGTCCAACAGCAGCACCACCGGGAGCAGCAGCAGGACCGCCACCAGGAAGGTGGCAAACAGCTTCTCGCGCGTAGACCACACCGTGGAGACCCAGACGAAGACCAGGCCCAGGATGGGTCCGACCACCGGCAGCACGAAGGCACCCACGGTCAGCAGCAGGAGGGCGGTGATCTCCACGGCGCCGATGCTCCAGCGTGACGGCGCGGGAACGGCCGCGGCGCGAACGGGCCCGGACGAGGCGCCATCGGTCTGGACCTCTGCGGCCACGATCTCCTCCGGCCGCCCCAGGCGATCGAGCACGTTGCGGACGGTGACCTCGTCGCTGGTGCCGGCGTTGACCAGGGCGGTGTCGATGTGCTCGCGAACCTCGCCCACCAGCTCGCGACGGCGATCCTCGGTCAGGGGCCAGGCGGCCGCCTCCAGCCGGCCCAGGTAGTCGCGGACCAGTGCGTCAGGCTGCATCCCTGCCCCCTCCCTTGGCCTCCGGGTTCAGCAGCCCGTCAACGGCGCTGCGGAACCGGGACCAGTCCGCGGCGAACGCTTCCAGGGCGCGCCGGCCGCGATCGGTGATCCGATAGTACCGACGGGGTGGACCCGCCGCCGATTCCCGCCAGGTGGTGGTGACCCACTCCGAGCGGCGCAGCCGGGAGAGGAGCGGGTAGATGGTTCCCTCGCTGGTCAACAGCTCCTCCTCCGACAGTTCGCGGACGATGTCGAACCCGTACGACTCGCCGCCGCGCAGGATGGCCAGCACGCAGAACTCGAGCACCCCGCGCCGCAGCTCGGTGAGCGAGTCCCGTGTCTCGCTGGCTACCATGCGTAACATGATAGCGCTGGCGTCAATGGCGGGGCAGGAGAAGAACGCATCTGGGACTCCCAGCCGTCAATCGTGGATCGCGTGGTGGGTCGTGGCGATGGTGGGCAGCGATGCCGCACCCGCGGCCGCCGCCGTCGGGCGCAGGGTCACGATCGCCAGCACGCTGAGGTAGTCTGACGCGAAACGGCGGCGACCTCGCCATGAGAAGGCGGTCCATGGACTTCGATCTGCAGCTCGCGTCCGGCAGGATCCGGGCTCGACGCATCGGTGATCCGGGTGCTCGGCTGGTCGTGTGCCTGCCGGGCCTGAGCGCGAACCTGGCTTCGTTCGACTTCATCGCCGAGCGGATTGCTGACCCTGGGTTGCAGGTCATCAGCGTGGACCTGCGCGGCCGCGGCCTGAGCGAGGTGACCCCACCCGGCTCGTACGGCTGGGAGAGCCACGCTCAAGATGCCTTCGCCATCGCGGATGCGCTCGGGGCGACCACCTTCTGCGTCATCGGGCAGTCGATGGGCGGAGCCGTCGCGATGCAAGCCGCGGCTCTCGACGCGGGCCGGATCGAGCGGGTCGTCCTTCTCGACATCTGCGGCGTGCCGGACCCGGCCAGTGCCGCGGCCATCAGCGCTTCGGTCAATCGGCTTGGCCAGGTGGCGCCGTCAGCGGAGGCGTACATCGCCGCGGTGAAGGGGATGGGGCTGATCGATCCGTGGTCGGAGTACTGGGATCGCTACTTTGCCTACGAGCTGGAGCCGGTCGAGGGCGGCGTCAGGTCGCGCAGCAACCGCGATGCGGTGCTGGAGGACAGCGCGTACGGCGAGACGCACACCACGTATCCGCTGTGGCGAGCGCTTGCGATGCCGGTGCTCCTCCTGCGGGCGCGGCGGGAGATCCTGCCCGGCCTTGGCCGCATCGTCAGCGACGCCGATGCCGCCCGCTTCCCACGCGAGGTGCCAACGGCAACCGCAGTCGAGATCGACGCCAACCACTACACCGTGAACACCTCCGATGCATCGGTGGCGGCCATCCGGGAGTTCTTTGGGCTCGGATAGTCGTTGATTGCGCCGCGTCTAGAAGCCGCCGCCCGCGCCGCCGCCCCCGCCTGAGCCGCCACCGCCAAAGCCTCCGCCCCCGCCCGAGCTGGACGGCGAGTTCCCGATGGTGCCGATGGCGGCGAACATCCCGCCGAAGCTCGGCACGGCCGAACCGGAGAAGAGCCCGCCTCCGCCACCACTGCCGCCCGATCCACCCCAGGAGCCACTGCCGTACCAGGCCGGGTACCACATCCCGGTGGTGGTGCCGTGGCGCTCAGCCTCCACGCTGCGGTGCAGGACCTCCTCGACTTCTCTGTGCAGGCCCAGGGCTACGCCCCAGACCACCGCCTGGTCCGGCGTCTCGATCCAGGGCAGCACCTTCTTGTCCACGACCTCGGTCATGCTCTGCGCCTGGCGCAGGGTCGCCTGCAGGGTGCGCCGATACGCCGCCAGCCAGGCCCGCACCATGGCGCCGGTGTGGGTGACCGATGGCATCCAGTAGGCGACCCCGAAGGTCGCCGCGCCGGCAACGCCCAGGCTGACGCCCACCAGGGTCAGCCCGCTGCTCGGAAGACTCAGCGCGCCCCAGATGGCGAGGCCGGCGACGACCACCTCGACCACCGCAATGCCCACCCAGCGCCGGATGACGGAGCGGGGGGCCCGGGCGAACCAGCCGCCGTGCACGACCGCGTCCTCGGAGAGTTCGTTGAATCGGCTCACGTGCGACCCAAAGTCCAGGAGGCGCTCGGGTGAGATTTCGCGCTCGTCGCCCTCGGCCAGGGCCTGGAGGCGCTGCAGGGCGTACTGCTCCGCCTGGCCAATGGGCTGGCGGCGAATGAGCCGCAGCTTGGTATCGGTCAGGTCAGGGTCCGTGATGCGGATGGTGACCTTGGGTTTGTGGAGGAACCCGGTGTCCGGATCAAAGGCGATCTCGCCGCGTGACGCGAGGTCGAGCATGGCGGTGGTCAGCGCGTGGCGGGTGGCCATGCCGTCCAGGATCACCGCCGCGCCGCTGGCGGTCAGCCCGGGTGGTGGCGCGGGCATGTAGATGGAGGCGTCATCGGTATAGACCGGGTCGCGGCCGAAGCGCAGCCAGTTCACGAACAGCCAGGCGAGCAGGCCCAGCCCGAGCAGGACCCCGCCGAAGCCCAGGACGGCGTTGAGCTGCCGGGCGGTCTGCAGTGTCTGGGCGTGCTCCGGCGTGGCGGCGTCGTCCACGGCGTGGAGCGCGACCAGGACCGCGCCGTCCATGTCGCAGCTCTTGAGGTACGGGACCATCTTGTCGTCGAAGATCGCCTGGCGTTCCGAATCCGTCAGGAAGGCGGACTTGAAGCCGCTCCCCGCGAACAGCTGCGCCTGGCCGTGGCAGAGCGAGGTATCAAGGTCCAGGAGGATCACCAGGGAGTCGTCGAAGCCCTTGCGGCCGATGCCCCACTGGTCGATGAGCGCCGCCGCGTCGCGTTCCGCGTCGCTGGGCGTGCTGCTCTCCGGCTTCACCTGGGTGTAGACCACGGCCTGGGCGCCGGTGCGCTGCTCGATGCCGGCGATGATGGACTCCGCCTGCTGGATCGTCTGCGATGACAGGACCCCGGCGGTGTCGTACACGCGCTGACCGGCGACCGGGTCAGGGTACGGCGGCCCCGCGGCAAGCGACGCGGTCGCGGTCAGGGACAGCGCGGCGACGACAACCAGGAGCGCGACCACGAATGCGGCCGGGATCGGGCGCGCTGCCCGCGTTGGGCGGAACCGCGCGGCGCTAGGGGCCATCGGCTCGGGATCGTGCACGCGTGCATCTTGCGCCCGCGGGGCAGGCGGTGGCCAGTGGCTGCGATGTACCCGGGAAACGAAGCGCGGCCCGGAGAGTATCCGATCTTGCGCCGGGGGGAGAGCGCGAGGCCGGGATCCGGGGGCCGCGAGGTCAGTCTACCGCTTCGAGGACGCCACCGCTCGGACAGTCCATTGGCCTGGCGCTGACGGCGACCACCTCACCGCTGAACCTCGGCGCAAGCGACTCGATCGTCGCTTGGGGGCTGCTATCCATTGCGCTGCCTGTCGCCTGGTCCAGCCTCGGAGTCGGGTCCTGTTCAGTCACCCGGAGCCTGCGCTCGCAAGTCGACGAGCGAGGCACGTCCGCTCGCATCCGCCCCTACGGCTGGTGCATGCGCAGCGCCGGCAGGGTGAGCAGCCAGCCCAGCACCACGGTGACTCCGTACGTGGCGCACCAGCTGCAGACCGCGTGGATCACGAACAGCTCCAGGTAGACCAGGTACGCCTCGAAGAGGGTGCCGGCCAGGCCTCCGAGGTACAGCACCAGGAGCGCGCGGCGGTCTCCAGTGCGGAACCACGCAATGGCGGCCGCGAGCGCAACCGCTGACCACACCGCTCCGTAGGCGGCGACCGGGATCCCCAGCAGGACGCTGTAGCGGCTGGTCTGCACCGACTCGCACCCGCCGCCCACCACGCAGAGCGGCACCTCACCGGCGAGCTTCAGCACGGTGAGGTAGATGGAGATGCCCAGGCCCGCGAGGGCCAGGATGGCCATGGCGACGGCCAGCCGCCGTGCTGTCCGCCGGTGCGGGTCCGGGTGCTCCTGGGACATCGGCCTTCTAGGAAGCCGGCGAAGCCGAGGCCGATGGCGCCGCCGACGCGGACTGGAGCGCCGCATCGATCGCCGCCGACACCGTGCCGTAGTCGAGCGGGTTCGAGACCTGGACACCGTTCACGTACAGCGTGGGGGTGCCGGTGATGCCCTTGGACTGGGCCGTGGTCGCCTCGTCGGACACCTGCTGCTTGTTGGCGCTGCTGCCCAGGCACGTCGAGAACGTGGTGGCGTCGATGCCGACCGCCGACGCGATGGCCTTGAGCTTCGCGTCGCTGAGGGCGCCGGAGTTCTCCGCGCCCTGGTTGGCATACACGTAGTCGTGATACGGCCAGAACTTGCCTGCGTCAGCCGCGCAGAGTCCGCCAATGGCCGCCTGCGTTGACTCCGGGCCGATGAAAGCAAAGTCGTGGAACACGAGCCGCACCTGCCCCTTGGAGATGTAGTCGCTGACGATGTTCGGCTCGACGGTGTCGGTGAACTGCTTGCACACGGGGCACTGGAAATCCGCCCACAGGTCCAGCGTGACTGACGCCGACGACGCGCCCACGGTGCGTCCACTGGCGTCGCCGGTTGGGGTGACGTTCGTGGGCGTCGTGACGCTGGTGCCGGCGGGCGACTGGTTCATCAGCACCAGGATCACGATCACCGCGGCGACCACCACCACCACGCCACCGGTGAGCCAGGGAAGTGGCAGGCCGCCGGACTGGCGTCGCGCGGCGCGGGCGGCGGCGCGGCGCTGCTCTTCGCGGCGCTCGCGGCGGGTGGGGGTTCCCTGGCGTGACTTGGGTCTGCGTGACGAAGACAAGGGCATGCTCCGCGTTCGTTGGGTGCTCGGTCGGGGCAAAGGGTAGCGGCTGGCCTGTGATCGTGCGTGGGGCGCCCATGGCACATGCCCTGCTCGGGTAGGGTTGGCGTGATGTCCTCCGCCGCCATCGCCGCATTCCTCTCCAGCCTGGCTGCCTCCGGCGTCGAGTTCGTGGAGGCGCTCACCGTCGTCCTTGCCGTGGGCGTCACCCGACAGTGGCGCTCGACGCTCATTGGCGCGGGCGTCGCAGTCGTGGTGCTGGCCGCGCTGGTGGCGGTGCTGGGGTTTGCGATCGCGACGCTGGTGCCCATTGGAGTCCTGCGCCTGGTCGTGGGGACGGTCCTGATCGTGTTCGGCCTGCAGTGGCTGACCAAGGCGATCCTGCGAGCCGCGGGCGCACGCGCCGTGCGCAACGAGGCCGACAGCTACGGCCGCGAGGTGGCCGCGCTGGCGGAGGAGCCGCCGGTGGCCGGGGCCGGGATGGACTGGATCAGCTTCACCGTCTCGTTCAAGGGCGTGCTGCTGGAGGGGCTGGAGGTCGCGTTCATCGTCATCACCTTTGGCGCGGCCGGCGGTGAGCTGGGAGCGGCCGTCATCGGCGCTGCGATCGCGCTGGTTGCCGTGCTGGCGGTGGCCCTCGTCCTTCGCGAGCCGCTGGCGCACGTGCCGGAGAACCAGCTCAAGTTCGGGGTGGGGCTGATGCTCGTCTCGTTCGGGACGTTCTGGGGTGGCGAGGGCATCGGCATCGCGTGGCCCGGGGAGGACCTCTCCATCCTCCTGTTGCTGGCGGTCTACCTGGTGCTGGCGCTGCTTGCGGTGCGGGCGATTGCCTCCGCCATCCGCCGCCCGACATCGGCTCCGGCGTCCGAGGAGGCAGGCTGATGCGCTACGTCGTCGCCTTCGGCCGCTTCTGGTACGACTTCCTGGTGGGGGATCGGCCGGTGCTGTTCCTTGGCCCCGTCCTGGCGCTCGTGCTCTGTGCCGCGCTTGTCCGCCTCGGCTGGGAGCCCATTGCCGGCGTCGGGCTGGTGGGCCTGGTGGTCGCGAGCGCGGCCTGGGCCCTGGTCAGCGACCTCTCCGGCATCCGGTCCAATCACCGGAGCCAGTAGGGTCAAGCTCGTCGGAGCAGGTCAGCCCGTTCGCTCCGCCGTCGCAGCCTCGTAGGTCGCCTCGTCGATCAGCTCGCCCCAGTCACTCTCCGTCCCCTGGTCAGGTGCTTCCCAGATGGCGAGATGCGCCATGAAGCGATCCGGTGCGGCCCCGTGCCAGTGCCACTCGCCGGGAGGCGCCCACACCGTGTCGCCAGGGTGAAGCTCAACGGACGGCTCGCCACGCGCCTGCACGAACCCGACGCCCTCGAGCACGTGCAGGGTCTGCCCCACGGCGTGGGCATGCCAGGCGGTCCGGGCTCCCGGGGCGAAGTGCACCGCGCTGACGCGCACGCGGGCGGGCGGCTCCCCGCGCGCGATGACGTCGAGCCAGACGTCGCCGGTGAACATGTCGGCACTGCCCTTCGATGAGGGCTGCCGCGGCTTGATCTCCATGGTTCGTCTCCGTGTCGTGCGGTCAGGACCCCCCGTCTTCGAGAACATGCTTCAGCGTCACGAGGTTCACCGCCACCGATGCGCGGATCCTGCCCGTGGCCAGGGGCGCGACCACGGCGAGGGCTCCCGTGGCGTTGAGGGCGGCGGTGTTCGTGAGCAGGGTGCCGCTGGCGGTGGGCTCCAGCTCGTATGACAGGGTGCCGTTCAGCGGTCCCAGGTCACCGGCGAGCACCATGCGATGCCCTTCGACCAGCTCCGTGACCTCCAGCTCCTCCCAGCCGGGACGGGGACGCGTCCGTCGCTGTCGGATCCGCGTGCCCACCCGCGGAGAGCCGGGAGTGAGACGTTTCGCCTCGGCAATTGCCGGATTCCAGGTCGGGATGTTCTCGGGGGTGACCAGATACTCGAAGACCGCTTGGGGAGGGCGGCTGATCTCGATCGCATTCGAAAAGCGCATCGATCCAGTGTATGGGTCGGCGCGAACGGGACGGCGGGGTTCCCAGGCGAGGGCCCTCCCTCGGCCGACCTTGTGTCCGGGACCGATGCCCGCCATGATCTGGGCCATGGCTTCTCCCCAGACCGGGATCTTCGCGCTGGGTACCGCGTCGCACACCTACCTGGAGCTGGACCTGCTTCCCGACGTCGACCCCGCCGAGGCCGTCGCCCGGGTAGCCGGCCTCCGCGAGCCGCGCACCACCATCGGTGGCGTCAACATCGTGGCCGGATTCCGGCCCGAGCTCTGGGCCAACGTGGCGCCCGATGCCGCGCCGCCTGGAGTCACCGGGTTCAACGAGGCTCTGACCGGGCGCGACGGATACACCATGCCCGCGACGCAGCACGACATCGTCATCTGGCTCTCGGGCGCCTCCTACGACGTGGTCTTCGACCTGGGGCGCGCGGTCATCACCGGACTCGCAACGCACGCGCGGATCGCCCACGAGATGGTGGGCTGGCCCTACCACCACGACCTGGACCTGACCGGGTTCATCGACGGCACGGAGAACCCGACCCTGGTCGAGGCCGCCGCGGTGGCGCTGATGACGGCGCCATCGGCCTGTGCCGGAGGATCGATCCTGCTCCTGCAGCAGTGGGAGCATGACGCCGCCGACTGGGAGGGCCTCGAGATCGAGCGCCAGGAGGCGGTCATCGGCCGTCGCAAGGCCGACTCCGAGGAGCTGGATCCCCGACCGGATGACTCCCACGTGGCCCGCACCGACCAGGATGACTTCGGGAAGATCTTCCGGCGCAACATCCCGTACGGCTCGGTGGGGCAGCACGGGACCATCTTCGTGGGCTTCGCCGCCGACCAGCAGATCCTGGTCCGCATGCTGGAGAGCATGGCGGGGAAGACCGGCCCCGAACGCGACGCGCTCACTCGATTCACGCGGCCGGTGACCGGGGCCTACTACGTGATTCCCTCGGCGGACCGTCTCGCGTCCCTGGGCGGATAATCGGCGCGACATGGACCAGCCGCATCCGCGAGCCGCCCTGGGCCTCGAGCCGATCCGCACCATCGGCCGCGACGAGCTGAAGGCCAAGATCGAGCGCGGCGATGATTTCAAGCTGATCATGGCCCTCAACCGCTGGGCCTACGACGCGAAGCACATTCCGACCTCCCTGCACTTCGACACTCCCGCGGAGCTGTACGCCGCGGTCCACCCCGACGACGAGGTGATCGTGTACTGCTCCAACGTCGACTGCCTTTCGAGCGTGGCGTTGTACCGCGACCTGGTACGGCGCGGCTACCGCAACGTGCGCCGCTACTCGGGCGGGCTGCTGGACTGGGAGGATGCCGGGTACCCACTGGAGGGGGCGTTCGCCGAGGCCACATGACCGACTCACAGCCATCCGCCGCACCACCCCCAGGCGGACATCCCTACGAGGCCGATATCGACGCCGAGCGCCACGGCTGGGCCGAGCTCCTGGCGCTGGTGCGCTCGCTGACGCCCGAGGAATGCGTGGAGCCGGGCTACTACACGGACCCGGACTGGACCGTCCGTGACCTGGTGGCCCACCTGGGCACCTGGCTGGCCGAGGCGGAGACCCAGTTCCAGCGCATGGGGGCGGGCAGCTACGAGGGCCACGCCGTGGACGTGGATGCCCTCAATGCGGCCCTCCTCGAGGGCATGGCGGGCCAGCCGTGGGAGGTCGCGTGGGTACAGGCCAATGCCGGCCGAACGCTCCTGCTCGAGACCTGGTACGACCTGGCGCAACCTTCGGAAGAGGCGGCCTGGTGGATCCGCAAATCGGCCGCCGAGCACTTCGCAGAGCACCTGCCTCGCCTGCGGGAGTGGACCGCCGAGCTCATCGCGCGTCGCCCGGAGAGCGCCTCGCTGTAGCACAATCACGCCGCGACCTGCGTCCGGCACTGCTCCCGCCCGCGCCAGCGGGGCCGCATCGGTTCTTGCGAACGAGCAGCGAGGTGGTCATGGACGCACCCGGTGGGCCGGGTCTCCCTCCAAGCTGGACCGGCAGCGCCAAGCAGGCGGTGGGCACCGCCCGCGGATCCGCCAGCCACCTGTGGTTCACCATCACCGGCGGCGCCGTCTCCGAGTGCTACTGGCCCATGATCGACATGCCCCAGCTTCGGGACCTGCAGCTGGTGGTCACCGACGGGACCAGCTTCCTGCACCAGGAGACGCGCGACCTGGAGAGCACCGTGGAAGCCCTGGGTCCGCACGCCCTGGGCTTTCGCGTGGTGAGCACGGCCCGCGACGGGCGCTACCGGATCGTCAAGGAGGTCTTCAGCGACCCGGAGCAGGCGGCCCTGCTCATGCGGGTCCGCCTGGAGGCCGCCGACTCCGGCGATACCCTCCACGTCTACGTGATCTGTGCACCGCACCTGGAGGTCGGCGGATGGGGGAACAGCGGAGAGGTGGCAACCGTTGGCGGCCGGACGGTGTTCATCGGCCACAAGGGAGGCAGCTGGCTGGCGCTGGGCGCAACGGTGCCGATGGCGCAGCCATCCGTGGGCTTCGTGGGCGTCAACGACGGCTGGCAGGACCTCGCTGACGACTTCCGTCTGGACCATGCCTTCGACCGCGCCACAAACGGGAACATCGCCTTCGTCGCCGAGCTTGGCGCGCGAAACCGGCGCACCGTTCACCATCGGCCTCAGCTTCTCCGACCACCGCTCGGGTGCGCTGGCAGTCCTGGAGCAGACCCTGGGCCGGGAGTACGAGCCCATGCGCGAGCGCTTCGTCCGTGAATGGGCCGATGCCTGCTCCGAGTCTTCAGCGATGCACGCCGCGGCGGGGGACGGTGGCCGGCTGGCGCACACCAGCCAGTCGCTGCTGCAGGCCCACGAGGACAAGCTGTACCGCGGCGCGCTGATCGCCTCGCTCAGCATTCCCTGGGGCGAGGCGCACGGCGATGAGGACCTGGGCGGGTACCACCTGGTCTGGACCCGGGACATGGTCAACAGCGCGACGGGACTGCTGGCGGCGGGCCATGCCGGTGCGCCCCTGCGCGCGCTGATCTACCTGTCGGTGGTCCAGCGCCCGGATGGTGGCTTCTACCAGAACTTCTGGATCAGCGGCGAGCCCTACTGGCAGGGGATCCAGCTCGACGAGGTGGCCTTTCCCATCCTGCTCGCGCACCGCCTGCACCGCCTGGACGCGCTCGAGCGGTTCGACCCGTTCCCCATGGTACGGGCGGCCGCCGGCTTCCTGGTGCGCAACGGGCCGGCCACCCGCCAGGAGCGCTGGGAGGAGGCCGCCGGGTACTCGCCGTCGACCCTCGCCTCGAACATCGCGGCGCTCACCTGTGCCGCTGCCTTCTTCCAGGAACGTGGCGATTCGGCGACAGCGACGTTCGTCCAGGAGTACGCGGACTTCCTGGAGGCCCACGTGGACGAGTGGACGGTCACCAGCCAGGGGTCGCTGCTGCCCGGGGTGCCGCGCCACTACATCCGGATCCTGCCGGTGAGCATGGACGACGTCTCGCCGGACGAGGATCCGGACCACGGGATCCTGACGCTTGCCAACCAGGCTCCGGGTGCGCAGGCCGATGTCCCGGCCAACCAGGTCGTGGACGCGGGATTCCTGGAGCTGGTCCGCTACGGGATCAAGCCCGCCGGATCCGCGCTCATGGAGGACTCGCTGCGGGTGGTCGATGCCCTGCTGAAGGTCGACACCCCGTACGGTCCGGCGTGGCGCCGATACAACCACGACGGGTATGGACAGCGCGAGGACGGAGGACCCTTCGTGGGCTGGGGCCGCGGCCGGGCCTGGCCGCTGCTCGCCGGTGAGCGAGGGCATTACGAGCTGGCGGCCGGTCGTTCTGCGGCCCCGTACCTGCGGGCCCTCGAGTCGTTCGCGCACGGCGCGGGGCTGCTGCCGGAGCAGGTCTGGGACGAAGCGGACCGGCCGGACCTGGGATTCCGCCTGGGCGGACCGACCGGATCGGCCATGCCCCTGATGTGGGCGCACGCCGAATACCTGAAGCTCCTGCGCTCCACAGCCGATGGTGCGGTCTTCGACCTGGTGCCGGAGGTGGCCGAGCGCTACCGGCGGCCGCGATGCCAGCGCGCTGGAGATCTGGAAGCCGAACCGCCAGGTCCGCGCCGTACGGCCGGGCGAGACGCTGCGCATCCAGGCGCCTGCGCCGTTCCGCCTGACGTGGACCATGGACGAGTGGGCCTCGCATACCGACACGCCAGCAACGGACACCTCCCTGGCGATCAGCTACGTCGACCTTCCCATCGCTCCGGGTCAGCACAGCCCGGTCCGCTTCACGTTCTACTGGACGGCGGACGATCGCTGGGAGGGACGCAACTACACCGTCGAGGTCGTCGCGGACTGAAGCCCGTGTGGGCCAGGCAACGAAACGCGCGCGCCGGCTCCGTCTACTACCCTGAGGAGGTGGTGCGCGTGCGCCCTGGCGGGGAGCTCGATGAGCTGGTCGAGGCCGCCCGGGCGGGGGATCGACTGGCGTTCGAGCAGCTGCTCGAACGGGATGCACCGATCGCCTATCGCGCCGCATTGGCCGTGCTCCGATCCCCAACCGATGCCGAGGATGCGCTGCAGGAGGCCACGCTGCGCGCCTGGCAGCGCCTGCCACAGCTGCGCGATCCGACGGGGTGGACGGCCTGGTTCCGGCGGATCGCGGTCCGCGCCGCCATCGACCATGCCCGCCGCGGGTACCACGCCCGCGAGGTGATCCTGGAGCCGGAAGCGGCTCCCACCGCGGACCCCTCGGCGGCCGCCGCCGAGCACATCACGCTGCTTATCGCCATCGGCTCATTGCCGGCCGGACGACCGGACCATCCTGGGCCTGCGCTACGCGGCTGACCTCGGGGTGGCCGACGTCGCCGATGCGCTGGGCATCCGCCTGGGCACAGCCAAGGCCCGCCTGCACCGGGCGCTGGCCCGTCTGCGGGTTGCGCTTGGCGAGGAAGGCCAGACCGATGGCGCCTGATCGCCCGCCGCTGGAGGATCGCCTGGGCGAGGCATTCCATGCCGAGGCCCGCCAGCATCCGCTGCGCGCCGATTTCGCGGCATCGGCTACGGCGCGAGCTTGCCGGATCGATCGGGCTCGCCTGCGGCCGGATGGATGCGGATGGTGTTGCCAAGCGTGGCCGCGGTGGTGGTGATCGCAGTGGTGGCGGCACTTCGCGGTGATCAGCGGTATGAACCAGCCACCGATCTCGGCGACGGTGGCGCCATCGGCCTCCGAGTTCGCCCAGCGGCCAGGGCGTCAGTGAGCGCCCGGCCAGGTGCCCGTCCACGTTCAAGGGCCAGCCGGTGTATCAGCGGTCACGGCGATCGCGGACCACATCGCCGCGGATCGGCAGCGACAGGTCGTTCTACATCGGCGGCTGGCTGATCGACATCGATGGTCGACTGCGTGGAGCCGCCCATCGGCTCGACCGACGAACGAGCTAGCGCCCGTGGTGTCCGTCGGGCTGGTTCCTCACGGCGTCCCGCAGCGTGCCGGCGCAGACGATGCAAGACCTTGGCCATGGGACCGTGCACCTGATCGTGCGCGGGGACGTGTCCGGGTCGGGCTGGCAGATGGCCGACCCAGTCGTCCTGCAGGTCCACGCCCATGATCCCGGGGCAGCATCCTGCCCGGCGTCCATCCGGGCCGACTGCGAGAGCGCGGTGGTCGTGGAGGCCCTCGTCTGGAGCGCCGGTGCCGCGGAATCAGCCTCGCCCACCGCATCGCCTGTTCCGGGCGTCGCCTCGTTCCAGCCGAGCGCCCTGGCGTTCTGGAGTGACGGTCAGACCGGACTGGTGGGCGGAGTGGACGGTGGCAAAGGCCGTGTCGACCGCACGACCGACGGGGGTGCGAGCTGGTCGTTGGTCTGGCAGACGGACGCGCCAGTGAGCGGGCTGTGGGCCTTCGGCGCACGCGACGCGGTGGCCCAGACCTGCACGGCGGAGGGAGCGGACTGCACGTTGTGGCGCAGCACAGACGGTGGCCTCACCTGGACGTCGCAGGGCAGCAGCGTGGCGGTCGTGAGCTTCGCCGATCCGCAGCACGGCTGGGCGCTGGTGCCGGTGGCGCCTCCGTCCGGGGAGCGCGGTTGGCGGGCCGGGCGCCGCGGCCGTCGAGCGCACCAGTGACGGGGGTCAGTCCTGGGTGCAGGCCGGTCCCATCCCGTGCGGGCCGGGCGGGCCCACGGCCATGGGCCCCACCGCGATTGCCGCGGTGGGCGCGACATCGGCCTGGCTCCTGTGCACCGGCGGCCCAGCCACCATCATGGAAGACAAGGTCGTCCTGGTGACCAGCGACGGCGGTGCGTCGTGGCAGGTCCGCGCACAGGTGGTTGGGGGAGCCATGGGAACTGGCGACATCGGTCAGATCCCGATCACCGGCCATCCGGCTGGCCTTGCGGTTGCTCCGGACGGCACGGCCTGGATCACCGGAGGCCGAATGCAGCCCCTGGTGAGCCGGGACGGCGGGCGAACCTGGACAACGATGCCGCTTGGGGAGATCGACGTAAACTCCACGGGCGGTGCCGATCTACTCGACGCCGAGCACGGTTTCGTGCTCATGTGGGATCCGAACGCGCAGGGGATCGTCCTCGAGGTCACGAGCGACGGCGGCGCGACCTGGTCTGCGCCGTATTCGTGGCCCCTGGGATAAGGGAACGCGTGTGTCTAGCGCGCCACGCTCACCAACGCGCCGCCGGCGGCCGTCCAGGCCGTCATGCCTCCAGTCAGCTCCTCAAGGTTCGTGTAGCCCAGGCTGCTGAGCGTCTGCACCGCGATGCTGCTCTCGTTGCCGGTTCGGCAGTACACGACGATCCTGGCCGACTTGTCGGACGGCAGCTCTGCGGTGCGGGCGGCGAGCTGGTCGTAGGGGATCCACAGGTCCGTGCCCTCGATCTCGCCGATGTAGGGCGTCTTCACGTTCAGCAGCGTGAAGTCCTTGGTGGCGAGCTCCGCCTGGAGCTGGGCAGGGCTGATCTCGGTGACGCCGTGTCCGCTCAGCAGGCCCACGGCCAGCACGCCGACGATGGCCAGGGCGGCGACGGCGCCGCCGAGCAGCAGCCAGGGTGGACGGCGACGGACGGGGATGCGGGTGCGCTGACGGGACGAGCGGGACCGGGCGGACACGGACAACCTCACTGATTGCGTATGTGCGTAAGCACGCAAACCATGCAGGTCCTACAGCATCGGCGCAAGAGGCATCCGGCACAGATCGGCCGGGTGGAGGCAGCAGGCCGAAGGATGCGTTCGTGGCGGGCCGTCCAGCACTGGTTGGGGCACGTGCCTCTCCGGACGATCGCGGGTGGGCGCGCGCAGGCGGGACGCCCAATGCGCCGCCGGACGCCCGCAGGGAATCGACTGCCATGACGACCACGGCTCCACTGCCGGCCTCGAAGGTGGCCGGCCCCGAGATGGCTGCACTGGCCCCCTTCTACCGCGACTGGCGCTGGACCGGCACCATCCAGGCCGGCGGCATGGGCCCCGGCTCGCCGGAGATGAGCGGCGAAGGCCATGCGACCTGCCGCCTCATCCAGGACGGGCTCTGGTACGACTGCGACTTCGGGCAGGACCAGCACCTGGCGGATGGCACCTTCGTCCTGACCTGGCGGCTGCACTGGATCGCCGGCTGGGACGGGATGGCCGGCGAGTACCGGGCCGCGAGCGCGGACAACAACGGCCCCAACCTGTCCATCTTCCGCGGGCACATCGACGGGAATCGGCTCGTGTACGAGTCGCTCGCGGAGGGCTATCCTCGGATCCGCCTGACCTGGATCATTGACGACAAAACCCATGCCCGATGGCGCAACGAATTCACCATGGACGGGAAGGCCTGGATGCTGATCGAGGAGTACGCCATGGTGGCGGACCCGCGTGAGCCGCCTCGCCTGGCTTGCCGCTGCGAGCGGGGTGTTCGCGGCCGCGGCCTTCACCCTGTGCGAGGAGGTCATCTGGCACGGCCAACCCTCTGGCAGCGCCGATGGGGCAGCCATCCTGGCCTACTACGGCGACCACGCCGCCGCCGTGCAGGTCGGGGATGTCCTGTGGGTGCTGGCGGTCGCAGCGCTCTGCCTGAGCGCCGCGGCGATCGTTGGTGAGATGGCCGATCAGGTCAGGCGCCTGACGGTGCTGAGCCTGCTGCTTGCCGCGGGTCTGCTGGCGGCAGCCGGAGTGGCCGCCTTCTTCCTCGCCCTCTCGGCGTCAGGTGGTCAGCTCGACGCCGCCGGTGCGCTGACCAGCTGGCAGCGCGAGGTCGCGCTCTACAACGGGGGACGGATCCTCCTCGCGTTGCCGCTCCTGGTGGTCACGGGCTGGCTGGTCGGGCGCAGGACGCCGGTTGCCGTGGGCCTCGCCGTGCTGGGCATCGGCCTGGCGGCTGGCAACGTCGTCGGCGTGCTCGGCCAGGTTCCGTTCGTGCTGACGCCGTTGTGGCTGGCCGCCGGCGGGCTGTCGGCGCGTGGAGGCGACGCCACCGTGGTGCGCGAGGCCGCTGCTCCTCCGAGTTGACACCCACGCTACCGGGCAGAACAATCCGCCCAATCGATACGCGATGAAGCTCGCGATGTTTCCCGTCTGACGGGTGATGGCTTCTGGAGCATGGCTCCGGGAGCCGTTTCGTTTCCGGGGCCGCCCTCGACCGACGGCGAAGAGGTGGATCCCACGCCATTCCACAGCATCCTGTTTCCCGGGGCCGGCGGCCGCACGCCCACGAGCGTGCCGGCGGAACCGCCGTACTTTGGCGATCTGCACCTCGACGACATCGAGCGCTCGATCCTGGCCGATGCCGGCAGCCGCGAGCTGGCCTGGGTCTTCCGGGTTCCCCTGACCGATGTCGCCGCGATCACGTACCGCCAGGACGTGTTCCGCGACCTCGAGGACGAGGCCGCGCTGGCCGCGCTGCGCGACTTCGGCGAGTCGATGCAGGCCGTTCGGCGGCGTCTGGGCCACGCCCAGAAGAGCCACCACGACTTCGATCGCGAGCGCTGGCTGCTGAGCGCCGTGGACGCGTACCAGGAGGCCGTCATGACGCTTGGCCGGGGGCTGGCTCCCGCAGACCTGCGCTCTGCTGGTCTGCGGGGGTTCCGGGATCATCTCGCGGCGTACGTTCGCTCGCAGGCGTTCACTGCTCCCGTCGAGGACACGCGACGCACGCGGGCCTCGATCGCCGGCGTCAGCTACCGGATGCGCATCCATGGCCCGCGGGTCACCGTCACCCGCGCCCGCGAAGAGCCCGATTACAGCGCTGAGGTGCTCCAGGCCTTCGAGAAGTTCCGTCAGGGGACGGCGAAACCCTACGGGTGGCGCTTCGACACCGGGTCGGACATGAACCACGTGGAGGCCGCCATCCTGGACCGTGTCGCCCGGCTGCATCCCGGCGCCTTCGAGACGCTGCACGGGTACGCCAGCAGGAACGCCGAGTTCCTGGATCCCGTCATCGATCGCTTCGACCGCGAGATTCGCTGGTACCTCGCGGTCCACGACCACGTGGAACGCGTGGAGGGCGAGCTAGGCCTGCCGTTCTGCTATCCACGGGTGGACGAGACGGGCCCGGGCATGCTCGCCAGCGGCATGTTCGATCTGGCGCTCGCGGGCTCGCTGCTGGGCAGCCGGACGCCCGTCATCCGCAACGACATCGCATTGCGGGGCGACGAGCGGGTCGTGCTCGTGTCGGGCCCGAACCAGGGCGGCAAGACGACCTTCGCCCGCGCCGTCGGCCAGCTGCATCACCTGGCCCGGCTGGGCATGCCGGTCCCCGGCGAATCGGCACGCGTGTCGCTGGTGGACCAGATCTTCACCCACTTCGAACGTGCTGAGCAGGTCGAGGACCTCAGCAGCAAGCTGGAGGACGACCTGCGCCGGATCCGGGCCATCCTGGAGCAGGCCACGGCGTCGAGCCTGGTGATCATGAACGAGAGCTTCAGCTCCACCACCGTCGACGACCAGCGCTTCATCGGCGCGCAGGTCATGCGCCGAATCCTCCACTGTGGCCTGCGCTGCGTGGTCGTCACCTTCCTGGATGAGCTGGTTGCCCTGGACACGGCCATCGTGAGCATGGTCAGCACCGTCGAACCGGGCGATGACGCGCCCCGGACATTCCGGATCGTCCGACGTCCCCCGGATGGCCTCGCCTACGCCATGGCCATTGCCGAAAGGCACGGGCTCACCTACCCGAGCGTGAAGGCGCGGCTGTCCGGATGAAGGTGCGCCTGGCATTTGCCGATCGCGACCTGGACCCGGAGGCGGCGTTGCCGGCCAACGCCGATGCCCTGCTGGCCGATCTTGGCCTGGGCATCCTGCTGCGTGCCATGGGCGCCGGCGACAAGTACCTGCACGGAGTCGCGAGCCACACGTTGCTGGACAGCCTCCACGACCCCGATGCGATCCGGTACCGCCAGGCGGTCCTGGCCGACTGCCTCGCTCACCCCGATGTCGCGCGCGAGCTGTACTCGATCGCGGTCGACGCGGTGGAGGAGGAACGCAGGCACTGGATCTACTCGACCCGCTATCCCGAGTCGCTGCTCCATCGGTCCATCGAGCTGCTGGGGCACTTCGTCGTGGCCCTGCGCCGGATGCGCGAGATCGCGCGGGAGCAGGAGCACGTCTTCGAATCGCCTGGCTTCCGCCGCCTCTTCTCCGAGCTCCAGGATGAGCTGGGCGAGGCGTACCTGGGTGCCGTCGAGGAGCACCTGCGGCGGCTGCGGTTCCATGGCGGGGTGATCCTGTCGGCGACCCTGGGGCCTGCGAACCCCGACACTGCCTACGTGCTGCGACGTCCGGTTGGACGCGGCGGGTGGCGGGAGCGCATCGGCCTGGCAGGGGAGGAGAGCTACACGTGGGAGCTCGACCCCCGCGACACCGCCGGGGCGGAAGCCCTGGGGGCCCTGCGCGGCCGCGGCATTGCGCTGGCGGCGAGTGCCGTGGGCGAGTCGACCGACCACATCGTCAGCTACTTCGCCCAGCTCCGCGCCGAGCTGGGCTTCTATCTTGGATGCGTCAACCTTGCCGATGCCCTGCGCAGCAAGGGCGAGCCAACCTGCATGCCCGAGCCGATGGCGGCCGGTTCGCCGGTGCTCACGGCCCGGGCCCTGTACGACGCCCCGCTGAGCCTCGCCATGGGCGAGGGTCGGGTGACGGGCAGCGACGTCGATGCCGATGGCATGCCGCTCGTGGTGGTGACCGGGGCCAACCGCGGAGGCAAGTCGACCTTCCTGCGGAGCCTGGGCGTGGCCCAGCTCATGATGCAGGCCGGCATGTTCGTCCCGGCCGAGGCGTTCCGGGCCGATGTGCGCGACGCCGTCTTCACGCACTTCAAGCGCGAGGAGGACGCCGCCCTGCGCAGTGGCAAGCTCGACGAAGAGCTGGGCCGGATGAGCGCGATCGTGGATGCCGTCGGCCGCGGCGGGCTGGTCCTGCTCAACGAGTCCTTCGCATCCACGAACGAGCGCGAGGGATCGGAGATCGGCCGCCAGATCGTGCAGGCTCTCCTGGAGAGCGGCGTCAAGGTCGCCTACGTGACGCACATGTTCGACCTGGCAGCCACGCTGCATGAACATGTGGACGGGCAGGCGGCCTTCCTGCGTGCCGAGCGCCTGCCGGACGGCACGCGCACGTTCCGGATCGTGCCCGGGGAACCGCTGCCCACCAGCCACGGCCAGGACATCTACCGTCGCGTCTTTTCGACTACCCTTCTCGAGTGACCGGACGCCGCGACTCCGTTCTCGCCATGGGCGGCATGGGATTCGCCACCTTCGTGCTGGCCCACGACGTCCTCTACCTGGCCATGTACGGCGCGGACTTCCGCAGCGCCATGGCGCGCACCGGTCACGGCGAGCTGTGGGCGGTGACGGTGTTCAGCGCTATCGGCATCAGCCTTGCGATCCTCACGCTCGCCGCCCGGCGCCTGTGGGTGCTCCGCCAGCTCGCCGCGTCGGCGCCGGCGGGGGCCTCGTCGACCGCCCGAGGCGCGCGGTGGTCGGAGCTGCTCCGCGGCGCGGCACGCATCTGGGTGGTCATTGGACTGGTCGCCCTTGCCCTCTTCGTCGCCTCGGAGAACTGGGAGCGCCACGCCGTGGGCCTGCCGCTGCCCGGCCTTGGGGTCCTGCTCGGATTCCCGGCTTCGCCTGCGGTCCTGGGCATCTTCGCGTCGATCGCGGGCCTCGTGGCCTCGGTCGCGACCCTGTATCGCTGGCGCCACGAGGTGCTGGCCTCGCGGGCCTGCCTCCGCGCCCGCCTCCGGCGCCCCGACCCGCATGGGCTGCGGCGCACCTTCGAGCCGGTGCGCCCGGCTGCGACGCCGCTCGCCCGCCGCATCGGGGGACGAGCTCCGCCCGTGCTCGGAGTGCGAGGCACCGGTCTGCCGTTCGGGTGACGCCCGAAACGTCCCGTAGCCCAGCGCCTCGCCGCCGGCTGGTCTGACGCGCTCGCGCGTCGGACCCCACTCGACGAACCGAGCACGAGGTAGCACCGAATGTCCGCACGCGTGCGCTGGGTCGCGGCTTGCGCCCTGGCCGCAGCCTTCTCGCTGGGGGTCGCATCGCTCGTCGCGGCCCACGTCGTGAAGCAGGTGGGTCCGTACACCGTCGCCATCGGCTGGGTGAAGGAACCCACCTACGTCGGCGAGCAGAATGCCGTCCAGGTCGTCATCAAGGACGCGAACGGCAACCCGGTCGACGACCTGAGCCCCGATGACATGACCGTGGTGGTCAGCACCGGTGGGCAGGACTCCGACCCCATGTCGCTGGCGCCGACCTACGACGAGGACACCGGCCTGGGTATCCCCGGCGACTATGAGGCACCCCTCATCCCCACCGCGCCGGGTGACTACACGTTCCACGTCAGCGGCAAGATCCATGACACGGCCATCGATGAAACGGTGACCTCCTCGGAGTCCACCTTCGACGCCGCGGTGGAGCCCACCGCCATCCAGTTCCCCGACCAGCTTCCCGCCATGGGCGACGTGGTGACCCGGATCGACCGGGTGGACTCGCGTGCGGGATCGGCCGGCACCAGCGCCGATGACGCCGCATCGCGCGCCACGCTGGCCCTGGTGGTCGGAGGCGCGGTTGGGGGCGTGGGGATCGTGGTGGGCCTGGTGGCCCTGGCCGTCGCCTGGCGGCGACCGCGGGCAACCGTCGGCTGAGCCACCCACGCCGATGACGCCAACGGCAGGACGGGTCCGGGCAGCAGCCCTCGCGACGACGATCGCCGCGGGGCTGCTGCTCTGCCTTGCTCCCGCGCGAGCCAGTGCCCACGCCCTGCTCGTCTCGGCCAGCCCCGCGCCCGGCGCGAACCTCGCCACCGCGCCGGCCGAGGTGACCATCACCTTCACCGAGACCCCGGACCCCAAGCTCTCGACCATCAAGGTCCTGGATGCCTCGGGAACGGCGGTCTCCACTGGACCGACCAACGCGGTCCCCGGGAAGCCACGGGATCTCACGGTGGCGGTCGGGTCGCTGCCGAACGGCGTGTACACCGTGGCCTGGCGGACGCTGTCCACGGTGGACGGGCATCTCGCCGCCGGCTCGTACGCGTTCGGGGTAGGCAGCGCGCCGCCACCTCCGACCGGGTCCAGCTCGGGCAGCGTGCAGGCCAGCGGGTCGTCGGCGGTCTCGCCCTTCGCGGTGATCGGCCGCTGGCTGCTCTACCTGGGGCTGCTCCTTGCGCTGGGAACCGCCTTCGTCGCGCTCTTCGCCTACGCCAGCCCGCCGCCGCGAGCCGGAGGGCTCGAGGTCGCCGCGTGGGCGGCGATCGCCATCGGCACCGCGATGGTGGTCGGAGTCCAGGTCAGCGACTCAGGGGTGGGGCTCGTATCCGCGCTTGGCACCTCCATCGGGTCGGCGGCATTGCTCCGGGCGGTCCCGGTCGCCGCCGGCGGGGTGCTCGTCGTCATTGGGCTCGTCCGGCGGAGCCTGCGTGGCCGGTGGACGCTCATGGGCCTGGGTGTGCTGGGAGCCGCGGCCATGCTGTCCGATGCCCTGGCCAGCCACGCGGCCGCGGGCGACCTGGTCCCGCTGGAGGTCGCCGTGCAATGGCTGCACATCGCCGCGGCGGGCACCTGGCTGGGCGGCCTGCTGGCGCTGCTCCTCACCATCCCCGGCGTCCCGGGTGAGGTGAGCGGCCGGGCCGCGCGCCGTTTCGCATGGAGCGCGACGGTCGGGATCGCGCTGGTGGCCGGCACCGGCCTGCTGCGCGCCATCGCGGAGGTCGGGTCGCTCGACGCGCTCTTCACCACTGGGTTCGGCCTGGTGGTCGTCGCGAAATCCGCGCTCATCGTTGCCCTGGCGGGGCTGGGTGCGGTCAACCATTTCCGCAATGCGCCCCGCGCGTCGCGGACGCTCCGTGGCCTCCGGGTCGTGGGAGGCTCGGAGCTGGCGATCGGCGCCGTCGTGCTCGTCCTCTCCGCGACGCTGGTCAACCTGGCTCCGCCCGTCCAGGCTGCGGGATCCGGCGCATCTTCGTCGGCGGAGACCCCCCTGGCGGTGAGCGGGCACGACTTTGGCACGACCGTGAAGGCTCGGCTCGAGGTCAGCCCCGGCGCCGCGGGCTTCAACACCTTCCGCCTGGCGCTCACCGATTACGACAGCGGTGACGCGCTTCCCGGACGGAACGTGACCCTGCGGTTCACGATTCCGAGCCGGCCCGACGTCGGGACCAGCCAGCTGGCGCTCGCCGAGAGCGACCCGGGCGTCTACACCGCCACGGGTGCCAACCTCTCGATCGACGGCGCCTGGAAGGTCACGGCCCAGATAGCCGGCGGAGCTCGGACGGTGGAGGTCGCGTTCGATCTCACCACCCGCACGTCACAGCCATCGATCGACGTGAACCAGGTGCCCGGCCTGCCCACGCTGTACACCGTGCACCTCGGCGGGGGTAACACGGTGCAGGTCTACCTGGATCCGGGGACACCCGGAGCCAACGAGCTTCACGTCACGTTCTTCGACCCCGCCGGGAACGAGCTTCCGGTGCCCAGCGTGGAGCTCGAATTCGGACCGGCGGACGCGCCGCTCGCTTCGCTCACGCCGCGCGAGCTGGAGCCCGGTCACTTCGTGGCGGACACCACCGCGCAGGCAGGCGACTACCGTGTCTCCATCGCCGGCACTCCCCCGGGCGGTGCCCCGCTGACCACCCAGCTCACCATCACCGTAGGGAAGTGAGGATTCCCATGCACGCACCGTTCGACGCTCGCCGGGTGGGCGGCCGTTGGTCACCCGCCGCGCTCGCTTTGGCGCTCCTGCTTGTCCTGCTGGCCGGATGCGGTCCGGGCAACGGCGGCTCGGCCGTCCCGTCGTCGGGGGAGCCGTCCCCCTCCGGCGGCTCGCGACCGTCCTCGACCGCCGTGCTCACCATCGTCAGCCCCACGCCGAACCAGCAGGTCACCGGTGACACCGTCCACATCGAGTTCAGCCTCACCGGCGCGAAGATCGTGCAGGCCACCACCACGAACCTCCGTCCGGACGAGGGCCACGTCCACCTGTACGTGGACAACGTCCTGGTCTCCATGAACTACTCCCTGAGCCAGGACCTGCCGGTCAAGCCGGGTACCTACGCCATCCGTGCCGAGTTCGTCGCCTCCGACCATGCCCCGTTCAACCCGCGAGTTGTCACCAACACCGTCATCTTCACCGTCAAGTGACCCGAGGTCCGCAGCAGTGATCACAGCCGCGCCTGAGCCCACGCACCGTCCCGCCCGTTCGGCACGCACCGCGATGGTCGTGTCCGCCGCCCTCCTCCTGGTCGCGGCCGCGGCCATCGGTGGCTGGCAGCTCGTGGGACGCGCCCGCTCGCCGGCCCCCATCCGCATCGGCGCGGTCTTCCCCCTCACCGGGAACGCGGCCGGCCTGGCCGGCCAGGAGCAGCGCGGCGTGCAGATTGCGGCCGACATGGTGAACGCCGATGGCGGCATCGACGGCCGCCGCGTGGAGCTCGACGTGCGCGACCTCGAGAGCGCCGCCGACGCTCCGGCGGTCATGGCGGCGCTGAAGTCCGACGGCGTGCAGGCCGTCATCGGCGCGTACTCATCGGATCTCTCGATCGCGGGGAGCACCGCGGCCAACGATGCGGGGCTCGTGTACTGGGAGGCGGGCGCGGTGGCAGACCAGCTCACCGGGCGTGGCCTGCCGCTCGTCTTCCGGGTTGGCGCCAGCGGCAGCAACCTGGGCACCAACTCCGCCGCCTTCGCTGCCCAGGCCCTGGCCCCGCGGCTGGGATCGGCGGCCTCGGACGTGCGGCTGGCCATCGTGAACGCGCAGGACGCCTACGCGTCGTCGGTGGCCGATGCGGCCGATGCCACGGCGCAGCGGACCGGCATGCCCGTGGTGCTGCGCACGTCGTATAGCCTCAGCCTGCCGGACTGGCCATCCCTCATGCGCCGGCTGGCGGCGGCACGCCCCGACGTCATCATCCTCGCCTCGCACATCCCCGATGGCGTGGCGTTTCGCCAGGCAATGCTGACCGCCGGACTCCACGTGTCGGCGCTCATCGGCTCGACCATGGCGGAGTGCGACCCCGATTTCGCCGGGGAGCTGGGACCGGACGCCATCGGCATTTTCGCGTCCGACCGCCCTACGGGTGGATTCCAGCCATCGGCGCTCTCGGGGCAGGCGCGTGCCGTCTACGAGCGCCTGGCCGCAGCGTGGGCGGCCGGTGCCTCGCCCTCACCCATGGCCGCGCCCTCGGCCGCGCAGGACGGTGGCTGGGGAGGGGGCTACGGCGACGCCTACGGATCCGGCGACACCGGTGGCTACGGTGCCGGCGGAGGCAGCGGCGGGTACACGATCACCGGGCCGGTCGAGGAAGGCTCGGCCGGTGCCGGACCCACCGAGGAGGCGCTGAGCGGGTTCACCGCAGGGTGGGCGTTGTTCCATGACGTGCTGCCGAAGGCCGCGCGGCAGGGCGAACCGGACGCCGCGACCATCGCCAAGGCGGCGCGCGCGGTCGATCTGCCCGCCGGGTCGCTGCCAAACGGCGCGGGCCTGCGCTTCTCGTCGGCGCCGGCCACCATGGGCCAGAACCTCCTGGCCTCCGCGGTCATCTGGCAGTGGCAGGCCGTGCGCAGCTACACGTTCGTGTGGCCTGCCACGTACGCCACGGGGCCCATCGCCTTCGTCCCGCTGGCACACTGACGTCCATGGCCGTGCTCGCCATCGCTCGGCGACCATCAGCGGCTGGCCGGGCCGCCGGTCTCACGGCAGCCATTGGCCTGGCCGCGGTCGCACGCGCCACGTTCAACGGCCACGCGGTGCCCAGCGCGTTCGCGGCCGGGGCGCTGTTCGGTGCCGTGCTGCTGGCGGTCGCCGGCGCGGCCGGATGGCGGTTCGGCCGGCCATCGCTCGCGGCGCTCGGGGTGGGCGTCGCAGGCGGGGCGCTGCTGGTCGCGGTCCCGCTGGTCCTGCACCCGGGTGCCGGGAGCATCGTTGGCATGCGGCCGCAACCGTTCTGGGGGTGGGCGGCCGTAACGGTGCTGGTGGCGACGGCGGAGGAAGTCGCCTTCCGGGGTTCCCTCCTGGACGTTCTGACCGAGTGGGGCGGCTGGCAGGTGGCAGTTGCCGCGAGCAGCATGGCATTCGCGCTGGTCCACGTGCCGCTCTACGGGTGGGGCGTGGTCCCGCTCGACCTGGCGGTCGGCGTCTGGCTCGCCGGGCTGCGGCTCCTGACCGGTAGCGTCGCCGCGCCTGCGGCCGCGCACGTCGTGGCCGACCTGGCGACCTGGTGGCTGTGATGCGCGGCAGGGCCGGCACGGTCATGGGCGCGGCCCTGCTCATGCTGGTTGCCGTCCACCTGGTGGGTGGCCCCGGCCCGATGCCGCTCTTCGACGGCGTGGTCGTCGAGGATCCCTACCGCTACCTGAGCCCGCCGTCCGGCGCCGATGGCGACCCGACCTCGGCGACCGACCGTTTCGACGTCCACGGCGGTACGGCCCCCAACATCTATTCGGCCACCACCGAGCAGCCACCGCAGGCCCAGCTGATCGTGGACCAGGGCGCCATCTCCCTGCCCAGCGGGACAAGCACGCTCATCGCAACGATCTCACCGGTTCCGCCTCCCAACCCGGCTCCGCCGCGCATCCTGGCCGGGAACGTCTACCACATGTCACTGACCGACCAGGACGGCAACCCCGTGACCTTCCTGGCCGGCGCGACCGCCACCATCGTCCTGCGGGCGCCCCCGGCGGTCACGAGCGGAAGCCTCTACCAGCTCACCAATGGCCAGTGGACGGTGGTGCCCACCCAGAACGGCGGACTGCCGGACCTGTTCACCGCCAACGTCACCTCGCTTGGCGACGTTGCCGTCATCACCCAGCAGGCGGTGGCGAGCGCCGGGTTCAGCTCAGGCAGCAGCTCGGCGCCCACGCCCACCCCCGTGCCGGCTGGAGGTGGAGGCCCGCCCATCCTGGCCATCGTGGCCGTCGTGCTCGGCGCGCTGGCGCTGGGGCTGCTTGCGGCGGCGGCGACCCTGAACCGCCGTGACTAGGGCCCGGCCGGGCCATGGGCGGCCACGGGTCGCGGGACTGGTTGCGGCAGCCGGGCTGGCGGGCATGATCCTGGCCCAGGTGGCCGCGCCCGCCCCGCTGTCGCCGCTGCTCGACGGGGTTGTGGTCGAGGAGCCGTATCGCTTCGTGCAACCCAGCGGCGGACAGGCCGGCGATCCGGGAGATGCGGACGATACGCTGCAGGTCGCGGGCGGCGTCTCCCCGGGGCTTGCCACGGCCACATCGGAAAGCCCGCCCCAGGCCCAGCTGCTGGCGGCGCCCGGGGCGTTCGACGTGGGGGCGGCCCGCACGCTGCGGGTGACCATCGAGGCGGTGCCATCGGGCCAGCTGATGCCGGGTCGTGCCCTGGCGGGCAACGTGTACCGCGTCCGCGTCGTCGACGGGAAGGGAGACGAGGTGCCCATCGCGGCAGGATCGACGGTGACCGTGGTGCTGCGGGCTCCGGCTGGGACGCGCCAGCCGGTCATGGTGCTGCGGACGGCGGAGGGCTGGATTGAGCTGCCCACCTCGCACACCGGCCTCTCGGACCTGTACCTCTCGAGCTCGGTCGGGCATCTGGGCGAGCTCGCGCTGGTGACGGTGCCCTCGTCGCTCGGAGGGACGGGCGGTGGCTGGCCGGCCTGGATCCCGCTCGCCCTGGCCCTTGCCCTCGTGATCGTCGTGGGCGGGCTGGCGCTGCGCGAGTCGTCGGGGACGGGCGGGCGCCGGCGCCACGGATCCTGATCGCGGGTAGCGACGCACCGACGGGCGTACGATCCGTGCACATGCCGCGCGTCGTCGACTGGCAGGGAGCGGCCCGGGAGGCGGGAGAGATCGCGAGTGCGCTCGCCGTCTGCACGCTGGGTGCGTTCGTGCTCGAGCATGGGCTGGACCTGCCCGATGCCTCGGCCGTCTACCTCCTGGGCGTGGCGGCCGTCGCCATCCGGTTGGGTGCCACACCGGCGATCGCCACCGCCGTTCTTGCCTTCTTCGTGTACAACTTCGGATTCGTCCAGCCGCTCTATACGTTCAGCGTGGCGAACCCCGAGCAGTTCCTCAACCTGATCCTGTTCCTGGTCATCGGCACGCTCATTGGTCGACTGGCGGGGCGCCAGCGTGACCGCGAGCAGCTGGCGTCGCGGCGCGAGCGCGAGGCCCGCGCGCTGTATGCCGTCAGCCGGGCGATCACTGCGGCAGAGCGCCTCGAGAGCGCGGCAGGAGCGATCGTGGACCGGCTGGTGGGCGACACCCGGATGGAGCGCGTCTGGGTGACGGCCGCCGCCGGTTCCGCGCCCGAGCGGCTCCTCGCGGACAGCCGGCCCAGCGCACCGCGTCCGGATGCGAGCAGCTCCGCGCTGCTCCGCCGAGACGATGCCGGCGGAGAGGTGGTGTGGCGGCGGATTCACCAGCCGCACCGCGCAGGGGCCGAGGAGCGCGAGACGACCCGGCTCTTCCGCGTCGACCTCGCGGTGGGAGACGAATCCTTCGGCACGCTCTGGGCCGAGCGTCCGCGAGGGCTCCCGGATCCGAACGACGAGGAATCGCGGCTGCTCGCCGCGGCCGCCGACCAGCTTGCCCAGGCCGTACGCCGCCGACAGCTGGCTGCCACGGCAGCCGAGGTGGAGATCGCCCGGCGCGGCGACCGTGCCAAGACCGCGCTCCTGGACTCCGTTTCGCACGATCTGCGAACGCCGCTGGCAACCATCCGGGCGGCTGCCGGCAATCTTGCGGACCCCGACCTGGCCGTGACCGACGCGGATCGCGCCGAGCTGGGCAGGGCCATCGACCGCGAGGCGGACCGGCTTAACCAGCTCGTCACGAACCTGCTGGACATGAGCCGGATCGAGAGCGGTGCGCTGACGGCGGACCTGGAGCTCGTACCGGTGGCGACCATCGTGGAGGCCGTCGTGGAGCGCCTGGCCGGAGCGCTGCGCTCCCACCACCTGGAGGTGGACCTGCCCGATGACCTCCCCGCGGTCTGGGCCGATCCCCTGATGCTGGACCAGATCCTCACCAATCTCCTCGAGAACGTGGCCCGCTACGTCCCCGACGGGGCCAACGTGCGGATCCTGGGCAGGGCTGCCGGCGAGCACCTGGAGCTGACCGTGGAGGACGCGGGGCCGGGCGTGATGGGCGACCTGTCTCGGGTCTTCGACAAGTTCCGCCGCGGGCCGGATGCGGATCGGGGCGCTCGGCGCGGGACGGGGCTGGGGCTGGCCGTGGTGCGCGGGCTGGCCGAGGCGATGGGCGGCTCTGTCGAGGCGTCCCGGAGCCCGCTGGGGGGTTTTGCGGTGATGGTGCGGTTGCGCGTCGCGGAGCCATCGGTGACGGATCCCGCGCTCGGCCCGGCCCCGGACGAGCCGGTGGTCGCGGAACCATGAGCGCCGGCGTGCTGCTCGTGGAGGACGACGGGCCGGCGCGATCCCTGGTGGCGGCGAACCTTCGCGGCCACGGGTACGACGTGCGCCTGGCAGCCGATGGCGAGGAGGCCCTTCGCCAATGGGAGGCACGCCGGCCCGATGTCGTCCTCCTGGACCTGGGACTGCCGGGCATCGACGGGCTTTCCGTGATTCGCCGCATCCGGCGCGACGCCCAGACACCCATCATCGTCCTGTCCGCGCGGGACCAGGAGCGCAGCAAGGTGGACGCGCTGGACCTGGGTGCCGATGACTATCTCACCAAGCCCATCGGGATGGCCGAGCTAGGCGCTCGTCTGCGCGTCGCCCTGCGCCGCAGCACCAGCCCGGCCGTCGAGGAGGGCGGCGTTCTGCGGGTTGGGCCCATCCGCCTGGATCCGCTGCGTCGCGAGACCACCGTGAGTGGTGCCGCCGTCCATCTCACGCCGCGCGAGTACGAGCTGCTCAAGGTCCTGCTCAGCCATGCCGGGCGGGTCGTGACCCGCGGCGGCCTGCTGCGGGCGGTCTGGGGCCAGCCGTACACCGAGGAGGCGCACTACCTCCACGTGCACGTCGCATCCATCCGTCGCAAGCTGGCGGCCGCCGACCCGACCGGCGCCGCAGCGCGGTTGATCGTGGCGGAGCCCGGCGTGGGTTACCGCGTGCGCGAGGAGGCGCCTCCGGACGGATCTTGATCGCTTCTTGAGCGGACGCAGGCTGGCGCGGGCCGGTTCCTTCTTGGAGCGCGGGCGACGATCGGGTCATGGCACTGATCACGGCCGACGAGTCGCCGCTGTCCATCGCCCAGCCCTCACCCGAGCGCGAGCTTCGCCTGGTCTGCTCGTCGGTGAGCCTGGTGGCGGCCGGCGGCGCCCGTCGCGTCACGCACGTGGGACTGGGGTTCGCCGCGCGCATCCTCCCCGATGCCCAGGCCTTCGGCCGCGCCGAGGGCGTTGTCGTTCGAGCGCGCCCTGCCTCGCCGCGATGGGACATCGTGGTCGAACCCATCGGGTGAGCGGTGCGGGGAGGCGAGCTGGAGGAGACACCTCCCAACGCTGAGCTTCGTGCGCTGCGGACACGGCGCGGCGCACGGCCGGGGGATCGGTACGTGAGCGTCATGGAGCCGTTCGCTGCGGTGTTCCGGCGTGACGGCCCCGGTCACCTGGTGGCGTCCGAGGGCGTCCTGCGACCCGTCACTGTGTCCGGTCGGATCGTCGATCGGCTGCGCCGCGTCCTCATCGGGCGGCGCATCGCCTCCGCGCACGAGATCCACGAGCGCATCGGCCCCGTCAAGGGCCTGGCCGTCTTCGCCTCCGACAACATCTCGTCATCGGCCTATGCCTCCGAGGAGATCATGCGGGTGATGGTCGCCGCCGGGGTGGGGGCCCTGGCGCTGACGCTGCCCCTGACCATCGCCATCGTGGCGGTGCTTGCCATCGTGGTGACCAGCTACCAGCAGACGATCCGGGCCTATCCGTCCGGAGGCGGCTCGTACATCGTCGCCAACGACAACCTTGGTCGCCTCCCGGGGCTGGTGGCCGCCGCCGCGCTGCTGACCGACTACGTCCTCACCGTGGCGGTGTCCATCGCGGCCGGGGTGGCCGCCCTGACGTCGATCGTTCCGGGGCTGTTCGACCTGCGGGTGGCCATTGGGGTGGCCTTCGTGGTTGCGCTGTGCCTGGGCAACCTGCGCGGGATTCGCGAGAGCGCGAACATCTTCGCCATCCCCACCTACGTCTACCTGCTCGCCATCTACGGCCTTCTGGCGTTCGGGTTGTTCCGGTTTGCGACCGGGACGCTGCCGCACTACGTGCCACCCACCGGCGCGCTGGGCGCCCAGGGGGCCGTGGAAGGGCTGAGCCTGCTCCTCATCCTGCGGGCCTTTGCCTCGGGGTCCGTGGCCCTCACCGGCACGGAGGCGGTGGCCAACGGGGTCCCGGCCTTTTCGCCGCCGGAGTCACGGCATGCCGGCAGCGTGCTGGTCATGATGGGCCTGTTCTTCGGGACCATCTTCCTGGGGATCAGCTTCCTGGCGGGGCAGATGGGCGTCCTGCCCGACCCCACCGAGCAGGAGACGGTGATCAGCCAGATCACGCGGACGCTGGTGGGGGCGGGCACGCCGTATCACTACCTCATCCAGGTATCGACGGCGCTGCTCCTGGTCCTTGCCGCCAACACCGCATTCGCCGACTTCCCGCGCCTGTCGAGCATCCTGGCCCGCGACGAGTGGATGCCGCGCCAGTTCGCGTTCCGCGGCGACCGCCTGGCGTTCAGCGTGGGCATCGTGGTCCTGTCGGTGCTGGCCTGCGTCCTGATCGTGGCGTTCGGCGGCAGCGTGACCAACCTGATCCCGCTCTACACGGTGGGCGTCTTCGTGGCGTTCACCCTGAGCCAGTCGGGCATGGTGCGCCACTGGTGGCGGCTGCGCGAGGAGCAGCGTGGCTGGCGCTGGCGCGCCGCCCTGAACGGAGCGGGCGCCGTCGCGACCGGCATGGTCGCGGTCATCGTGGGGGTCGCCAAGTTCGCGCTGGGCGCCTGGATCATCCTCATCCTCATCCCGCTGCTCATCGGCCTCATGTGGGCCATCGGCCGGCACTACGCCGGCCTGGAGCACGAGCTGGCTACGCGCTGGACCGCAGGCGTCCTGCCGGTGCGCCGGACGAGGGTGGTGGTGCCCATCAGTCGCATGGACCGGCCCGCGCTCGAGGCACTGGCCTATGCCCGGTCCCTGTCGGACGAGGTGACCGCGGTCCACGTCGCGGACGATCGCGAGGAGCTGGCGCGCATGCAGGAGCGCTGGGAAGCCTGGGGCGGACCGGTGCGCCTCGTCATCCTGGAGTCCCCGTACCGGGCGTTGGTCGCGCCGCTGCTGGCCTACCTGGACGCCACCGAGGCGCTCGAGCCCGATGTCACCACCACCGTGGTCCTCCCCGAGTTCGTGCCGCGGCACGCCTGGGAGTACCCGCTGCACAACCAGACGGCGTTGCGCCTCAAGCTCCGGCTCTTCTTCCGGCCGCGCACCGTGGTCGTGGACGTGCCCTACCACGTGGGCACTGTCGAGCCGATGTAGCCTGCCGCGTCCCGATCAGTCGCGGACCTCGATGCCCAGCTGCGAGGCGAGCAGCGGGGCGAGGTCGTTCAGCTGGTCACGTCCCACGATCGCGCCGCGCAGGCTCTCGACGCCCACCAGGGAGCGGAGCCGGGCGCCGGACAGGTCGACATCGGCCAGGGTGGCGCCGGAGACGTTGAGCTCGTCGATGGTGCAGTCGGCGAACGAGACGGTGGTTGCCCGGGCGAGGCGGAGGTCGAGGGTGCCGATCTCGCAGCCGGTGAAGGTGACCTCGTCGAGGTGCGCATCGGCCAGGTTGACGAAGCCCAGCTTGGAGCCGCGCAGCGTGACATCGGTCCAGCTGGCGCCGGTCAGGATCACCGCCCCCAGGCGGGCATCCTCGAGGGTGGTGCCGCGCCAGGTGGAATCGGCCAGGTCCAGGCTCGCCCCGTGGACCTCGACCAGGGCCGTGTCCAGCAGCCGAACCCTGGCGAGCTGCGCCCCGTCCAGGTTGCATTGTTCGAACCGGCACTCGACAAAGCGCGCATCGCGGCCGTCCTGCGCGGACAGGTCGAGATCGGCGAAGCGGACGCCGTCGTAGTCGTGGTGCTCCTGCAGGGCTTCGCCGTCGAACGGGGTGAGATCGGGCTGGCGGCGGTGGGACGCGTGCGTCGTGGACATCGGTTCGCAGTATCCATCACCGCGGGTCGCCAGCGATCCCCCGGCTAGTCCGGGGTCCAGCCGAGCTCGTCGCGCGCCTTCGCGTTCGAGACGGGACCGCCATCGTCCACCACGTTGAAGACGCCCGGCCTGCCATGGTCCACCGCGAGCGCGGCGGCTCTGGCCGCAGCCACCACCCCGACCGATGGCGACGCCGCCGTATCGCTGCCGGTGCCCGGCCCGTACAGGAGCCCGTAGCGGAGGACGACGCCCTCCAGCCTGGACGATCCGAGCACGGCGCTCTCCAGGGCCAGGATTCCGCCCAGGGTGATGCGACCGCCCTCGTCGGCCGCGCCCAGCGGATCGTCCTCGATGTGCGGCTCCGGCCCGGCCGCGTACAGCCAGGCGCCACTCTGCGCCACGATCCTGCGGGCGCCCGCTCTCTCGGCCGCGTCGATGAGCCTGGCCGTGGCACTCCTCCGCAGGGCGGCGTTGGCGGCCAGCACGGCTGGTGTGTATCCGGCGGCGGTGGCGGCCGCCAGGTCGGTGAGCTGGTGGATGACGACCTCGGGTCGGGCCTCGGTGACGGCGCGGGCCAGGGCAGCGCGGTCGGTGGCCTCAACGACGACCGGGGTCGCGCCGGCCTGCGCAAGGGCGTCGGTCCGGGTGGCGTGTCGGGTGGTTCCGGTGACGTCATGCCCGGCGGCCACGAGCATGGGGACGAGCTGCCGTCCCACGACACCGGTCGCCCCCGCCACGAACACTCGCATCCGGTCATTGTGCTGCCACGACCAAGGGCCGTGGGTGCCGGATGCACGCGCGCCGGTAGGGCGCATGTGCTGGACGGGCGTGTGAGACGTCTTGACCGGGAGCCCATGATTCGCGCATGCAGAGGGACCATGCCGAGCCACAACGCGCTACTGGCCTGGCCCTGCCCGTGGCGGCACCGCTGATCGCCGTTGCGACCGTCTACGCCATCTGGTGGGTCAGCGGCCGCGCTGTGGTCATTGGCCCGTTCGACCGCGCAACGTTTGGGTGGCTGTTCGTGGTCCCGCTGCTGGCAATGGTTCCGCTCGTCGCTGGAGCAGCATGGCGCGGTCTGGATGATCGGTCGCTGCGCGCCGTGGGGTGGGTGGCTGGTCTGGTGTTGGCGGTGGCGGTTGCCGGATGGACGGAGAGCACCCTCGCCGTGCGAGATTGCCAGTTCGGATCGCGAGGGAGTGCCGGGGAGTACGTGGTCTGGTCATCCCTGGTGGGTCTGGTGGCGGGCGTCACTTTCGTGACCTCCGGCCTGCTGGCGCGGGAGCGGCTGCGTGCCGCTCATCCGCTCCAGGGGCTGCTGGTTGGTGCCGGCGCCTGGCTGGGAGGGGCCTGGGTGGCGGTCATGATCGCCATAGCGGCAGGCTTCGCCACCGGCTGCAACCGCCCGCTCTAGCGCCGGTTGGGTAGCATCGGGGCATGGCGGGCTTTCGGTACGACGCCGCGATCGTCGAGCGCTTCCCCGCGGTCCAGGGCGGGGTGATCCAGGTCACGGGCCTGGACAACGGTCCCTCTCCGGAGGCCTTGGTGTCCCGCTTCGAGGCGGAGCAGGTCGCGGTGCGCGCCATGCTCAACGGGAAGTCGCTGTCCGAGCTGCCCAGCCTGGCCGCCTGGCGGCGGGCGTTCCGGGCCTTTGGCGTGGACCCCACCGGCTATCGGTCTGCGGCCGAGGCGCTCCTGCGGCGCCTGACCAAGCAGGGCTCGATTCCCTCCATCAACCTGCTGGTCGACATCGGCAACCTGGTCAGCATCACCCACGCCCTGCCGGTGGCGGTGTTCGACCAGCGCGCGGCGACCGGCGGCACCACCGTGACTCTGGCCAGCGGCGACGAGCGCTTCACGGACCTGGGTACGGGCGAGACGCAGCATCCCGATCCGGGCGAGGTGATCTTCGTGGACGAGGCCGGGTTGGTGAGCGCGCGCCGATGGTGCTGGCGGCAATCGGCCGAGAGCGCGTCGGGACCGGAGACGACCGAGGTGCTTATCACCGTGGAGGCCCAGCACGAGGGCGGAGCCGATACGGTCGCGGCGGCCGTCCGTGACCTCCAGCTGCTGCTCCACGAATTCGCCGCGCCGGACGCCATGGCGGCCGGATTCGTGAACGCCGCTGCGCCGTCGTTCGACTTCTAGCGCCGGCAAAGCGCCAAATCTCCGATTCGGCGATGGTAGGCGCTCCGGACCCTGGCGGGGACGCTTCTGAGAGGCGGCGTCACGCTCAGAGGCAGTGCCGCAGCGGCCCCGTCGGCAGCGTTATCGCGCCTACCAACGAGGAAATGCGCATCTGGCGACGTCGAGCGTCTGCGCACACCGGGACGTCAGTCGTGGAGCGCGCCCCGCGAAGGCGAGGGGGACGGGGTGGCGCCGCCATCGGTCGGGTGGTCGCGGGCGCGGATCTCGACCATGCGCCGGAGCAGGTGTTCCGCGAAGGCCAGGATGACCGCGATGCCTGCCAGCACGTAGACCATGGTGAAGACCTTGCCGGCCACGGTGTGCGGGGCGAAGTCGCCGTAGCCGACCGTGGTGAGGGTCATGACGCTGAAATAGAGCGAGTCCAGCAGCGACCAGCGCTCGACGAGCGCGTAGACGACCGTGCCGGTCGCCAGCAGCGCGGCGACAGACAGGAAGAGCGGCCGCGCGGCCGGGTCGCGGAAGCCCTCGCGCACGGCGCGGAACCAGTAGCGGAAGAAACCCACGTCGGCCTCCCTTCGTGCATCTGCGGCTTGGATTGGCCGATGATGACGCGGCAGGACCGGGGAGGAAGCACGAATGACGCAGCGGCGCGGGTGGCGGGTCACGGGCGGCCTGGTGGCGGTTGCGATCGCGGGGCTGCTGCTGATCCTGCTCGTCGTCGGCCAGGTGGTGGCCTCTGGTCGCGCGGCGGGGGAATCGTCCGGTGGCACGCCCGCCCTGCGTTCGATGGTACGAGACATGGCGTACGGCCACTGGGATAACGCAGCGCAACGCGTCGTCTTCCGCGCGTATGCCGTTCGACGAACCGGTCCGGCAACTGGTAGGTGCGCAGCCGTGACCGATGGCGACCAATCCACCTGGGAGGTGACCGCCTACACGCTGTTCGGCATCCCGTTGGACCGCGTCACCGTCACCTGCGACAGCATCGGGCGCGCCGATCCGTGATCGAAGGCACGGTCATGATCCTGCCCGCGGTCATCGTCGCGGGCGTGCTGGTGGTGCGGGCCTGGCGCCTGCGCCTGCCATGGCCAAGGCTCGCGCTCGAGCTGCTGATCGTCGCCCACGTGGCCGCGGTCATGGCGCTGGTGCTCTTCCCGCTGCCGGTGCAGGCGTTGCTCATCGCGGAGCGCGCGGCCGAGCATCTCCAGGAGAACAACCTCGTCCCCCTGGTGCACCTGGTCGGCTTCGCGCAAGGCGATACGAGCATCTGGGACACCACCCAGCTGATCGGCAACCTGCTGGTGCTGGCGCCGGCGGCGGTCTGGCTGCCGCTCCTGTCGCCGCGCTGCCGGACGGCAGGCCGCGTGATCGCCGTGGGGATGGCCATGAGCCTGGCCATCGAGCTGAGCCAGCTCGCGGTCTCGACGATCCTGGGCTACACGTACCGGGTGGCCGATGTCGATGACGTCATCGTCAACACCGCCGGCGTGGCGCTGGCCTACCTGGCGTTCCGTGGCGTGGAGCGGCTGGTGGCCGCGGACTGGGCGCCATCGGTCCAGGGCTGAACGGGTCTCAGGACGAGGACGCGCCGGGAGGACGTGGAGGACCGGCCACGATCCGGCGCCGAACCTGGGCCATCCGCTCGTCCACGTGGTGCGGCATCTCCCACAGCGTCTCGAGCCACCACGTGCAGCCGGCGTCCGCCCACGCCGCGAGCTGGGCCGGCGCGGTCCCGTCATCGGCGGCGGTCTGGCCCTGCATGACGATGTCGAGCGCCGGACTCGCGCCGTGGGCGTTCAGCCACTCCCGCACGGCGCGGACCTGCGCGGGACTCTCTTCATCGGTGAACTGCGGGATGACGCCGTCGCAGCGCAGGACGCGGCGCATGGACTTCGGCCGCGGCCAGGCCCCTACCGCCCAGATCGGGATGCGCGCCTGGACCGGGCGCGCCACGACCATCTGGTCGTCGAGCGCGAGCTCGAACTCGTACGCCGGTCCGTGGTGCGAGCGCCGGCCGTCCCACAGCTCGTGGAGGAGGTCGATGCCCTCGTCCAGCAGGTCCGCCCGCTGCCGCACGTCGGTCAGCTCTCCGGTCAGCGGCAGGTCATCGGTCACCGCGCCAAGGCCAACGGCCAGGATGGCTCGACCACGCGACAGCTGGTCGAGCGTCGCGACCTGGCTCGCCACCTTCCAGGGGCGACGCCAGGGGAGCGGGGTGAGCAGAGTGCCCAGCTTCACGCGCCGCGTCCTGGCCGCCATCGCACCCAGCAGCGTCCAGGCGTCCACGCCGTAGGCGGCCTCCCAGACGAAGACCCCGTCCCAGCCGGCCTCGTCAGCCAGCACGGCCTGCTCCAGCTGCTGCTCGGCACGGCCACCGGGGAGGACGATGCCGACCTGCAGATGCGACCCGTTCTGCTCCATCGGCCAGTTGTACACCTGTCACGCCACGCCATCGCCTGACACCTGTCACGTGTGCGGCGATGCGTACGGGGGTGTTCCCGCGTTGCCTGACACGCCTGACGCGCGCCAGACCCGAATCAGGCCAGGCTGGAAGCCAGACCTCGATGGCGCAGGAACGGGTTCAGGGCTCGACCACGATCTCGATGCTCGCCTGGAGGTTCGCGGCCTGCCCCTGGCCGCAGTCGGAGCCGCCGATGGCGAAGAGCCCCTTTGCCGAGATAAGCCAGGTGCCCGCGGGCAGGCGGAGCTGCGGATCGTGGTAGTAGCTGGCGTAATAGGGCGCGTACGGGTCGTCGTACGACCAGCCGCCCAGCTTGCTGAACGCATAGCCGACCGAGGTGCCTTTCGTCACGGCATACGACACGCAGTCACTCGTGCCGCCGCCGTGCATCGCCAGCGGACCGTCGACCTGCACCACGTCGAAGCCTATAGGCCCCGGATTGCCATTCCCCCAGATTGTTACGTGGTCGTTCGGCCCACCGTAGGCGAGGGTGGTCGTCACCGCGATCGGCTGCCCGGCGCGGTACCGATCGTGGTCCAACGTCATCTTCAGCGTGAAGCCGGCTTCTGTGGCGGTGGTGCTCACCGGAGGCCTCGTGAGCGCTCCCGCGGCGGACGAGGCCACCGGCTGGGACGGCAGGGGCGTCGGTAGCGGGGAGGCCGAGGGAACCGAGAGTTCTGGTCGCGTCCAGGCGCCGAACCAGACTTCAGGGTGCTCCAGCCCCGCATAGCTGGTGGGGTAGTTGACCGCGACGATGCCCGCGGGCCCGATGGTGGCCGGGTACGCGTCCGCGCTCCACTTCGGAGCGCCAGTGGTGGCAAGAGGAGTCCAGGTCACCCCGTCGGTGGACCACCAGGCACCGGGGCGTCCGCTTCCATCCGAGTCAATGTCGACGATGACAGCTCCATCGGAGAAGAGTCCCGGACCACTGGGCATCGGGACCATTGGAAGACTGGCCGGGGTGACCTGGTGCCATGACTGACCGTCGGGCGATTGCCAGACCTGTTCATGCCCGTCCGTCGGGGAGGTAGCGGAGAGGGCGATGACGCCGTCTGCGCCGGAGTATCCAGCCGAGATCTGGCTGTCATTGGGAGTGAGCACCTTCCGCCAGGTCGATCCGTCCGACGTGAACCACGCCGCGGCGGTGCCGCTCGATTCTCCGTTTGGGTGATTGTCGCCGCCGAGCACCACGTAGCCGCCGCTGACCGGGATGACGCGGAGAGCGACCGCGGCAGGGAAAGAACCCGCGAACTGCGGCCATTCGCGCCAGGTCACGCCATCGGGGGAGGTGAAGACGACGGGGGTAGTCGTGCTTCCTTGGACGGGCACGCGCTGCCCGACAGCGAGCAGCCCGGACGGTCCGGCGGCCACGGAGCTGAGCTGAACACGATCGAAGAGGGCGGTCGTCGTCCCCGGAAGCTCAGCCCACCGTTGCCCATCGCTGCTCAGCCACATGCGCATGATGTCCACCGGGTTGCAGCCGAAGACGCCGCCGGCGCACCCGGCATCGAGTCCGCCTCCGCCGATCATCAGGAGCCCGCCCGGGACGCTCACCACGAACTGCGCCGTGGCGCCGGCGAACGTCGGGTTGCCGGAGTCGACCTGCTCCCAGCTCACCCCGTCCGCTGACCACCACGTCACCAGGCTCGGTTCGGATCCCTGGTTCCCCGCGAGGACGTATCCGCCGCCAAAGCTCGCTCCGGCGATCACCGAGGCGTCGGTGGGCAGGCTGAACGGCTTGCCATCCAGCGTGGCGGCCTCCCAATCGATCTGAGACGAGTGGTCGGGCGTGGCCGATGCCCGGGCTGGTGGTGTCGGGAGGCGCGGGGATGCCGTCATTCCGGTGACGTCCACGTCGCCGTAGATGGTGAAGGTGCCTGTGTCGAGGTCGCCAACCCAGATGCACATGTCGTGATGGTTCGGCCCGGGGTTCGGCTGTTCATAGACCTGTGGCGAAGCCCCGGAAGCTCGCACACCGGGCAGCAGCGGTCCCGGATACCCGAACGGATTCGCGAAGACGACGACGAACGCGGCCGCATCGGTCTCCAGCTCCGGCGAGAGGCCCATGTTCGGGAAGTACGCGTGGTAGTCGCGGGCGTGTTCGAGCGGGAATGCTGCAATGGCGTCGGTCTGCGTTCCGAAGCACTTGGCGAAGCGCGGATCGCCGCTGATGATCGGGGTCGGTCCGACGGCGAGGGGACGCACGACGAGGAACGCGAGGATCGCAACCGCAGCCACCATCGCGACGCCTGCCCCGATCCGCAGTGGCCACGCAAAGCGGTGCACCACGACCACCGGCTGGTCGGTGGCCGCGGCAACCCGCAGCCGCACGCCGTCCGGAGCCCCGACGCGAGTTACCTCGCGGACCACCGAGCGCAGGTTGGTGTCGAAGCGATCGTCGTTCATGGCCGTGGATCCCTGGGCAGGCGCTGCGCCGCGTCATGCGCTGCCCGCAGCTCGCGCAGGGCGTAATGGAGGCGAGAGCGGACGGTCCCCGGCCGCTCGCCCAGCCGTGCCGCGATCTCGGCCGTCGGCAGATCGGCCAGGTAGCGCAGCGCGATCACCGCGCGATGCCCCGGCGTTAGCCCTGCCAGCGCCTGGGCGAGGGCCTGACGCTCGTCGACGTCCGGGGTCGAGTCGCGACTGACGAGGTCGAAGGCCGGCATCGGTCCAGGGCGGCGCCGCCTGCTCCGTAGCCGGTCCCGGCACTGGTTCACCACGATCCGCTGGAACCACGCCGCGAACCGGTCGTGATCGCGCAGCGAGCCGAAGCGTTGCCAGGCATCCGCAGCCGCCTCCTGCGTGGCATCGGCCGCTTCCTCGCGGTCACCGAGGATGAAGGTGGCGAGCCGGTATCCGGCGTCGAGCTGCCCGTCCACCAGGGCGGCAAAGGCGGCCGCCCGAGCCGATTGCGACTCGATTCGCACCGCCTCCACGTCCTCCACCCTCGCCACCCCCATGTACGGGACGGTCCCAATCACACCCTACCCGACGAAGCCGGCCTGCCGTATGTTCAATCGTGCTGAGGTGCTAGCCTGCGCGCCGATGCCGGACAAGGTCACCACCATGCACGACGCGATCGCGGAGCTCGTGCGCGACGGCGACACGGTGGCGATCGAGGGCTTCACCCACCTCATCAGCTTCGCCGCCGGGCACGAGATCATTCGTCAAGGGCGGCGCGACCTGACCCTCGCCCGGCTGACCCCGGACCTCGTCTACGACCAGATGGTGGCCGCGGGGTGCGCGCGCAAGCTGATCTTCAGCTGGTTGGGCAATCCCGGGGTGGGCGGCCTGCATGCCATCCGTCGCCGCCTCGAGCGGCGAGCCGGGACCGATGGCGGCGTCGACATCGGTTCATCACTCGAGGTGGAGGAGTACAGCCACTTCGGGATGGTGGGCCGATACACCGCCGGCGCCTCGCGCCTGCCGTTCTTCCCGCTGCGCTCGTATCGTGGACTCCGACCTGCCGCGCGCCAACCCGCTGATCCGCGAGGTCGCTTCGCCGTACGGAGACGAGTCGATTGCGGTGGTTCCGCCGCTGAACCCTGACGTGACGATCATCCACGCCCAGCGCGCCTCGGCCGATGGCGACGTCCAGGTCTGGGGGCTGCTGGGCTGCCAGAAGGAGGCGGCGTTCGCCGCCTCACGGGTGATCGCAGTGGTCGAGGAGCTCGTGGACGAGACCGTCATCCGCGCGGATCCGAACCGCACCCTGGTGCCCGGGCTGGTGGTGGACGCGGTGGTGGTGGAGCCCTGGGGCGCGCACCCGTCCTACGCCCAGGGCTGCTACGACCGGGACAACGCCTTCTACGTGGAGTGGGATCTGATCTCGCGCGATCCGGATCGCCTCGAGGCCTGGCTGCGCGAGTGGGTGTACGGGCTGGACGGCCGGGCTTCTTACCTTGAGAAGCTGGGAGTGGATCGGCTCGCGGCGTTGCGGCCGGGGAGCGCACCGTCCGGCAGCGTGGACTACGGGGAGTACCGGTGAGCGGTCCGGGCGCACTCGGCGCCGGGTACAGCGCGTCCGAGATGATGATCGCCGCCGCCGCTCGGCGGCTGGCTGGCAAGCGGGTCTGCTTCGTGGGGGTAGGCCTGCCGAACATCGCCTGCAACCTCGCCCGGCGAACCGTCGCGCCCGAGCTGGTGCTGGTCTACGAGGCCGGCGTCTTCGGGGCGCGGCCGGCGAGGCTGCCGCTGTCGATTGGCGATCCCACCATCGTCACCGGCGCCACCGCGGCCATGAGCATGTTCGAGCTGTTCTCCTTCTACCTGCAGGGTGGGCTCGTGGACGTTGGCTTCCTGGGCGGGGCGCAGATCGACCGCTTCGGGAACCTCAACACCACGGTGATTGGGCCATACGACGCGCCGAGCGTGCGGTTGCCGGGCTCGGGCGGGGCCTGCGAGATCGCCCTCAACGCGCGCGAGGTGCTGGTGATCATGCGCCAGTCGCGTCGCAGCTTCGTGGAGCGCCTGGACTTCCAGACCTCCGCCGGCCACGTCCGCGGGACCGATGGCGACGCCACGCCGTCCTGGCGCGGGAGCGGTCCGACCCTGGTCGTGACGGACCTTGCGGTGTTCGGCTTCGCGCCCGATGGCGAGATGGAGCTGCGCTCCCTCCATCCCGGCGTGGCCGAGGAGCAGCTCGCCGCGCATGGCCTGGGAGCCGCAGCGCGCGACGACGGTGGGGGTCACGGAGCCGCCCTCCGCGGAGGAGCTGCGCCTCATCCGCGAGGAGCTCGATCCGCGGGGGATCTACACCCGCGGACGCTCGCCAGGGAACGAATCGGGCGTATCGTCCGCCAGAACCAAACCTCGCCTCGAACCGTCTTGCCGCCATGAACGTCCGCATGCGGGTGACCGCCGCCATGGCGATCGTCCTGGTCGTTGGCCTCGCCAGTTGCGTCCAGGCTGGAACGCCGGACGCCAGTCAGGCAGACCCAGTCGCGCCAATCCGGTATCCGGACGGGATTCCGCTGGCGATTGACGGCATGCCGGTGCTGCGCGGCGACCGGGCGCTGGCAGTGCTGGATTCAGGCACGACGAGCGTATCGGTCCTGGTCGGCGGCTGGCTGACGGTGACCCACGGCACTCGCTCGTGCCCGGCTGATACCGGGAGCCAGGGCTGGCTGTGGTCGTGCGGGCAGCCGGTCCTCAGTGACGTGGCGGGATCGGACGTTGTCTGGCCCGGGGCCGACCGTGCCCTGAGCTTCGCCTTTGTGCGGATGGCGAACCTGCGCAGCGGTGCAGCGATCCTCCGCGTGCACACCCGTGACGCACGGGCAGGCCATTGCGGGAGCGCAACCGACGCCTGCGCGCGGGCGGTGGTGGTCGATGCGATTCCCTGGAACGGCGACGCAGTCACCGCGCCACACCCGCTCACGGCGGCAGTGATGCAGCAGGTGCTCAACGAGCTGCAGCCCGGGGCGGTGGTGACGCCTCTATCTGACACGACCTCCCAGACCGATTGCGGCAGCGGCCTCCCGGCAGGCGACATCTACCCCATCGTCCATGCGGTGAACCGCGAGCCGGCGGTGACCTGGATGGGCATCTCGCCCTCGGCTGCGGCCGCCGCGCGCAGCGTGCGCGTGGCCCAGGGCGTCGCCGGGGCGCTGTCCGCCGCTGCGGTCCAGTCGACCGGCAGCGGCGTCTCGCCCAGCGGATCATTCCGTTTCGCCTGTCGCTGGCTCCGCGTGGCGAACGTCGCGCTTCTCGTGCTCACGGCACCCGAGCTCACGACCGAAGACCGCGCGTTCCTCGAGGGCCTCGCCACTGCCATGGAATCGGCTGCCGGCTAGATCGCGGACCGGCCGGCCGCGGGCCGGCGTGGTCGTGAGGTCATCACTGCGACCGTCGGAGGGACCCGCGCGGCGCCACTGAGGCGGTTCCTCGGCCGATCAGGTGACCTGGCCGCCGATATGACCGTTGGCAGCGGTGCATCGCGTCGGCTCCGGGCGCTCGCCGGTCGTAGCGGTGATGACATCACCAGCTGACGCCGTGGCCCGGCCATGGGTCGAGGTCCTGCCGATCGGGTCCGTTCGGCCCCTTGCGCTGAAGGGCCGCGGACGCTCCAATGGGCGCCGATGGTCCGACGCATCCCCTTCCTCCACCCGCCGACCATGCCGGATCCCTCCTCGCCGCACGAGACGCGGCTCATCAGCGTCCTGCGCCCGGTGGTCTTTGGCGGCAACGACGGGCTCGTCTCCAACCTGGCCCTGGTCATGGGCGTCGCAGGCGCGAATCCGGCGCCGGGCATCATCGTCCTGGCCGGGATCGCGGGCCTCCTGGCCGGCGCCTTCAGCATGGGCGTGGGCGAGTACATCAGCGTGAAGAGCCAGCAGGAGCTGCTCGCCTACCAGCTCGCCTTCCAGCGCCACCAGCTGCGGGAGGCATCCGACCAGGAGCGCGGGATCCTCATCGGCATCTATCGCGACCGAGGCTTCACCCAGGACGAGGCGGAGACCTTCGTCAGCCGCGTCTTCGCCGACCCCGAGGCCGCGACCCGCCTGCTCATCTTCGAGGAGGTGGGCCTCGACGCCCGCTCCATCGGGTCACCGTGGGCGGCCGGCATCGGCTCCTTCTTCGCCTTCACCCTGGGTGCCCTGATCCCGCTGGTGCCCTACCTGCTCACCGCGGGCGGGCTGGCGTTCGCGACCAGCCTGGGCGTCAGCCTGGTCGCCCTGTTCCTGCTGGGCGTGGGCGTCAGCATCCTCACCCGCCGGAGCCCGCTCCTCACCGGCCTGCGCCAGCTCGCCCTGGGCGGCGTTGCCGCCGCGGTCACCTTCGGCGTGGGCAGCCTGATCGGGGTTAGCGTCTAGCCTTCCGACGTCACCGGCACGCCGTGTTACATCCACCGGAACGTAACGTCCGGGAGGGGCGGCCGGCGCCGCACGTCCGACCGTCCACGGACGTGAGGTTCGGGGGCGCATAACACTGCGTCCGTGAGGAGGCTGGGCGCGGTGCTTCAGGGACGTTAGGTTTCAACCACTCGAACATGCGCCGGAGGAGACGGCTAGCAGCAGCCGGAGCCGCCGCAGCAGCCTCCGGTCGCCATCGGCAGTGCGTCCGGCGAAGCCTCCAACGAGACCGATGGCGACGCATCCGCGGGCTTCACCGCCTTCACGATGGCGCTGTGCATCCCCTCGGCCACCGCGTGGGTCGGGGTGACCGAGACATCGGCCAGGCCAACCGCCTGCAGACCGGCGGAGAACTCGCTGAAGCTCAGCGCGCCGGCGATGCAGCCCACGTACGAGCCGCGCTGGGCGCGCTGCTCGGGGGTGAGGGAGTCATCGGCCACGATGTCGGTGATCCCGACCCGCCCGCCGGGCCGCAGGACCCGGGCGATCTCGCGGAAGACGGACGGCTTGTCCGCGGCCAGGTTGACGACGCAGTTGCTGATCACCACGTCCACCGAGTCCGCCGGGAGCGGGATGGCCTCGATGGTGCCCTTCAGGAACTCGACGTTGGTGGCGCCCGCCTCCGCCGCGTTGCGCTGGGCCAGGGCCAGCATCTCGTCGGTCATGTCCAGGCCGATGGCGCGGCCTTCCGGCCCCACCCGCTTTGCGGACAGCAGCACGTCGATGCCGCCGCCGGAGCCAAGGTCCAGGACCCGCTCCCCGGGGTGCAGGTCCGCGACGGCGAGGGGGTTGCCGCAGCCCAGCGAGGCCATGACCGCCGCGGTGGGCAGCTCTGCCTGCTCGAGCGCGGAGTACAGCTCCGGACCGATGCCCGGCTCGTCGCAGCAGGCCGCTGTTCCCGTCTGCAGCACACCGACGGCCGCCTGCGCGTAGCGCTCGCGCACCTGCTCGTGGATCTGGTTGGTCATCGGTCTGTCTCCTTCGACGGTCGGTTGCGGCTCAGGCCACCTGGGCGAGGCCGGAGAGGGTGCGGCCCAGGCCGGCCCATCGGCGTCCGAAATCCGGGGCGAGGTCGTAGTAGATGTAGGTGCCTCGCCGCTCGGTGCTGACCAGGCCCGCCTCGCGCAGGGTGCGCAGGTGGTGGCTCACGGTCGGCTGGCTGACGGTGCAGCACTCGGTGAACTCGCAGGCGCAGATGGGCGTCCGGGCTGCCGCGAGCTGCCGGACGATGCTGAGGCGCACCGGGTCGGCGAGGGCGGTCAGGAGCTGGATGTCCGGGTCTGCGTCCTTCATGCCTCACAGTATATCGATGATGGTCAATATAGGCCGCCAGCCGATGTTCGAGCCGATGAAACCCAATGTCCAGGAAGGGCCCCGTTGGCCGCGGTCCCGGACGCGGTGTTCGAGCCGCCGTAACCTGACGTCCCGGAGAAGGGCGGCGGGGGTCTCCGATGGACGATACGTTCCAGCCACTCGAACATCCGGCCGAGGCAGCAGAACGCCCCGGTGGAGGAGAGCGCCCACCGGGGCGTGGGAGTCAACGGTCGGGAGGAGGCGACCGTCGGTGACCTGATCAGCTCGCAGTGGCGAGGGACGACAGGTCGTAGAGGGTGGCGCTGCCGCCATAGGCAACCTGGGTGCCGACCGAGGCCGCCCAGGTGTCGATGGCCGACACGGAGGACGAGCCACGGCCGGGACCGCCGAACCCGCCCCGTCCGCTGACCAGCACGTACCTGATCTTGCCGGCGGCCACCAGGGCCTTGAACTCGTCCAGGGTCGGGGCAGGGTCACTGCCGTTGAATCCGCCCATGGCCATGACCGGCGCGCCCGCCGCCAGCTCCAGCGATCCGGCTTCCTGGGCCGATGTGGTGGCGACGATCCAGGTGGCGCCATCCTGGTTGGCGAGCAGGTACTGGATCAGGGCGGAGTCGGTCGAGGCCGCTCCCGGCCCGCCGCCACCGACGCCGAAGTTGCCGGCGCTCGGCCCGGCCGCAGGGTCGCCGCCGGAGTGCGCGGTGAGCATGGTGTCCACCGCGTAGGTGCCGGGAGCGGCAAGGAGGATCGCCACACCCAGGGCGACGGCGGCCATCTGGGTGTGGCGCTGGTGCTCGTCGTGCGGCAGGGCGACGATCAGCGCCACCACCGCGGACACGCCCAGGACGACCAGGCCCAGGCCGGGCGCGAAGGCGGGCGTCCGCTCGAGGAGCTGCCAGGCAAGGAGCCCGCTGCCCAGGATCGTCGCGCCCAGCACCAGGCCACCGGCAATGGATCGTCGGCGCCAGGACCACAGCTCCACGATGCCGATGCCCACGAGCGCGCCAATCGCCGGCGCCAGGGCCACCGCGTAGTAGCTGTGGATGATCCCCGACATGAAGCTGAACGTGGCCGCGGTCACCACCAGCCAGCCGCCCCACATGAGGGCGGCCGCGCGCCGCGGATCCGTGCGCGGGGTGCGCCAGCGCAGGGCGAGGCCTGCCACCATGCCGACCAGGGAGAAGGGGAGGAGCCAGGCGACCTGGCCACCGAGCTCACTGTTGAAGAGCCGAAGCAGGCCCGGCGTGCCGGAGAAGCCACCGCCGCCACCGAAGCCGCCCGGACCACCGGCGAAGCCGCCCCCCGGACCACCGCCCCCGCCGCCAAAGGTGTTGCCAAAGATCCGCGCCAGGCCGTTGTACCCGAAGATCAGGTCCAGGGCGGAGTTGTTGGTGGATCCGCCGATGAACGGATGCGTGGATGACAGGAGGGTCCCGAGCACCCACCAGCTGCTGCTGACCAGGACGGTCACCAGAGCGATGCCCAGGATGCCAAGGCGCCGCAGGACGGAGCCCGGTGCCGCGATGAGGTAGGTGACGGCGAAGACGGGGAGCACCAGGTAGGCCTGCAGGAGCTTGGTGTTGAAGGCGAAGCCCACCAGGACCGCGGCCAGCACGACCCAGCGGACGCGGCCCTTCTCCAGCGAGCGCAGGAACGCGCCCGCGGCGCCGACGAGCAGGAGGGTCAGCAGGGCGTCGGGGTTGTTGTAGCGGAAGATGAGGACCGCGGCCGGGGTGAGGGCCATGACCAGCGCCGCGATGGTGGCTGCCGCCGGCCCGTACGAGCGCTTCACGATGGCCCACAGGAGCGCCACGCCCGCTACCCCGGCCAGCGCCTCCGGGAGCAGGACGCTCCACGACGAGAGGCCAAAGACCCGGACGGAGAGGCCCATGAACATGGTGGCCAGCGGCGGCTTGTCGACGGTGATGAAGTTCGCGGCATCGAAGCTGCCGAAGAACCACGCCGACCAGCTCTGGCTGGCGGCAAGGGCGGCGGCCGAGTAGTAGGTGTTCGCGAACCCCGAGACGGTGAGGTTGACGACGTAGAGGACCGCGGCCAGCGCGGTGACCCCCCAGAACGCGGGCCGGACCCACGCAGCCTCGTCCGCGCGGCCCCGAACCAGGGTCGCCAGGCCCGGCACACCGGGCCGACGGTGGAGTGCCGTCTCGGTGGACGGGCGGGAGATGGAGGTCATGACAGGGCCTTTCTCAGCTGGGCGCTGGTCGCTGACGGTCGTCGGCCCCGGTCGATCCATGCGCGAAGCATGACGAAGCGGACGACCGTCGCAAGTCCGTTGGCGCCGATGAGCACGACGAGCTCCACGGTGCGGGGTGGCGTCGCGGTGATCTCGTGCAGGACGACCACCGCAACGCTGGTGATGGCCGGGCCTGCCGGACGAGTGGCGGCGCGGTCGTGATGGACATTGACGGCAGTCTCGCGCCCGGTGCCTTTCGGTTCGGTTACGCCGGGGGGTCAGGTGGCGAGGCGTCCCCGTGGCCAGCTGACCGACATCCTCGCGCCGCCGCGCGGCGAGGTCTCCAGGCGCCATCGGCCACCGGTGGCGCGCACCACCTCGTCGGCGATGGCCAATCCCAGGCCGGCTCCCGACCCGCTCTCGGTAGCGCGGTGGAAGCGGTCGAAGATGCGCGGGCGCTGCTCCACCGGAATGCCCGGACCAGTGTCGTCGACGCTTAGCGTGGTGCGGCCGCCATCGGTCTGGACCGATACCGCCACGGCACCATCCTGCGGTGAGTACTTGCAGGCGTTGTCGAGGAGCACGCCCAGCAGGCGGTCGAGCCAGTCGGGCGGGGCGCTGATGACCTGCCCCTCCGCGGCGTCCAGGCTCAGCGCCAGGTGGCGCTGCTCCGCGATGGCCCGGAAGCGGTCCACCGCCTGCGCCGCCATGATCCCCAGGTCCACCGGCTCCGCGTCGGGCTGCCCGCGACGCGCGTCGAAGCGCGACAGCCACAGCAGGTCGTCGAGCAGCCGGCGCATGCGCGCCGACTCGCCGCTCACCCGCTCGAAGGCGGTGCGGTACCACTCCGCGGTGCGCGGTTCGGAGAGCGCCAGGCTGGTGTTGGCCTCGATGACCGACAGCGGGGTGCGCAGCTCGTGCGAAGCGTCGGCGGAGAAGTCGAGCTGGCGACGCCGGGCGCTCTCGATGGGCGTGGCCACCCGCCGTCCCACGAAGACGGCTCCGCCAAAGACGAGGATGAGCAGGATGGGGCCGATGAGGACCTCGGCCAGGATCAGGTTCGACTGGCTGCGGCCGATGTCGGTGATGTCCTGGCCAACGATGACGTGGCCGCCAGCGACGTCGGTGCCCGCGAGCCGCACGGAGGTCCCGTTGATGGTCGCCGTGGTGGGGCTGGTGACGTCGGCATACTGCGTCGGCAGCGACGCGTTCACCGTGGTGAGCACGCTGCCGTCACTGCGGATGAGCCAGACCAGGACCGGTGGCCCAAGGGGTCGATCATGGGGCCCCTCCGGCGGCTCCTCGCCGGAGCCGCTGCCCACGGGCTGGGACTGGCTCAAGGCGGCGGTCAGCCGGTCGTCCACCTGGCGGGTCAGGTTGGTCGAGACGATCGCGAAGAAGGCGATGGCCACCACGATGTACACCACGGCCACGGCGCCGGTGGTGCTCAGCGCAACGCGGATCGAGGCGCGACGCACGTCGTGGTGGGGGCCCGCCACGCTCATGCCTCCTCCAGGCGATAGCCGGCGCCGCGCACGGTGACGATCCGAATCCCGGCGTTGGGGAGCTTCGCCCGCAGGCGGCTCATCTGGACGTCGATGGCGTTGGAGCCGAGCGGGTCGGTCTCGTCGGCCCAGGCATGCTCGGCAATCGCCTTGCGGTCGACCACCGCCGGGGATCGGCGCATCAGGACCTCGAGGATGAGGTATTCGGTGCCGGTCAAAGCCAACGGGTGGTCGCCTACGGCCACCTCGCGCTTCGCCGGGTCCAGCGAGACCCTGCCGCGCTCCAGCACCGGCCCGCCGATGCCACGCGGTCGCCGCTGCAGGGCCCGGATACGGGCCAGCAGCTCCCCGAAGTCGAAGGGCTTGACCAGGTAGTCGTCCGCGCCGGTGTCCAGGCCGCGGATGCGGTCCGCCGGCGCGTCACGCGCGGTGAGCATCAGGAGGGCCGTGGGGCGCTCGTGGCGCCGCGCCCAGGCGACCACGTCAATGCCCTCCGCGCCCGGCATGCGCCAGTCGATGACCGCGACGTCGTACTCGTACCACGTCATGTAGTCGATGGCGTCGTCCCCGCGGTCCACCGTGTCGACGTGATATCCCGCGTCCCGCAGGCCCAGGGCGATGATCTGCTGAAGGCCGGGATCGTCCTCGGCCACGAGGATGCGCATGGGCTCATCTTCCTCCGAGGAGCGTTCCCTCCGTCCGGCGCTCGCGCACGACGTCGCGCGCCGCGTCGCGCAGGACCGGGTCCAGGCGCAGGGCCAGGACGGGGCAGATGTCCACGGCACGTTGCGCCAGCTCGAGCAGGTGCCCGGGGATGGGCGCGTCGCGCAGGATCGGGTAGCCCCAGTCGTCGAGGGCAATCATCTCGGGGAGGATCTCGGCGCACATGCCGTAGCCGTCGCAACGGATGCGGTCGATCGCCAGTCGCAGGCGCATCACGCCATCTCCCTCGCGTGCCGCGGCGGGCTGGAGCAGCCACCCGCGGCGTGCAGGGCGAACTCGTCGGCGAAGACCGAGAGCCCGCTGCGCAGCAGCGCGGCCGCGCCATCGGGATGGTGACAGGCCCCTCGACCGGCGATCTCCACCGACCATCGGTCCAGGTTCGGCAGATCGTCCCTCGCGGGTCCGCCGGTCGCCAGCCGTCGCAGGCTGGTGGCCATGGCGCCCAGGCCAAAGATGCACGGTCCGCACTGGCGAGCGCTCTCGCCGGCCATGTAGGTCATGATCTGCTCGGTTGCCCACACGCCGCACGAGCCGGCGGGCAGCAGCCCGACCAGGCCACAGCCGAAGCCGAGGCCGATGGCGGCGAGCGCGGCGGGGTCCAGGGGCATGTCGAGGAGCTCGGCCGCGGCGGTCCAGCCGCCGAAGTACCCGCCGATCAGCACCGCCCCCACGTCCTCCGGCCGGCCGCCGGCGGACTCGATCAGCTCGCGGAGGCTGGTGCCGTACTCGATCTCGCGCACGCCGGGTTCGGCGACAGGGCCGGTCACGGTCACCAGGGCCGTCCCGCGCGTTTCGCCGCGCCCGGCCTCGCGGTACCACGCTGCCCCGTGGCGGGCGATGAGCGCCGCATAGGCCAGGCTCTCCACGTTCTGGACCAGGGTGGGCCGGCCGCGGACCCCGCGCTCGTACGGGCGCGGCGGCGTTGTGGAGGGCCGCGCGTCGTGCTCGTTGAGGTACCGGACCACAGCGCTCGACTCGCCCGAGACATAGCCGGTCGGCGCCTCCACCAGCTCCAGGCTCAGGCCGCGCACCCGGGGTCGTTCGGCGAGCGCGTTGGCCATGGCACGCACCGCCTCGCGGTGCTCGGTGCCCACGTAGACACGCACGGTGTCCGCCCCCACGCTGAGCGCGGCGAGGATGGCCCCGTCCAGGACGAGGTGCGGCCGCAGGGTGAGAAGCGCGCGGTCCTTTGCCGAGCGCGGCTCGCCCTCGGCGCCGTTGGCGATCACCACCGCCCCGCGACGCGCTCGCTGGGCCACGGCCCGCCACTTGCGACCCACCGGAAACCCCGCCCCGCCGCGGCCCAGCAGGCCGCTGCGCTCGAGACTGTCGATGAGCCGCGGCCCGGCGAACCCGTACGGCGGCTCGCCCAGGCGGGTGACATGCTCGGCGTACGGCTCGGGGCCCTGCTCGAAGCGGGGCCCGGCCAGGAGGCGGTAGGGGCTCGTCGCCACGGTGGTCATCTGGTCACCCGTTGCGACCCGGACGGCGGCAGTGCCGCGTCCTTGACGACGAGCGCCTCGTCGGCGGCGCTCGCTCTCCACGCCACAGCCGCGCCGACGGTCAGCAGGCACAGGCCATCCAAGGCCCACATCCAGACGGCGCCGGTGTCGGAACCCGTGCCGATCCCGTGGATCAGCGCCATCGGCCACGCCGCGTAGGTGAGCCAGTGGATGACCCGCCACGTGCGCCGGCCGAAGTGCGGGCGCAGGAGGCTGGTGATGACGATGGCGGCGATGAGGTACATCGCCACGCCGCCCAGGCCAAGCCAGATCTGCCGGTACGGTGACGAGAACGGCAGCAGCGCTGCATCCACGCCCAGCGAGGTGTAGGGATCGAGGACCGCGATGAGGATGTGGATGCCCAGGAAGACCAGCGTCAGCAGGCTGACGGCCTGGTGGAACTCCGCGCTCAGGAACCGCGGCCATCCCGGCCGCTGCCAGCGAACGGCGGTCAGCACGCCCAGGGCGACAACGCCCGTGAGCATGAGCAGCGACGCAATGCCCGCGCCGCGGGTGGCGTACCACAGCAGGCTCTCGATCATGCCGGCACCGCCACGGGCTCGGGTGCCGGCCAGCCGGCCACGCGCCGGATGGTTCCGTCGTTGGCGACGAGGCGCGCCGGAAGGCTGCGCTCAGCGAGCCAGGCCGCTGCATGCTCGCCAAGGAGGATCGCGGCCGTGGCGGCGATGTTGGCGTCGACGCAGGTGGCGGCCGCCACGCTTGCCGTCCGCCAGGGGCTGTCCACGGGCCGGCCCGTGCGCGGGTCGACCAGGTGGTGGAGACCGATTCCCTGGCGTGTCCAGCGCCGGACCGTGATGCTCGAGGTGGCGATGCCGCCCTCCGTGAGGGTGATGGTCTCGCCATCGGCATCCACCCGGGCCGCATGGTTCTCAGCGGCCAGCACCTGCCAGCCGCCTGCCGGCGCGAGACCGGCCACGGCGATGTCGCCGCCCAGGCTGACCAGGACGCCGCCACCTTGCATGACCAGGTTGGCGGCGGCCGCGGCCAGATCGGCCGCCAGCGCCTTGCCGGTGGATCCCAGGTCGAGCTCAACGCCTGGTTCGAGGCGGACGGTTCGAGCCACCTCGTTGAGGTGGACCGCCTGCCAGCCGGGGACCGGCTCGAAGCGCAGGGCGCCATCGGCCCGGGCCGAGATGACCTCGAAGTGGTCGTCGTAGCCGATGAGGCGCATGGCGCGCCCGACCGTCGGATCCACGAGTCCGCCGCTCAGCCGCGCGCCTCGCAGGGCCGTGGCGACCGCATTCGTCAGAAGCCCGCTCACCGGCACGATCTGCCCCGCCTGCGCATTGAGCCGGGACAGCTCGCTGTCGGCACGGAAGCGGCTGTACGTGGCGTCGACGAGCTCGAGGAGCTCCTCCACGGCGCGTCGTGCGCGCTCCGCCCGGCCGCCGTTGGTGACGAGGCGCACGCCGGTGCCCAGGGCACGCCAGGTCGCGGTCCGGATCACGGTCAGGATCCTCCGCTCGCCGCATGCGACCGGCCACTGGTGCCGGTGCCGATGATGGTGGTTCCCAGCGACGAGCCGGTCGAGGAGCTCGTCGACGATGCGTTCGAAGTGGTGGAGGTGGTCGAGCCGGTCGAGGTCGTTGAGACGGCCGCCGATGCCTGCGTTCCGGGGTTGCTCATTGCGGCAACCCAGCTGAAGCCCACGGTTGCAGAGACGCCGACAAACGTTGCGCCCGCCGTCAGCACCCGAAGCCGCTCGATCGCGCGGTTGCGCTGTGCCGGGGAGAGTCGTTGCGCTGTCTTCATGCCCGCAGTCTCGCGAAGCGAACCTTTCGGCTCGGTTACGCGCGCGGGAGCGTCGCGGTCATGTTGGGCCGGGCACGGCGGGTTGCCCCCGCCTCTGCGTGGCGACCCACGGGATGGTGGGACGGATGACGGTCGCCACCCAGACCGCGAGGAGACCCGCCAGCGCCGCCGTCTGGCCCAGGGCGACCGCGATGATCACCACCTCGGACCGCGCGAGGTCCGCGAACGGCAGGGAGATCTGGCTGATGAGCCTCCCGAAGCCGATGCCTCCGCCACCGGGGAACCCGCCACCGAAGTCTCCGCCGCCGAACCCACCTCCGCCGCCACCGAATCCACGGCCCCCGAAGGTCACCGCTAGCGGCGCGGCCAGCACCGCGTGGATGTTGACCACGTTGAGGAGTCCCAGCGCGCCGTAGCCGGCCACGCGTGTGGCGGCCAGGGAGGCCAGCAGGGCAGCCGGCGCGAAGAACGGGAAGAGATAGCGCTCGTGCACCCGGGTAGGCAGGAGGTAGAACGCCAGGGCCAGGATGGCGAAGCCGCCGAAGATGGGCATCCACCCGTCGCGCCGCAGGAGCCCCACCATGACCAGCAGGGCGACGCCCCCCAGGAGGAGCGCGGAAAGGGCCCAGGCCGGGATCCCCGCCACGATGGCGATGGAGTCCGGGGTCCACGACCCGCCGCCGCCCATGATGCTCGCCAGGGGAGCCGGGCCCGCCAGCGCCCACGCGTTGTAGGCATTGACGGTGAGCACGCTGAACTGGCCACCAAGCGAGAGCACCAGGCTGACGAGCCCGGCCACGTGGCCGATGACGGGGACGTCGGAGAGGCTCGAGGGCGCGAGCCGGATGATGTCGAAGGGCAGGAGCGGCACGATGACGGCGAGCCCCGCGGCAACCGCCGAGGTCCCCAGCCGCACCGGTCCCTGCTCGTGCAGAAGCCCGCCCAGGGCGCGGTCCAGCCAGGCGAGCCGCCGCCCAGGGGCAGGCGCCGGCCCGCTGCCGACGCGCAGGAGATGGCGGCGGACGAGGACCGGCGCGATGACCGCCAGCACAATGGCGTCCTGCGGCTTCACCAGGATGCTGAGCGCGCCGACGGCGGCCGCGGCCTCGCTCCAGCCCTCGACCAGCAGCAGGAGCGCGCCCAGCATGACCAGGGTCCCGCCGGCGTCGACCTGCCCCCACAGCGCGGAGTCGTACCAGGTAACGGGGATGAATAGGTACAGCGCCGCCGCGCCCACGCCGGCGCGGCGTCCGATCCAGCGGGAGCCCGCCCGGTACAGCAGGAGGGCGATGAGCAGGTCCGCGGTGATGGCAGGGACCTTGAGCAGGTCCACCATCGCCTGGTCCAGGCTGCTCCCTGTGATCGCAGCCAGCGGGTGCGCCGCCAGGCCCATCACCCACAGGATGGCCGGATAGAGCGGGGGATAGTTCGCGCTCGCCGCGCTGGCGTAGAAGGCGCCGGGACCAACCTCACCCAGGGTCCGCGTCCAGCTCAGGAAGAACCCGAGGTCGGTCTCCAGGCCCTGGTTGGGGAACGCCAGGTAGGCGAGCACCACCCGAAGTCCGAGACCCGCGGACGCGACCGCCAGGAACCCGGCGTGCCTTCGCGCGAAGCTCACCTCATGACCACCCCGCCCACTGCACCGATACTGGTTGGGGTGCCATCCCGGCATCCCCGTCCATTCTCCGCTCAGCGACCCGCGATCGTCACGTCACTGGCCGTGAGTTGCGAGCCGCTGTCGGTGCCGGGCGGGCCGAACCCCGAGACCGAGACGATGACCTGGCTGCCGGTCGAGACATCGCCTGCCGATGCCGCAATCTGGCTGTGGTACGTGGTCGAGCCGTCGACGGTGACCTGCACCGTCTGGCCGCCGGCCAGCTGCACGGTGAGCGTGCCGCCGGAGACCGATGTCACCGTTCCGGTGATGCTGCGTGATTCGGCGGGTCGGTTGGCATCGTCGTTGACGCCGTTGTCGTCTCGCCCGCCGGGTACGCCCAGGTTCGGGACGGTGCCGTTGTTGTTGCCGACGCCGGCTCCGGCGCCCGTCGGCAGGTCGGTTGTCGCGCCGCCCGCGGTGGTGCGACCGACCGCGAAGGCGACGCCGGCAATGGCGACCACGCCGGCGAGGGCAAGGAGGAGCGACACCGCCGAGAGGCCGCCGACGCGGCGGCGGGTGGTGCCGGGGCCGGTGAAGGGAGACTGGAAGACGACCTCGGTCTCGGCCGGGGTGAAGACGCGGGTCTCGCGCTCCTCCGGCTGATCGGGCGTCGTGCTCGAGATGGTCATGTGATTCTCCGCTGTGCTGGTGCATCGGCCTCGGGAAGCGGGCCGCTCCCGTGACGGTCGGCAGCGTGGGCGACCCAGCCTTTCGGTTCGGTTACGGCGTCGAGCCCACCGGCTGTAACCCGTCCGAAAGAATTGCGACGCATGCTTGGACCAACGAATCGGCACTGCACACCAGAGGAATCGAGCTCCCATGGATCCGAACGAACCCACCGACCTCTCCGGGTCGGTCGACACAACCCCCACTCCTCCAGCTGACACCGCGCCCGTGACCCTCCTCACCACCGTCCTGCCCGAGTCCGCCGCTCCCCAGCCGCCACGTCGCTCGCCCGGCTGGCTGCGTACCGCGGTCGCGGCCGTGACCATTGGCATCGTGGCCGGCGGCGGCGCCGGCGCGGGTGCCGCAGCCCTGCTCAGCGGCGGCTCCGCTGCCGCTGAGCCATCGGCCTCGACCACCGCCCGGGCGGCGTCGGTCGTCACCAGCACGACCAGCGACCAGAGCACCGCGGTGATCACCGCGGCAAAGTCCGTGGGACCCGCCGTGGTCGTCATCGAGACCCAGGGCGCCGGCTTCGGTGGGACGGCCACGGGCATCGGCTCGGGCTTCATCTACGACGCGAACGGCTACATCCTCACCAACGACCACGTCATCGCGGACGGCGGCACCATCACCGTGACCCTGGCCGACGGGCGCCAGTTCCCCGGTACGGTCGTCAGGGCCGACGCGGCGGCCGACCTGGCCGTTGTCAAGGTCAACGCGACGGGACTGCCGGTCGCCACCATCGGCTCCAGCGCTGACCTTCAGGTGGGCCAGCTGGTAGTGGCCATTGGAGACCCACTCGGCCAGTTCGCGAACACGGTCACCACCGGCGTCGTCAGCGGCCTCGACCGCCAGATCACCGCCGGCAGCGGCCCGCGCAATGCCGAGCAGCTCAGCGGCCTGATCCAAACCGATGCGGCCATCAACCAGGGCAACAGTGGCGGTCCGCTCGTCAATGCTGCGGCGCAGGTGATCGGCATCAACACCGCCACCGCGTCCGACGCGCAGGGCCTGGGCTTCGCGATCCCCATTGACGCGGCGCGCGCGCTGATGTCCGCGGCGATCCAGAACGCCGCGTGAGCGGTCAGCCGCGCCCCGGGGGCGCATGATGGCGCCATGCCGCTGCCGCACGCTCTTGGCCGCTTCAACGCCCGCGTGACGAACCGGCTCACCCGTCCGGTCGCCCGGCTCGCGCCGGGCTTCGGGGTGGTGAGGCACCGAGGGCGCCGGACCGGGCGCGACTACTTCACGCCGGTGAACGTCTTCCATCGGCGTGAGCACCTGGTGATTCCGCTCACGTACGGTGCAAACGCCCAGTGGGTGCGCAATGTGCTGGCCGCACGAGGCTGCGAGGTGGAGTCGCGCGGCCGCCGGCACCGGTACTGCGCGCCCGCGGTGGTGCTCGACCAGTCACGCCACCTGGTGCCCCAGGGCGTGCGGCAGGCCCTGGGTGTGCTGGGGGTCGATGAGTTCCTGCTGCTGGAGCCCTGCGCGCCGGGCTGAGGACGCGGACTGCGCCTGGTCCCGTGGCCTCCGGATCAGCGCCCGGCACCCGTCTCCGCGCGCAGACGGCCACGCACATCGGCCGGCAGCACCTCGGCGGCCCAGGCGCGAATGCGGTGGTGCTCCTCCCGCCACGCATCCCAGGTGACGGCAGCCCAGCGTCCGACCAGCGCGGCGTGCTGGTCGGGGCCCCGGGCGCCGGCGACATCGGCAGCGGTGACGGCCCCACGGCTGTCGGGCGGCCTGAAGGCCGGCCAGTCGGCGTGGCGCTCTGCCAGGAAGCCGTGGGCTGCCCGTACTGCGGGGCCGCTCCAGCTCTCGTCGAGGGCCAGCAGCAGGCCAATGAGGGCGAACGGGACCGAGATGGCCGGCACCTGGGGTCCGGGGTGCTGCGCCGCGTAGGTGTCGACGGTCAGCTGATGGAGCCGTCCCAGGGCGGGCATGTGCTCTGCCTCGTGCGCCAGGACCGCGGTGTAGCGCTCCCAGCATGCGGGCGAGACGTTGCGGCGAGGGTCCACCGGCCATTCCGATGCGGGGAGTGAGACGGCGCAGCCGGGGCAGCTCGAGACGGGGGCGGGTTCGATCGGCACGATTCGGAGGATGCCCGGGTCGCGCGTGGCGGTCAATGGGAACCTCAGCGGGGGTCGTGCTCCGCCACGTGGCGCCAATAGTCCCGGAAGCTCGAATCCGCGGAGTCGGCGCTCGAACCGAGGCGCCGGATCGAGCATTCGATGGACACCCAGATCGCTCCCGCATAGAGCGGTGCAAGGATCGGCAACCAGATTCCGAGGGCCACGGCCAGCGCCATCTGGTCTCCCAGCGGGCAGAAAATGGCCACCAGCGCCAGCGTCAAGCCGGCGATGGCCGCGAGGCCAACCCCGACGGTCAACCGAGCGTCGCGCGGGTCCTCCTCGAAGGCCCTGCGCCAGCCGTCGTGCCGCGGTGCGGGTCGTCGCCAGATCAGGTGGACCGCGATGAACCCGACCAGGAAGACCGGCAGGCAGGCATGGATCAGGTGCTCCTCGTGGATACCGGCACCGCACAGGAACGGGCAGACCACCACGCTGGCGGCCAGCAGGTAGACGCCCACCCACCGCAGGACGAGCGCGTCGAGCGCACGCCGGAACGGCTCGGCCATCTCCCGTCGCGGATCATCGACTGACACCACCGCACCTCCCATCGGAGGGCGCCGGAGGTCACCCGCCGATGGGCATCCCCACCTGCGCGCGACCAGCGTCGACACCCGCCGCAAAGGCACCAAGGTCCGCGTCCAGGATCTGGGGACGCTTGGCGCCGACCATTTCGCGCAGGGTCGCTTCCACGGACTCGACCGAAACCCAGCCAAGCCGGGAGACGAGCGCTCCCAGCGCAACCACGCTTACCAGCTTGTCGTCACCGCCCCTGGCCGCGAGCGCCGTGCAGTCCAGCCGCAGCTCATCGATGTCAATCCGTTCCGAGGTCGCCTCGACCAGGGAGGCATTGACGATGAGCAGGCCGCCGGCGGCAACCCGGGGACCGAACTTGGCGAGTGACGGAGGATTCATGACCACTGCGGCATCGTAGCGGTCCACGACCGGCGATCCGATGGCGCTGTCGCCCACGATCACCGTGCACGACGCCGTGCCTCCCCGCATCTCCGGCCCGTAGGAGGGAATCCAGAAGACCTCGCGGCCGTCCTTGATGCCGGCCCGGGCGAGGACCTGGCCGGCGAAGAGCAGCCCCTGGCCGCCGAACCCGGCGAAGACGACGGAACGTTCCATGTCAGGCCTCCTTCGCGCGGTGGTCAAGGGCGGGTGTGACAGCGGGGACCACTCCGCGGGCGCGATCAACAAGGACGCCCAGCGGATAGGTCTCGCTCACCTCAGCGAGATGGGCCATGGACTCGGGGGCGGTCATGTTCCAGCCCACGGGGCAGTTGGAGAGGACCTCCACCAGCGCAAATCCTTCGCCATTGATCTGGGCGCTGAACGCGCGCTTGATCATGGCCTTCGTCTTCCCGATATGGGCAGGATCTGCCACTGATCCACGGGCCGCATAGGCGACGCCCGGAAGCAGGGCCAGCATCTCCGTGATCTGGATGGGCCAGCCGGCCAGGCTCGCCTCTCGCCCGCCCGGCGAGGACGTTGTCTTCTGGCCGAGGAGGGTGGTCGGGGCCATCTGCCCGCCGGTCATGCCGTAGATCCCGTTGTTGACGAAGATGCCGCTGATGGGCTCGCCGCGCGCGGCGGCGTGCACGATCTCGGCCGTGCCGATGGCGGCGAGGTCTCCGTCGCCCTGGTAGGTCAGGACGAATGCGTCGGGCCGGACGCGGCGGATTCCCGTCGCCACGGCGGGAGCGCGTCCGTGTGGCGCCTCGACCCAGTCCACCGCCAGGTACTCGTAGGCGAAGACCGAGCAGCCCACCGGAGCCACCGCGATGGTCCGTGGCGCAAGGTCCAGCTCCTCGAGGAGCTCGGCGATGAGCCGATGGATGATGCCGTGCCCGCAGCCGGGGCAGTAGTGGCTTGACTTGTCGACCAGCAGCTCGGGCCGCTGGAAGATCAGGCGCTCCCCGGGGCGCTGGGTGTCGATGACGGTCATCGGAGGTCTCCGTTGCCGGCGAGCGCTCGCAGCGCGGCCAGCACTTCATCGGGCGTGGGGATCATGCCGCCGGTGCGACCATGGAAGGCCACGGGACTCCGGCCCTCCACGGCCAGCCGCACGTCCTCCACCATCTGCCCCGCGGAGAGCTCCACGACCAGGAGGCCCCGCAGCGACTCGCTGCGGCGACGAAGCTCATCGGTGGGGAAGGGCCACAGGCTGATGGGCCGGAAGAGGCCCACCCGCAGGCCTTCGGTTCGCGCTCGCGCCACGACGGTGCGCGCGACGCGGGCGGCGGTGCCGTAGGCAACGATCACGAGGTCCGCGTCTTCGAGCTGCTCGCCTGTCCAGCGGACCTCGCGCTCGGCGATCTGCGCGAACTTGGCCTGCAGCGCCCGGTTGTGCACCTCCAGATCCTCGGGCGCCAGGTGCAGCGAGCGAACGACGCGGGGGGCCCGGCCGGCGGCACCGGTGAGCGCCCAGTCGAAGACGCCACGGTCCGGCGTGCGGAAGCTGAGGTCCACCGGCTCCATGGCCTGGCCCATGGTGCCGTCGGCGAGGATGATCACCGGCGTCCGGTACCGCTCGGCGAGCTCGAAGCTGGTCGCCACCAGCTCCACGGCCTCGGAGATGGATGCCGGTGCCAGCACGGGCACCTTGTAGTCGCCGTGGCCGTGGCCCTTGACCGCCTGGAAGTAGTCGCTCTGTGAGGGGCCAATGCTTCCGAGGCCCGGTCCGCCGCGCATGACGTTGACGAGGACCATGGGGGTCTCGGAGCCAGCCATGTAGCTCATCGCCTCGGCCATCAGGCTGATGCCCGGCGAAGAGCTCGAGACCATCACCCGGGCTCCGGTGGCCGCGGCGCCCAGGGCCATGTTGATGGCACCCAGCTCCGATTCGGCCTGGACAAAGACCCGGCCAAGTTCCGGCATGCGCCGGGCCATCCACTCCAGCAGCTCGGCCTGCGGGGTGATGGGGTAGCCAAAGTACGCGTCGCAGCCCGCCTGGATCGCGGCTTCGGCGATGGCCTCGTTGCCCTTCATGAGGACTCGCGCGCGCGGGTCGTGGGCGGCGGGCGGCTCCGCAGCGAGCTGCTTCCCATTCCTTGACGGATGCACGGCAGCGGTCATCTCCGGGCCTCCTTGCGCGGTGCGGCGTAGACGGTGAAGACCGCATCGGGGCAGACCCGGGCGCAGAAGGCGCAGCTCGTGCAGGCGTCCGCGTCAGTGAGACGGATGGGGTGGTAGCCGAGGACGTTGACCGTCGCGGGATCGAGGGCGAGGCAGTGCTTTGGGCACGCCCCGATGCACAGCTCGCAACCCTTGCATCGGTCGCTGGCGATGTCGAGCGGCGACCAGTCGGGTCGTCGCAGTGTGGGTGGGGCGCTCGGGAGGTTCACCGTCATGCGTGGCTTCTCCAGTGGCGATCGCAGCGCCGGCCGGATCCGGACCGACCATCTCAGCCTCGACAGCCGCTCGGCGCCGAGCAAGGGCCGAACGGCCCGCGGCAGCCGGCAGACCGGCAGGTTGGCGCTGGTCGGATGGCACGCCACGTGCAACCTGGCCACGTCCACGAGAGGCGTCCGGCTCGCCCGTCGGACGCCTCTCACCAGACGAGGAGCTGAGACCATGCCGGATTCGTGGAGCAAGAAGCGCGAGCGGCAGTACGAGCACATCAAGGAGTCATACAAGGATCGCGGCGTCGGGGAGGATGAGGCCGAGGAGCGCGCGGCGCGCACGGTGAACAAGGAGCGTCGCGAGGAAGGTGAGACCGCCAGGGACGATTGACCGTTACGCCGGCCGGCTGGCGCTCAGCGCGAGGCGGGCCTCCACGACCGACAGAGCAGCGCTGAGCGCCAGCCACGCGAGGAGGATGGCCAGCACGATCCGCGTGATCGCCAGCCCGCTGCCGCCTGACCCCGCTGGGCCGCCGCCCGAGCGGAGCTGCTCGAGCATGGTCGACAGCGCGGTGACCTCGGAGCTGAGGCCATCGAGATCGGACCGTGTGCCCGCCACGCTCTGCGCGGTCGTCCGCAACGACGCCGCCAAACTGGAGGCGCGGGTTCCCAGCTCGGCGAACTGCGGAGCCAGGCTGGCGAACGGCGCGATGCCCAGCACCTGGACGGTCGAGGCGGCGGCGAGGTCGTTCATGGCCTTCGCCAGCGCATCGGTCATGGCTGCGGTGTCGTTCGCCGCCCCGGTCGCAGCGTCCAGGGTCGTCGCGGCGCCATCGAGACCGTCCTGCACCCGGCTCAGCACGCGCTCGGTCCGCTCGACGGCGCGCTGCTCCGTGCGGATCCAGCTCCCAATGGGGTCGAGCGGTGCCCCGGTGCCCAGGCTGAGGACGGCGGCTATGGCGGGGACAAGGGCCAGGACGCCCACCGCGCCCACGATCGCCCGGGCCATCAGCAGCCGGCGCCCGGGCTGGTGCGGCCTCATCGGCGCAGCAGGAGGCTTCTGCGCAGCAGGACCCAGGCGGTGGCCGCAAACACGATGACCATCGCGGCCAGCGCCGCGTACCGCCACGCTTCGCCGGTGCCTCCGCGGAGGAACAGGTCCTGCCCCAGCCGCGTGGCCTGCGTTACCGGGAGGAGCTCGGCGCCGACCTGGAGGGGCCGTGCGAACTGCGTGAGGTCGATTGCCAGGCCCCCGAAGAAGACCGAGGCAAGCAGCACCAGCAGGGCAAGCTGGATGACCTGCGACTCCGACTGCGTGAGCTGCGCGATGGTCATGCCCAGGCCGATGGAGGCCAGGACCAGGAGCCCAAGGAGCAGGAGCACCGGGCCGGTGGCGGCGAGCATGGGCACGCCCAGTCCCCAGGTCATCAGTCCGACGAGGGCGGCACCCACCAGCCCGACCAGGATCGCGAAGGCGATGTACTTGCCGGCGAGCAGCTCGGATGCGGTGACGGGTGCCACCCGCAGGAGGACGCTCATGCTCTGCCGCCGATCAGTCGTCATGGACAGCGCGCCAAGGGTCAGGCCCAGGTGCTGGAGGATGAGGGCCAGGACCGCGATCCCGTAGAACGCGATCAGGCTGGGGTCGGTGGGAGCCAGATCATGGGTCTCGGCCTTCGTGGGAGCGGCGATCACGTCGGGTGCCGGCAGGTTCGACGCTCCACTCTGCCCCTCGCCGGAGGCGACCGCCTGTTTGATGATCTGCTGGTTGACGCTGTCCGCCAGCGGCTGCGCGAGCCGGGTGATCACGGCTTTCTGATAGGGGTTCACTGTGTCGTACTCGACACGGATGGTGACCTGGTGACCGTCGCGGAGCTCCTTCGCGGCGTCCGCCGGGGCGGCCACCAGGATGTCGGCCGTTCCAGCCTGTACCTGGCGCCGCGCGGCCTCGACGTTGTCGGCCGTGCCGACCACGTTGAGCGTCCCGGCGCTGTCCAGGTGGTACGCGGCCGGGTCGCTCGGCAGGCCGCTCCCCTGCGGAATCACCAGCACCGCGCGGACCGCCGGCTGGCCCGTGTAGGACAGCCCGAAGACCGCCAGGATGATCACCGGGCCTAGCACCAGGGTGGCGAGCGCGGATGGCCGGCGAACCACGACGAGGGTCTCCTTGCCAGCGACCGCGAAGGTCCGCGTGATGGCCCGCAGCACGTTCATCGGCGCAGCTGGAGGGCGAGGATATCCGTGCCACCGCCGCCATTGGTGGTGCCGTCGGTGTCGCGGCGGACCAGCGTCTCGAAGACCTCGTCGAAGCTGGGCCGGTATTCGCGGATGGAGACGACGTCGACCCCGGAGCCGCGCACTGCCTCCATGACGTCCGGCGTGTCCCGGCCCGCGTTGTCCACAACTACCCAGTAGCGGCCGGGCGCGAGCCGATGGAGCCGTCGCACGACGGGCAGCTCCCGGAGGGGGCGCGCGTCCCAGCTGCCCTCGACCTCGACCTGCACGACCTCACCGTGGAGGGCCGAACGGCGCAGGTCCCCGGGCGGGGCGAACGCCAGCAGCCGACCTCCGGCGATGAGCGCCACGACGTCACAGTGATCGGCGTCGACGACGTACTGCGTGGTCACCACCAGGGTCCGGCCGCGATCGCGCTGGTGGAGCAGCTCGTCCCACACGCTCCGCCGCAGCAGCGGGTCGATGCCGGCGGTGGGTTCGTCGAGGAAGATGAGCTCGGGTTCGTGCACCAGGGCGCACGCGAGCTGGACCCGCCGCTGCTGGCCCCCGGACAGGCGCGACGCGCGCCGACCGCGAACGTCCCAGAGCTCGAGCAGGCGCAGGACCGCCTCCGTGCGTTTGCGCCGCTGGCCGGCGAGAAGCCCGAACAGGCTGCCGAAGAAGTCGACGTTCTCCGCGGCGGACAGGTCGGCAAACAGGGTGAGCTGCTGCGGCATGAGGCCGATGCGCGAGCGGGTCGAGCGTCGCAGCCGCGCCGGCGCCTCGCCCAGGGTCTGGAGCTGCCCTTCGCTGGGTACCGCGTTGCCGGTGAGGAGCGCAATGGCCGTCGTCTTTCCCGCCCCGCTGGGACCAATCACGCCCACGAGCGACCCGCGCGGCACGCGCAGGCTGACGTCGCTGAGCGCTTCTACCGTCCCGAAGCGCTTGGAGACGTGGTCCATGAGCGCAGCGGGTGCTTCGCCCGCAGTCGTCATCGTGGTCATCTGGCCCGGGTCTTCAGCATGACCCGTGCCAGCGTGGTCAGCCGGGCTCGCGCCAGGGCCTCCGGCGTCCGGGCTGTGTCACATGGAGCAGCAGATGGTCCCATCCGGGACCGGGACCAACCCGCCCGTAGGTCACCCCACGTCCCGGGACCACAGCGCTACTGACCGCTCGGCCGCGGCCTCGTAGGGTGTGAGGGTCACCCACCACGGGAGGCGAACCTGCCGGAGCACCCCATGTCCGAACCGCTGCTGCATCGAACCCGGAACCGACGACCGGTGGCGCGTGCCGCCTCGCTCGCCGGCATCACGCTGCTCACCGCGGCGCTCCTGGCCTGGACGCCGGGCATCGTCGCGGGCTGGAACCAGAGCGCGGCCGAATCCAGCCTGTGGTCCCTCATGAACGGCGACCGTGTGAACAACGGCGTCAAGCCCATCCAGCAGAACAGCACGCTGGTGAGCATTGCCCGATGGCGGTCGAAGGACATGATCGTCAACGACTACTTCAGCCACAACATCCCCGCCTGCGGCGGCTGCCTGGTCTTCCACTACTACGACACCAATGGGCTGTCGTACTCATGGGGTGGCGAGAACATCGGCTGGAACTCCGGGTATTCCGATGGCGACTCTCCGGTGGCCATCAACACCGCCTTCATGAACTCGACGGACCACCGCGACAACATCCTCAACCCGGTCTGGACCCATGGCGGCATCGGAGCCTACGCGGCCGACAGCGTCGTCTGGCAGGGCAAGCCGCGCAGCCCCCGGATGTACACCGAGCTCTTCATGCAGGCCAAGTCCTCCGCACCGGCTCCGACCCCCAAGCCCACGCCGAAGCCCACGCCGAAGCCCACGCCCAGGCCGACGGCACCCCCGCCGGCCACCGGCACCTCCACGCCGGCCGCCGCAGCCACGTCCACCCCGACTCCAACGTCCACCGCCACCCCGACACCGACTCCGGCCATCCCGCTGGCAGCGGAGGCCGTGATGCGTGCCGGCGACGCCTGGCAGGTGCCCGCGAACTGGGTGGCTCGTGATCCGTTCGCGCGCCATGCGCTGGGGGCCACGGTGGTCGCCTCGCAGTTCCGGATCGACGCCGCGCCGCCCGCCGACCATGGGTTCTTCGACACGGTCGTCGGCAGCCTCCTGGGCTTCTTCCTCGGCTGACGCCGCCCGGGTCTCCTCCGCCTCGTGGCGCTTGCCCAGGCGCGGACCACGACCGGCAGATGGCTCCGCTATCCTGTCGGGCAATGTCGGTGATCCTCGAGGCCCACGACCTCGTGAAACGCTATCCGCTCGGCGGACGCGAGGTCGACGCCCTGCGGGGCGTGTCCCTCTCCGTCACCAAGGGCGAGTTCGTGGCGATCATGGGCGCGTCGGGATCCGGCAAATCCACGATGCTCCACCTCCTGGGCGGGCTCGACCTGCCCAGCAGCGGCGAGGTGGTCATCGACGGCGTGAACCTGACGGACATGGACGAGGAGCAGCGCACGCTGACCCGTCGGGCGAAGACCGGTTTCGTGTTCCAGTACTTCAACCTGATCCCGCTGCTCTCGGTGAGCGAGAACGTGGCCCTGCCGTTCCTCATCGCGGGTGATGCGGCGGCGGCGCACCGGCCGCGCGTGGATCAGCTCCTGGAGCTCGTCGGCCTGGGTGGCAAGGGTCACAACAGCCCGGACCAGCTCTCCGCCGGGGAGCAGCAGAGGGTGGCCCTGGCGCGAGCCCTGGCGACGGAGCCCGCGATCCTGCTCGCGGACGAGCCGACCGGCAACCTCGACTACACCACCGGGGCGGAGATCCTGGGCCTCCTGTGGGACTCCTGCGAGCGCCTTGGGCAGACCATCGTGCTCGTCACCCACGATGCCCGGGCCGCGGCATACGCTGATCGGGTTCTGGTCGTCCGAGACGGGCAGATCCTCGATGAGATCAACCTGGGGCGCCGGGCCGACCACGCCGCGGCGCCGCTCATCCATCGTCTGGCCGAGCTGGGTCTGTGACGGCGCGGTGACGCCATGCGCCTGAGCGCCCTGGCCTGGCGCGGTCTCAGCGCCCGGCCGCTGCGCACGGCCCTCACCGTCGCTGGCATCGCCCTTGGTGTCGCGATCATCACCGCCACCCTGGTCGCCAACCAGGCGGCGACCGACGCCGTGCAGCGGGCCGCCAGCGAGCTCTTCGGCCGCGCCGATCTCCGGGTGCGGGCGTTCTCCGACACCGGGCTGACCGCCCGGGCGGTCACCGCCCTGCGCGGCCTGCCCGGCGTGGAGGCGGCCGCTGCCGTGAGCGAGCGGCGACTGCAGCTGAGCACGCTGCCCGGACCGCAGGAGCAGGTGTTCAGCGGGATGCTGGTGATCGGCATCGATCCGGCGAGCGATCGGGCTGTCCGCGACCCGCATCTCGTCGCCGGGCGCTACCTCAGCGACAGCGGCAGTGACGAGGTCATGGTCAACGCCCACTGGGCCTCCGATCACCACCTGGGCGTGGGTGACCAGCTGCTTCTGTCCGGGGCGAAGGCGGGAGCGGCCCCGCTCACCATCGTCGGCCTCCTCGACGACGTGGGCTTTGGGGCGCTGGGCTCGGGTGCGGTGGCAGTCATGCCGCGGGCCACAATCGAAGACCAGCTGGCCGGTGACCAGACCACCGTCGTCGTCGCGCCGGTCACCTCCGTCGACCTCGTCGTGGCCCCGGGCCAGCTGGAGACGGTGCAGGCCGGGCTCGACCGTTCGCTGGACGAGCCGTTCGTGGTCGAGACGGTGGCGACGGCCACCGCCCAGCTCCAGCGGGCGCAGGACGGATTCGCGGGCATCGCATTCCTGTTCGGGCTGGTAGCGCTTGCCGTGGGCGGCTTCCTGGTCGCCAACACCATGAGCATGACCCTGAGCGAGCGCAGCCGTGAGATCGGGCTGCTCCGAGCGGCAGGAACCACCGCGCGCCAGATCATGGGAATCTTCGGCCGCCAGGCGGTCGCGCTGGGCACGGCGGGTTCGGTGCTGGGCATCCTGCTGGGCATTGCGGTGGCCGCCGGCATGATCGGCTTCCTGCGCAGCACCCGCGCGGTCCTGATCGATGGCCTGCCGCTCAACCCGCTGTCGCTGCTCCTGGCGCTGGGCGTGGGCCTGGCGGTGACCGTGGCCGCCGCCGGCGTTCCCGCGCTGCTGGCCGCCCGCGTCGGTCCGCTCGATGCGCTTCGCCCCTCGCGTCAGCCGGTTCGCAGCCTGTGGGACCGTCTCCGCTGGCTGGTGGCGCTGGAGATCGTCCTGATCCTCGTGGGCCTGGCCACCTATCCACTGGCCCGAGGGAGTGCCTCCCTGCCGGCGGTGCTGCTGGCGGTCGCCGTCCTGGTGGCCGGCGCCGCCGTCGTGGCGCTGGCGGTGGAGCCCATCGGGCGCGTGGTCGGCAGGCCGTTCGAATGGTTCTACGGCGCGGAGGGTCTGCTGGGACGCGCGAACCTGGCCCGTGATCGGGCGCGCACCGGGCTGACCGTGGGTGCCCTGCTCATTGGTCTGGCGGCGGTGGTGGCGCTGGGAACCGTCGCGGAGACGGCGCGCGGAACCGCCCAGCGCTGGGTCGACTCGGTGCTGCCCGGCGGCTACGGCATGCGCCTGGGGATTGCCGTCGGCGAGGCCGACATCGGCGACACCCTCGACGCGATCAGCGGTCTGCGCACCGCGACGCCCATCGTGGAGTTCCCGGCCATTCGCGTCGACGGGTCGCAGCGAACCGAGGTGGCCGCAGCCGGCATCGACCCAACGGTCTACGACCAGACCGGCTCGCTGATCTTCACCGATGGCGACCGCACGTCGGCCTTCGCCGGCCTGGAGCAGGGAAAGGCGGTCCTGCTGCCCGCGCCCATCGCCCAGCGCGACGGGCTGGGGACCGGGGACTCAGTGCTGCTTGGTCTCCCCGGCCAGGCGCCCGTCGCATTCCGGGTGGCCGGGGTGGTCGCGTACTCGATTCCGTCCCCGGGTGGTGACGGCGACCTGCTCGTCAGCCTCGCCGATGCGAAGGACGTGTTCGGCGCATCGGACGCCTCGCTGTGGGCCCTGGTTCCCAAGGACGGCGTGGATCCGGCGGCGTTCCGCTCGGCCGTCGCGGACATGGCTGGCAGCCTGGCCGCCGCACCCATCACCGCGGCCGACCTCGCGGGCGACCTGTCCCAGTCGCTCGATCGGCTCATCGGGCTCTTCGACGCGCTCGCCTTCATCTCCGTCCTGATCGCAGGGCTGGGCATCGTGAACACGCTCTCGATGGGCGTGGTCGAGCGCATCCGCGAGATCGCCATCCTGCGCTCGCACGGGATGACGCTCCGCCAGGTGCAGGCCATGGTCGTGGCCGAGGCGGCCATCATGGGCACCATCGGCGGGCTGGCGGCGGCCGGGGTGGGACTGCTGGTGGCCTGGGCTCTCGTCTCCGTCGGTGCCGTGTCCGACTTCGGGGGGATCGCCGTTCCGTGGCTGCTGCTGGTGATCGTCGTGCTGCTGGGCACGGGGATTGCCGCACTGGCCGGCATCTATCCCGCGCGTCTCGCCGCGCGGCTGTCGATCGTCGGCAGCCTGCGGCATTTCGAATGAAGCAAGCATCGAGGAGGCATTCCCCCGCATGAGCACCGGATTGCGACCCGCGACCATCGGACGCACGTTCGTCGGCCGGCTCCCCACCGACAGCGACCTCGTGGAGGAGATCGAGCGGTTCTGCACCGAACAGAAGGTCGACGCCGCCTGGGTCACCGCGGTGGGAGCCGTGCAGCACCTCGAATACGCGTTCTACAACCAGGAGGCGCTGCGCTACGAGGAGCTCCGCTCAGATACGCATCATGAGATGGCCGGCTTCGTGGGGAACGTCTCGCTCCGTGACGGCCGGCCCATGCTCCATGCTCACGCGAGCTTTGGCGACGCGAGCGGTGCGGGCGTCACAGGCCATATCCGTCGCGGCACCGTGGTCTGGATGGTCGAGGTGGAGCTTCGCGAGCTCACCGATGTCTCCCTTGTTCGGGAGCACGACGAGAGGACCGGCCTCGCGCTCTGGTAACCCCGCATCCGTCATGACGTGAGCGCGCTGCAGATCTGGGTTGCAGCCAGCTGGTCGTTGGCCGCGCATCGCTGCCGCAGGAAGTCCTGGGCCTGGCTGAGGTCGACCGTGGGGAGCACGGCCTGGGCGGCCGTCGTCCAGTCGGATGGGGTTGGGCAGGCGGCAATGGTGGTGTCCAGCAGACCCTGAGCGTCGGCGAGGCTGTGAATCGATGTCAGGTCCGAGGCCGACATGCTGCCAAACGCCTCGTCGCAGCTCATCGCGAGGGGTGAGGCCGTGGAGTCCATCGAGGGCGACGCCATCATCGGCTCGGTCGGTGTTGGCGAGGCGCTCGAGCCGGAGTTGGTGCTGCAGGCAGCGAGCAGGAGCGCCAGGAGCGCTCCCACCGCGAGAAGGGTTCGCATGCAATGGTCCTCAGTGCAAGGTTGCGTTGATCGCCGTCCCCTCCTCGCAAGACCCATGCCGACCCGGTCCTTGGCGGCAGTCCCTTCAGGAGCCGACCTGACGGCACAGCAGCGCGGTCGTCAGCTCCGGATTGCCCTGGCAGCGCCGCGCGATGAACTCCTCGGCTTTGCTGGCATCGAGGCTGGGGAGGACGGCCTGCAGCCCGGCACGCCACTCCGAGACGGAAGGGCAGTGCTGGATGGTGGCGTCCAGCTTGTCACCAGCGTTGTCGAGGGTGGTGATGCTCTGGACGGTGATGGCCGACAGCGCCGTGAAGGCGTCCGAGCAGGTCATGGCCTCCGCGGAGCCGATGGACTCCGACATGGACGGCCCGGTGGGCAAGGCGCCGTTTCCTCGGCTGCAGGCGGTGAGCAGAAGGGCCAGGATGGCCCCGGCGGCAAGTAGCTTCCTCATGCCGATATCCACGCGCACAACGCGTGCCGGATTCCGGCGTGAGGTGTCCGCTGAGTACAGCGGGCCACCATATCGCTGCGTGAGCCGTGTGGCAGAATGCCTCGTCTGGTTTTCCGCTCGATGTGAGCGTGAAGCGCGCGCCCGTAGCTCAGCGGACAGAGCGGATGGCTTCGGACCAGAGACCCCGCTGCGGTGTGCTCACCCTCGTGGAGCATTGACCATTTTGGGCCGAGTTATCCGCTGTCGCGCAGGCTTGCAGCGCCAGGGTGCCAATGTACGGCACGCTTCGGATGCCGCAGATACTGCCCGGGTATCCAGACGGTTCGCGTCTGCGATCCGAGCATAGAAGACGCGCCTGCGCCGTGATCTCGTGCCTGCCATCCGGCGACACTCCGTTCCGCTACCCATCCTCCGCCAGGCCAACGGCCTATCAGCCTGATGTGAGCCAGTCCGGGATGGGCTCGAGCGGTCGACTGGGTGGCCGGCTCCGGAGAGCGATCGCGCAGTTCGGTCATGACGTCGCGGCAGGCCGTCTTCGTGGTGCGCAGTTGTGCGCCGAATGCTGAGCGGGTCAGGCCCGATCCAGGGTCGTCGGCGACCGAGGTATGAGACACCTTGGTGCGCAAGACGGTGCCATCGGCATGGCTTCCGGTAGCGCCAGTGGTCGCCAACCCGGCGTCGGCCCGAGCAAGATCGGCACCTCCTCCCAACAGTCCTTCTCGGGTAGTCCGGTCAGCCCGCGGAAGGTCGGCAAGGTGAATCAGAGCGAGTGACTTGGCTCAGAGAAGATGGCGCTCGCGAGCTGCGCATCGTCGAGCAACATGGCACGCTCACCTACGGAACGTGTGGCCGGTGATTGGGAGCCATGCGGACGCGCTCAGCGGCCAGGTATTCCTCGATGTATTGCCGCACTTCGTCGATCAAGTCCTCCTTGGCTGACTCGAAGTCGGCGCCTCGTCCCCACACCTCGAACTCCGGAAGCCACACCGACACCGTGCTCGGCTCGAAGTAAACGGCAGGGTGGAAGGCGAACGGCTCGGTTAGCGCGAGCAGATCGTCGCGCCCGATGAGGACCGCCTCTCCGGACCGGCGTCGGGCGATGCGAGTGGGCGCGTGAGCAATCGCCGCAGCGAAGATGTCGGCGAACTCATTGCGGGCGTTCGAGTAAAGGACGGCGTTCATAAGGCCCAGCATCGGGCCGATCTGACAAGTTGTCAAGTTGTCACTTGGCGTGTCCCGCCCGACGCCGGTATGCAAGACGGACCGGCCGACCATTCTGCTGTCCAAGCGCTGTGCCTACAATGTCCCGTTCGGTCTTCCGCTCGCTTTGAGCGTGAGGCGCGCGCCCGTAGCTCAGCGGACAGAGCGGATGGCTTCGGACCAGAGATCCGACGGCGGTGTGCTGGCCCTCGTGCAGCGCCGACCATTTCGCGCCGAGTTATCCGCTGTGTCTGCACTTCGTAGGAGCCTCCCGCGCGCGGGCCCGTCAAGCGCTCTCGATGACGGCCGGCCGCGACGGCGGCTTGCCGGTAGGCGAGGACATCGCGCTTCGTCGAGTACCAGCGACCGTTCTGGTGAGTCGCGCGGAGTCGGCCCGCCTGCGCGGCTCTGCGCAGGGCCAGCGGGCTGAGGTCCCGCTCGGCCAGCGCTGACAACGGCAGCAGCCGATGCGGGCCGGCGAGGGCCGGCAACAGGAAGCGGTCCAGCCCGTCCTTGACTGCGCGCGCAACGAGCTCCGCGAGGGACCCGCTGTTACCGCGATCCGACCGGCGGAGTGCGGCCAGGTACTTCGCGCGGTCCCGCTTGTAGATCACGGCGGGCGCGTAGCCTCGCCGCACGAGGAGCAGGTTGAGGGCGAGGCGACCTGCACGCCCATTCCCATCGCGGAACGGATGGATCTGCTCGAAGCGAGCATGGAGGGTAGCCAGGTGCTCCATGAGGTGCTGTCCGCTGCGGGGTGCCGCATTCGCGTCCCGGATCCAGTCGCTCATGAGCGCGTGGACGTCGGTGAATGGTGGTGGCTTCATCCCGCCGGCAAAGGCGCCGATGTCGTGCAGGCGGAATGACCCTGGCCCTTCCCCGGCGATGAGCTGTTCAGGAGGCTTCACCTTCCATACCGCCTCGACCAGGGTTCGGTGCATCTGTCGCAGCTCGGTCAGCGTGATGTGGTCGCTGGGTACCGAGGCCACCGCCTTTGTTGCCTGCTCGTATACCCATTCAGCGGCTTCTGCATAGCCCTGGACCTCGAGATACTGCGCGAGCTCTTCATTTCCCACGGCACGTCCCTCATCGAGCAAGACCCGGACTTGTTTGAGCAGCAGGGTGTTGCCCTCGATCGCGGTAGAGTTGTGCGCCTCCTCGTACCAGATGCCCGTCCAGATATCGCGTGCCTCAAACGGTGCGGGCAGCCCGCCGATGCGGCGCATCTCCTCGATCTCGCGATCGACGCCGTCGAAGATGGCGAGGCGCGTTGGGCGGCCACGCTGCGGCATCTCAATCGGCACGAGTTCGGTACATACCTCCCCGGATAATTGGACCGTACCGAATTTTAGCACGTGCTTCGGTACGGTGACCTCACAAGAAACTCACCGTACCGAATTCCTTCCCGCTGGCCGATCTGTGAGCTAGGTCTGACCCCCAGACCATCCCGCTCTCCGGGCGCTGTGGCAGAATGGCTCGCCTGGTCTTCCGCTCGCTGTGAGCGTGAGGCGCGCGCCCGTAGCTCAGCGGACAGAGCGGATGGCTTCGGACCATCAGGTCGCGGGTTCGATTCCTGCCGGGCGCGCCATAGCAAACGACTCGGGCAGCGCGAGCGTAAGCCCCAACTCCTGCGCGTCAGCCGTCAGGTGCGCCTGGACGAATGTCGCGCCCTCGACCTCGACGCGAGCGTAGATCGTGCGGAGCATCTCGGCCCGCTGGGCTTCCGAGCGGGACGACCAGAGGCTGGCGAAGTCGCGCAGCCGACGTGCCGCGGACCGTGGATCTGTTGCACGTCGAGTCCGTGGCGCTGTCTCGCCTTCGTCGCGGACCGTCGCCGCGGCGTTTAGAAACTCCGCCTCGTTCAAGGTGCCGGCCGCATAGTCCGATGCCAGCTGCCGGCGCCGCGCTTCGACGCGCTTCCGGCGCAGCTCGTCATGTTCCAACGCCGGACGCCCCAGAGCGTGGACCACGCGCTCGACGGTCGCGTCGTCGAGCCGGATCTGAGCAACCTGAGCCAGCATCGGGCGGTACCAAGTGTCGGTCGGGTAGGTCCGGCGCCCGTCCCATGCCGAACAGGACCCAAGGTGGATCCGCTGATGGCGGCCGCCGCCATCAAGCCCGTTGGCCTTCACGTACCGCCCGCAGGTGCAGAACACCACTCCGGCGAGTGGGTCAAGGCGCTCGCGCCTGCGAGGGCCTCCGCCATGCCTGTGCTGCCGACGAACTGCCATCACGCGGTCCCAGAGATCGTCGTCCACCGGCGGGTCGTCCCGCCACCGCGCAGGGACGCGCTCCTCGGGCCGTCGCCGCCCTCGACTGCCACGGACAGCCCAGCCGTTGTACACCGGATTGCCCAGGATCTCGCGTACCCTCGCCTCCGCCAGCCCGAACTGATGTCCAAGGTTCGCGTAGCTGGCGTCGCCCCGGCCGTACGCGTCGAATAGCTGCACGATCTGACCGATGGCGTCGGGATCGATTTCGAGCAGGTGGGGTGGCTCAGGTTGCCGGCGGAACCCGAGCGGGGCGTTGCCGGCTGGATCGGCATAGCGGTGGTAGCGGGCCTCGTAGCCGTCCGCGATCCGTTCGCCGAGGCGGCGACTGTAGATCTCGGCAGCGTGCGCCTCGCGGACCATCTCGTCCCAGTCATGGGGGTCGCTGGACAGCAGGCGCCGGTCGCACATGACGAGAGCCACGCCAGAAGGGTGGAGGGCATCCTCGATGAGTTCCAGGAAGCGGCGCAGGTTGCGCTGCCAGCGATCGGCGTAGCCGGTGAGGAGGATGTCGAATCTGCCGGCGCGGGCGGCGGCCAGCATGGCGGCCATGGTGGGATGGCGCCACACCGTCCGACCCGAGGCCGGGACCTCCCAGGCCAGGCCGGTGTCGACCAGGGCGAAGCGCTGGGCGAAGCGCTCCATCTGCTCGCGCTGGCTGTCAGGGCCATACCGGTCGAACTGCTCGCCGGTCGATTCGCGTAGCCAGCGGGCGGCACGCAACCCTCGCAGGTCGTCGAGTGAACGGGGAAGGAGTTTCTGCATCGTCGTCAGATTCGCGGTCTCTGGTCCGAATGGTACGCCGCGCTGCGTTGCAGCACTATTCCGCGACCCATTCGGCCAGGAGTCGAATGATCCGATTCGGGTCCTGACCAGGCTCTCGGCCTCGCCCTCGCCGAGGTGCTCTCGCCGTTCGGCGGACGGCAGGTGACTGGTTCCGGCGCTGGGCGGTCCGTGGCGCGTGTGGCGACCGCCTGGAGCGCCGCCCGCGGTGACGGGGCACTTGACGGGGCGGTCTGCGAGGGGTCCGCGGGACAGTCTGGCGGCCAGGCATGGCGGTCGTGAACGACGCGGTGGCGGCGACGCCTCAGCGCAGCGCCTCGGAGAGGTCCTCGCCGCCGCCGGTGGCGAGGAGGTTGATCCAGGCTTCGGTGCCGATGGGAGTCGGGCATCGGCGCGACCGCGGGTCGTCGAGGACCGCAATCAGGCGGCGGGGCTCGCCCGCCCAGCCGACCGGGATGGCCTCGGCGGAGGCGCCCAACGGCCGCAGCTCCGGCAGGACGACCGCCCAGCAGCGCCCGCGGAGGCGTCGCGGGGGATCGTGGGCAGTGAGGCGGCGGAGCCAGTCGACGCGATCGCGTGAGGGAACGACCCACAGCAGGTGCCAGCCGATGCGGCCACCGAGCGCGGCGTCGTAGGCGGCGAGCTTGGCGCGGATGACCGGCGCCTTCTCGGTCGCCTCGTCGACCTCCACGCACAGAGCGGCAGACAGCGGACCGGCCTGCAGGGCCAGGATCGAGTCCGGCCGCAGCCGAGGAGCCACGACGCCGGCGGTCATGGACTCCGGAAGCCAGGCCTGGACCAGCGGCTCGGCACCCTCCGTGTCCTCTTGCCGGCGCGACCACTCCAGCAGGGCGCAGACGACGTCGACCGTGTCGAGCGCATGCCGGATATGTGCAGCCGAGCGGACGCGGGCATCGGTCACCCCCAGACGGGTGCGACCACGACGCGACAGGCGGTAGGCCATCGGGATCCCTCCTCGTTCAGGCAGTAGAGGCGCGCGCTCGAGCAGGCCCAGGCGCCAGAGGCGGCGCAGCCGACGCAGCGCGGTGCGACGGGTGGGATGGACGATGACGGCAAGCTGTTCGGCGGTGAGGGTTTCGCAGCGGTCCAGCAGGCGCAGGCCGGCACGGTCGCGCACCAACAGCAGGCCGATGTCGACCAGGGCAGGAGCTCGCTCGGGCGAGATGCGGAACATGGCGCTCATCTACGTGAGTTCCCGCGCGCGGTCGCGCGATTCGAGCACGAGCCGCCGCCGCAGGACTGACGTGGGTAGGCACAGTCGCACGACAGTTCGGCGTCACTTCTGATCGGTCACCGGCCGCTGCGCCCCGCCATCGACACGCGGCTCGTCGCCGCCGGCGCGGCGATGGACCTCGGCCCGCACCTGGTCGACCGGTCGGGCATCACGCCCATCGCTGGCCAGGATGACGGCCTCGGCCGCGGCGGGCGAGCCGGGCGGTGGCGGACAGACCATCCCGCCGTAGGTCTCGTATCCGCCGGAGGCGCCGCGCATGCGCAGCAGGAGCTCGAACTGCCGCAGCCCGAGCAGGTCATCGGCGCTCAGCGGCGCCAGCAGGCGACGGAGCAACTGCGCGTCGTCCGGACCGGGCGATAGGACACCGAGCGCCCCGGCGTTGGTCAGGATCGAGTCGCGCAGCCGCGTCCCGAGCGAGGCGAGCGATTGCGCGGCGGTGACCAGCACCAGGCCGAACTTGCGGCCCTCGTCGTGGATCCGGACCAGGGCCCGGGTGTCGAAGGAGCCGACCTCGTCGACCAGCAGCAGGTGCTGGCGACGGGTTTCGCGCGCGGTCCCCTGCCGACCCACCGCGTCGATGTAGTAGCGGCTGATGAGCATGGCGCCGAACAGGCGGGCGTTATCAGCCCCGACCTGCGAGAGGTCGACCACCAACAGGTCGCCGTCGTCCATGATCCGCCTCGGCCGAATCGTCGAGGTCCCCTGGCCAACGACCTGGCGCACCGACTGGTACGAGACGAAGGCGCCGAGCTTGTTGAGGACCGCCTTGATGGACGTGTCGCGCTCGCGGTTGGCTCCGGACGGCCACTCGGTGCGCCAGAAGTTGAGGAGCATCGGGTCGTCGACGACGCGGAGGTAGCGCTCACGGAAGGCGTCATCGGTCAGCAGCCGGATGAGCTCGAGGATGGTCTGCGGCTTCGAGTGGGACAGCAACGTCAGCAGGGCATGGCGCAGGTAGTGCTGCATCTTGGGGCCGGTGTAGTCGGGCCACAGGTCACTGAAGAGCCCGACGAACTCGCTGGTCACCAGTTGGGCGTCGTCGGGTCCGCGGCGCTCGAGGAAGTTGAAGCCGCGCGGATTGGACCGATCCGCCAGGCGCAGGACGTGGACACGCTCGGCGTGCCGCTGCTCGACGCGCGACAGGATGTCGGACGCCAGGTCGCCGTGCGGATCGATCACGGTCGCGCCGATGGGCGTGTCGAGGACCCCCAGCGCGATGTTCAGCAGCAGGGTGCTCTTGCCCGAGCCGGTGGCACCTACCAGCGCCATATGCTGCGCAAGGTTGCTGGCCGGCAGGCGCAGCGGCTGACCGCGCGACTCCCCGATGGTCAAGGCTGCACCGTTGCCGGCGGACCTCGGCGGCGGTGCAGCCAGGGGTCGATGGCGGGGCAGGCCGGCCTGGTCGAAGGCGGCATCGGGCAGGTACCACAGCTGGGCCAGCTCCCAGTCACCCAGCGGGAAGCGCGAGGGCTGGGTGACGGCACCGTCGCGGACGCGCCAGTCGATGGCCTGCAGGCCGTCACTCAGCAGATCGGTGAAGCCGGTGAGCCGATGGAGAAGCGCCCGGGCACTGGCGACATCGGTCCCGGCGGCCTCGAGCAGCAGGCCGACCTCGAGGCCGATCTTCGCGGCGCGCTTCCGTCTGCGCGCCTCGCGCTCGTCCTCCGATAGGGCGACGGGCTGTGCCCTCGCCGAGCCGTGCGGGCGCTGGAAGACCTCGTCGAGGATCGCCTCCAAGACCAGCGCACCGAAGGACTCGCGCTTGGATTCGGGGTACAGCCAGCCATGCCAGCGCTCAGGCGCGATGGGTCGCACGACGACCCGCAGCCGGACGTCGGCCTCGTCGGCCTCGGTGGCCAGCAGGGTGGCCAGCCGGCTGAGCGTCGCACCGCCCGCAGTCGTGGGCGAGCCAAATTGCCAAGATGACGGAGCGGTCAAGCGTCCCACCGCGCTGGCGACCGCCGGTCTGTCCTTGATCGCCACGCGTTCGATCTCGGTCCCGGGGTACAGCGAGGCGAGGGCGCCCTGCGCGCGCACCGCCATCTGGCGGCCGCCCTGGAACTGCCAGACCAGCTGGCCATCGCGCCACTCGGCGCGCAGCTCGAAGGTGGGCCAGCCCTTGCCGCCTCGGTCGTCCCCCAGCCGCTGCTGTGGAGCGATGGCGCGGATCAGCTCGACGGCGGAATCCTCGTCGCGCGCTGCCCGTCCCGGTGCCACGATCTCGAAGCGGACCTGCTCGGTGACGACGGTGGCGTCGTATCGGCGCTGCTGCCAGGCGCGAACCAGGCGCGGAACCGCCCAGATGAGCAAGGCGATGCAGCCGACCAGCGCGGGAGCGATGAAGAAGAGTTCGAAAGGGAAGGGGAACGGAACGGCCATGACGGATCGAGAGGCGATCAGGCGATCGCCGACCCCTCGCCAGCCTCGGCGGCCGACGGCTGGGCGGTGTAGCTACGAGCCCAGGCGATGACCTCGTCGTCGGTGGCCGTGGCCAGGTCGAGGCCGGCCGCCCGGAACCAGGCCACCGTCCGCCGCAGGCGCAGCAGCCGGTCGTACTCGGCGGGGCGAATCATGACCGCGGTGTAGCGGCCCGAGCTCACGATCAGCCAGGGCCGGCCGTGGCTCACCTCGTCGAGGACCTCGGCCATGTTCATCCGCACGTCACTCACGGCCTTGACGTGGTGGTGCAGGCCCAGGATGTCGCGCGGCGCCCGAGCCAGCCGCTCCAGCTCGCGCCCGGAAGGCGTGCGTTCCCGGCGCATCAGTTGCGCCAGCTCCGAGGTGTCGCGCGCCAGCTCGGGGTAGATCTCGAGGCCGTGGAGGGCGGCCAGCCCGCGCTCGATGCGCTCCCAGCGATCGGCCTCGCCCTTGGACAGCATCACCGCCACCGGGGCGCTGTTGGAGAGCACCACGTACGGCTCGCCGTCCAGGACGCGGGCCAGAACGGCTCGCAGCCGGTCGCGCAGCTCGCGGACGCCGATCTCGGTCAGCGGCCGATCGATGGTCATGGTCGGAACCCCTTTCGTCGAAGCCGATGAGTCGCACCCGCGAAGGTGCAGCGCGCAGGACCGCCACCGGGCGGCCGTACCAGGTCAGAAGCACTGGCTCGTGGCGCGCTTGGCGGAGCCAGCGGCCGGCGTGTGGCCGGAAGGCGCCGATCGACACCGACGAGTGCGCACCAACCTCGCCGTTCCCATTGGGTGGCTCCACCCGCAGGCACCAGCGCGAGGTCCACACCAGGACCTCGTGACCAGCGGCCACCTGGGCGAGGTAGTCCGGCAGGTGGTCGCGGAAGCGATGGATCCCCACGCATTCGAGCATGGAGAAGAGGCTATGTCTCGAAGCGCCTGAAGTCAATGGACGTTGTGTACGTAAGGCGGGACAAGATCATGGCAACAATCTCGAGCCCGAGTGCGGGCCTCAGGAAGGGCAACCTCTTTCCTGATAGTCGACGGGCGAGTTCGAGGTCTTCTGACGAGAGCGCCAGTCCCTCAGCAGTAGTTCCCGCAGTTCGTTGTGTTGACTGAGGCGCCGGTCAGGTAGTCGGCCCAGTAGATCATGCTGAACGTGGGATAAGTGACCCCGTTCTGTACGTAGTACCCGGACTGAATGCCTCGGGCTTCACTTGCGTAATAGATCGCTCCGCCACTGTCGCCGATGTTTACGGTGTAGTTTGCATGGACTTGGCTATACAAATAGATGCCCGGCTCTATCTGGTGCACCCCGTAACCGATCACTGTCCCACAGCGGACGCTCGACACGGTCCACCCTGACAGACAGACCGGGTCTCCTTCGTTTGAATCGCCCGCGTGCTGCTTACTGAACATAGGGATGACTGACGTCGCTGTCAGGTACACCCAACGGCTGATGTCCCCTGAACTGATCGGACCAACCAGGAGCGCATCGGCGGTGCTCCCGTTGTACTCCACGTTGTGAGTCTGATACCCCAATGACTTCCCGTTGTGGTACCAGTGCGAGCCGTAGTGGCTGCAGTGGCCTGCGCTGTAGAGGTAGTAGCTGGAGGCCAATTTCGCAACGAAGGCTACAGAACATCCGGACGGCGACGCCTTGATGCCAGCTCGTAGTGGTGGGCCCGGGCAGTTAGTACGGCTCGTGCAAGACGTCGCGCCGCCGGTGACGCCGCGGGTAACCGTGATGACGCCAGGGCCAAACCGCGTTGCCAGGTACTGATCGAAGGTCGGCGGAGCATCCGGCAGCATCACTGTGACGACATTTGCTTGCCGTGACAGGACCACCTCCTGCACGTCGATTCCATACTTCTCATTGAGCGCGGGCAACTCACTGCCGACCGTATTTAGAGCGTCGGTCAGCGTCGCCAATGTATTTGGCGCCAATCGAATTTCGAGGGAGCCTCCGGCTGGAACAAGCGGATCGAGTTCTGACTTGGCGCCCTCGATGTCGGAAGTCACGGAGACGACGATAGTGCCCCCATGCTTCTGATCAAGATAGAGGCCACCCCAGCGCTCTGGGTGATTGGCTCCCCACGCTCTCAGATCCCCGAGTTGAGAGGCTATCCGCTCCCGGAGACTGAGGTCATCGCGCTCCGAGAGAGTGAGCGGTATAGGGAACTCAGGCGTTGACGCCGCCGGGTCGCGCGCAAGACCCGCCACGAAAACTGGGTCGGTCGACAAGCCCATTTGCGTCCGAAATTGCAGAGCAGCCGAGATCGCCGCGTCATGGTCGAGGTCCGACGCCGACGTAGCGCCTGGAGTGCCGCCAACTGCCAGGGCCAGAATCAGGACGGTGACATTGACCGTCAATCGCGACGATCGCATTGCTACCCCCTCCGGTGCGGTCATATCACGTTACGCCGGTAGTCAACTATCCTTTGTGCCGGGGCCGTGGAACGATTCGGGCGCCTCGCGAGTCTGGTATTGCGTGAACGGACGGATGACGTTGGAGCGGCAAGATCCCACGACAAGGCGAGCACCAGCAGCTACAGCGCAACAGGATGTCTTCGCGGACGTCGTCCGGCGCTGCCACTCTGACATGCTCCGCTTGGCAAACGTGATCTGCCGAGACGGGAACCTCGCAGAGGATGTCGTGCAATCTGCGTGGCAATCTGCGTGGCAATCCTGGAAGCAACTCCGCGACCCGGGGGCCGTGAGAGCATGGCTCCTGACGATCACCGCCAACCGCGCGCGTAGCATGCTGCGGCGGCAGCGCTATCGGAGCCTGCTAGAGATGCGAGCGCGGCCTCTCTCTGATTCGAGTACCTCAGACGGCGACCTCGATGCAGATCTGGAGCGTGCTCTGGGAAGTCTTGATCACCGAGACAGACAGATTCTCGCCCTGCGGTACGTGCTTGACTTCAGCAGCGAAGAAATAGGTCGCCAGGTCGGCCTTTCGGACTCGGGCGTCCGTGTCCGCCTCGGACGCATTCTGACTCGACTAAGGAGGCAGCTTGAGGATGGATGATCCGGGAAACGACGAATTTGAGCTGCGGATTGGCCGGCGGCTGCGCGCCTATGCCGAAACGATGCGATCCCGGCAGGCAGACGCTAGCGAGGTCGCACCTCCCGAGCACCGAGGTCCAACCAGGGCGCAGCAGGCCCCATACCGGCTTGCGCTCACCCTCGTTGTCGTGCTGGTCGGGGCAAGTGTTGCGGCATGGGGAGTGGGCCACCTCCCTCGCCGATCGCCTAACCCCTTGTCAGGCCTCGGCAGTGCCGCGTCCCCCAGCCAGATCGCCCAGAGAACTCCGACACCGTCCGTAGTTCCGACCGTCGGGCCAAGCGAGATCCTCGGACCATCCATGCCGATCGCATCCTCATCGGGTGAACCCATCTCCGCGCCGCCGGTGACCGCGACGGTTGAGCAGAGCGGTTTCAGGGTGACCCTAAGAGCCGCGCAAGGTCGATACCGCGCTGGGCAGCCGATCGATATTTCCGCCGACCTTATCTCGCTCCTTCCCGACGATCCCGTAAGTGTCTGGGGTCCCAGCACGCCCGGCCCCATCGGCTTCTCCGTGGTCCAGATTGGCGGCCCACTAGCCATGAATGAAGGCGGAACCACCGACTGTAAGCGGTTCACGCTAAGGGCGAATTTCCCGACGACGTTCCCGTTCACCAAGGCAGGCGGTGGTTGGGACACGAGCGACCCGTACGCCGCCTACTACAGCGAGTACTTCCACGATCCTGGTCTCCACTTACCGGCTGGAGAATGGAAGGTGGTGGCGACAGCCTGGTTTGGGGTCGGCGGCGACAGCTGCCCCGCAGAACTCCTTCAGTTCTCTGCCTCAATCACTATCGAGGTCCTTCCTTGAGCGCCCAGCGGAAAGGTCTTCGCCTTCGGTATGAGAGCTCGGAGTTGGGCCATCGCCATGTGGCAGAAGATCGTTAGGCGCGCGCACCAGCGCAACTTGATTGGGGAGGACGACCCGACACGTGGATACGGCCGGGGCAAGCCCTCTCGCCCCGACCATAACCACCTCTGTCGATGGCGGTCAGGACAGCATCTCCCCAGGCCGCTCGCCAACCGTGTGCGACCGCCTCAAGCGACGGGTGGATGACCGCTTCCTTGATGCCCAGTACGTCAACGCGCTCGAAGAGCGCGCCGGCCAGCTGCCGGCGGCGTTCTGCGGGGGACTCCTCCCATAGTCGTGGCAGGTCGGTGAGGTAGGCGAGCGCGTCACGAGGATCGACCGGCTTTGCGACCGAGCGCGCCTCCGCCTCTTCGGCATCGAGGCGGGCCATGGTGGCCCCGAGTCCATCCGCGTCGCGGTCCCGCAGGTAGCGGCTCAGCGCCGCCTCGCGATCCTTGGCGATGCGGGCCAGAGTCAGAGAATCCACCTCAGCCCGCTCGCCGAGCATGCCGACCACCGATGTCTTGATCGTCGCGTTGGCTGCCACGTGGGCCAGAACGGCGGGCACGATCCGGTCGTACACCTCGGCAGCGTAGGAGTGACCGCGGATTCGCACCAGCGGGAATGCGCTGGGTGGCGGGTCCGGCTTGGCGGCGATGAACGCATCGCACGGATCGAGGTGGCGGTAGCGGCCAGCGTCCCCGATAAGGCGCCGACCGCAGGCGCTGCAGAACAGGAGCTTGCCGAGGGCGTAGGAGCGGCTCGGATGGCTCGGATGGCCCGGGAAGCGGCGAGCAAAGCGTGCGCGCGCCAGCTGGACGGCATCCCACAGTGCGGGGTCAATCGCTGCACCCGTCACGGCGGGCTCACCGCGATGCAAGCGACCGCGATAGACCGGGTTGGTCAGCACTTCGCGGACATGCATCAGCTTGAGTCCGACGCGCTCAGCGACCTCTCGGTCGCGCATCCCTGCGGCGGCGAGCTCGTACGCGCGCTGGACGGTGGCCATGCGTTGGGGGTCGACGCTCAACACCGGCGGGCGCCCATCGCGACGGAAGCCGAATGGTGGCCGGTTGCCCCCGGGAGTCCCCAGCCGGCGCCGCTTCATGGCCAGCCCCTCGCGCACCCGCCTCGACAGCCTGCGGCTGTAGGACTCCGCTTCGACGACCTCGCGAGCCCAGGCCTCCCAGGCGTCTTCGTTGCTGGACAGGATTCGCTCGTCGGCGAACAGGATCGCCGCGCCGGCGGCGTGGAACGCACGTCGCGCATCGACGTGGGCCTCCAGCGAGCGGGCGAAGCGGCTGGCGTAGCCGACGACCAGGACGTCGAAGGCGATTCCCGCATGGCCGAGCATCTCGGCCCAGGCCGGATGGGCGGCGATCCGCCAGCCGGAGTGGGCGACGGTCCATTCGATGCCGGTGGCGACCAATCCATGGCGTTCGATTGCCCGCTCGATCTGCTCGCGCTGGGCGTCCGGACCGAAGTTGTCGTACTGACCGCTGGTCGACTCGCGGACCCATGCGGCGGCGCGCAGGCCGCGCAGAGCGCCGAGGTCTCGAGGTAGGTGCTTCATCCGTGTCACAGCCCCAGTAGGACCACGCAGTCTAGCGTGAAGGGCCGCCTCGCTTCCTCGCCGCGGATTCGATGGCGGTGGCCAGGGCAACGCACAGCCGGCAGCGACACAGCCGCGACTGTGTGTCGGGGCCCGGTCGCTGACGGGAGCCGTGCCCTCTACCCGCCAGCGGCCCGTTCGCCTGTCCCAGCTCGACCCCGAAGAGCGTGCTCCTAGAGCGACCGCCGGATCGGCTGCTTCGCAGGCCGGGGCGTGGAGCTCTGGTCGCTGCCATCTGCCCGATGTTCGGGCCGCCAAGCTCGGTGCCCCGTCGCGCTCGGAGCGCTAGGCGACGGCGACCGGGGCGGCAGCGCAGCGCGTCACAGGCGTCGACCGCGGCAGTGGCCGCCAGTCGGTTCGCGTTGGTGCGCCTGCGCTGAGCTGTCATCGGTTGCCTCGCGGTGGGACGAGTCGTGGTTCTCGCTGCGGCGTCTGCGGGAGCGCATCGGCGCGGCATCGAGAGACCTTTTACGCTAAGTCGCGCGGGGAGCGACTTCAAGGGAAAGTGTGTACATCTGTGTGTACGTCTGAGCATCCAACGCCCGGGAGCTATGGTCGCGAGGTGTGGAAATTGCGCCGTGCCTGTGATTGCGATCTCGGTGCTCCGAGGGCAACAGAAAGCGGCGTACCTACCCTGCCGGTCGTTCAAGCCAACGAGGTGCACGCCGCGATGGAAACCTACCATGCCCTGACCCCGATCGCACGCTCTGAACCGCCAGCGCCAGGTGCCAGCCAGGCACCGACGGCGACGCCCGACCAGTCGTCCTCAGAGACCGACCGGGAGCCAGCCGAGCCACCGGCCACCATCGTCAACACCACCCTCGAGGAACTGGCGCGGGAGGGTGCCCGGCGCATGCTCGAGCGAGCCCTGGCGGTCGAGGTCGACGAGTTCCTGGGCCGGCCCCGATACGAGCGCCGGTTGCTTGCTGCCCACGGGTACCGCAACGGCTACGGCAAGCCGCGCCGGGTAGCGATCGGCACCTGGCCGATCGAGGTCCGCCCGCCGCGGATCTCCGACCTACCCGCCGAGGCCGAGCCGTTCCACTCGGCCCTCCTGCCCCGCCGGCGGATGCTGTCGGCGGAGACCCAGCGCCTCTTCGCCCGCCTCTACCTGGAAGGCCTCAGCTCAGGCGACTTCGAGCCCGCCTTCCGCGAGCTGCTCGGTGAGTCGGCTCCGCTGTCCTCGTCGACCATCCTGCGCCTCAAGGAGGAGTGGGCGGCCGAGTACGCCGCCTGGCGGGTGCGGCCGCTGAGCGCCCGATACGCCTACCTGTGGGCAGACGGCATCTACCTCGGCGCCGGACTCGAACCCGAGCACAGCTGCCTGCTGGTCATCGTCGGTGCCCGCGAGGACGGGCGCAAGGAGCTGCTGGCCATGGAGCTCGGTTACCGGGAGAGCGCAGCCTCTTGGGGTGATCTGCTGAGGGCGCTGAAGACTCGCGGCCTCGAGTCACCACTGCTGGCGGTCGGCGACGGTGGCCTGGGGATTGTGGGCGGCGCTGGCCGAGGTCTACCCGGCAACGCGCCACCAACGGTGTTGGAACCATCGCGTGCTCAACGTCCTCGACAAGCTCCCAAAACGGCTGTGGGCCGACGTCCGTCGTCGGCTGCGTGAGGTGTGGGCCTCCGAGTCACGCGCCGAGTGCGAGCTGCGGCGGGATGCCACCGTGCGCTGGCTGCGGGCCCACGGCCAGGAGCCGGCGGCTGACACGCTGCTGCGCGACTGGGAGGACTTCGTGACCTTCTACGACTTCCCGGCCGAGCACTGGATCCATATCCGGACGAGCAACCCAATCGAGTCAGTGTTCGCCGGCGTCCGGCTGCGAACCAACGTCGCCAAGCGGATGCGCCGCCGCGAGAACGCGCTCTACCTGGTGTTCAAGATCGCCCAGCGTCTGGAACACTCGTGGCGGCCGCTGAACGGCGGGCTGACGATCATGACCCTGCTGCTCGGCGGCGCCCGCTTCGTCGATGGCGTCTATGTGCCAGCCCCCCATCAGATCGCTGCCGCCTGAGACCGCTCCGGGCCTTGGTCCACGCCGAGTGGGCCAACTTCGGGCGTTCTGGCACTTCCTACTTGACCGCGCGCTCGGGCATGCTGCGGTGGCTCGTGGCGGCCGGCCGGTGGCCGTCGCGGGGGGGGGTGTCGGGGGAACTCCGGCCTCGGCCGCTCGACATCCGCGTTGGCATCGCCGACATCAGCGGAGGTACCTGAGCATGCGGCATTCCATCAGACTCAGAGGGTTCGCGGCTGGCTTCGGCGCGATCGCCCTCGTCATCAGCATGGTTGCGCCGGTGAGCGCAGCCGGCCCATCACCTGACGCCGCCACACTCGTGGCGCGTCTGACCGCCAGCAAGGATCCAGACGCGGCATTCTTGAACCTCTCCTCGGCCGACCAGAAGGCCGTGGTGGCTTACCTCACAGTGGCGGGATTCGATTCCAGCGAATCCATCGCCCAGACGGCGGCGCCTGATTCTTTGACCGAGTGCTGGACGATCACCAAGACCTTCGTGGCGAAGAACTACTTGGGCGGCACCCTGTTCACGATGTGGTCCAAGATCAACTGGTGCGCCAACCAGTCAACGCTCAGACTGACGAGCGCGAGCAAGTACCGCGGCTTCACGGTCAACACGTTGGGCTGGAACTGGCTCGGATGGCAGGCCTGGGACACCGAGGGTGGCGTGGGCTACGGCCATTACGAGGTCTACCTGCAGGGAGGCTTCAGCTTCTGCGTCCCGCTCGTGGGTTGCATCGATTACCGCTACCCGTGGATCGACACCACCGTGTACTACGATGGCAGCGTTTCCGGGAGCATGGGCGGGTGAGCTGAATGACCGATAACGCTGGCCGCTACTTCTTCTGGGGGGCGCTCCTGCTACTCGTGTTGGTCGTCGCCTACGCGGCAATTGCCGGCGCGGCGGGATCGACGCTCCAACTCGTTATTCTCGTGGCACCCCTGTTGATACTGCTCCTGTTGGGGTACCTGGCCATTCGCGCCTTTGCGCGCTCAAGGGCGAAACCTTAGGTCGAGGGAGAGCAGGCGCAGCAGGCAAGTAGTCGACAACGGAACACCCCAGGGACCTGCTGACGCATCCGACGCCGGATCGAGACCGTTCGATCCGGCGTTCGGCTTGGTGGCAGATGGAGCCGTGAGTTTCCACACTCCTTGACGAGAGCTCAACGCCCGGGACCTATCGTCCGGACGCGTGGGCTGGTCGGATCCAAGCCGGAGCGATGGCTCGGGCTTCTTTGTTGGCCGCCACACCTCCGCCGGCACCGGCGCAATCGTGCCAATTGCGCCGACTCCTGCCCACGACACCCCCGAGCTACCAGCGCGTCTGAGCGCTCCCCTGACGCGTCAGGAGATCCCGCTCAGCGGACGGTCGACTCCCGAACCTGCCTGAACTCGGATGCAACCTTCACGACCGAGTCGTTCGCCACGCCGATCAATTTCGATGACGGCTCCAGCGCGCTCGTTCCCATCGACACCAGCCCGGTTCTGAGTCTCCGCAGCGGTGTAGCGTTTGAATCGAAGCAAGCGCCCGCCCGTGTCGAACTCGGCAGCCAGAGTGCCACGGGCACCCTGCCACGCGTGGTGAGCGGGCAGCAATCGATCGTGCTGCGGCCGATCGTTCCTTCGAGGTTACCGCCGCGATCGCGACCGATTGGGCGCCGGTGCTCGATACCGGCCGCGTCCTCTACCGACGGGGCGGCCACCAATTACGGGCTCCGCATCTACGAGTCCTCCACCAGCCAGACCCTCTGGAAGCGCTGCGCGCCAGCGAGAACGGCTCGAATATCAGCACCAACGAGCCGCCCTACCTGTCGGTGTACTGGACCCGGCCGAGCAACACGCCCACCAGTCCGATCAACTCGGCGTGGGGCAACGGCACCTTCAGCTGGACGTACGCTCCGAAAACGGCTCGGGCCTCGGCCAGGCGCGCTACTGGGTCCAGGTCGCCACGACCTCGGCATTTACACTATCCTCGCCGACTCGACCGCCAGCAGCGGTTCAACGACGAGCTGGACCCATGCCCCGCCGACCGGGCTGGTGACCGGCACGACCTTCTACTGGCACGTGCCGGTCGGCGATGGCCACTCGTGGTCGGGGTGGAGTGCAGCGCAGACTTGTGGATTTTCCCGCTCCCACCGCTGTGCCGCTGAACGTCCGAATCGTGCTCAAGTCGAGCGGGAACGGCCGAATCCGACCCTCAATCGTCCGAGATGCCAGTGCGGGCTCGCGGAAGGGGCCACCGATCGGGAAATGCGACCGTGCCTCGCGAGACTTCCCAATGGATCCTCGGTTGACGGCAGGGCCACAATGGGTGTTCCAGCCACGCATCGGCGGAGATTTCGCAAGTAGAGGGGCAAAGCGGGGTGTCTCCTCGGGGGCAACGAGTTGTGCCGGCGGCAGCGGCGGTCGTCTGCTTGTTACTTCTGGGTGCGCAAGTCTCCCCGGTGCTCGCGATTGGAACCAGCTGCGGCCACGTCGTCGGGTACCACTACGCAGGCCAGCTGACGTCACACACGAATGGCCTTACCCAATGTGGCTCGTACAACGCCTATGGTGGCTGGAACGGAGTCGACGGCCAGCTGACCGCGCCCGCCACGTTCCACCAGGTTTCGAACCACGAATCCGACCATGAGCTTGGCTGGCTTGGCGCCGAGTGGAACAGCCTGAGCTATTGGCTGCAGACTGGGTGGTATACCGGAACTGTCAGCAACGAGCCCGTCGGCAGCTGCCACGTCGGCACCTGCGTTTCGCGACTGAACACCTTCGGACGATATGTCGAGAACATGACATCGCAACAGACTTATAGCGTCTACGACTTCGGAACCGCAGACCCTAGCTCCGCCGTCACTTCCCGGGTCGTTTACAACGGAGTTACTGGCTGCTGGGAGGCCTACATAACATATTCGGGGGGAATTAAGGGTGAGGACTGCGTCGAGCCAAACACCGTAGGGATCATGGTGGCAACAACCGAGATGGAGGACCAAAGCGGCGTCGCGCCCACCCTTGCTCTCTCATATTTCGGCACGAGCAACCCGAACACCAACCAAGCGTTGCGCTTGCACGGCGCGAATGGGTGGGAGCCATGGGACACCTCCCTGACTGCCCAGTACACAGAGCGGTTCGACGAGCATTCGTACACTCCGCCGTATTACTACCACGGACTGAACAGCTACTACTGGTTCTACGCCTACGGGGGGTAACTGGACCATGCCTCTGTGGACCGGCGCGTATGCCCCGCCTCTTGCACGAGCGGCAAAGACGGTCGTCCTTCTGATCGTTGCATGTAGCCTTGCCGGTTGCAGTGGGGTTTCCGCTGGGCGCGGCGCACCCACGCCTGCACCATCCGCGAACCCCCTCGCTGATGGCGTCGCGTGGCCGCCGGGGATTGGGCTTGCCGCCGGGCAACGAACCGTGCTACGTGTCGGTTCGTCAGCTTTCGTCGCAACCCAGCCATTCGAAGACAGCAGCTTGTCACTGACAATGCTGTCGACCACCGACGGGGAGATACTCGACTCGACCTTAATCACCCACGACGTTGGACCATACACAGGTGTCGGGCTCGCCTCGGACGGCACCGGGTCCTTGTGGATTGCCTACGGGACTAAGATCGCGCAGCTCGACCTATCCACGATGGCCCTCGCGATGTGGGATCTGCCGGCGCCTCCCTCGGATGTCATGCCTTCGGCCGAGCGTCCTAACGCAGGTAGCGTGGTGGCGGCGGCCTGGGATGAGAAACTGGGGAGCCTGGTCTTCCTCAGGAACTACGATCATCGTCTCTATGGATGGGACCTGCGCACCAAGACCGCCGAGCCAGTGGCGGACCTTCCGATCGTGACGGGCCCCACCTCCGGCCTCAGCGTCACGAACGATGGCAAGGTAATTGCTACGGGCAGTCTGATCGCGGCCCATACGTTTACGCCGACCGCCGCTGTGGTCCCCACGCTCGGCGCGTCACCCGAGATAGTGAACTCCGCAAGAGCCGCGTGCATCGCAAAGCTAGGAATTTCCTTGCTCACAAGTGCTGGCACGGTACTGCGTTGGGGGCAACCAAGTGAGATGCTCGCGGCTGGGGTGCCAGCCTCGGCTGGGCGCCCGGTGTTCGCATGTGATGACGACGGTTACGTATATGTGACTTCGATGGGCCGGGGATCGCTCGTGGTCACTCGACTCGCTGCGGACGGGGCGCGCAGTGACGTTACGCTCTCTTTAGTCGCGCTCGCTGGACCTCCTCCGCATGCCGGCCTAAATCCATCCTCCTCGGCAACGTGGGCGGATCCGCGCATTGATGCACTATTGCCAGACGGTGCTGGCGGTATCTGGGTCGTTGGCGAATCGGGCAGCCAGAGCTCTTCGGATATGTCTCCTGTCTACCCGAGCCTCACCCATTTGACTTTCCCACGGTGATTTCGGGGCGTCGGTACGGCTTCGACGTTCGCTGCCAACGCAGGCCACCCCTGAACACCAGATCCAGCTGGTCTGAGCTGCCATGCGCCTACGTGAACTCTGAGTCGATGTGGATCGGGGAGACCATATGCCGTGAACGACCCCGTTGATCCGGCGGACGAGGAAGATGCTGCATCGGGCTGCCGGCAACGATCTTGGGCAGAGAGGCGAGGGCCTCGGCGTCTCGCGTCGTCGGCGATGGTCGCACCGCGGTCGCCTCGCTGTGTTCGTCGCAGCCACTCTCGCGGTGTTCGTGCTGATCGGCAGCTATGTCACCACACGAAGTAATCCTGGCGAACAGGCGGAAGTATCGCCTGCATGCGACAAGACTCAAACGGCCAGCGCCTTGAACTGCAGCGCAGCTGTTGCCGCCGCTCGGAGGGCCCTGCCAACCGGTCACCCGCCCATCGTCTCCATCGAGTTTCACTACGGGCGCTACGCAGGCCTGACGGCAGGCTGTGTTGGGTTCGGCGATGAGGGCTACGTCGTTTTCAAGACAAGCGATCCATCCGGTGATCTCTGGGTGACGGTAGTGAGCAGAGGCGGCGAGATTACACTCACCGGGGGTGTCGGCCACTACCCGCCAGCAGCCGTATGTCAACCGTCCTCCTGAACACGCCCGAGCCACAGGCGATCGGCGGGACTTAGGGCTGCGCGTCCGGGGTGCCCCTTCGGTCACAACCTGGCCGAGCCTACCAGGAACGGCGAGTACCCAGGCCGAATCTGTCCAGCTTCCTTACTCGCGACAGGTACCTCGTGCTTCTGGACCGTGTTCGAGGGCGCGTAGCACTCGGGCGGGTAGCGCCACCGACAGCCCGGTCGGAGCCTGCCGGACCCCCTCGGTTCCCCTAGAACCGAGATCGCGAGCGAGGGCTAGTTGTGCAACTGACGTAGGCCGGTCACACCGGACTCCTGGACTTCTGTCTCAGTCGTTCATAGGGAGTCTGGCCTCGCAGGCCGCCGTGCGGTCGGTTGAAATTGTAGAAGTCTTCCCACTCGCGGAGACGCTCGGTGAAGACCATGGCGTGGTCGATCAGGACGCCGTCGAGCATCGGTCGAACTCCCCGGCGTCGATCCGGTGGGAGCGCTCGACCTTGCCGTTGAGCCTCGGGGTGGCAGGTCTGATGTAGACGTCGCCGATGCCGCGGTCGAGCACGTGATAGTGGAAGGCGGACTGGAACTCGGCACCGTTATCGGTCTGGATGCGCTCGACCCGGAACGGCAGCTTGGCGAGGACGTAATCCAGGAACTGGATGGCCGACTGCTGGTTGAGCCGGTCATAGATGCGCAGCACGCGCAGCCTGGTGCAGTCGTCGATCGCGGTGAACTGGTAATACTTCCGGCGCGAACCGGGCAAGGGCGCGATGAACTTCACGTCGATCTGAACGCGGTGCCCGGGTTCGGGCTTCTCGTAGCGCTTCCAGCGCTCCCGGTGGCGCCGATAGCGCTGGGACGAGGGCAGCCGGCTCATGGCCAAGCGGCGGAGGATCCGCCAGATCCCCGACGGGCTGAGCTCGATGTCGTGGTAGCGCTTGAGGTACATCGCGATCTTGTGCGGCCCGAAGTGGTAGGTCTGGCGCAAGTAGATGATCTTGCCGACCACCTCGACGCGAGTGGCCTTGGGACTGACGTGCGGCCTCGATGACCGGTCCCGCAGGGCGTCGAGGCCACCATCCTCATAGCGCCGCAGCCACTTGTAGTAGACCTGCCGGCTGATCCCATAGTAGCGGCATGTCTTGGACACGTTGCCGGTCAGCTCTTGAGCATGGCGGATGATCGCCAGTCGGTGCGCGGCGTGCCGGTCTCTCTCCCGCTCGGTCATCGGTTCTCCTCTCGGCGAGTGGACCCGATGTGTCCACCATGTCCGTCAGTTCTACAGCTAGTCGGCGGATCCCGTCGTGTCGCCGAACTCAGCGTGTCGGCACTGCGCTCACTCATGCGGTCCCGCCTGGAGGGCTCGGCGCGCCCACGCGCATACCCCTTAGGGGGTGTCGGGGTTTGCTGATGGCCCCCGATGAGCACGGCGATCCGTCGTTCCCCTGTGCGAGACATGGTCGCGGCTCTCGCACAGGGACACGGCGGGGACGCGGCGCTGACCGCGCCATGGCACTCCAGGGCTCGAGGCAGCCGCTGCCTGTCGTGGGTCATCCTCCCCGGGGTGACAGCTAGCGGCGCTTCCAGCCGAGGGCGGCAAGGGCGCGATCGTCGAGTGCCGCGGCGGCGTCCTCGTCGAGCAGGGCCGGCACCGAGACGATCCGCAGCGGCGCCGCTAGTTCCGCAGCCGGCATGCTCAGCACGTCCGCCTGACGCCCGTCGGGTGAACGCCAGGTGGCACCGAATGGATCGGTGAGCAGCTCGGCGCTGGCCGCCACCCAGCAGGTCAGGCTCGAGTCCGGATCCCAGCGCTCGAACCGCTCGAGCACTCCCCGCAGCGAGGCGCGCAGCCCCATGCCGCGCCGCGGGCTGTCGACCACGAAACCGAGGTTGACGGCCTTGCCCTTGGGCAGGATGCGATGGTAGAGCTCGAGCTTGCGGTTCAAGATCTCGTGGCGCTCGGTGCCGAGGTCGCGCTCGACGATGAGGATCGTGGCCTCATCCCCGCGACCGATGGCGGCGATGGCGTCGGGACGCAGTACCCCGTTGAAGGGCAGCGCCGCCCCGCGCTCGGGGACCCAGGCCGCGAGGCCGATGTCGTCGGTCAGCGGCGAGGCGCGCAGGTAGGCCGCCAGCAGGTCGTGGGTCGCCAGCTGGTGGATGACCGGCGAGGGGGCCTCGACCTGTCCCGGCTCAGGTTCCGGTGGCTGATCGCCCCACAGCAGGCTGGTGAGCTCGCGGCGAGCTCGCTTGGTCAGGGCGTACCCGTACCGACCCCGCGGCCGCTGGCTGTTGGCCGACCAGAAGCCGCGCACGATGCCGTACTCCGACAATCGCGCCAAGCGGCGCTGGGCGACCCGCACGTTGCCGTAGGCGAGGACGCTGGCAACCTCGGCGGTCACCACGTCGCCGGTCCACAGCCACTCGATCAGGCGCCGATCGCGCTCCGGCAATCCGGACCAGCCGGCCATCCCGGGTGGGCCAGCGATCGCTCGCCGCCGCAACCTTGCGGTCGCCATACCCGCTCAACCCATCTTCCTGGTCGCTGTGGGCGGGTCGGGAGCGAGGCGTATGACTTCGACGCTGTGGTGGTTATCGGAGGTCCTAGTCCTCTCGCCCCGACCTTTTGTTCTATTTCGTTCCTGGCCCCGCGGATCTAGGCCCTGCCGGCGTCGAGGGTCAATCGAGACTTGGCAATCGACCGAGAATGTGCCATGAGGGGACCGCAATGCGCCGGGTACTTGCTTCGCGACTTGCGCTGTCTTGGTGGCTGCCGGTTTGGCGCTGGCACCGACATCAGCTCGGGCGGTCACGCCAGGCAGCCTACACGGGCGCAGCGATGGTGTGGGCTTTGATGGCTGTCAAGCGTACGGGACGCGCCAGCCGACCGTCGCGGAGATGCAGGCCTTCTGGACGGGAACTCCGTACTGGGAGCGAACCAAGGAGTGTCCCTTGGAGTGGTGGAATTTGAGGAGGCTCTCAGCTGCTGAGTAACCGAGCAGCAGTGAGGCCACCGGTGTGATTCTCAGCGTGCTCCGACCAAGGATCACGAGGAGACACCGATGGCCCTCTCACAGTCTGCCCTGTCCGAGCTGCGCATCCCCAAGCTCCGCGCCGGCTCGTTCTTCCCGGCTCTGCTCGAGCCGCGGCGGCGCATCGACCGCGCGTTATGGGCGGTGGTCATGGAGGCCTACGTGCATGGCGTGTCCACCCGCAAGGTCGACGACTTGGTCACCGCGCTGGGCATCGACGCCGGCATCAGCAAGAGCGAGGTGAGCCGCATCTGCGGTGATCTCGATCAGGTGGTCGCCGCGTTTCGCGATCGGCCACTGGGTCACACCCGCTTCCCGTATGTGTTCTGCGACGCCACGTACGTCAAGGCCCACGATGGCGCCAGCGTGGTGTCCAAGGCGATCGTGATCGCCACCGGGGTCACCGTCGGCGGCGACCGCGAGGTCCTGGGGCTGGCCGTCGGCGAGAGCGAGGACGGCGCCTTCTGGACCGCCTTCCTGCGCAGCCTGCGGGCCCGCAGGCTGGCCGGCGTGCGGCTCGTCATCTCCGATGCGCATGAGGGCCTCAAGGGCGCCATCGGGGCGGTCCTGCTCGGCGTGGCCTGGCAGCGATGCAGGGTTCACTTCCTGCGCAACCTGCTGGCCCGGATCCCGAAGGGCAGCGCCGAGATGGTCCTGGCCGCGATCCGCACCATCTTCGCCCAACCTGACGCGGTCTCGGTCAGCGAGCAGCTCGACGAGATTGTCGAGCGGCTCAGCCCGCGCTTCCCGGTGGTGGCCTCGATGCTCCCCGAGGCCAAGGCCGAGGTGACCGCCTTCAGCGCCTTCCCGGTCGGCCACTGGAAGAAGATCTGGTCGACCAACCCGCTCGAGCGGGTCAACAAGGAGATCAAGCGCCGCAGCGACGTGGTCGGCATCTTCCTGTGTGTTCTCCTTGACGCCGGCGCTGATCGGGCGGCGGTCGGTGCACCATCGTTGCCGAGGGGCCGAGGGTGACCCGGAATCTTTCTGTCGAGTCCTCGGGGCTCTGACCTTGTTGGGGCAAGTCCCCTCGGCCCCGCGGCAGATGGCCGAGTGACCTGATAGCGGCGTGACGACTCAACGACAGGACTGTCCGAGGCCATCTGGATCGACCCAAAGAGGAGGCACAGATGGTCATCGTCGGCATCGACGCACACACCCAGAGCCATACCGCAGCCGCCATCGATGAGCACGGGCGAGAGCTCGGTACGCTCACGGTCGGCGCGCGTCCGGCAGAACTCGATCGGCTCCTTACCTGGCTGGAGGATCTCGGCGAGGTTGCACTCGTCGCCGTCGAGGGCGCCAAGGGCTTCGGGTTGCCACTCACGCGTCGGCTCCTCGCAACAGGCACGGTGGTCGTTGACGTCCCAACGCACCTGACGGCGATCGGACGGCGTTCGAGCCGCACCCGGGGCAAGGACGATCCCGCCGACGCGGTGACGATCGCCCGCATGGCCTTGCGCGAGCCAGGCCTGCCCCGGCTCCAAGAGTCGCATCTGGCAGCGGATCTCAAGCTGCTCGTCGACGCTCGAGATCAGCTCGTCGCGGAGGGAACGAGGATCCGGAACCGCCTCCATGCGCTCCTGCTGGCATTGGTGCCAGGCTATCGTGCCGAGACAGGTGCGCTGGGCAGTGGAGCGGCGCTGCGGACCGCCCGCAGGCTCGTTCGCCAAGGGGAGGCGGCAGATCCGATCCGGGCGCGCCTTGCCCTGAGCGCGATCCGGAGGCTCAAGGCGATCGATGCCGAAGCCGCAGAGCTCGAGCGCGAAATCGGCGAGGCGGTGGAAGCAACTGGGGCGTCGAGACTGCGTGCCATCTGTGGTGTGGGGCCCATCGTCGCCGGGAAGATCCTCGGCGAGACGCATGACATCGGTCGCTTCTCGTCGGGCGCAGCCTTCGCTGCCCACGCGGGCGTATCGCCCATCCCGGTCTCGAGCGGGGTCACCACGCGCCATCGCCTCAACCGCGGCGGCAACCGCCAGCTCAACCGCGCCCTCTTCACGGTCGCGATGGTCCAGGCCCGCTGGGACAGCCAGGGCAGCGCCTATCTCGCCCGCAAACGCAGCGAGGGCAAGACTCCGCCCGAGGCTCGCCGCTGCCTGATGCGCCACCTCGCGGGGGTCGTCTATCGAGCGATGATCGCTGACGCTGTCGCACGTGAAGAGCACCGCCTGAGCGGAGCTGCTTGACATAGCGGCGCCCCAACGAGGCGGCCATCCTGCGCCTGGCCGGGGCGGTCCTGCTCGAGGTCCACGACGAGTGGGCGATCGCCGAGCGGCGCTACCTGTCCGAGGGCTCGATGGCGCGGCTTGACCCGGGACGCGATGATCAGACAACCAAGGAGGTGGAGCGAGCCAAGACCGTGCTGCTGGCGTCCTGAGCGACGCCCCCGCTGACGACGCTGCGGATCACGTCGGTGCGCTTAATTCACACCACTCCAGGGGGCATGGCCGCGAACCACCGCTCGGCACCGACAACGGCGCATTCGAGCCTTCTTGAACCGACGCTAAGGTCGGTGATGGAGGTTCGACTCCTCTTGAACCTCCGTCCTCAGTGTCCCCGACTGGCCGACGGTCGCGCCGACTGAGGTTCTATCTCCATCGTGCGCCGGCCCACGATGGGTATGGTTGCTAGCACGGGCCCCGCACCTGCCGGGCGCGCCATAGCAAACGACTCGGGAAGCGCAAGGGTCAGTCCAAGCTCCTGAGCGTCACGCGTCAGGTGTGCGCGAATGGACCTCGGGCCCTGGGCCTCGACCCGCGCGTAGGGCAGCGTGCGTACCTCAGGAGCCCCCTCGGACCAAGGCGATACGGCCGCTCCCTGTTACGGGATGGCGACCAGTCAGCTAGGGCTGCGCCGCGACGGTGACCGTGCCGCTCCAGCTCTCATTCCAATCCCCCTGGTTGTCAGTGAACGTCAGCTTCTTGCCGCTCACGTCGTGGATACCGATCTGCATCGGGAACTCCGCGTAGAACCAGGCCTGGTCGCCTGGGGGAATGGTGATCTCGTAGGCCGCGCACACGTTCGTCGAATTGGGACCGTAGGTGTTGTCGACGACTGCCGGAATGGGGATGGCGAAGATGCCGGTGCCCGCAGGGGCGGGAGCACTGATGAGGATGGGCTGGGGTTCGAACCGCCACTTCGATGTGTCGCAGTTCGTCCCGGTGGCGCTGTCGTCGAAGTGGCCGGTCCCGGTCACGGTGCTGGCATTCATGTCCGCCGACCCTGACGCCGGCGCGTTCTCGAAGACGATATGCCAGTCCAGCGAGGCCTTCCAATGCTCGTCGTTGTTGGGGTCGGTGAACGTATGTGCGAAGGTACCGCTGCCGTCGAACGTGACGGTGTAGACACCGCTGTCGGAGGAGGCAGGGGCGGGCGCGGCAGCCGCGGGGCTGGACGTGGGCGACGACGGCACGTCGGGGCCGTGGTTGAGCTGCCATATCGTGATGCCGCCGATGATGACGATGATGACGCCACCCAAGCGGATCCAGGTGACCGGTTTGAGGGGGTTCCAGTTCCGGGGGTTGTTCGGGTCAGGGTCCCGGACGATGCTCATCGACTCACCTCATGGGGTCGGCCCTCAAGGCGTGGTGTCCGACGCAGGCACCTCACAGGCCAGTCGTGGCTTCGGCGTGGCGATTCGATCGGCTCGACGAAGGCGAAACTGTGGAAATACGCATCGCCAGTATAGATGCGACGGATGCCGACCCAGGTGGGCCACGCGAGCCCGGCCGCGGCCAGCCACTCATCGCGGGCCCCGATAGGGATCACGCAGGTTGTTAACGCGCCGGCCAACACCTGCCGGGCGCGCGACAACTACAGCACTCCCCGAGCCGGCGGCCGATCAGGTCACGGCGACGATCGGGGCGCGAGCTACCGTGAGTTGCGGGCACGACGTCGGTCATCATTGACCGGCACGAGCCTCCAGGAATGACTCCATGGAATCGAATGACCCCCAGATCGGTCCCGGGTGGGCCAAGCGCTTCTTCGCCGTGACGCCCTTTGTCGACGACCTGGCGAAGGCTCGCCAGTGGTACATCGACGTGTTCGAGATGCCCATCGTCGACGAGGGCCCGGGCAGCTGCACCTTCCGCTTCCCGGGCGACGTGTACATCAACCTCAACACGCTCGATGCACCACCGCGGGGCGGTGGTGCTATGCCGCAGCCAGCGCCACCATGATCTCGGCGCCGCGACGGCAGGCTTCGGCGTCCACGTCCAGATGCGTCACCGCGCGTACCGTCCGCGGGCCAAAGGCGTTGAGCAGGACCCCGCGCTCGCGGCAGGCGGCAACGAAGGCGGAGGCATCGGGCACGCCAGGGAGATCGGCCAGGTCGAACACCAGGATGTTGGTCTGGACCGTGGTCATGTCGACGACGAAGGCCGAGCTGGCGTTGAGCGCCTCCGCGATCAGCCGGGCGTTGGCGTGATCGTCCGCGAGGCGCTCGACGTTGTGCTCCAGGGCGTAGAGGCCGGCGGCCGCCAGGATCCCCGCCTGGCGCATGGCCCCGCCAAGCATGCGCCGATGGCGACGGGCGAGATCGATCAGCGAGGCCGTTCCTGCCAGCAACGAGCCGCCCGGGCAGCCCAGGCCCTTCGACAGGGCGAGGCTGACCATGTCGAACGGCACGGCCAGCTCAGCCGCCGTCCGACCCGATGCCACCGCCGCGTTGAGCAGCCGCGCCCCATCGCAGAAGGCACGAATGCCACGCTCGTGCGCTGCGGCGCAGATGGCGACGACATCGGCCTGCGGGAACACCGGCCCCCCGCCACGGTTATGGGGGTTCTCGATCCAGACCAGGGTGGTGGGCGGATAGAGCATGTGGCCCTGCGGCAGCGCGGCTGCCTCGAAGTCCGCCACATCGAAGAGGCCATGCCGTGCCGGATCGCCGGCCGGGACGGTCTGCACACCCGCGTTGGCTGCCGCACCGCCGGTCTCATGCAGCTCAACGTGCGACTGCCATGGCACGACCACGCTGTCGCCGGGGCGGGTGAGGGTGCGGAGGGCCACCTGGTCGGCCATGGTCCCCGTGGGCAGAAAGAGGGCCGCCTCCTTGCCCAGCAGCCGGGCCACCTCGTCTTGCAGGCGATTGACCGATGGGTCCTCCCCGTACTGGTCGTCACCGACCTCGGCTTCTGCGATGGCCCGGCGCATGGCGGAGGAGGGGAGGGTGACCGTGTCGGACCGCAGGTCGATGACCCTGGGTCCCGCGGGCTGCTGGGTAGTCATTGGGGGAGTCTGTCACACGGGCGGAGGGTGAGCGGCGCCGATCGCTGCTCGCCGCGTGATCCCTGAGGAGTGGGGCTGCTCAGGACCAACCGGAGGGTGCACAAATGGCCGTGGATGTACGCCCTGAGTAGTGGGCTGCTCAGGACCACCGAAAAGGCCTTGGGTTGGCCCTTGGCGCCCGCCCTGAGTAGTGGGGCTGCTCAGGACCCACCGGATGGGCGGTGGCTCGGCTTGTGGCGCCCGCCCTGAGTAGTGGGGCTGCTCAGGACCCACCGGAGGGGGCACAAATGGCCCTGGATGTACGCGCTGAGTAGTGGAGCTGCTCAGGAGCAGCCGAGGACCCTGGTCCAGTGCACAGATGCCCCGCGTCGAGGTCCTGCAACCTTGGGCCGATCGGCACCCGGTGAACATGCCGCGTGCCCCTGCCTGCACGGACGCCTCGAACCCACCCTCGGAAGCGTCATGAACGTTCAGCCCGCGGCCGTCAGGCCATCCGAGCACACCCCGCCGTATCCGGGCATTCCGGCCATCATGGACGGTTCGGAGGCGATTGCCTCCGTGGAATCGCGGATCGCAGAGGGAGCGTGCGCGTATCCGATTACTCCCTCCACCAACATGGCGACCCTCTTCCAGGTCGCGGTCGCCGACGGGCGAACGAACCTGTGGGGCACGCCGCTGCGTTTCCTGGAGCCGGAGTCGGAGCATTCCTCGGCGAGTGCCGCCGAAGGCTTCGCGCTTGCCGGCGGCCGGGTGGTGAACTTCACGGCCGGCCAGGGCCTGATCCTGATGAAGGAAGTCCTGTACGTCATCGCCGGCAAGCGGCTTCCGGCCGTCTTTCACGTCGGTGCCCGCGCGCTCACCAGCCAGGCACTGAACATCCACGCCGGCCACGACGACATGATGGGCGTGGCCGATACGGGCTGGGGAATGCTGTTCGCGCGCAACGCGCAGGAGGCGGCGGACCTGACCGCGATTGCCCGCCGGGTCTCGGAGGAGACCGAGACCCCGTACCTCGTGGCCCAGGACGGCTTTCTGACCACCCACACCATCGAGAACCTCCAGGTTCCGGAGGACGACCTCCTCCGCGAGTTCGTTGGCGACCCTCGCGAGCGGCTCCGCGACCTGTTCGACCCGGACGAGGCCCTGATGAGCGGCGTCGTGGCCAACCAGGACGCCTACATGAAGGGCAAGATCGCCCAGCGCGGCTTCTACGAGCGCATCCCGGGCGTCCTCCGCGCCGCGTTCCACGAGTGGGGCAAGCTCACCGGGCGCTTCTACGGGATGCTCCAGCCCTATCGCGTGGAGGACGCGGAGACCCTCATCGTCCTGATGGGATCCATGGCCGACACCGCCGAGGCGGTCGTCGACCATCTGCGCGACGATGGCCGCGCCGTGGGCAGCATCACGGTCACCAGCTTCCGGCCCTTCCCGGCCGAGGAGCTCGCGCGCCTGGTCGCGACGGCCCGCGCGGTGGCGGTGGTGGAGCGGACCGATGAGCCCGCCTCTCCCGACAACCCGCTGACCCGCGAGCTCAAGGCCGCCCTTGCCGACCTCGCCGCGGACGGCGTGGCCATTCCGCCGGTCCTCTCGGTGTCCGCCGGGCTGGGCTCGCGCGACGTCTCCGCCGGGGACCTGGTGGCCGTGTTCGACCGCCTCGACGAGCCCGACGAGATGCGAGCGCACCCGCGCAGCGTGGTGGGCGTGGTGCATCCGGATGCCATCCCGTCCTCGACGGTCGTGCTGCGCCCGAAGGGGGCGTTCAGCCTTCGTGGCCATTCCATCGGCGGCTTCGGCTCCATCACCACCAACAAGCTGCTGGCGACGGTCATCGGCGACCTCTTCAAGCTGCACGTGCAGGCCTACCCGCGCTATGGCAGCGAGAAGAAGGGGCTTCCGACCACGTACTACCTGACCATCGCCGAAGAGCGCATCCGTCAGCACGCCGAGCTCCAGAAGGTGGAGTTCGTCCCGCTCTACGACGTGGCAGCATTCCAGCAGGGTGCACCCCTGATGGGCCTGGCCGATGGCGGCATCGTCTTCGTCCAGACGCCGCTGACGGATCCGGCCACGATCTGGGAGGCGCTGCCGTCGGCCGCGCGCGCCGAGATGCTGGGCCGGCACATCCGGCTCGCCGCGCTCGATACCGCGGCCCTCGCCCGCAAGCACGCGCCGCGCGCGGACCTGGAGGTTCGCATGCAGGGGATCGCCCTGGTGGGCGTGTTCCTCCGCATGGCGCCCTTCGCCGAGCGCGCGGGCCTGACGCGTGAGCAGCTCCTGCAGGCCGTCGACGACCAGCTGACCCACTTCTACGGGAAGCGCGGCCGAGCCGTCGTCGAGGCCAACCTTGCCGTCGTCACCGAGGCGTACGACGGCGTGATCGACGTCACCGAGGCCCTGACCCGCGGGCAGGACCCGGAGATCCTTCAGCAGACCCGCGAGCTGGTGGAGACACGATGATGAACGCGCAACTGGCCTCCCTCCGCGTGGCCGACCTGATGTCGATCGAGCCGGTGACGGTCTTTGACGGCGCCTCGCTCTCCGAGGCCGAGAAGCTCATGCAGCAGCGTGGCGTCACGGGGCTGCCGGTGGTCGATGCCGCCGGTCGCCTGGTGGGCGTCATCAGCCAGACCGACCTGCTGCGGGCGCACGTCGTCGACGACCACTGGGCCCGCTGGCCCGGACTCGCGGTCCGACACCTCATGACCTCCCCGGCGCTCACCGTTGAGGCCGATGCCCCCATCGCCGAGGCCGCGGCCGTCATGGAGCGCCACCATGTCCACCGCCTGGTCGTCGAGACCGGCGGCCGCCCGACGGGCGTCCTCTCCACCATGGACCTGGTCCGTGCCCTGGTCGACGGAGAGGAGCTCCGATGATTGCTGGCCAGCGACTTCGCAAGGCGCCCGGCGAGCCGATCGAGGGGCACACCGCCCACCTCGGCTCCGCGCCGCTCATCCTCGACGTCGAGGCGTACGTGGATGATTTCAACCGCTCCGTCGTGCCCGCCTATCGGTCGGGCACGGCGGACGCGGCGCTCCCGGCCGACGCCGGCGTAGCCCGCAGCCTGATTCCCCCCGGAACCGCTTCGGTCCGTGACTTCTCGAGCCTGGCGCCCACCATCCCGGAGCTCGACGCGTCGAAATGCGTCGGGTGCATGGCCTGCGTGAGCTCCTGCCCGGACAGCGCGATCATGGGCATCGCGGTGCCGGAGGCCCACCTGGAGCCGTCCATTGCGGCCTTCACCGAGGCGCAGGGCGATCCGAATCGCGCGGCGGAGACCATCCGCAGCCATTTCGTCACGACCACCAAGTACGCAGAGGTCCCGAAGCGCAAGGGCCTGGAGCCTGCGCAGTTCGGGATCTTCGTGGACCCGGTGCACTGCAAGGGATGCGGCGAATGCGTCGAGGTCTGCACCGACCTTGGCCACGAGGCGCTGCAGATGGTCGAGAAGATCCCGATGGAGCCGGCCGGCGAGTCCACCCTGGACCGCTTCCGCCGCGACATCAGCTTCTTCCGCATGCTGCCGGCCACCCCATTGGAGTATCGCAACGAGAAGGCGCTCGCCGACCTGATGCTCGGCGAGCATGCCTTCGGCTACGTGGGCGGCGCGGGGAGCTGTGCCGGCTGCGGCGAGGCGAGCGCCATCCGCATGCTGGTCGCGGCCACGCGGCAGGTGCACGGGCCTCAGCTCCATGGGCATCGTCGCGGCCACGGGCTGCAACACGGTCTATGGCAGCACCTACCCGTTCAACCCGTACCTGGTGCCGTGGACGAACTCCCTGTTCGAGAACGCCCCGGCGGATGCCCTGGGCATTCGCCAGCGCTGGGATCAGGCGGGCCACGCCGACCGGCGGCTGTGGGTCCTGGGTGGCGATGGCGCCATGTACGACATCGGCTTCCAGGCCCTCTCGCGCATGGTGGCGTCCGGTGCCGACGTGAAGGCCATGGTCCTGGACGGCCAGGTCTACTCGAACACCGGGCGGTCAGTCGTCCACGGCCTCCTTCGGCGGGCAGGTCACCAAGCTCTCCGCCTTCGGCAAGGCCGAGCATGGGCGACCGGAGCCGCGCAAGGAGCTGGGCCGGATCATGGTGGCTCACGGGAACGCCTACGTTGCCCAGACCACGCCGGCGCACCTGAACCACTTCTACCGGGCCGATCATGGAGGCCAACGCCTTCCCCGGCCCGGCGGTGATCGTGGTGTACACGCCCTGCCAGCCGGAGCACGGCATCGCCGACGACGCGTCGTCGCGGCAGGCGCGGCTCGCGGTCGAGTCGCGGGCCTTCCCGCTCTTCACCTACGACCCCCGCCGCGGGTGAGCTGATGAGCGAGCGGCTGAGCCTGCAGGGCAACCCGGCCGTGCGCGAGGACTGGGCCAAGCTGCCGGACGGCACGCAGGTCGACTTCCTGGACTTCGCCCGTTCGGAGGGTCGCTTCGCGCCGCACTTCGGCAAGGACGGGACCGCATCGGCGGAGATCGCGGCGACGCGCGACGAGCGGCTCGCAAACTGGCACAGCCTGCAGGAGCTCGCCGGGATACGCTGAGGGCGTATGAACGCGGCAAGCTCGTCCGACCTAGCGCGGTGGCGCGCCAACCTCCAGGGTGAGGTTGATGGTGCCACCGTGTACCGGGCCATGGCCGCCGGCTGCGACGACGCCAGGCTGCGCGAGCTCTACAACCGCCTGGCCGAGACCGAGGAACGCCACGGCGCCCTGTGGCGTGAGCAGATCCTCAACGCCGCGGGATCCGTGGAGGTGGCTCCTTCGTGGCGCGCCCGCGTCCTGGCGGCGATCGCCCGGCGCTTCGGGCCGGGCCTGGTGGCGTCCACCATGGCGGGCCAGGAAGAGGCAGGTCGCGGCATGTACGACGACCAGCCGGAGGCGGCGGGCACCAGCCTGCCCGGCGACGAGCGCTCGCACGCTCGCATCCTGCGGGAGGTCTCACGAGGCGTCGAGGGCGGCGCCCTGGCGCGCTTCGAGGGTCGGCATCGGGCCATTGGCGGCAACGCGCTGCGGGCGGCGGTCCTGGGTGCAAATGACGGGCTCGTCAGCAACTTCAGCCTGGTGATGGGGGTCGCCGGAGCGGACAGCTCCGGTCGCGCGATCCTGATCGCCGGGTTCGCGGGGCTGCTGGCCGGCGCGCTGTCCATGGCGCTCGGGGAGTGGCTGAGCGTCCAGAGCGCCCGGGAGCTCTACGCGAACCAGATCCGGATCGAGGCTAACGAGATCGCAGAGATCCCGGAGGAGGAGGAAGAGGAGCTGCGCCTCATCTACGAGGCCAAGGGCATCGCGCCCGATGCGGCGCGCAACCTGGCGCATCGGATCATGACCGGGGACCGGCAGGCGGCTCTTGACACGCTCTCCCGCGAGGAGCTGGGGATCGACCCCGACGAGCTGGGCGGCTCGGCCTGGGTCGCCGCCGGGACGTCCTTCGTGCTCTTCGGCCTGGGCGCGCTGGTGCCGCTGCTGCCCTTCCTGTTCCTGCACGGGACGGCCGGGATCGTCGTCTCGGCGACGTTCGCCGGCGTGGCGCTCTTCACCGTTGGCGCGGCAATCACCGTGGTCACCGGTCAGCCGGCCCTGCGATCGGGGACGCGGCAGGTCGCCTTTGGCCTGGCGGCGGCGGCCGTGACCTTCGGCATCGGGTCGCTCATCGGCAACGTCATCGGCTAGGCGCCTCGGTGCTCGGGGGTGCCGAGTCCCCACCGCCTGGCCAGATCAGCCCCACTGCTCAGGCTGGACCGATGGCGCCCCTCCACTGCCCCTCCGGTGGGCCCTGAGCAGCCCCACTGCTCACAGCCAGGCCGAGCGGGTGGACCGCCGGCAAGTTGGCTCGCGCGGATGGGGGACAATTGCCTGCATGAGCACCACCTCCTCGACCGCCGCGGGACCCCTCTCCGCTGATGAGCTCCAGCTCATCGACGCCTATTGGCGAGCGGCGAACTACCTTTCCGTGGGCCAGATCTACCTCCTCGCCAATCCGCTGCTCAATGAGCCGCTGACCCCCGACCACATCAAGCCCCGGCTGCTCGGACACTGGGGCACGACGCCCGGCCTGAACCTGATCTACGCCCACATGAACCGCGTCATCCGCAACTGGGACCTCGACGCGATCTACATCACCGGGCCTGGCCATGGTGGACCGGGACTGGTGGCGAACGCGTACCTGGAGGGCACCTACACGGAGCGCTATCCGGTCATCACCCGTGACGAGGACGGCCTCCGCAAGCTCTTCCGCCAGTTCAGCTTCCCGGGCGGTATCCCGAGCCACGTGGCGCCCGAGACACCCGGCTCCATCCACGAGGGCGGCGAGCTGGGCTACTCGCTGGCCCATGCCTACGGGGCCGTGTTCGACAACCCCAACCTGGTGGTGTGCTGCGTGGTGGGCGATGGCGAGGCGGAAACCGGTCCGCTCGCGACGAGCTGGCACGCGAACAAGTTCCTGAATCCGGCACAGGATGGGGCGGTGCTGCCGATCCTGCACCTCAACGGCTACAAGATTGCGAATCCCACGGTCCTGGCCCGCATCCCGGAGGAGGAGCTGGTCGCCCTCCTCACTGGCTACGGGTATCGGGTTCACGTCGTGTCAGGAGACGATCCGGCTCTCGTCCACCAGCAGCTGGCCGCGACGCTCGACACCGTGATCGAGGAGATTGCCGCCATCCAGAAGGCGGCGCGCTCGGGCGGCCGCGGCGCGGCCGCTGGTTCGGGCGACGGCACGGGATCCGGTGGGTTGCCGCGCTGGCCAATGATCGTGCTGCGCACGCCCAAGGGCTGGACCGGACCCAAGGTGGTGGACGGCCTGCCGGTCGAGGGCACCTTCCGGGCGCACCAGGTCCCACTGGCCGAGGTGCGCTCCAACCCGGAGCACCTGGCCATGCTCGAGGCATGGATGCGCAGCTACCGACCGGAGGAGCTCTTCGACGCCAACGGGGCGCTGGTGGAGGCGCTCGCCGCGCTGCCGCCCAAGGGGCATCGGCGCATGAGCGCCAACCCGCACGCGAACGGGGGCGAGCTGCTCACCGACCTGCGGCTGCCGGACTTCCGCGACTACGCGGTCCCGGTGGCGCGGCCCGGGACGACCTTCAGCGAGGCGACCCGGGTCCTGGGCGGCTTCCTCCGGGATGTCATCCGCGACAACCCGTCGGACTTTCGCCTGTTCGGGCCCGATGAGACCGCGTCCAACCGCCTCTCCACGGTATTCGAGGCGACCGACCGGGCGTGGGACGCGGAGCTGATCCCGATCGACGACCACCTGGCTCCCGACGGCCGGGTCATGGAGGTGCTCAGCGAGCACCTGTGCCAGGGATGGCTGGAGGGATACCTGCTCACCGGCCGCCATGGCCTGTTCAACTGCTACGAGGCCTTCATCCACATCGTCGACTCGATGTTCAACCAGCACGCCAAGTGGCTGAAGGTCACCCGCGACATTGCCTGGCGGCGGCCCATCGCCTCGCTGAACTACCTGCTCTCGAGCCACGTCTGGCGCCAGGACCACAACGGCTTCAGCCACCAGGACCCGGGCTTCATCGACCACGTGGTGAACAAGAAGGCGGAGGTGATCCGCGTCTACCTGCCTCCCGATGCCAACTCGCTGCTGTCGGTTGCGGACCACTGCCTTCGGAGCCGCAACTACGTGAACGTCATCGTGGCCGGCAAGCAGCCACAGCTCAACTGGCTGTCGATGGACGAGGCGATCATCCATGCCACGCGCGGCGCGGGCATCTGGGACTTCGCCAGCAGCGACCACACAGGCGAACCGGACGTCGTCCTGGGATGCTGCGGGGACGTGCCGACCATCGAGGCGCTCGCCGCCGCGGACCTGCTGCGGCAGCACCTTCCCGATCTCAAGGTCCGGGTCGTCAACGTCGTCGACCTCATGCGCCTGCAGCCCCAGGAGGAGCATCCCCACGGCATGTCGTCCGCGGAGTTCGACGCGCTGTTCACCACGGGCCGGCCGGTCATCTTCGCCTACCACGGGTACCCGTGGCTCATCCATCGGCTCACCTACCGGCGGACGAACCACGCCAACTTCCACGTGCGCGGCTTCAAGGAGGAGGGGACCACCACCACACCGTTCGACATGCTGATGCTCAACGACCTCGACCGCTTCCACCTGGTGATGGACGTGATCGACCGCATTCCCGGGCTCGCGTCGCGCGCCGGGCACGTGCGGCAGGCGATGAGCGATCGTCGCCTGGAGGCGCGCCAGTACACCCGGGAGCACGGCGAGGACATGCCGGAGATCCGCAACTGGACCTGGCCCCACTGAGCGGCGTGGCGGACGCACCCATGCGGATCCTTGTCGTCAACGCCGGCTCCAGCAGCCTGAAGCTGCGCGTCCTCGAGGCGAATGACCGCATCGCCGGCAGCGCCGACCTCCCGGCGCCCGGCGGTCTCGCATCGCGGGAGCGGATCGAGGCGGCGATGCGCGACCTGGGTGCCGTCGACGCCGTGGGGCATCGGATCGTCCATGGCGGCGTCGAGTTCCGCGAAGCCGTGCTGGTGGACGCCGATGTCGTCGCCCGTCTGCGGGCCCTGACCGACCTCGCGCCGCTGCACCAGCCCAAGGCCCTGGCGGCTCTCGACGCGGTGAGCGCCGTCCTGCCCGACACCCCGGCGGTGGCCTGCTTCGACACCGCCTTCCACGCGACGCTGCCGCCGGCGGCGGCGACCTACGCCATTCCCCGGGAGTGGCGCCGCCGCTGGCCGCTGCGGCGCTTCGGGTTCCACGGCCTCTCCCACGCGTACGTCTCGCGGCGGGTGGCCGAGATTGCCGGACGCCCCCTGGCCGAGCTGCGCATCGTCACCTGCCATCTCGGGGCGGGGGCGTCGCTGGCGGCAGTGGATCAAGGGCGCTCGGTCGACACCACCATGGGATTCACGCCGCTCGAGGGCCTGGTGATGGCCACCCGCTCCGGCTCCGTCGATCCCGGCCTGGTCCTGTGGCTGCAGGAGCACGTGGGGACGCCGCCGGCGGAACTGGCCGCCACCCTGGAGAGCCGATCCGGCCTGCTTGGGCTGGCAGGGACCGCGGACATGCGTACGGTCCTGGCGGCGGCCGAGGCGGGCGACGACGAGGCCACCCTTGCGATCGGGGTGTATGTCCACCGCCTGCGTGCCGCCATCGCCTCCATGGCGGCGGCCATGGACGGCCTGGACCTGCTGGTCTTCACGGGAGGGGTGGGAGAGAATGCGCCCCGCGTCCGCGGGCTGGCCGCCGAGGGCCTGGGCTTCGCCGGGGTGCGGCTGGATCCCGCCAGAAACGAGGCAGACAACGGCGCTGATCGCGAGATCGGTGCCGCCGGCTCGGCGGTCCGCAGCTTCGTGGTGGCCGCCCGCGAGGACCTCGAGATCACCCGCCAGGTGCGCGCGTTGCTCGGCGAGGGCACCTGAGGCAACCCGGGCCGGCAACGCGGCAACCGGCGGTGATGGGCCGATGGTGACGGCCGGATCCCGGATCGGCACGGGCTGATTGGACCCATCGATCGGGCGTCTCGGCCCGCCGCAGCCGGCCGTTCAGCACGTATGCGCACCTGCGAATACATGGGATCGTGGTGGCATGGACGCGATCTACGAACTGCAGGCCGAGGTCCTGAAGACGCTCGCCAACCCGCGTCGGCTGGAGATCGTCCACCGGCTGGCTGAAGGACCCCACGAGGTGGGACGACTCGCCGAGGAGATGGGCATCGCCCAGCCAAACCTGAGCCAGCACCTGGCCCTGATGCGAACCGCCGGCATCGTGGAAGGCGATCGCGTCGGACGCGAGGTCCGCTACCGGCTCGCCGACGACGCGATCGTGGCCGCCTGCGGCCTCATGCGCGGCGTTCTCGAGCGTCGCGTGCAGCGACTTGCCGACCTGTATCAGCTCGACGCGACGGACCAGACCAACGGGTCCCGTGTCGCGGAAGGTTCACGCCGCTGACGCGGCCGTATCGAGGTATCACCACCGATGGACGAGCCCCTCGCCATCACGCTCTTCTCCGGCACCGATGACAAGCTGAACGCCGCGGCCGTGCTGGTTGCGGGGGCGGCGGCCATCGGACGGCCGGTGCATATCTTCCTGCAGTACTGGGCCCTTGACGCCTTCCGCTTCAACGCGGGAGAGCGCGACCTGAGCCTGGCGCCGGAGGCCGGCGCAGCCGGCCGGGCCGCGGTTGAGGCTCTGGCCAGGGCCGGACAGGCCGGCTGGCGCGAGACGCTGGCCCAGGCCAAGGAGATTGGCCAGGTCGAGATCCAGGCCTGCTCCCTGTCGATGGACCTGCTGCATTTGAATCCCGATGACCTCGATCCCCTCGTGGACGGCGTAGAGGGCGTCACCGCCTTCTGGCTGGCCGCCTCCGAGGGCCAGGTCCTCTTCATCTAGCCCGAAAGGATCCGCCTGAGATGACTCTCGAGATTGCACACAAGCTCGATGCCCGGAACCTGTCGTGCCCCATGCCGATCGTGAAGACGGCGGTGGCCATCAAGTCCCTCGCCTCCGGCCAGCTGCTGGAGGTCCTGGCGACCGACCCCGGTTCCACCAAGGACTTCGCTGCCTGGAGTCAGACGACGGGCAACCCGCTCGTCGAGCAGAGTGTCGAGGACGGGGTCTTCCGCTTCGTCCTCCGGAAGAAGTGAGGCCCCCACCATGACCGTCACCACCAAGCCCGACGCCGTCGAGGAGCTGCTCCACGACGAGTCGCTGATCCCCGGTCCCACCCCCGAGCCGGCCGTCGAGGCATCGGCTCCCAAGAAGACCAACTCCATCATCCTCATCGCCGAGAGCGGCGACCTCGAGAAGACGTGGGCGACCACGATCCTCGCCTCGACGGCCGCGGCATCCGGCATGGACGTCTCGATCTTCTTCACCTTCTGGGGCTTCATGGCCCTGGTGAAGCCGGAGAAGCGCACGTTCGGCGAGAACTGGATGCAGAAGATGATGTCGGTCATGAACCGGCCCGGCATCGACCACCTCAAGCTTAGCCGCATGAACTTCATGGGGATGGGCCCGTGGATGATGGGCAAGCTCGCCAAGCAGTACGGCGTCGCCAAGCCGGGCGAGCTCCTGGAGATGGCCATGGCCATGGGCGTCAAGATCCTGCCCTGCCAGATGAGCATGGACATGTTCGGTCTGAAGCGGGAGGACCTCGTCGACGGGCTCGAGGAGCCTGTGGGCGCAGCCAGCGTGCTGGCCATGATCGCCGAGGGCACCCCGGCCCTCTTCATCTGACCGAAAGGACGTGATCGACATGCTCGAGAATCCGAGTGTTGCCATCACCCGCACCATCGACGCGCGGGGCAGCTACTGCCCGGGCCCGCTGATGGAGCTGATCCGGGCCATCCGCGAGGGAGCCGTGGGCGACGTCATCGCCGTCCTCTCCTCGGACTCCGGGTCGAAGATCGACATCCCCAAGTGGGTGGAGAAGGCGGGCCATCGGCTCGTCGGGATCACCACCACGGACGGCTACGACCAGATCGTGGTCGAGAAGCTGCGCTGAAAGACGGCATGCCGATGCAGCGGATCGTCATCGTCGGCGGCGGGGTGGGGGGAACCCTCGCCGCCAACCTCCTGGCCCGCGAGCTCGGCCGGCAGATCGACCGCGGCGAGGTCAGCCTCACCGTGGTCGACCGGGAGGGTGAGCATGTCTACCAGCCCGGGTTCATGTACATCGCCATGGGCAACCAGAAGCCGGAGGGCCTCGTGAGGCCGGAGCGCGGCCTGCTCGACAAGCGCATCAGGCTCGAGGTCGGCGAGGTCACCGGGATCGACGCCGATGCCCAGCTGGTGGAGCTTGCCGGCGGCGAGCGGCTGGCCTACGACCAGCTGGTGCTGGCCTCCGGCTGCCGGATCGTTCCGGAGCTGATCCCCGGCCTCACGGAGGAGGCGCATCACTTCTATGGCGTCGAGCCGGCGCAGCGGCTGCGCTCGGCGCTGGATGCCTTCACCGGCGGCCGAATCGTGATCGGGATCGCGGGCATGCCCTACAAGTGTCCCCCGGCACCGCTGGAGGTCTCGTTCCTCATCGAGTCGGAGCTGCGCGAGCGCGGGCTCCGCGACAAGAGCGAGATCCACTTCTGCTCGCCCATCGGCCGAGCGTTCACCATCGAGAGCGTGAGCGAGATGGCCACGCCCATCCTGGCCGAGAAGGGGATCGAGCTGCACACCTTCTTCAACGTCGAGTCCATCGACCGCGAGGCGAAGAAGGTGGTCAGCCTCGAGGGCGAGGAGCTTCCCTACGACCTGCTCATCCTGGTGCCACCCCACCGGGGCGCGCAGTACCTCATCGACTCCGGTCTGGCACCCGCGCCGGGCGGCTGGCTCCCCACCGACAAGCACACGCTGGAGGTCGGCGGCCGGTCCAACATCCATGCCCTGGGCGATGCCACGGACCTGCCACTCTCAAAGGCGGGCTCCACGGCCCACTTCGAGGCGCCCATCGTTGCCGAGCGGGTCGCGGCTGCCGTGACGGGTCGCGAGCCACACGCGAAGAAGGGCAGCTACACCGGCAAGGTGATGTGCTTCTTCGAGGTGGGCGACGGCAAGGGAACCCTGCTCCAGTTCGACTACGACCATCCGCCCAAGCCGCCAACGCCCAATCGTCTGTGGCACCTGGGCAAGGTCGTCTTCAACAAGACGTACTGGCACACCGTGCCCAAGGGACGCGTCTAGGCCGATCGCGCCGCGCCGTGCGGCGCATCCCACCCCGCGTCAGTCGCCGTGCTCCGGGAGGAGGACGGCGGCGCCCGCTCCGATGACCCCGGACTCCAAGTCGGCGAGCGCCGCGGACGCCTCCGCGAGCGGATAGGGGGTGGGATTGGTGGCGATCCCGATCTCGCCGGCGATCTCGAGGAACTCGCGCGCATCGGCCCGGGTGACGTTGGCCACCGACACGATGCCGCGCTCCCACCACAGGTCTGCGTAGTCGAAGGCGGGGATGCCGTCGAGGTGAATGGCGTTGATCGCCACGGTGCCGCCCCGGTCGAGCGCCCGGAGCGCGTCGAGCACCACCGAGCCGACCGGGGCAAACGTCACGGCCGCGTCGAGCGGGACGGGTGGGTGATCGCCGGCATCTCCGGCCCAGGCGGCACCCATCGCCAGCGCCCTGGCCCGGTCCTCCGCCGAGCGGCTGACCGCGTAGACCTCGCAGCCCCAATGGCGGGCCACCTGGATCGCCAGCGATGCCGAGGCCCCGAACCCGTAGAGGCCCAGCCGTCCCCCGGGCTGGATCCCGGACCGCCGCAGCGCGCGATAGCCAATGACGCCCCCGCACAGCAGCGGGGCCAGCGCGGTCGGCTCGCCGGCCGGCAGGCGCGCGGCGAAATCGGCGCGAATCACCATCTGCTCGGCGTACCCGCCGTCCACGTCCCACCCGGTGAAGCGGGCGTCGGGGCACAGGTTCTCCAGGCCGCGCTGGCAGTACTCGCAGTCGCCGCAGGCGGAGGCGAGCCAGTAGGCGCCCGCCAGGTCGCCCTCCGCCCAGTCATCGACACCGGCCCCCACCGCGGCCACCCGGCCCACCACCTGGTGGCCGGGGATCACCGGCAGGGCGTGCGCCTGCAGGTCACCGCGGACGAGCTGCAGATCGGTGCGGCAGCAGGCGCAGGCCAACACCTCGACCCCGATCTCGCCTCTCCCCGGTCGCGGGGCGGGGCGGGTGCTCCGCTCCACCGGCGGCGGTCCACCGGCGGCGGGATGGGTGAGGACCAGGGCCTGCATGACGTCTCCCGGCCCTACCGCCGGCGCGTCGACAGGTGGTACGGCACGTCGGCCACGATCGTGTTCCGGCGTGCGAACAGGCGCAGCTTCAGCCGCAGGGCGGTCTGGTTGTGGAGGAGATTCTCCCACCAGTGGCGCGGGACGAACTCCGTGAGGACCACCAGGATCGGGCGGCTGGGGTCCTGCTGCTGCAGGGCGTCCATGTAGGCCAGCAGAGGCCCGATGAGCGCGCGATACGGCGACTCGACGACCACCAGCTCGGTCGCGCCGGCCCACTCCGGCCAGCGCTCGCGGAGCGCGGCGGCGGTGGCCGGGTCGTTCGTCACGTGCACCGCGGTCGGGTGGTCGGAGATGGAGTTGGCGAAGGCAATTGCCTGGCGTGCCGGCCGGTCGAGCCGCGCAATGGGCACGATCACGATGGGCTCGCTGGCCACCTCCCGGCCCTCGGGGATCCGGTCGAGCTCCAGTGCCTCGCTGATGCCGGCGTAGTGATGCCGGATGCCCAGCATGATCCCGATCAGGATCGGCGCCATCACGATGACCAGCCAGGCGCCGGAGAGGAACTTGGTGGAGCCGACGATGACGGCGATGACACCGGTCGTTGCCGCGCCCAGCCCGTTGATCGCGATCCCGCGCCGCCAGCCGGGATCGCGACGGCGCCACCAGCGCACGACCATGCCGCTCTGCGAGAGGGTGAACGCCACGAACACGCCAAGGGTGTAGAGCGGGATGAGCGCGGTCACGCTCGCCTTGAAGACCACCAGCAGCAGCGTGGCGAGCCCGGAGAGAGCGACGATCCCGGTGGTGAAGGCCAGCCGCTCGCCGCGGAAGCCGAACTGGCGCGGCATGAACCCGTCGCGCGCCAGGAAGCTGGAGAGACGCGGGAAGTCGGCGAAGCTCGTGTTCGCGGCGAGAGCCAGGATGAGGGTCGTCGCCAGCTGGAGGACCACCAGGTACGGGCCGTCGCCCATCACGTGGCGGGTGATGAGCGAGAGAACCGTCTGCTGCTCGTTCGGGTCGGGGACGACGTGGATGTAGCTGGCCAGGAAGCTGATCCCCACGAACAGGCTGCCAAAGATGATCGCGGCCCAGGTGAGCGTGGTCCGGGCGTTGCTCCACTCCGGGGTCTTGAAGGCCGGGACGCCGTCGGAGATGGCTTCCACGCCGGTCAGGGCCGCGGCACCCGAGCTGAAGGCACGCAGGATCAGGAACAGGGTCAGCGTCGAGGTCGCCTCTTCGGCCTTCAGCCAGCCCGGGGGCGCCTGGAACGAGCCCAGGTCGCCCAGGACGTATGCGCGGAACAGCCCCCAGCCGATGAGGCCGGCAATGGTCGCGATGTACAGGTAGGTGGGTGCCATGAAGATCGAGCCGGATTCGCGGATCCCGCGCAGGTTGCCGAGCATCAGGAGCGCCACGATTCCGATGGCGATGATCACCCGGTCGGGGAACAGCGATGGTGCGATGGAGGTGATGGCAGCCACGCCGGCGGAGACGGAGACCGCCACGGTCAGCACGTAGTCGATGAGAAGGGCCGATGCCGCCACCAGGCCGGAGACGGCGCCCAGGTTGTCGCTGGCCACGATGTAGCTGGAGGCACCCTCGGGGTAGGCCTTGATCGTCTGCCGGTAGCTGGTGGCGACGATGGCCAGGATGGCGGCGATGACGAGGGTGATGGGCATCACCAGGCTGAAGCTCGTGATGCCGGCCAGGACCAGGATCCGCATCATCTCCTCTGACGCGTAGGCCGAGGAGCTGATGTTGTCCGAGCTGAAGATGGCCAGTGCCTTGAGCTTCGTCAGCCGTTCGTGCTGCTCGCGGTGCGTCGAGATCGGGCGGCCGATGAGGAACGTGCGGATCCCGCGCGTCAGCCGGCTCGTCCAGCCGGCGCGCTGCAGCACCGTCCGCTCGGTGGCGACCAGGCCGCCCTCGCCCCGCTCGAACTCCTCCTCGAAGGGGCGGACGATGCGGACGTAGGTGTCGCCGGGACGCAGGCCCCGCTTCCGCTCCCGGACCTCCAGGAGCGGATCGATGGGACGCGGCGGGTCGTTGTCAGTCACGGATGGTCAGGACGGGATGGTCAGGACGGGATGGTCGGTGGCATCGGGCCAGCGTCCGGCGGCAGGTGGTAGGGGATGTCCGCGACGATGGTGTTGCGGCGGAAGAAGAGCCTCAGCTTGAGGCGAAATGTCGTCTGGTTGTGCAGGAAGTTCTCCCACCAGTGGCGAGGCACGACCTCGGAGAGTACCACCATGACCGGCCGATCGGGATCCTGCAGATCGAGTGCGTCGAGGTAGGAGAGCAGGGGGCCAACCAGCGCGCGATAGGGTGATTCGACGATGACCAGCTGGGTCTTGCCGGCCCATCCCGGCCAGCGGGTGCGCAGGTCGGCCGCCTCATCGGGGTCGTTGGTGATGTGGACGGCCACCGCGTCGTCGGAGATGGAGTTCGCGAAGGCAATCGCCTGGCGGGCGGGCTCATCGAGGCGGGCGATGGGCACGACCACGGTCGGGGCCACCGCGACCTCGGCACCCTCCGGGATGCGATTGACGTTCACCGCGCGCTGGAGATGCTGGTAGTGGCGGCGAATGCTCATCAGCAGGGCCATCAGGAGCGGGACCAGGATGACGACCACCCAGGCCCCGGCCGCGAAGTTGCTCACGCCCACCACCACGGCCACCAGCGCCGTGGTCGCCGCTCCGGTGCCGTTGATGATCATCCCGCGCCGCCACCCAGGCTCGTGGCGCGTTCGCCAGCGGACGAACATCCCCGCCTGCGAAAGCGTGAAGGCGATGAACACCCCCAGGGTGTAGAGCGGGATCAGGCCGCTGACCTTGGCCTGGAAGAGGAAGAGCAGGAAGACCGCCATCGCGGACAGGGCCACGATTCCGGTGGTGAAGGCGAGGCGTTCGCCGCGGAACGCAAACTGGCGAGGCATGAAGCCATCGCGGGCCAGGAAGCTGGAGAGGCGCGGGAAGTCGGCGAAGCTCGTGTTCGCCGCCAGGGCCAGCAGGAGGGCCGTCGCGACCTGGGCCAGGACCAGGATCCAGCTGTCGCCGACGAGCTGGCGGACCAGCAGGCTCAGCACCGTCTGCTCCTCGTTGGGATCCGGGATGATCCCGATCTGCACGACCAGGAAGGCGATTCCCACGAAGAGGACGGCGAAGATCGAGGTCGCCCAGGTCAGCGTCGTCCGTGCATTTCGCCACTCCGGCGGCTTGAAGGCGGGAACCCCGTCGGAGATGGCCTCCACGCCGGTCAGCGCCACCGCGCCCTGCGAGAACGCTCGCAGGATGACGAAGAGGCCCAGCGCGCTGCCGCCCTGGGCGAACGTCGCCTCCCAGTCGGGCGGCGGCACGTAGGCGGGGAGATCACCCGTGGCGAAGCGGAACAGCCCAAACGCCAGCAGGGAGAGCATCACCGCCAGGTAGAGATAGGTGGGTGCCATGAAGATCGAGCCGGATTCGCGGATCCCGCGCAGGTTTCCGATCATCAGCAGCGCCACCAGGGCCACGGTCAGTTCCACCTTGATCGGGAACAGCGCGGGCATGATCGAGGTCAGCGCCGCGACCCCTGCCGAGATCGAGACCGCCACGGTGACGACGTAGCCGATGAGCAGCGCGGCTGCGGCCAGGACGCCAAGGCGATCACCAAGGTTGTCGCTGGCCACGATGTAGCTCGATGCACCGTTGGGATAGGCCCTGATCGTCTGGCGATACGAGGCGGTGACGATGAGCAGCATCAGGACGATGAGCCCGGCAAGCGGCAGGGTGAGGCTCAGGGCGCCCACGCTGGCGAAGGCGATCACCCGCATGATCTCCTCGGGGCCATACGCCGATGAGCTGATGTTGTCGGAGCTGAAGATCGCCAGCGCCTTGAGCTTCGTCAGACGTTCGGTGTGCTCATGGTGCGAGCTGATGGGCCGGCCGATGAGGAAGGTGCGGATCGAGCGCAGGGTCGCCGTCCAGCCGGTGCGTTGCAGCAAAGTGCGCTCCGAGGCGACCAGGTGGCCTGTCTCCGCTCGCCCGAACTCCCCCTCGAACGGGCGCACGATCTTGACGCGACGGTCGCCAGGGCGCTTGCCCCGGTGCGTCTCGCGCACCTCCAGGAAGGGATCGACCCTTCGTGAACCCTCCCCGTTTGGGCGGTCGTTGTGATTGCGGGCGGTCATGCGGTGGCCTATTACAGCACGCCTTGACCCTCCACGGACCCTTCCGCCGGCCCGTTCGACGTCCCTGGGCTCAGTGCTGGCCCAGCGTGCCCCGCACCCGCATGTGATGCTCCACCCGCCCGAACGCGGCCAGGCCGACCACCAGCGAGGCCCCGGCAAGGGCTACCAGGACCAGCCACTCGAGCGCCGGCGGCAGGAGCGGGCGGGTGCCCAGCCCGCTGACCCGGATCAGGTCGAGCGCGTAGGTCGGCGGGAGGAGGTAGGACATCCATCGCAGGAAGGCGGGCAGCGCCAGCACGGGGAAGGCCGTGCCGCACAGCATGGAGAACGTGAAGTTCGTCGAGTCGACGAAGAAGTTCGGCTCGCGCAGCAGCAGGACGCCGGCCGCCACCAGGAAGCCGATGCCGACCATGCTGATCGCGGCCAGCAGCAGCGCCGGGATGGCGACCAGCACCGCCCCGGTGATGGTGGCTCCCAGGAAGGCGGTGGCAATCGCGAGCAGCACGACACTGGCCGCAATGGCGATCAGCATCCCGGACAGCGCGCGGCCAAGGACCAGGGTCGCCGGGCGCGTCGGTGTCAGGAACAGGGGCTCGAGCGTGCCGGTGTCCATCTCGCGCTTGAAGCTGAAGGCCAGCTCCCAGAAGCCGGTCGCCACCAGCCCGGCCACGAGCATGCCCAGGAACAGGAATCCGGCGAGGTCGGTCGTCCCGGTGCTCTCCTCCAGCCCCAGGGCGTGGCCGCCGACGAAGAAGGTCGCGCCCAGGAGCATGGACGGCAGCAGGAACTGGTACAGCGGCTGGAGGACCTCGTTGACCAGGTTGAGCGGGTAGCGCCGCGCCATGCGCAGCTCCTTGCGCGCGATGGCCAGGGCGGCGCGCAGCTCGAGGCCCAGATCGTCGCGGAGCCGCAGGTCGGGGATGGTCATGGCGCGGGCCTCAGTACTGCGCCAGGCTTCCGCCCCGACGCGCGTAGCGCTCCGTGCGGCGGAAGGCGATGACGGCCAGCGTGCAGATGGTGAGGCCCAGGGCCAGCATGACCGCCAGGTCCGGGACCAGCTGCACCAGGCTCACCCCGCGCAGCATCACGTCGCGCAGGTCGCCGATCAGGTACGTGGGCGGCAGCGACAGCGCGACGGCGCGGGCCCATTCGGGCAGGATGATGATGGGGAAGGTCATGCCGCAGAAGACGGTGAACACCCCGCGCACGGCCTGCACCAGCGCGCCAACCTCGCCGAAGCGCAGCACCACCGCCGCGAACAGGGCGCCCAGCCCATAGAGGGCCGGGACGGCCACCACGATGACGGCGAGCGCGCGCAGCGCCTCGAGCGGCCCGATGGGCACTCCGAAGAAGACGGTCATGGCGGTGCCAACCACGGCGAACATCCAGAGGGCCCAGACCATCTGGCTCACCACCGGTCCGAACAGGATGACCAGGCGCGACACCGGCGTCATGAACAGCGCCTCCAGGGAACCGCGGACCTGCTCGGTTCGCAACGCGGTGCCCGGCCCCCACAGGATCATGCTGATCCACATGTAGGCGGCCCACCCCAGGAAGAGGAACCCGGCGATCTGTACCGTCCCCGTCCGCGCCGCGAAGGCATCCAGGGCCGCCTGTGAGTCGCCGGCATAGCCGCGCGCCTGGAAGACGTACGCGACCGGCAGGGCGATGGGCCAGAACAGAAAGCCAAGGAACAGGGTCGGGTAGCGCCGAAGGAGCCGCCATTCCTTGCGCGCGGCGGCCCAGAACGCGCGGAGATCGGCCATGGCGCTCATTCGCGCAGCGCCCGACCGGTCAGCGACAGGAACACGTCTTCGAGGGTGACCGGCACCACCTCGACGTGCTGGATGGTGGCCAGCTCCTGCTGGGCGACGTCGAAGGCGATGGGGACGAACTCGCGGGCGCTGCGGCAGTGCACGGTGATGGCGACCACCCCGTCGGTCCGCTCCTGCTGGACCAGCGTGCCCGCCCGCCCCAGGCGCTCGATGAGCGGGCGCATGGCCGCCGGGACGCCGGACTCCGCTCCGCCATGCGGCGCGGCGAGCTCGAGCCGCACGACCTCCGTCGCCGCGATGGTGCGCTTGAGGCCGATCGGCGTGTCGAGCGCCACGATCCGCCCGTGATCGACAATGGCGATCCGGTCGCAGAGCTGGTCCGCCTCCTCCATGTAGTGCGTGGTGAGCACCACCGTGCGGCCCTGGTCGCGCAGGGCCGCGACTCGGTCGCGCAGATCGCGCGCGCTCTGGGGATCCAGGCCCACCGTCGGTTCGTCGAGGAGCAGCAGCTCCGGGTCGGGGAGCAGCGCCCGAGCCAGGACCAGGCGCTGGCGCATGCCGGAGCTGAAGCGCTCGACGTAGTCGTCCGCGCGATCATCGAGGTGGACGGTCTGGAGCACGCCTGCAATCCGGGCCGACGCCTCGTGCGCCGGCACGTGGTAGAGGGCGGCGAAGTACTCCAGGTTCTCCCGTGCGGTGAGCTTCCAGTACAGGCTGCGTCCATCGGACAGGACAGCCCCCATCCTCCGCCGGACCTCGCGCGCCTGGGTGACGACGTCCATCCCCAGCACCCGTGCCGTCCCGGCGGTCGGCTCCAGCAGGGTGGCCAGCATGCGCTGGGTCGTGGTCTTGCCCGCGCCGTTGGGGCCGAGCAGGCCGAAGATCTCGCCGCGTTCGACGTGGAGGTCGATCCCGGCCACCGCGGCAAACCGCTCCCGGCGGTCGGGCTCGCGCCGCAGGGGCTGCCAGACGGTCCGACGACCGCGTTCGAACTCCTTGACGAGGCCGGTGGCCTCGATGGCCGGGCCGGCCGCAGTCACGATGCTGCCTCGGTTTCCACGGCGGCGGCGCCCGGAGGGCCGGAGGGGGCCGGTGCGTTCATTCGGCCGGCCACGCCATTCGCCAGGCCGCCGAGCATGGCGGCGACGATCACCGCTCCGCCCGCCGCGAAGAGCACGGGAGCAGCACCCAGGTCGACCACCACGCCCGCGATCGCCAGCGAGATCGGGTAGAGGCCGTGGGACCCCAGCATCACCAGGCTCATGACCCGGCCGCGGAGCTCCTCCGGCGTGCGCGCCTGGAGCCAGGCGATGACCTGGACGTTGGCGAAGCCGGCGCCGATGCCGACCACCGCGAGCAGGGCCGCTGCCGCCACTGCCGAGGACACGACGCCCATGAAGGCGAAGGCGACGCCCATGACGAGGACCAGCGCGCTCACCACGGTGCCCAGCCGGCGCACGGTGGGCAGCGAGCCCGCCACGGCCGCGCCCAGGAGGGCGCCACCGCCGAACGCGGCGATCACGAAGCCCAGCGCGGCCGCCCCGCCGAACTCGGTCCTGGCCAGCCACGGCAGGCCGACATTCACCGGTCCGCCGAACGCGAAGTTGATCGCGGCGGTGATGAGCACCAGGGAGCGGATGGCGGGATCCCGCCAGGCGTGCGCCAGCCCCTCGCGGATGGAGGTCAGGATGGCAGGCTGCGCTGGCGCGCCCGCGCCCGCGCTGCCGTCCACGGCAGCGGGCGTTCGTCGCCCACCCGCCAGCGCCAGTGCGGTCAGGGTCGATACGGCGAACGAGCCTGCGTCGATCGTGAAGGCGACACCCGTGCCGACGAGGGCGACGGCCACGCCCGCGATGGCCGGTCCGATGAGCCCGGTCAGCTGCTGGGCGACCTGCATCAATCCGTTGGCCGCCGGAAGCCCGTCGTCGGCGACGAGCATCGGCAGGATGGTGTTGATGGCCGGCATGAAGAAGGCGTCGGCGATGCCAAAGACCACGGCGAGCAGGTAGAGCTGCCAGAGGGCGGCGTGGCCGCTCAGGACCAGGGTCGCGAGGACCGCGACTGTCACGCCGCGCACCACGTTGCTGACGATCATCAGCGTCCGTGGCGACATGCGATCGGAGGACGCGCCACCCACGAGCATGAATGCGATGCGCGGAACGGCGGCGACCATCAGGACCGTGCCCAAGGCCAGGCCCGACCCGGTCAGCTGCAGTGCCAGCCAGGCGAGGGCGATGAAGTGGAACTGGTCGCCCAGAAGCGAGATGGTCTCGCCGCCGAACAGGAGGCGAAAGTCACGCGTCTGCAGCGGGCGCAGGAGGGCCGGGCCCGAACTCCCAGTCGGCCCGGGCTGCTCCGTCGTCTGCACGTCCGTCATGGCACTACTCCAGGGTGATGAGCACGCCGTCACCGTCCTCATCCTCGACGTCGACGATGGGACCGGTGACGTGGGAGGCAATGGCGCGGCGGATCTGCTCTCCGCGCTCGAGGCTGATGCCCGGCACCATGCGCAGGGCGGCTTCGGCGAAGGGCAGCGGGATGCGCAGGTTCACGACCTGCCGTCCGCGCTCGAGGACGCGGATGCGCATCTGGCGCCGCGAGTCGTCCGCGAACGCGCCGGAAGGCGGCTCCTCGCGGGGACCGCGCTCCGGGTGACCGCCCGGCTGGTGACCGGATGGGGTGCTGCCACCCGGAGCGCGGCTGAGGGCCTCGATGATCGGGGCGGCTTCCTCCGGGGAGAGGGTGCCGTCCGACACGAGGCGAAGGATGGTCGAGAGCTCGTCACGCATTGGATCGGCCCCCGAGGCGACTCGCCGCCTCGTCCACGTCGATGTCGCCCCGTTCGAGCGCGCGGAGGATCTCGAGCGAGTCCTGCTCGCCGACGGGAGCCGAAGGGGACAATGGCGCGGCAGGCGCCGCCGGCGCACTGGGAGCGGCCACTGGCTCGGCGTCGAGCCGGCGTGGACGGCGAACGAGCACGTCGCCGGACATGGAGCTGAAGACGAATCGAGGCGAGCCGTCTCCAATGACGACCCGACGCCGATCCGAGCTTCCCTCGAGCCGGTGGTTGACCTCGGCGTGGATGTCGCTCGAGAGGCCACGGACCTCCACGGTCGCGCTGCCGACCAGGCCGATGACCAGGTCGCCGCTGACCGACTCGGCGCGGAAGTCGCCAGACCGGTCGAGCGCGGCTTCCAGATCCAGGTCGCCGCTGACGGTGCTGAGGCGCGCCTCGCGTAGCATGGGTGCAACCGCCGACGCGTCGCCCGACACGGTCTGGACCCGCAGCGCCAGCGGCTCCGGCGCGCGCAGGGTCGCGTCACCCGAGACGGTGGTCACCCAGGCACTTCCGCCCAGGTCGGTGCCGTACACATCGCCGCTGACGGTCGTGTAACGCTGCTCGCCGCGCATCCCCTCGATGACGAGGTCGCCGGACACCCCTTCGATCCGCAGCTCCGAGCCGCGTGGCGCGGTCCCCTCGACCGAGAGGCCGATGTGGCCCCGCCCGGAGACGAGCCGGCGGAGGGCCGAGCCCAGGTCACCGCGGCCGCTGATGTCCGCGACCTCCAGTGAGCCGTCGCCGGCCGAAACCTCGAGACGAACGCCGTCGTACACGCGATCCGCCTCTTCGTCGGTGCCGGCCCGGATCTCGAACGTTGCTCGCAGGCGAACCTCGTCTTCGTCGTTCGCCCGCAGGCGAACGTCGGCATCGGTCACTCGCAGGTGCAGGCGGCCGGAGGCGCCGATTCGGTGGGTGATCTCCTGCTGCCGAACGAACGTGGGCATGTGATCAGCTCCTGCCCAGGCTTCTCAGCTGGGCGGCCGCCTCCTCGGCGGTCAGGTCCTTGTTCTTGAGCCGCTCCAGGATGGCGCGACGCTCGGCAGCCATGGGATCCTCAGCGGCAGCCTGGGTGACTGCGTCCACATCGGCCTGGGCGACAGGCTCCTCGTCGGATACGGGTGCGACATCGCCGTCGGCAAGGTCGAGGGAGCGCAGAAGCGCCTCGAGTCGGCCGCGGACCGTTGGGTACGAGATCCCCAGCTCGCGCTCCATCTCCTTGAGGTTGCCGCGAGAGCGGAGGAAGCTCTCCAGGAAGGAGAGCTGCTCCCGCTCAAGGTGGCCGAAGCGTCCGACGCCGAATTCTCCCTCGAGCGCCGTGCCGCACGTGTTGCAGTGCAGGCGGGTGATGGTGAGCTCGCCCTGGCACACCGGACAGGTCGAGATGACGTCGTGTGCCATCAGCGCGCGCTCCCGTTCCGATCGCTGCGGCGGCCGGTCAGCTGGAACACGCGCTTCGTGCCCTGCCGGGCCAGGGTCTCGTTGCGCACCTGGCGCAGCCGATCCTCTGCGGCCATCTGTGCGTAGTGAAGGCGGTAGTCCAACATCCTTAAGCTCCTTATCGAGAAGTGGCATCTCGACTGTGTAATTTCGTATCCGGTGAGCGCAGTCTAGACGCGACCAATGCGTCTGTCAAGCCCCAAGTTGCGTTTTTACAATCTCAACATACGGATTCGTAAGGTTCACTTGCTAATTCATTCGCGCTGAGCCCCCGCGGGGCCGCTTCGGCGGAGTCCAGGGCGGTACGGTACGATCCGGGTAGCGCGATGAACCATCGATTCCTTCCGTACGAGCCCGAGCGCGACGTCTACCGGCTCCTCGGCGTCGATCCTGCCTCGAGCGACGAAGAGCTCATGGAGGCGTGGCGCCGTCTGGCCCGGACCTTCCATCCCGACCGCAACGACTCGGCGCGCTCGCACGAGGAGATGCAGGTGGTGAACGCGGTCCGGGCACTGCTGAGCGATCCCCAGGCGCGGGCGACGTATGACCGCGAGCGAAACCGATGGCTGGCAACGAACGGCGCCGATGCGTTCCCCGGTCGCGGGGCGGCGCCGGCACCGGCTCCGGGACGGCGCTCGGGCGTCGAGCGCGTGGCGTTCGCCGTCGGTGCCGGGATGCGTGCCTTCGCGATCGAGCTCACCCCGGTGCGCTGCCCGAGGTGCCTGGCGGCGGTGGGTCGGCAGGACGAGCGCTGCGACGTGTGCGGCGGTGCTCTCGCGGGCCGGTTCGCTCCGAAGTCGGAAGGCTAGGCGAACTGCGGGTTGACGCGCTCCGCGTCGATGCCCAGCTCGCCCAGCGCCGCGATGAGCTCGGCGCGATCCGCCTCGCCGGTCAGGCACAGGCCGTGGAGGGACGCGTAGGCGATGTGCTCGGGGGAGACCTCGAAGTGGGTCCGAAGCGCCTCTCGCGTGTCGCTGCGGCCGAATCCGTCGGTGCCCAGGATGGTGTAGGGCCGCTCGATCCAGCGCGAGACCATGTCGGGGATCGCCTTGAGGTAGTCGGTCGCCGCGATGACCGGACCGGACGCGCCGGCGAGGGCCTGGACCACGTACGGCACGCGCGGCTCGGCATCGGGATGCAGACGGTTCCAGCGCTCCACGTCGAGCGCGTCGACCCGCAGCTGCTGGAAGCTCGTGGCACTCCACACGTCGGCCGCCACGTTGTGCGCGGCGAGGATCTCCTGGGCGCGAAGCGCCTGGTGCAGGATCGAGCCGGAGGCGAGGATCTGCACGCGACGCCCTTCCACCTGGGCGTGCCGGTATCGGTACAGCCCGCGGATGATCCCCTCGTCGACGCCATCGGGCTTGGCCGGCTGGACCCAGTTCTCGTTGTAGATGGTCAGGTAGTAGAAGACGTCCTCGCCCTCCACGGTCATCTGCCGGATCCCCTCACGAACGATGGTGGCCAGCTCGTACGCGAAGGCCGGATCGTAGGCACGGATGTTGGGCAGCACCGAGGCGAGCAGGTGCGAGTGCCCGTCGTCGTGCTGCAGCCCTTCGCCATGCAGGGTGGTCCGTCCGGCGGTGGCGCCCATCAGGAAGCCGCGGCCGCGCGAGTCGCCAAAGGCCCACATCTGATCGCCCGTGCGCTGGAAGCCGAACATCGAGTAGAAGGTGTAGAAGGGGATCATGGGTTCGCCGTGCACGGCGTAGCTGGTGCCGGCCGCGGTGAACGAGGCGGTGGCGCCCGCCTCGGTGATGCCCTCCTCGAGAATCTGGCCGTCGGTGGCCTCGACGTAGCTGAGCAGCAGCTCCTTGTCGACCGGCGTGTAGCGCTGTCCCAGCGCCGAGTAGATGCCCACTTCCTTGAAGAGCGGATCCATGCCGAAGGTCCGTGCCTCGTCGGGGATGATGGGCACGATGCGGCGGCCGATGCCGGGATCGCGCACCAGGTTGCGGATCAGCCGGCTGAAGGCCATGGTCGTGCTCGCCGGCCGGTCCGATCCGCTGAAGAGCTCGTCGAAGGCCGAAGGCTGCACCTCCGGCAGCACCACGGGATGGACGGTCCGTCTCGGGAAGGAAGCCGCCCAGCGCCTGGCGGCGCTCCATCATGTACTGGATCTCCGGCGAATCGGGGCCCGGGTTGTAGTACGGGGCTTCCTTGAGGGCCTCGTCCGGGATCGGCAGCTCCAGCCGGTCGCGGAAGATCTTGAGCTCCGCCTCGGTCAGCTTCTTGGCCTGGTGGGTGACGTTGCGACCCTCGATGCCGGGGCCCAGGGTCCAGCCCTTCACCGTCTTGGCCAGGATGACCGTGGGCGTTCCGGTGTGGCCCACCGCCGCGGTATAGGCGGCGAAGACCTTGCGATAGTCGTGCCCGCCGCGTCGAAGCTTGGTCAGATCCTCGTCGGAGAGGTGCTCGGCCATGGCCTTCAGGCGCGGGTCGGGGCCGAAGAAGTGCTCGCGGATGTAGGCACCGTCGGAGACCGAGAGGCGCTGATAGTCGCCGTCGAGCGTCTCGTTCATCTCTGTTGACGAGGATGCCGTCGACATCGCGAGCCAGGAGGTCGTCCCACTCGCGGCCCCAGATGACCTTGATCACGTGCCAGCCGGCACCGCGGAAGACGGCCTCCAGCTCCTGGATGATCTTCCCGTTGCCGCGCACCGGCCCGTCGAGGCGCTGGAGGTTGCAGTTGACCACGAAGGTCAGGTTGTCGAGTCCGTCGCGAGCGGCCAGAGACAGCCCGGCCATGGCCTCGGGCTCGTCCATCTCGCCGTCGCCCAGGAAAGCCCAGACGCGCTGGTTGCTGGTGTCCTTGATCCCGCGCGCGTGCAGGTAGCGGTTGAACCGCGCGGTGTAGACGGCAGAGAGCGGACCGATGCCCATGCTGACGGTGGGGAACTGCCAGAAGCTCGGCATGGTTCGCGGGTGCGGATAGGACGAGAGGCCGCCGGGCCACAGCGCTTCGCGCCGGAAGTGGTCGAGCTGCTCCTCGGTGATCCGGCCCTCGAGGAAGGCACGAGCGTAGATGCCCGGGGCCGCGTGGCCCTGGAAGAACACGAGATCGCCATCCGGCCCGCCCTTGAAGAAGTGGTTGAAGCCCACCTCGTAGAGGCTTGCGGCCGAGGCGTAGGTCGACAGGTGGCCGCCCAGCCCTTCGAAGCGGGTGTTGGCCCGCAGGACCATGGCCAGGGCGTTCCAGCGGATCATGCGCCGAACCCGATGCTCGACTTCCTCGTCGCCGGGGAAGTACGGCTCCTGCTCGGGGCTGATGGTGTTGATGTATCGGGTCTGCACCAGCGGAGGCAGGCCGACCTGGAGCTGTCGGGCTCGCTTCAGGAGCTTGAAGATGATGAAGCGGGCGCGCTCGAGGCCAGCCTGCTGGACGACGGCGTCGAGGGAGTCGATCCACTCCTGCGTCTCGGTGGGGTCGATGTCCGGCAGCTGCTGCTTGAACTGGTCGAAGATCTCGTGCACGGACCGTATGGTAGCCGCCCGGCAAAGGTCGGGGATCGACGGGCGCGGTTTCCGTTCTCACGCGTTCCTGTCACCATGACGGCATGACCGCGACGGATCGCAGTGCGCCGCATCGCATCCTTATTCTGGGCGGAGGGTTTGCGGGTACTACGACGGCGCAGGCTCTCGAGCGCCAGCTGGGCAACAGGGCCGATGTCGAGATCTGGCTGGTGAGCCGCGACAACTTCCTGCTCTTCACCCCCCTCCTTCCCGAAGTCTGCTCGGGGAGCCTGGAGCCGCGCCACGTCGTGAGCCCGCTGCGCGGCATGGTCCGCCATGCCTCGACGTGGTGCATCACCGCCGAGGTGGAGGCCATCGACACCGATGCCCGCGCCGTGCGGGTGATGGGCGGAGATGGTGACCACCATCGGCTGCACTACGACACCCTGGTCCTGGCCCTGGGCGGGATCACCCACACGTTCGGCATCCCGGGCCTGGCCGAGCACGCGGCGGGCATGAAGACGCTCGCCGACGCGTTCAGCCTGCGCAACCGGATCATCGAGATGTTCGAGCGCGCCGAGCTCGAGGACGACGAGGGCCAGCGACGGGCGGACCTGACCTTCGTGGTGGGTGGTGGCGGAAGCTCCGGCGTGGAGACTGCGGGGGAGATCGAGGACTTCGCCCACCGCGTCCGCCGACGCTACTACCGCAAGATTCCCGAGGACGAGATCCGGCTCCTCCTCGTGGAGCTCAAAGACGAGGTGCTCCCGGATCTGCCGTCGTCCATGGGTGCCTACGCGCGGCGCCGGCTCGCGCAGCGGGGGTACGACATCAGGCTGGGCACCGCCATCAAGGGCGTCACCGCGGAGGCGGTGACCATTGGGGAGGGCGAGGTCATCCCCACCCGCACGGTGATCTGGACCGGCGGTGTGCGACCCGCCCCGGTGGTCGCAGAATCCGGCATCGAGGTGGACCACGCTGGTCGGGCGGTGACCGCGCCCACCATGCAGACCAACCGCCCCGAGGTGTTCGCCATCGGGGACTGCGCGCGCATCCCCAACGTGGATGGACGCGACGGCGCCATGTTCGCACCCACCGCGCAGAACGCCGTGCGGGAGGCCAAACGCCTGGCCTCGAACATCATCGCCCGCATCGACGGGCACGCCCTGGCCCCGTTCCGTTACGAGACCATTGGCACCCTGGCCTCCATCGGCCACCACACCGGCGTGGGCGTGGTCTTTGGCATCCGGGTGCGCGGCTGGCTGGCCTGGTTCATGTGGCGTGGCTACTACTGGTCTCGCGTGCCGGGCGTCAACCGCAAGGTGCGGGTGGCGATCGACTGGATCCTCACCGCGCTCTTCGGCGCCGATTCGGTCCAGCTCAAGGTCGAGGATGCCGCGAGCGCGCTGGGATCGACCGGGCGTCGGCGTCCGCCGCAGCGCGACGAGGCCGGCGAGAGCCGCTAGACTCACGAGCGCCATGTCTCGTGCGGAACGTCGCGCCTACCAGCGCATGACGAAGAACCAGGATCCGTATGCGCCGCCGGCCGTTAGCGGAGCGGCCAGGGCGCGCGCGGAACGGCAGCGCGCCCGGCGGTCGACCACCCAGCGCTCGGCGGACCCCGGGCGTCTGCTCGGTGGACGTGGCGCCTGGCTGGTATTCGGCGGGGCGGCCGCCGCGTTTCTGGTGGGTTTCTCCATGGCCTGGGGCAACGGGGCGCAGACGGCGCTCCTCATCGGCGTGGCGGCCGGGATTGCCTGGCTGGCAGTCACGCTGGCGTTTGCCTGGTGGCGCCGCAGGGTCCGCCTGGCGGCCGGCGATCGGGGAGGATCCTCCGGGCGACGCTGACACTGCCGGGAAGCGGCCCCGTGAGGCGCGGGCGGTGGCGCGCGCCGGTCGCGCACATTGACAGCCGTGTCGCCCGAGCGGCGCGGCAGGGACGTCACGGTGGGGGAGAAGGAGACGATTCACGTCGATGGCTGAGGCGACCGTAGAAGTCCGGAACCCGTCGGGGCTGCATGCGCGGCCCGCGGCCACCTTTGTCAAGGCGGCGGCGCGGTTCGCGTCCGACGTCCGAGTCACGAACCTCACCCGCAACCCGGACAAGACCGGCAGCGCGAAGAGCGTCCTGGGCGTCCTGGGCCTGGCCGTGGTCCAGGGCCACACGATCCGCATCGCGGCGGACGGGGAGGACGCGGACGAGGCGGTGCGCACCCTGGTCGAGATGGTCGCCTCCGGGCTCGGGGAGTCGGTCGAGCAGCCATGAGCGGCAGCACGCTCCGCGGCGTCGCCGCCGCGCCGGGCGTGGCCATCGCACCTCCCTGGCGGCCGCCCGAAGCGGCGCCGCACGCCGCTGGATCGCTGGTGCATGGCCGCGTGGAGGCCGCCGAGCGCGCCGCGACCGAGCTGGGTGGGCTCTCGCAGCGTCTCCAGGCGGCCGGCCGCAGCGAGGAGGCCGAAATCTTCGAGGCCCAGGCGATGATGGCCGCCGACCCGGAGCTCCTGGAGGCGGCCGCCGCGCTCGAGGCGGAGGGTATGCCCGCCGACGCTGCCATCCTGGCCGCGGGTGAGGGGGCAGCCGACGTGCTGGCCGCCATCGACGATGAGCTGCTGGCGGCGCGTGCCGCCGACGTCCGTGACGTTGCAGCGCGCATCGCGCGGATCATGCGCGGGGACGAGCCGCCCAGGCTCGACGCCCGGGCCATCGCGGTCGCCGTGGACCTGCCGCCATCGGTCACCGCCGAGCTGGACCCCGCGCTCCTTGCGGGCATCGCCCTTGAGGCCGGGTCGAGGACGGCGCACGCCGCGATCCTGGCCCGGGCGCTGGAGATTCCGGCGGTAGTGGGTACCGCCGGCCTGTTGGCTGCCGTCGAGGGCGCCGCCGAGATCGCCGTCGACGGCGAGCGCGGCGAGGTCTTCGTGGACCCCGATGCCGCGCAGCGAGCCGACATCGACGGCCGTGCCGTGGCCGATGCCCAGCGACGAGCCGCGGACGAGGCCATGCACGACCGGCCGCTGGCCACCGCCGACGGCCGGCGGCTCATGATCGCCGCCAACATCGGGGGGCCCGAGGAATCGGCCCGGGCGATCGACGCCGGGGCAGAGGGCGTGGGCCTGTTCCGCACCGAGTTCATGTTCATGGGGCGCGCGACGGCGCCGGACGAGGCGACCCAGACGGCGGCCTACGCGTCGGTGCTGTCCGCGTTCGGCGAACGGCCCGTGGTCATCCGGCTCATCGACCTGGGCGGCGACAAGGGGCTTCCGTACCTGCCGCTGCCGCCGGAGGAGAACCCGTTCCTGGGCGTGCGTGCCCTGCGCCTGGCGGATGCCGGGCATACCGACCTGATCGTCACCCAGCTGCGGGCCATCCTGGCGGCCGGCGAGCGAACCGGGCGCGAGCCCTGGATCATGGCGCCCATGGTCGCGGACCTCGGCGACGTGCACCGCCTCCACGAGCTGGTGGCCATGGCCTCGACCGGCCGCGTGCTGAGCGTGAAGCCCCGGGTCGGGATCATGGTGGAGATCCCGGCGGTGGCCCTCATCGCGGACCTCGTGGCGCCGGAGGTCGCCTTCTTCAGCATCGGCACCAACGACCTCACCCAGTACCTGCTCGCGGCAGATCGGACGAACTCTGCGCTCGCCGATCGGCAGGACCCCATGCACCCCGCAGTGCTGCGGACCATCCGCCATGTCGTGGAGGGCGGTCACGCCCACGGCATTCCCGTGGCGGTCTGCGGCGAGATGGCGGGTGACCCGTCGGGCGCCATGGCGCTGGCGGGCCTGGGCATCGACGAGCTGTCGATGGATGCCGGCGCCTTCGGCGGCGTGAAGCGGGCCGTGGCCAGTGCCGCCAGCGAGGAGCTTGCCGCCGCCGTGGAGCGGGCCATGGCCGTCGAGCGGGCAGCCGAGGCTCGCGCGATCTTCGACGAGCTGCGCGGCGCCGGTCCGGCTACTTGATGAGCTTGCGCCCCATCTGGTAGGTCGCGAGCCACATGGCCGCTGCGAAGAACGCGAGCAGGTAGGCCAGGTCCCACGCCTGCTGAACACCCAGGATCCCCGTGGCGAGCCCGCGGATCAGGCTGATGGAGTGGTACAGGGGCGTGGCCTGCATGAAGACCTGGATCGGCAGCGGGTAGACCGTGATGGGGAAGAACGTCCCGCTGAACAGGAACATGGGCTGGACGATCAGGCCCATGGGGATGTCGAAGTCCTGCACCGTGCGCAGGAAGCTGGTGCCCGCCAGCCCCGCAGAGCTGAAGGCGGCGGAGACCAGGAGGGCCGCGGGGACCGTGAGGACCACCCAGGGCGAGAGGACCAGTCCGAAGGCGACCATGACCACCAGCATGGCCACCGCGTACAGGGCGGCGCGCATCAGGGCCCAGAGCATCTCGCCCAGGGCGATCTCGGTGATCCCCATGGGCGTGGCCAGGATGCCGTCGTAGGTCTTCGCGTAGTTGAGCTTGAAGAAGACGTTGAAGATCGTCTCCATCACAGCCCCGTTCATGGCCGCCGTGGCCAGGAGTGCCGGGGCCACATAGGCCGCGTACGAGACCGTCCGGCCATCGGCGAGGTCGACGCCGCTGATGAAGTTCCCGACCCCCAGGCCGATGCCCAGGAGATAGAGGACCGGCTCGAAGATGCCGGAGACGATCACGATCCACTGGTGGCGGTAGACCATGATGTTGCGCTCCACCAGCCGGCGGGCACGCCACACCTGCCCGACGGCGGAGGCGACGGGGCCGGGAGCGCGTGCGACGGCGGACTGCAGCGACATCGGTCCTAGACCGCCAGCCGCCGCTCAAGGCTCCAGTCGGCGAGCCAGAAGCCGATGGCGGCGAAGGCCAGCAGGTAGAGCAGGTGCCACGGTGCCGTCGCGACATCGAGTCGATCGAGGAGCAGGCCGCGGATGAGCTGGACGGCGTGGTAGAGGGGCGTAACCCAGAGGACCGCCTCGAAGGCCGGGCCCATGTTCGGAAGCGGGAAGAAGGTGCCGGACAGGAAGAAGAGCGGGTTGATCACGAACCGGAAAAGCCAGGTGAAGCCCGTGTCGTTGCGCTTCTGGCGTGCCGTGAAGGCGATGATCGAGCTCGAGAAGCCGAAGGCGGTCAGCACGGCCACCGGGATGGCAAGCAGGCCCCACGGGCTGCGAATGATCCCGAAGAGGGCGAGCACCACCATGAAGACCACCGCCAGGGTCAGGACCCTGAAGCAGATCCACGAGAGCTCGCCAAGGAGGAGGTGTCGTGTGCGCAGCGGGGTGGCGAGCATGGCCTCGTAGTTCCGGCCCCACATGATCTTGTTCATGATGGGATACGTCGACTCGAAGGTCGCGGTCTGCATGGACATCGCCGCGAGCAGGCCGGGGCCCAGGAAGTCCGTGTAGGTCACGCCGTCGCCGAAGGTCACGCCGGAGCCCATGAGCTTGCTCAGGCCCAGCCCCATGGCCGCAAGGAACATGAGCGGCTGGAGGAACCCGAAGAACATGCTCCGGTGCCATACGCGCCGGTAGACGAGGAAGTTCCGCTGGAACACCCGGAAGGTCGGGACGACGAGCGCGGTCATTCGATCAGCGTGCGGCCGGTCAGGCGGAGGAAGACGTCCTCCAGCGTCGAACGGCGGACGAGCGCGCTCTCGACGGCGATCTCCCGGCGGTGGACCTGGTCGAGGGCGTGCTCGCCGTCGTCGGTGTAGAGGAGCAGGCGGTCGGGCAGGTGCTCGACCCGGTCGGCCAGGCCGTCGAGCTGACCGTCCAGGCTGTCGCGGGCCGAATCGGGCAGGCGGAGCTCGAGGACCTCGCGGGTGCTGTACTGGTCGATCAGCTCGCGCGGTGACCCCTCCGCCACGATCCTCGCCTTGTCCATGACCACGAGGCGATCGCAGAGCTGCTCCGCCTCGTCCATGTAGTGCGTGGTGATGATCAGCGTGGCGCCCCGCCGCTTGAGCTGGTACAGGCGCTCCCAGAGAAGATGGCGTGCCTGCGGGTCCAGGCCGGTGGTGGGCTCGTCGAGGATGATGAGCTCCGGCTCGTTGATGAGAGCACGGGCGATGGTCAGCCGCCGCTTCATCCCGCCGGAAAGCGGCTCAACCTGGTCCGTGGCGCGCTCGGCGAGCTGCACGAACTCCAGGAGCTCGTCGGCTCTTCGGCGAGCCACGTCGCGCGGGATGTCGAAGTAGCGCGCATACATCTCCAGGTTCTCGCGGACCGTGAGCTCCTGGTCCAGGTTGTCGATCTGCGGCACCACGCCCAGGCGGGCCTTGATCTGCCGCGCCTGCGTCGCGGGATTCATGCCGATCACGCTCAGCTCACCGTCCGTGACCGGCGACGAGCAGGCAATCATCCGCATGGTGGACGTCTTTCCCGCGCCGTTGGGTCCCAGGAAGCCGAAGGCCTTGCCGAAGGGCACGTCGAAGTCGATGGCGTTCACCGCGGTAAAGCCGCCGAAGCGCTTGGTGAGGTTGCGAGCGCGCACGAGCGACTCGCCGGTCGCGGAGGGCATGGACCGATGATTCTACCGATGCCTGACGAACTCCGTCAGGATGCGAGCCGGCTGCCGTCGTCCCCTCCGCGATCCACGTCGCTCGCCAGTCCGTATTCACCGTCGGCGCCCGACCAGGCGGGACGTGACAAACATGCGCTAGTGCAGTAGCATGTTATCCGGCTGCGGACAGAGGCGATTGCAGGAGGTGGCAGGCGTGGACATTGCGGTGGTGGGCGCCACTGGCTTCGTGGGCCGGCATGCCGTCGCCCACCTGCTCGACAGCGGGCACGCGGTTCGCGCCATCTCGCGCCAGGGACGCCGTCTGCCCGGCTGGCCGGTGGGACCGGTCCGCGCCCTGGCCGCCGACGTCGAAAGCGGAGCCGGCCTCCCGGAGGCCCTGGACGGAGCCGATGCGGTGGTCCACCTGGTGGCGGTTCCGCGGGAGCAGCACGGGCACACGTTCGAGCGGACGAACGTGCGCGGCGTCCGCCAGGTGGTCGACGCGGCAGCTGCCGGTGGCGCGCAGCGGCTCGTGCATCTCTCGGTCCTCGGGGCGGTCGACGACCCGAGCCTGGGCTACCTGCGCAGCAAATGGCAGGGCGAGCAGATCGTGCAGGCCTCGGGCCTGGACTGGGTCATCCTGCGCCCCTCCCTCCTGTTCGGCGAGGGCGACGGCTTCTTCTCCCTGATCGTCACCACCCTGACCTGGTGGTCGCCCGGCGTGGTCGCCATCCCCGGTGATGGGTCGGCCCGGTTCCAGCCCCTCTCCGTGGACGACCTGGCCATCGCCATCGAGCGCTCGGTGGTCGAGCCCGCGCGGGCGGGGCACACGTACGAGCTCGGCGGCCCGGAGTACCTGAGCTACCGGCAGATCGTGGAGGCGGTCATGCGAGTGACCGGCAAGCGCCGGCTGCCGGTGAACGTGCCGATCCCGCTGATCAGCGTCCTCACGGCGGTCACCGACCGCATCCTCCCCGTGTTTCCGGTGAGCCACGACCAGGTCGGCTCGCTGCGGACCAACAACTTCACCGACCTCGACGCCTTCGTGCGTGCTTTCGGCGTGGAGCCGCGCCCCTTCGACATCGGCTATTTGGGACGCTGAGGGCCGGCGCAGACCGAACGGCTCGCCTGATTCGGGCCGGACGGCCCTGCCTGAATGGAGGCCTCCCGACAAGCATGCGGCGCATGGTTGACGTGGCCGATGCGATCGTGATCGGGGCGGGCGTGCATGGCGCCAGCCTCGCCTTCCACCTTGCAGAGCGCGGGCTGCGGCCCGTGGTCCTTGAGGCGACGACGATCGCCGCCGGAGCGACGGGGCGCTCCTCGGGCCTGGTGCGCATGCACTACGACGTGGAGTCTGATGCGCGCCTCGCGCTGCAGTCGTACGGGTACTTCCGCTCCTGGGCCGAACGCGTGGGCGGCGACGCCGGCTTCGTGCGGACCGGCTTCGTCCAGCTCGTGCCGGAGGTGGAGCAGGAGGCGTTGCGCGCCAACGTGGCGATGCTGTCCCGTGTCGGGATCACGACCGAGCTGGTCGACACCGAGGCGCTCGCCGATCTCGTGCCCGGGATCGCCATGGATGGCTTCACCATCGCTGCCTGGGAACCGGACTCCGGCTATGCCGATCCCACCGCGACGACCTCGTCGCTGCTGGCCGCTGCCGTGGCGCATGGCGCCCGGGTCGTCCAGCGGGCACCGGTGACGGCCATCCGCATGGATGGCGATCGCGTGGTGGGCGTGGACACGCCGCGCGGCGGGTGGGACGCCGCCATCATCGTGAACGCGGCAGGCGCCTGGGCGGGACGCATCGCCGCCATGGTCGGGCTCTCCCTGCCGCTCGAGGTCTGGCGCCACGACGTCGCCTACGTCGTTCGCCCGGAGGGCATACCGGCCCACCCGGCCATGATCGACTTCGCCAACGCGTTCTACATCCGGCCGGAGGGTGCCAACCTGACGCTCATCGGCCTGGAGGACGGGAACGAATTCGGCAACGAACCGGATCGATCGGTCGACGCCGCCGCACCGGGCTTCCTGGAGCAGGCGGCAGAACGACTCTGCCTGCGACTGCCGGACTACGACGCGGCCGGGCTGCACAGCGCCCATTCGGGCCAGGACGGCATCACCCCCGACCAGCACCCGATCATCGGCCCTGCCGGACCGGATGGCTTCTACCTCGACTGCGGCTTCTCGGGGACCGGGTTCAAGACGGCGCCGGCCGTCGGCCGCAACCTGGCCGAGCTGATCCTCGATGGCGAGTCGGCGGCGGTGGACCTCCATCCGTACCGGTTCGAGCGCTTCGCGCAGGGAGACCCCGTCCGCGGCGAGCACCCGTACGCGCCGGTCTGGCGCTGACTCCGCGCCGCAGGGCGCCTAGGCCGACTCCTCGGTGGTGCCGGAGCGGCGGGCCGCCGCCGCGGCCGCAACGGCCCGTGCCTGCGCCACCAGCCGATCGCGGTCGACGCCGAACCGCTGCAGCACCCATCCGTCGAGGCGATCCGTCCCGGCCGCCGTGAGCAGGGCACCGAACCAGAAGGCCAGCCGCGGCCCGCGGCCCAGCACGCCACACACGATCCCGGCGGTCACCGCTGCGACGAGCGAACCGGAGACCACGATGGGTCCCTCGGCCGGCTCGGCCGTGCCGACCTGTCGCTCGACCACGGTGACGCCGGCCCGAACGACCGCGCCCAGGGCGCTTCCGAAGAGCGCCGCGACGATCCTGATGATCACGATCCTGCCTCCCATGTCTGACCTGGCTCCAGCTCGACGACGCGAGCACCGGTGAGGCGAGCGAGCTCGGACGGCGTCCCGGCCAGGATCGGGAACGTGCCGTAGTGCACGGGGACCACGGCCTGCACGCCGGTCAGCTCGATGGCTCGCGCGGCGCCGGCCGGACCCATGGTGTAGTGCCCGCCAATGGGAAGGACGCCAATGGTCGGTCCCCAGTCGCGGAAGAGCGCCATGTCCCCGAAGACGTCGGTGTCTCCCGAGTGGTACACGCGGGTGCCGTCCTCGAACTCGATGAGCCAGCCCCAGCAGCCCACCTCCCGGGTGACCTCCGCGGCACCGCCGGTCACGGTGACGCCACCGGAATGGTCAGCGTGGACCATGGTGAAGCGGATGCCCGCTGCCTCCACCGTCCCACCCTTGTTCATGCCGATGGATTCGACGTTCCGCGACGCGAGGTAGATCTGCATCTCGTGGCTGCCGATGACGGTCGCGCCGCCCGACGCGAGCTCGACGACATCGACCGCATCGTTGCCCACGTGATCGAAGTGCCCGTGGGTGGGTGCCACGACGTCGACCTGCTCCGCGGCGCGGTAGGCGTCGGCGTAGGTCGGGGCGCTCGTCCATCGGTCGACCCAGACCCATTTGTCCCCTGGCGAGCGATACAGGATGCCGCCGTGGCCAAGCGGGGTGATGCGCAGCGTGGACATGCCTCGTCGTCTCCTTTCGGTTCCGTCACCATCGTAGCCCGAGCGGGTCAGGGCGGACACTCACCCGGGGATGAGCAAGCGGCCTGCCTGCGCGATGCGTCGCATCCAGGCGGCCTCGCGCCCGATGGTCGTCTCCGGCCCGTGGCCCGGCAGGACACGCGTCGCGGGCGGCAACGCATCCACCAGCCGTCCGAGGCTGGCGACCATGGCCTCGTCGCTGCCGCCGGGCAGATCGGTCCGGCCGTAGCTGCCGGCAAACAGCGTGTCCCCTGACAGGAGCAGGCCACGTCGCTCCTCGTACAGGCAGACGGAGCCTTCGGTATGGCCCGGGGTGTGGAGGACCGCGAAGGCCAGGTCGCCCACGACGATCTCGTCGCCCTCGCGGAGGGATCGGTCCATCTGGCTGGGCTCGATGGTGAATCCGTAGGCGTTCTGGCCCGCGAGCCGGTAGGCGTCGTCGGGATGGATGCCAATGGGCGCGCCGGACGTGCGGTGCAGCGCGGCGTTGTCGAAGACGTGATCGATGTGACCGTGGCTGTTGCCGATGAGGTGCAGCCGCAGCCCGTTCGCCGCGACCCGCTCCGCCAGCGGTTCGGCGGCCCCCATGCCGGGGTCAAGCACCAGGGCGTCCGGCGAGCGGCCGTCCCAGACGAGGTACGCGTTCGTGCCCCAGGGGCCGAAGACGCCGGTCTCGATCCGCGGGCTGTGTGCCGCGGGGCCGGTACTGCGCTCGACGACGGGGTCGCTCACTGCTCGCGGGCGCCGGCCGGCCCGGCGATGCCGGGCTGCCCCTCGGCGAGCCGCAGGCCCAGCGCCCGGGCAAGCTCCGTGGCGAGCGTGGCCTCCACCTCCTCCATGGGCACCGGCCGGCCGAGCTCGCGCTGGAGGCTGGTGACGCCCTTGCCCTGGATACCGCAGGGGACCATCTCGTCGAACCAGCGCAGGTCGGTGTTGACGTTGAGGGCCAGCCCATGGGTGGTGACGCCTCGACGGACGCGGACGCCGATGGCGGCCAGCTTGCGTTCGTCCTCGACCCAGACGCCGGGGAGGCCAGCAACCCTGCCGGCCCTCACACCGAACGTCGCAGCCGTGGCGATGATGGCGGCCTCCAGGCTGCGGACATAGCGGCGCAGGTCCAGGGGGTCGGCCAGCTCCACGATGGGGTAGGCGACGAGCTGTCCCGGACCGTGGAAGGTGATGTCTCCGCCGCGGTCGATGCGCAGGTATGTGGCTCCCAGCTCGCGGAGCCGGTCGCGGCTGGCGAGGAGGTTCGACTCATCCCCGCCGCGCCCGATGGTGTACACCGGGAAGTGCTCCAGGAGCAGCAGCCGATCGCCCGTGCGGCGCTCGCGCCTCTGCTGGGCCAGCTCGTCCTGCAGCTCCCATGTGGGCTCGTACGGCACGGTGCCCAGGTGCTCGACGGTGAGGAGGCCGCCATGCGCGGCGAGCAGGGGGCGGGCCGTGCTTGCCGGCTCGAACGGCTGGTCCGGGTCGGGACGGCGCAGGCGTGGCGGCGCGGGCGCGCTGACGGGGGGCTCGGATATGTCGCGCATCCGGCTCTGGCTCAGACGGCGACGGCCCCAGCCGACGGTGCGCTGGCGGGGACCTGCTCTGCGGCGTGGTAGCTGGAGCGGACCAGTGGCCCGGACTGGACGTGGCGGAACCCCATCTCGAGGCCGATGCGCCGCAGGGCGACGAACTCTGCGGGCGTGTAGTACTTCATCAGGGGCAGGTGCTGGCGGCTGGGGCGGAGGTACTGGCCAAGGGTCAGCACGTCGACATCGGCCTCGCGCAGCAGGCGCATGGCACCCAGGACCTCGTCCCACGTTTCGCCCAGGCCCAGCATCATCCCCGTTTTGGTGACCATGGCACCAAAGCCGATCTCCCGCGCGATGCCGCGACCGGTGGTGAGCACGTCGACGCTGCGATCCCATCGGGCACGTCGCCGCACCGGCCGCTGCAGACGGGGAACGGTCTCGACGTTGTGTCCCAGGATCTCCGGCTGCGCCTCGACCACGGTTCGGATGTCGGCCTCGCGCCCGTTGAGGTCGCTGATGAGCACCTCGATGCTGGTCCCGGGGTTCTGCAGGCGGATCGCGCGGATCGTCTCGGCCATCAGGCCGGCGCCGCCATCGGACAGGTCATCCCGCGCGACCATGGTCACCACCACGTGCCGGAGGTCCATGCCGCGCGTCGCGTCCGCGACCCGCTGCGGCTCCTCCAGGTCGGTCACCGGCGGGCGACCGGTGTCGATGGCGCAGAAGCCGCAGTTCCTGGTGCAGACCGATCCGCCGATCATGAACGTGGCCGTCCCCAGGGCCCAGCACTCACCGATGTTGGGGCAGCGGGCCTCCTCGCACACGGTGTTCAGTGCCTGCGCCTGGATGAGCCTTCGCACGCCGGAGAAGGTCGCCCCGGCGCCGATGCGCACCTTCAGCCACTCTGGCCGCCGTCCGCCGGGGCCCGCGTTCTCGGGCACGGGGTCGCCGGGCGCGAGCAGGCCGCCGTCGACCGTGGGTCCGCCCGGGTACATGATCTCCGACGGGGCGACGTGGCCGTGGTTCGGAGCGCCGGACCCCGAGTCGCCGACCACGGAGAGCTCACCGAGCGCGGAGAAGTCGCGAGGGGTGGTCGGGTTGGGAGGCATGGGGCCAGTCTAGACGAATGAAGCCGAATGACGCGGACGGCGGCCTGCCTCAGAAATCCGTTGTGCCGCCCAGGGCCCCTTCCTCGCTTCGGCCCCGTCGGAAGCGCCGGGGCGGGCGCTCGCGCTTCGTCGGCTCCTGCATGAGCGCGTCAACGGTGCCGATGGGCTCGTCCTCGAGCGCAGAGTAGATCTCCCAGCTAGCGCGTGACCTGCCGCCGGAGGTCGCCGGTGCCGAGACCGTGACGCGCGATGAGAATCCGCCTGCCGGGCCGCCCGCCGGCGACAGCGCTGGCACCGGGACCGGACCGCTCGGCGGCGGAGGCTCGCCGTTGCGGCGACGTCGGCGCGCGAGCAGGGCCCAGAGGCGTGCTCCGGCCGCGACCAGAACGATGCCGCCGAGCAGCGCCAGGGTCAAGAGGGCCGACTCGTCGCCAGACCCGTTCGAATTGCCGCCTGTCGTCGGCGGGCTCGCCGAAGGACCGCCGATCGCTCCCGCTGGTGTGGCCGGCGCGCCCGCGGATTCGACCGCCGAGGAGGGAGTCGGGCTACCGGTGACTGCGATGGACCGCGTTGTGGGCGTGGGCTTGGGCGTGGGCCTGGGCGTGGGCCTGGGCGTGGGCCTGGGCGTGGGCCTGGGCGTGGGCCTGGGCGTGGGCCTGGGCGTGGGCGTGGGCGTGGGCGTGGGCGTGGGCTTTGGCGTGGGCGTCGCGGGCATGATGACGGTCAGGCTCCCGCCTCCGAGGGTCTCCCCGGTAGAGGGGATCACGAACGTGACGGTCCAGCTCCCGGCCGGAATGGTGGAGCTCTGCGCGCTCCACGTCCGACGGTTCCGGGACAGGTCGATGGTTACCGGACTGCCACCACCAGTGAGGCGCGCCTGGACCCCTCCTGGAGACGCAGGCGGCGGCCAGCCGGACCCGCGGACCGAGAAGGTGACGGGCTGCCCGAGCTGGGCTGTGGTCGGCGTGACCGATGGCGATGAGAGAGGCCCATAGGCTGCGACGGTCGAAGGGCTGGCCAAGGACGCCACCAGGCAGGCGACGGCCACCAGCCCCGCTGCAGCGCCCTGCAGCGCGCGCCGCGCACGGCCGCCGGACTGCCTCGATGCCGTGTTCATCGGTTCCTCGAACGACCCCCTGCGCCAGTGATCTGGCGCGCCACCACCATAGGTCCCTCAGGCACCGATGGGGCAGGTGCTCGTTCGGGCTGGTGGAGACCGGGACTTTCGGGCTATGCGCGCGGCGAAACGTCTGCGCAGAGCCGCGGGAGCAGGGACAATACCGGGGATGGCTCCATCGGTCACCGCCCTGGTGGACGAGATCGTCGCCCTGCTCGCCTCGGCTGGCTCGCCGGGTCGTGCGGAGCAGGAGCGGCGGTATCTCAAGAGCGACCTGTACTTCCTGGGCGCGTCGCACTGGGAGACCGGCCGCATCGCGCGAACCATCGCCCGGCGCGAGCGGCCCGACCGCGACACGACGATCGCCCTCGCCGAAGCCCTGTGGGGACCACCTGTCTACGAACGCCGGGCGGCGGCAGCCACGATTCTCGAGGTGGGTGCCGCCGCCCTCCTGCCGCAGGATCTACCGCTGCTCGAGCGCATGCTGCGCGAATCGGGCACCTGGGCGCTCGTCGACGACCTCTCGGCGAGCGTCGTGGGCGAGATCGCGGCGGGACACCCCGATGCGGTACGACCGGTTCTCGATCAATGGGCCGCCGATGCCGACCATTGGATGCGGCGCGCCTCGCTTCTGTCCGAGCTGATCCCGCTCAAACGCGGGGCGCCCCTGGAACCGTTCGCTCGGCGAGCGGATGCCATGCTCGAGGAGCGCGAGTTCTTCATTCGCAAGGCGATCGGCTGGGTCCTGCGCGAGGTCGGGAAGCGTAGGCCGGCCGAGGTCATCGCGTGGCTGGAGCCCCGAGTGGCATGCGCCAGCGGCGTCACGATGCGCGAGGCCGTGAAGTATCTCCCAAAGGCGGATGCCGCGCGGCTGACCGAGGCATACCGGGCATCGCCGCGTAGGGCCTGAGCGCGCATCAGCGCCTGCAAACCCCTGGTGCCGAAGCCATCGCACGGCGGTCTCGGAAGCGGCGGAGGCATGGCCGGGGTACCACCGCCCTTCGCCAGGTGGACGGCCGGACGAGGACGTGTGCTCACGACGCACGAAGGCGATGCCGGCTGGCGAGGACGGGTGATTCAGTCGCTGCGGAAAGCGGGTGCCAGAGATCGGTTCGGGGTACGGCTCATCGATTCGGTTGGGGCCGGGTGCTCTCAGCTTGCCGGCGGGCCATGTACTCGTCGAACTCCCGGACCAGGCTGAAGCCCATCCGTTCGTAGATCGGGCGGCCCATGTCGCTTGCCTGCAGGACCGCGACCCTCCAGCCAGGGTCGGCGTCCCTGAGCAGGTGCCAGGTCATGGCTGTCCCGATGCCCCGGCCACGCGCCCCGGGGGCCGTTGCGACGCTGTAGATGCCAATTGTGTCGGCGGTCCGCACCGCGATGGAGGTCGCCACCGGTGAGCCGCGAAACGTGCCCACGAAGGCGCGGACGGCGTCCGCCTCGAGGACGGCCGCCGGGTAGACGACCTCGACGATGCTGCGGGGCATCTCGAAGCCCAGCTCGGTCGCCTGCCAGAACGCCTCGAGGCGCCCGGCATCGACCGGTTCGATGGTCAGGTCAGCCGGCGGATCCGGGATGGAGCGCGGCTCCAGTGCGAAGCACGGAAGCCTCCCTCCGGGGGCGAGGCCCAGCGTGGACGCCGCGCGGCGCAGGTCGCTGGCCTCGGTGGGGACATGCACGACGAACGGCAGGCCAGCGGTGGTCATCCGCGCGACCGCGGCGGCCAGTGCCTCCGGTGCGGTGGAGGCCGATGGCCACACGCCGTTGAAGAAGCCCACGGGAACGCCCAGGCTGGCGACGTGCACGCCCGCGACCCGTTCCGCGAATCCGCCCCGGATGTGCTCGGCCAGCATCGTGAAGGCGCCGGCGAAGTTGGCGTCGTGCGCCTGCGCCTGCTCGGCTGGCGTCATCGTCGGGCGGCGCCGCGCTCAGCCGATCTGGGTCGTCATGTCCCAGGTCTCCAGGCGCTTGCGGACATCGGCCAGGAAGTAGCCGACCTGGGCGCCGTCGAGGACCCGGTGATCGAAGCTGCAGGTCATGTTCATCATGGGTCGAATGGCGATCACGTCGGACCCGTCCATCTCGACCACCACCGGACGCTTGACGATGGCCTCCATGGAGAGGATCGCCACCTCCGGCGCGTTGATGATGGGCATGGAGCTCACCGAGCCGAACCAGCCGGTGTTGTTGACCGTGAACGTGCCGCCCTGGATCTCCTCCAGGCGCAGCTTGTTCGTCCGGGCACGGGCCGCAAGGTCCTGGACCTGGTGGTTCACGCCGCTGATCGACAGCTGGTCGGCGTCGTGGATGACGGGGACGAGGAGCCCGTTCTCGACCGCAACCGCGATGCCGATGTTCATGGCCTGCTTGAGGATCACCCGATCCTCGGCGAACTGGCTGTTGACCATGGGGTGCTGGCGCAGCGTCTCGGTCACCGCCTTGATGACGACCGCCACGTAGCTGATGCCGATGCCTTCGCGAGCCTTGTAGGCCCCCGTGTTCGCCTCGCGCCAGCGCACGACGTTGCTCATGTCGACCTCCACCACGGTGTACGCGTGGGGGACGGTCTGCTTGACCCGCGTCATCTTGGCGGCGATCCCCCTGCGCATCTGCGACAGCGGGATCTCCTGGTCGCCCGCGCTGGGCGCCGGGACCGGCGTGGGAGCCGGTGGTGGAGCCGATGGGGCAGCAGCGGGCGGAGCCGATGGGGCGGCCATGGCGGGCTCTGACGCGGGGGCCGGGTGCGGGGCGGCAGCCGCTGTCGCCGGGGCTGGCGCAGGGGCCTGCGCGCCAGACGGTGCCGGCTGCCCGTCGCCCTGGGCGACGAAGGCGAGCACGTCCTCGCGGGTGACACGCCCCCCACTGCCGCTGCCGGAGATGCGGCTGATGTCCAGGTCGTGCTCTCGGACGAGCCGGCGCACCGCGGGCGTCATCCGCACCGAGGCGTCGGTGGCGGGTCCGCCCGCCAAGGCCGGCGCCTGCTGCTCCGGCGTGGCGGCGGCCGGTTCGGCGGGCGCGGGGTCAGGCGATGCGGGTGGTGGCGCGGGTGCCTCGGAGGCGGCATCCGCGGCCGGAGGCGCTTCGCTGGCGGCCGGGGCGGTCTCGGGGGCCGCTGGGGTCTCGGCTGCGTCCGTGGCCGGCGCCTGCTGCTCCGGCGCCGTGCCGGCCCCGTCGCCGGCGTCGATCTCGGCGAGCGGGGTCCCGACCTTCACCGTCTGGCCGTCACTGACGATGATCTTCGTGATCGTTCCCGCGACCTCGGCGGGCACCTCGGCGTTGACCTTGTCGGTCACTACCTCGAAGAGGGGATCGTATTGCTCGACCCGATCGCCCTCCTTTACCAGCCAGCGCTCGATGGTGCCCTCCGTGACGGACTCGCCGAGCTGCGGCATCTTGATCGTGGTTGCCATGGGGCTCCTTCGTTGTTCCTCCTGCGCTGAGCGTACCCGATCAGTACGCCGCGAGCGCGCGAGCTGCCCCGACGATCTTCTCGGGGTCGATCATGTACCAGTCTTCCAGGCTGTGGTGATACGGGACCCCGGGCACCTCGGGCGCCGCCAGGCGGGTGACCGGACCGTCCAGGTGCTCGAAGCCCTGCTCGGCGATGGTGGCCGCAACTTCGGCTCCGAAGCCGCCGAACCGATTTGCCTCGTGCACCACCAGCGCCTTGCCGGTCTTGGCGACCGAGGCCAGCACCGTCTCGACGTCCAGCGGTCGCAGGGTCCGCAGGTCCACGACCTCCGCGGAGAGGCCGTCCTCGCGGGCGAGTATCTCGGCCGCCTCGAGGGCGCAGTAGCGCATGTAGCCGTAGCAGAAGATCGACAGGTTGCTGCCCTCGCGAGCGACATCGGCCTTGCCGATCTCGACCACGCCATCGCCTTCGGGGACCTCGGCCTTGAAGAGGCGGTAGGTCTTCTTGTGCTCGAAGAACATGACGGGGTCGGGGTCGCGGATGGCCGCCTTGAGCAGCCCGCGGGCATCGGCCGGCGTGCCGGGAGCAACGACCTTGAGACCGACGGTGCTGGTGAAGTACGTCTCGTTGGACTGCGAGTGGTACAGGGCGCCGTGCACGCCGCCGCCGTATGGCATGCGGATGACCATGGGCACGCCGAACGTGCCGTTGGATCGATAGCGCATCCGGCTGATCTCGCTGACGATCTGGTTGAAGGCCGGGTAGGCGAAGTCGGCGAACTGCATCTCGGCGATGGGGCGCAGCCCGTAGATGGCCGCCCCGGCCGCCGCGCCGGCGATCATGGCCTCGGTGAGCGGCGTGTCCAGGACGCGCTTGTCCCCGTACTTCGCCCAGAGGCCGTCGGTGGCGCCAAAGACGCCGCCCTTGCGACCCACGTCCTCGCCCAGGACCATGACCCGCTCGTCGCGCTCCATCTCCTCGTCCATGGCCAGGCGGATGGCCTCGAGGATGTTCAGCTCTGCCATCTCAGGCGCCCTCTGCCGCGTAGACGTCGATCTCCGCGGTGGCGGGATCGGGGTCGGGGCGCGCCTCGGCGCGTTTGCTCGCCTCGTTGACCTCCGACTTGGCCTCGGCGCGCAGGCGCTCCTCGACCTCGTCGGTGAGCACGCCCATCTCCCGCAGCTCGGTGCCGAAGATGGTGATCGGATCCTGGCCCTTGAGCGCCTCGACCTCCGCCGGGTCGCGGTAGCGCCGCTGGTCGTCGTCCGAGGAGTGGCTCGTGAGCCGGACGACCCGCGCCTCGATGAGCGTTGGCCCCTCGCCGCGGCGGGCCCGATCGTGGGCTTCCCGCGCGGCCGCGTAGCATCCGAGGACGTCGCTGCCCTCGACGGTCACGCCGGGCATCCCGTAGCCGGCGCCCCGGGCCGCGACCGACAGCCCGGCGACCTGGCGAACCAGCGGCACGCTGATGGCGTAGCCGTTGTTCTCGCAGACGAAGATGACCGGCAGCCGGTGGACGCCGGCAAAGTTCATGGCCTCGTGGATCTCGCCCTGGTTCGCGGTTCCCTCGCCGAAGTAGGTGATGGCCACCACGTCGTCACCGCGGACCCAGGCGCCCATGGCCACCCCCACCGCGTGCAGCACCTGGGTGCCCACCGGCGAGCTGACGCTGACGATGTTGTACGGCGCGCCGCCGTAGTGACCCGGCATCTGGCGCCCCGCGGAGCTCACGTCGTCGCCCTTGGCGAGATGGGCGGTGATGATGTCCTCCGCGCTCATGCCGAAGGTCATGGTGGCGGCGATGGAACGGTAGAAGGGCGCCATCCAGTCATGGTTACGGCGCATCGGCCAGGTGATCCCCACCTGGGCCCCTTCGTGCCCCTGGCCCGAGATGATGAAGGCGATCTTGCCGGCCCGCTGCATGAGCCACATCCGCTCGTCCACAGCCCGCGCCAGGAGCATCTGGCGATACATCGCCAAGACCTCCTCGTCCGAGAGCCCGAGCTGGTGATGTCGCGGTTCGGCGGCGACCTTGGCGTCTGTCACGCGTGGCACCTCCGTTCGTCAGACATGGATGGCCTCCCCGTCGACCGCCATGGCGGCCTCGGCGAGGACCTCGGTGAGGGTTGGATGGGCATGGACGCTCATGGCGATCTCACCGGTCGTGGCCTCCACCAGGCGGGCCAGCGTCGGCTCGGCGAGCAGGTCGCCGGCGTGGGGGCCGATGATGTGGGTGCCCAGCAGGAGGCCGGTCTCGGCATCGGCGACCATCTTGGCGAAACCGTCGACCTCGCCCACGATGGTGGCCTTGCCCAGGGCCCGGAACGGGAACGAGCCAACCTTCACCGCGCGCCCCTGCTCGGTGGCCTCGGCCTCGGTGAGCCCCACCGATGCGATCTGCGGCCGGCAGAAGGTCACGCGCGGCATGAGGTCCATGCGCACGGGTTCGGGATCGTGCCCGGCAATGGTCTCCGCGACCACCACGGCCTCGTGGCTGGCGACATGGGCCAGTGCGAAGCCGGGGACGATGTCGCCGATGGCATAGAGGTGTGGCACGCCTGTCCGCATGTGGTCGTCGACGATGACGTACCCGCGTTCCGTGCGCACGCCCTCGATGGCCTCCAGGCCGATGCCCTCGGTGAGGGGTCGCCGCCCGACGGCCACCAGGATCAGCTCGCTGCTGTGCTCGGTCCGCTGGTCTCCCTCGCGCGCGGCAATGGTGAACGCGAGCCCGTCGTCCGTGTGCCGGATGGACCCCGTGTCGATGGTCGAGGCGGTGTGCGAGGTGATGCCGCGCCTGCGGAAGACCCGGGCGAGCTCCTTGCTCACGTCAGGGATCCTCGAGCGGCACGATCCGGTCCAGGAACTCGACCAGGGTCACCTCCGCGCCGAAGTCGCGATAGAGACTGGCCCACTCCACGCCGATGGCGCCCGCGCCCACGATCGTGACCGATCGCGGGGCGCTCGAGCGCACGAGCGCCTCGTCCGAGGTGATGATCCGCTCGCCATCGAGGTCCAGGCCGGGAAGGGACCGTGGCGCGGAGCCCGTGGCGAGCATGAGATCGGTGGCGCTCGCATCCACGTCACCGGACTCGCCGCCGGAGACGTGCACGGAGGTCGGTCCGGTCAGCACCCCCTGGCCGTGCAGGACGGTGACCCGGTTCTTCTTGAGCAGGAACTCGACGCCGCGCACGTGCTTGTCGACGACGGCGTCGCGACGGGTCGCCAGGGCGGCGTAGTCGAGCGCCACCCCGTCAGACCCGGTGAGCCCGAACTCGGCGCCCTGCTCGGTCACCCGATGGAGCAGGTCCGCGGTCTCGAGCAGCGCCTTGGACGGGATGCAGCCGCGGTTCAGGCAGGTTCCGCCGAGCGCGCCGCGCTCGACGAGGCCCACGGACAGGCCCAGCTGCGCGGCGCGGATGGCGCCCACGTAGCTCATGCCCCCTCCCAGGATCAGGAGGTCGAACTGGGCGGTATCGGTCATGCGTCTCCTTCCGGTCGGGCCAGGTCTCGGCCCTCGTGGGCCGCCATCGCCGCGCGCCAGTCCTCGGGCACCGGCATCGGTCGAGCGGCCTGGTAGTCGTACGCCACCAGCACGGATCGCGCCCTCGCGAGGGCATGCCCGTCGGCGCCATCGGTGAGCCGGTGCGACATGGCCAGGCTTGTGCGCCCGATCCAGTCGACCCGGGAGTCGACGTCCACCGCGGTCCCGAAGAGGATCGGCTCGGTGTAGTCGACGGTGATGGTGGCCAGGATCAGCGGCATGACTCCCACCGGATCCACCCTCAGGACGTCGTACAGGTACGAGATGCGGCCGTGCTCCACGTAGCTCGTGGTGACGGCGTTGTTGACGTGCCCGAAGGCATCCAGGTCGCGGAACTGCACCTCGACGCGGGTGCGATGACGGAACTCGTCTGTCACGGAGCTCCGATTCTACACGGGCGGGACGCCGACGCCCGGCGCTCCCCCGGGCTCAGCCTGCCTCAGCCGCGCCGATGGCGGCGATCAGCCCGGCCAGCAGGGTCGTCCGCGGGACGACGCTGGAGAGGTCCAGCCATTCGTGGTCGGAGTGGTCGTCGCCACCGATCGGTCCCAGCCCGTCCAGGGTGGGGAGCCCCATGGCCGAGGTCGTGTTCGCGTCGCTTGCGCCGCCGGTGGCCGCGTCGTGGACGGTGAACCCGAGCTCGGCGGCAATGGCCTGTGCCTGCGTCACGAGCCGGGCCGATGCCACCGAGCGCTCCATGGGCGGGTGGCTGGCGGTCTCGTGCAGCTCCGCGCGCACCCCCTCGACGCCGGGAGCCGCCACGATGGCGTCCACCGCGGCGCGCGCCTCGGTGAACTCGGCGGCGGTCGACGCCCGCAGATCCACCTCCAGGCGGCAATCGGCAGGGACCACGTTCGGCCGGGTGCCCCCGCCAATGACGCCCACGTTGCAGGTGACGCTGGGCCACCGACCGGTCAGGGCCTGGAGGGCCTCCACCCCGCGCGCCGCCGCCAGGATGGCGTTGCGGCCCTTCTCCGGCTCCACGCCTGCGTGAGCCGCTCGGCCGTGGAAGTCGATCCGGAGGTCCGCGATGCCCTTGCGCGCGCTCACGATGTCACCGTTGGCGCGCGCGCACTCCAGGACCAGGACCGCGGCGTGACCGGGCGCCAGGCGCCGGATGTGCGGCGTGGAGAACGGTGAGCCGATCTCCTCGTCCGGGTTGGCGACGAAGGTGACGGCCGGCCGGCTCCCGTCGCTCGCCAGCGCGCTCAGGGCAAGCACGCCGGCCAGGAGGCCGCCCTTCATGTCGCTGGTGCCCGGCCCCGTGGCCCGCTCGCCGTCGCGACGGAAGGGCCGGAGGCTCGCGGTGCCGGGATCGAACACGGTGTCCATGTGACCGATGAGGAGGATTCCCGGTCCGTCGCCATCGAACCGGCCGACCACCAGGTCGCCCAGCTGCGGCTCGCCGCTCGCGGGCGCGTGGGATATGCGCTCGACGCGCGCCCCCAGCGTGCGCAGCGCCTCCGCGATGCGGTCGGCCACGCGGTTCACGCCGTCGGGGGTGTACGAACCGGAGTCCACGTTGACGAGGGTTTCCAGCTCGGCGAGGTAGTCGTCGAGGCCGTCCGCAACCCGTGCGCGGAGCGCGGCGAGGGCGGAGGACGAGGGGCCGGCGGTCATGGGCGCGTGAGTATACTGCCGGCCATGCCGAGCCGGCCGCGGGCAGCCACGGGGGTCGACCTCGCCGAGCTGCGGGTGCTGGAAGGCCCGAACCGCTTCTTCGTCCGGCCGGCCGTGAAGCTCGAGTTCGTGGGCGAGGTGCCTGGCAGGGCCGCCGCGGTCGCGCTGGACGCCGGAGACCATCTCGCGGCTCTCCACCAGGCCATGGGGATGCGTGCGCCGCGTCGGACGTACCGCACGTCAGCGGACGAACGGCGTGCCGTGGTCGCATTCCGCTGGCGCCGGCGTGCCCTGGCCCAGGCCATCGCCACTTCGGCGGCCCGGCTGGCGCTCGGCCGCAGCACCCGCCGCCGTGAGCTTGCCGTCCTGCGGGCGCTGGCGCCCGGTCCGCTGCCCGCGGTTCCTGTGCCGCGCATCCCGGTGGTGGCGGTCACCGGCACGAACGGAAAGAGCACCACCACCCGCCTCATTGCCCACGTCCTGGCGTCAGCCGGACGGGCGGTGGGAATGACGAACTCGGACGGCATCTTCCTCCGCGGGCAGCTGGTCGAGGCCGGGGACTGGACCGGGTTCGGCGGTGCCGGCCGCGTGCTCGCCGAGCCCGACGTGGAGGTCGCCGTGCTGGAGACCGCGCGGGGCGGGATCCTGCTGCGGGGCATCGGCTACGACCACAACGACGTCTCGGTGGTCACCAACATCAGCGCCGACCACCTGGGTCTGCAGGGGATCGACACCCTCGACGAGCTGGCGGAGGTCAAGGGCGCGGTGGTGCGGGTGACGCGACGCGGCGGCTGGGCCGTCCTCAACGCGGACGACCCACGCGTCTGGCGCATGCGCCGGGACACCCGGGCGCAGTGGTACCCGTTCACCCTGGATCCGGCCTGCCCCGCCATCGAGACGTCCCTCGCGCGCGGAGGCCGGGCGGCCCTGCTCGACCGCGGCTGGATCGTCCTGCGCCGTGCGGGCTCGCCGGCACGGCGCCTGGTGGCCGCAGCGGAGCTGCCGGTGACCTTCGGCGGCCTCTCTCGCTACAACATCGCGAACGCGCTGGCCGCCGCGGCCGCGGCGGACGCCCTGGACCTGCCGGTGACGGAGATCCGCGACGGGCTGCGGTCGTTCGCCCAGGATGCCCGCGCCAATCCGGGACGCATGAACCTGTTCGAGCGCAACGGGGTCCTGGCCCTGGTGGACTTCGCCCACAACGAGGCCGGCCTGGCGGGCCTCCTGGACGTGTGCCGGTCGCTCGCGCGCGGCACACGTTCCGACGACGACGGGCAGGGTCCCGGCCGGGTGCGCCTCGCGCTTGGGACGGCCGGCGATCGCACGGACGAGGTCATCCACCGCCTGGGCGAGCTGGCCGGCCGCGGAGCGGACGACGTGGTGATCTGCGAGAAGCGCCATTACCTGCGGGGGCGCGACCTCGACGCGATGAACGAGCTCTTTCGGGACGGACTGCGCGAAGCGGGCTACGCGGGCCGGGTCCCTGCCTACCGGACCGAGCTCGCCGCCCTCCAGGCCCTGCTGCGGCGCAGCCGTCGCGGCGACGTTGCCGCGGTGATGAGCCACGTCGAGCGCAGCGAGATCTTCGCGTGGCTGAGCGGCCGGGGGTACACCCCCGTTGGAGTTGAGCGGCTCCGCGCGCTGATCGGCGGCTAGGAGCCGCCGTCCGCCATCGGGCCATCCAGGCTGGAGGCGCCATGCTCCCGCCGCTGGAGCTCCTTCCACACCGCGTTGGCGTGGTCCACGCACAGGACGACCACGTCACCCGGCTCGCCCGTATCGAGCGCGGCACGCGTGGCGGCCAGCTCCTCGAGCACGATGGCGACCTCCTGGCAGCGGGCGCCTTCATCCATCGCCCGGCGGATGCCCTCCTCGATGAGGGCGGCCGTCTCGCCCGGCTGCCGTCCGCGCAGATGGTCATCCTCCCGGATGATGATCCGGTCGAAGTGGCGCGCGGCGGTCGCGCCCAGCTCGCGGATGTCCTGGTCGCGGCGATCGCCGGCGGTGGCCACCACGCCGACCCGGCGTCCGGTGACCAGCGGTCGAGCGCCACCGGGCGATGCCTCGGTGAGACGGTCGACGAAAGTGCCCAGGGCCTCCATGGCCGCGGGATTGTGGGCGTAGTCGACCACCACGCGGAAACCGTCGAGGTCCATGACGTTCAACCGGCCGGGCGCCATGTAGTAGCTCGTGGTGAACGTGCGCAGTCCCTGGCGGATGTCGTGAAGGTGTGCGCCCGCGGCCCAGGCCGCAGCCGCCGCGGCGAGGGCGTTGGCGACGTTCATCCGCGCGCGTCCCTCGAACGTCGAGGGCAGGAGGTGGGTCCAGACCAGCTCCATGGCCTTGCGCCCGTTGCGCAGGACGATCATCTCCCCGTTGCGGCCGTTCTCGACGGTCACGGCTCGCCGGCCACGCGACGCCTGGCGCTTCAGCAGCTCGTTCTCGGGATCCATGCTGAAGTACACGACCGAACCCGAGCAATGGCGGGCCATGGCGGCCACCAGCGGGTCGTCTGCGTTCAGTACCGCCGTGCCGCTGCGGGGCACCGCCTCGACGATCACCTGCTTGACAGCGGCCAGCTGCCTGAGCGAGTTGATCCCGCCCAGGCCCAGGTGGTCGGCGCTCACGTTGAGCACGACCGCCACGTCGTTGCGCTCGTAGCCCAGGCCCTCTCGCAGGATGCCGCCGCGTGCCACCTCGAACACCGCGAAGTCGACGTTCGGATTCTGGAGCACGGTGGAGGCCGATCGCGGTCCGCTCATGTCGCCGCGCCGGATGAGGCGTCCGTCAACGAAGATCCCGTCGGTGGAGGTGAGCCCCACCTTGCGGCCCATGCCCTTGAAGATGTGGGCGATCATCCGCGCCGTCGTGGTCTTGCCGTTGGTTCCGGTGACGGCCACGATGGGGATCCGCGACGGGCTGCCGGACGGAAAGAGCATGTCGATCACCGGCTTGGCGACGTACTGCGCCTCGCCCTCGGTGGGGTGGGTGTGCATCCGGAAGCCGGGTGCCGCGTTGACCTCCACGATTCCGCCGCCGACCTCGCTGACCGGCTGGCTGATGTCCGGGCAGATGAAGTCGATCCCGGCGATGTCCAGGCCCACGACGCGCGCAGCCAGCTCGGCGATCTCGACGTTCTCCGGGTGGATCTCCTCCGTCCGGTCGATGCTGATGCCGCCGGTGCTCATGTTCCCGGTCCGCTTGAGGTAGACCCGGGCGTTGCGGGGCGGGACGTCGGCCATCTCGTATCCCTGCTCGCGGGCGTACGCAATCGACTCGGCGTCCAGGTTGATGCGCGTCAGCACCCGCTCGTGGCCGATGCCGCGCCGCGGGTCGGCGTTCGTGATCTCGACCAGCTCGGCGACCGAGTGCTCGCCGTCGCCGTCCACGTGGGCCGGCACGCGCTGGGCCACGGCCCGCAGCTCACCGCCGATGACCAGGCAGCGATAGTCGCTCCCGGCCAGGAAGGTCTCGACGATGACCGCGCCTCGCCGGCTCTCGCGGCGCGCGATGGCGTACGCGTCGCGCACTGACGCCTCGTCGACGAGGTTCAGGCCCACGCCCCGGCCGTGGTTGCCGTCGAGCGGCTTGACCGCGACGGGATAGCCCAGGCTGATGGCCGCGCCCGCCGCCTCGTCCTCGTTCGAGACCACCTCCGCGCGAGGAACCGGGATCCCGGTTGCGGTGAGCAGCCGGTTGGTGAGCTTCTTGTCCGAGGCGATGTCCACCCCGAGCGAGCTGGTCTGGCTGGTCATGGTGGCCCGGATCCGCTTCTGGTGCACGCCGTGGCCCAGCTGGACGAGCGACTGCTCGTTGAGCCGGATGGACGGAATGTCGCGGAGATGCGCCTCGTCCAGGATGGCCTGGGTGGACGGGCCGAAGGCGGCGCGCTCGGCGAGGCGGACGAGCTTCTCGAAGTCGTCGGCGAAGACAAAGGACCGATCCGGCTCGACCAGGTGGTTGACGAGGCGCACGGCGAGGCGGCCGGCCGCCAGGCCCACGCTCTCCTCGGCGTACGAGTAGACGACGTGGTAGCGACCCGGCTCGCCCGTGCCGCGCGTCTTGCCGCGGCCCACTTCCGTGCCCGCGTCACGCTGGAGCTGGAGCGCCACGTGCTCCGCGATATGGCCGGCCCAGGTTCCGTCACGCAGCCGCTTCTCGAAGCCGCCTGCCTTGCCGGTGGAGCACGAGTGGAGCGCGACCCCGGGGAGTGTCTCCAGGAGCGCATCGACGAATCCGGGGATGGTGTTCGAGGGGTACTGCTCCAGGACGCCGAGGTCGACGACGAGCTTGATGGCGGGGTCGTAGCTCCAGTAGTTGGGGCCGCGGTAGACACGCGTCTCGATGATGCGCAGCGTGCCACGCGGCCGGGCACCCCCCTTCGCGGCGGAGGCCCTCGAACGGCGCGGCGCCGTTCCCGGCGTCCCCGCGCGGCCCGCACGGGTCGTCACTCGCTGGCCTCCTCGGTGCGGTGGGCCCGCAGGGCACGCCTGCGGGCGCGCTCCGGCGCCTCGCTGTCGGCGCCTTCGGCGGCGATGCGGCGGATCAGGCTGCGGGCCTGGCGTCCGGCCGCTTCCAGGCCTGCGGCCCGGGCGGTCCCGCTGACCGGGTGGAGCGCCGCCCGCAGGCGCCGCCGCCGAAGGTCGAAGCGATAGCCCGACGGCAGGGAGTGCAGGATGACGCCGCTGACCATCATCGGCCGATGGCGCTTCACCTCGTAGGCATCGGTCACCAGGTGGGCCGGGTCCAGGATGGTGACCGAGCCCTTGCCCAGCACCTCGAGGATCCCGGACGGCGCCACCAGCGCGGCGGTGTCCTCGTCGAGGCCGATGCCCATCAGCGACGGTGACTGGGCGACCAGGGCCAGCAGGCGGCCGATGCGGTTCCGCTGCTCGAAATGCTGATCGATGATCACACCGGGCAGGAGGCCCAGCCCGGCGCTGAGCTGGGTCATCCGCTGCTTGGGCGTGGCGCCGGACGTTCCGAAGGCGACCATGTGGGTGCTCATGGCGGAGGCCCCGGCGCTGGTGCCCGCCACCACCGCGCCGTGCCGGTGGCGCTCGACGATGGTGCGACCCAGGAGCGTCCCCCCGATGACGCTCGCCAGGCGGAGCTGGTTCCCGCCCGTCATGAAGATCGCCGTCGCATCCTCGAGCGCCATGCACAGCCGCTGGTCGTTCGCCTCGTCGCGGGTCAGTGGCCGCAGGCCCCGGACATCGGGCACTCCCATGGCGCGAAAGAGCGAGCGGTACAGCTCCGTGGCCTCGTCGCCGAGCGCCGAGGCGGTGCTGATCACCGCCACCCGGGCGTCGTGGCCCCCTGCGAGCGCCACGAAGCGCGAGAGGATCTGCCGCTGTCGGAGCTTGTCCTCTGCGCCGCCGATGATGAGCACGTGGCCGGCTCGCGGCGGCGCGGAGCGTCGCGTCTCGACCATGGCGGGCAGCATAGCCGCTTGGGCGAGGCGCGGAGCGGCGCTAGACTCGATCGAATGCCCCGCGAGCAGACCGTCCATCCCGTCGAGACCGAGGCACGCGACTACTACGCGGTCCTTGGCGCCGAGCCGTCCGCGACCGCGGCGGATCTGCGCGCCGCGTTTCGGGAGGCCGTCCTGCACCACCATCCCGACCGCGCCACCAGCTCCGAGCTGGCAACCCGCCGGACCGCGATCCTGAACCGTGCCTGGGCGGAGCTTCGCGACCCGATTCGCCGGCTGCACTACGACCGCGATCTCGAGCGCGGGACCGCGGCCACCCTGCCGTGGCCGCTGGACGCCGGCGTTCGCCCCGCGCCGCAGGTGCGCCGGATCATGCCGGAGGTGGTGGCGCCCAGCCGCTGGCACCAGCCCCAGTGGCGCAATGTCGCGGGCTTCCGCATCCCCGTCGAGGTGTGGATCCAGGGTCCTGCCGCCCAGGACCGCTGGATCGTCGAGCACCACATTGCCGGCGAGGACTGGCGCACCCACGACGAGCGCTACTGGCTGCGCTACGCCGCGCGGCACTATCGGGATCGGAACCGGGTCGACGATTGGATCGGGGCTCTGGAGCGGCTCGTGACCCTGGATGCCTCGTTCGACACGCTCGTCAGTGCCAGCCTGCGGGACGCGTACCTCTCGGCCGGCATGTACCTGCGCGGCGCCTCCTTCTTCGAGCGGATCGGCCACCGCTGGTTGCCGGATACGCCGCAGCATCGATGGGTGGACCGGGAGATCCGCTTCCTGCTGGGTGAGTTCCGTGACGCGCGGGTCCGTCGCGGGCGGGCCGATGAGCGCGCGGAAAACGCGGAGATGCTGCTCAACTTCCTCGAGGCCCTTGGCGAGGAGCCGTCCGTCGCAGACGTTCGCGCCGCAGTGGCAGCGCATCGTCGGGCCGGTCACGCGGGAAGGGCCGCCGAGCTCGTCGAGCGGACCGTCGCCGGGCCGGTCCGAGAGGCGGGGCGCTGGTACAGCATCGTCCAGCTTCTCACCGAGGCAGGGCAGCTCGACCGGGCATCGGCGATCCTGGCGGAGATCGCCCGGGGAGAGCATCCCGACGCCCTGGACCGCAGGTTGATCCGCGGCGACCCGATCCGGAGGCTCGCGGCGGCGCGGCAGCGGTTGACCAGCGCGCGCCTGCGCGCCCGCCCTCCTGCCGATTCGGGGCGGGCCGCGTCGTGAGGAGCCTGCGGCCGACCTGGCGCGCGATCGCGGGTGCCCTGGTGGGCGGCGGGGCAGCGGCAGCGGCCGTTCTCCTCGCCCGGGCAGCGGGCTCGACCACGCCGTTCACCGTCGTGCTGGTCCTGATGGTGGCCATCGTCGGCCTTGGGCTGGGTGCCGCCTCGGCCCTGTACGCCTACGCTGCCGCGGGGGTGATCACCATCGCCATGTCCACCGTCCCGACCTCGAGCGGCCTGACCCTGGTCGATGTCGTGCGCTTCGGCGCGTTCGTCCTTGGCTCACCGCTCGTGGTGCTGCTCGCGCTCCGGGCAGACCGCCAGCAGCTGGCGATGCAGGAGGCTCGCGACGCGATTGACGAGTCGCGTCGCCGGATCGATGCCGAGCGCCAGGAGGCCGTCGCCGCCCGGGTCGAGACCGATCTTGCCCTTCGCCAGGCCGAGCGCGCGCGCAGCCGCCTGGAGGAGGTGGCTGAGTCCATTCCCGAACCCCTGGTCGTCTACGACGAATCCGGCGTGGGCTCCTATGCGAACCGTGCGGCGTTGCGCCTGCTGGGGCGCTCGTTCTTCGACCGGCCGCCGGAGGACTGGGCGCGCGCCGCGACGCCCCGCGATGAGATGGGCGCTCCGCTGGAGCGCAGCGAGTGGCCGCAGGTCGCGGCCCAGTCAGCGCCGATCCGGCGGCGTCTCGTGGTGCGGCTGCCCATGTCCGGCCGCGACCTGCTGGTGAACGTCGAGGGAACGCCAATTCGGGGGGGCGGCTGCGTGCTCCTTATCCGCGACGTCAGCCGGGAGGAGGACGAGCGACGACGCATGAGCCGGTTCGCGAGCTTCGTGGCGCACGAGCTGCGCAATCCCCTCGCCGTGGCCCGCGCGCGCATCGAGCTGGCCGAGCGCGAGCCCGACATCCCCGACCGTGCGGCAGCCCACGGGCTGCGCGCACTCGAGTCCGTCGAAGCCGCGATCGCGATTCTCGAGCGGCTGGAGATGTTCTCGCGCGCGGACGCCGGCATGGTCGAGGCCGAGGAGGTGCCGTTCGACATGGATGCCGCCCTGGCCGCCGCGATCGAACGGCTGCGAGCACGCGGATCGGAGCGGCGGGTGCGCGTGGCGGCTGAGGTCCACGGACGAGCCCTGGGCGACCGGCACCTCACGGAGCAGGCGATCACCAACCTGCTCACCAACGCCGACCGCTACTCCACCCCGGGTGCGCCCATTCACGTCGAGATCGCCGACGGCGATGGCGTGACGCTTCGCGTGCGTGACGGAGGTCCGGGGATCGCCGATTCGGTCGCGGAGCGGCTCTTCCGCGATCGCGTGGCGGTGGGTCGCGGCCTGGGGCTGGGCCTGTACCTTGTGTGGGCCATGATGGAGGCCCAGGGCGGGTCGGTGACCCTCGAGCAGCGACGGCCGGAGGCGATCTTCTGCCTGTGGCTGCCGCGCGCCGCGGAGGGCGACGCCCATGAGGGCTGAGCCGCGTCACCTGCTCCGTCGGCCCGCGGATCCGGATGCGTACCCCACCGAGCCGTCCGACGAGGAGATCGCCGCCATGGCCGGCCACCCCGTCGCGGACATCGTGCGGTTCGACCTGAACACGCTGGGCGGCGGCCCGCTGCCGGCCGTGTCGGCTGCCCATGCGACCTTCGACCCGGTGCGGTCGGTCGAGTACGGCGACCAGCAGTACCGGGCGATCCGCGGCCGGCTGGCCGCCAGGCTCGGGATCGATGCAGAACGCGTGACCATCGGGGCAGGCGCGGACGAGCTGATCCGGTTGGTGACGCGGCTCGTGGCCGGCGATGGTGACGCGATCGTGATCCCCACACCGACATTCGGGATGTTCGCGGTGGAGGCCGGCCTCGCCGGCGGCAGGCCGGTCAGCGTGTCGCGGCACGAGCCGGGTGAGCGCCAGCCGGTTGACCGGATCGTGGAGGCGGCGCGCAGCAGCGGCGCGCGCCTGGTGTGGATCTGCAGCCCCAACAACCCGACCGGCGACGCGTATCCGCTCGATGAGATCGAGGCGATCGCCACCGGCGTGGACGCTGCGGTGGTCGTCGACGAGGCGTACCTGGAGTTCGCGGCCGCGTCGCTGGGGATACCGGTCTCGGCCCTGTCGGCGGTCGAGCTCCAGCCGCGCCTCGCGAACCTCCTTGTCCTGCGCTCCATGGCCAAGGCCTACGGGCTTGCGGGGGCTCGCATCGGTTACCTGGTCGTGCCGGACTGGCTTGCCGAGCGGGTCAACGCGGAGCGGCTGCCGCTACCGGTGGGCTCGCACACGGAGGCACTGGCGCTCGCCGCCCTGGGCGACGAACCGGGTGCGGTCGAGCGCCGACGGCTGATGGTCACCGAGCGTGCGCGGATCGGCGAGGCGCTCGCCGCGCTGGGCTGGCACGTGCTGCCGTCGCTGACCAACTTCCTGCTGGCCCGCCCGCCGGCGGGCCTGGCAGCCGTGATGTCGAGCGGCCTGCTCCGCTATGGCCTGGTCGTGCGGGAGTACCCCGCGGACTCGCCGCTCGCCGCCTGGCTGCGCATCACCGCCCGGGCGCCGGGCGAGAACGACCGCCTCCTGGCGGCTGTCCGGGACCTCGCGCAGTCGGGTGGCCTGGCCGGCGCATGACCACGCCTCAGCCCGCCTGGCGAACCTCCAGCGGGCCGATGCCGGTCTTCTCCAGCTCTGCACGGACCCGTCCCGCGTCGCCGACCACCAGGCACAGCAGCTCGCCGGGGTCGATGATCTCCCGCGCTGCGCTCTGAACGGAGGCGGCGCTCACCGACTCGAGGTTGCCGCGGTACGTCTGCCAGTAGTCATCCGGAAGCCGGTAGACCGCGAGTGGCTCGATGGCCGCCGCGATTCCGCCGGTGGTCTCGAACCGAAGCGGGAACACCCCGATCAGGAAGTCCTTGACGCCGCGCAGCTCGTCGGCGGGGACCTCCTCGTCGCGGATGCGGTCCATCTGCCCCAGGAGCTCCACGAGCGCGGGCGCGGTCACCTCGGTCTGCACGGCGCTGCGGGCGCTCATCGGTCCCGGAGACCGTCGAATGTCGAGGCCGGCGTGGGCACCGTAGGTGTATCCCAGCTCCTCGCGAAGCCGCAGGTTGAGCCGGCTGTTGAAGACGCCTCCCAGCACGGCCGCCATGACCGTGGCGCTGAAGTAGCGCGGGTCGAAGCGGTCGATGCCCGGCTCGCCGACCCGGAGCTCGCTCTGCACCGATCCGGGGCGGTCGACGAGCACGATCCGGCGCCCGCGGCTGGCCAGCGGCGTGATGTCCCGGTGACCCGGCCCGGCGCCCTGCCACGAGCCGAAGCGGCGTTCGGCCTCCGCCACCGCCGTGTCGAAGTCGACCGCGCCGGCCACGATGAGATGGCTGCCGCCGGGCTTGATGTGCGTCGCTTGGTGGCTGCGCGCGTCGTCGAGCGTGAGGGCGGTGACCGACTCCGGGGTGCCTGCGCTCAGGCGCCCGTACGGAGTGGCCGCATCGTACATGGTGCGCAGGAACATCTCGTCGGCGAGCCGGCCGGGCTCGGCGCGGGCCTGCAGGATGTCGGCCAGGCGCTCCGCCTTGAGGCGCTCGAACTCGCCCGGGTCGAGGCGCGGCTCACGGACCATCTCGGCCAGCAGCGCCAGCCCCTCCGCGAAGAAGCTGGGCAGGGCCTGGAAGGCCGCCCGCGCGGAATCCCAGCTCGACTCGCTGCTGACCTCGATGCCCAGCCGTTCCGTCGCCTCGGCGAAGGCGGCGGCATCCAGCGTCCGGGTTCCGGTCACCAGGAGATGGGCAGTGAGGGCGGCGATGCCCGCCTGCTCCTCGCGCTCTGCCGCGGCACCCGCGTCGAAGACGAGGTGCACGTTGACCAGCTCACGGTCCGGGAGTGGAACGTGCCAGACGGTGAGCCCGTTGTCGAGCGTGTGGCGCGCGAACGACGGGAACTGGTAGGGCCGCGGCGCTCCGGACGCCGGGCGGAGTGCGTTGGCCATGCTCATGCGCGTGCCTCCCGGGCATCAGCGGAGGATGCGCCGGCCGATCCGGCGCCCTCCGCGGGGACGTAGGTCAGGACCAGTCGGTTCTGCGCAGCGGCGTAGGTCCCCAGGGACCGGCGCACCCGCTCCGCGTCGACCGCCGTGTACTGGGCGATCTCGGCATTGATCCGCTCCGGTTCGTCGAAGAGGCACGTGTACATCGACAGGCGGTCGGCGCGCTCGCCGATGCGTTCCAGGACACCGGCCGAGGCGGCGTGGTGCAGGTTGCGTACGCGCTCGAGCTCCGCCGGCGAGGGGCCATCTGCTGCGAGGCGGTCGATCTCGGCGAGCATCGCGGCCTCCAGCGACTCGTGCCCGACCCCCGGCCGGGCGGTCGCCCACGCGCTGAGGATTGCCGCGCCGCCGACCACCGGGAAGACGAACACGGCCACGTCCTGCGCCAGCTGCTTTTCGCGGACGAGGGTGGCGTACAGGCGGCTGGCGCGGCCCGAGCCGAGGATGTCGGCCGCGACCTCGGCGTCGTCGTGGCCTGGCGTTCCGAAGGTGGGGATTCGATAGGCAAGGTACACGCGGGGGAGCTGGACCTGGTCGGGGACGATCTCACGGATCTCGCCGCCAAGGACGAACGGCTCCAGGGCCACCTGCGGCGGCGCCGGCAGGTCCGGGTTGGCCGGAATGGCTCCGAAATGCCGCTCGACCATGGCCAGCGCGGCATCGGCCTCGAAGTCGCCCACGATGGAGAGGACCGCGTTGTTCGGGCAGTAGAAGGTCGCGAAGAAGTTGCGCACGTCCTCCAGCGAAGCGGCGGTCAGGTCCTCCATGGAACCGATGGTGGAATGGTGGTACGGGTGCCACGCGGGGAAGAGCAGCTCCTGGACTTTCTCGTCCCAGGTCCCGTACGGCTGGTTGTCCACGCTGAACCGGCGCTCGTTCTTGACCACGTCCCGCTGGTTGTCGAGCTTCTCCTGGGTCATGGCCGGCAGCAGGCTCGCCATGCGGTCCGCCTCCAGCCAGAGGGCCAGCTCGAGCTCGTGGCTGGGCAAGGTCTCGAAGTAGTTCGTGCGGTCGAGCCAGGTCGACGCGTTCAGGGTGCCGCCCACGCCCTGGACGTAGGAGAAGTGCTCCGACTTCGCGACGTGCTCCGAGCCCTGGAACATCATGTGCTCGAAGAGGTGGGCGAATCCGGTCTTGCCCGCGGACTCGTGCTTGCTGCCGACGTCGTACCACAGGTTGACGGCGACGACCGGGGCGCGGTCGTCGCGCGACAGGATCACGCGCAGACCGTTCGCCAGCTGGTGGCGTTCGATGGGGACGGAGGGCACGCTCAGACCTCGCTGCTGCACAGGTTGTGACGCCGGAGGCGGCCCGGTCCGACGCCACGGTGCCGATCACCCCGTTGCGCGCGAGGGTATCACGTGGAGCGCCTCCGCCGCGACGTGCGTGGCCGGCGCCTATCCACGGCACCGGTCGCTGCGTCCCGCTGCCTTGCCGCACGCCGGAACGCGCGCTCGTCGCGGCGCTCCTCGGCCTCCGACTGCTCCTCGGCGGCAATGAGCCGGTTGCGTGCTTCCGGAATGACGTGGATGAGCTCGTCAAGCTTCAGCTGGGTCGCCTTGGCCTGGCGATTCTGGCTGGTCTGGATGACGAACACCATCAGGAAGGTGACGATGGTGGTCGCGGTGTTGATCACCAGCTGCCAGGTGTCGCTGAAGCCGAAGATCGGGCCGCTGATCGCCCAGACGCCAATGACCACCACGGCAATGAGCAGCGCCCAGGGCGTGCCGAGCGCAACCGTGAGCCGATCCGATCCCGCGCGGAAGCGGTCCGCCACCGTGCGCGATCCACGCCGGTGCTGCCGGGCCGATCGGCCCCTTCCCGTCGCCATGGATCGACTCCTCCTGCGATTGCCACCTGCAGGCCAGGCGCCCGGGCATACAGCAACTCCCGTGCCGGAGCCGGTCGGCGTCCGCCCCTGGCCATTGGCGTGCGGGTCGCGGCACGCAGCAGGACGCCCCTCGCGGCGGCGCCGGAGGGGCCGTTTTCATGCCTCCTGGGTCGATGGTGAGCGACCAGGGACTCGAACCCTGAACCTAGAGATTAAGAGTCTCTTGCTCTACCAATTGAGCTAGTCGCCCCCGGGGATGGTGACCAATCCGACGTCCGCGGTCAACTGGGGCCCGTCGCGGCCGCCCTTCCCTCGACGGGGCCGCTCCCCGCCGGCATCGGGAGCTTGCCTACGTCCCCGGGGCTGCCGGCCCTCCGAGCGGCTCGGGCGCGTTGCCGTAGTGCGCGTCGGCGAAGCCGCGGATGGCATCGACGTTGGCGGTGTCCAGGTAAAGGAGCCAGCGCCACGCCGTAACGCCAATGGGGTGGCCGAAGTCCTGGCCGGTCCACGGCGACAGGATGAACTTGAACTTCGAGGTGGTGACCTGGACCGAGATGAAGTCGGTCAGCTTGGCCAGATCGGCCGCCGAGACCTTGCCGGGCTGGTACCAGACGACGATCCCGCCGTGCTCCAGGTTGTGGATCGACTGCGATTCCGCGAGTGGATCGGCATCGGTGTACACGCCCCAGTTCGCGGGGTCCTGCCAGTGGGGACCGGAGGTTGCCGGGACCGATGAGTACGGTCCGCCGTAGGTGCCATCGGCGATGTGGGTGCGTCCCGCATCCGGCTCGATCGTGCCGGCATATGCCGAGGAGCCGCCGGTGAACAGGAGGGCGACCACCACGACCACGAGGACCAGCACGATCGCGCCACCAATCGCCGCGAGCCGCCAATCGAGGTTCCCGCCGCCGACGGACAACCGCCGGGTCATGGCCTGCTCGGAGGCGCGCGTGCGGCGCTGGAGCTGCGCAGTGCGCCGTTTCGCCATTGGGTTGCGAAGTCTAGAGCACAACGGCCCGCCGTGCTCGGGACTGCTGGTTCGGGGCGTGCGTGAATCCCGCTGGTAGAATCGGCGCCCCGGGTACTTCCAGGGAGAACCAATGACGAACGAATCGAACGGCGAGAGCATCATCGGCCTCGCACGGAGCGCCGTGCGCGGGCTGGTTGAGCTTGCCCGCCTCGAGGTGACGCGCGCCCGGCAGGAGATCGGGGAGATGGTCTCGCAGAGCCTCTCCGGTGTCATCCGCATCGCCATCGCGGTGGCCCTGGTGCTGCTGGCGCTCGTCGCGCTGGTGGTATTCCTGATCCTGGGTCTTGCGGCCCTGACGGGGCTGCCGGGCTGGCTCTCCGCCCTGCTCGTCGCCATCATCCTGATGGTCATCGCCGGTCTCCTGGCCTGGCTGGGCATCCGCAGGATCCGGATCGGGCCGCCGGAGGAGACCATTGCTTCGGTCAAGGAGGACGTCGCATGGGCGAAACGCTTGCTGAGACGCGAGTAGAGGTCGAGGGGCAGCGGGCGTCGGTCGAGCAGACCGTCGATCAGCTGCGAGCCCGGATCCGGCGCGCCATCGACATCCCGGCCAAGATGCGCGAGAACCCGCTGCTGTTCGGCGGACTCGCCGCCGGGGGAGTCTTCCTCGCCGCCGGAGGCCCCATGCGACTGCTGCGCGCCGCACGACGTCGTATCGCGCCGTCCCGCCCGGACCAGGCGTACGACGCGCTGCCAAAGACCATGCAGCGCTGGGTGGACGCCATGGCGAGCGGCGTTGGGGGCCGTGGCGACGACGTCCGTCGCGTGCTGGCCGAGGAGCTGCAGCAGTGGCGCCACAAGCCGCTGAGCCGCAAGCAGGCGAGGGCACTGGCCCGGGAAGCCGCCGATGGGCCTCCTGGTCCCAGCCGCGCCGCGTGGCGTGCGCTCGAGACGGCCCTCACCCTCGTCTCCGCGGCCCTGGCCCGTCGCGCGATCGAGCGCTTCCTCTCGGGCGATCAGCCGGCAGAAGCCGCCGCGGAGCTGTCTCCCGCCCACGCGGATGGGCCGCGCACACCGGCACCCGGCGGCGCGCCATCGGTCACCCCCACCTACGCCGGGTGGTCGGCGGGCGACAGCACGAAGCCAGCGCCGGAACGGTAGACTCGGTCCGACACGCGCCGCCAGCCGTCGGGCGAGTGGCGGAACGGCAGACGCGCCGGCTTTAGGAGCCGGTGTCGCAAGACGTGCGAGTTCGAATCTCGCCTCGCCCACCAACATCGCAGGAGCACCAATTGGTCACCGTATCCACCCGCCCGGAGCCCGGATCGCGGGTCGCGCTCGACATCGAGGTCGAGCCGTCCGAGGTCGACCGGCACTTCTCGACCGCGTACCAGCACCTGGCCCAGCGCACCCGGGTTCCCGGGTTCAGGCCGGGGAAGGCGCCGCGGCACCTGATCGACCGCTATGCCGGCCGGGCCTCGGTGGTCGCCGAGGCGATCGACCATCTCGTCGCCGACAGCGTCGACGCCGCGTTCGACCAGACCGATATCGTCCCCATCGACCAGCCGCAGGTCGACATCGACCCAGACGGTGTGGTCGAGGGAAACACGGTGCGCTTCACCGCCACGGTGTCCGTGCGGCCCGAGGTACAGCTCGGCGACTACGCGAACTACCCGTTCGGCCTGGAGGTCGCGCCCGTGACCGATGCCGACGTGGAGGCCGTGCTCTCCGAAATGCGGGAAGCGCAGGCCACCCTGCGTCCCATCGATGGGCGCGGTGCCGCGAAGGGCGACGTGGCGGCGGTGAAGTTCGTCGGCACCATCGACGGCGAGCCGTTCGAGGGCGGGTCGGCCGACCGGCTGCCGCTGGTCATCGGCGAGGATCGGATGATTCCAGGCTGGGAGGACCAGCTGCTGGGCCTGGAGATCGGCGCAACCAAAGGCTTCGAGGTGACGTTCCCCGACGACTACCGGGTCGAGGATCTGCGCGGCAAGGCAGCGCATTTCGACGTGGAGCTGCTGGACCTGCGCGAGCGGGTCCTCCCGGAGCTGGACGACGAGTTCGCGCGGGCCACCGGTGAGGTCGAGACCCTCGACGCACTGCGCACGGAGATCCGCGACGCGCTGGAGAAGCGCAACGATGCGGAGGGGCGTCATGTCTTCGGCGACCGCATCATCGAGTATGCGACCGCCAACGCCACGGTCGAGGTGCCCGAGGTGATGGTCGCCAACGAGATCGAGATCATGCGCGACGAGCTGCGTGCGCGCCTCGCGGAGCAGCAGATCGGGCTGGAGCAGTACCTCGCGCTCGCCAAGCAGTCGCCCGAGGAGCTCTCGTCGGAGCTGCGCGACCCGGCAACTCGACGCGTGAAGACCCTGCTCGTGCTGTCCGCCATCGCCGAGAAGGAGGGGATCGACGCCACCGACGACGAGATCGCCGCTGAGGTCGCGGACCAGCTGGCTCGCTATGGGGACGAGCCGCAGCTGCGCGAGTACCTCGAGTCGCGACGGGGTCGCTCCTACCTGCGCATGACCCTTCGCAACCAGAAGCTGGTCGAGACGCTCGGCCGGCGCGTCCTGGGCGAGGCCGGTGACGACGTCGCCGACACGGCGGCGACCACGACCGAGCCGTCCCCCGAGCCGGAGCCCGCGGCCGCCGAGGCCACGCGCGCGTCCGAGAACCCCGCCACCACCGAATCGGAGTGACCGACATGCTCGTCCCGATGGTCATCGAAAGCAGCGCTCGCGGCGAGCGTGCCTTCGACATCTACTCGCGGCTTCTCAAGGAACGGATCATCTTCCTGGGCGAGCCCATCGAGGATCACGTCGCGAACCTCGTGATCGCCCAGCTGCTCTTCCTGGAGAGCGAAGACCCCGACAAGGACATCAGCCTGTACGTCAACTCGCCCGGTGGCGTGGTGACCAGCGGCCTGGCGATCTACGACACCATGCAGTACCTGAAGGCGCCGGTGAGCACCATCTGCCTGGGCCAGGCCGCGAGCATGGGCGCCGTCCTGCTCGCCGCCGGGGCCAAGGGCAAGCGCTATGCGCTGCCGAACAGCCGGATCATGATCCACCAGGGGTCCGGCGGGTATCGCGGCAACACTCCCGACGTCGAGATCCAGGTCAAGGAGATGCTCCACCTGACCGATCGGCTGATGCATATCCTGGCGACGCATACCGGCCAGGAGTACGACAAGGTCAAGGCCGATTCGGAACGCGACTACTTCATGAGCGCGGAGGATGCCGTGGCCTACGGCCTCATCGACGAGGTCTTCGTGGGGCGTCCCGGATCGCTCATCTCGATGGCACAGCAGGCCGGCGGGTCGGTGCCATCGGCGGAGGAGGAGAAGCCGAAGAAGTAGCCTCCAGGCGGAGCAGGCTGCGCTTCGTGGTCAGATCCGCTCCCCAGCCGCCGACATCACCATTGGCATGGATGACGCGGTGGCAGGGCACCACGGGCGACAACGGGCAGCGCGCCAGGGAGGCCCCCACGGCACGCGCCGCGCGCGGCCGCCCGATGCTCGCCGCGACCTCGGCGTAGGACGCAGTCGTCCCGTACGGGATGGCCCCGACGGCGGCCCAGACCTCCTGGTCGAAGGCAGATGCCCAGCGCGTGTCCGTCGGGACGGCTATGCCGGCGACGGACCCCTCGAGGTAGCCGGCGAGGGCCGAGGCCGCCCGCTCCAGCACTGCCGATACAGCCGCCGGGTCCGTGCCCGGCCACCGCTCGCCGAGCCAGCCCACGAGGGTGATCGGGCTCTCGGCGCGGTCGATGGCCAGGACGCCCGCGCGCGACACGGCAATCCAGTGGCGTCCCATGGACGTCTCCACGGATCCCAGGGCCAGGCTGGGGGTCATGCGGGCATGGTACCGGTGGGGGATGTGGTGCCAGCGGGCCACGGCCTTCAATGGGCGACGGTGGTCGTCGCATGGCCCCGTGCTATCCTGCCGTGGCCGACCCTCCGAACCGGCTGAGGTGCCTCCAGACGATCCCATGACCACCGGCAAGACCAAGGTCCCGTACCGCTGCTCGTTCTGTGGCAAGAGCCAGGAGCAGGTCCGCAAGCTCATCGCGGGCCAGGGCGTGTACATCTGCGACGAGTGCATCAACCTCTGCCAGGAGATCATCGAGGAGGAGATGCTCGAGACGCCGCGCGCCTCGAGTGCTCCAGCCGCGCTGCCCAGCCCTCGCAAGATCAAGGAGGCGCTGGACGAGTACGTCATCAGCCAGGATCGGGCCAAGAAGGTCCTGTCGGTGGCCGTCTACAACCACTACAAGCGGGTGAACGCCGGGCAGGCGGTCGACGACGTGGAGCTCGGCAAGTCGAACGTCCTGCTGGTGGGCCCCACCGGCTCGGGGAAGACGCTGCTGGCCCAGACGCTGGCGAAGATCCTGGACGTGCCGTTCTGCATCGCCGATGCCACTAGCCTGACGGAGGCCGGATACGTGGGCGAGGACGTGGAGAACATCCTGCTCCGCCTCATCCAGGCCGCGGACTTCGACGTGCAGCGCGCCCAGCGCGGCATCATCTACATCGACGAGATCGACAAGATCGCCCGCAAGACGGACAACCCGTCGATCACCCGCGACGTCTCGGGCGAGGGCGTGCAGCAGGCGCTCCTCAAGATCCTGGAGGGGACCGTCGCCAATGTCCCGCCCCAGGGCGGCCGCAAGCACCCCCACCAGGACTTCATCCAGATCGACACGACGAACATCCTGTTCATCTGCGGAGGCGCGTTCGAGGGTCTGGAGAAGATCGTCGAGGAGCGTGTCGGCAAGCGCGGCATGGGCTTCGGCTCGCAGGCGCAGGAGTCGCGCGACGAGCGGCGCCGCCTCATGGAGCGCCTGATGCCGGAGGACCTGCTCCACTACGGCCTGATCCCCGAGTTCGTGGGTCGGCTACCCGTCGTGGTGAGCCTGGCGGCCCTGGCGAAGGACGACCTTGTCCGGGTGCTCACGGAGCCGCGGAACGCGGTCACCCGCCAGTTCGGGCGCTTCCTCTCCCTCGACAAGGTGGAGCTGGTCTTCACCCCCGAGGCCCTGGAGTCGACCGCGGAGCTCGCCCTGGAGCGCAAGACCGGCGCTCGCGCCCTGCGCACCATCGTGGAGGAGGCGCTGCTCGAGGTGATGTACGACATCCCCGAGCGGACCGACGTCCGCAAGGTGGTCATCACCGGCGAGACCATCGACCACGGCCAGCCGCCGATGCTGGTCACCGAGAAGGACGAGTCCGCTCCACGGCGGCGCGGCACCAAGGATCGACGCTCCGACCGCCGCGAGGAGTCCGCCTAGGTCTCCGGTGCCGGCTCCGAGGGTGGCTCGGTTCGCTGGATGACCACCCGATAGGGGAATGGGATCTCGATCCCCTCGGCGGCGAAGCGCGCCAGGATCCGCTTGCGCAGCTCGCCGGTCACCGCCCACTGCTGGGCCGGCAGGACCTGGGCAAGGATCTTGAGCTCCACGCCAGATTCGCCCAGGCTGTCGACACGGGCCACGGTGGGCGTCTCGAGGAGCTTGGCTCCCCAGGTCTCGTCGTCGCGGAGCTCCTGGCCGATGGCGTTGACGACCTCGGACGCATGCTCGATGTCGGTGTCGTAGGCGACCTCCACGTTGAGGTTCACCCTCGCCCAGCTGCGGGTCATGTTGCTCGCGACGGTGATCTGCCCGTTCGGCACCGAATGCACCACGCCGTCGAGGTCCCGCAGCGTGGTGCGGCGCAGGCTGAATTCCTCGACGACGCCGGACACGCCGCCGATCCCGACGACGTCGCCCACGTTGTACTGGTTCTCCAGGATGATGAACACGCCAGCCAGCCAGTCGTGGACCAGGGTCTGTGCGCCGAGGCCGACGGCGATGCCCGCGACGCCCAGGCCGGCGATGGCCGGGCCGATGTTGACCCCGAGGTTGTCGAGGGCCATGAGCGCGGCGATCAGCACGATGACGGCGCCCGCGACCCGGACCACGATGCGCTGCAGGGTGCGGATGCGGCGCTCCATCTCGACCTGCGGGATGCCCGACGCCTCGCCCTCGGCCTCGCGCTCGAGCAGACGCGTCGCGACCTGCCTCGCGCCGATCCGCACGAAGAAGATGGCGACGAGCGCCGCGACGATGATGAGGAGGAGCTGCGATCCCACGCCCAGGGCACCGGCCCATGCGTCGGACACGCCCAGATCGGCCAGGAAGTTGCTCACCCGGCATAGGGTAGCCAACCGCCCGAGGGGTACGTCCGGGTATCACGCACGGTACTTCCGTCGCCTCGGGCGCTCAGGCACGAGGGCGCTAGGATGGTGGCCGAGCGTGCAGCTCGACGCCGCACTGAGGAGCCAGTTCATCCCATGACGCAGACGCGCAGGTCCGGGATCCGCCTTCCCTGGTCCCACGAGGACGAGACAGAGGATGCCCCCCTCACAGGGGAGGCGCCCGCGACGTCGAGCGCCCAGGTGCCCGGTGGCGACCAGCCCGCCGCGTCCGGGGACGCAGCAGCGGCGGCTGCGCCGGCCGCAGACGGCGCTTCGGCAGCGGCACCCGCTGCCCCGACGCCGGCTGCCATGCCCGAGCCGCCGATGTCGGAGGAGGACAACGCGCTGCTGAGCGGCCTCATCACCGCCATGCGCGACGTTGCCGACCGCGAGCGGACCGCAAAGGTCGCCGACCTCAAGACGGCCGTCGACGAAGCGATCGATCGCTTGAAGGCGCGCGCAGCCGCGGGCGCCGATCAGCTGCGCGAACGGGCTGAACTGGACGTCGCCGGCATCGCGGACTGGGTGAAGAGCGAGACGGAACGCATCGAGGCGGAGGGACGCACGAAGACGGAGACGCGCCGCTCGCAGCTGACGGATCAGCTTGCGGAGCACGAGCAGCGTTCGGAGCGCGAGATGGGCGCTGTCCGGAGCCGCGTTGCCGAGTACGAGACCCAGCTCTCGACATTCTTCGCGGAGCTGGAGGCCATCACCGACCCGGCGGTGTTCGGCACCGCCGCCAAGCGGATGCCGCGCCCGCCGGCCCTTGACGTGCCGGGCGAGGCGGTCACCGCGACGACGCCACCTCCCGCCCCGACAACCGCGAGCGCGGAGCGCGACCGCGACCGGCGAGGGGGCGGCAGAGGCCGCTGCCCCCGGCGCGGACGCCGCAGACGCTGCTGCCCCGACGCCGGTGACCTCGACCGATTCGGCGGAGGAGGCGACGGCACCGGAGCCGGCACCGGACGAGCCGACCAGTGATGCCGCCACGACCGCAGAGCCGGCACCGGACGAGCCGACCAGTGATGCCGCCACGGCACCGGAGCCGGCACCGGACGAGCCGGGGACCACGGAGGACACGACCACCACGCCAACCGCGCCGTGTCGAGACCCTCCGCGACCAGATGGACGCCCTGGGCATCGATCGCGAGCCTGCCGCCGACACCAGCGAGCCGGAGGCGAATCCGGCGGCCGCCGAAACGTCGGAAGCCGAAACCCGCGTCTCGGATGCCAGTGGCCTTGCCGCGCGGCTGGCGCAGCTCGACGCGCGGATTGGCGCCGCAGCGGCCAGCGAGCCGGTGGCGGCCAGCGAGCCGGTGGCGGCCAGCGAGCCGGTGGCGGCCAGCGCGGCAGCGCCGGGACCCGCGGGCGAGATGGCGACGGCCATCATGGTCTCCGGGCTCGGCAGCTTTGGCGCCATCACCTCGTTCAAGCAGGCGCTCGAGCGGGTGGATGGGGTGCATGGCATCTCACTGAGCCTTGGGCCGACCGGCGAGTTCGTGTATCGCGCCACCCATGCGGCCGACTTCGACATGGCCGCCGCCATCGAGCAGATCGAGCGGGGGACCGCCAAGGTCGACCGCCAGGCCGACGGGTCGCTGCGGGTCACCGTCCAGCGGACCCGCTGACTCGCGCAGGACCACACCGCGTCAATCGCCGGCCCGCGGGGCCGGCGATTCGCTGTGATAGACTCGGAGCACGGCGATGACCGTGAGGAGTACCCCTCCATCGGCCTCCAGAGAGGGTGGGTCGAACGGGCTGTGAGCCCACCCGGATACGAGAGGGAGAAGGTCGCACGCGAGCCGGACGGGTCCGCCCGATAGCGCGGGATCGAGGGCGTTCAGCTGGACGCCGAACGAAGGTGGTACCACGTGCACCCGCTCGTCCTTCGACGAGCGGGTTTCTTGTTGGACGGTGGACGAACCGAGGAGCAGACCGATGACGACGACGAACCGCGAGCTGGCCCCGCGCTACGACGCCGCCACCGTGGAGCCGGGCATCTACGAGCGCTGGCTCGAGAGCGGCGCCTTCACCCCGTCGGCTGAGGCGCCGACCGGGGCGGAGCGCTTCGTCATCACTCAGCCGCCCCCCAACGTGACCGGTGCCCTCCACCTGGGCCATGCCCTGACGTCGTTCGTGGAGGACATCTTCGTCCGCTACCACCGCATGCGCGGCGACGACACCCTGTGGCTGCCCGGCGTCGACCACGCCAGCATCGCGGCCCAGTTCGTCCTGGACCGGATCCTGGCCGAGGAAGGGGAGTCGCGACAGTCCCTGGGCCGCGCTCGCTACCTGGAGCGCATGTGGCAGTTCATGGATGAGACGCGCGACGTGATGGGTCGCCAGCATCGCCGGCTGGGGGCAAGCCTGGATTGGACCCGGCTGCGGTTCACCATGGACGAGGGCAGCGCGCGCGCCGTCCGCGTCGCCTTCAAGCGCCTCTGGGACGCCGGGCTCGCCTACCGTGGTGAGGCCCTCGTGAACTGGTGCCCGCGCTGCAGGACCACCATCAGCGACCTGGAGAACATCAAGCGCGAGGAGACCGGCACGCTCTGGACGCTTCGCTACCACCTTGCCCGGCCGGACGGGACGCCGGACCCCGGGGCCTGGATCAGCGTCGCCACCACGCGCCCGGAGACGATCTTTGGCGACACCGCAGTGGCGGTCCATCCCGATGACGAGCGATATCGGCACCTGGTCGGGCCGCTCGGCGATCCTGCCCTTCCTGGGTCGGCGGCTGCCGATCATCGCCGACGAGCACGTGGACCCGGCCTTTGGAACCGGCGCGGTGAAGATCACCCCCGCGCATGACTTCGACGACTACGAGGTCGGGAAGCGTCACGAGCTGCCCATGATCACCGTCCTGGACGAGGATGCCCGCCTCAACGACGCCGCGGGCGAGTTCGCCGGCCTCGAGATCGCCGAGGCGCGCCAGGCGATCATCGCGCGCCTGGCCGAGATGGGGGACCTGGAAGGCGAAGCCAGCCACGAGATGGTGATCGGTCGCTGCGACCGCTGCGGAACTGTCGTCGAGCCACGCCTCAGCGTTCAGTGGTTCGTCCACGTTAAGCCCCTTGCCGAGCGAGCGCTGGCGAGCGTGCGCGAGGGGCGCACCCGCATCGTGCCCGGGCATTTCGAGAAGGTCTACACGCACTGGATGGAGAACATCCACGACTGGGCGGTCGGCCGGCAGCTGTGGTGGGGGCATCGCATCCCGGCGTGGTACTGCCCCGACGGCCACGTCACGGTCTCCGATCTCGTGGAGGGTCCGCCAGCCTGTGACACGTGTGGCCGGCCGGCAGCGGACCTGGTGCAGGAGACCGACATCTTCGACACCTGGTTCAGCAGCGGCCTGTGGCCGTTCTCGACCCTCGGCTGGCCGGACGCCACGCCCGACCTCGCGCGGTTCTACCCGACATCGGTCATGGAGACCGCGTACGAGATCCTCTTCTTCTGGGTCGCCCGGATGATGATGCTGGGGCTGTTCTGCACCGACGTCGAGCCGTTCCACACGGTCTATTTGCACGGCATCGTCCGCGACCCATACGGGCAGAAGATGAGCAAGACCAAGGGCAACGTGGTCGACCCGCTCGAGATGATCGACGAGATCGGGGCCGATGCCCTGCGCTTCGCCCTGGTCTCCGGCAACGCGCCCGGGGTGGACCAGCGGCTGACGCAGTCGAAGATCACCGGCGGGCGCAACTTCACGAACAAGCTGTGGAATGCCGCGCGATTCGTCCTCTCCGCTCGTCCGGAGCCGATGGCGGCGCCGTCCGGGGATCCGTCGCTTGCCGAGCGCTGGATCCGCTCCCGGCTGGCCGATGCCACGCAGCGCGCGACGAGGCAGCTCGATGAGCTCGACCTCGCTGGCTACGCGGCGACCGCGCACGAGGTCGCTTGGAGCGACTACTGCGACTGGTTCCTCGAGGCCGCCAAGGTCGACCTGCGGCGTGAGGGAGCCACGCCCGGCGAGCGCGCCCGCGTGTGGCGCTCGGCGGCTGAAGCCCTCACCTCGCTGCTCCGCATCCTGCACCCCATCCTGCCGTTCATCACGGAGGCGATCTGGTCGACCCTGCACGAGGTGCAGCCGGACCTCGCGCCGGAGCCGATGCTGGTGCGCGCGGCCTGGGCCTCGCCCGCCGGCCGGGACGATGCGGCGGAGCAGACCTTTGCCGCCATGGCGCAGCAGGTCCGCGAGGCCCGCAACCTGCGGACCATTGCGGGCGTGGCCGCGGGCCGTCGGATCCCGCTGGAGCTCGCCGCGGGCACGCCCGAAGCGGCGGACCAGGCGCGGGCAGGCACGAGGTACGTGGAGGCGCTCGCGCGGGTGGCGCCCTACACGGTCCACGGCCCGGACGAAGAGGTGGCAGTGCCGGAACGCGCCGTGGCCATACGGCTCGGGACGACCTGGCTGGGGACTGCGGGGGAGCCGCAGGAGGTGGCCGAGCGGCGCCGGGCCCAGGTCGAGCGGCTTGGCGAGGGGATCGATCGGCTGGAGTTGCTCCTGGGGAATGCCGCATTTCGGGCGAAGGCCCCGGCGGCAGTGGTGGAGAAGGAGCGTGCCAGGCTGGCCGACCTGCAGGAACAGCTGCGCCAGCTGACGACATGACCCAATCGGCCCATGGCGGAACCGGGGCGGGTGGCTGCTAGAATCCGCCTCGCCGTCCCGCTGGGGGTTCCCCTTCGATGTCCTTTCTCAGGCGCAAGAAATCCGAGCCGCCGCCACCGCCACCGCCCAAGCCGGTGGTCGAAGAGGTGGCGGGCCAGCAGTACTCGCTGAAGCTTGCCTACATGGGCAGGAGCAGCGACGGCCTGCGCCTGGCCGCGGATCCGACCGTCGTCGCCGCCCTGCCCGGGATCGTGGAGCCGCTGAGCGAAACGCCCATCGAGGTCATTCCGCCACTTCCGCTGGAGTACTCGGACGCCACGCCCGCGATGGAGCGCTTCAACGAGATGCAGCAGTGGGTGCTCGCCCGTCGCGACGTTGGACCCATCGGCCGGCATGCGCTCTTCGTGCTCGAGCTGACCGACGCACTCGACATGACCGTCGACACCTTCGCCTGCGGACTCCTGCATGGAGAAACGGACACGAGCGGCTACCCCGACTACAACGCCATCGTGGGCGGGCTGGCCAGCCATTTCGACGAGCTGTCCGGCGAGCTCATCGTGCGTGCCGTCATCGGCTGGGGCGGCAAGGGCCTGCGCGGCGATACGGAGCGCATCGGGCAGCGCCTGCTGAGCTCGCTCTACCAGCAGATGCTCGCGTCGGGGTTCAGCCTTGGCGCGGCCGAGCAGGCTCGCGCGCCGCAGGGGGTGGCTCACGGAGCCGGGCTCACCTGCGCCCACTGCGGCTTCCAGGCGCAGACGGACAGCGCGTTCTACTGCCCCAAGTGCGGCATGAGGATGACGCGCACCTGAGCGCGGAATCAGCCGTGGGGGCAGTACCTTTGGTTGGCTAAGGCCTAGGCCGCAGTCCCATTGCCGTGCGGATGGGTGCGGCCGACACTGGTGCGGTCCGGAACTGTACCAACCGCGAAGGATCTGCATGGAACGACCCACTGTCCTGCTTGCACTCCAGCCTGCCGCCCTTGCCCAGACGGAGGTTGTCCTGCGCCGCGCCGGATTCGACACGATTCGCGCCGCAGACGACGTCGCTCTTCTGGATGGCGCGCCGCGGCCGACGCTCGCCGTGCTCGACGCGGACCACGAGCCACAGGAAACGGAGCTGATCCACGCCTGGCTGGCCGGCGCAAAGGCAGGCCAGGCCGTCACGCCGTCCATCCTGCTGTTCGGCACCGAGCCCCCGTCGTACGGGACCTCGGCGGACGAGTACGCCCAGAAGCCGTGCCCCGCCGAGGCGCTCGTCTATCGCCTGCAGGCGCTCATGATTCGTTCCGGCCGTGCGACGGCCGCGCCCGCGGACGGAGCACCAGCGGAGCTCATGGGCGAGGGTCGGGTCATCAGCGTGTTCGCTCCGAAGGGAGGCGTGGGCAAGACCACCGTGGCCGTCAACCTCGCGGTAGCGCTGCGCGAGCAGACAAACGAGCGCGTGCTCCTCTTCGACGCCGACGTGGGCGTAGGCAACGTCACCTCCGTCCTTGAGGTCCCCTTCCGGCTGGGCCTGGCCGACCTGGCCGACAGCGCTCCGACGGAATGGACCGATGCGGCGTTCGAGCACATCACCACCGTGCACGAGGCCAGCGGGGTCCGCGTCCTGACCTGGGGCAAGGAGCCGGGCGACTCGGAGCTCATCGGAGTCGACCTCCTGCTCGCCGCCCTGCGCTGGGCAAAGGCGCACCATCCCTTCGTGATCGTTGACAACCACCCCGGGTACGACGACCGAACCATGGCGATGCTGACCCTCGCCAGCGAGATCTTCCTGGTCGTGACGCCCGAGGTTGGGGCCATCCGTAACAGCAGCCAGTTCCTGGGGCTGGCCCGCGAGGTGGGGCTGGGTGACATGATCCGGGTGATCGTGAACCGTGCCAACCACGGCATCGCGGTGGCCGACATGTCCAAGTCCCTAGGCCTCCCCATCGCCGCCACCATCGTCTCCAACGGCCCGAAGGCCGTGATGGCGGCGAACGAAGGCAACCCCATCATCCTCAAGTTCCCAAAGGAACGGATCGCGGCCGATCTCCATGCGGTCGCCCGCCTCGTGACCCACCCCGCCGGGGAGCCCGTCGCGGTGGCCGCGCGGCCCTGGTGGGCACGGCTCGGCGTTCGCGCCTCCAACGCCTGAGCCAAGCTGCCACGTTGCAGCGTCGCACGACGGCTGCCATCATTCCTCCCCGCCGAGCGGCTGCCTGCCGGCCCCGGCCTTGCCAATATCCCGACCGCGCGGCCTGACCGCGATGGGGCGCCGAAGAAGACTGTGCCGACCTACGACTACCAGTGCCGCAGCTGCGGCCAGATCACCGAAGTGGTCCACTCCATGACGGAGGAGGGACCGTCAACCTGCGGACGATGCGGCGGACAGCTCCGACGGGTGCTGTATCCGACTGGAATCATTTTCAAGGGGAGCGGCTTCTACTCCACGGACTCGCGATCCTCCGGGAACGGCGGGCGCCGGTCGCCGGCGGGGTCGGGCCCTGGCAAGACGGCGACGGAAACCTCCAGCGGGGAGGGCTCATCGCCCGAGCTCAAGCCAAAGGGCGGATCGACGCCGGACACGGGAAGCGCGCCCGGGTCGCCCCCGAAGTCCTAGGCCGTCGGTCGGGCCGCCCGGCTCAGGCGGAGCGCGCCTGCCGCGTGCCGCATCGGCGGCAGAACCGGGCGCTCGCAGAAAGCGACAGCCCGCACGATCCACAGCTCTGCACGGCGATTGCACTCCGGGCGGCAGCCACTTCGCGAGCCGAGGCGTCCCACAGCGCGGTCGACTCGCCACCTGTCCGGTGGATCAGCTCCGACGCCGAGAGCGCGGCCCCGCTGGACCGGTAGGGGAGGACGTTTGGTCGCTCGGCCGCCACCCGGCCGATGCCGGGATCCTCGAGGCCCAGGATGTCCATCTGTGCCCTGCGCGCCGCCACCGCGTCCTCGTCGACGGGGGCCGTCGGCTGCACCACCTGCGGCGGCGGTCGGAGGATCGTCTCGGCGATCGGCCTGATCGGGCGCGGCGCCGTGGGCCGTGGTGTCGAGGCGACCTGCGGCTCCGGCTCGGGCTCCGCGGCCACCTGCGGCTCCGGTTCGGGCTCCGCGGCCACCTGCGGCTCCGGCTCGGGCTCCGCGGCCACCATTGGCTCCGGTTCGGGCTCCGTGGCTGTCGCGAAGATCGACTCCGGCTCGGGCTCCGTGGCTGTGGCGAAGATCGACTCCGGCTCGGGCTCCGTGGCTGTGGCGGAGATCAACTCCGGCTCGGGCAGCGCCTCCTCGATGGGTGACCTGAGCACGACTTCGGCATCGTCTTCCCAGGCGAGCACACGCGCTACGCTCATGGATTCCTCCGGGAGCTCTTCCCGGTTCGGCCTCCGCGGTGACCGGTGGCTCCGGCTCGCGCTCGAGTCCGGCTCCGGCATCGGCGATGACGGGCTCGGCGGGCAGTGGCTCGGGCCACGCGGGCGCGACCGGGGCCGCCTCTTCCTCGGGAAGGTCTGACTGCGGCCAGGCTTCGGTGCCCAGCCGGCGCGAGATCTCGTCGACGGCGAGCTGCGGCTCCCCCGCATGCATGGCGGCATGATCGGCCAGATAGGCGGCCTCGAGGCGGTCAGCGAGGTCGTCCTTGCCCTGGATGGGAGCGCAGCTCCGGCAGCGACCGGCGGCGTCGTTCCAGCAGTTGGTGCAGGCGTACTGACGGCAGTCGATGCAGAAGTTGAACGCGTTGTGGAACGCTTCGAGTTGCTGGGAGGCGAGCGCCTGCTCCTCGGAACGCATGGCGTCGCCAATCGCGTCGCCCAAGGCGTCCTGGCTCATGATGTAGTTCTTGAGGCCCGCGACGAGGCCGCGGGTCTTGCGCAGCGGGTTCAGCTCGGTCGGGGCCTGGAACTCGTAGCGCGTCCCGCAACGCTCGCAGAAGGACTCAGTCAGTGCTTCGGGCATTCCGGCTCGCATCCCGGTGGCAGCATCAGGGGCGCCAGTATAGCGACGAGCCCGCCCTGCGCCGAATGGGCGCATCGGGTCTCCCGCAGGGCGCCGGAAGTACCCCGGGTCCACGCTCGGGCTGCTGGCCGGAAGCCATGCTAGGATCGGCGCCGATGGCCATCCTCCAACGGGTCGAGGCGTTCCTCCAACGCCTCTTTGAGGCGCCTGCCGGCCGGCTGGGTGCGCGGCTCCAGCCGGTCAGCCTGGCCAAGCGCATCGAGCGCGCCATGGACACGATGAAATCGTTCCGGGAGGACGGCGTGATCGTGCCCAACGAGTTCGACGTCCACCTCAACCCGGCCGACTACGCGGAGTTCGAGTCCTACCGGTCCGCCCTGGAGGACGACCTGGCCCATGGCGTGCTGACGCGCGCCCGGCATGAGCACTACACCCTCGTCGCCCGACCCCGGGTGCGGCTCATCGCCGATGGCGGCGTATCCAGGGGCGACGTGCGCGTCGCCGCGAAGGTCGTGGACGACGCCGGAGAGCGGCTGCGCCCTGACACGCCCATGCCGGTGACCACCGATACCGTGGTGCTGCGCTCGCAGCAGGCGACGTCGCCGGACTCGGCGCGGCGGGCCTACCTGCTCGTCGCCACGGACGACCAGCCGCCCGTGCAGTTCGAGCTGGGCGGCCCGCTCATCACCGTGGGGCGGGCGAGCGACAACGATGTCATCGTCGACGATCCGCTCGTGAGCCGGCACCATTGTCAGCTGAAGCTGCAGCACGGCGCCTACGGCTTCGTGGACCTGGGCAGCCGCAACGGCTCGCAGGTCAACGGCCAGGCGGTCCAGGAGATCGCCCTGGGTCCCGGCGACCTGATCCGGATCGGGAACACCTCCATCGAGTTCGGGGTCCGATGACCGGAGAGGCCCTGCGGATCCTCATCCTGGTCGCCCAGTTCGCGTTCGTCGGCCTCCTGTACCTCATCCTTTTCGCCTTCGCCCGCTCGCTGCTGCGCGACCTGCGCAGCGCCGAACGAACCCAGGAGGCGGCGCGGGAGGGCATCGGCCGCCTCACGGTGCTCGAGTCCCCCGAGGATGAGCCGCCGGTTGGCCGGAGCATCGCCCTGGGGGCGATCAGCTCCATCGGGCGCAACGTCAACTCCACGATCTTCGTGGAGGACGACTTCGCGAGCGCCACGCACGCGATGCTCACCTTCCGCGGCCGTGCATGGTTCATCGAGGACCAGGGGAGCACGAACGGCACGTACGTCAACGGGCACCGGATCGACCGTCCGGTCGCCCTGAGCTATGGGGACGAGGTCACCATCGGCCGCGTCCGGATGCGGCTGGAGCGTTGACCTGATGCGCGTCGCCTGGCGTGGAACCGAGCTGCGCCTCCTCATCCCGCTCCTGGTCCTGGTACCGCTCGGCTTCGCGCTCACCCATGTCGCCATGAGCAACACCCTCGATCCAGGCCCGCTGGGCCTGGCGATCGCCTACGTCGTGCTCGTGCTCGCCGCGCACATCGCGCTCGTCCTGCTGGGTCATCGGGGCGACCAGCTGCTGCTGCCGCTGGCGGCGACCATCGGAGGCGTTGGCCTGGTGATGCTCAACCGCCTGCCACAGGACCTGACCGGGATGAACATCCTCGGCACCGAGATCGGGATGGCCGGCACCCAGCTGGCCTGGTTCGCCGTGGGCCTGGCCGCCATGGTGGCGATCGCCGTCTTCTTCCGCGATGACGGCGTGCTGCGCCACTACAAGTACACCTGGGCCGCGGCCGGCTCCGTCCTGCTGGTCATTACCTTCCTGTTCGGGGCGGAGGTCAACGGGGCCAGGCTCTGGCTGCACTTCGGGCCTATCGGCTTCCAGCCCGGCGAGGCGATCAAGATTGTCCTGGTGGTCTTCATCGCAGGCTACCTCGCCGAGAACCGCGCACTGCTCAGCGGCTCGCTGCGGCAGATCGGCCCGGTGAAAATCCCGCCGCTCCCGTACCTCCTGCCCATGCTCGCGATGTTCGCCATCGTCATGGGGATCGTGGTCATCAGCAAGGACCTGGGGACGGCCCTCCTGTTCTACGGCATCTTCCTGGTCATGCTGTTCGTGGCCACCGGGCGACGCAGCTACGTCCTCGTGGGGCTGCTGCTCTTCCTTGCCGGATCGTTCGCCGCGTACCAGCTCTTTGGCCATGTCCGCGTCCGGGTGGACAACTGGATCAACCCGTGGGCCGATCCTTCGGGCACGGGCTACCAGACGGTGCAGGCCATCTACGCCTTCGGCCGCGGCGGGCTGTTCGGCGAGGGGCTGGGCCAGGGCCTGCCGCTCATCGCCGGGCACCTGCCCATTCCCGCCATCCAGACCGACTTCATCTTCACCGCGGTCGCCGAGGAGCTCGGCCTGGTGGGCGCGTTCGCCCTGCTGGCGCTCATGGCCAGCCTCGTGTTCCGGGGCCTGCGCATCGCGATCCTGGCCCGCGACGACTTCAGCAGCCTCATGGCGGTCGGCCTGACCGCCAGCATCGGCCTGCAGACGCTCATCATCGTGGCCGGGAACGCGAAGCTCATCCCCCTCACCGGGATCACCTTCCCGTTCGTGAGCTACGGCGGCTCGAGCCTGCTTGCCAGCTTCGTGGTGCTGGGTCTCCTGCTCTCCATCAGCCATCGGTCGGCGGTGGAGGCTTCGGCGCCGACGGCGGTCGCGCCACGGGATGCCTCGTCGTGACGGGGAACATCCGCCGTCTCGCCGGCTACCTTCTCCTCTCGTTCCTGGTGGTCACCGGAGGCCTGACCTACTGGCAGGTCGCCGATGCCCATCAGCTCGCCACCCGCGTGGACAACCCCCAGGTCATCGCCGCCCACCGCAGCGCCCTGCGGGGCTCGATCTTCGACGCCACGGGACGGCTGCTGGCCTCGACCACGGTCACCAATGGCCTGGCGCGGCGAACGTACACGGACCCTGCCTTCACGCACGTGATCGGCTACGCGTCGCTGCGTTACGGGACCACCGGGGTGGAGCACGCATACGACGACCTCCTGACCGGGCAGGCGGATCCCAATCCGCTGCGCGGCCTCCTCGACGACATCCTCGCCCGGCAGCCGCAGCCGAAGGACCTGTCGCTCACCATCGACCAGCGGCTGCAGGACTTCGCCGCGGCGCAGCTGAAGGGCGTCGTGGGGGCGGTGGTGGCGATCGACCCGACGACCGGGGCCATCCTGGCCAGCACCTCCACACCCACCTTCGACGCCACGCCGATCTCCGGGGACCCGGCCACGGCGGTCGGGCCCATGACGGCCATCCAGGCAAACCCCGGCAAGCCCCTGGTGGACCGGGTTCGCCAGGGTCTCTACACGCCGGGCTCCATCATGAAGGTGGTGACCGCCTCCGCGGCGCTGGATGCCGGTGCGATCACGCCGCAGACCACGTTCCCGGACCAGCCGAAGCAGGAGACGAGCGGGTTCAAGGTCTCGGGGTTCACCATCACCGAGCATGAGCTGGGATCCACGAAACCAGCCCTGTGGGACCTGTCGCCGGCGCTGCAGGTCTCGAGCAACATCTTCTTCGCCCACGTGGGGCTGCAGCTGGGAGGCGACCCCTTCCTCGAATACGCCAGGCGCTTCGGCTTCTGCTCCCCGCTCCGCGTGGGCAGCGGGGACCGGTCTCTGCCCGTCTCGACGTCGCGGGTGACGCGTGCATCGGCCGATGGCGGCTGCTCGCCGTTCGCCGACGACGTGGAGGTCGCCTCCGCTGCGTTCGGGCAGGCGCAGGTCACCGTCACGCCGCTCCAGATGGCGCTCGTCGCCGCCACCGTCGCCAATGGCGGGGTAATGCCCGATCCGTTCGTCGTGAGCGCCATCCGTTCCCATGCCGCCAACCCGGCCAAGGGCCCGGCTGCCACGGTGCTGGAGCGGGTGAGTCCCGGCGCAGGCCATCGGGTCGTCTCGGAGCAGACCGCCTCGGAGGTCCGCTCCGCGATGGTGGACGCGGTCTCGGGTCCCATCGGCCGGATCTACGCCGGCGCCGGCGCGGTGAAGCTCTACGGCGTGAGCGGCGTGGCGACCGCGGGCAAGACCGGAACGGCGCAGCGCTCCGGCAACCTTGCCCCGCACTCGTGGTTCATCGGCTTCGCCCCGGCACAGGACGGAGCGACACCGGCCATTGCCCTTGCCGTCATCGTGGAGGGCGGCGGCGCGGGGTCGGGCAAGGCGGCCCCCATTGGCGGGAGGGTCATGGCGGAGTGGCTCAAGCTTCTGGCGAGCGGCTGAGCTTCCCCGCGGATCGCACCCAGGCGAAGGAACTACGGGTCCGGATGAACCGTCCTGTAATCGGCTGGGGTATTGTCTTGCACAAGGGGACCCGAGGCCCTCGCTGCGTCGGCCCGACCCGAGCCAACTGAAGAGAGGGAATGGTGAAGAACGTCCAGGAGCCGGCCGAGCGCGTCGTCGCCAACGTTGAGCACGTCATCGTCGGCAAGCACCTCGAGGTCAGGATGGCGCTCGTGGCGCTCCTCTGCGAAGGCCACATCCTTATCGAGGACGTCCCCGGCGTTGGCAAGACGATGCTCGCTAAGGCGATCAGCCGTAGCGTCGGATGCACTTTCCGGCGGATCCAGTTCACCCCCGACCTGCTCCCGTCCGACGTGACGGGACTTTCGATCTTCAACCAGAAGACCCACGAGTTCGAGTTCCGGCCAGGCCCCATCATGGCCCAGGTCGTGCTCGCCGACGAGATCAACCGTGCCACCCCCAAGACACAGAGCGCGCTCCTCGAATGCATGGAGGAGCGGCAGGCCACGATCGACGGCGTCACCCACCCCATGCCGTCGCCCTTCCTGGTGATGGCCACCCAGAACCCCATCGAGTACGAGGGCACCTTCGCGCTGCCGGAGGCGCAGCTCGACCGATTCATGCTCCGTCTGCGCATCGGCTATCCGAAGGCGATGGAGGAGATCGTCATCCTGGACGAGCAGAAGCGGGTCCATCCCATCGAGGCCGTCCAGCAGGTCCTGGGGGTCGAGGAGCTGCGGCTCATGCAGAGCGCGATCAAGGAGGTCTACGTCGACCAGGCCGTTGCCGAGTACATCGTTCGCCTGGTCACCGCCACGCGCGAGCACCCCGACGTCTACCTGGGCGCCTCTCCGCGCGGATCCATCAACCTCTATCGCGCTGCGCAGGCCTTCGCCGCCATGGAGGGACGCGACTACGTGATCCCCGACGACGTGAAGGCGCTCGCGGTCGCCGTGCTGGCGCACCGTCTCATCGTGAAGAGCCAGGCGTCGCTCCGCGAAGTGGACCCCGACCGCATCGTCCGCGAGATCCTCGCCGCCGTGCCCGTCGCCGCCCCGGTCGGCTCCCAGGCGAGCTGAGGGGTCGCAAGGAGTTCTTCCATGGGCGGCCTGGCACGACAGCTCCGGTTCGTGTTCGTTGGGACGGTGCTGGTCGTCGCGGCGTTCAGCACCGGGCTGCCGTTCCTCTTCTTCCTGATGTACCTGGGGGCGGCGCTGCTGGCCGGCGCCTGGTTCTACGCGCGCAACGGCCTTCGAGGGGTCCGCGCGGGGTACCACGTCCTCAACCCCCGCGCCCACGTCGGCGAGGTCCTGCAGGCGGTCTACCGGGTCGACAATGGGGCGCGCTGGACCAAGCCCTGGCTCGAGGTCTGGAACGACGCGACGCTGCCGGCCACGGTCCCCGGCCGCGCGATCGGCGTTCGCGGCGGGGCGTCGCGACAATGGCTCGCCAAGGTCACCCTCATGCGGCGCGGGTCGTATCGGCTTGGCGCCCTTCGGGTGCGCACGGGTGACCCCTTCGGTCTGTTCGGCTCCGAGATGGTGGTGGGGCAGCCCACGGGCATCGTCGTCTTCCCGCGGGTCTTCGACCTGCCGCACTGGCGCCTCCCGCCCTCGCCGGTCGATGGCAGCTCACCGTCGCGACGGCGGTACGAGGCCGCGACCCCCCTGGCCAGCACGATCCGCCCGTACGTGCACGGCGACGCCATCAACCGCGTGCACTGGCTCTCCAGCGCGCGCCACGGCGAGCTGCAGGTGAAGGAGTTCGACCTGGAGCAGGCGGCCGACCTGTGGCTGGTCCTTGACCTGGAGCGTGCGGCGCATGCCGGCGCCGGCGAGACGGCATCGGTCGAGACCGCGGTCAGCGCGGCAGCCTCCATCGCACTGCGCACCCTGGCCGACAACCGTGCCGTGGGGATCACTGCCTCGGCCCGCCGGATTCAGCAGCTGACGCCCGACCGTGGTCCCCGCGTGGAGCAGAAGATCCTGCACCTGATGGCCAACGTGCAGGCCGACGGAACGCAGCCGCTCGCCGAGATCGTGGTGGCCACCCTGCCCCAGCTACGGCGGGGGATGACCCTGTGCATCGTGACGGGGTCCACGGAGCGCGACTGGGTTCGGGCCCTGTCCGGGCTTCGCCGACGCGGCGTGGGGGTCGTGGTCGTGCTGCTCGACCGGTTCAGCTTCCTGCCCGACCCCGGCGATGATGACGAGGCGGCGCAGGCGGAGCGCGATGCGCGTCGCGCGGAGGTGGCGGCCTGCCGCCACGCGCTCGCCGAATACGACATCGAGACCCACGTGCTGCGTGCCGGCGACGACCTCAGCGAGCACCTGGGCGGAAGGGTGCGGGCCCGTGCCTGAGTGGCTGCGTCGCTACGCGCGACCGCGGGAGGGATGGCTCAGCTACTTCCTGCTGTTCGTGATGCTCCTGAGCCTGGGTTGGGCGGTGCAGACCGCAGGCTGGCTCGACCAGGCCGACTTCCTGGTGCCGGTGGCCATCTGGGCGTCGCTGCTCGGCGTCCTGCTGGGGCTCACGCCGCTCACCGTGGTCGCCACGCTCCCGATCTCGGCCGTGATCGGAACCTGGGTCGTCCTGTGGACGGTGGGCGGCGAGTACTATCCCGCGCTCTCCCAGGCCGGTCGCCTGCTCGCCCTGCGCGCGGATGCCGTCGACTTCACCCACACCGTGCTGAGCTACGGGTATCCGACCGAGCTGACGCCGTACGCTATCGGCCTTGGGCTGATCATGTGGATCACCGCGTTCATCGCCGCGTACACCATCTACCGGCACCACCGGGTGCTCGACGCCATCGTCCTCGTGGGCGCCGCGCTGGTGGCGAACATGAGCGCAACATTCATCGACCTCATCGGCTACCTGGTCCTCTATGTCCTCGCCGCGCTCCTGCTCTGGCTGCGCGGTGCGCTCGTGGCACGCGAGGACGGCTGGCGTCGCCGCCGGGTGAACGAGAACGTGGAGGTGCCATCGGCGATCATGAGGACGGGGGTGCTGTTCATCGCCGGCACCATCGCGGTCTCCTGGGTGCTGACCAGCGTCGCCATCGCTCACCCGCTCACCGATGCGTGGCAGAACCTGGACGTGGTGTGGAGCACCGTGCGCGACCGCATGGACACGGTGTTCGGTGGCCTGACCAACGAGAACGCCCGCCTCAAGGGGGACTCGTTCGGGAGCGGGTTCGTGGTGCAGGGAAGCTGGTTCGCGAACGACTCGGTGGTGCTCCTCGTCTCGGAGGATCATCCGTACTATCTCGAGACGGCCACCTACGACGTCTACACCGGGCACGGCTGGACCTCGAGCAAGGCGACCAACCGCGGTGTCGGGCGCAACCAGCTGGTGTTCCCGCAGGCGAGCCCGGAGAAGCCCTCCACCGCGGAAGGCTTCGCGGCGAAGACCATCACCGTCAGGATCGTGGAGCCGACCGGGCGGAACCTGTTCACCCCGGGCGTCCCGCTGCGGATCACGGCGCCGTCCGTCGTCAGCGAGCCCGCGGGTCAGCCGTTCCTGGGCGCGCTGTCCTCGCAGAACCGCATTGGCCCGGGTGAGGGCTATTCGATCGACGCGGCCATCCCGGTCACCGTGACCGAGAAACAGCTCCAGTCCGCCGGCAACGATTATCCCGCGAGCGTGCAGGCCCTGTACATGGACGCCAGCAAGGTCACCCCCGAAGTGCGGGCGCTCGCACAGCGCATCGTTGGCGACGCGAAGGCGACCACGCCGTACGACCAGGCCAAGGCCCTGGCTCATTTCCTGAGCTCGTCGTCCGATCTTTCCTACTCGACCAACGTGGGCGCGCCGCCGGCGAATCGCGACCTCGTGGACTTCTTCCTGTTCGACACCAGGGCCGGGCAGCGCGGCTACTGCCAGTACTTCGCCACGGCGATGGCCATGATGGCCCGCTCCCTGGGGCTGCCGGCCCGGCTGGCGGTCGGGTTCTCGCCTGGTTCGCTGATCGCACCGAACCAATACGAGTACAAGGAGTCCAATGCCCACGTCTGGGCGCAGATCTTCTTCCCGGGCTATGGCTGGCAGACCTTCGAGGCCACCAAGTCCATCAACCCCGAGTTCACGCGGGACTCCGGGGTCGACCGCACCCTGCCGCCCCCGGTCACCGGGGTGGACGCCACCCAGGGCCTCCTGGAGGGCCAGGATCCGAGCAACGTGTTCGTGCAGCCCTCGTTGCGCCCGATCAGCGGCGGAACGGTGGCCGGCGGCAGCGACCAGCCAGCCGCCACCTCCGATGCCCGCGCGGGCAACCTGCTCGTCATCATCGCGATCCTCCTGGCCGTGGCCGGTGCGATCTGGTGGCGCCTCCGGCGCTCCGGGCGGCGCCTGCGCTTCCTGGCACCCGGAGAGCGGCAGTGGGCTCTCCTGCTCCAGGCCGCGGACCGTGCCGGCGTGAGCCAGCGCGCCGCGGAGACGGACTACGAGTACGCCGGCTGGTTGGAGGAGCAGATCCCGGCGAGGCGGCCGGAGATCCACACCATCGCCGACGCGAAGGTCTGGGGCAGCTACTCCGGTCGGGGGATGACGGGCGAGACCGTCGAGCGCATGCAGGCTGCCTGGCGAAGGCTGCGGCTGCCGTTCGTGTGGCTGGCGGTCCGGCGCCGCGTGCGGTCGCTGCTCCCGCACCGGGGAGCCTGAGACCAGCTAGAGGGCGAGCGGCTCGCCGTCGTCCTCGTCGACGTGGGCGAGGGCGCGGCCGAGCAGGTGCGCGGCGTCGTTCCAGGTGACGAGACGCCAGCGGCCGTTCACGCGGTCCAGCATCGACAGGGAGGCATTGTCGAGCTCGAGACGCCAGGCGCGCTCGATGGGGATCTCCAGCAGGGCATGCGCCGCAAGCCGCAGCGTTCCGCCGTGCGAAACGATGCAGAGGGGCCAGGCTCGGGCCCGGTCGGTGCTCTGGATGACCTCGTCGAGCACGGTCCGGATCCGACCCACCGCGACGTCGATTGGCTCGCCACCCGGTGGCTGGCGGTTCCACGTCGCGGTTCGCCAGGCCGCGTAGCGGTCCGCGTCCTCGACGGCAAGCTCCGCGTGCGTCCGACCCTCCCACTCGCCCTGTCCGACCTCCATGAGGCGGGCGTCGAGCGCGAGCTGCAGGTCGTCGTCGCCGAGCGCGGCGAGGATGGCATCCGCCGTCTCCCGAGCGCGCGACAGGGGCGAGCTGATGAGGCCGGCCGGTCGCAGGTCACCGTCAGTGGCGATCCGCTCCGCGACCAGGCGCGCCTCGAGACGTCCATCCTCGGACAGGCCCGGGTCCATGTGCCCCTGGAACCGGCCCTCCCGGTTCCAGTCGGTGACCCCGTGACGAACGAAGAGGAGCAGCCCGCTCACCGAACCGCCATGGCCGCGTCGAAGGCGTCGCGACCGGCATCCTCGGCCGCGGCGGGGTCTCCCGGCTCCCCGAACTCGACGAGCGTTTCGCTGAGGACGCGAATGGCGGCGCCGATGGGCTCCCAGGAGACGTCGCCCATGTGGCCGAAGCGCAGGATGCGCCCTGCCCATTTCCCCTGTCCGCCCGCGATCACCAGGCCCCTCGCCCGCATCGCGGCGTTGAACGGGTCCCACTCGATGCCTTCGGGCAGCCACGCGGCCGTGACGGTATGCGATCGGAAGCCCGGCGGCGCGACGAGCCGGAGCCCGGCCCGCTCGATTCCCGCGGCGGCCCCGGCCGCGATGGCCGCGTGGCGTGCCCAGGTCCGCTCGCGGCCCTCGGCAACCAGACGCTGGACGCCGACCCGCAGCCCGAACAGCACGCTCACGGCCGGGGTCCAGGGGGTCTGACCCTTGTCCGCGTACATGCGTGCCTTTGCGAAATCCCAGTAGTAGCGCGGCATCCGGGCGCCGTCGGCGGCCGCGCGCGCCCTGGGGCCGATCGCGGCGATGGCGATGCCCGGCGAGGCCATCCACGCTTTCTGGCTTGCGCTCAGCACGAGGTCGACGCCCCAGCCGTCCATCTCGAAGGGCAGCGCTCCGAGGCCGCTGATGCCGTCCACCAGCACGAGCGGATCACCGGGCCCGGCGTGCACGGCGGCGGCTAGCTCGCGGAGAGGGATTGGTGACGCCGGTGGAGGTCTCGTTGTGCGTCAGCAGCACGGCCCGGTAGGGCGGTTCCCCGCGCAGGCGTTCCGCGACGACGGCGGGGGTTGCCGGCTCGCCCCACGGAACCTGGAGGCGATCGACCGACGCGCCGAACGCCTCGGCGATGCCCGCGAACCGCTCACCGAAGCCACCGATGATGACGGAGAGAACGCGGTCGCCTGGCGAGAGCGTGTTGACCACCGCGGCTTCCAGCGCACCCGAGCCCGAGCCCGTGAGCAGGAGGACCTCGCTGCTCGACCCGATGAGGCCGGCGATCCCCGCGCTGATCTCACGATGCATCGCGGCGAACTCCGCGCCGCGGTGGTCGATCATCGGCATCGCCTGCGCCTGCAGGACCTCGTCGGGGATCGGAGTGGGGCCCGGAATGCGGAGGTTCTGTGCCATGCGCCGCATGATACGGGGCGCGCGAGGCTCGGGCCTCACGACTCCCGCATCGGCGCCGGGTGCGGGCAGACCGAGCGCGACGGAGCGGAAGATCAGGCGGCGCGACGGTCGGCGACGGCGATGCGGACGAGGCCGTACAGGTGGGCAGATTCCTGCAGGCGGGCCTCGATGCGGCGTTGGTGCCGTCGACGGGTCACGAGGAGCCCGTACAGCACCGCGCCGTCGATCAGCGCCGTCAGAACGAGACCGGTCTCGACTGGATCCATGGTCAGGAGTATCGGACCCGCCGTCCCACCCTCGTATCCCCCGTTCGTACTGACCCCGGCTCATCTCCGGGCAAGCCGCGCTGCGGGCGGACGTAGACTCTGCGCGACATGCCTCGCCGGTCCGAGATCCCCAGCGCGCCGCTCTTCCCTGACGAGGTCCCGGACGACGCGCCCCTGGCTGCGCGGATGCGCCCCCAGGCGCTCGACGAGTTCGTGGGCCAGCCGCACCTGGTGGGGCCTGATGGCGCCCTCACCCGCGTGGTGCGGCCCGGCTACATCCCGTCCATGGTCCTGTGGGGCCCGCCGGGCTCCGGCAAGACGACCCTCGCCCGGCTCCTGGCCGAGCGTTCCGAAGGGACATGGCGGCAGATCTCGGCCGTCACCAGCGGGGTGGCCGACATCCGCAAGCTCGTCGCCGATGCCCACGCCCTGCGCGAGGCGGGAGGACGCACGGTCGTCTTCATCGACGAGCTGCACCGGTTCAACAAGGCGCAGCAGGATGCCCTCCTGCCGCACGTCGAGGACGGCACCATCGCGCTGGTGGGTGCGACCACCGAGAACCCCTACTACGAGATCAACTTGCCGCTTCTCTCGCGCCTGCGGGTATGCCGCCTCGAGCCGCTCTCGACTGACGACCTGCGGACCATCGTGGAGCGGGCGCTGGCCGGGGAGCATGGCCTGCATGGCCGCGTCGCGCTGAGCGACCAGGGTGCGGCCTCGCTGCTCGATCTGTCGGGCGGGGACGCCCGGCAGGCGCTGAACATCCTCGAGGCCGCCGCCGCGGTGACCGGCGACGGAGACGCCATCGGCCCCGAGCGCGTCAGCGAGGCGGCGCAGCGGCGGTTGCTGGCCTACGACCGGGTCGGAGACCAGCACTACGAGGCGGCATCGGCCTTCATCAAGTCCATGCGCGGCAACGACCCGGATGCGGCGCTGTACTGGTGCGCGAGCATGATCGCGGCGGGGGAGGACCCCACCTTCATCGCGCGGCGGATCGTGATCGCCGCCAGCGAGGACGTGGGCAATGCGGATCCTCGCGCCCTGCAGGTCGCGGTGGCGGCCATGCAGGCGGTGGAGATGATCGGCCTCCCGGAGGCGCAGTACGCCCTGGCGCAGGCGGCCGCCTACGTGGCATCGGCGCCCAAGTCGAACCGCGCCGGCGCGGCCTACTTCTCGGCCCTGGCGGACGTGGAGGAACGCGGTCGGCTCCCCGTGCCGCTGCACCTGCGCCCCTCGTCGCACCGGCGCCTCACCCGCGAGCACGGATATGGAAAGGGGTACCTCTACCCGCATGACTACGATGGCGCCGACGTGGACCAGCAGTACCTTCCGGACGAGCTGGCCGGGAAGGTCTACTACGAGCCGTCGGACCAGGGGATGGAGCAGCAGATCGGCGAGCGGCTGGCCCGCCTCCGGAGACGCCGTCGTGACGCCCGGGGCTAGGTCGTGTGGCCGATGCCCAGTGCGGTAAATGCGACGAAGGCGATCCCCAGCAGCACCGCCATGATGATGACGAGCGTGAAGATGTTGCGCAGGTCCCGGCCGACGTAGTGGTACTCCTGGATGGCGCGCTCGGAGAGCGCCGAGGGTCCGGCAACCGTGAGTCGGCTGCCGGCTCGGGTGCCGCGCGCCACCGCCGTGCTGGCGCGCGTGGTCGTCGTCCTTGCGGCGGTGCTGGTCACGGTCTCCTCGCGCTCGGCCGCCTCGAATTCGGGCATCGCCGGAGAGGCCGGCCGCGGAGCCTGCGGGCGGGTCGCGGCGCGCTGCTGGCGCCGGCGTGATCGATTGGACGACTTGCGGGGCTTCGCCATGCGGTACTGCTGCTCCTGACATCGGCTGCTGCACGGGACGTCGCCGAGAGGCGCCCCACGGGGGCGGTATTATACCGACCGTCGTCCGCAACCCTCACGGCGGTCCATGACAGATCTGAACCGCTTCCTCTCCGACAACCTGGCCCTGGTGCTTGGCGTGCTCGCGCTCGTGCTGCTCGCCATGCTCGTGATGCTGGTCGTGCAGTCCGTGCGCCTGGGTCGTGCCACCCGCACGTATCGCGCGCTGGTGAGCGGAGAGAGCGGCAGCGGATCGCTGGAGCACCTGCTGGAGGGTCACATGGGCAGGGTGGAGGAGGTCCACGGCCAGCTCCAGGAGCTGGTTCGCCTCACGACCTACCTGGAGCAGCGCACCCGCGGGAGCCTGCAGCACATCGGCCTGGTGCGCTTCAACCCCTTCGAGGACACCGGGTCCGACCAGAGCTTCGCCATCGCCCTGCTCGACGATCGCCGGGACGGCATCGTGATCTCCAGCCTGCACGGCCGTGCCAACACGCGGGTCTTCGCCAAACCGGTGGAGAACGGGGGCTCGCGGCATGCCCTGTCGACCGAGGAGACGGAGGCGATCCGGATCGCCGTGGAGGGGACGACGGCCATCCCGACCGCCGGGTGAACCGAGACGAGGGCCAGGCCCGTGAGCGGCTCGCCGACCGGCGCCTGGTCGCGGCCCTGCGACGCCTCCACCGGCGGGAGCCCCTGAAGGCCGACCAACGGATGGATGCCGTCGTTTCGGAGGCCCGCGCGGATCCGGCCGAGCGCCGTCCGGGCGGGCATCGCGGCGCCGGGTCGCTGCGGTCATGGTCGGACACCGATCTCAGGGAACGGATCGAGCGGCTGGTGGAGGCCGGGCTCCTCGAGCGCGACGGCCGGCGCGTCAGGCTCAGCGGGCACCAGCCGGTGATCGCCGATCCGGTGATGCGCGAACGCGTGGATCGGCTCATGGACGGGCTCCGGGAGGTCGGGGCGGACGTCCCGCGCGTGGAGGCCCTGGGGGCCCGGCTGGGGATCCCGACCGGCGTCCTCGACCAGCTGCGCAGCTCCGGCGAGCTCGTGCACCTCGGCGAGGGGATCGACTACCCGCCCGACGTGCTCGCCGGTCTGATGGAGCGCGTCGATGCGGCAGCTCGTCACGGGCCGTTGAACGTTGCGAGGCTGCGCGACGAGCTGCGTGTATCGCGGCGCCACGCGGAGGCGCTGCTCGGCTGGCGGGCGGAACGGCGCGGCCCCCGGGCGACCCGGGACGCACGCGGCAGGAACCGGGCGTGACAGCCTAGGTGTCGAATACGTCGGCGATAACGGCGGGGTGAAGCCACCCTCCGCTACCATCGATCTCGTGCCTGCGGTCGTCCCCTCCCCGAACCAGCTCCCGATTTTCGAGGAGCTCAGCTCTCCACCGCCCCGCGCCGTCCGACCGCACCTGCGCCTGCAGCCGCCGTTGCTCGCGGACCTCACGCCGCGTCAGCGCCGGGCGGTCACCCACGGCGACGGGCCGCTGTTGATCGTCGCGGGCGCGGGTACCGGCAAGACCACCGTGCTGACCCGGCGGATCGCCTGGCTCATCGCGGAGAAGCGTGCCCGGCCGTCGGAGATCCTGGCCCTGACGTTCACGGAGAAGGCCGCCAGCGAGATGCAGGAACGGGTGGACCGGCTGGTGCCCTACGGCTACACGGATTCGGTGATCAGCACCTTCCATGCCTTCGGCGATCGCATCCTGCGCGAGCACGCCTTCGAGGCCGGCCTCTCAGACCGTGCCACGGTGCTGTCGCGGGCCGAGCAGGTGATCTTCCTGCGCGAGCACCTCTTCGAGCTTCCCCTGGACCGATATCGTCCGCTCGGCGATCCAACCCGCTTCCTGGGGGCGCTCGCGACCCTCTTCAGCCGCGCGCGCGATGAGGACGTCGCCCCTGCGGCCTTCGGCGCGGCGGCGCGGCAGCTCGCCCTCGACGCCGAAGCCCATCCCGAGGATGCGGCGCTGGCCGAAGAAGCGGCGCTGCAGGGAGAGCTGGCGGGGGCCTACGAGACCTATGAACGGCTGATGCGTGCCTCGGACCGGTTCGATTTTGGCGACCAGGTCGCCCTTGCGCTGCGCCTGCTGCGCGAGCACCCGTCCATCCTCGACGCGGAGCAGCGCCGATTCCGCTACATCGTGGTGGACGAGTTCCAGGACACCAACCATGCCCAGTTCGAGCTCGTGAAGCTGCTGGCGGGGGGCGGCCAGGCAAACGTCACGGTGGTCGGAGATGACGACCAGAGCATCTATCGCTTCCGTGGCGCGGCCCTGTCCAACATCCTGGGCTTCCGGGAAGCGTATCCACGCGCCGCGCGCGTGGTCCTGACGGAGAACTTCCGCAGCCGGCAGGAGATCCTCGACGCGTCGCATCGGCTCATCACCCACAACGATCCGGAGCGCCTGGAAGTCCGCGAGGGGATCGACAAGCAGCTCCGCGCCCGGCGCTCGTTCCGCGGCTCCCCGGGCCCATCCGGGCCCATCGAGCTGCTGCCCTTCGTGACCGGGAGCGATGAGGCAGACGCGGTGGCGGAGCGCATCGCGGTCTCGATCCGCGAGGGACGGCGGGCAGGAGACCACGCGATCCTGGTCCGCGGCAACCGGGACGCGGAGCCCTTCCTGCGCAGCCTCAACATGGCACGCGTCCCGTGGCGGTTCAGCGGCACCGCGGGCCTGTACCACCAACCGGAGGTTCGGCTCCTCGTCAGCTTCCTGCGGGCAGTCGACGATCCCGACGACTCGGTGAGCTGCTACGACCTGGCGACCTCGGAGATCTTCGGCCTGGCGGCCGGGGACGTGACCCGGGCGCTGAACCGTGCCTCGCGGCGTCGCATGAGCCTGGAAGCCGCCCTGCGCGAGGGCCTCGAACGCCGGGACGCGTCGCGGTTCGAGCCACGGGCGATGTCGGTCGTGGAGCGCCTCCTCGTCACGCTCGATCGCCATCGGTCCATGAGCCTCGAACGCACGACCGGCGAGCTCCTGTATCACTTTGTGACGTCAAGCGGATGGCTCGGTCGACTGACGGCCGAGGCGCGCGAACGCGGCGAGGAACGACTGGCCAACGTGGCGCGCTTCTTCGAGATCGTCAGACGCCAGTCCGCGCTCCTGCGCCATGACCGGCTCCCGTTCCTGGTCGAGCAGCTCGACACCCTGATGGCCGCCGGCGACGATCCGTCGACGGCGGATGTCGAGCCCGACGAGGGCGACGCGGTCCATGTGCTGACCTACCACCGGGCCAAAGGGCTCGAGTTCCCGGTGGTGTTCATGGTGGGTCTGGTGGAAGATCGGTTCCCGAGCCGGGACCGGCGCGATCCGCTGCCGTTCCCCGCTGCGCTGCTTCGGGACGGCCTGGCGGAGGGGGACCACCACCTGGCCGAGGAGCGGCGACTGTTCTACGTGGGGATGACGCGGGCGATCGAATCGCTGGTGCTCACCTGGGCGGCGGACTACGGTGGCGGCCGGACCCGCCGCCTGAGCCAGTTCGTCCACGAGGCACTCGACCTCCTCCCGGCGACGCCTGCCGCGGCGCTCAGGCCGGCCCTCGCAGAACGCATTGCACGCAGCCAGGAGCCGCCCGCCCGCGCCGCCCGTCCGCGCCGCCCGTCCCTGGCGGACCGCCCCCTGTCCCTGAGCTATGGACAGGTCAACGACTACCTCGAGTGCCCCGCCCGGTACCGATTCGCGCACGAGATCCGGATCCCGACGCCCGCGAGCCACCAGCTCAGCTATGGCAAGGCGCTCCACGGTGCGGTGCAGGCCTATCACCGCCGGCAGATGCAGGGACGACCCATGACCCTGGAGGAGCTGCATGCCGCACTCGACGCAAGCTGGGAATCGGTGGGATATCTGACGCGGGAGCACGAGGAAGCGCGCCTGGCGGCCGCCCGCGATGCCCTGGCGCGCTTCTGGATGGAGCAGCAGTCGGACCCCGCGCGACCGACGGCCGTGGAGCAGGAGTTCGCGTTCCTCCTGGGACGCGACCGGGTCCGTGGCCGCTACGACCGGGTCGACGTGGAGGCCGACGGCCGGGTGGTCATCACCGACTACAAGTCAAGCGACGTCCGCGACCCGGCCACCGCTCATCGCCGGTCGCGCGAATCCCTGCAGCTCGGCATCTACGCCCTCGCCTGGGAGGCGCAGCACGGACGCCCCCCGGACCAGCTGGCCCTCCATTTCCTGGAATCGGGGCTGGTGGGCCGCAGCGAGCCGGCGGAGCGGCGCCTCGAGCGCGCGCGAGAGAAGGTGACCGAGGCCGCCGAGGGTATTCGGGCCGGGCTGTTCGCGGCGACGCCGGGGGCGGCGCGCTGCGGCTTCTGCCCGTTCCGCGAGATCTGTCCGGATGCGGCCCGCTGACGTGCAGCCGTGCCTTCGTTCCGCCCGCCGGCGCGCGCTGAGGTCGTGGGCGGGACACCACGATGAGCAGTCGGCAGCGCTTCGTGGTCCTTGCGCTGGTCGTCCTGGCGATCCTGGGAGTCGTGGTGCTCGTCGCCTTTGCAGGCAACGCCTGCCCGGGAACGACCGCCACCCAGGCATGTCCCGACGCTGGCCGCAACCGCGTCATCGTCGTGACGCTGGCTGGCGTCACGACGGCAGTCCTGGTGACGCCGTTCGCCTTCCTGGCCGAATTCGTCCTTCGGCGGCGTATCGTCTTTCGCGGGGCCTGGCGCCGCGCGGGCCGCCGTGGGCTCCTTGCCGGCGTGGTGCTTGCGACGCTCGCGGGCCTGCGGCTGGGCGGTGCCCTTTCCGTGTCGGTGGGGATCTTCGTCCTGCTGCTGGCCGGGTTGGCCGAGTGGTTCGCCATCCGGCGCATCGACGTCCCGTGAGCGAGCCATTCCGCGGGTCCGACATCTTCGCTGAGCAGCCCGGAGATCCGGACCTTCTGGCAGCGATCTACGACCTCGAGCACGACGAGGTCAGCGACGACCTCGTCTTCTATCGCGAGCTCGCGCGCCGCGCGGAGGGCCCCGTCCTGGACGTGGGCTGTGGCTCCGGGCGGCTCTTGCGGGCCCTGGTGGAAGGTGGAGCGCCGCGCGTCGTGGGGGTGGATGGATCGGCGGCGTTGGTGCGCAGGGCGCTGGGGCGTATCGAGGCCGACGGCACCCTCCTTGACGCCCGGCGCAACGGGCGCCTGGAGGTGGTGCTCGGCGACGTTCGCCGGCCTCCGGTGCGCGGTCCGTTCGCGCTGGCCGTTGCCGTGGGGGTTCTGCCCCATCTGGCGGGTCCCGAGGAGGCGGTGCGCATGATCACCGCCGCGTCGAGGCTGGTGGAGCCGGATGGACAGCTGGTCCTGGACGACATCGGACCGGGCGGGCTCCCATGGCGGGACCTGCCCATGAGCCTCGACTGGGAGCGCGAAATGGACGGCCGTCGCGTCGTGCGACGCTCCCAGCTGACCCGCCGCGAAAGCCCGGAAGGGCTCTGGGTGGACTATGCCACCCTGACGGATTCCGTACGGCCCGATGGTACGATAGCGCGGCTTCCGGCCACCTTCCGGCTCTGGTATCCCTCGGAGGACGTGCTGCGGCACTGTCTCGCCGAGGCCGGATTCACGACCGAGATGACCTACGGGTCACATGATCTGGAACCGATCGGACGGGAGAGCGAGCGCCGCATCGTGATCGCGCGGCGGGTCGCCTGACGACCCGAACCGCGAACGCGATGGCGGGGGACCGCGGCGTCGGAAAGGGTGACGGGATTGGCTGGCGAGCAGATCAGACTCCTGGTAATCGAAGACGTTCCCCAGGTCGCGTCGCATATGCGCTCGCTGCTGAACGCCCAGACCCAGATCAAGGTCCTCGACGTGGTGACGAATGGCGAGCGGGCGCTGCCTGCGGTGGGCGACATGCGGCCAGACATCGTGATCGTGGACGCGCTCCTGCAGGGACGGATGAGCGGCCCCAACGTGGCGAAGGCGATCCGCGATGCCGATCCCAACGTGGCGGTCATCATGCTCACGGTGCCGCAGAACCCGGTGAGCGAAGACCCGGAGCGCGGCATCGACGCAGTGCTGAAGATGCCCTTCACCGGCTTCGACCTCACGACCCTGGTCCGCAAGACGCACGAGGATCGGGCGGTCGAGTCGTCGCGCGCCTCCTCGATGATGGTCGCCCTCTTCTCACCGAAGGGCGGGGTGGGCCGGACGACGCTCGCCTACAACCTGGCGGTCGCGCTGGGCGGCGAGCGGCGGGTCTGCCTGGTCGACGGAACCCTCCAGTTCAGCGATCTGCGCGGCCTCCTGCGCGTCCCGGCCGTGGCACCCTCGATCGTGAACCTGCCCACGGACCGGATCCGGGAGTCGGACCTTGCCGAGGTGCTCTGGAAGGATCCGTCGGGGATCGACATCCTCCTCGCCCCGCCGCGCGTCGAGATGGCGGAGATGATCACCACCCGCGATATCGAGAAGGTGCTGGGCATCATCCGCAAGCTGTACGAGTACGTGATCGTCGACACGCGGGCGGCGCTGTCGGACGACGTGCTCGTGTACCTCGACGCGTCCGACCTGATCCTCCAGATCCTCACCTACGACTCGATGGCCATCCGGGGCCTCACCATGGCAACCGAGGCCTTCACCGCCATTGGCTACCCGCCGGCGAAGCTCGCGACCATCCTGAACCGGGCGGACGCCTCCGGCGGCATCAACAAGGCGGACCTCGAGGCGACCATTGGTCAGCCCATCGACTTCGAGATCGTCTCCGACGGTCGCCTGGTGCTCAACGCCAACAACGAGGGCGTTCCGTTCGTGGTCTCGAGCCCGGAGGCGCCCATCTCGCTGGGGGTCCGACAGATCGCTGCGGCGCTGGTGGCGGTCCAGGCCGAGCGCGGCCTGGCGCTCGCCGGGCATCGCTGAGCGCGTGGCCGCGACCCCGGATCGGCGCCCCATCGGCGTCTTCGACTCCGGCGTGGGCGGCCTGACCGTCCTTTCCGAGATCCAGCGTCGCCTGCCTGCCGAGGCAACGATCTACCTGGGCGACAACGGCCGCGCCCCGTACGGTCCGCGCCCCGCGGAGGAGGTCCGCGCCTTCACCGACGAGTCCGTCTCCTGGCTGCTCGATCGCGACGTGAAGCTCCTCGTGATCGCCTGCAACACCGCCACCGCGCGGGCCTTGCCCATGGTGCGCGCGCGGGCCGGCGTGCCGGTGATCGGGGTCGTGCGCCCCGGTGCGGTGGCCGCCGCGGCTGCCACACGGAGCGGGCATGTGGCTGTCATTGCCACCGCCGGAACCGTGGAGTCGGGCGCCTATCCGGATGCCATCGACGAGGCGGATCCGCAGCTTGCCGTGACCCAGCAGGCCTGCCCGGACCTGGTGCCACTGGTGGAGGCCGGGGTGCTGGACGGCCCGGAGGCCGAACGGACGGTGCGAGGCTACCTGGAGCCGATGCTTGCCGCGGATGCCCGGATTGACACCCTCCTGCTTGGCTGCACCCACTATCCACTCCTGCGTCCGCTGGTCGAGCGTGTCGTCGGGACGCCGGTGGCCGTGGTGGACTCCGCCTTCACGACGGCAATCGCGGTCGAGGACCTGCTCGACGCCCTGCAGGCGCGCACGGATGCCATAGCCGGGGTCCATCGCGTCGCGACAACGGGTGACGTCGAAGCCTTCACGACGGTCGCAGCCCGGATCTTTGGCTCGCGCCTCCCCGACGTGGAGGGGGTCAGCGTCGACGCGGCGGGTGCCCGGAGGCCCTAGACTGCGAGCGTGACACGCAACTCCACCCGCATCGGGATGGGCATCCTCGTTGGCGGGCTCTTGGCCATGGGCGCCACCGTCGCACAGCGCGAGCTGGTGCGGCGCGCGGGCACCCGCCTCATCGACTGGGAGGCCGTGCGGGGCATCGCCCGGCGCCGGCTGGGTATCCACGCGGCGCCCCTGAGCCGCCACGAGCGCGAAGCGGCCGAGGCGTTCTACCGCGACGCCCTGGTCCGGATCGAGCCGGCAGTCGAGGCGGAGATCGGCCGGCCGCTGCCGGCCGCGCTCGAGAACCCCGCCGTCATCGACCGCCTGGAGTGGGTCGACCTCAACCTGGCTACCTTCCAGTCGCTGTTCGGACGGGTCGAGGGGCTGCTCACCGACGCCGCGGGCACGGTCCAGACGCCCGGACGGGCCCTGGCCCGCATCGTGAACCGCTCCATTGGCAACCAGCAGCTGGGCTTCCTGCTGGGCTTCCTCGCCCGCAAGGTCCTGGGCCAGTACGACGTCAGCCTTCTGGCGGTCGGCCCCGTCCCGCGTGGCCGGCTCCACTTCGTCGAGCCCAACATCACCGCGACGGCCGCAGGCCTGCGCGTGCCGCTGGACGAATTCCGTTTCTTCATCGCCCTCCACGAGGCGACCCACGCCTTCGAGTTCGAGGCCCATCCCTGGCTGCGGGACCATTTCGCCGGCCTGGTCGCAGAATCGGTCGAGCAGCTCGCCACCGAGACCGGCGGGCTTGGCGGACGCGTGCGGGACGTCCTGGCCAACGCCGGCAACGGCCACTGGATCGAGCGCCTTCTCAGCGAGCGCCAGCGAGCGACGTTCCAGCAGACCCAGGCGCTCATGTCGCTGCTGGAGGGCTACTCGAACCACGTCATGAACGCGGCCGGCGAGCGTCTGCTTCCGGGGTTCGTGAAGCTCCACGATCGGTTCGAGCGGCGCAACGAGCGACGCGGCGCAATTGAGCAGGCGATCATGCGCGTGACGGGCCTCGACCTCAAGATGGAGCAGTACGCGGCCGGCGAGCGCTTCGTCGACGCCGTGCTCACGCGACGGGATCGCGCGTTCCTCCAGCAGGTCTGGAGCGGCGCGGCCGCACTGCCAACGCTCGACGAGATTCGCGACCCCGACCGCTGGATCCGCCGCATGGAGGACGGAGGCGATCCGGGCGATCACCGACCGGCCAGAGGACAGGCATGAGCGGCGAGGTCGTCATCCTCGCCACCCCCGTCTACGGGTCGGTCCTGCCGCAGCTCGTCGTGGATCGGATCGAGGCCCTTGGAGACGTCCGGGTAGTGCCACTCTCGCGCGACGGCGTGGTCCATGCCGACGCCGGGGCTGCCATGGACGAGGCCGAGGTGCTCCTGCGCAGTGGCCTGCCCGCCTCCGTGCTCGACCACATCGTGGCGCGCACTCCACGCCTGCGCTGGATTCACTCGGCGTCCGCGGGCATCGACGAGGTGGCGACGCCGGTCCTGCGGTCGCGGCAGATCACGGTGACGAACTCGCGCGGCGTGTTCAGCCGGCCGATCGCGGAATACGTGGTCATGATGCTGCTCGCCATCGCCCACCGTCTGCCCCAGCTGATCGAGCTTCAGCGCGAGCGAACCTGGCAGCCACTGCGTGGCCGGGAGCTGGGCGGCCTGACGGTCGGGATCCTTGGCTACGGGAGCATCGGCTCGGAGATCGCCGCCCTCCTCGAGCCGTTCGGCACGCGGGTGCTCGCCACCCGGCGCCACCCCGAGCTTGGGGTGGATGATCGACGGAACGTGGAGATCCACGGCGAGGACGCCACCGACTATGTGCTCAGCGAGGCGGACGTGGTCGTCCTCACCGCGCCACTCACCGAAGAGACCGCAGGCATGATCGGGGCGCCGCAGCTGCAGGCCATGCGCGAATCGGCCTGGCTGGTCAACATCGCCCGTGGACGGCTCGTCGACGAGGCCGCCCTGCGCAGGGCGCTGGAGAGCGGATGGATCGCCGGGGCGGTCCTGGACGTCTTCAACGAGGAGCCCCTACCCCCGGACTCTCCGCTGTACGACCGCCCGAACCTGCTCGTCACGCCACACACCTCGTGGTCGAGCGACCGCGTCGTGGAGCGTGGGCTGGAGCTGTTCATCGACAACCTGCGCCACTACCTCGACGGAGAGCCGCTGCGCAACGTCGTCGACCTCGACGCCGGGTACTAGCCGCATGCAGGTCACCATCGTCGGGCTGCCCGGCAGCGGCAAGACGACCGTCTTCAACGCCCTGACCGGCGGGCATGCGGAGACTGGTGGGTATTCCGGGGGACGAGCTGCGCCGAACATCGGTGTGGTCAAGGTGCCCGACGAGCGGCTCGAGCGGCTGGCCGAGCTCTTCCGTCCCCGCAAGGTGACCCCTGCTGACGTCACCTACGTGGACGTGGCCATCCCGGCCGGTGCGACGCGCGAGGGAACGGTGGCACCCGATGTCCTGGCCCAGATCCGCAACGCCGATGCGCTGGTGCATGTTGCGCGTGGCTTCGAAGGAGGGGAGCGTCCGGCGGATGCGGTCCGGGATATCGAGGAGCTGGACCTCGAGTTCGTCGTGGCGGACCTGACCGTGGTCCAGAAGCGCCTGGAGAAGCTTCGGACGTCGGGGCGCCACGGATCCGCCGCCGAACGCGAGGTGAATGCCCAGGAGGAGATGCTGCTCGACCGGCTGGAGCCCCATCTCGCCGAGGGCCAGCCGTTGCGCGCCCTTGCCATCGACGATGACGAGGAGCGCCGGCTCCGCGGGTTCCGCTTCCTGTCCCAGAAGCCGGTCCTGCTCCTCGTGAACGTGGACGAAGGGGGCCTGGCGCAGCGCGACGCCTGGGAAGCCGACGTCCGGACCCGCTACCCCCAGCCTTCGAGCGACGTCGCTGCCATCGCCGGGAAACTCGAGGCGGAGATCGCGGAGCTCCCGGACGATGATGCCAGGCTGTTCATGGACGACCTCGGCATCGCCGAGGCGTCACGTGGGCGCGTGATCCGGCTCACCTACGACCTGCTGGGCCTGTTCTCCTTCTTCACCGCCGGGGAGGACGAGTGTCGGGCCTGGACGTTGCGGCACGGCTCGAATGCCGTCGATGCGGCAGGCGCCATCCACTCGGACCTGGCCCGGGGATTCATCCGGGCGGAGGTCGTGACCTACGAGGACCTCATGAGGGTGGGTTCGATCGCCGAGGCGCGCCGCCACGGCCTGCTGCGCTCGGAGGGCAAGACCTACGAGGTGGCCGATGGCGACGTCATCCAGGTGCTCTTCAACGTCGCCCGCTAGCGGGGAGCGGGGGAGCGCCCGCGGTCAGTTCCGCTCCAGCTCGACCACCATGCTCCGATAGCCCTCGTCGCGGTCCACGAGGAAGGTGTCCTCTTCATCCATGCCAACGCTCATGCTGGCGGTCAGCTTCTCGTCGCCGACGTAGACGAGGCCGGCACTGCGCTCCAGCTCGCGCGCTATGGCCTCGACGAGGGTGTCCTCCTCGAATGTCTCCAGGACCGTGGCCCGCGCCGTATGCACCAGCTTGGCGAACTCGTCGCGGCTGAGCTCCCGTTCGCTCACCAGGAGCGCGTCGGTCATGAGGTCGGTCGCTCCTTCGTGGAGCTCATAGAAGTACAGCGGCATTGAGGGATGATAGACCGATGGACCCCGAATCGCCGATGGCGACGGACCTCGTCGTCGTCGGCGGCCTGACCGTCGACGCCTTCGCCGACGGGAGCGTGACGGCCGGGGGTGCGGCGCTGCATGCCACCCGCGCCGCCGCCGATATCGGCCTGCGGGTCGGAGTGGTGACCCAGGCCGGCCCCGAGCCGGAGGCACGCGAAGGCCTCGCGATGCTCGCCCTCCGGGCTTCGCTCCTGTCCCGCCAGGCACCCGCCTCGATTGCCTTCGGGCACGTGACCTCGGATGGCCGACGAACCCTGCTCCTGCGCAATCGCGGCTCGGAGCTTCCCCGTCCGCTGCCGCTCCCGCGGTCCGGCGCGGTGCTCTACGCGCCGGTGGCGGCCGAGCTCCGCGCGGAGCACCTGGACGCCGGAGGTCCGGACCGGGTGCGCGGCGCCGCGCTCCAGGGCTGGCTGCGCTCCCTCGTGGTGGGACAGGCCGTCGAGGCGCTGCCGCTGGCGGCGCTCGACGCCGGGCTGGTGCGGCGCCTCGCGGCGCTCGACCTCGTCTGCGCCAGCGTGGAGGATCTCGCCGCTGAACCCAGGAGGGAGCCGGGCGCGCTCCTCGCCGCTCTGCGACGGACGATCGGCGGGCGGCCCGCGTTGGCCCTCACCGATGGCGCGCGTGGTGCCTGGATCGACGACGGCGCGGCGGTGCATCACGTCGTCCCACCCCGCGTGGTGAGCGGCGTCGATCTGACGGGCGCGGGGGACGCGTTCGCGGCACTGATGCTGACGATGCTGGACTCCGGCGAGGCCGTGGCCCGTGCGGCGGAGATTGCCGGAGACGAGACCGCCCGCTTCCTCCGCCGGCGGAGGGACCGGCGCGTGGTGATCGGTGACATCCACGGCCATCGGGATCGGCTGGTTCGCCTTCTGGGCGACGCGGGCCTGACGGATGCAACCGGGCACTGGGCAGGCGGCAACGCCCAGCTGTGGTTCCTGGGCGATCTCACGGATCGAGGTCCGGAGGGCGCGGGCGTCATCCGCCTGGTTCGCACCCTCCAGGCGGAGGCCGCGGCGGCGGGCGGTCGCGTGGACAGCGTCCTTGGCAACCATGAGCTGCTGCTGCTCGCCGCCCACCTCCTTCCGGGTTCTTCGTCGGGCGGGGCGGGCGGGACGTTCCGGTCCGACTGGCTGGCGAATGGCGGCCACCCGAGCGACCTGGCGGACCTCGCGCCCGAGGACGTGGTCTGGCTGCGCGCGCGCCCCGCCATGGCGCGGCTGGAGGACGACCTGCTGGTCCACGCCGATTCGCTCGTCTACGCGTCTCTGGGCGAGGGGGTCACCGAGGTGAACGCTCGGGTGAGTGCTGTGCTGGCGGGAGAGCGCCCCGACGCGTGGGATCGGCTTCTCGAGGGATTCTCGGACAGGATGGCCTTCTCCGATCCCGGGGCCCTGGAGGGCTTCCTCGAGCACTTTGGTGCGACCCGAGTGGTGCACGGGCATACGCCGGTGCCGCTCCTGGTGGACGGCGACAGGGACCTCGCCGCGCGCCGGCGCCGCTACGCGTCGGGACGAGCCATCGCCGCAGATCCGGGGCTGTACCTGGGCGGCCCGGGATTCGTGGTCGAGCTGTAGGCTTGCCCTGGGAGGCGGCCTCCGCGTCGCTCCCTGGCGGCGAGCCAGCGCGTCAGGCGTCGGAGCCGGCGGTCGACCGCGATCCTGGCTGACCCCAGCTCGTCGATGCCGCCGCCACGCCCCAGCGCGAATGCGAGGTCGAGCGCCCTTCTCGCCGCGGTCACCGCGTCGAGCGCACCTCGCAGGTCGCCCCGCTGTCGCTCCCGGAGCCGCGCCACCTCAACCCAGGCCCAGGCGGCATCGACGGAGGCGCTGCGCGTCCCCTCCAGCCAGAGGCGCTCGGCTTCTTCCGCTTCCCCGCCCGCGACGAGCAAACGAGCGGCGAGCCTGCGCATGCGGAGCGCATCCTGCGGCTGGCTGCCGGTGAGGGCATGCTCGAGGACCTCGCGCGCGGTATCCGGCTGGCCGCAGCGGATGAGCTCCAGCGCGAAGCCCCGATGGTCGAGGAGGCTCACCTCCCGCCAGGCGCCGGCGCGGAGAAGCATGATCACCGCCTCGAGCCGGGCCAGCGAGACGATGTCCTGGAGGTTGTGGTCCAGGACAGCAACCAGGGGCTCCGGCGAGCCGCCGCGGAGATAGCCAAAGTAGCGGAGCGGCACCTCGGCGCTCGGGCAGTCGCTTGCGCGCTGGACGCCAAGGATCCCCGCTTCCACGTCTGCAAGCCGCGCCCCTCCCAGGGGACGCCGCCAGAGGCGACGGGCGACGGGCAGGAGGTCGTCGTGGTCTGCCGGCAGCGTGGCCTGCTCGGCGAAGAAGCCATGCACGGTGAGCCGCGAGGCGAGGAGCGGCAGGTCGAACCCGCGGCCGTTGTAGGTGACGATCCGTTCAGCGTCCGCCAGCTCGGTGCACAGCCGCCGCAGGAGCCCCCGCTCGTGCGGATAATCGGGCAGAAGGAGCTGGCGGACGACGAGCGTCTCTCCGCGGACGACCCCCAGCCCGGCGAGGAAGGGCACCGTTCCGGCGCCCGTGGACAGCCCCGTCGTCTCCGTGTCGAAGTAGACCGCGCGCGAGAGGCCGCGCAGGGCGAGGGCCTCCGCGGGCCTGAGCGGGACCGAGCGCTCCAGGACGACGGTGGCGGCGCCATCGGCCACCTCGAGCCGGGCGCCGAACCAGCGCGCCAGCGCCTCGGCCCGATTCGGCGGTTGGGCCAGCGGGGCGGCATGCGGCGGCCGCCGCGCGGCGCGGAGGTCGGCCAGACGGTCCGCCAGCGTCCGGCCCCCGGTCGGCGCGATCACCTCGCCGGAGCCATCGCGACCAGGAGCTCGGCGGCGGTGGCCTTCCCGCGAGGCCCCACCTCGGTGGCCGGGCCAACGCAGGCGGGGCAGCCATCGGCACACGGGCAGCTCTCGACCGCTTCGCGTGACAGGCGGATGAGCTCGGCAGTCATGTCGAAGAGGCGTTCCGTCAACCCCACGCCTCCCGGGATGGCGTCGTACAGATAGAGCGTGGGGCGACCGGTGAAGGGAGCCTGTACCTGGGCCAGCACCCCAAGGTCGCGCGGGTCGCACATGAGGAGCAGCGATGCGGTGGTCCGAGCCAGCCGCGCCAGCCCGATGAGCGCGCCGTCGAGCGTTTCGCGGTCGTAGCGGTTCACGACCTCGGCGGGCGGCACGAGCCAGGTCGCGGTGGTGTGCATCTCCTGCTCGGGCAGGTCGATGGAGCCCCAGCCGACGTTCTCGTGGGTGTGGTACTTGATCTTCTTGAACATGGTCACCTTCCACGCGACCATGACCTCGCCGCGCTGCCGCAGGCCGGCACGCGGCGCATCGGCCTCGTCGAAGACCTCGAGCACCTTGAGGGTGATGCCCAGGTCGGCATCGGTGTAGTAGTCCACGTCGGTCCGCGTGACGAAGGCCTTGCGCTCGTCCCAGTCGAGGCTGTCGACGTGGAACTGCACGCCCTTCGTGGATGTAGATCGCCTTTGGGTGCACGAGCAGGGGAGCCGCGAAGAGGTCGACCTCGCCCAGGACCCGGTTGCGGTCCCCGGTGGTGTCGACGATGACGACGTTCTCCGGGGCGCCGCTGCGAAGGCCGAAGTCGCTGGCCGGGAAGTTCTCATGGCTCCAGTAGTAGCGGTCGTCTGTGGCACGGCGGATCCAGCCGTCCTCCTGGAGGACGTCGAGGAGGGTCGGGGTCTCGTCGATGCCAAAGCGCTCGCTCGCCGGCACGGGCAGCTCGAAGGTGGAGGCCCGCAGGTGGTTGAGCAGGACGTGGAGGTTGTCCGGGTTGACCAGGCCGTGCTCCGGGGAGCTGTCGAACAGGTACTCGGGGTGGGTCGCCAGGAACTGGTCGATGGGACCCGACGAGCAGACGAGGGCCGAGAGGCTGGTTCCCGCCCGGCGCCCGGCCCGACCCAGCTGCTGCCAGGTCGACGCGATGGTGCCCGGATAGCCGATGCTGATGGCGGCGTCGAGCCCACCGATGTCGATTCCCAGCTCGAGGGCGTTGGTGGCGACGACCCCGCGCACCCGGCCGTCACGCAGCCCGCGCTCGATCTCGCCGCGCTCGAGCGGCAGGTAGCCTCCGCGATAGCCGCGAATGATGTGGGGGTGGCCGGGCGGCGGCGCGAACGTCTCCTGGAGGTAGGTGGTGAGCACCTCCACGGAGGTGCGCGACCGGCTGAACGCGATGGTCTGCACCCCGTCGCCGATGAGCCGCTCGGCGATGCGCTGGCCGGTGAGGAGCGCGGAGCCCCGGATGCCCAGCTGCTCGTTTGCCACCGGCGGGTTGATGACCAGCACGTGGCGGCGGCCGGACGGCGCTCCGTTGTCGTCCACCAGCTCCACGGGCGCCTCGAGAATCGCCTGGGCCAGCTCGCGCGGGTTGGCGATGGTCGCGCTGGCGCAGATGAAGGTCGGATCCGAGCCGTAGTGGTTGCAGATGCGGCGCAGGCGGCGCACCACGTTCGCCACGTGGGATCCGAACAGCCCTCGATACGTGTGCAGCTCGTCGATCACCACGTACCGCAGGTTCTCGAACAGCTTGAACCACTTGGTGTGGTGGGGGAGGATCGCCGCGTGGAGCATGTCCGGGTTGGTGATCACGACCTGGCCCGCGGCCCGGACCACGGCGCGAACATTCGGTGGCGTGTCGCCGTCGTAGGTGTGCGTCTTGAGCCCGATGCCGCTCGCATCCGCCAGGGCGCGGAGCTCCACCAGCTGATCCGCGGCAAGGGCCTTGGTGGGGAACAGGTACAGCGCGCGCACCGCGTCGTCGTGGGCGATCGCGTCCAGGACCGGAAGGTTGTAGCAGAGGGTCTTGCCGGAGGCGGTGGGGGTGACGACGACGACGTTGCGGTGTGCCACCGCGTGGGCGTACGCGGCTCCCTGGTGGGTGTACGGCGCCTCGACGCCGCGAGAGCGGAGACCGTCCGCGATGCGCGGATCGATGCCCTGCGGCCACGCGACGTGGCGCGGAGGACGAGGTTCCAGCTCGCGGTGCGCCACGATGCACGGCGCGATGGCCGGGTCGTCGACGAGCGCGGCAATGGCGCCATCGGTCCCGGTCGGTCGATCGGTCAGCATCCTGCCACGCCCTCCATTTCGAACATGTGTTCGACTACGCTACCACCTCGCCCAGCGGGCGGGTCCGGCATGCCCGCGCGGCTGCCATGCAGGTTTCCTTGACGCTGTGGAAAACTCGCCCCTAGACTGCCGGGGAGATGACCGGCATCGAGCTCCCGGCCGAACGCGCTGGGCGCGGCGGCCGGCCAGGATCCGACGGCCCGCGGCTGCGGTTCCGGCTGCCCGCCAGCCGGGCGGGCATCACCTGGCTGGTGGCCCTGGTGGTGATCGGCGGTCTGCTCGCGATCCAGGTCGGCCGGCAGGTGTACGCCAGCTACTCGATCAACGAGCAGGCGGCTGCGCTTCAGAACCAGATCACCGCCATGGAGCAGCAGAACGACCAGCTGCGGCAGGAGCTGCAGTACCTGCAGTCCGATGCCTACGTGGGCACCGAGGCGCGCCGCCTCGCCAACCTTGGGCACACGGGCGACCAGCTGCTGATCATCCCGCCCGGGGCCCAGGCCACGTTGCCCGCGGCGCTCCAGCCCGCTGCACCAGCCCCCAAGCCGTTGCTGGAGCAGTGGCTGGACCTGTTCTTCGGTCACTGAGGTCGGCATTCGCATCCCTGATACGGATATCGGGCCGATGCGACAGCTCGCCTGTCGCGAGACGAGCGCTCAGCGGACGTTGGCGGTAGGCTGTTCTTCCCGAGCCGCGCGAGCCGGTCGAAGGTCCGTCCCGGCCGCGGGGTGACCGCGACGGACCCCGCGCGACCAGGAGCCAGCACCGCGATGCGACCCTTCTTCGGCTACCACATGCCCAGCTTCAGCTTCCCGGGCGTCGACGACGCCCATCGGATCGATCACGTCATCGGCCTGGCGCAGGCGGCCGAACGGGTCGGGTTCGACCTGGTCACGGTGATGGACCACTTCTACCAGATCCGTGGCGTGGGTCCGTCCGACGAGCCGATGCTGGAGGCGTACACCACCCTGGGGGCGATCGCGGCGCGTACCGAGCGTGTGCAGCTGGGCGCCATGGTCACCGGGGTCACCTATCGCAACCCGGCGATGCTCGCCAAGGAGGTCACCACCCTCGACGTCATCTCCCACGGCCGTGCCGTGCTCGGCCTGGGTGCGGCGTGGAACGAGGAGGAGCACCGCGGCTACGGGTTTGCCTTTCCTCCCATCGGCGACCGCATGGATCGCCTCGCGGAGGCCCTCGAGATCTGCCGGCTGATGTTCACCGAGGAGCGCCCGAGCTTCGAGGGGAAGCACTACCGCATCGAGCAGGCGCTGAACCGTCCGCGGCCACTCCGGGACGGTGGACCGCGCATCCTGGTGGGGGGCAGCGGCGAGCGACGGACGCTGCGGCTCGCCGCCCGGTACGCCGACATCACCAACTGGTTCGGCACGTTGGACGAGCTCAGGCACAAGGCCGATGTCTTTGAGCGGCATTGCGAGGCGGTGGGACGCGACCCCACGACCGTCCTGCGCACGATCATGGCGCCTTTCGTGCTGGTTGCCACGCAGCGGGACGCCGATGCCGTCCTGGCATCGCTGGCGCCCGAACGGCGGGCCGTGACCCGGGCGGTCACGCCTGACGCTGCGGCGGAGCTCCTGCAGCCCTACCTCGCCGCGGGGTTCGGCGGGTTCATCCTGCGCAACCCGACGCTGCTCACGCCCGACGCGATGGAGCTGGCGGGAGCACTCATCCGGCATATGAAGGGGACTCCCGCCGCCGCCTGACGGACGCAGGGAGACCCTCGGCCGATGGCGCGGACGCGGTGGCGCGTGCCATTCGCGACGAGCTGGGTCGGAGAGCGCCTCATACGTACCGGGTCGACGCACTACGTCGATGGCGGGCTGGTGCGCTACTCCCGCTCCCTCTGAACGGTGCCCAAGGGAGATCCGGCCCATCGCCGTGCGCCACGCGGCCCGATCCGCGGGCCGAACGGCTCTTGAGCGCGCACACCGCGGGTTGGAGCATCGCGGTGAGGGAGTTTGATGCCAGCAGCCCGCGATGCGCGAGGTGGTTGGGTCGACGTGCCGCGCGACGCGGCTGGCCAGGTTCAATAGCCGTCGACCTCGGGAGGCGCATCATGGCGCTCCGAAGCACGACCCACCCGGGCCGCGTCTCCTCCGGTTCGCTCGACCTTGTGTGGATCCTGGTGGCAACCCTGGTGGTGGTCGCGGGTCTGCTCATCCTGACCTTGGCCTTCGGCTTCAACGCATCAGGCCCGGGCTACCAGATCATCCCTGACCCGGCCGGTCCGTTCCTGCCGTTCTGACCCAACCTGCGTTCGCCGGCCGCCTCCGGCCACCCCTGGTGTGTCGGCGCGCGGAGCCGGGGCGCATCGGGCCATGGCGGACCAGGGTCGGGAACCTGGTCGCCGTCCGCTGCCCATCGGCCCGTGATGGGCCGAACGGGCCGCGACGCTAGAATGGGAGTGCCCCGGGGCCGTCTGCCTGCCGGCACCCAGCACCGCGGGCCATCACCCACCGGCTCGACCGTGCCGGCGCGGGACCAGGGCTGTACGAGGAGCATGGCCGGATGATCGTGTGCGTGCCGCTGACCGGAGAGGGACAGGTCGGTCCCGGCTGGGGCCGTGCGGAGCGCGTGGCGATCGCCCGGGTTCTCGACGGACACGTGGTGGAGTGGCGGGAGATTGCCGTCGGCTGGGATCGGCTGCACGAGACCTCCACCGAGGGGGGTCATCACGCGCGCGTCGCGCGCTTCCTGATCGACAACGGGATCGATACGGTCATGGCACGCCATATGGGCGAGGGGATGCGTCACACCCTGGACAGGATGGGGATCGACGTGCGGCTGGGGATCGAGGGAGATGCCCGTACGGCGGTCACCGCCGCCCATGCCGCACCAGACGAGAGGATGACGAGATGATCAGCGAACCGGTCTCGAAGCTCCTGGTGGCACAGGTCGGCCATGAGCTCGGAGCCCACCAGTCGTACATGGGCATGGCGCTCCATTTCGAGCGGCAGAGCCTCAAGGGGTGGGCCAAGTTCTTCCACGACCAGGCGACGGAGGAGGCCGGGCACGCGGAGAAGATCATGGCCTTCCTCATCGACAACGAGGTCGAGTTCGGGCTGCCGGCCCTGAAGGCGGCGACGACGCGCTACGGGTCGGCCCGCGAGGTCGTGGAGGCCGCCCTGGCCAGCGAGGAGCGCGTGACGAGCCAGTTCGACACGCTGGCGAAGACCGCACAGGACGCCGGCGATCACCGCAGCCTGCAGTTCCTTCAGTGGTTCATCGAGGAGCAGGTCGAGGAGGAACGTACGATGCGGGCGCTGCTCGACCTGATCGACAGCGGGATCAACCTGTTCCAGGCGCAGGAGCAGCTCGACCACATCGCATGACCGGTCGCCGCCAGCCTCGGCGGCCGATCTGCGCGCGGCCGGGTTGCCGCCGCTATTCGGCGCTGGGTACCCTGTGCGTGCCGTGGCGGAGTAGCTCAGTGGTAGAGCAGGGGACTCATAAGCCCTTGGTCGGTGGTTCGAATCCGCCCTCCGCTACCAGCTCCCCTCATGTCTGGCGTTTGGCGCCGCAGCCTTCCACAATGCTCGGCACCCGCCTGCCCGTCGAACGAGGGGCTTCGGGGCGAAGGGAGAGGTGACGATGTCGGAGATCGAGTCCGCCCTGCGCGACGCAGGGCTCTTCTCGGGCGTGGACGCCCGCACCGTGTCCCGGGTTGCCCGGCAGGGAACCCTCCGCAGCTACGCGCCGGGTGAGGTGATCATCAGGCAGGGCGACGCCGCATCCGCCTTCTACCTCATCCTCAAGGGGCGCGTCGCAGTCGCCCAGGAGGCCAACGGCCAGGTCAACCAGCTTGGCACCCAGGAACCCGGATCCTTCTTCGGCGAGATGGCCCTCATCGAGGATCACCCGCGCACGGCGTCGGTCACGGCCATCGAGCCGACCGAGTGCTTCCTCATGGTCGCCTGGGAGTTCACTGCGCTGATGCACGAGCACCCGTCGGTGACCGAGGCGCTGCTTCGGGAGCTGATCACCCGCATCCATCGGCGGGAGCACCACGTCTTCTAGCACCCGGCCCCGGGCCGGCATGCGGGTCGGCCCAGAGACAGATGTCCCCGTGCCAATGCTCGACGGCTTCGTCCCCGCGTTCCTTGCCGCCAGCCGCGCAGCCGGCGTTCCGGACGGAGCCCGCGTTGTGCTCGCCGTGTCCGGCGGACCGGACTCCATGGCACTCCTGCACCTCGCGGTCCGGGCGGCTCGCGGAACCGGCTGGCGCCTGACGGTCGCCCACCTCGACCACGGGCTGCGTCCGGAGTCGGCGGCGGACGCCTCATTCGTCTCCGATGCCTCAGCGACCCTGGGCCTTGCCGTGGAGGTGCGCCGGACCGATGTCGCCGCCCTCGCCGCCGAGCGCGGCGACGGACTCGAGGAAGCCGGCCGGGTGGCACGCTACGGGCTCCTGGGGTCGCTCCTGGCGGCCGGCCCGCCCGGCGGCGTGGCGATGACCGGCCACACCCTCGACGACCAGGCCGAGACGGTGCTCCTGCACCTGGCCCGCGGAACGGGCCTGGCCGGTCTGGCCGGCATTGCCGCGCGCCACGGATCGGTGGTCCGCCCCCTCCTGGGCCTGCGCCGCGCCGCGCTGCGCGCCGCGCTGGACGAAGCCGGGATCAGCTATCGCCTGGATGGCTCGAACGCCGATACCCGGTTCGGCCGCAACCGCGCACGCGCTGACCTCGTGCCCGTGCTCGAATCGCTGCATCCCGGAGCGGCCGCCTCCGTTGCACGCGCCGCGCGCTTCGCGGCGGATGACGGCGCGGCCCTCGACGCCGTGGCAGCGGCCGCCCTTGCCGAGCGCCGGAGCCCTGACGGATGGGTGGACTGGAGCGATCCGCCGCCCGCACCCATCGGGGCGCGGATCCTGCGCCAGGCAATCGGGGCTCCCGCGCCCACCGCCGAGCGCCTCGAGGCGCTGCTGGCTGCCGCGGCATCAGGCCGGGGAGGGCAAATCATCGAGCTCGGGAACGGCCGCCGGGCGCTCGTACGGCGCCATCGGGTCCGCATCCTGCATGGCATGTAACCCATCCGTACCGTCGACGCGTATGTACGGTGGAGACCATGCTGGCAGCGGCGGCCCGGCCGGCGGTTTGTTGAGCAGTCGAACGCACACCTATACTGGCACCGTCTGCGGGGCCGCAGACAGGCGACGATTCCGGACACCCGAGCCGTCGTCATCCCTATCGGAGGCTAGAAGAGACCTACCTTGAGCAGCCGACTCGTCCGCAACAGCGTCGTGCTCGTCGTCCTTGCCGTCTTCGGGCTCGCGCTCCTTTGGACGTACATCGTCGACAGCGGGCCGACCCAGGAATACACGTACAGCCAGATGCTGCAGGACGCGGCCGCCCACAAGGTGACCGCCATCACCCAGGACGACACGAAGCTGACCGTCTCCTTCAACGGTGACAGCAGCAACACCAAGACGGTCATCGTCCCGACCACCGGGAACGTGAACGTGCGCCAGGACGTCTGCGACGCGGCCGGCCTGTCCATCGTCGAGTGCGCGAGCCAGATCAAGTTCGAGGCGGTGCAGGCATCGGCGGCGGGCAGCATCATCACCACGCTGCTCATCTCGATCCTGCCGGTGCTGCTCATCGGCGCCTTTATCTTCTTCATGATGCGGCAGGCGCAGGGCACCAATAACCAGGCCATGAGCTTCGGCAAGAGCCGCGCGCGCATGTTCCTGGGCAACAAGACCGTCGTGACCTTCGCCGATGTCGCAGGAGTCGACGAGGCGAAGCAGGAGCTCACCGAGGTGGTCGAGTTCCTCAAGTACCCCGAGAAGTTCAACTCCCTGGGCGCGCGCATCCCGCGCGGCGTTCTCCTGGTAGGCCCGCCGGGCACCGGCAAGACGCTTCTCGCCCGCGCCGTGGCCGGCGAGGCGGGTGTGCCGTTCTTCAGCATCTCCGGCTCGGAGTTCGTGGAGATGTTCGTGGGCGTGGGTGCATCGCGCGTCCGCGACCTGTTCGAGCAGGCCAAGCGCAACTCGCCATGCATCGTGTTCGTCGACGAGATCGACGCGGTCGGCCGCCAGCGCGGGGCGGGCCTGGGCGGCTCACACGACGAGCGAGAGCAGACCCTGAACCAGATCCTGGTCGAGATGGACGGCTTCGACACGAACACCAACGTGATCGTGGTGGCTGCCACCAACCGGCCCGATGTCCTGGACCCGGCGCTGCTGCGGCCCGGCCGGTTCGACCGCCAGGTCGTCCTCGATCGCCCGGACATCAAGGGCCGCCGAGAGATCCTCAACGTCCACATCAAGGGCAAGCCCCTGGACAAGACGGTGGATCTCGACCAGCTCGCCCGGCGATCGCCCGGGTTCTCCGGTGCCGATCTCGCGAACCTCGTCAACGAGGCCGCCATCCTCGCCGCACGACGCAACAAGAAGAGCGTCGGCATGTCGGAGTTCAACGAAGCCATCGATCGCGTGGTGGCCGGACCCGAGCGCCGGAGCCGGATCATCACCGAGGAGGAGAAGGAGATCATCGCCTACCACGAGGGTGGCCACGCGGTGGTCCAGCGCGTCCTGCCCAAGTGCGACCCGGTTTCCAAGGTGACGATCGTCTCGCGCGGCATGGCCCTGGGCTACACCATGAGCCTCCCTGAGGAGGACCGATACCTCCACTCCAAGACGGAGTTCGAGGACAAGATCGCCGGGATGCTGGGCGGCAACGTCTCCGAGCAGATCGTGTTCGGCGACATCACCACCGGTGCCTCGAACGACCTCGAGAAGGCCACGAACCTGGCACGGGCCATGGTGACCCAATACGGGATGAGTGAGAAGCTCGGCCCGCTGACCTTCGGCAAGAAGGAGGAGATGATCTTCCTGGGCCGGGAGATCAGCGAGCAGCGCAACTACTCCGACGAGGTGGCCGCCAAGATCGACGCAGAAGTGCGCGAGATCATCGACAAGGCTTACGAGCGTGCGAAGGAGGCCCTCACCGCCCATCGCGCGGTGCTCGACCGCCTCGCTGCGCTGCTTGTCGAGAAGGAAACCATCGAAGGCGAAGAGTTCGAGGCGCTCTTCACGGGGATCCTTCCCCCTCGGAGCCCGAACATCACCCCACGCAAGCTCGGCGTCGCAGCGCCCGCCGACGCGGACGCGGCCGATGGCGAGACCGACGAAGGCGAGGGTGGCAAGGGCCGCCGGCGGCGGCGCGGTCCGGCCCCCCAACCGGCCTGACCATGCCTCTCTCGCCCACGAGGCCCGGCCATCGCGCCGGGCCTCGTGCGTGTTCGGGGCGATTGGGGACCGGCTGATGCTCCAGCGGGTTCCACGTCTGCTGCGCATGAGCAGCCTGCTCATGATCAGTCAGGTGGGTAGCGCCGGGCTCGGCTTCGTCTTCTGGATCCTCGCCGCACATGCTTTCACGACCAGCGCGGTGGGCGTTGGATCAGGCCTCGTCTCCGCGATGATGCTGCTCGGCGCCGTCGGAATGTTGGGCCTTGGCACCCTGCTCGTGCGCGAGTTCCCGGACGAGCCGGGCCGGGAGATCAGCATGATCGCCGCGGCGGCCTGGGTCGCCGGGGCATTCGGCGCGGTGCTGGGCATCGGCTTCGCGCTGGTCGCTCCACGCCTGTCGAGCGACTTCGCAGTTCTCACGGCCTCCCCGATGACCGTCGCCACGTTCACGGTGGGAGTTGCCCTGTTCGGGATCGCGACGATTGCTGATGAAGCACTCATCGGTCTGTTGCAGAGTGGCCTGATCCTGCTGCGAAACCTGGTTGCGGCAGGCGCCCGACTCCTGGTCCTGGCAGCCGTCGCCCTGCTGGGCCGGACGAGCAGCGTAGACATCTTCTCGGCCTGGGTCATAGCCAATGCACTGTCGCTCGTTGTGCTGCTGCTGATCGCGGCAGGCACCGGCCGACTATCCGCGGTTACCCGGCCGGCGTGGGGCGTCATGGGCCGCCTTCGCATGTCAGCGTTGCAGCACCATCTCCTGAACCTTGCCATCCAGGTGCCGGGGTGGGTCATGCCCCTGATCGCGGTCGCGATGATCTCAGCCGAGTCGAACGCTGCCTTCTATGTTGTGTGGATGCTGATCGGACTGACGGCATTCATCCCATCCGCCCTCATGTGGGGTCTGTATGCCGAAGGGACGCGTGACCCCGAGCGCCTCTGGCTCCACGCGCGGCAGACGCTGCGGTGGGCCGGGCTGGCCGCGATGGCGAGTATCATCGGCCTTTGGATCGTCGCCCCAGTGGTGCTCTCTGCCTTTGGCACCCATTACCTTGACAGTGGGCGTGCGCCGCTGTCGATCATGGCCCTGGCGGTGGTGCCTATGGTCGTGAAAGGTCACTTCGTCGCCGCACATCGCGTCCATCGGACCCTTACGCCAGCCATCCTGGCGGTCAGCTTCGGCGCCCTGTTGGAGCTGGTCGGCGCTGCCCTCGGAGCAGCCAGGGGTGAACTGATGGGCCTCAGCATCGGCATCACCGCAGCCATGTACGTGGAGATCGTCGTCATGGTTCCCACGGTGGTCCGCCTCATACGGCCGGCTCCGGCCCTGGAATCGAGCCCCCCTGCGTCGCGAGGTGCGAGTCCTGATCTCCGGCCCCCTGCTCGCTGATCTCGGCGACGACGATTGCCGCCACATAGCCACCCCGGCACGAGGTGCTGACCCGAAGTCCTTCGATCCTGGCGCCGGCGGCGAGCACGGCCGCCGGCCCAGTCAGCACCACCGTCTCACGGCCCTCGGTGTCCTTGCCTAGGGCGATCGATCGACCGAGGAGGATGGTGCTCCCCGGAAGTACCTTGACCACGGCTTCCTTCACGGCGAACCGGGCGGCCAGACGTTCTGGACGAAGACTACCGGCATCATTGCAGTCTGCGAGCTCGCCGAGCGTGAAGACCCGGTCAAGGTACCGCGAGCTAAGCGGTCCCGAGAGGATGTCCTCGATCGACGCAACGGCCACCAGATCGATGCCGACCCGAACGCCCACGCGTGATCCTTGCGTCGTCGTGGCTTGCGTGTCAACCTATCGCGGCCTGGGACCATGGTCCCATTTGGTGTGCCCACACACAGCGGCGATAGTTGTGCCCCGGCCAAGGGCCAACCTTTCCTGAGGCAATTGATGACCGAGCGCATCCGCGGCGTTATCCGCGACCACGTGCCCCTCACGGTGAATATCGATGAGCTCGATGAGCGAGCCGACCTGTACCAGGCAGGGATGTCGTCTCAGGCGAGCGTGAACCTCATGCTTGCCCTCGAGGACGAGTTCGATGTTGAGTTTCCGGACTCGGCGCTGACGAGGAGCTCATTCCAGTCCATCACGGCCATCGCTGGTGTCCTCGCCGGATTGGCGGTTGCGTGAGCATGCGAGCGTTGAGCCGGGACCAGTTCCTCGATCAGATCAACCAGATCGCCGACGAGATCGCCGCTCCCAATGCCGACGATGTCGATCGAGCCGCCAGATTTCCCCAGGAGGCGGTCGACGCACTCCGCGAGATGGGCGCGCTCTCCGCGCTCGTGCCCGAACACCTCGGCGGCGGCGGCCTCTCGATGGAGACCGTTGCGCAGGCCTGCCATGACGTCGGACGTCGTTGCGGGTCGACTGGCATGGTCTTCGCGATGCACCAGATCCAGGTCGCTGCCGTGGCGCGTCACCTCGACGATGCACCATGGTTCGCAGACTATCTGCGGCACCTCGCTCGCGATCAGCGCCTGATTGCATCGGTGACTTCGGAGGTAGGGACCGGTGGCGACATGGGCAGGTCAGTCGCCGCCATGTCCGCGAGTGCCGCTGGGCGGGTGACCTTCGAAAAGAGGGCGCCCACAGTGTCATACGGCGCTCATGCCGACGATCTTCTGGTCACGCTGCGCCGGTCCCCGGAGGCGGATGCCGGTGACCAGGTCATTGTCCTGGCCCACAAGGACCAACTGACTTTGGAGCAGACTGGAACGTGGGACCCCCTCGGCATGCGGGGTACGTGCTCGCCCGGGTACGTCGTCCGCGCGGACATTGCCGCCGAACAGGTGCTGCCGACCCCGTTTACGCGAGTAGCCAGCGAATCCATGGTGCCGATATCGCACATCCTCTGGTCGCACGTGTGGCTCGGGATTGCCACGGACGCGTTCGAGCGAGCCCGTGCCTTTGTCCGTGCCGCGGCCAGGCAGCGTCCGAACGAGCCGAGCCCAATGGCACCGCGCCTTTCGCACGTGCTGACCGACCTGTCACTGCTCAGAGCCGAGGTTTCCTCTGGCCTGCGGGACTTCCTTGATGCGACCGCGGAGCCGAATCGTGCCGGGCTGTCCACAATGGCGGCCATCTTGCGCTTCAATGTACTCAAGGTCGCCGCTTCCGACCAGGCGCCACGGATCTGTCAGGCCGCCATGGCCGTGTGCGGCATCGTGGGCTACAAGAACGACACACCGTTCAGTGTTGGACGCCACGTGCGCGACACCATGTCCGCCAGCCTCATGATCGCGAACGAGCGAATTCACGAGACCAACGGGCGCCTGCTGCTGATTACGAAGGAGGTCTGAATCTGATGGCGGCGGCGCCCAACCAGGCGTGGCGCAGGCTCCGTGACGATCTCGTCCGCCACGGCCTTCTGCTCGAGTCGGGCGTCCCAGGGCTGTACGGACGCGGAGCGGCCTTTGAGCGTGTGCGCGAGGGTCTCGATCGAGAGCTCACGCGCGCCTTCGCGGGCGAGAAGGCCGAGCATATCGCGTTCCCACCGGCGATCCCACGATGGCAGTTGGAGTCCAGCGGGTACCTGCGCTCCTTTCCTCACCTGGCGGGGTCGGTGTTCAGCTTCCGCGGAACCGAGCCGGAGGCAGCCGAGCAAGACGCCATCGCCCACGATCATGGGGATTGGAGCCGGTTCCAGGCCATGACGCAGCTCGCACTTACCCCGGCGGCCTGCTATCCGGTCTACCCGGCCCTTGCCGCCAGAGGGCCAGTCGTGCGACCCGGCATCACCGTCGACCCTGGTGCCGCTGTGATCTTCCGCCACGAGCCCTCCGAGGACCCGACGCGCTGGCAGTTCTTCCACATGCGCGAGCTCGTGCGTGCGGGCGACCCGGAGGAAGTCATCGAATGGCGCGACGGGTGGCTGGTCCGCGGTCTCCAATTCCTCCGCGACCTCGGTCTGGCGGTGACGACGGACGTGGCAGCTGACCCCTTCTTTGGGAGGAGCGGAAAGTTGTTGGCGGCGAGCCAGCGTGAGCAGGCACTCAAATACGAGATCCATCTGCGCATAGTCGAGGATCAGTTGACGGCGCTGGCTTCGTTCAACTGTCATCAAGGACACTTCGCGACGCTCTTTGGCCTTTCCTTTGCCGATGGGGGCCTGGTCCACACCGCCTGCCTGGGCTTTGGGCATGAGCGGATCGTGCTGGGATTGCTGCGCACGCACGGCCTTGACGTCGATGTGTGGCCAGCCGAGGTCGCCGACCGGATCCTTTCGTGACGTCCCGGGCCTAGGTATGTTGCATCTCTTTGGTCTTGATCCGGCCAGCTACCGGCCACATGCGGTCCACCAGGAAGGCCGGGTCTATCAGGAGACGAACTGCTACACCGATATCCTGGTCGAGCTGATCCATGCCCGGGGCGACGAGCCGCTGGCGGCACTCGGCTGCACCCTCGAGATCGCGTTCGAGGGCGACCAGTGGACGTTCTTCAAGCCGGACCCCGCCGACCTGTGGAGCCTCTTCGGAATCGACATCCACGAGATGCAGCCCTACCTTGACCTTGCACTGCACATCGCCGAGCAGCTCAAGGGTGGCCGGTCGATGACGGTCGAGGTGGACGCCTGGTTCCTGCCGGACACGCTGACCACCAGCTATCGGCGAGAGCACGTAAAGACGTCGATTGCGGTGGAGGCGATCGATCCGGGGCGGGAAGCGCTCATCTATTTTCACAACGCCTCGCTGTTCCGCCTCTCTGACGAGGACTACCGCGGGGCGCTGCGAGTCGGCGCTGACCGCGGCTCGACGCAGCTCCCTCCGTACTGCGAGGTCATGCGGTTCGTCGAGGGGCGACGCCTGCAGGGTGCCGCGCTTCGGGCGCAGGCCTTGGAGCTCCTCGGCACGCACCTTGCTCGGCGTCCCGCTCGCAATCCATTCGCCGCGTTTGCCGAGCGCCTGTCCCTGGACCTTCCGACCCTCCTCGACGGGGATGCGCAGATGTACCACGCTTACGCCTTCGCCACCGTGCGCATGGCCGGCGCCGGCTTCGAGCTTTGCGCGGCGTACGTCGATTGGCTGTTCGGAAGCGAGGGGGCGGATGCCAGCCGGGTACTCACCAAGGTCGTCGAGGGTTCGAAGACCCTCGGTTTCAAGCTTGCGCGTCGCCGACACTTCGACCCAGAGCCCCTTCTGACGGATCTTGCGCGCGCGTGGGACGAGGGGATGCGCCTGATCGACCAGCTGGCCTCGCACAAGACGTGAACACGGTCACGCAGGCACTGGAGTCGAACTGGGAGCTGTCCCAAGCCCCGGTCGTGGAGCAGCAGCTGATGTCGCCGCCGTCGGGCCTGACATGGCTCCCAATCGGCCCTCGGGCCACGGTTGCGCAGGCGCTTCGCCGTCTCGGTAGGCCCTTCTCGGAGATCGACCGGGAAGAATGGTGGTTCCGAACCCGGTTCGATGCGCCGCCCGCAGCAGCGGGTGAAGAGGTGCTTCTTCGTTTCGAGGGCCTCGCGACCCGCGTGACCGTGTACCTCAACGGGGCCCTGGTGCTCGACAGCCGCTCGATGTTCGCGAGACGCATCGTCGAGGTCGGGGACCGGCTCAGGGGTCACAACGAGCTGACTCTCCGCGTCCACGCCCTCAGTCCGGAGCTGGCAGCGCCACGTTCGACTCGGGCGCGCTGGCGGACCCGCGTCGTCGACGATGGTCGCCTCCGCTGGATCCGCACCAGCATCACCGGACGCGCGCCCGGCTTTGCGCCAGGTCCGCCCGTTGCTGGTCCGTGGCGCCCCATCCTTCTCGAGCGTCGCACGGGGCTGGCGCTGGAAGACGTGCGCATGACCCCCACTGTCGATGGGTCGTCCGGACTCCTCCGTATCAGCATGCGTGCCCATGGGCTGCAATGTGATGGGCCGGCCGAGGTGAGCCTGCTCGTCGACGGCACTACAGGCCGGCATACTGCTGAGCTCGATGTGACGGAGGTCCACGGCGTTCTCCAAGCGGAAGGAGGTGTCGTCATCCCGCAGGTCGCCGAGTGGTGGCCGCATACCCATGGCACACCCAACCGCTATCGCGTGTTGGCGCGCATTCGGCAGGGCGCGTGCTCGTCTCAGCTCGAGCTGGGTCAGACCGGATTTCGGACGATTGAGCTCCTAGCCGGGAACGACCGAGACTGGGAAGACGAGGGGCTGGCGATTGCCTTGAACGGTCTGCGAGTGTTCGTGCGTGGTGCCCTCTGGACACCTCTCGACCTCGCGCAGCGGGACGGACCCCCGGACATGCGCGGGGCGCTGCTCCTCGCGCGCGAGGCAGGGATGAACATGCTGCGCATCCCGGGCACGACGGCGTATGAGCGGGCAGCCTTCCACGACATGTGCGACGAGCTGGGCATCATGGTTTGGCAGGACCTCATGTTCGCGAACATGGATTACCCCTTCGATGACGAACGCTTCCGAGCCGCGGCACGCGACGAGGTCGCTGCCACCATGGGGCTGCTGTCGGGCCATCCCAGCACCGTCGTGGTGTGCGGCAACAGTGAGGTCGAGCAGCAGGTGGGCATGCTGGGGCTGGACCCGGCCGTCGCCCGCAGCAGCTTCTACGCTGACGAGCTGCGTCGGGAGGCACGGGCAGCGGGTCTGGACGCTATCGTCATTCCATCAACGCCGACGGGCGGCGACCAGCCGTTTCGCACCGGAAGTGGCGTCACGCACTACTACGGTGTCGGGGCATACCTGCGGCCCTTGAGCGACATGCGCGTCGGCCCGGTCCGGTTTGCCGCCGAGTGCCTTGCCTTCGCGAACGTACCGAATGGCTCGGCGGCGCTGGCTGAGGCGTCGAAGTCCGGCATCCCTCGGGATGCGGGGGCGAGTTGGGACTTCGAGGATGTCCGTGACCATTACCTGGCAGCGTGGTATGCCGTAGATCCGGTAATGCTGCGTTCCGCTGATCCTGCGCGCTATCTCGCTTTGTCGCGAGAGATCAGCGGCGAGGTGATGGCGGCCGTGCTGGGCGAGCTCCGACGTCCCGGTTCAGGCTGCGGGGGAGCCCTCGTCAACTGTCTCCACGATCTGCATCCGGGGGCGGGGTGGGGCATCGTCGACTGGCAGGGAAATCCAAAGGCAGCCTACCACCACGTCCGACGCGCGATGGCCCCGGTGGCCGTCTGGATGACCGATGAGGGACTGAACGGGGTCGCTGTCCACGTGGCCAACGACACGCCCACCGCGCTGACTGCGCGGCTGGTCCTCCGAGTGTTCCGCGACCGAGAGGTCGAGGTTGCGCGGGCGGAGGCACCCATCGAGCTGGGCGCCCACGAGGTCCGCTCGATGGGGGCCGAGGCGATCCTGGGCCGCTTCATCGACATCGGCTGGACCTACCGGTTCGGGCCACCGGCCAGTGACTTGCTGGTTGCGACGCTCGCGGCGGGTAGCGGCAGCTACTTCCCTGAGCGCCCTGCGCAGGCCTTCCACCATCCGCTTGGACGGCCGGTGACGCAGGAGACCCCCGAGCAACTCGGCCTGCGGATCGTGGTCGCACGAGGAGAAGGGGGGATCCCCGAGGCGCGTATCGAGGCGCGGCGCCTGGTTCACGTAGCGCGGCTCGCGGTTCCCGGACACGTGCCTTCAGACGACGGGTTCTCCGTCGCGCCCGGCGAGTCCCGGGCAATCGTGCTCCAGCCTGCGCTGGCTGAGACGGTGTGGAAGGGTGGCACGCTTGCAGCGCTGAATCTGGCTGGCAGTGTCGCGCTGGGAGATCTGCGATGACCGTGGCCGTGGTGCCCACCAGGCACCTCTTCCTTCGTGTCGGCGACAGGGCCGTGTTCGGCGCACTGCATACACCCCCGACGGAGACCGATCCGACTGGCACCGGCGTCCTCATCCTGCCTCCCTGGGGATGGGACGAGGTCGCCTCCCATCGTGAGCGGCTGGCCTGGGCCGATCACCTTGCCGCCCGCGGACATCAGGCGTTGCGCATCGACCTGCCGGGTACCGGTGACAGCAGCGGGGGGCCGATGGACGGTGGCCTCGTGGATGCGTGGGTTGCCGCGGCCGCCGCCGCTGTCGCCTGGCTGCGGGCCGAGCAGGGCGTTGCGCGCGTGGTCGTGATTGGACTCGGTCTTGGGGCATTGATTGCGGCGGACGCGATCGCGGGCGGATCACCGGTGGATGACCTGGTGTGGTGGGGGGCGCCGTCGGACGGCCGGGGTTTCGTGCGCGAGGCCCGCGCGTTCGGGCTCCTGCAGTCGCGCACATACGGGGTCAAGCACAACGGGTACCTCCCGGAGGGCGCGATGGAGGTGAGCGGCTTCGTCCTCAGCTCGGAGACGGCATCGCGCCTCTCACACCTCGATCCGACTGCCATGCCGACCGGGTTCCTCAGGCGCGCGCTCCTGCTGTCCCGCGACCGGCTGCCCGCCCCCTCGGCTCATGGAGCCCATCTTTCCAAACTGGGTGTGGCGGTCCGGGTTGAACCGGCGGATGGATGGGCGGCCATGTGTGTGCACCCGGAGCGCTTCGCCCCGCCAACTTCGGTGTTCCGGCGGGTGGATGATTGGCTCGCTGCCCCCGTCAGCTTCGCGCCAGGTGGCGATCGAGCCCGGCAGATCGGCCCGGCAGTCAGTGCCGAGCCAAGCTGGAGCACCGCCAGCTTCGTAGAAGAGACGGTCCAGCTCGGGGGCGGGGCAACGCTGTTCGGGGTGCTCGATCGCCCGACCGGAGCGGCACCACGCCTCGCTGCGGTCTTTCTGGATGCGGGTGCAGTTCGACACATTGGGCCGAACCGCATGTGGGTCGATGCCGCTCGACGCTGGGCCGGCCGTGGCGTCGCCACCCTGCGGATCGACGTGGAGGCCATCGGAGAGGCGGGCGGCGACGCAGGCCGATACAGCAACGTGGCGGAGTTCTATCGTCCCGAGGTTGGTCAGCAGGTTCTGCGCTTCCTGCGCGTTCTCGACGAACGCTGGCCGGGGACTCCCAGGCTGCTCATCGGTCTGTGCGCTGGCGGCTACTGGGGCATCCAGATCGCCGCACACGACCGCGCGACCATTGGTGCGGTGCTCGTGAACGCGGGGGCGCTGGTCTGGGACGCTGGGTTGCTTCAGCGACGCCGAGCGCGTGGCCTGTCCCGGTTGAGCCGGACCGGAGGCTGGGCCCGGCTCTTGGAGGAAGGCGTGAGCCTGCGGCGGGTGGGCCTGCTGATCGCCGCGTTGACTTCCACGGCCGTACGGGGCGTCACTCGCACCATCGACCAGGCGATACGACGGGTTTCAGGGCGCGACCGTCCGGACGAGTTCGCGGAGCTGTTTGCGGCGGTCGGCGCCCATGGGGGGCGGCTGATGATCACCTTTTCAGGTGACGAGCCGCTGGAGGAGGAGTTGCGCGCTGGCGGAATCATGCGGCGCGCCTCGCAGATGCCCAACGTCACGTTTGGAACGCTCCCTGGATCCGACCACACACTCCGTCCCATCGAGGCCCAGCAGGCGCTACACCAGCTTCTCGACGATGTCATTGGGGCAGCGTGGCGTGAAGCGAGCGGATAGTCCATTCGGGTCATTCCGGGGCATGGGAACCACCGCGTATACTCGCTTGCGTTGCGTGCAGGCAACCCTGCACCCGCGTCATGACCAACCGAATGGGAGCCTGCCATCCCCATGATCGACGAGCCGCTCGCTAACCCAGACGTCACCTCCGAGGACTGGACTCTCGACGTGAGCGAAGGAACGCTCGCGCCGCGCTCGGCTCTGGACGTGCTGACCAGCCTCAACGAACGCATCGCGTCCGGCCACATCGACGAGTTTCAGCCCATTGCCACCGGCTTCGTTCCGCTGGACAAGACCATTGGCGGCGGCATGCGCCCTGGCGAGCTGCTGCTCATCGGCGGCGCTCAGGGCGCGGGCAAGACCACCATGGCCCTGCAGATGGCGCGCAACATCTCGGCCGCGGGGCAGGCGAAGGTGCTCTACGTCTGCTTCGAGCACGAGGAGGAGTACCTCATCCAGCGGCTGATCGCCATGGAGTCCGCCCTCGCGCATCTCCCCCAGAAGTCCGGCGCCGTCAAGATCCAGGATGTGAAGAAGGAGGTTCTGGGCAGCTACACCGCATCGGCCGAGACCGGCCAGCGCGCGAAGCTCGGGGCCAACCCGCGGCTCCGCCCGTCGCTTGAGCGGATCGCCCGATACGGCAGCAACCTCTACCTCATGCGCGGCACCGCCACCGCCAGCACCATCGACAACATCCGCAAGCTCGTCGCAGAGCACCGGAGCGAGGAGGGCCAGCGCCTGGTCCTCGTGGTCGACTACCTGCAGAAGGTGCCGGTGATCCCGGAGCCCGCGGACGAGGCAGAGAAGGTCACACGCATCGTCAGCGGCCTGAAGGACATTGCCCTCTCCCTTGAGCTGCCGGTCATCGCCATCGTGGCCGCCGACCGCGAGGGTCTCAAGGCCAAGCGCCTGCGGAACCACCACCTGCGGGGTTCCAGCGCCATCAACTACGAGAGCGACATCATCCTGATCCTGAACGACAAGTACCACATCGTCGCCAAGGTGAACATCGAGTTCAATCCGTACCAGGCCCAGCGCTACCGGGACTGGGTGGTCGTCACCGTGGAGAAGAATCGAGGTGGGCAGGACAACGTCGACCTCGAGTACGAAAAGCTCTTCGAATACAGCTGCTTCGATCCGACTGGCCGGATCACCGCCGAGAAGCTGATCGAAGAGCGCCTCTTCAACGAGTAGCCGGACCGCCGGGGTCATGGACGGCGTCGATCCCTATCGCGTTCTGCAGGTGCTGGCCAGCGCCGAGCAGGAGGTGGTCCATGCCGCGTTCCGGGCGCTCGCACTCAAGTACCATCCCGACCGTGACGCCTCCCCCGAGGCGCAGCGCAAGATGCTGGCGCTCAATGCCGCCTATGCCCTCCTCCGGGACGAGGCCGCGCGCGCCGCGTGGGACCGGGCTCAGGCACGCTCGGGCAGTTCGGCCGGACGTCCGGCATCGGCCTCGGTGCCGCCTCCGCCGCGCTCGAACGCAGCGGGGACGCGCGTCAGCTTCGGGCGCTATGCGGGCTGGACGCTCCGCGACCTGGCCCGCCACGACCCGGAGTACCTGCGCTGGCTGAGCCGGCATTCGTCGGGTGTGGCGTACCGCACCGAGATCTACCAGATCCTGGGCCGTCGAACGCACGCGGCCTGATCGGGGCACCGCCGCCCCGGCAGGGAGCCCCCGGCGGACGTGCTCCTGGCCGCCATCGGCATCTTCGCTACCCTTAGCGCATGCCAAACGTGGTGAAGCCGCCGCTGCTGCGCGCGATCTTCCTGGACATCGGCGACACGGTCATGCGACCGTCGCCGTCGTGGGAACGCATCTACGCGACCGCCTTCGCGGAGTTCGGGATCGATGTCGACGTGGAGGCCCTGCGTGTCGCCCTGCGAGCCGCATACCACCACGGCGGCTGGGGATTGGACAACGGGTTCGAGCCCAGCGAGGAGACGAGCTTTCGGAGAACCGTCGAAGTCGACCAGCGGGCCATTGCCGGGCTTGGCCTGGGGCCGATGCCGGAGGCCTTCTTCCGGCGCCTCTCCCAGATGTTCATGGTCGCGTCAAACTGGCACGTCTTCCCGGAGGTGCCGGCCACGCTTGACGCCCTTCGGGATCGCGGCCTGACGGTGGGCGCGGTCAGCAACTGGGTCTGGAGCCTCCCCGAGCTGCTGCACTCGCTTCAGCTCGTCAGCAGGTTCGACTTCGTGGCCGCCTCTGCGCGGGTGGGCTTCGAGAAGCCGCACCCGGAGATCTTCCGCTACGCGCTCCACCGGGCGCATGCCGAGGCGGGCGAGGTGATCCATGTGGGCGACCACGTCGATGCGGATGTGGACGGGGCCATCTCGGTGGGCATCGGCGCGGTCCTCATCGACCGCCACGGGCGGCACAGCGCCGAAGCGCTGCCCGACGGCGTGCCGATCATCACCGCACTCGACCAGCTGCTGCCCATCGTGGACGCCCGCGGCGTGGTGGGTGGTGCCCCCCGGGCATCGGCCGTGTGACCGAGTCCTGGCGCTGCTTCGTCGCGGTGCCGCTGCCGGCCGCCCTGCGCTCGCACCTCGCGGAGGCGCTGGCCGGGTGGCGTGGAGAGCCCGTCGCACCGGATCTGCGATGGACCGCGCCCGACGGCTGGCATCTCACCCTCGCCTTCCTGGGCGCCACCGACCCGGATGCCGTACCGGCACTGCTGGCCGGGCTGCGGACCGCCACGACAGACCGGCCCGCCTGGACGGCGCCGACCGGCTCGCTGGGCACCTTTCCGGGACCGGGGCGCGCGCGCGTGGTGTGGTGCGGGGTCGCCGATCCGGATGGACGGCTCGCGGCCCTGGCAACCGCGGTCCGCGGCGCCCTGGAGCCCGTGGCGCCCGCGCTGCGCGCGAGCTCGCCGTTTCGTGCGCATGTCACCCTGGCCCGCGCCAGGGACGCGCGCGGCGCCGACGTGGCCGCCTGGATGGCGGGCCGGCGCGCGCCGGTTGGTGCCATTCGGGTCGACCGGGTCGTGCTCTACCGCTCGCACCTCCGGGGCGGCCATCCGGCGCGATACGAGGCCCTGGGGTCCGCAATGCTGGAGGTGGCCGACGGTGCCATGATGGGCGCCGAAGCGGAGGCATCGGGCGATGACTGAGACGGCAAGGACCAGGCGCACGCCGATCGTGGCGGTCATAGGCGACGGGGATCCACGCGGCCCGGATGCGCATCGCGTGCTCGAATGGGCAGAGGAGCTGGGCGTGCTCCTTGGCCGGGCCGGCGTGACCGTGGTCACCGGTGGGCTCGGCGGGGTCATGCGAGCGGCGGCGCGCGGAGCGGCAACCGAGGGAGCACTGACCATTGGAATCCTGCCCGGCGACGACCCGTCGGAGGCCAACGAGTTCATCGCGCTGCCCATCGCCACCGGTCTGGGCGTCGTCCGGAACCTGGTGGTCGTCACCAGCGCCGATGCCGTGGTAGCCGTTGGCGGGCGGCATGGGACGCTGTCGGAGATCGGCCTGGCCCTGCGAATGGGGCGCCAGGTCGTGGCGCTCGGCTCCTGGCGCGTCGAGTCAGATCGCGCGGTCGGCGGCCCGCGAGTGCACCGTGCACGCGACCCCCGGGAGGCCGCGCAGCTCGCGCTGCGGATGGCGAAGGACGGCCCGATCAGGCCCTCCCAGGTCCATGCGATCAGCTGAACTGACGCGATTTGTCTCGATGCGGCATCGCAGCTGGCGACCACGTTCCCGAGGATCCCGACGTGCGCGATCGCTGACTGGATCGCGCGGAGCCGCCACGAGAACGGTGGCGTTGGGCAACATGAGCCGGAGTCAGCCACTGGACTCGGCGGGTGACTGAGCCCTACCGCGAGCCGGAGCTCGTCCTCGTCCTGCCCCGTGTTGCCGTCCCCGGCGGCTGCGAGTTCCGCGGGCTGCGTCCGGCGAGCGCCAGTGACCTGGAGTCCCTGGCCGCGGCAGTGCGTCGGCACGGGCGGTACCTATCGCGACCGGAGGCGGAGGAGGACCCGACCCACAAGCAGCTCATTCCGTACGTGGTCGTCCGTGACAGTGCCCGTGTCTTCTACATGGAACGCACCCGAGCCGGAGGCGATCCGCGCCTCCATCTCAAGGGGAGCCTGGGCGTTGGCGGTCACCTGAACCCGGTCGACCATGGCGACGACCCGCTCATGGATGGCCTGCGACGCGAATGGGGCGAGGAGCTGGACGCGAGGTTCGACCCTGCGTTCCAGCTCGCCGGGTTCCTGAACGACGATGGCAACGCGGTCGGTGCGGTGCACCTGGGCGTGGTGTTCACGGTGCAGGCCGATGGCGCTCCCGTCACCGTTCGGGAGCGCGACAAGCTCTTCGGCCGCTTTGTCGAGCTCGCCGAGGTGCGTGCCGCATGGGATCGCCTCGAGACCTGGTCGCAGCTGACCCTGGAGTGGCTCGAGGCCGGGAGTTCGCACCCCTGACCGAAGGCCGGTGCTCCTCGCGGCAGGCCGTTCGACGCAGGGGGAGGGACCGGGTGGCGCTGTAGGGGCTTCGTAACCGCGCGCGTATACTCGATCCATGGTCGCCATGCGGCGCTCCCTCGCGGTCGTTGCCATTCTCATTGGTCTCGTGTCGCTGGCCGGACCTGCTGCCGGAGCGGGAGACCACATCGCCCGGATCCGCCTCACCGGTGTCATCGATCAGGTGACCGCCACCTACATCGAGCAGGGCATCAAGGCGGCGATCGATGACGGCGCGGCAGCCGTGCTCATCGTCATCGACTCGCCCGGCGGCGAGCTGACCAGCAAGGACCGCATGGTGAAGGCCATCCTGGCCAGCTCCATCCCCGTGATCACCTACGTGGCCCCGGAGGGAGCGCGGGCCGGCTCCGCGGCAACTTTCGTGACCCTGGCCGGGGACGTGGCGGCCATGGCCCCGTCCACCCAGATTGGAGCCGCATCGGTGGTGGACTCGAGCGGAAACGACCTGCCCTCCACCGAGGCCAAGAAGGTCACCAACGACCAGGTCGCCTCGATCCGCGAGCTCGCCCTGCGGGAGGACCGCAACGCCGATTGGGCCGAAAGCGCTGTCCGCGACGCAGCGAGCGTCGGCTCCTCCGTCGCGGTCGCCATGAAGCCGCCGGTGGTCGATATCCTGGCCGCCAACGAGTCGGAGCTGTTCGCCGCGGTCGACAAGGGCACCCGCTCGGACGGGCACCCGTATGAGCACGACGGCGCGCCGATCCCGACGCTGGCGGCGCTCCCGGTGACCGACGTGAACATGAACATCGGCCAGCAGTTCCTGCACCTGCTGTCTGACCCGAATATCGCCTTCATCCTGTTCACCATCGGCTTCTACGGGATCCTGGCCGAGCTGTTCCATCCGAACTTCGTGTCGGGGACGCTGGGAGCCATCGCCATCATCCTGGCCTGGATCGGTTCCAACAGCCTGCCACTCAATATCGGCGGGCTGGCGTTGATCCTGGTGGGCATCGGCCTCTTCGTCCTGGAGATCCACGTGACGAGCTACGGGCTGCTGGCCGTGGGCGGGGTGGTGTGTTTTGTCCTGGGCGCCTTCGCCCTCTACACCGGGGTGACGCCCGGGCAGGCCGACTTCGCGGTGCGGGTGGATCCCATCCTGATCGCGGCGATCGTGGCGCTCACGCTCTATTACTTCCTGGTCCTGATCCGCGGTCTGGTGCAGACCCGCCGTGGCATGCCCTCCGGTGCCCTGCCCATCGCAGCGCTGGTGGGAGCCACGGGAACGGCACAGACCCTCCTGGCCCCGCGGGGCATCGCCTATGCTGGTGGTGAGACGTGGTCGGCGCGGAGCAGCGCGGAAACGGCCATCGACGCCGGAACTCCCATTCGGGTGCTCCGCGTCGAGGGACTCGAACTGGTCGTGGAACCGGCACCCGCTGCCGTCCAGCCTTCAGAAGAGGGGAGAGAGGACCCGAGCCATGCTTGACAACCCAACCGGCCTCATCGTGCTGGTGGTCGGCCTGCTGATCGTGCTGTGGCTGATCACCCTTACCGTGCACATCGTTCGCGAGTACGAGCGCCTGGTGGTGTTCTTCTTCGGACGGCTGCAGGGAGCCAGGGGTCCCGGGCTCGTGGTGCTGATCCCGTTCGTCCAGCAGACGGTGAAGGTGGATCTCCGCGAATTCTACCTCGAGGTGCCGCAGCAGACCTGCATCACCAAGGACAACGCTCCCATCAGCATCGACTTCCTCGTGTACTCGAAGGTCTTCGACCCGTCGGAGTCGGTGACGGCAGTGACCAACTTCTCCGGCGCATCACAGGCGCTGGCCGCCACCACCCTGCGCGCGGTGATCGGCGACATCCCGCTCGATGACGTCCTCGCCAAGCGGGAGGAGATCAACACCATCCTGCGCACCAAGCTCGACGAGGTGACCCACCGCTGGGGCGTCAAGATCACGAACGTCGAGATCCGCGAGATCGTCCCGCCGCGCGACATCCAGGACGCGATGAACCGGCAGATGAGCGCAGAGCGCAACCGGCGCGCCGTAATCACCGAGTCGGAAGGCCAGCGGCAGGCGACGATCAACGTGGCCGAGGGCGACAAGCAGAGCGCCATCCTCCGCGCGGAGGGCAACCGGCAGAGCCAGATCCTGCAGGCGGAGGGGTATGCCAACGCGCTGCAGACGATCTTCAATGCGGCCCGCGGCATCGACGAGAAGACCATGGCCCTGCAGTACCTCGATGCGCTGAAGGCGCTGGGGGCCGGCGAGTCCACGAAGTGGGTCATCCCGATGGAGCTCGCGGAGCTCACGCGGCCGATCGGGGCGGCCCTGCGGTCCACGCGCGAGGCCGGTGGTACGGACGCGGGCTGATACCTTCCCGCAGCGCGAGCGCCCGGGCCGGCGCGGGCTTACGGGACGCGTCGGACGTCTGGTCGGGGCGCTCCTGGCCGGCTACGCGGGCTTCCTGGCCGTCGAAGGTTCGCGTCGGGTCGTCCGACCGCCGCGCCGGCCCTTCGAGCCCCTGGCCGGGGATCCCACCACGCCCGCGGAGCTGGGGCTTGCGTACGAGGACGTGCGCTTCACGACCGACGACGGGGTGACCCTGTCCGGGTGGCTCATCGGCGCTCGTCGCGAGACCCGGGGAGCGGTGGTGCTGATGCACGGCTTCAGCTGGAACCGGCTGCCGTGGCTGGCGGGATTCGTGCCATGGCTCAGCGAGCGCTACCACGTGCTGCAGTTCGACTTCCGTGGTCACGGCGCCAGCGATGACGCGGACATCACCCTGGGGACCGCCGAACGCCTCGACGTCGCCGCCGCGGTGCGCATGCTTGAGGGCCGTGGCCTGGGGCCGGTCGCCCTGATGGGGATCAGCATGGGAGCCGCGGTAGCGATCATGGCCGGCGCGGATCTGCCGGTAGCAGGGGTCGTCGCGGATGCGCCCTATGCCGACCTCTACAACCCCATCGGCAACCGCATGCGAGAGCTGCGGTATCCGCTGCCCTGGCTGGGGTCGCGGCTGGTGGTGGCAGGCGCGAGCGTACGAGCCCGGACGCGGCTGCTGGCGCCTATCGACCACGTCGCACGCCTCGCTCCTCGCGGCCTGCTGCTCATCGTTCCACGTGAGGATCAGCTCATCGACTGCGCGCAGGGACTGCGCCTCTACGCGGCTGCGAATGCGCCCAAGGAGCTGTACGTCGTGGAGGGTGCGGGCCACGCGGACGCGTGCACCGTGGGCGGTGAGGAGTATCGGCGCCGGGTGATGACCTTCCTGGCGCGCCACCTGGACGGGGACGGCGCGATGGTCGCGTAGAAGGGTGCCGTCGGGCGGTCGGGGCCGGACTCTATACTCTTGCGGACTCTTACCAACGAAGGTTGTTGATGGCTGCCACCAAGGTCCTCGTCGTCGATGACGACCTGAACATCCAGCGCGTCCTGGTCTTCACCCTCAAGCAGGAAGGCTTCGAGGTGCTCGTCGCGTCCGACGGTGCGGCCGGAGTCGAGATGGCGCGGAACGCGGCGCCTGACCTGATCCTCATGGACGTCGGCATGCCCAAGCTCGATGGCTACGCGGCGACGCAGCAGATCCGCGCGGCCGAGAAGTCGGGCACGCGGGTCCCCGTCATCATGCTCACCTCGGAGGCCGATGTCGGCGAGCGGGTGAAGGGGCTCCGGGCGGGCGCGGACGACGACATCGTCAAGCCATTCCACCCGCTCGAGCTGATCGCGCGCATCCGTGCCCTGCTGGCCCGCAGCGGCGCGGATACACCGGCGCCCGCCGGCCAGGAGGCCTCGACCCTGGGACGGCTCGCCCTCTTCTACGGCGCCAAGGGAGGGGTGGGCACCACCACGATTGCCATCAACACCGCCATCGCGCTCGCCCAGGACCTCAAGCGCCGGACGGCGCTGCTCGACGCGAACCTGCAGTTCGGGGACCTGCGGGTATTCCTGGACCTGGGGCTGGACACTGCTTCGATCGTCAACGCCATGAGCGAACCCGACCTGGACGGCGACCTGCTTCGCAAGCTCATGGTGCACCACCACTCCGGGCTGGACCTGCTGCTGGCGCCAACCTCGCCGGAGTCCGCGGATATCGTCGTCGAGCGCCAGCGCAGCGATCCGTCCACGCTGTCGAACCTGCTTGCCATCGCCCGTCGCCAGTTCGACTACACCCTGGTCGACATGGCCAAGACGATCGACGACTTCAACCTCCAGCTCTTCGACGAAGCCGATGTCATCTTCGTGGTCATGACCGCGGACCTGTCCTGCCTCAAGAACGTGCAGCTCGTGCTCAAGACCATGGACAACCTGGGCTATGAGCGCGCGAAGGTGCAGCTGGTCCTCAACCGTTCGAACGCGTACACCGGGATCAACGTCAACAACGCCGAATCGGTCCTTGGGCGCAAGATCGACTACCAGGTCATCAACGAGTACCGCGGCGCCATCTCTGCCCTGAACTCGGGCGAGCCGTTCATGTCGTCACGACCCGATGCGCCCCTGAGTCGCAGCGTGGCGGATTTCGCCCGCGAGGTGGATCGCCAGGCTGTCGCCGAAGCTACGCCCGCGTTGCGCTGACGCTTCCCCTCGGAGATTTCGCAACCGGTTCCTAAGGCGCCGATAAGGGGCGCCCAGTAGGCTCGGCGGCGCCGGTCGTCGCTTGAGTATGGAGGCGAGCAGGCTGACGGCCGGCACTCACCCCCGTACTTCCGCTCGACCTCTGCGAGGGCCGCCATGCTGAGTGAGATGCTCTCCGCCGCGCTGATCGGCGTGGATGGCGTGCCGGTGCGGATCGAGGCAGACGTCGCGTTTGGCCTGCCGTCGCTCACCATCGTCGGCCTGGCGGGAAGCGCTATCCAGGAGGCTCGCGAGCGTGTGCGGTCCGCCATCCGCAACTGCGGCTTCGAGGTGCCCGCCCGGCGGATCACGGTCAACCTTGCCCCCGCCGACCTCCGGAAGGAAGGGACCGGATACGACCTCGCCATCGCCATGGCCATCCTGGGAGCCTCCGGGCAGCTCGGGACGGCTCCGCCCCGTCGCCGGCCGGCCCTCATTGGCGAGCTGGCGCTCGACGGCGGCCTGCGCACGGTCGCCGGTGTTCTCGCGCTCACAGCGGCGGCTCGGTCGGCAGGCATCGGCGAGGTGATCGTCCCCGTGGCCTCCTCGGGTGAGGCGGCCGCTGTGGAGGGCATCGTGGTGCGCGGCGCGGCCACGCTCAGCGACGCGGTCGCCCACGTCGTGGGGATCCGAGAGCTGCCACCGGTGCGCGCCGGAGCCGCGCCGGCTCCGATGCCCACGCTTGCCGTCCCGGACCTGGCCGAGGTCGAGGGACAGGCGGTGGCCCGCAGGGCGCTCGAGATCGCTGCCGCCGGGCGCCACAGCCTCGCCCTCACCGGTCCACCCGGCGTTGGCAAGACCCTCCTCCTGCGGGCCGCGGAGGGGCTGCTGCCGCCACTGGAGGAGGACGAGGCGGTCGAGGTGAGCCGCATCCATTCCGTCGCCGGCCTGCTTGACCGGCAGGCACCCATCATGCGACGACGGCCGTTTCGGGTGCCCCACCACACGATCTCGACCCAGGCGCTCGTTGGCGGAGGCAGCCACGTCCGTCCCGGCGAGGCGAGCCTGGCGCACCGCGGCGCACTGGTGATGGACGAGTTGCTGCAGTTCCGTTCAGACGCCCTCGAGGCCCTCCGTCAGCCCCTGGAGTTGGGCACGGTCACCATCGCCCGGGTGGAGGGTGCCCTGAGCCTCCCCGCCCGATTCACCCTCCTCGCGGCCTTCAACCCGTGCGCATGCGGCTGGCGATACTCGCGCAGCCGGGCCTGCGTGTGCGACGACCCCGCCGCCCGACGCTACGCTGCCCGCCTCTCGGGGCCGATCCGGGACCGCCTTGACCTGTGGGTGGTCCTCGAGGAGCCTCGCGTCGGCCCTGGGACGGCACACGGCGAGTCCAGCCGCCTGGCTGCCGCGCGCGTCCGTGCCGCCTGGCACCGGCAGCGAGCCCGCCAGGGGCGAGCGAACGGCGAGATGGATCCCGCGTGGGACGCGCTGAAGGAGACCAGCGGTCGCATCGTGTCGCTGCTCGCTCAGCGCGCACGACGCCTGGCGCTCTCTCCGCGGCGCGTACGACGCGCGGCACGGATCGCGCGGACCATCGCCGACCTGGCAGGAAGCCGCGAGATCCTGGCCGAGCACGTCGACGAGGCGCTGCGCTACCGGCCGGAGGCATCGGCAAGGGAGACGGTGGCATGATCGGCGTGGGGTCCCGCTCCGCCGACGCGGCGGCGGGAGGCAGGCGCCCCGTTCATGCGCCCGTGGCGGACGAGCGCATCGAGCGCGCTGCCTGGATCGCCCTTGCCGGCGTTCCGGGGGTGGGGCAGGTGGGCTTCTTCCGGCTCCTGGCGGCGTTCGGCTCAGCACACAGCGCCCTGGCGCGATCGACGGACGAGATCACCGCGTACTTGGCTCGTCCGGACGAAGCCACACGGCTGGCGCTCGAGCGCCTCCGCCGCAGGGGTGCAGCGCGCGTGGCCGACGCCATGGAGACGGCCGCGCACAGCGTGGGCGCCCGCGCCGTGACGGCCAGTGATCCTGACTACCCGGGGCGCCTCGCCCGGCTGGGGCTGCATCCGCCGGTGCTCTACGTTGCCGGTTCCATCGACCGGCTGGCCGCCAGCAGCGTGGCGGTCGTGGGCACGCGACGTCCCACGGGGTATGGACGGGCGATTGCCGCCGAGATCGCGGACGAGCTGGCGAGGGCCGGCGTGTGCGTCGTCTCGGGGCTGGCCCTGGGCATTGACGGCGTCGCCCACCGGGCTGCGCTGGACGCGGGCGGCGTGACGGCCGCGGTCCTGCCCTCGCCCATCGACCGGATCTACCCGCCACGCCACCGCGAGCTCGCGAAGTCCATCGTGGCGTCCGGTGGCGTTCTCCTGTCCGAGATGCCCCCGCGCAGTCCCACCGGCAAGCCGGACTTCGCACGCAGGAACCGGATCGTCAGCGGGCTGGCGGACGCCGTGGTGGTCGTGGAGGCGCCGGACCGATCCGGGGCGCTGCTCACCGCGGCGGCGGCGACCGACCAGGGGCGCGACGTGCTCGCGGTGCCGGGGCCAATCGACTCGGTGGCGTCGCGAGGCTGCAACCGCCTCATCGCCGACCACCAGGCGGAAATCGTCACGTCCGCGGTCGCACTCGTCCAGCACCTTGGCCTGCACCCGGCCGGACGGATGCCGCTGGCGGTGGGCCTGTCGGAGCTCGAAGGGCTGGTTCTTGGATCGTTGCTGCGGCGCAGCGGCTCGATCGAGGAGCTCATGGATCGCACCCAACGCACGACCTCCGCGCTGGCCAGTGCGTTGACCCTGCTGGAGGCGCGGGGGCTCATCACCAGCTACGGGGGCGCCACGTTCCACGCAACGCTGGCCGCGCGGCGTATCGGCCACTCGTGACGACCGCGATGACGTGCCGCTCGGCAGCGAACCGCCATCCATGGCTATACTGCGGGCGCCAACCGAGGCGGTCCGTGAGCCCACCCGGACCCACGTCCACCCCCGCTGGAGATCAACGGTCTATTGCATCAACATCGTGCCCTGGCGGATTCCACCGCCGAGCGGTCCGGAAGGACCTCTTCCCGTCTCACCGGAACCACCGCGCGGATTCTCGCCGTCGCGTCGATCCTCGCCCTCCTTGTCGTCGCGGTGCAGGAACGCCCCAGCACCGCCGCTCCCACGCCGGCCCGCACCGCTCCGCAGTCCATCCTCCCGGCCAGCGTCGGGATCGGGATCGGGAGCCAGCAGGCGTTCGTCCTGGACTTCCCGCAGCCCATGGACGTGGGCAGTGTCGCGAAGAACATGGAGCTCACCCCCACCGGCCACGTTTCGTTGACGTGGAGCGCGGACGCGCGCCACGTGCAGGTCCGTCCCGCGCGTCGGTGGGTCACCGACCAGCGCTACGTGGTGACGATACCCGCGCCCACGCGTCTGGCGAACGGCTCGGTGCTGGGGGGCCCGCTGACGTACACCTTCACCACCCAGACGGCGCCATACGTCAACGCCTTCAGCGTGGATCGCGTAGGACCGGACGTGGCGCCAGAGCGGCTGTCGGTCACCGAGTCGCTGCTGAGCGACCCGCCGGCGCTGCCGGCGGACACCGCGGACAACGCCAGCTCCAGGACCGAAATCCACATCGGGTTCAGCGCGGCAATGAACCACGCCGACGTCGAGGATGCGTTCCTCATGAGCCCGGCCGTTTCCGGCACGTTCAGCTGGGAGGGGAGCACGCTGGTCTTCACGCCGGGCGAGCGGCTGGATCCGGGCGCGCGCTACGCGATCAGCATCGCGGGCGCACACGACCTGCAGGGAAATCCGCTGGGTGGCGACACGAGCTTCTCCCTGTCCACGACCCCCGCGGCGCGAGTCGTCAAGGTCGCGCCGGCCAACGGCGCGACCGGCGTCTCAGCAGGCAGCGTGCAGGTCTGGTTCTCGGCACCGGTCGACACCGACGCGACGCAGGCCGCCTTCGCCGTCGTCGACGTCAGCCGCGGGTCCACCGTGGCCGGGGCCGTCAGCTGGAACGACGACGGCACGGGATTGACGTTCAAGCCGAGCAGCGCCCTCGCCGCGGGGCACCGGTTCGAGGTCCGCATCGGCGATGGCGCCGCGGACTTCGATGGCAACGCGCTGGCGGCGACGTTCGGCTTCACGAGCCGGGCGGCGACCGTGTCGCGGCCGACCACGAGCTATCCGCTGCCGCCGGCCAGCGGCAGCGCGCAGGCCTACGCCCTGTCCCTCATCAACGCATCGCGCAAGGCCTACGGCTTCGCGCCGCTTCGACTCGATGCGGCCCTCTCCGCCGTCGCGCAGGCCCACGCCAACGACCAGATCCGGTATGGCTACTTCAGCCACGTGGGACGCGACGGTTCCACGTACCGCGACCGGATCACCCGCGCCGGGATCAGCTGGTCGCACGCGGGCGAGAACCAATGCCTGGACTACGGCAGCATCACCCACGCCATCTCGTGGTGCCACTCGATCATGATGGCCGAGCCGTATCCGGGGGTCTGGAACCACATCGCGAACATCCTGGATCCGAACTTCAACCGGGTCGGGTTCGGGTACGCGAAGGCCAGCGACGGCAAGCTGATCATGACGTGGGACTTCGCCGGGTAGGACGCGCGCGCGGCCTCCGGCCGCGACGTCCAGACCCCATCGAGGCCACCTCGCCGTTCCGGGGAGCGACGGGAGCCCGGTGCTACACTCCCTGACCGATGCCGCGCAGAACCACCGCCGGCGGCGACCGCGGCGACCTCGTCATCGTCGAGTCGCCTGCCAAGGCGAAGACCATCGAGCGCTACCTGGGACCCGGCTACCGGGTCCTCGCCAGCTATGGCCACGTTCGAGACCTCCCGGCAAAGGCGCTCGGGGTCGACGTGGATCATGACTTCGCACCGCGCTACGAGCCGCTCAAGGACAGGCGCCGGGAGCTCGAGAAGCTGGCGGAGCAGGCGCGGCATGCCTCGCAGGTCTGGCTCGCCACGGACCTGGACCGCGAGGGCGAGTCCATCGCCTGGCACATCGCCGAATACGCCGAGCTGCCGCCGGACCGGATCCGGCGGGTGACCTTCAGCGAGATCACCAAGTCGGCCATTGACGAAGCCTTCGCCAACCCGCGGAGCATCAACCTCGACCTCGTCAACGCCCAGCAGGCGCGTCGGGTCATCGACCGGCTGGTGGGATACAAGCTCAGCCCGCTCGTGGCCAGCAAGATCCGGCGGGGCCTGTCCGCCGGACGCGTCCAGTCGGTGGCCGTCCGCCTGGTCGTCGATCGTGAGCGGGAGATATCGCGCTTCGTGGCCGAGGAGTACTGGACCCTCGAGGCGCTCCTCCAGCGTGCCTCCGGTGATGCGACGTTCAGCGCGGAGCTGAGCCGCGTCGACGGGGAGAAGGTCCGCATCGGCTCGGAGGCGGAGGCCCGAGAGCACGAAGAGGCGATTCGCCGTGAGCGGCTGGTGGTCCAGATCGTCACACGCACGGAGCGACGCCGCACGGCGCCACCGCCCTTCACCACCAGCACCCTGCAGCAGGAAGCCTCGCGAAAGCTCGGCTTCGGCGCCAGCCGCACCATGCGGGCCGCGCAGTCCCTGTACGAGGGCGTGGCCCTTCCGGGTGGCCAGGTGGGGCTCATCACCTACATGCGCACGGACTCTGTGGCCATGGCGACCTCGGCGGTCGCAGAGGCACGCAGCGTGATCGGCGAACGGTTCGGCGAGGCTTTCGTGCCCAGGCGACCGAACGCGTACCGGACGCGCTCCCGCGGCGCCCAGGAGGCGCACGAGGCCATTCGTCCGTCGAGCTTCACGAGGGCTCCCGACGCACTGCGCGCTCACCTCAAGCCGGATGAGTTCCGCCTGTACGAGCTGATCTGGAAGCGGGCCATGGCCAGTCAGATGGCGCCGGCGCGCTTCGATCAGGTCGGGGTGGACGTCCAGGGTGGCCGCTACACGCTGCACGCGGGCGCCGCGAAGCGGGTCTTCGATGGCTACCAGGCGGTCTACGTGGAGGGCCGGGACGACGAGGAGGACGAGCGGCTGTCCGTCCTGCCCGATCTCGTCGAGGGCGAGGCGGTCACGCTGGAGCAGCTCACCTCGGAGCAGCACTTCACCCAGCCTCCGCCGCGCTACACCGAGGCGACCCTGATCAAGGCCCTGGAGGAGCACGGTATCGGCCGTCCCTCGACCTATGCACCCACCATGGAGACCATCCGTCAGCGCGGGTACGTCACGGTCGAGGAGCGACGCCTGCGACCGACGGAGTCGGCGGAGCGGGTGACGGACCTGCTGGTCGAGCACTTCCCCGAGATCGTTGATCTCGACTTCACGGCTCGCATGGAAGAGCAGCTCGACGATGTGGCCAGCGGCGGTCACCCCTGGGTCCCCATGGTCCGCAATTTCTGGGTGCCCTTCAACGAGCAGCTCGTGGAGGGCCGGACCAAGATCGCCAAGCAGGTCGAGATGACGGACATCGTCTGCCCGGTCTCCGGCCATCCCATGGTCAAGCGCTTTGGGCGCAACGGCTGGTTCCTGGGCTGCAGCGCCTACCCCGAATGCAAGCACACCATGCCGCTGCCGGGCGAGGAACCGGAGGAGACGGTGGAGATGCCCGGCGTCGGGGAACCCTGTCCGCAGTGCGGTCAGGGGCACCTCGTTGCGCGTCGGGGACGGTTCGGTCCGTTCGTGGGTTGCGACCGCTATCCGGAATGCCGGTACATCAAGAAGGACGCCGCGCCGGCCGCGGAACGTTTCGGCACCTGTCCGAAGTGTGGCCAGGGCACCGTGGTCACCAAGCGTGGCCGTCGCGGGCGGCGACCGTTCTGGGGCTGCGACCGGTATCCCGACTGCGACTACGCGACGTGGACCAGGCCGGGCCGCGAATCTGCGCCGGCCGATGGCATCGCGCATGGCGACCTGCCGGCAGCCGAGCCGGCGGCGGGAGACGAGACGAACGCGACGAACGGGGCTCGCGGGCGCAACGCACGGCGACGGCGCGGCACGGCCGTCGCCGACGACGGCGGTGGCTGACCGGCCGCGCGGCACGGCGGCACCGGCGCTGGAGCGCTTCCTCGCGCATCTCGCCGGGCGAAACGCCTCCGGGCGCACGATCGACGAGTACCGGCGCAATGCGGGCGAGTTCCTGGCGTTCCTGGAGGATCGCGGCGTCGGGTGGGAGCACCCGGACCGCACCACCGTGCGGGCCTATCTCGCCACGTTGGCCGATCGGGGCCTCGCGGCCAGCTCGGTGGGGTCCAAGCTCTCGGCGGTGCGATCCTTCTACCGGCACGCGATGCGCGAGGGATGGCTGGCAAGCGACCCGCTGGTCGGGGTCCGTACGCCACGCCGTCCGGCTCGACTGCCGCGCGTCCTGGGGGTCGAGGAAGCGGCCCGCCTGGTCGAGGCACCCTACCGAACGGAGCGAAGCCGCCGCCGACGGCCCCCGCTCGCCCTGGATCGCGCGGCGGTCTCGCGCGACGCGGCCCTGCTGGAGATGCTGTACGCAACCGGGATGCGCATCTCCGAGGCGGCCGGGCTGACCCTGGGGCGAATCGATCTCGAGCGACGCCGGATGCGCGTCATCGGCAAGGGGAACAAGGAGCGCGAGGCGATCTTCGGCGGTCCTGCCCAGGCGGCCCTGCGATCCTACCTGGCCCATGCACGCCCGCTGCTCGCCGCGCAGCCGGGCGGCGGTGGCACGGACGCGGTCTTCCTGAACCTGCGCGGCGGCGCCCTGAGCGCCCGCGGGGCGCGGCTCATCGTCGACCGCTGGGTCGAGGCGTCCGGGGTCCCGGTCGGAACCTCGCCCCACACGCTGCGTCATTCGTTCGCGACGCACCTGCTCGAGGGCGGTGCCGACCTGCGGACGGTGCAGGAGCTGCTGGGGCACGCCAACCTCGCGACCACCCAGATCTACACGCACCTCTCCGACGCGGCGCTGCGCACCGCCTACCGGGCCGCGCACCCGCGCTCGACGCGACCCTCGCCCGGCCGCGCCGCGTCCCGGTGAGCGAGGCAACGCCCGGCGCACTCGCCGGAGGGCGGGAGCCGTCCACGGGACGCGTTCTGGTGCAGGCCAGCCTCATCCTGACCGTGGCAGCCCTGGCGAGCCGGGCATTGGGCTGGCTCCGACTGCTGGTCATCGGCTCGCAGTTCGGCGCCAGCCGCGAGCTCGACGCCTACTTCGCCGCCTTCCGCATCCCGGACGCGATCTTCCAGCTGGTGGTGGCCGGCGCCCTGTCGGCGGCGCTCATCCCCGTCTTCCAGGGCTACCGGGCACGGGAGGACGAGGTGGAGGCGTGGCGCATGGCGAGCAGCGTGATCAACCTCGTGCTCATCACGCTGGCCGGTGTGAGCCTGGTCATGGCGATCTTCGCACCGTGGCTCGTGCCCGCCGTCACCCCCGGTTTCGACGCGCCAACCACGGAGCTGACGATCCGGATGACGCGGATCATGCTGCTCAGCCCGGTGTTCATCGGCATGGGCGCGGTGGTGTCGGGCATCCTCAACAGCTACGAGCGCTTCGCGATCCCGGCCATCGCCCCCCTGCTGTACAACCTGGCGATCATCCTGGCCGCACTCTTCCTGGCACCGATCATGGGCGTGGAAGGGCTGGCGGTGGGCGTCGCGGTCGGGTCCCTGGCGCACCTGGTCATTCAGCTCCCGAACCTCGCCTCGGTCGGGCAGCGCTACGACCTGACCGTGTCGTTGCGCAACCCGGGCGTCCGGCGGGTGGCCTGGCTCATGGGGCCGCGCACCCTGGGCCTGGCGGCCGTGCAGGTCAACTTCATCGCCAGCACCGTGCTGGCCAGCACGCTCCCCGAGGGCAGCGTGACCGCCTACAACTACGCGTTCCAGCTCATGCAGGTCCCGGTGGGGGTCGTGGGCGTCTCGATTGCCATCGCACTCTTCCCTCGCCTCTCACGGGATGCCGCGCTGGGCCGCGTGCGCGAGGTTCGGGCCCAGCTGGCACAGGCCTTGCGCGTGCTCCTGTTCGTCGCGGCCCCGTTGACCGCGATCATGATCGTCCTGCGCGGCCCCCTGACGGCGGTCTTCTTCCAGTACGGGCTCTTCAGCGCGCAGTCGACGGAACGAACCGCGGAGGCGCTCTTGTTCTTCACCCTCGGCCTGGGGGCGCAGGTCCTGGTGCCGGTCCTGGCGCGCGCCTTCTACGCGCTGCAGGACACGCGCACCCCCGTGCTGTGGGCCATCGTGGCGGTGGTCCTCAACGTGCCGCTCATGGCCTGGCTGGCGGGCCCCATGCGGGTCGACGGCCTGGCGCTCGCCCTGTCGGTCACGGCCACGCTCGAGGTGATCGGCCTGGTGTGGGCGCTCCGAGGCCGCCTGGGAGGCATCGAGGGCGGCGCCATCCTGCGCTCGCTGGTCCGCTCGGCGACCGCAGGCACGGTGGCCGCGCTGTTGATGCTCGGAGGGCTGCAGGTCACACAGACCGCCGCCGGCGGTCTCCTCGCCAACCCCGTCGGCCGCCTGCTGGCGCTCCTCGCACTGGCGGCGCTTGGCGTTGCCATCTACCTTGTGGTGGCGGCCGCCCTCCGATCGACGGAGATCGGTGAGCTGCGGCGGCTGGTGCGCGGCCGGTTCCGACGCCGCGACGGGTCGGAGGCATCGGCATGAACGGGCCAGCGCAGGCATCGCCGGAAGTGGGACCGCCGGAGGGACGGATGGGCCTGGGCGCGCTTGCGGACCGCATCGGACCGCAGCGGGTGGAGGGGCTGCCGGTGGGCGAGGTGCGGGGCCTGGCCTACGACTCGCGGCGGGTTGGTCCGGACTTCGTCTTCTTCGCCGTTCCGGGCGAGCACACCGATGGCCATCGTTACGTGGCCGAGGCCGTCGAGCGCGGCGCCCGGGCCGTGGTGGTCGAGCACGCGGTGGACGCCTCCGTCCCGCGGCTGGTGGTCGACAACGCGCGTCACGCCCTGGCCGATGCCGCAGACCTGTGGTTCGGCGAGCCGAGCCGCAGCCTGGCCACGGTGGGCGTGACCGGCACCAACGGGAAGACCACGGTGACCTCGCTGTGCGCGCAGGTCCTTCGTGCGGCGGGGGCGCGACCAGGCCTGCTGGGCACCGTGAACGTGCAGGTTGGCGACGAGCTCAGCGAAAACATGAGCCGTGCCACCACTCCCGAGGCGCTCGAGCTGCAGGAGCTCCTGGCCCGGATGGTTGCGGCGGGGAACGACAGTGCGGTCATCGAGACCTCGTCCCACGGCCTGGCGCAGGGACGCGTGCGCAACTGCCGGTACCGGGCCGGAATCGTCACCAACCTGACCCACGAGCACCTGGAGTTCCACGGAACGCTCGAGGCCTATCGCGAGGCGAAGGCGCTCCTGGTCCGGGAGGCGCCGCTCGCCATCCTCAACCGCGACGATCCGAGCTGGGCGGTCTTCCGTGACGCAGCCCGAGACCGCGTCATCAGCTACGGCCGCCACCCCGAGGCCGACGTGCGGGCCACGTCGGTTGCGGTGCGCGTGGATGGCAGCACCGCGGAGGTCGCCACCCCAGCCTGGAGCGGGACCCTGGCCATCCCTCTGCCCGGGCCGTTCAACGTCGAGAATGCGCTGGCCGCGTTCGCCTTCGCCGTCGGGTGGGGGATCGAACCGAGCCTGGCCGCCGACGCGCTGTCCGCCGCTCGCCCGGTCGCCGGACGGATGGAGCGTATCGACCTGGGCCAGCCCTTCAGCGTGATCGTGGATTACGCCCACTCGCCCGACGCGCTGGAGAAGATCCTCCGGATCCTGCGCCCACTCACGCGCGGCCGGCTGATTGCCGTCTTCGGCTCCGCCGGAGAGCGCGACGTGCTCAAGCGACCGGCCATGGGACGCATCGCGGCCGAGCTCGCCGATGCGGTGGTGATCACCGACGAAGACCCCCGGGGCGAGGACCCCGACGAGGTGAACCGGCAGATTGCCGATGGCGCCCGCGCGGCCGGGGCACGGGACGGCAGCGACCTGTGGGTGATCAACGAACGGCGCCTGGCCATCGCCCATGCGCTTCGTCTCGCCCGGGCGGCCGACACCATCCTCCTGGCCGGGAAGGGACACGAGCACAACATCTTCGGAGCAAACGGGTCGGTCTGGTGGGACGAGGCCGAGGTCGCGCGGCAGGAGCTGCGGGCGGCCGGGTTCGGGACGGACGCCGGATGACCATGGACGCCTGGCTGGAGTCAGACGCGCACCGATGGGATGCCTTCGTGGAGACGGCACCGTACCGGTCGTTCTCCCAGCTGTGGGCGTGGGGGGAGCTGCGGTGTGACGCCGGCTGGGAGCCGTTCCGCCTGGCGCTGGGGCGGCGGGAGACCGGCGAGATCCGCGCCGGTGCGCAGCTCCTGGTTCGCCGCGTTCCGGGGATTGGCGCCGGCCTGGCGTACGCGCCGCGCGGCCCCGTGGGCGACCTCGACGACGACACGACGTGGTACGAGCTGGTCGCGGCCATGCGTCGCCTCGCCGAGCGGGAGCGCGTCGCGACCATCCGCATCGAGCCGGAGGCCACGGTTACCTCGCCCCTGGCGGCCCGCCTGACGCCCGAGATCTGGCGCAGGGCGCGGGCGGTGCAACCGGCCGTGACCCGCTACGTCGATCTCACCCGTTCGGAGGACGCACTGCGCGGCGACCTGCGCAAGAAGCACCGCCAGTACATCGGCAAGGCAGGGCGGGCGGGTATCAGCGTGGAGCAGATGGATGCTTCCGCGCCGTCCGAGCAGGTGACCGCCGCGCTGGCGGACTTCCACGCAATCCTTGGCGGTACCGGGGATCGGGCCGGCTTCCACACGCGCCCCGCGGCGTATTACCAGCGCGTGTGGGACGCCCTGGCCGAGAGCAACCGCGCGCGACTCTTCTTTGCCAGCCGCGACGGGCAACGGCTGGCGACGCTCTTCCACATCGCCTGCGGCGACCATGTCGCCGAGCTGTATGGCGGCTCCACGCCGGAGGGGACCCGCGACCGCGCGAACTACCTCGTGAAGTGGGAGGCCATGCTGGCCCTCCGCGCCCAGGGATTCGGGCGCTACGACCTGTGGGGGCAGCCGACCGAGGGGATCGCGCAGTTCAAGGAGGGCTTCGGGGGAACGCTGGTCACCCTGGTCGGCGCACGGGACCTGCCCGTCAGCCGGGGTGGCGACCTGGCTGTCCGCGCCGCGCTCGCCACGCGCGAGGGCTACACCGCGTGGCGCGATGCGCGCCACCGCGCCCGGCTCGGGCGCAACGCCCTGCCCGACGGGTTTCGCGAGGCGACCGCTGCCGATGAAGCGGGATGGCAGGCTCTGCTTGAGTCGACGCCGTCCGGCGACGTGCTCCACGACTGGGCCTGGGCCGATGTCGCAGCCTTCGACGGGGAGCCGCAGCGCCGCTTCGTGCTGGAGGAGGAGGGCCGGCTGGTGGCCATCTGCGCGGCGCAGGTGCGGCGGACCAGCCTGGGTCGGTCGTTCTGGTACGTCCCGCGCGGCCCCGTCCTGGATTACGACCACCCGCGTGCCGCGGACCGTCTGGGCACCCTCGTCGAAGGGCTCCGGCGGGCAGCAGCGGTGGACCTGGCGATCGCGGTTCGCATCGAGCCTCGGGTGGAACGCGGCTCACCCGCCGCCACGCTCCTCGACGCAACCGGCATGCGGCGCGTGGACGCCACGCTCCAGACGCCCGACACCCGCCTGGTCGATCTCGTCCCCGATGACGAGGCCCTCCTGGCGACCTTCGACAAGGACACGCGGTACGCGATCCGGCGCTCGGCACGCGAGGGGGTCGAGACCAGCGTCACGGCCGATCCGGCCGACGAGGCGGCCCTCGTCGAGCTGCACGGCATCGTGACCGAGACGCTCGAGCGCGCGGACTATCGGCTGCCGAGCCTGGAGCGCTACCGGATCGCGTGGCGGGGCCTGGCGCGGGCCGGCCGGGCTCGGATCGTGCAGGCCCGGCACGATGGTGCGCTCGAGTCGGCCGGGCTGCTGGTGGTCGAGGGCGATCGGTCGATCTACCTCTACTCGGGTTCCATCCGCGAGGCAAAGGGCGAAACCAAGCGGTTCGCGTCCTACGCCGCCCAGTGGCAGATGATGCGCACCGCCCGCGAGATGGGAGCCCGCGTCCACGACCTGTGGGGCGTGGCGCCGGCCGACGCGGGACCGGAGCACCCGTGGTATGGGTACAGCCTCTTCAAGAAGGGCTTTGGTGGGCGCCTGGTGTCCTGGGCCGGCTCCTGGGACCTGGTTGTCGATCCGGTCGTCTACCGCCTGCGCGGGGCGGCAGCCTCGCTTCGGGGTCTGCGCGGCCGCTGATCGCGACCGGGGACCCAGCTCCGCTGCGTGCTACCATCGCCGGTCCATGGACCTCGCACGTCTGCGTGCGGCGCCCGCGGCCGTGGTCCACCGCCTCGCGCGCACCTCGGAGAGCGGGCCTGGAACGCACACCCTCGAGGATGTCGTCGCGGAAGCGCGTCGCCATCGGCCGAGCATCAACGTCGGCCTGATCGAGCGTGCCTACGACGTTGCGGTCGCGGCCCACGAGGGTCAGCTGCGCGCGTCGGGGGAGCCGTACGTCACCCATCCGGTGGAGGTCGCCCACTACCTGGCGGGGCTGCAGATGGACGCGGAGACGCTGGCCGCCGCGCTGCTGCACGACGTCCCCGAGGACACCGATCTCACCCTCCTCGACATCGAGAAGCGGTTCGGCCGCGAGGTGACCCGACTGGTGGACGGGGTCACCAAGCTGTCCAAGTTCGGCTCGGCACGTTCCATGGAGGAGCAGCAGGCGGAGAACATCCGGAAGATGTTCATGGCCATGGCCGAGGACGTGCGGGTCGTGGTCATCAAGCTCGCCGACCGCCTGCACAACATGCGGACCCTCCAGTTCCTGCCGGAGGACAAGCAGCTGCGCATCGCGCGGCAGACCATGGAGATCTACGCCCCCCTGGCGCATCGGCTGGGGATGTGGCAGATCAAGTGGGAGCTCGAGGATCTGTCCTTCAAGTACCTGGAGCCGGACACCTACCGCAAGCTGGCCGACCTGCTCACCGACCGGCGCCGGGCCCGCGAGACGTTCATCAACAAGTCCATTGGCATCCTGCGCAAGGAGCTCGGCAAGGTCGGGATCGAGGCAGAGATCAGTGGCCGCCCCAAGCACCTGTACAGCATCTACAAGAAGATGGAGCGCAAGGGCGCGGAGTTCAGCGAGATCTACGACCTGCACGCCATCCGCCTCCTGGTCCGCGACGTGAAGGACTGCTATGCCGCGCTGGGCGTGGTGCACTCCATCTGGCGGCCGATCCCGGGGCAGTTCGACGACTACATCGCCATGCCCAAGGCCAACATGTACCAGAGCCTGCACACCGCGGTCATCGGTCCCGACGCCAAGCCGCTAGAGGTCCAGATCCGCACCTACCAGATGCACGAGGTCGCGGAGGCCGGCATTGCCGCCCACTGGCGCTACAAGGAGGGCTCGCGCGGCGACCGTCGCTATGACGAGAAGCTGGCCTGGGTCCGGCAGCTCATCGAGTGGCAGCGCGAGGTCGCCGACGCCACCGAGTTCGTGGAGGGCCTCAAGCTCGACCTTTTCCAGGACCAGGTTTTCGTCTTCACGCCCAAGGGTGACGTCAAGGACCTGCCCGCCGGCGCCGGTCCGCTCGACTTCGCCTACCGGATCCATACCGATGTCGGCCACCGGACGATTGGGGCCAAGGTCAACAACCGCCTCGTCCCGCTCGACTACCGGCTGCGCAACGGCGACATCGTCGAGATCATCACCACCAAGGCGGCCCATGGCCCGTCCCGCGACTGGCTGAACATCGTCCGCACCAACCAGGCGCGGGAGAAGATCCGCCAGTGGTTCAAGCGCCAGCAGCGCGACGAGAACATCGTCCAGGGCAAGGACATCCTGGATCGCGAGCTGCGGCGCCTGGCCCACGAGACGCTCGCATCGGTCGACACCGAGAAGCTGACCGAGATCGCCAGCCAGCTCCATTACCGCGAGCTGGACGACTTCTATGCCGCCATCGGCTACGGCGCCGTCTCCTCGGCATCGGTGGTCAGCAAGATCGAGGTCCACGACGACGTGGCGATCGCCCTGCCCGAGGTGGCGCCGCCGGCCGCGCCGTCCACGACGGGCATTCGGGTCAAGGGCGTGGGCGACCTGCTGGTCCGCTTCGCCAAGTGCTGCTCGCCCATCCCGGGCGATCCCATCGTGGGCTACGTGACCCGTGGCAAGGGTGTCACCATCCACCGCGCGACCTGCCCCTCCGTCCTCTCCGAGCGCGACATCGAGCGGCTCATCGACGTGGAGTGGGAGGCGGCCGGGCAGCAGACCTACCCGATCACGGTCCGCATCGAGGCGATCGACCGGCAGGGTCTGCTCAACGAGATCACCAACGTGGTCGCGGAGCACAAGGTCAACATCGTGGCCGCCAGCATCGGGGTGCATCCCGACGGGATGGCGACCATCACCGCGACCCTCAAGGTCATCAGCCTCCAGCAGCTTTCGCGGGTCCTGTCGCGCATCGAGCGGGTGAAGGACGTCACGAGCGTGACGCGCGAGGTCAGCTAGGCAACCTCGTGGCCGCGGATCGGCGACGAGGCCGCCCGCGAGCGCCGGTACACTGCGCGCATGGCTCGACCCATTGGTGCCCCGCGGGGGACCCGTGACCTCCTGCCCGAGGAGGCGGCGCGCTGGAGCGCGGCCGAGGCGCGAGCGTTCGAGCTGGCGGAGCGCTACGCCTTCGAGCGCATCGACACGCCCCTCTTCGAGCGCGTCGACCTGTTCGCCCGGGGCCTGGGGGAGTCGTCCGACGCGGTGGAGAAGGAGATGTTCCGCGTCTCCGGCGCCAAGGGCAGCGACGAGGAGCGTGCGGAGTGGGCCTTGCGACCCGAGCCGACCGCCGGGATCGTGCGCGCCTACATCGAGCATGGCATGCAGGTCCGTCCCGGACCGCTCCGTCTCTGGATGCTGGGGCCGATGTTCCGCTACGACCGCCCGCAGGCCGGCCGCTACCGGCAGTTCACCCAATGGGACGTGGAGGTCATCGGCGACCCGGGGCCGCTGGTCGACGCCGAGCTCGTCGAGCTCGCGCACCGCTACTTCTCGAGCGTGGGTATCGGCGACGTCGTGGCCCACGTGAACTCGATTGGCGACGCGGCGTGCCGCCCGGCCTTCCGCGAGGCCTTGATCGAGTACTTCGGACGACACGAGGCTCGCCTGGGCCCGGACTCGCGACGGCGGCTGCGGGTCAATCCTCTGCGCGTCCTCGACGACAAGACGCTCGACCCGGAGCTGGCCGCCGATGCGCCGCGCTCCATCGACTTCCTGTGCCACGAGTGCGACGCCCATTTCTCGAGCGTGAGGGAGCTCCTCGAAGGGATGGGCCTGCGCTACACCCTGGACCATCGCCTGGTCCGCGGCCTGGACTACTACACCCGCACCACGTTCGAGTTCTTCGTCGCCGGACGCGAGGGCCAGCAGCAGGCGCTGGGCGGCGGAGGGCGCTACGACGGGCTCGTCGAGCACCTGGGTGGGCGTCCCACCCCGGGAATCGGCTTCGGGATCGGCATCGACCGCACCGTCCTGGCTGCCGAGGAGCAGTCCGTGGCCGCCCCACCCCGGGCGCCGCTGGTGGCGGTGATCAGCCCACATGCCGACGACCTGGCGGAGCGGCTGGCAGCAGCGGCGGCGCTTCGGGACGCCGGGCTCACGGTGCGCACCGATGGCTCGACCCGCAAGCTGGGGCGCCAGCTCGAGACCGCTGCCAAGGTCGGCGCTCGTTGGGCGCTCATCGTCCAGGGCGCCGGGGACATGCCGGTCGTCCTCCGTGACCTCCAGAGCGGAGAGCAGCGCGAGCTGGCGCTGGCCGAGGTCGCGGCCGCCATCGGCGCCTGAGCGCAGACGCCGGTCCAGTTCGGCTACCATCGGCGAGCCATGCCCGCCCACCAGTCGTTCCGAACGCACACCTGCGGCGAGCTCCGCCCGGAGCACGTGGGCGAGCACGTGACGCTCGCGGGATGGGTGCATCGACGCCGCGACCACGGCCACCTGACGTTCTTCGACCTGCGCGACCGGTACGGCATCACCCAGGTGGTGACGAGCGCCGAGGAGGCCCCGGTGGCACACGCGACGGGGGAGCCGGCACGCAACGAGTGGGTCGTGCAGGTGACCGGGAGCGTGCGCCATCGGCCCGAGGGCACCACGAATCCCGATCTCGCAACCGGCGCGGTCGAGGTGGCGGTCAGCGAGCTGACGATCCTTAACCCGTCGAAGGTTCCGCCGTTCTACGTGAACGAGGAGCAGCCCGGGCTCGATGAGTCGATCCGCCTGCAGTACCGCTACGTGGACCTGCGGCGCCCGCCCATGCAGCAGAGGATCGTCCTGCGGGCGCGCCTGGCGAGCGCGGTGCGACGCGCGTTCGAAGCCATGGCCTTCGTGGAGATCGAGACGCCCAACCTCATCCGCAGCACGCCCGAGGGCGCGCGCGACTACGTCGTTCCTTCGCGCCTCCAGCCGGGCAGCTTCTATGCCCTCCCGCAGAGCCCGCAGGTGCTCAAGCAGCTGCTCATGGTGGCAGGCTACGACCGCTACTTCCAGCTGGCCCGGGCGTTCCGCGACGAGGACCTGCGCGGTGATCGTCAGCCGGAGCACACCCAGATCGACGTCGAGATGAGCTTCGTCCGGGCCGAGGACGTGATGGCCACCATCGAGGAGATGGTGACCACCGTGTCGCGCGAGGTGATCCCGGAGCGCCCCATCCTGGCCAGCCCCTTCCCCCGGCTGACCTATGAGGAGGCGCTGGACCGCTTCGGGTCGGACAAGCCGGACCTGCGCTTCGGCATGGAGCTGTACGACCTGACCGATGCCCTTCGCGACGTCGAGTTCCGGGTCTTCGCCGAGCCGATTGTTGCCGGGGGCCGGGTCCGCGGGCTGGTGGCGCCCGGGTGCGCCGAGTACTCGCGCAAGCAGATCGACGAGCTGACCGATCTCGCGCGTCGCCACGGCGCCGGGGGCCTGGTGCATCTCGCGGTGCAGGGCGACGGTTATCTCCACGGCCCGGCGGCGAAGTTCCTCGATGAAGCGCATCAGGCCGAGGTGCAGGCCCGGACCGGTGCCAACCCCGGCGACCTGGTGCTCGTGGTGGCCGATGCCGATCCCCACCGTTCGGCGGACGTCCTTGGCCGCCTGCGCCTGGAGCTGGGCGAGCGCCTGGGCCTTCGGGACGAGAACGTGCTGGCCTACGTCTGGGTCTATCCGTTCCCCATGTTCACCTGGGACGAGGAGAACGGACGCTGGGACGCCACCCACAATCCGTTCAGCGCGCCGCTCTGGGAGGAGGAGGCTCGCATGGAGGCCGATCCCGGCGGGGTCCACGCCCAGCAGTACGACCTGGCCCTCAACGGCTGGGAGCTCGGCGGTGGGAGCGTCCGCATCCACCGACGTGAACTCCTGGAGAAGGCGTTCACCCTGATGGGCCACACAGTGGAGGGAATGCGCGACCAGTTCGGAGCGCTCCTCGATGCGCTGGAGTACGGTGCGCCGCCCCACGGTGGCATCGCCATCGGACTGGATCGCTGGAGCGCGCTCCTGGCGCACCAGACGAACATCCGCGAGGTGATGGCGTTCCCCAAGACGCAGTCGGGAAGCGACCTGATGATGGGCGCGCCCTCGCCGATCAGCCGCGCCCAGCTCGACGAGCTGCACCTGGAGATCGCCCCCGAGGAGTGAGCCGTCCGGCCCGGGCCGGACGGCCGGGCGGATGGGCGCAAGCGCCTGTGGCCAGCGCGTGCCCCGTATGCCATCCTGAGCACGCCACGACCGGCCAGCCGCCGGCGCGGGACGCTGCGCGGAGGTTCGCAATGGACGTACGAGACGTGATGACGGCGCCGGTCATCTCCGTCACCCCCGAGACGCCGCTCAAGGAGGTGGCGCGGCTCCTGATGGAGCATCGCATCAGTGGCGTTCCGGTCGCGGATCAGGCGGGCCGGGTGCTGGGCATCGTCAGCGAGGCCGACTTCCTCATCAAGGAGCGAGGCGCCACCCAGCGGCGCGGCGGGCGCCACGCGCTCGCATGGCTGCTTGGCGAGGATCGACGCGACGCAGAGCAGGCCAAGATCAGCGCCACCACAGCCGGTGAGGCCATGACCAGCCCCGCGGTGACCATCTGCGTCGAGTGCAGCCTCCGTGAGGCTGCCGGGCTCATGGTCGAGAAGCGCGTCAACCGGCTCCCCGTCGTGGATGACGACCGCCTGGTGGGCATCGTCACACGCGCGGATCTGGTGCGAGCCTTCGTCCGTCCCGACGACGAGCTCGCGGCAGTCATCGCCGACGAGGTCGTGCGCGACACGATGTGGATCGAGCCAGGTCAGGTGGCGGTCGCGGTGAACGAGGGCGTGGTGGCGCTGTCCGGGACGGTTGACCGCCGCTCCACGGCGCAGATCCTCGCCAAGCTGGCCGCCCAGGTGGACGGGGTCGTCCGGGTCGAGGCAGGGGATCTCACCTGGGAGCTGGATGACCGCGACATGCCGGCCGCGCCGGAGCGCGACGTGTCGGAGACGACCGCCGCTTCCCTTCGAGCCCGGGAGCGGCCCCGCACCACAGGCTGATCCGGGTCGCGCCACGGCGCTGCCCTCGCGCACGGCGCGCATCCGGGAATCCTTGCTGGCCGGCCCCGGGAAGTTTGTCGACCGGGGGATTGGTACGCGCCTCGTCGCAACCCGCACCGGGTGAGGCGGGCCCGGCGGTATCATCCGGCAGCGATGGCCATCTACCTCGATCACGCGGCGACCACGCCGGTCCGCCACGAGGTCATCGACGCCATGCTGCCCTACCTTGCGGAGCATTGGGGCAACCCGTCCAGTATTCACGCCTCCGGCCGCGATGCCCGCCGCGGGCTGGACGACGCGCGGGAGCGCGTTGGGCGCGCCATCGGCGCCAAGCCCCGGGAGATCGTCTTCACCTCCGGCGGCTCAGAGGCAGACAACCTCGCCATCAAGGGCGTGGCCTGGGCGGCATCGGCGCGAGGACGGCACCTGGTCACCACCGCGGTCGAACACAAGGCCGTGCTCCAGACCTGCGCCTGGCTGGAACGGCACGGATTCGAGACCACCATCCTGCCGGTGGACGCCGATGGCCTGGTGGACCCGGTGGCCGTGGCCGATGCCATCACCGATCGGACGGTGCTGGTCAGCGTCATGGCCGCAAACAACGAGGTCGGCACCATCCAGCCAATCCGGCAGATCGGCAACGTTTGCCGGGCCCGACGCGTCCTGTTCCACGTGGATGCCGTGCAAGCCGCCCCGTTCCTGCCGATCGACGTCAACGCCTGGCAGGCGGATCTGCTCTCCCTGTCCGCCCACAAGCTGTACGGGCCCAAGGGCATCGGAGCCCTCTACGTTCGGCAGGGAACCGCCCTCGTCCCCGAGATCCAGGGAGGTTCGCAGGAGCGCCAGCGGCGCGCGGGCACGGAGAACGTCGCGGCGGCAGTGGGATTCGCCACGGCGTTTGAGCTCAGCGCGCGCGAGCCGGATCGCACCATGGAGGTGACGCGCCTCGCCGGCCTGCGCGATGAGCTCATCGCCCGCCTCACCGCCCTCGACGGTGTGCGACTGACGGGTCATCCATATCAGCGCCTGCCGAACTCGGTGAGCGTGGTGGTCGCAGGGGTTGAGGGTGGCGACCTGGTCGCCGCGCTGGACCTTGAGGGGATCGAGGCCTCCACCGGCTCGGCGTGCACCACCGGCAGCGTTGACCCCAGCCATGTCCTGCTGGCGATGGGCATGGACGAAGGGGCGGCGCACGGGTCGCTGCGGCTCACGCTGGGCCGGTCCACGACCCACGACGATGTGGCCGCAACCGGGGCAGCGGTGGAACGCTGCGTGACGCGCGTGCGGACTGCAGCCGCCGCGAGCGACGAGCCGCGGTAGAGTCGGCGTGACGTGCTAGCGCGGTGGTGGTCAGGGCTGCGGCGCTCGGCGGCGCTCTCGGCGGCGCTCTCCTTCGTCTTCCCCGGGCTCGGACAGGGATGGACCGGCGCGTTCGCGCGCGGCGCGCTCCTCGCGGGACCGGCCCTGGTCGTGGCGGTGGGCGGCATCTGGCTCCTGGGCCAGAGCAAGGTGCGCGTCGCCGGCCTGCTGCTCGATCCGACCGTGGTGGCCGCGCTCCTGGTCCTCGACGGGGTGCTGCTCCTGTACCGACTGGCGGCGATCGTGGATGCCTACCTCGTCAGCCGCAGAGTGCAGCCGGCCGCGACATCGGTGCGATCCCGTCGCATCGTCTCCATCGCCGTGCTGGTGGCGCTGTTGCTCGCCACCGTGTCGATGCACGCCGCGGTGGGGGTCATGGGCTACAAGGTCTATGTTGCCGACTCGAAGGTCTTCAACCCGGCCGGCCCCGGCGGCGGGGAGGACGAGGTGCCCACGCCCGAGCCTACGGTCGGCGAGAGCCAGACCGCCGGGCCGTCCCCGACGCCGGTATGGACCCCGACTCCCGTCCCGCCGTGGAAGTCCGACGGGCGGCTGAACCTGCTGCTGGTGGGCGGGGACGCCGGGCCGGGGAGATGGTCACTTCGGACGGACACGATGATGCTGCTGAGCGTGGACATCGCCACGGCGAGGGCGGCGTTGTTCGGGATTCCTCGGAACCTGATCAATGTCCCGCTGGGTCCGCAGAGCGCGAAGGCGTTCGCGTGCGGGTGCTTCCCGGACCTGCTGAACGCCCTCTACGTGTACGCCGGGAAGCATCCGGAGTCCTTCCCCGGGGGCGCGGCGCGCGGCTACCTGGCGCTGCAGGCCGCGGTGGGTGCGCTGACGGGTGCGCAGATCGACGGGACCCTCGTCGTGGACCTCAACGGGTTCGTCCGCCTGGTCGACGCGCTGGGCGGCATTGACATCAACGTCCCGTACGCAATCTACGACTCGCACTACCCGCTGGAAAACGGCGGCGGCGACGTGCCGATCCACATCAGGGCCGGGCAGCAGCACATGAACGGGCACGTGGCGCTCGAGTACGCCCGGTCGCGGCATCAGGACGACGATTACCATCGCATGCAGCGCCAGCAGCTGGTGCTCCTGGCGCTGCGCCGGGCGGTGAAGCCCTGCAACCTGGTGCCCAAGATCCCCGAGCTGATCGACATCGCCGGCGACTCGCTATGGACGAACCTCTCGCCCAGGGACATGCCCGATCTGCTGGCGCTCGCCCAGCGCGTGGATGCCTCGAAGGTGGGCAAGTACGCGTTCAATCCGCCGACCATCCCGGAGTACCTCACCGCACGGGCGGTGGGGACGGTGCACGCCATGGTCGCCAACGTCTTCGCCGCCCTCGGGACGCCGTCTCCGGGGGAGACCGCGACCCCGGCTTCCACCGAGCCTGCCGACTCCGGCTGCTGAGCCTTCGCGGCGCGGCTCGCTATCATCGGGCTCACTATGAGCCGGATCGTGGCCGCCATGAGCGGCGGAGTGGATTCCAGCGTGGCTGCGGCGCTCCTCGCCCGCTCCGCTGATCGCGATGACGAGGTCGTCGGGGTCTGGATGCGCACCCATCCCGCCGAGGCGGAGGGCTGGGAGAACCGGCGCTCGTGCTGCTCGCCAGACGCGGCCGACGACGCTCGCCGCGTGGCGCAGATCCTGGGCATCCCGTTCTTCATCCTCAACGTGGAGCGGGCGTTTGGCGACCGGGTCATCGACGCCTTCGCGGATGCATACCTGGAAGGCAGCACGCCCAATCCCTGCCAGGCCTGCAACCAGCACATCAAGTTCGACGAGCTCCTGCGCCGCGGGCTGGGCGCCTACGGCGCATCGGCCGTCGCGACCGGGCACTACGCGCGCGTGGAATGGCGGGATGGCCGATGGCGCCTCCTGCGCGCCGCGGACGCGAACAAGGACCAGACCTACTTCCTCTGGGTGCTGACGCAGGAGCAGCTGGCCGCGACCCGATTCCCGCTGGGAGGCATGACCAAGCCGGAGGTGCGCGCCCTGGCCTCCAGCATGGACCTGCCCACGGCCGACAAGCCCGAATCGCAGGAGATCTGCTTCGTGCCGGCCGGTGACTATCGGGCCCTGCTGGCGGAGCGGCGCGGCTACGCCGGGGAGCCCGGACCCATCGTCGACGCTGGCGGCGCGGTCGTGGGGGAGCACACCGGCTATGCGCATTACACCGTGGGCCAGCGCCACGGTCTGGGCGTCGCGCTGGGAGAGGCCGTCTACGTGCGAGAGGTCCGGCCCGCGACCAACACGGTGGTCGTCGGACGGCGCGGCGAGATCGCGAGCCACCGCTTCGAGGTCTCGGGCCGGCACTTCGTCGCCGGCGAGCCGCCCGCGGGGCGGTTCGACGCCTCGGTCAGGATTCGGCACCGCGCTCCCGACGTGCCATGCGAGGTGACCGTGGTGGGGGAGGACCGGCTGGAGATCGAGACCGGGGAGCCGGTGTGGGCGCCGGCTCCGGGCCAGGGCGCCGTCCTGTACGCCGGTGAGGAATGCCTGGGGGGCGGGAGGATCGCCCGGCCGCGCTCCCAACCAGGATGATCGTCTGGCTGATCCTGGTCGCGCTGACGGCGGGAATCAACCTGTTCGCCCTGCTCGCCGTCCGTGGCCGCTGGGGATCGGTCGTCCCATTCCTGGCCGGGGCCGCGCTGGTCGGGACCATGGGTGGCAACGCGGCCGGCGGCGCCGCCGGGCTGGACCTGGTGCGCATCGGGGACTTCGATTTCGTGGCGGCATCCGTGGGTGCCCAGGTCGCGATGCTGGCCACCCTGCTGCTTGCCGCCATGGTTCCGCCATCGACTCCGCCCGCGGACGAGCCATAGATGCGTAGAATCAGGGCCAACGCACGGAGGAGTGGCGCAGTCTCATGAGGGATTCCGGATTCGGCAGCTTCCTGGCCGGCCTGGTGGTCGGTGGCTTCATGGGCGCCGCCGTGGGCATGCTCCTGGCTCCCGAATCGGGGACGCGGCTGCGCGAGCAGGTGGGCGAGTTCGTGGACGGGCGACGGGTGGCCTTCGATGATGCGGTCAACGAGGGCCGCGCGGCGGCCGAGATGGCCCGGGCCGAGATGATGGCGACCGGAGAGGGCGCAACGGCCGGTGACGCCTCGGAGGCCGCCGCCTCCTGAACCCGGCTTCCCAACCCGGAGAGCAGCAGGGAGCCGGTGTCGGGCCGGCTCTCGCCGTGCCCGGGCCCGGATGAGCAACCAGGACTGGATCGATGCAGCAACGTTCCGCAGCAGACATTCGCGAGCGATTCCAGCGCTTCTTCGAGGAGCGCGGCCACACGCGCGTGCCCGCCGCCCCGCTCCTCGCCCGCGACGACCCGACGCTCCTGTTCGTGAACTCCGGCATGGTCCAGTTCAAGCGGGTCCTGACCGGCGAGGAGAAGCGTGACTATTCCCGCGCCGTCGACGCCCAGCCATGCCTGCGTGTGGCGGGCAAGCACAACGATTTCGAGGAGGTGGGCCGCACGCCGCGGCACCACACCCTCTTCGAGATGCTGGGCAACTGGAGCTTTGGCGACTACTTCAAGCGCGAGGCGATCCACTGGGCGTGGGAGTTCCTGACCGTCGACCTCGGCATCCCGGCGGAACGCCTGGCCGCGACGGTGTACACCGATGACGACGAGGCGCATTCGATCTGGGCCGACGAGATCGGTTTGCCACCGGAGCGCCTGGTCCGCTGGGGCCGCATCGAGGAGGGCGACTTCCACAACTTCTGGCAGATGGCCGAAACCGGGCCGTGCGGGCCGTGCAGCGAGCTCCATTTCGATCGCGGAGTAGAGCTGAGCGAGGGCGACTTCTGCGTCCCCGACCACTCCGAGACGTGCCCGCGCTGGCTGGAGGTCTGGAACCTGGTCTTCATGCAGTACGACCGCGCGGCGGATGGCACGCTCACGCCGCTCCCCTTCCAGAGCGTCGACACCGGGATGGGCCTGGAACGGATCGCCTCGGCCGTCCAGGGCGTCGACTCCAACTACCGCACGGACCTGTTCGAGCCCATCATCCAAAGGCTGGCCGAGGTGATCGGGCACGACCCCGAAACCGTGGAGAGCGAGCGGTTCAGCTACCAGGTGGTGGCCGACCACTCGCGAGCCATGACGTTCATGGTGGGCGAGGGGATCCGGCCCTCCAACGAGGGTCCCGGCTATGTCCTGCGGCGCATCATCCGCCGCGCGGTGCGGCACGGCCGCCTGATGGGCATCACCCGCCCGTTCCTGCGCGAGACGTGCGCGGTCGTGGTGGGTCTCATGGGCGGCGCCTACCCGGCGCTCGCGGCCGCGCGCGAGCGGATCCTCGAGGAGGTGTCCACCGAGGAGGACAAGTTCGCTCGCACCCTGGAGGCCGGCAGCGAGCGGCTGGCACAGCTCGTCGAGGCGGCGGGACCCGACGGCGTGATCGCCGGGGACGACGCCTTCAAGCTCCACGACACCTTCGGGTTCCCCGTCGACCTGACCATCGAGGTCGCATCGGAGTCCGGGGTCCGGGTCGATCGGCCCGCCTTTGAGGCGGCCATGGCCGAGCAGCGCCGTCGCTCGCGGGCCACTCGCAAGGCGGCGTTTGGCGTCGACGAGTCGCTGGCGTCGCTGGCGAGCGAGTTCATCGGCTACCCGAACCAGACCGAGGCCGATGGCGTCGCCGTCATCGGGATGGGTGGTGGAGACGGCGAGGACGATCCGACCCTGGTGGTCCTCGACCGCACTCCCTTCTACCCGGAGGGCGGTGGACAGATCGGCGACCGCGGGGCGCTGATCGGACCGCATGGGCGCCTGGAGGTGGAGGACACGCAGCGGGCCGGCAGCGCCATCGTCCACATCGGTCGCCTGGACGGCGCGCTGGCCCTGGGCGAGCTCGTGCGCGGCGAGGTGGACGTCGAGGCGCGCTGGGGCGCCGCGCGGAACCACACCGGGACGCATCTCCTGCATCGGGCGCTCCGCGACGTGCTGGGCGAGCAGGCCAAGCAGGCGGGCAGCTGGGTGGGGCCGGACGGCCTGCGCTTCGACTTCCCGGCATCGTCCGCGACCCCCCGCGAGGCGTTGCGCGAGGTCGAGCGGCGGGTCAACGCGCAGATCCGCCGGAACGCCGCGGTGGTCCCCACCATCATGAGCCTGTCGGAGGCCCAGGCGCTGGGGGCGGACATGTTCTTTGGCGAGAAGTACGTCCCCGAGTCCGTTCGCGTGGTCCAGGTCGACGGGTACAGCAAGGAGCTGTGCGGCGGCACCCACGTCTCGAGCACCGGCCAGATCGGGTCGTTGCGGATCACCGGCGAGTCGAGCATCGGTGCCGGCCTGCGACGGATCGAGGCGGTGACCGGGGCGGGGGCTGATGAGCTGGTGGCGCGGCGGCTGGAGGCGCTCCACGAAACGGCCGTCCTCCTGGGCGAGCAGCCGGAACTGGTGCCCGGGCGTGTCGCCGCACTCCTCGAGCGCGTCCGGGAAGCGGAGAAGGTGGCCCGTGATCGCTCGAACGCTGCGCCGGCGCCCGCCATCGATCCGGCTGCCATCCTCGCCAGGGGCCAGGTTGCGGGAGAGACGCGCGTCATGATCGAGCGATTCGACGAGGCCGATGCCGGTGCGCTGCGAACGCTGGCCGACGGGCTGCGGGGCACGACCGGACGCTTCCTGCTCGTCGCGGCCGGCGCCGCCAACGGCCAGCCGGCGCTCCTCGTGGCCGCCAGTCGTGACGTGGTGAGCGAGGGATTCGACGCGGTGCCCATCGTCCGCGCTGCGGCGGGCATGATCGGCGGCGGCGGAGGTGGACGGCCGGACCTGGCCCAGGCCGGAGGGCGCGATCCGGCTCGCCTGGATGCGGCCCTGCGCGAGGCGGGGCGCCTGGCCCTCGAGGCTCTCACGCGCCTCGAGGCGACCTGAGCCGATGGCACGGACCTGACGATGCAGGGACTGGTCGGGCGCGTGGTCGACCGGCTGCAGGGCAGCCGCCGTCCCGGTGCGGACGCGGCCGGGGCGATCGCGGCGCTTGACATCGGCACGGAGTTCGCCAAGGCGCTGGTGGTCACCACCGAGCCCGGCGACGAGCGGTGCGCTGGACGGTGTCGTGCGGGGGGTGGGCCGCCGGCGGCAGGGCCTGACCCACATGCAGTCGGGCACGGTGAGCGACATCGATGCGGTGGTCGCCAACTGCGCCGCGGCGCTCGACGAGGCGCGGACCATGGCCGGGATCCGCCCAAGGAGCGTGGTGATCGGCATTGCCGGGGAGCTGGTCAAGGGCACCACCGCATCCCTTGCGGCCAGGCGCGACGACGCCCGCCGCCCCCTGGACGAGGCGGAGCTGCAGGTCGTGGTCGAGCGGGTCCAGGACGACGCGCTGCGCGAGGCCGAGCGACGCATCGGCTGGGAGAGCGGCATCGAGCGCCTCGACGTCCGGCTGGTCCACGCGGCGATCGTGGAGATGAAGATCGACGGGTATCCGGTGAGCAACCCCATTGGCTTCACCGGTGCGCACATCGAGCTGTCGGTCTTCAACGCGTTTGCGCCCATGGTCCACCTGGGCGCCCTTCAGTCGGTGGCGGCTGCCCTGGACCTGGCGCTGCTGGGCGTGATCGCCGAGCCGTACGCGGTGGCTACCTGCCTGGCGCCGCGCGAGCTTGGCGACAGCGGGGCCGTCTTCATCGACGTGGGCGGGGGTACGACCGACGTGGCCCTCGTCCGACACGGCGGCATTGCGGGTACCAAGATGCTCGCCTTCGGTGGTCGTGCCTTCAGCAAGGGGCTCGCCGAACGTTTCGAGCTGCCCTTCGAGCGCGCCGAGGCCCTCAAGCTGGCGGCAGCCGATGGCGAGCCGCTGCCGGAGGCAGCGGTGCCGCGCCAGGAGGTGGACGCTGCGCTGCTCACCGACGCGGGAATCTGGCTGGATGGCATCGAGCTGATGATCGATGACCTGGCCGATGGCGAGCTGCTGCCGTCGCGGATCTACGTATGCGGGGGAGGGGCACGGCTGCCGCAGATTGGTGAGGTGCTGGGCGGCGACGCGTGGTGGCGCCACCTTCCCTTTGCGCGACGGCCGGAGGTGCGGGCCCTGTCCCCCGAGGATGTCGCCGGGATCCGCGATGGTTCCGGGCAGCTGGTCACCCGCCAGGACGTGACGCCCATGGCCCTCGCCCACCAGGGCCTCATCCTGGACGCCCAGACGACGGCCGTCGAGCGGGCGATGCGGAGCGCGATGCGCGCCATGGACCTCTAGCGGTGAGCGACGAAGCGGCCGGCACGGGCGTGCAGGTTCTCTACCTCGAGCCGGATGACGAGATTCCGTCCGTCATCCGCCGCCTGTCCGAGGTCCGTGGCACGGATATCGTGATCCTGGTCGCCCCGGGCCGGAGCAAGGCGACCTCCAGCGCGGTGGGATTGCGCCTGATCGCGCGGCGTGCGACCGATGCCGGGATCAACGTGCGCCTGGTGGCCGATGCGGGGACGCGGCTCGTCGCCAGCGAGGCCGGACTGGCAGCCTACGCCACCGTTGCCGAGGCCCAGGGCGGGGACGTGATCCCGACTCCGGAGCCAACCAGCAGGCCCAGGGCCGCGATCCACGTCGTGCGTGGCGAACGGACCTCGCTGCCATCGCTCACCGGTCCACCGCCGACGAGCGGGGCGCGGGGTCCCGGTCCCGGTTCCCAGGCAGCGCCGGCCTCACCGGCCGCGAGCCGGGCGGAGGACACCCAGGCCGTGCCGGTGGTCGTGCCTCCGCGGCCGCCGGCGCCTGTGCGCCGGCTCCCGCGATGGCCCGCCGGCCGTCGTGGCTGGATCTGGGCGGCGGGGACCCTGGTGGTGGTGCTGACCCTCGTCGCGGCGGTGCTGCCGCAGGCGACGGTGACGCTGGTTCCGCGCACGCACGCCGTTGGACCCCTGAGCTACACGGTGCAGATCGACGGGTCGGTGAACAGCGGTGAGCTCACCAGCACCATGTCGGCATCCGCGACCGGCACCCACACGGACGAGACCCCGGCAACCGGCGAGGTGACGTTCCGGAACTACGACGCCACGTCGCATACCGTGGCGAAGGGGACCCGGGTCTCGGCCGGGGACCAGGTTTTCACCACCGACGAGGCCGTGGCGGTGCCGGCCGGTGTGTTCACCATCAACGGCATTGCCCCGGGAACCGCCCCGGTGGCGGTGACTGCCGTCGCCGGTGGTCCGGATGGGAACGTCGCCGCAGATGCCATCGACACGGTCAACACCAGCGGCGTCGCGGAGCAGCTTGGCGGGCCGTTCGGGTTCCGTCGCGGCCTGGTGCGCAACGACCGGCCCACCAGCGGCGGGACGAGCACATCCATCCCGGAGATCTCGCAGGACGATGTTGACGGCCTGGTTGCCCGGATCAAGGCCGACCTCGCCGCAAAGCTCCAGCAAGCCCTTTCGAACAGCGATCGGATCTATGCGGCGCCCTCGGCGGCGCAGGATCCCTCCGTGCCGGTCCCCGCGGACCTCGTCGGCACGACCGGCGAGCAGACCTTCCAGCTGGCTGGCACGCTCGACTACGAGCGCCGCTGGATCACCGCCGACGACCTGCGCAGCGCCGTGCTGGCCGCGATGCAGGCGGATTCCCGGGGCATCCCGACCGGCACGATCCTCATCGACTCGAGCGTCACTCTGTCCCCGACCAAGGTCACGGTTGCCGGGAATCAGGTGCGGGCGGTGGTGTCGGCCAGCGGCCAGGTGGCGCCCGTGCCCGATGAGAGCCAGCTGAAGGCACGCCTCTCGGGCAAGTCGCGGGACCAGGTTGCCGCGGAGCTGGCCGACATCGGCTCCTCGACCGTGGACTTCTGGCCGGGCTGGGTGACGTCCGTGCCGCAGCTGCCGTTCCGCATCACGATCCGCATCGAGACGCCGTCCGCGACGCCCCAGCCGTCCACCACGTCCACGGCCGTACCCACCCCGGCGGGGAGCGGCGCTCCCGTTGCCTCCCCGTCGCCGTGACGCGCGTGCTCGGGATCGACCATGGGCGGCGCCGCGTGGGCGTCGCCGTGGCGGACACGGAGACCGGGATGGCCTTTGCCCGTCCGGCCATCCGCGCCCGCGCATCCGAGTCTGCGGCGGCGGTGGTCGTCCTTGCGCGGCGCGAGGGGGCGTCCCTGGTCGTCGTCGGCCTGCCGCGCAACATGGACGGCAGCGAGGGAGCGCAGGCGGCGGAAGCACGCACGTTCGGCGCGGCGCTGCATGCCGCGGGACTGGCCGTCGCCTACGTCGATGAGCGCCTCACGAGCTGGGCCGCCGGCCGGGAGCTGCGGGACGCCGGAGCGAGGGCGGATCGTACCAGCGGCGAGCTAGACTCGGCGGCGGCCCGCCTGATACTGCAAGATTACCTCGACGCCCGGACCACGCCGGGCCGCGCGAGCCGGGCCGACGGCGACCCACCGGACCACCAGGAGATCGGATGAACGACGACCCGCGAGCCCGCTGGGAGGACGAGGATCGGCGCAACGAGCGGATCCGCGAGCTTCGCGCCAAGCGCGGGGTGATCGACCGCCGTGAACGCCGTCCGTTCCAGCCGCTGATCCTCCTCGCCTGGTTCGCCGGGGTCGCGTCGCTGGCCGCGGTGCTCATCTTCGTGGGCTTTCTGGCCTTCGCGCCGCGCCTGATCGGCTGGGTCGAGGCCAATCCGGGGATGATCAAGCAGGGCATCGTGCTCGACTTCGTGCGCTGGTACCAACCCCACCTGCTCGACGACTCGGCGGTGGGCTCCGATGGCGGACGCATCACGTTCGAGGTGCCCACCGGTGCCACCGACAGCGAGATCGGCCACCTGCTGTTCCAGAAGGGCCTGATCCGCAGCGAGGTCGCCTTCCAGTACTGGGTGATCCAGGTCGGCAAGAGCGGCAACCTGCAGGCCGGGTCCTACGACCTGTCGCCGTCGCTCACGCCATCGGAGATCGCTGCGGCACTCCAGCAGAAGGCCGGCCAGGAGCTCACCATCCGGATCCAGGAGGGATGGCGACTGGAGCAGATCGTGGGCTACCTGTCCACGACCAAGCTGACCATGAACCTGGGCGACTTCGTGAGCCTGGTCAAGCAGCCACCGGCCGACCTCCTCAACAAGTACGACTTCTTCAAGGATCTGCCTGCCGGGCGCTCCCTCGAGGGCTACCTCTACCCCGATACGTACCGGGTCGACGCGAACACGTCGGCGCGGGCCTTGGTTGAGAAGCTGCTGGATACGTTCGCCGCGCGCCTCACGCCCGACATCCGCGACGCCATTGCCGCGCGGTCCATTCGCGGCAAGCCCATGACCATCGACCAGGCGGTCACCCTGGCCAGCATCGTCGAGCGGGAGGCGGTCCTGGACTCTGAACGTCCGACCATCGCGGGCGTCTATCTCAACCGCCTCAACACCAAGGGCGAGACGGCGTTCCTGCTGCAGGCCGATCCGACGCTGCAGTACGCCCTCGCGACCGCCGCTCACGCGGATGCGCCGGTCAGCCAGTGGCACGACATCACCTGGTGGCCGGCCCTGGACACCGGCGGCAAGGACGTGAAGGTGCCGAAGGAGCTGGCGGGCTACCAGACGTACATCAGCACCGGCCTGCCACCGACCCCCATCGCCGCCCCCCGGATCGCATCGATCGAGGGCGTGGCCAACGCGGACACGGCATCGGGCTACTTCTTCTTCGTGGCCGCCTGCCCCGGCGGTACACGGGACGGCTCTCACTACTTCGCCAAGACCTACGCCCAGCACCAGGCGAACATCGCAAAGGCCAACGCGGAATGCCCCGCGTCATGACCCTCGCAGCACGGAGGCATCCGCCCGCATGATCAGCACCGGTGACATCAAGAAGGGCGTCATCATCGAGCTGGACGGCCAGCTCATGAAGGTCCTCGACTGGACGCACATCAAGATGGCGCGCGGGTCGGCCCAGGTCCGGATGAAGCTCCAGAACGTCCGCAAGGGGGACATCGTCGAGCGGACGTTCCAGGCAGGAACGCGCTGGCCGCGGGCGCGCGTGGAGCAGCGCAACGTCCAGTACCTCTACAGCGACGGGACGATCTACTACTTCATGGACAAGGAGACGTACGAGCAGATCGCCGTGAGCGGCGAGATGATCGGCGAGGATCGGCTCTACCTCAAGGAGAACACCGATATGTTCGTGAGCTCCTACGAGGGCGAGGTGCTTGGCGTGGACCTGCCCGTGACCGTCGACCTGGCCGTCGTCCAGACCGATCCGGGTTTCGCCGGGGACACCGCCACCGGCGCCAAGAAGCCGGCGACGCTGGAGACCGGGATCGTGGTCCAGGTCCCGCTGTTCGTCAGCGAGGGCGACACCATCCGCGTCGACACCCGCAACGGGGAGTACGTGACACGCGTCTAGGAGAGGTCCGCGACCGATGAGCGCCGATCAGCCCACGCTGTGGGGCGCGGCCGCGGTGGCGCCGCGCATCCTGCGGGTCAGCGAGCTGAACCGGCGCGTCCGCCAGCTCCTGGACGCCGACCCGACGCTCACCGACGTCTGGGTCGAGGGCGAGGTCAGCCGGCCGACCTTTCCGGCCTCGGGACACTGCTTCTTCACCCTCAAGGACGCCGCGTCGCAGCTGCGCGCGGTGATGTTCCGCGACGAGCTGGCTCGGGCGAACGTGCGACCCGAGCACGGCATGTCCGTGATCTGCCACGGGCGGGTCCGCGCCTACGAGGCCCAGGGCGTGTACCAGCTCTACGTCGAGACCCTGACGCCGGCCGGCGCCGGCGATCTCCACGCCCGCTACGAGCAGCTGCGGGCCCGTCTCGCGGCGGAGGGGCTCTTCGACGAGGGGCGCAAGCGGCCGCTGCCCCGCTGGCCACGCCGCATCGGGGTCGTCACCTCGCCGGTCGGGGCCGTGTGGCAGGACATCCGCAACGTGATCCGTCGGCGCTACCCCCTGGTCGAGCTGGTGCTGTCACCCACGGTGGTCCAGGGCGACGTTGCCGCGCCCGGCGTGGTGCGCGCCCTTCGTCGCCTCTACGCGCGGCCGGCCATCGACGTCGTGATCCTGGCCCGGGGCGGGGGATCCCTGGAGGATCTGTGGGCGTTCAACGACGAGCGGGTCGTCCGCGCGGTGGTCGATGCGCCGGTTCCCATCGTGGTGGGCGTGGGACACGAAAGCGACGTGACGCTGTCCGACTTCGCGGCCGATGTCCGGGCCCCGACCCCGAGCGCTGCGGCCGAGCTGGTGGTGCCCGATGGCACGCAGCTGCCGGCCATCCTGGGCCGGATGCGAGACCGCGCGGCGGCCGCGCTCCTGGCCCGCGTCGCGGATCGTCGCCGCGTGGTGAGCAACGAGGGGCGTGCGCTGTCCGCCCTGGCGCCGGACCTGGCTGCCGCCCGGCAGCAGGCGAGCGAGCTGGTCGATCGTGGCCAGCGTGCGCTCGAGCAGCGCCTTGGTCGCGACCGCGCGGTGCTGGGTGGTCTCCGTGACGGACTGCGGGCGCTGGGTCCGGCCGCAACCCTGGCGCGCGGCTACGCGGTTGCCCGCCGCCCGGATGGCGCCATCGTGCGGTCGACCGGCGAGGTGGCCGTTGGGGAGGCGCTCGAGGTGGTGATCCAGGCCGGCCGCCTCGGGACGCGCATCGAATCGGTCTCGTCTGAACCGCCGGAGGAGCTGCTCGCATGACCGATGTCACCCCCATGACCGATGCGGAGCTGGCCGAACGGCCGTTCGACGAGCTGGTGACCGAGCTGCAGCGAATCGTCGCCGCGCTGGAGAGCGGAAGCGCCGGGCTGGAGGCATCTATTGCCCTGTACCGCCAGGGGCTCCGCCTCCACGCGGCGTGCGAGGAGCGCCTGCGGCGCGCGGAGCTGGCGATCGCCGACCTGGGGCGGCGCTCGGGTGCCGATGGCGGCGATGCCGTTGTCGGGGAGACGGCCGACTCGGCAGGCGAGGCCGCCGACTTCGCCCGCGCGGAGAGCCGGGACACGCCCGGATGATCAGCGCCCCTGCCATCCGCCCCGCGCGCGCCGCGGATGCGGCGGACATCGCCGGGCTGAACGGTGAGCTGGGCTATCCCTCGACGGCGGACGAGGCGGTGCAGCGCCTGGCGCGCATCGTGGCATCGCCTGCCGACGCGGTCCTCGTGGCCGAACGCGGAGGGCGGGTGGTGGGCTGGGCCCACGTGGCGCTCAAACCATCGCTGGTCAACGCCGCCTCTGCCCAGCTCATGGGCCTTGTGGTCACCGAGACGGAGCGCAGCGCAGGCGTCGGGCGCGCGCTCCTGCTCGAGGCGGAAGCCTGGGCGGAGGCCAGGGGCGTCGAGCGGATGATGGTCGCTTCGCGGATGACCCGCGAGCGAGCCCACCGCTTCTACGAGCGGGAGGGCTACTCCCTCCTGAAGCGCTCGTTCATCTTCGAGAAGACGCTGCGCGGCGACCCGTGACCCGCCAGCGCCTGGACCAGCTGCTGGTCGCACGCGGGCTGGCCGCATCGCGATCGGAGGCGCAGGCGCGCATCCTCGCGGGAGAGGTGCACATGGCCGACGAGCCTGGACGTCACCTGAAGCCGGGCCAGCCGGTGGACGAGGACGTGGCCCTGGTCCTCGCTGATCGCCCGCGCTGGGCGTCGCGTGCGGGCGAAAAGCTGGTGGCGGCCCTGGACGCATTCGGCGTGGATCCTCGCGGGCTGGCCTGCCTGGATGCGGGCGCATCCACCGGCGGCTTCACCGACGTCCTCCTCGCCCGCGGCGCGCGGGTCGTGTACGCCGTCGACGTCGGTCGGGGCCAGCTCGTCGAGCGGCTGCGTCGCGACCCACGCGTCGTGGTCATGGACCGAACCAACCTTCGGACGCTCACCGCCCTGCCCCAGCCGATCGACGTCGCGACCCTTGACCTGTCGTTCATCTCCCTGGCGTTGGTGCTTCCCGCGGTGCGCGGCCTGCTCGCCGCGAGCGCCCGGGTCGTCGCGCTGGTGAAGCCCCAGTTCGAGGCGGGTCGCGAGGCTGTCCCCCGGGGCGGCGTGATCCGCGATCCCGCGGTGCACCGGGCCGTGCTGGCCGCGGTGGGCCACGAGGCGCAGGATGCCGGCTTCGAGGCGCGCTCGTTGATCCGCTCGCCGATCACCGGTGCCGATGGCAACGTCGAGTTCCTGGGGCTGCTGGTGCCCGGGGACGGCGGCCCCGGCCGGGAGTGGGCCGAGGCCGCGGATGCGCTGACGACGCCATCGGGCTGAGACGCCGCGTACTACGATGCAGCACGTGAAGCGGAGGGAGCGGTCGCAGCGGGTCGAGCAGCTGAGCGTCTTCGAGGGCCTCGAGCCGGAGCCACACCCGCATGAGCCGGCGGCGGACACGATGCGGCAGATCGTGTCGCTGCGCATGCCCGATGCCCTGCTCGAGCGAGTGGAGGCCGCGGCACGGTCGCGCGGCGTCTCGCCGTCGAGCCTGATGCGAGCCCTCATCGCGGCCGGGCTGGACCGCTCCTACGCGGCGGTCACCGAGCCGGACCTCGCCACGGAGCTCGCCGCGCTCCGCAAGCGCGTCGACGAGATCGCCGAGCGCCTGGCCGCCGGCATCTCGGGGTCTGTGGCCGCCCTCGCCGGTGAGGCCGCCCCGCCCCCCGGCGATGCGGGGGCCTGATGGCCGCCATCAGCCGCATCGGGTTCGTGCTGAACCCGTACAACGAGGCTGCCGCCGATGCGCTCGACCGGGCACGGACCTGGTGCGACGCGCACGGGGTGACGGCCTGGGACTTCCCGGCTGACGCCCCTGACCAGATCAGCGCCGCGTGTGCGGGGACGGACCTGGTCTGCGTCCTGGGTGGGGACGGCACGTTCCTGCGAAGCGCGCACGCCATCGGCGGTTCGCGGGTGCCGGCGCTGGGCGTGAACCTCGGCCGCGTCGGCTTCCTCGCCAAGGTGGAGACCGCCGACCTCGAGCACGCCCTGGAGCAGGTCGCCGAGGGCGACTACACCGTCGTGGACCGCTTCCGCATCGCTGCCACCCTGGTCCGAGCCGATGGGAGCCGCGTCGAGTATGCGTGCCTCAACGAGGTCGTGGTGGCCCGCGGGTCCCGGGTTCGCGTCATCCAGGTCGAGGTGGAGGTCTCCGGGAGCCACCTGGCCACGTATGTCGCCGATGGCGTCGTGGTCGCGACCCCCACCGGCTCGACTGCGTACTCGTTCAGCGCCGGCGGGTCCATCCTCGACCCGAGGCTGCGCAACATGATCATCACCCCCGTCGCGAGCTACCTGTCCCCGCTGCACTCGGTCGTGGCGGGGGAGGACCAGGTCGTGACGCTCACCCTGCAGGAAACCCACGACGGCGCGATCGTGTCGATCGATGGCCAGACGGACCTGCCCATCCATCCCGGCGACCGCGTCGAGGTCAGGGCCCTGGCGGAACCGCTGCGGCTCATCGAGCCCACCGGGAGCGCCTCGTTCTACGACCTGCTGCGCACCAAGGCCGCTCTCCTCCCGTACTGATCCGAGCCCAATCCATGCCTCTCATCGAGCTGGCGGTCACCAACCTCGCGGTCATCGAGTCCGTGCGGCTCATGCTCGACCGCGGGTTCGTGGTGGTCACCGGCGAGACCGGCGCCGGCAAGTCGCTGGTGGTCGACGCCCTGGCCCTGGCGCTGGGCGCCCGCGGGACGAGCGATCTGGTGCGTACCGGCGCCCCGTCCCTGCGGGTGGAGGCCATCTTCGACGAGGTTCCGCGCGACCCCGAGGATCCGCTGGACGAGCTCGTGGACCTCAACGACGGGACGCTCATCGTGAGCCGCGAGGTCAACGCCGACGGCCGCTCGCTGGCCCGCGTGAACGACCGCACCGTGACGGTGGGCGCCCTGGCCGCCTTCGGGTCGCGCCTGGCCGAGATCCACGGGCAGCACGAGCACCAGCGCCTCTTCGCCGCTGATCGACAGCGGTCGTTGCTCGACCGCTTCGCGGGGCACGGTGAGCTGCTGCTGGACGTCGCGGAGGCGTGGCGCGAGTGGCGCTCGATCACGGCGCAGGCGGAGGAGCTGGTCACCGATCCCCGCGAGCTGCAGCGTCGGACGGACCTCCTGCGCTTCCAGGTGGCCGAGATCACCGCCGCCAAGCTGCAGCCAGACGAGGACGTGGCCCTCGCGGCCCGCCTCAAGGCAGTCCAGAACATGGAGGCGGTGATTCGGGCGGCCGGCGACGCGGTTCGTATCCTCCAGCGCGACGGGGGAGCCCTCGACGGCCTGCGGGCGGCGCTGGGCCAGCTGGAGTCCGCCGCGGCCCATGACTCCCGCTTCGTGGAGCTGGCCGAGCGCGGGCGGGGGACGGTGGCCGATGCCACGGAGCTTGGACGCGACGTCGTGGCGCTCGGCGAGCAGCTGCAGGTCGATCCGGCCACGCGCGCCGCGATGGAGGAGCGGCTGGGCCTGATCTACGACCTCAAGCGCAAGTACGGCGAGTCCATCGACGCGGTGGTTGCCTTCGGGGAGGCAGCTGCCACGGAGCTCGATCGGCTCGAGCACCAGGACACCCTGCGCGAGCAGCTGCGACACGACGAGGAGGTCGCCCATGCGCGACTCGACGAGGCGGCGGGCGCCCTGCGCGCGGCGCGGCGAGCGGCCGCCGAATCCCTTGGCACCCGGGTGAATGCCGAGCTGCCGCCGCTGGGGCTTCCCAACGACGCGTTCGGGATCGACGTCACCCCGACCGAGGTCGGGCCCAACGGCGGCGACTACGTCGAGTTCCGGTTCGCCCCCAACCCCGGCGAGCCTCCCAGGCCCATGGCGCGCATCGCCTCGGGCGGCGAGGCCAGCCGCCTGTCGCTGGCCCTCAAGGTCGTCCTGGCGACCGCGGACGAGACACCGGTCCTCATCTTCGACGAGGTCGATGCCGGGGTCGGCGGCCGCAACGCGGGAGCGCTCGGCGAACGGCTCCGCGCCCTGGCCGCCTTCCACCAGGTGATCTGCGTCACGCACCTGCCGCAGGTCGCGGCCTATGCCAACCTGCACATCCACGTCGGCAAGCGGGTGGACGAGGGGCGGACGTTCACCGATGCGCGCGTCCTGGATGGCGCGGAGCGTGCGGAGGAGCTGGCTGCCATGCTCGCCGGCGAGGGCGCGGGTGACGAGGCCCGGGCCACCGCGGAGGCGCTGCTCCGCGCCGCGGGCGATTGACGACGGCCCCATGGCGGCGACCGTGAGCCCTGGGTCGCCCCTCGCGACGGCGATCGAGAGCTTCCTGCTGGAGCTCCGCGTGGAGCGCGGTCTCTCGCCGCTGACCATCGCCGCGTACCGGCGTGACCTGGACCAGTTCGCCGCCACGGCGGGCTCGTCGTGGCGCGCCGACCCGGAGCCCGCGCGCCGCTTCCTGGCCGGACTGCGACGGACGGGGCGACGGGGCACCACGCTGGCTCGCAAGGCCGCCGCCATCCGCGCCTTCTACGGCTTTGCGCTGCGCGAAGGCCTCGCCACGCGCGACGTGGGCGCACTGCTCGAGGCGCCGCGACCCGGTGCCTATCTCCCCGACGTCCTGGCCCCGGATCAGGTTGCGGCGATCCTCGAGGCGCCTCGCGACGAGGACCCCGCCGGCATCCGGGACGCCGCCATTCTCGAGCTGCTGTACGCCTGCGGTCTCCGCGTCAGCGAGCTCACCGGCCTTGACCTGGATCGTCTCGACCTGCCGGCGCTCCAGGTGCGGGTCATCGGCAAGGGGAACAAGGAGCGCCGGGTGCCCATGGGCGAGCCGGCGCGGGAGCGCATCGCGCGGTACCTGTCCGGGCCTCGGGCCACGTGGACGGCCGGGCGACCCACGCCGGCGGTGTTCGTCAGCCAGCGGGGAGGGCGGCTGGGCCGGGAGGCGGTATGGCGCATCGTGCGGCGCTGGAGCGCCGCGGCCGGCATTCGCGAGCGGGTCACGCCGCACACCTTCCGGCACAGCTTTGCGACCCATCTGCTCGAGGGCGGGGCCGACCTGCGCGTGGTCCAGGCCCTGCTCGGCCATGCTAGCATCACCACCACCCAGCTCTATACGCACCTGACCGGCGAGCGAGTGCGCGAGATCTATGCGCGGTCGCACCCGCGCGCCTGATCGGACCGGCCCCCAACGGAGCGGAGCCCATGAGTTACACACGAAACCTGCTCAGCCGGGGCGAGGAGATCGTCTTCGAGACGCGGCAGCACTGGTTCGCAGTGTTTGCCCAGGTGTGGCTGTATGCCCTGCTGGCGGTCATCGCCCTGGCGGTGGTGATCTGGCAGACCTCGGTGGACGACTGGTCCCTGCGCGGCATCCTGCAGGTCATCGGGATCGTCGTCCTGCTCGGCTCCCTGGCACGCATCGGGCTGGTCATCTGGGCCTGGCAGAACCAGGAGTACCTGGTCACCACCCGCCGGGTCATCAAGGCGGAGGGGATCCTCAACAAGACCATGGGCGACTCCAGCCTGGAGAAGGTGAACGACGCCCACCTGACCCAGAGCTGGCTGGGTCGGCTCTTCGGGTACGGGCACCTCGACATCATGACCGCGGCGGACGATCCGGGTGCCGTGGAGGACTTCCCGATGATGGCCGATGCGGTCGAGTTCAAGATCGCGATGCTCAACCAGAAGGAGCTCCTCGAGCACCCGGAGCTTGCCCGTCCCGCGGCCCAGCGACCGTCGGCGCCGCCGGCCATGCAGCGTGCCGAGCCGATGCCGCCACGCGCCGGCTCCGACCGGGTCCAGGTCAGCCCGTCGTACGAACCCGCATCTGGCGCGCCGGCACCCGCGGTGCAGCCCACCCCGGCTCCGGCGACGGCCCCGCCCGCGGGAGGCAGCCAGGAGCTCGCCGCGACGCTCGAGCGCCTCGCCGATCTGCGCGATCGCGGATTGATCACGCCCGAGGAGTACGAGGCCAAGAAGCGCGACATCCTGGAGCGGATGTAGATGCCGGAGGCTCGCCTCGGGGCGCTGCCGGACGGTATCTACGGCGCAGAGCTCCAGCGCCGGATCGCCGAAGCGGCGACCTCCATTCGCGGCCGCCTGTCCGCCATTGGTGCTCTCGCCCGGCCCCGCCTGGTCGTTGTCCTGGGCAGCGGCCTGGGCGGCGTGGTGGAGCTCTTGGCGGCCGAGCCACGCATCCGGGTGCCGTACGGTGATATTCCCCATATCCCCGTCGGGCAGGTCGAGGGCCACTCCGGTGAGCTGGTTGCCGGTCTCGCTGCGGGAACCCCCGCCGTGGTCCTGTCCGGCCGCGCGCATCCATACGAGGGCTACTCGCACCGCGAAGTGACGATCCTGATCCGTGCCTGTCTCTCGCTGGGCGCCGGCACCGTGGTGGTCACCAATGCATCGGGCGGCCTGAACGCCGCCTACGATCCGGGCGACGTGATGCTCATCGCCGACACCATCAACCTGTCGGGCGACAATCCGCTCTTCGGGCCCAACCTCGACAGCATGGGGCCGCGCTTCGTGCCCATGACCGATGCGTTCGATCCCGACCTGCGGGCGCAGGCTCGCGCAGCTGCGCGACGCGCCGGCGTGGAGCTCCGGGAGGGCGTGTACATCATGCTCTCCGGGCCGAACTACGAGACGCGCGCGGAGATGCGGATGCTGCGGAAACTGGGCGGAGATGCGGTGGGGATGAGCACCGTTCCCGAGGTGATCGTGGCCCGCCACGCCGGTGCCCGGGTGCTGGGCTTCAGCCTGGTGACCAACAAGGCGACCGATGACGTCGACCACGAGATCACCCACGAGGAAGTCCTGGCCATGGGCCCCATCGGCGCCGAACGGCTCACCCGCGTCCTGCGCGAGCTCCTCCCGGAGCTGGCGGCATGATCTTCGGCAACCTCGATCCCGTCTGGATCATCGGCGTGGCCGTGGCGCTGGTCGTGGGGATCACGTGCCACGAGTTCAGCCATGCGCTGGTGGCCGACAGCTTCGGCGATCACCAGCCGCGCGCCATGGGCCGCGTGTCGCTGAACCCGGTGCGCCACATCGATCCGCTGGGCGCGGTCTTCTTCATCATCGCCGGCTTCGGATGGGGGAGGCCCGTGTCGGTCAACGTCTACGGCCTGCGGGGCGGTCGCCGCTCCATGGCATGGGTCTCCGCCGCGGGGCCGGTGACCAACCTCGTGGTCGCCCTCGCGTTCGCCATCGTCTATCGGGTCCTGATCCTCGCCGGCGACCCGGTCGTGTGGCTGACCGACATCGTGTGGGTCATCGTCCTTCTCAACGTGATCCTGGCCTTCTTCAACCTGATCCCCATCCCGCCGCTGGACGGCTACAACTTCGTCCTGGCCTTCCTCCCGGTGCAGCAGGTCTTCGCGGTCCAGCGCTACGCGCGGTACGGGCTGCTGGTGCTGCTCCTGCTGGTCGTGCTCACCAACACGCCCGGCGGCGGCCCGCTGGGCGTCCTGTTCGACGTGGCTGCTTCGGTCGCCAGGCTGTTCGTCGGTGCATAGGGTCGCCCAGCTCGTCAGCCACCTCACCGCCCGGGTCGCGCCGGACGAGGAGGCGCTCGCGCGCCACATCCTGCCCCCGTCGGCCTGGGCGCTGTTCGACGGCATGCCCGTCGCGGACCGCCGCCACGGGCTGGATGTCGCCCACAGGCTGCTGAGCGCGGGAGTGGACGACCGCGAGGTGCTCGCCGCCGCCTTGCTGCACGATGGAGCCAAGGGCCGGCGCCTGCGCCTGTGGCACCGGGTCGGCGGGGTCCTGCTCGAGGCGCTGAGCCCCCGCCTGCTGGCTCGTCTGGCGACGCAGGATCCGGGGTCGCGCGGCTATCCGTGGTACCTGTACCTGCACCACGCCGAGCTTTCCGCCAGCCTGGCCCGCGACGCAGGCCTTTCCGAACGTGCCGCAGGCTTCATCGCGGGACACGCACAGGGCGCCGATGTCGACCTGGCCGCGGCCCTCGAGCGCGCAGACGACGCGAGCTGAGGCCGTCGTCATGGAGCCGATTCCCATCATTCCGACCACCGGACTGATGAGTGTGCCGGTTGGTCCGGGGACGGGTGGAGGACCTGCGTTCGAGGTTCGCCTGGATGTCTTCGAGGGACCGCTGCAGCTCCTCCTGCACCTGATCGAGTCGCGCCAGCTCGACATCCTGACGGTTCCGCTCGCCGAGCTGGCCGACACCTACGTGGCCCACCTGGCCACCCATCCGGTCGACCCGGGCAACCTCTCCGAGTTCGTGGCAATCGCGGCCCAGCTGATCCTGCTCAAGTCGCGGCGCCTGCTTCCCGGCGAGCCGGAGCCGGTCTCAGGGCCAGACGGCGACGAGCCTGATGAGGAAGAGCTGCGCCGTCGCCTGATCGAGTATCGGGCGCTGCGCGACGCCTCCGTCAGCCTGGGTGCCCGCGACCTGGTCGCGCCGGTGATGCGGCGCGAGCCACGCGAGGCTGACCTCCCGGAGGCGCCCGTGCCTCCGCTGCCCGTCAACCTGCTGGCGGAAGCCCTGACCCTGCTGGCCGAGGTCGCAGAGCCGGAGGCGCCCGCGCCGGAGGTCATGGCCCGGGAGATCACCATCGGGATGCAGATTCGCACCCTCCGCGAGGCCCTGTCGGCCACCGGACGGGTCGTGCTGCAGGCCGTGCTGGCCACGTGCCGCTCCCGGACGGAGGCGGCGGTGACCGTGCTCGCCGCCCTCGAGCTGGTCCGGCGGCGCCAGGTGGTCGTGCGCCAGGACCGCATCTTCGGGCCCATCCTGATGGAGCCGATGCCGGTCAAGTCCACGGCTGGGGGACCTGGAAACGGTTCGGAGGCAGGGTCGTGATGGATGCCCCGCTGCCCGACGACCTTGGCCCGTTCTACGAGGCATTGCTGTTCATCGCCGAGCGTCCACTGACCACCGGCGAGCTCGCCGAGCTGGCGGGCGTGCCGCGCCTGCACGCGGAGGCGGCGCTTGGCATGCTGGCCGAGGACCTGGAGTCGACGGAGCGCGGGCTGCGCGTCCAGCGACTCGACGACGCCTGGCAGCTCGTCACCGCCCCTGCGGTCGGTGCCCGGCTCGCGGCGTACGCCTCCCGCGAGGAGGGCCGCCTGAGCCCCGCCGCGCTCGAGGCGCTGGCCGTGGTCGCCTACCGCCAGCCGGTGACCCGCGGGGAGGTGGAACGGGTGCGGGGCGTCGACTCCGACTACGTCCTGCGCTCGCTGCTCCATCGGCGACTGATCGCGGAGGTGGGCCGGCGCGACACGCCCGGCCGGCCCATCCTGTACGGGACCACATTCACCTTCATGGAGCGCTTTGGACTCACCTCGCTCGACGATCTGCCGCCCCTGCCGGCCGAGGCTGCGGCCGCAGCAGCGGTGACGAGCCTCGTCGAGGAGTCCGCGCCGTCCGGCGATGCCGGCTGAGCGCCTGCAGAAGATCCTCGCGCGGGCGGGCGTGGCATCACGACGCTCGGCGGAGACCCTGATCTCCCAGGGTCGGGTGACCGTGAACGGGGTGCGCGCCGGCATCGGTGCCAGCGCGGATGCGGCGATCGACCGGATCGAGGTGGACGGAGGGATCGTGGGACAGGCGCCGGCCGCCGTGCACCTCGCGATCCACAAGCCACGCGGCATCCTCTCGTCGGCTCGTGGGGAGCGCGGCCGGCAGGCGGTGGTGGACCTGGTGCCACGTCCCGGCGGGGAGCGGCTCTGGCCGGCGGGTCGCCTGGACGTCGACTCAGAGGGCCTGATGCTGCTCACCAATGACGGTGCGTGGGCCAACAGGGTGCTCCATCCGCGGTACGGCCTGGAGCGCGAGTACGCCGTCCTCGTGGACCCGGCACCCGACGCAGCAACCCTTCACCAGCTGCGACGGGGGATCGAGCTCGAGGACGGGCTTGCTCGCCTGCTCGCCGCACGGCGGGTTGCCCCGCCGTCGGAGATCGTGCGCAGGGCGGACGACCACGGGACCTGGCTGCGAATCCGGGTCGGCGAAGGGCGCAAGCGCGAGGTGCGCCGCCTGTTCGCGGCCGCCGGTCACCGGGTGCGCCGCCTGGCGCGCGTGGGGATCGGGCCGCTGGCGATTGACGGCCTGGAGGCAGGCCGATGGCGGGAACTGACCGCGGCAGAGGTGGCGGCGCTGGCCGGTGCCGCCGAGCGGACCCGGCGAACCGCACGCGGATCCCTCACGGTCGCCATCGACGGACCGTCCGGATCGGGGAAGAGCACCGTGGGCCATGCCCTGGCGGTTCGCATCGGCGCCACGTTCGTGGACACCGGGCTGATGTATCGCGCGCTGACCCTCGCCTCGCTGGAGCGCAAGGTCGACCCCGACGACGCCGCCACACTGGGGCGCCTGGCCCGCCAGGCGCGTATCCGCGTCCGGCGGCCACGGCCGGGAGAAACGGATCGCCTCGAGACGGTGCTGCTGGGCCGCCGCGACGTCACCGGCGAAGTCCGCACGCCGCGCATCGACCGGCTCGTCTCGCAGGTGAGCCGCCATGCCGTCGTCCGCGACGCGATGGTCGCCGTGCAGCGCGCCACCGCGCGCGCCGGCGCCACGGTCATGGTCGGGCGCGACATCGGCACCGTCGTCCTGCCGCACGCGACGCTGAAGGTGTACCTGACCGCTTCGACGCTGGTCCGCGCGGCACGCCGCGCGGCGGAGATGGGACGCCCGGAACGCGCCAACGAGTACCTTGCCGAGATCGAGCAGCGTGACGCGGCCGACTCTGGGCGTGACGTGGCCCCTCTCCGCAAGGCGCCCGGCGCCCTGGTCCTCGACACCGGGGAGCTCGACGTGGACGGCTGCGTGGACGCCATCGTCGAGCGCTTGCCGGCGCTGGTCGCGCGCGGAGCCTCGCGCAGGCCCGCGTCGCGCGGCGGACGGGGCACAGACCATCATGGCTGATGCAACGTGGTTCTACGGCCCGGGCTCCATCCTGACCCGCATCGGGATGCGGATCCTGGGGCCACTGACGGTCGAGGGCCTCGACCGCGTGCCACGGGAGGGCGCGTTCATCCTGGTCTCGAACCACCTGTCCAACCTGGACCCGCTGATCATCGGGGCGTCCGCGGGTCATCGCACCGGACGGCTCATCCACTTCATGGCCAAGGTGGAGATGCTCCGCTGGCCGGTCGTCGGCTGGCTGGCCACGCAGTCCGGCGTCTTCTTCGTCCGGCGCGGCGAGGGGGACCGCGCGGCGCAACGCCTTGCGCTCGAGCACCTCGCCGCCGGCCGTCCGCTCGCCATCTTCCCCGAGGGTCACCGGTCACGGGTGGGAAGCATGATCCCCGGACAGGCCGGCGCGGCATTCCTGGCCATTCGCTCCGGCGTGCCGCTCCTTCCGGTGTGCATCACCGGCACGGAGCGCATCTTCCCCGGCCATTCGCGCATCCCGCACCGCTCGGCGGTCCTGGTCCGCATCGGCGAGCCGCTCAGTCTGGGTCACCAGCCAGTCGGGCATATCGAGCGTGCCCGGCTGACGGAGGGGACGGAGCGCATCATGCGCACCATCGCGGGCATGCTGCCGGAGTCGTATCGCGGCGTGTACGGCTGAGCAGCATGAACGTTGCAACCGTCGAGGCCTACCTCCACGAGCACATCCCGATCTCGACGGCGATGGGCATCGGCGTCGTCCGCGCCGATCTCGACGGCGTGGAGCTGCGGGCACCCCTTGCCGCCAACGTCAACCACCGCAGCACGGTCTTCGGGGGCAGCGCCGCGTCGGTGGCGATTTTGGCGGCATGGACGCTCGTCCACCTGTGGACCGAGACCCTACCGGGGGGGCATCGGGTGGTGATTCGTCGCAGCCAGGTGGAGTACCTGCACCCCATCACGGCAACCTTCACCGCGCGATGCGAGGGGCCCCCGCCCGACGAGCGCGACCGCCTGCTCGACGGCATGCGCCGGCATCGCCAGGTCGGCGTGACCCTCGAGGCAGAGCTCATCTCGCGCGGAAGGGTCGTGGGGCGCTACACCGGCGTGTACGCGGTGCTCCGCCTCGACGGACACCGCGCCTGAGCCTGTGGCCCGGCACATGGGGCTCAGCCGATAGAATGGAAGCGAGATGACTGCCGCGACCCCCGTCCGTCCCGAGGTGCGCATCGCCGAGCGCGCCGGCTTCTGCTATGGCGTGCGCCTGGCGATCGACAAGGCACGCCAGGCCCGCGAGCTGGGCAAGGACGTCACCACCCTTGGCCAGCTGGTGCACAACCCGGGCATCAAGGCCGACCTCTCCGATCGCGGCATCCGCACCGCGGACCTCGCCGACCAGGTGGAGGGCGGGACGCTGGTGATCCGGGCCCACGGGGTGCCCGCCAGCGAGATGGACGCGCTGCGCTCCAAGGGCGAGCTGGAGGTGATCGACGCCACCTGCACCTGGGTCATCCAGAGCCAGAAGGCCGCGGCGGAGCTCGCGGAGCAGGGCTACACGGTGTGCATCATCGGCCACGAGGATCACCCGGAGATCAAGGGCGTCCGCAGCTACGCCGGCGAGAACCACGTGGTCGTCGACGACATGGACCACTCAACGTGGGAGCGGGTCCCGCACACCAAGAAGATCGGGGTCTTGTCGCAGTCGACCATCCTGCCCAGCAAGCTCGAAGCGTTCGCTGCCTTCTGCCTGCGCCGATGTCACGACCTTCGCGTGGTCAACACCGTCTGCCCGGTGACCCTCACCCGCCAGGCGAACTCCGTCGTTCTCGCCGGGGAGGTGGATGGCATGGTCGTGGTGGGCGGCAAGAACAGCTCCAACACCCGCGAGCTGGCAGTGAAGTGCCGCGAGGTGTGCGACGAGGTCGTCCACGTCGAGGATGCCGAAGAGCTCTTCTGCACGCACCGTGGGTGGCTCACCGGCAAGGCCCGGATCGGGATCACCGGCGGCACGTCGACGCCGGAGGTCGATCTCGAGGCGGTGCGCGACAGGATCCTCGCGGTGACCGCCTCGCCCGCGACCCGACAGGGGCGAGCGTCCTAGACGCCGACGTCGACGGGCTCGGACGGAACTTCGCCTCGACGCAGCGGCTCCAGGAGCGCCGGCAGGGCACTGGGCGCAAAGACCGCGCCATCGGCCGCAGCGGCTGCAAGCTCAGGGGGCGTCCACCAGCGCAGCCCGCTGACGAACTCCGCGGCCAGGGCCTCCGCGGTGAAGCGGGGCGCGGGCTCGAAGGCCTCGGCCCGGACCAGGTAGAACGTCTCCGTCTGGCCGTCCCACCGCCCATCGAGAAAGGGAATCACGTGCTCGCGTCGCCAGATAGGTGGTCCGGGATCGCTGATCAACAGGCCGGTCTCCTCCGCGAGCTCGCGGAGGATCGCCTGGGGCATGGTCTCGCCAGGCTCGATGCCGCCGCCGGGGCAGGCCCAGACGATGCGGTCGGGAAAGGCGAAGCGGACCAGGAGGACGCGGCCCGCGGGATCGAGGATCACGGCGCGCACGGCCGGCCGCATGCGGAGCTCGGACATCCGTGCGTCAGGATAGCTCCGCGTCACCTCGCGTAACCTGCTCCAGCGCGTCACGGATGCCCGGCGGGAGCAGCGCCCGGACGCCGGTGAGCTCGACCAACCGCGCGAAGTTGCGCCACCCGGCAAACCGGACCTCGGCAGCGACACACGGGGCACCAGTGCCGGTGGTCGCTAGACTCCCCACATGCCGTCCCTGCCCGTGGTCGCCATCGTCGGACGTCCCAACGTCGGCAAGTCGACCCTCTTCAACCGCCTCGCCGGCGAGCGGATCGCCATCGTGGAGGACCTGCCCGGGACGACGCGCGACCGCGTGTACGCCACCGGTGACTGGAACGGGCGCGACTACACGGTCGTCGACACCGGCGGGCTCGAGCTCGAGCCGGGTACCGACATCGAGGCACGCGTCCAGGACCAAGCGCGGGTGGCGATCGAGGAAGCCGATGTCATCCTCTTCGTGGTCGACGCGCACGCCGGGCTGGCGCCGCTGGATCACGAGGTTGCCGACCGGCTCCGCCGGGCCTCGAAGCCCGTGATCCTGGTCATCAACAAGGCGGACAACCCGCGCCGGGAGATGGAGGGCGTGGAGTTCCACGCGCTCGGGTTCGAGCCTGCCATCACCGTCAGCGCCCAGCACGGGCGCAACACCGGTGACCTGGCGGACATGATCGTGGAGGCCCTTCCCCCCGCGCTGCAGGCCGATGGCGCCGCTCCCGACGGCGCGGACCCTTTCGCCGGGGAGGAGCTCACCGAGGACGAGCTCGCCGAGCTGGCCGAGACCGACCTGGGGCCGCCGAAGGTGGCGATCGTGGGACGCCCCAACACCGGCAAGTCCACCTTCGTCAACCGGGTCCTGGGCGAGGAGCGGATGATCGTCTCGGACGTGCCGGGAACCACCCGCGACCCGGTCGACACGCTCGTCATCCCCGATGGCGAGCCCATGATCCTCATCGACACCGCCGGCATCCGGCGACGGGGCGCCATCGGCCGCGGCATCGAGCGCTACAGCGTGCTGCGCAGCATGAAGGCCATCGATCGCGCCGACGTGGCGGTGGTGATGACCGACGCGGTCGAGGGCTTCACGGCCCAGGACGCCCACGTGGTGGGCCACGTGCTCGAGGCCGGGAAGGGCCTGGTGGTGGTCCTCAACAAGTGGGATGCGGTCGAGAAGGACGAGAAGACGGCGGACGCTCGGCTCCGCGCCATGCGGCGGGACGCGCCATACCTGTCATGGGCCGATATCGTCTTCGCCTCCGCCAAGACCGGCGCCCGGATCGATCGCGTCCTCGGCGAGGCACGTCGCGTTGCGGAGGAGCGATATCGGCGCATCTCCACGGGGGAGCTGAACCGGACCGTGGGTGACGCTGTCCGGGCCCATCCGCCCAGCCACGTCCGCAATCGGCTGCCCAAGGTCCTGTACGCCACGCAGGTCGCGGTTGCGCCGCCGACCTTCGTCATCTTCGTGAATGACCCCGAGCTCATCCACTTCAGCTACAAGCGCTACCTGGAGAACCGCATCCGCGAGGAGCACGGCTTCCTTGGGACGCCCATTCGGCTGGTGTTCCGCCAGCGGGAGAACGAGGAAGCCGCGCGCCGCTCGGCGCGTCCTCGTTCCGCTCGTTCGCGTCTGAAGAACGGGGGGCGGCCGGCACGATCGGGGCGCCGGCGGTGAGCGACAGCATCGGCATCATCGGTGCCGGCGCCTGGGGCACGACCCTGGCGGTCCGCCTCGCGGCCGAGCGACCCGTGACGCTGTGGACCCATACGCAGGAGGGAGCCGACACCCTCGCGGCGTCGCGCGAGAACCCGCGCTACCTGCCCGGAGTCGAGCTGCCGACCGGGGTGCACGTCACCGCCGACGACGCTGCCCTGGCCCAGCCTCACCGCCTGTTCATTGTCGCGGTGCCGTCGGCGCAGGTGCGTGCCACGCTGCATCGCCTGGCGCCGACCCTGGATGCGGGAGCGGCGCTCCTTTCCGCGGTGAAGGGGATCGAGGAGCACACCCATCTGCGCATGAGCGAGGTGATCGCGCAGGAGCTGCCCGGCAGGCCGATCGCCGTGCTGTCGGGACCCAACTTGGCCCGCGAGATCGCCGCCGGCAAGCCGGCAGGGGCGGTGATCGCATCGCGCGACGGCCGGCTGGCCGCGGATCTCGCGGAGATCCTGGGATCGGAGCGGTTTCGCCTCTATACCAACGGCGACGTCATCGGCGTGGAGCTGGCCGGGGCCCTGAAGAACGTCGTGGCTTTGGCGGCCGGCATGGTGGACGGCCTGCAGCTCGGCGACAGCGCCAAGGCCGGGATCATCACCCGCGGGCTGGCGGAGATCACCCGCCTGGGTGTCGCCGCCGGCGCCAACCCGCTGACCTTCTCGGGTCTTGCCGGGGTGGGGGACCTCATCGGCACCTGCATGAGCCACCTGTCGCGCAACCGGCTGGCCGGGGAGCTGCTGGCCTCCGGGCTGGCATGGCCCGACGTCCAGCCCAGGCTGCCGGGCGTGGCCGAGGGCGTCTTCACCGTGCGCGGCTCACTGGAGCTCGCAGACCGCCTTGGGGTGGAGATGCCCATCGCCGAGCAGGTCGACGCCGTGATCCACGGAGCCACCACACCGCTCGATGCGGTGGGCGAGCTCATGGGCCGGGCCATCAAGGACGAGCTGGCAGGGCTCTCGACCTAGCGGCCGGCCGGGTCCTCGTCCTTGTCCTTGTCCTCCGGAAGCTCATCCAGCCCGGCCCGCTCGCCGTGCCCCCGCTCCTGCTTGGGTGCTTCCTCGCGCTCGAGCTCGGCGTCGCGTTGCTCGACCTCGCGAATTTCCTCCTCCGGGTCCCGGTACAGGTCCATGCCGGTCATCCGTCCACCTCGTCGTGCTCGTCGTAGTGGTCGCCGTGCTTGGCGTGCCAGTGGCCATTGTGCTCGTAGTCGTCGTGATCGTCGTGGCGCCGCGTCTCGTGGCCGCACCCCGGCGCGTGCACGTGCGGGTGGTCCTCGTGGACCGCGTGGTCTGCCGGCGATCCGTTCATCAGCTGCCTCCCGGTAGCCTGCGTGTGGCCTCCCCGGGGAATGCAGGGGCCGTGCCAGCCGGCACGTTGGGCCGCATGCGCGAGAATGGCGGGCATGGACACCCGCGTCTTCTCGCGCTCGTCCGCCGTCACGGCCTGGAGCTGGTGGGCGTCACCGATGCGACACCACTTCCCGAGGCTCGCGCGCACATGGAGGAGAGCGTGGCGTCCGGCCGCATGGGGCGCATGGGCTGGATGGGTGGTGATCGGCCCGCGATCGCCGCCACGCCCCAGGCCCACCTGCCCGGCGCGCGGTCGGTGATCGTCGTGGCCGCGCCGTACTCCGGGGCGGATCGTGCGGCCTGGGATCCGGATCCCGACGCCCTGCGCCGAGCGCTGGCGCCGGTCCTGGACCAACCATCGGGCTGGGCCAAAGGGACGCATCGCCCGCTATGCGCTGGGAACGGACTACCACCGCTCCCTGCGGGACCGGCTGGAGGCCCTGGCCGCGGACCTGCGCCGCGATGGCGTGGCGGCCGGCGAGGTCGCCTATGTGGATGACCGCCCCTTCGCAGAGCGAGCCCTCGCGGAGCGCGCCGGGCTGGGGTGGATCGGTAAGAACGCGAACCTGCTGACCCACCATCGGGCCGGGTCGTGGGTCTTCCTGGGCGCGCTCCTGAGCTCGGCCGAGCTGCCCGCCTCCGAGCCGGTGCGCTCCAGCTGCGGCTCGTGCACCCGCTGCCTGGCCGGCTGCCCCACGGGCGCCATCGTGGCGCCGCAGACCATCGATGCACGGCGCTGCATCAGCTACCTCACCATCGAGCATCCCGGCGTGCTGAGCGACTGGGAAGCGGACGCAATCGGCGACTGGATCTTCGGCTGCGACGTCTGCCAGGAGGTCTGCCCGGTGAACGGGGAGGCCGATGATGTCGGACCCATGCGCGTGCCGCTGCTGCCGTTGATCGAGTGGCTGCTGCCCATGGGGACGCGGGCCTTCGGCCGGGCGATGGGGGAGACCGCGCTCACCCGCGCTGGCCGGCATCGGCTGCTGCGCAATGCCATCGCGGCGCTGGCCAACGCCGGGATGGCGAGCGATCCGGCGGCGAGGCTGCTCCTGGAGGGCGCCACAGGCGACCGCCGCGCCGAGGTGCGCGAGCAAGCGGCGCGCGCGCTACGGACAGCGTAAGGACTTCGTGAGGGCTTCCTTCCGCACGGAAGGCGACGTACACTCCGGCCTGAGGGGATCTGCGACGCTTGGTCGCCGAACCCAGGGGTGGAGGTCACGGGAATGACCAGGGTCGTCGCGTTCGGCGACATCGGCTTCGAGCTCGCGGGCGGGCACGCCAGGAAGTCTGGCGCGGGCCGAGTCGAACGCTACGCGTGGTGGCAGGCGCGGGGCTTCGACGCGAGCTTTGTCCTGCAGGATAGCGCCGGGAACCCCGCCCGCGAGGAGGGGATGCTCGCGTTCGTGATCCATCAGCGCGCACGTCCGCGGATGCGTCTCGAGCACTACGCGTCCGATGCCAGCGGCATCGACGCGGCGCGCGAGACGGCCGCCACCGACGAAGACGACGTCTTCTACGAGATCCCGGTGCCGGCAGCAGCATCGGATCCACCCGACCCGGTCACCTTCCGCGAGGAACAGCCGGTGATCTGGTGGCCGGTGGGGGTCCAGTCCTACGCCGACTTCCGCATCACGGCGTGGTTCGTGCCGAGCGGCGGGATCCCCACGGCGTTCACCGAGCAGGAGATCACCGTCTACTGGATGGACGTGCAGGACCAGGAGAAGGCGGAGATCGGACGCGCCAGCGGGTGACCTGGCGGAGGCGCGTCAACGCGGGCTGTCGTACACTGCCGATCGCGACAGCGGTCGGGGCGTAGCGCAGCCTGGTAGCGCACCTGAATGGGGTTTCCCCGGGCCGTCAGCGCTGTTGCCGGCACCGATCCGAGCACGGCCCGGCCATGCGAGATTCACCGATTCAGGATGTGTAACCGGGCTTGCGGAGCCCGCCCACAGAGTGGCCAATCTGCCGGACCGAAGCTCCGTCAATGCATCTCCCCGCGACCAAAGTACGCCCGCCGGGTGATAGCAGTCGCACGGCCGCCGCCACTACCATTGGCTGGCTACATCTTGGTCGAGCGGGCTCGGCTGGCCGGGTGGTGCGAGATGCCTGGCGCGGGGGCAAGGGGAGGGGCATCTCATGCAGTGGGCACATACCTGGCGCGCGATCGACCATGCACCCTATCAGCACCGATCAGTGGCCAGCCGGGTACGCCATGGCACCGCACTGCTGCTGGCCATCATCGTCGCTTTCAACGCCGTCCTGTTGTCCGCGACGTTTGGGGTCCCACCTGTCGCGGCCATCACCGATGGCTTCTACGGACCCTCCGACGCCTATCCCTCCCAGGATGTGCCGCTCTTCGACTCGCTGCGCAGCGCCCTGTGGCCGTGCCAGTCGGACATGGCCCGTCGCGATCTCGGCGAAGTCGGAACCTACACGCGCGATCTCAGCGAGGACGGCCGCCCCCATTACGGCGTCCCTGGTCGCGGCTGCCAGCTCATCAACGACTCGGCTTCCGGGACGACCTGGTACGGCTGGATGTACCCCGACACCTCCAACGGGGCCGCCGACTTCAACGGCGGCAGGTCCGGGACCGGTGATCCGCGGCACGCCGACAAGTGCTACGCGCCACAGCCCACCTCGATGGGCGCCGGAAAGGTGCGGGTGGTGGGCGAGCTGGAGAAGCCCACCACCGGGCTGGGCTTCAACGCCACCATCACCCTCAGCGCGATGAACGGCCAATGCGTCGTCGAGGGGACTCTGGCCTCCTACACCATCGTCTCCATTCCGGCCCAGCAGACCGCCGAGACCCAGTCCTTTGACGTCACCGTCGCCATTCCGGCCGGAACCCTAGACCTGGCGCTCACCATCCGCGGCGGCGAGCCGCGCTGCACCACCGAAGGCGCCAACTGCGGCGTGTACGTCCACTACCTGCGGATGTATGCCTCGCTGGGGGCCGATGCCCCGGACCCCGTGATCCCCATGCTCCCCGGCCAGCTGCGCGGCACCGGCTCGGGCACCTACGGCAACGATCCCAGCCGCAAAGAGGGCGAGCCGGTCAACACCGCCACCGGCAACTACGTGCACCAGGACACCGACCTGGCCCTGCCCGGCATCGGCCTGCCACTGGCCGTCAGTCGCACCTACAACTCGCTCGACACCGCGAGCGGGCCGCTCGGCGTGGGCTGGTCCTTCGGGTACGGCATGCACCTCGATGCCAACCTCGACGGCTCGCTGACTTTCACCGCCGAGGACGGGGCGCAGTTCGTGTACGCACCAGACGGATCGGGTGGCTTCATCCGGCCACCGGGCACCTACACCGACCTTGTGCAGCTCGGCGACGACAGCTACCAGCTCGCCCGCCGCGACGGGGTGGTGGATGCCTTCGACCCTGACGGGCTGCTCACCAGCCAAACCGACCGCAACGGCAACGCCCTGACGTTCGCCTACACCTCCGGGCAGCTGACGACCATCACCGACACCGTGGGTCGCACGGTCAGCCTGGGCTACAGCGGCTCAGGCCAGATCACCAGCCTGTCCGCCCCGCTGAGCCGCAGCGTGACCTACAGCTACGACGGCTCGGGGCGCCTGGGGACGGTCACCGACCTTGCCGGCGAGACGACCAGCTACGGGTATGACGCCTCCGATCGGCTGACGACCATCACCGACGCCAACGACCACACCGTGGTCACCAACGAGTACGGGACCGACGGACGGGTCAGCGCCCAGACCGACGCCAACGGCAACCGCTCCACCTTCAGCTGGGACCCCGACACCGGCACCGCGGTGTACACCGACGCCGCCGGCCAGGAGTGGACCGACGTCTACCTCGGCAACGTGCTGGTCAGCCATAGCGACCCGCTGGGCGACACCACCAGCTACACCTACGACGCCAACTTCAACCGGGCCAGCGTCACCGATCCGGACGGCAACACCACGAGCTTCACCTACGACGCGGACTCGAACCTGCTGACCCGCACCGCGCCGGCGCCGCTGTCCTATCAGCAGTCCTGGACCTACACCGCGCTGAACGACGTGGCGAGCTACACCGACGGACGCGGCCACACCACGACCTACGCCTACGACGCCGCCGGGAACCTGACCGCGGTGACCCAGCCCGGCGACGTGGAGACCGACTACGGCCGCGACAGCGGCGGCACAGGCCTGCTGGCCAGCCTCACCGATCCGCGGGGCCAGACCACCACCTATACCTACGATGGCGACGCCAACCTGGCCAGCGTCATCGCCCCGACCGGCGACCAGACGACGTTCGAGTACGACGCCGCCGGACGGCGGACGAGCATGGTTGACCCGCGCGGCAACGCCACCGGTGCCGACCCCGGCGACTACAAGACCACCTCCACCTACGACGACGCCGACCGGCTGACGAGCGTCACCGATCCTCTCGGCCACACCACCACCACGACCTACGACGCCGTCGGCAACCGGACCAGCGTCACCGATGCCAATGACCACAGCACGACCTACACCTACGACCCTGACAACCGGCTGGCCAGCGTGACCGACCCGACCGATGCGACCACCAGCTACGCCTACGACGCGGTGAGCCACCTCGTGACCCGCACCGACGCCAACGACCACGTCACCACCTACGCCTACGACCATGCCGGCCGGCTGACCGGCGTCACCGATCCCCTCGAACGCGAGACGACCATCACCTACGACGCGGCCGGCAACCCTGCGACCCGCACCGATGCCACCGGGCAGACCACGACATACACCTACGACGTCCTCAACCGAGTGACGGCCATCGACTACGCCGATGCCGCGACGCCGGACGTCACCTTTGCCTACGACGCGAACGGCAACCAGACGGCGATGAGCGACGGCGCGGGCACCCAGACCGCGACCTTCGATGACCTCGACCGCCTGACCGGGGTGACCCGCGGCTCGGACGAGTTCGCCTACGCCTACGACGATGCCAGCAACCTCACTAGCCGGACCTATCCCGACGGGACGGTGGTCGGCTACACCTACGACGACGCCGGGCGCCTGGCCAGCGTCACCGCCGACAGCGCCACCACGACCTACACCTATGACCCCGCCAGCCAGCTGACCGGCACCGATTTGCCCAACGGGGTGACCGAGACCCGCACCTACGACTCCACCGGGCGGGTGACCACGATCGCCGCCGCCGGCCCCGCCCACACCCTCACCAGCCTCGCCTACACCTACGATCCGGCCGGCAACCTGACCCAGCTGATGACGGGCGGCTCGGCGACCAGCGAACGAGCCAGCGTCGCCTCCGACGGCAGCCAGGCAGGCGGGGCGGATACGAGCGCGCCGACGGCTCCGAGCGACCTGACCGCCGCGGCCAGTGGCGCATCCGAGATCGACCTGACCTGGACCGCGTCGACTGATGACGTCGGGGTGGTCCGCTACCGCGTATCCCGAGACGGTGCCCAACTCATCGAGGTTGCCGGCACGGCCACTGCCTTCGTCGACCACTCCGTGGCCCCTTCGACGGAATACGCCTATACCGTGGTTGCCGTCGACGCGGCCGGCAACGCCGGGGCCGCCTCGAGCCCGGCATCGGCCACCACTCCCAGCAGCGCCGGCAGCCTCGACGCGCAGGTCGGCGCCAGTTATGACGACATGTACGCCTACGCCACCGGCTCGGGCTCGGGCAGCTACGCGCGGACCTCGGGCCACGTCTTCGCCGCGGACCACACCGCGACCGCCTACGACTACGCCAGCGGCCTGCGCTTCACGAGCATCACCGTTCCGGCCGGGGCCACCATCACCGCCGCCAGCGTCAGCCTGACCGCCGACGCCAGCCAGGCCAGTCCCCCGCCAACCACCCTCAGTGGCCAGGCGGCCGATGATGCCGCTGACTTCGCCAGCGACGACGACACCAGCTTCAACGCCCGCACTCGGACCACCGCTTCGGTGAGCTGGACCCCCGCGGCCTGGTCCAGCGGCACGACCTACACCAGCCCGGACCTGGCGAGCGTGCTCCAGGAGATCGTCGACCGCGCCGGCTGGTCGAGCGGCAATGCCGTCGTCCTGTTCTGGTCCGATCCGACAACCGGCTGGGGCGGGACCGACAGCCGCCTGTCGGCCGCCAGCTACGACGGCAGTCCCACCGAGGCTGCCAGCCTCCACCTCGAGTACACCACCGGCGGCACGGACACCAACGCGCCCAGCATTCCAACCGCCCTGGCGGCCAGCGCCAATGGTGCCTCCGAGATCGATCTGACCTGGAGCGCATCGACCGACGATACGGCCGTCCAGGGTTACCGCATCTACCGCGACAGCAGCCTGCTGGCCACCACCGCGGGCACCAGCTACGCGGACACCGGGCTCGCCGCCGGCGCCAGCCACAGCTACACCCTGGCGGCCATCGACGGGTCAGGCAACGCCAGCGACCAGTCGACATCGGCGTCGGCCATCACCGATGCCAGCGGTCCGGCCGCCTCGCAGGCGGCCGCCATCAGCGCCGACGGGCGCTGGGTCGTCTTCAGCAGTGCCGCCGACAACTTGGTCTCCGGCGACACGAACGGGGCCACCGACGTCTTCGTCCACGACCGCCTGACCGGGATCACGCAGCGGGTCAGCGTGTCGAGTACCGGCGCGGAGGCGGATAGTGACAGCGAGCAGCCGGCGATCAGCGCCGACGGCCGCTACGTCGCCTTCCGCAGCGCCGCCAGCAACCTGGTCACGGGCGACACCAACGGCGCCTGGGACATCTTCGTCCACGACCGCGCCACCGGCGCCACCCAGCGGGTCAGCGTCAGCTCCTCGGGCGCGCAGGGGACGGGCACCAACCGCGACCCGGCCCTGAGCGCGGATGGCCGCTATGTGGCCTTCGCCTCGACGTCCGCCAACCTGGTGGCCGGCGACACCAACAGTGCGCAGGACATCTTCGTCCACGACCGGCTCACCGGCGACACGACCCGCGTGTCGGTCGATGCGTCAGGGACCCAGGCTGATGCCGACAGCCACAACCCGGCGATCAGCGCCGACGGCCAGACGGTGGCCTTCGACAGCGACGCCACCAACCTGGTCAGCGGCGACACGAACGGCGCCCGGGACATCTTCGTCCGCGACCTGAGCACGGGCACCACCACCCGCGTCTCGGTCGATGCCTCAGGGACCCAGGCCAATGCCGACAGCCACAACCCGGCCATCAGCGCCGACGGCAGCCTGGTCGCCTTCGACTCGGGCGCCACCAACCTGGTCGCTGGCGACAGCAATGCCCGCACCGACATCTTCCTGCGCGACCGGATGGCGAGCAGCACCACCCGCATCGACCTGCGCCCGGGCGGGGCACAGACCAGCCGCGACTCGGAGCTGCCGGCCATCAGCCCCGACGGCCGCTACCTCGCCTACGACTCGACCGACACGGGGCTGGTCAGTGGCGACAGCAATACGGTCGGTGACGTGTTCGAGCTCGACCGCAGCAGCGGCACCACCACCCGCCTCTCGGTCGATGCCTCGGGCAGCCAGGCCGACGGGGCCAGCACCGCAGCGGCCTTGGCTGACGGCGGGGTCGTCGCCTTCGCCTCGGACGCAGCCAACCTGGTGGCTGCCGACACCAACACGACCACCGACCTCTTCGTCCACGGCGCCCTGGCCGCACAGACCAGCTACACCTACGATGCCGCCGACCGGTTGACCGGCGCCTGCGGTGATGCGGCCTGCGTTGCGAGCCTGGCCTACACCTACGACCCGCTCGGCAACCGCCTGACCGGGGTTGCCCCGGGCGGGACCACGACCTACACCTATGACGCCGCCGATGAGCTGACCAGCCTCAGCAACCCGGCCGGCGCCGAGACCGACTACACCTACGATGCCGCCGGGCGGCAGACCGCGGCCGGCGCCGACAGCTTCGCTTACGACGACGCCAACCGGCTGACCAGCGCCAGCGTGGGCGGGGTGAGCCACACCTACACCTACGCCGGCGACGGCCGGCGCCTGTCGGCCAGCGACGACGGGACCACCACCGACTTCGTGTGGGACCTCAACTTCGGGCTGCCCCAGCTGGTCACCGAGACCAACAGCGCCGGCGCCAGCCTGCGCGACTACACCTACGGTCTGGGGCTCACCCCGCTGAGCCTGAACAGCGATAGCGCCACCGCCTACCTGACCACCGACGCCCTGGGCAGCGTGCTGGCCAGCAGCGACGCGGACGGCGCGGTCCAGACCGCCACCAGCTACCAGCCCTTCGGCGCCATCCTGACCGTCACTCAGGCCAGCACCGACGCAACGGACAATCCGATGGCCTTCACCGGCCAGTACCTGGACCCCACCGGCCTCTACCACCTGCGCGCTCGCCAGTATGACCCGACGACCGGGCGGTTCCTGACCACCGATCCGCTTGGCCCTACCGGTTCCGGCCTGGGCTCCCTCTACGCCTACGGGTCCAACAGCCCCCTGCGTTTCACCGACCCTTCGGGCCTCTGTGATTGGTTCGGCTGCATCGGTGATGCCTGGAATGCCGCGACCGGTGCCGTCGGGACTGCCGCGGGATGGGTTGGGGACAACGCGAGTCTGGTCTCTGCGGGGACAGGATTGGCCGCAATCGCAGTTGCTCCCATTCCAGTTGTTGGCCAGGGGGCGGCGTTAGCTCTAGGCGGGATATCCCTCGCGACGGGTGCCCTTGCTGTGAAGGAGGATGTGGCCAGCGGGAACAGCCCCCTGGTCACGGCGCTGGACCTAGCCGCCCTCGTGCCTGGCTTTGGGGCGGAGTTCAAGCTCGCCAAGGCGTGGGGGCTAGAAAGAGCTGCCAACAGAGCCGCGGCACTCGTGACCCCGTCCCTGCGTTCGTCCGACGAGGTGATCACGCTCGAGGCCGGGGCAACTGCCTATCAGTCGGCAGCACGTCTCGCGGCGGGAGTCTCCACGGAGTTCGGCCTCGGCGCAAGTGGGCTCTCCGGCTTGGCCTCGGCATTTGGGGCATTGGGGACCGGTAGTACCGGTGGGGGTGGGAAGTAGACTTTGGCGGTGGCAGAATTCTATGCCCCCGGCACGATCGGGCCTATCTCGGAGGCGATGCTGCGATTCGTCGAACGCGTCGTCGGTGGCTTGCCCAGCACGTCCCCCGACCTCGAAGCCCTCTACGAGCGCGAGTCCGTCCCCTCAGAAGCCCCCGTCGGAATCGAACTCTGGCTAGCCACTGCAAATGGCGCGGCACTCATTGCGGTTGGGCTGCTGATGATTCCCGTCTCGGCGGTGGTACCGCCGCATAACGCGCTGGTCAGTTTCGTGGTGACCTTCCTGCTTGCCATGCCAGTGACTGGCAACCTGCTGCACTCGGTCCGGTGGTTCATCGCCAAGCGAATGGTGGCGAACCAATGGCGTGCCTGGCACCGGGGCGAACGCGACCTGCCGGACAAGGTCCTCAGCTCGGACCGCGACTTCATCTGGCAAGCCGCCGCGTCGCTGGTGATCGCTGCCCTGTTCGCCATAGCCGGCTAGCTCTAGTTCTCTATCAGGTTGTTGACGGGTGAGGGCCCGTATCCTTCGGCTGCTGGTTAGCAAGCCACAGTCGAAGGAGGGGCCCTCGTGTCTCATGCTATGCATCCTGGGAACGGCGGTGATGCTGCGGGGGATGTTTGTCCTGGGTTGGAAAGCCAGCCGTTCTGGGCGGGCGGTCTTCGCCATCCCGGTATTCGTCGCAGGCTGCTAGGTCCAGGATGAGTTGATCTGAACCTCGGCCGAGGACGAGAGGAACACCCTCAGATCCTCGCCAGCGCCGCTGCCCAGGATCCGCAGCCAAGTGTCGCTTCCGACCGGCGCCGGGCTGCGCCGATCACGAGGATCGACGCATAGGCTGGCCAGCATGACGTCCTCTGCACCTCGCCCGAGTGGTCGAATCGGTGCCGCAAGGCCGTCGCCTGCCAGGGCCTCCATTGTCACGCTCCACGCCCGGCCCTGCAGCATCTCCCGCTCCTCCTGCATGCCGCCGAGGAGGCGCGCCATCCAGTCGGCGCGTTCGGGCCAACCGACGACGAAGAGGAGGTGCCAGTCGGGACGATCCTCGAGGGCGTCGGCGTAGCGCGCCAGCTTGTCGCGGATGACGGGGGCGTGCTCGGTGCCCTCGTCGACTTCGAGACAGAGCACCGCCGAACCAGTGGTCAGCTGCAGGGCCAGCAGGGCGTCGGGTCGGAGCTCCTCACCGATGAAGCGGGTGCTCATGGCCGGGATGCACCAGGCGCTGATGGGGTGACCATCGGGTGCCAGCGGATGGGGACGCAGCAGCGAGCAGACCGCATCGAGGACGTGGAGGTCGTGACGGAGCTGCATGCCGGCCTCGGCGCGCTTGAGGGGTGGGTAGCCGAGGCGTCGGCGTCCGAGGCGGGAGATGCGGAAGACAAGGGGTGCACCACCGCGTTCGACCGGGGGCAGGGCAGTGCGTTCGACGAGGCCGGCATGCCACAGGCGCATGAGCTGGGTCGTCTGGCGTCGCCGGTAGACGAGGGTGGTCAGATGCGTGGTGGTGGCGACCTTGGCGCGCACCAGCAGGCGCAGGGCTGCCCGTTCGCGCGTGGACAGCGCGAGCAGATCGAAACGACGGACGTGCGTGCCGTGATACGCACGGAAGGAGCCGAGCACTAGCGTGCTCCCTGCACCGAACCCGCACGAAGCGAGCGTGGAGAGCGGGGCAGGGACCCTGGCCCCGATGCCCCCCTCCCGCGACCCTCCGCACGCCAACTCGCTGCCGGGGTCCCTGCACGGTTTGGACCGGTGGTCTCCTGTTCCTGGCTTCGGGCACACCACCGCGACCGCCGCGCTGCGCCGGCCTGGGTTCGGCGTCCATCTCGGACGCCACGCATCTGGCGGATCGGTCCAGCAAGGGTCAGCGCGCCCGCCTCCGGCGCGCCGCCCGCGTCTTGCGGGCCAGCGCACTCAGCCGGGCCAGGCGGGCGAAGTAGGCGGCGCGCAGGTGCGACGCCCGCCGCCGACGCTCGTCAGCCGGCAGGCTCCCCGTCGGGTCCACCTCCCGCTCGAAGCGGGCCAGGAAGGCGGCCCGCGCCGGGGCGGTCAGCACCCGACTGTCATGGCGGGCATGCAGCAGGTGGGCCCCGATCCGACCTCGTAGGGCCAGGTCGGTCCGATCCATCCTGCTTGTCCGCCGTCGCGTCGCCATTCGCTGTCCTCGTCTCTCGCACCGATCCGATGTGTCTGGTCGTAGTCCGACCGTCGGGGACTGCTCACCGGAAGCGACGCTGTCGCCTCCCGGCCAGAGGGTCCGGAACGTCGAGACCTTGACCCTTCGATGCTAGCCACGCGGCGCATGAATTGGAAGGGAAAGTGTGTACGTTCGGTGTGCGTTTGGTGTACGTCTGACTTGCTGATGTCAGCCGAAGGGTTTACATATGTCCGCACCATGACTGACACTGCGCTCTTCGGCGGCTCGGACGTGCGGCGCGCCATCCTGCGCACCTTCTTCGCGCGTCCGGGCGTCGTGCGCCACGTCCGCGAGCTGGCACGGGAGCTGGGACGCTCTCCCACGATCGTCTCCCAGGAACTCGACCGCCTAGAGCGGACCGGCATCCTCACCTCTGAGCGGATCGGACGCGTGCGGCGCTACCGGATCGACGATGCCTCGCCGATCGCAGGGGAGATCCGCTCCCTGGTGCAGAAGACAATCGGCGTTGAGGCTCGCCTCCGGGAGGCGCTCGCCGACCTGCCCGGCCTCGAGGAGGCGTTCCTGTACGGATCGTACGCGGCGGGCAGCGAGCGGGCCACCAGCGACCTCGACCTGTTCCTCATCGGCTCGCTCGATCAGGAGCAGCTGTCGGAGCGCATAACCGATGTCGAACACGAGCTGGGGCGCGACGTCAACGTCACCAGCTACGAGCGCGCCGAGTTCGCGCGGCTGTGGAAGGCCGGTGATCGCTTCGTGGCCACCGTGCTCGACGGGCCGCGGGTTAGGCTCATCGGCGGCGAGGGCTGAGCCGGATGGCCCTGCCGACGCTCGACGAGCTGGTGCGGCTCGGCCTGCTGCAGCCCAAGCCGCCCGATCCGCGACGGGTGACCGCCTGGCTGGCCCGCTCGCGCAAGGACGTCGCGCTGGCCACGGACGTGCTGGCCGCGATCGACCGCGAGCGGGCCATGGCGGTCGCCTACGAAGCCGGCTACCGCGCCTGCGCTGGGATCCTCGACCTGGCTGGCTACCGGGTCACCAGCCAGCCCGGCCACCACCGAGCAGCAATCGACGCCGCGACGATCGTGCTCGGCAGCGACACACGCGCGCTCCTGCGCCGGCTCGACCGAGCCCGCCGCTTCCGGAACGAGACGCTGTACGGCGACGTGCCAACTGCGGGCCGTCAGGAGTTCGAGCAGCTCCTGCACGATGTTGGCTGGCTGCTCGACGAGCTCGAGCACCGCCTGGAACCTGAGCGGGTATCCGCTCCCTCGACCACTCCCGCGCCGCCCCACCGGCCAGCGGCTGGCCGACAGAGCGGACACCGGTTCGTGCTCAAATGCGAGGAAGGTGCCAACTCCCACTCGCTTACGCTATCTGTGCCTCAGCCACGTATGGCCATCAGCGATGGCCGCGAGCCATCGGCTGACAGCGGCCTCGCGGTATAGAGCGAAGCGAGTCGCGTTTCGGGCGGGAGGCCAGTTGAGACGAATTCGTGTCGCGCTCATCGTCACCCGAGTGACACCTATGGCGGTCGTGAGCGCGGTGGTCAGCGCGCCACCTGCGCGCCACCTGCGCGACCCCGTCCTTCTCAGGCGGGCGCGCCGTCAGAGGCGATCGCCGGGCGACAGCTGGCGGTAGGCGGCGCGAGCGCGCTCATCGGCGGTGCTCGCCGCGTAGCGGGCTAACATTTCGCGGCTGCGCCGCCCGGCCAGGCGCATGACGTCGCCCTCCTGCATGCCGGCCTCCAGCATGGAGTGGGTCCAGGTGTGGCGGAAGGCATGGGCGAACAGCTGCGGCACGCCGGCCTGCTGGCCGCGGCGACGCAGGGCCTGCAGCAGCCCGTTCTCACTCAGCGGGCCGCGCCACCCCAGCCACAGCTGGGGCACGTGGGCGTGGGGTGGGCGTCGGCGAGCCCGGAGGTAACGCCCCAGCGCCTGGGCGGTCTTGACCCCGAAGGGGCAGGCCCGGATCCGGTTGCCCTTGCCGGTGACCAGGGCCAGGTTGGTATCGAGGTCGAGGTCGCCCTGCACCTCGCCGCCGGGCAGCAGACGGGCGCGCAGCCCGGCGCACTCGGCGCGGCGCATGCCGGTGTCGAGCAGGAGCCGGATGAGCGCGGTGTCGCGCAGCTCCTCGAAGCCGGCACCCCGGCAGGCGCGCAGCAGGGCCCGCAGCTGGTCGGGGGTCAGGACCGGCACCGGCTTGGGCTGGGGGCGGGGAGCGGGGA
>CAVXEH010000013.1:0-45106 GCA_963760875.1 uncultured Chloroflexia bacterium | reverse complement strand
TGGAGCCGACGGAGGGAGTCGAACCCACAACCGGCGGTTTACAAAACCGCTGCTCTACCGTTGAGCTACGTCGGCCCAGGCGCCGATTCTAGCCGGATGAGGACCGCGCGGGCCTTCACGGTCAGTGCGCCATCGGCCTCCAGGGTGCTCTCGACGATGACCTTGCGGTCGGTCGCCTCCACCAGGCGTCCAACGGCCCGCAACGGTCCCATGGGCGTGGGCTCCAGGTAGTCCACCGCCAGGTGCCGGGTCACGAAGCGTGGTGACTCCCCTGCGCCGATGGCGACGCCCTCGCGCGCGAGGGCGAAGATCGCCGCGGAGCCTGTCGAGTGGCAGTCGAGCAGGCTGGCGATCAGGCCGCCGTAGACCAGTCCGGGCAGGGCCGTCATCCACGGCTCGGGCGTGAACTCGGTGAGCGTCCCCTCCCCCGTCGCTCGCGTCCGGAACCGGTGCCCTCGCTCGTTCAGGTGGCCGCAGCCATAGCAGTGGGCCGCGTCATCAGGGTAGAAGTCCTGGACGGCGGGCGATTCATCGGCAGTGCTCATACCTCCCGATGCTAGCAGCGGACCGATGCGGCCCGCCCCCGGCCGCCGGCCCGTCGGAGGATCGCGATGGCGAGAACTGCGACAACGACACCGTTGAGCACGATCCAGCCGGAGCCACCCGGGTCGAAGGGCCCGCTGGCGAGCCCGGTGACGCGCACCCGGACGAGCGGCAAGCCCGCGCCGTGCGCCCGCAGCTCGTCGTCGGTCATCGCTCGCACGTCGCCGGCCGTGCAGCGGCCGATGGGACCCATGCTGGCGAGGAGCGCGCGCATGGCGGGCACCCACTCGGCGGCATCGGCGACCTCCTCGGCGATCCCGGCCAGGGAGCCGGCCGGGAGCACCACCTCGACGCACGGATCGTCCTGGATGTTCTGGAGCCACCGGGTGGAGCGGCCAAACCCGGCACAGCAGTACACGGCTCCATCGCGGATCACGTACCCGAGCGGCGCATCGCGCCACAGTCCCGAACGGCGGCCACGCGTTCGCAGCACCATCAGCGAGCCGGTCAGTGGATTGGCGAACAGCGGTCCCAACCCCGCGCGCAGGGCCGGAACCATGAGCCATCGATTCGCGAACAGGAAGGACCGATGCATCGCCGGCAGCAGCCGGGTCATGCGGGGGCCATAGGGAAGGCCGGTCGCTCCGGCCGTGGCATTCGCGTCGGCGGCGGGTGGCTCGAGCGTCGTCGTCATCGCCGCATCGTCGGGCGCCCGCTGGCTCCACGCACAGTGCCACAGGGCATGGAAGGGGCGCGGCCCTCGCCGGCCGCGCCCGATGTCGCGCCTCCAGCGCGCGATGCGCTACGCGGCCGCCTCCAGCTCCTCGGTGGCGTCGGCTTCCTCCCTGCCGATCTGCGAGATGAACCGCCAGAACAGGTACGCGCCCGTCAACGCCACGAGCGACAGCCCGATCACCAGGATGGGCCAGGCGAGCGGGTTGACCGTCCCGGCATCGGTGTTCGCGGCGGTGAGCGCATCGGGCACCCACCCCAGCCCGATGGCGGACAGCCGGTCGACCTGGTCGGCCGCCTCGAGGCCGTAGATCTGCGGGAAGATGTACAGCACGGACGACACGGCCAGCAGGATGCTCACCCAGCGCCAGGCGACCGGGTCGTCGTCCGAGTCACGGGTGAGCTTGACGAGCAGCGCCCAGAAGAGGCCCACCGTGGCGAGCGGGGCGGTGAGCGGCAGCCCCAGGCCGATGTAGAGGTTCGGCATCAGGAAGACCATGCTCAGCGCCAGGGTGATGAGCATGAGCGCGTCTCGCATCAGGACGTAGCTGAGCCACCAGACGTCGCCGCCGAAGCGGAGCGTCAGGCCCTGCAGGAAGCGCACGACATACGGGCGCGCGAAATGCACGCTGAGGGTGAAGGCCCACAGGATGGGCAGGACGGCTGCCAGGCTGAAGACGAGCCAGCCTGAGCCTCCGTGGGTCAGGGCAGTGGCGAGATCATCGGCACTCATCGGTCCGCTCCTAGCTCGCGACGGCCGTGGGCCGCCGGCTCGTGGTCTTGCGAAGGTTGTAGATCACCGCGGTGATGCCCATCACGCCGACCATGGCGGCCGAGAGGTAGCACAGGGCCAAACCCCAGTCGGTGTTCTGGCTGGACACGAAGATCGAGGCAAGCTGCTTCGCCCAGCCCTGGTCGATCTCGGTCAGCTGGACGCCCAGCAGGTACGGACCGATGTAGAGGACCGATCCGACCCCCAGCAGGATCGTCTGCCAGCGGAAGTTGCGGATGTCGCCCTCCCCGTGGCTGACCAGCTTGAGGAGGAGCGCACCGAAGGCGCACGCCGCGGCCAGCCCTCCGGTGATGGGCAGATCCTGCCCGCCGACCACGTCGGGGTAGAAGAAGATGAAGCTGCCCAGGAAGACCTGCAGCAGCAGGATGTCGCGCAGGGCGACGTAGATGATCCACCACAGGTCGGCGCCCAGGCGGAGGGTGAACTTCCGCAGGGTGCGCACCATGTAGGGACGCGCCAGATGCAGCGCCAGGGTGAGCAGCCAGAGCGCGACGAGCGCCGCGGCAATGGTGCCCTCGACGAACGATTCGCCGGCGTCGAAGAAGCCGGAGACCTGGTCCGGGGTCATTGCTGTCCTCCAGTCGAGGTTGCCGCGGAGACGTCCGCGCCGGTGGAATGGGGACGGCCGCGTCCGGCGGCCACCGACACCGCCGGGCAGCTGTAGACCGCGTCGCAACGGAAGCATCGGCCGGCCTCCGCACGGGCAACGGATTCGGAGAATCCCTGCTGGGTCGCGGCGAAGGATCCGGGGACGTACTCGCCCTCGGGGGCGTGCGCGCGTGGCCGGATCGCGAGGTCGAGCTCCAGCGCCGCGGGCTTCGGCCTGCGGTACCGCGCGGCGGCCATCACCGCCGCATCGCCGTCGGGGATCCCGCGCAGGTAGGCGTGGATGGCACCCGCCGCCCGGCGACCGGAGGCCACCGCGTCAATGATCGTCTTGGGGCCCGAGACGACGTCGCCGCCGGCGAACACGCCGGCGTGCCCGGTGGCCAGGGTCCTGGGGTCGGCAACGATCCCCGCGAAGGTGCTGATCTCGATGCCGGTGCCCTCGGGCAGGATCGACGGATCCGGCTCCTCGCCGATGGCGACCAGGATGGTGCTGGCGGTGGCAGTCACCGCCGGGTCACTGCTCCCGTTCGTCGACACGATGTGAGCCGCGATCATTCGCCCATCGGAGCCCATGACCTCGTCGATGACCGCGCGCTCTCGGATGACAACGCCCTCGCGCTCTGCCGCCTCGATCTCCTCGACCTGGGCACGCATCTCGCTGCGGCTGCGTCGGTACAGGACGGTGACGGAGGTGGCCCCGCTGCGGAGCGCTGACCTGGCCGCGTCCATGGCGGTCGAGCCTCCGCCCACGACGAGGACGGCCCCGGTCAGCCGCGGGTTCTCGCCAAGGTTGACCTGCTTGAGGAAGAGGGTCGCCGGGGTGACGCCGCGCAGGTCGTCACCGGAGACACCCAGGCGGCGGCTCTTGGGAGCGCCCGTGGAGAGGAAGATGGCACCAAAGCCCTGCGCCTCGAGATCGCCGAGCGAGAAGTCCCGACCCATGGCCTGGTTCAGCCGCAGGTCCACGCCCAGCGACACGATGCGGTCGATTTCCGCCCGCAGCACCTCACGCGGCAGGCGGTACTCGGGAATGCCAATCGCCATCATCCCGCCGGGCACCGGCATCGCCTCGAACACGGTGACCGGATAGCCCAGGCGGGCGAGGTAGTAGGCCGCCGACATCCCGGCTGGCCCACCGCCCACGATCGCGACCCGGTCGGCACGCCGAACCGGCGCCGGCGGCACGTCCGGGAGCGTCCCATGCTCGACGGCGAACCGCTTGAGGGTGCGGATGGCAATGGGCTCGTCCAGCGTTCCCCGACGGCACGCGGCTTCGCAGGGAGCGGTGCAGATCCAGCCGCAGACGGACGGGAAGGGGTTCACCTCCGCGGCGACCGCGTACGCGTCGGAGTACCGGCCCTTCGCGATGAGCCCCACGTAGCGTCCTGCATCGGTCCCTGCCGGGCAGGCGGTCTGGCAGGGGGCCTGCGGCGGCGCCGCCATCGGCTCCACCATGGAGTCCCAGACCTGCCAGGGCTGGGTACGCTCGTGCGTGTGCCACCCACCGGTCAGCGCGTCGTACGGCGAGGGGTGGTTTGGCTTGAGGGACTCGCGGGTCACCTCGCTCAGCGGGATCCAGCCCTCCACTGGTCGCGGCGGGAAGACCGGCCCCGGGAGCTCCGCGAGCGGGGTGGGTTCCTCGACGCTGTCGAGGGTCATGACCACCACCGGGCATTCGCGAATGCAGATCGAGCACCCGATGCACTCTCCCACCTGGACCGGATGCTCCATCATCCAGGGGATCGGCGAGCCGTGGCCCGCGGCTTCCACGCCCGCGACCTGCGGGCGGGACATGTCCATGGCCTGCACCGGGCAGACGTCCATGCAGATGCCGCAGTTGATGCAGTTGTCGTGGTCGACGGTGATCCGATAGCCCATGGCGGGCCCTCCGCGGCGTTGGGTCCTCCAAGCGTCGCGCGCGCGGCGGCACCCGCCAACGCGCATCGGGGTGGGTGCCGTGCCGGGTGTTCGGGTGGGAGGCGGGGGCCGTTCGGACCGGGCCGTTGGGTCGGGGCGGGTCAGTCCGCGGAGGGCGTGTCGCCGACCAGGCCCTGGCGAATCGCTCGGGCCGTGAGCTCGGCGCGGCTCTGGGCGTGCAGCTTGGAGAGGATGTTGCCCAGGTGGTACTTCACCGTGTTCTGGCTGATCTCGAGGCGGGCGGCAATCTCCTTGTTGCGGAGCCCGCGGGTCACCAGGTCGAGCACCTCCCGCTCACGATCGGTCAGCCTGTCCGGATCCGGCGCCGGTTGCCGACCCGCCTGCTGGAAATGCTCGAGCATGCGCGCCGCCGTCGCGGGAGTGATGGCCGGCTCCCCGCGCCGGACCGCCTCGAGCATGCGCCGCAGGCCATCGGATTCCAGGTTCTTGGCCAGGTAGCCCTGCGCGCCGGCCCGGATGGCAGCGAAGAGGTCGTCCTCGTCCTCGCTGGCGGTGAGCATCACGATCGCGACTCCCGGGGCTGCGGCCTTGATGCGCCGGGTGGCCTCGATGCCGCCGATGCCCGGCATGCGAACGTCCATCAGGACCAGGTCGGGGGTCAGCTGCTCCGCGAGAGCGACCGCCGCGGCGCCATCCGTTGCCTGACCCACCACGTCGTGCCCCCAGGCGGACAGCAGCGAGGCAATGCCGTCGCGGACGAGCGCGTGGTCGTCGGCGAGCACGACCCGCATCAGCCCGGTCCCGACAGGGAGCCGGCCGCGGTCCCGGTCATGGAGGCCGCGATCGGCATGCGGAGCGCCACGCGGGTGCCGCTTGGCTGGACGGCACCGATCTCCAGGACTCCGCCGATGGCCGCGGCACGCTCCCGCATGCCGGCCAGGCCATACCGTGGCCAGGCCGTCTCGTCCGGACCGCCGCGAGTCGCCGGCACGCCACGACCGTCGTCGGTGACGTCGACCTGCAGCTCGCCGCCATGGCAGGCGACCTCGATCCGCACCCGGCCCGCGTTCGCGTGCTTGCGGACGTTGGTCAGCGCCTCCTGCACGATCCGGAACAGCTGGGCCTCGACCTCGGGGCTGAGGTCCACGCGCGCCGCCTCCGGCGTTGCCTCGACCGCGACGGCGATCTTGGCGGCGGTGGCGTAGCGCGCCGCGTACTCCTCGAGCGCACCGACCAGGCCACGCTCCGGCGTGATGGGGCTGGTCAGGCCCAGGATCGCCTCGCGGACGTCCACGTAGATCGAGCGGGCGGCGGCGGCGAGCTCGGCCAGCTGGCCGCGCGCCTCCTCGGTGCGCTGCTGCCGGAGCAGCTCCTCCACGGCCTGCGACTTGGTGTTGACGTAACCCAGCACCTGGGACAGGCCGTCATGCATCTCCCGGGCGATGCGCTCGCGCTCGCCCCGTACCGCCATCTCCCGGAGCTGCCCTTCCAGGCGGGCGTTCTCGATGGCCAGCGTCAGGAGGCTGGCAAGCGACGAGAGTGTCTCGACCTCGTCGACCTCGAAGGAGCGCTCGCGGCGACCGGCCACGGCCAGGACGCCGATGGTCGCGCGCCCACGATGAAGCGGTGCCGCGACCAGGGAACGGCGGAATGCGTCCGCCAGGAGATCCGCGGGCTCCAGGGTCTCCGCCTCCGACCCCACGAACGCGTCTCGCGGCCCGCTCGACGCGGCGAGGCTGCCGCCCTCCCCCGCCTGCAGCATCACAAAGGCCACCTCGCCCTCCAGCAGGCGCCGCGTGGCATCGGTCACCGCCTGGAGCACCGCATCGATGTCATGGGTGGCGCTCACCGTCACCCCCAGCTGGTGGAGGGCACGGGCGGTGGTGCCCCGCTTCTCGAGCTCGCGCGTGCGCGCGTCGAGGGCTCGCGCCAGCAGATCGATCCGCCGCTGGGCCACCAGCACCAGCAGCAGCACCACGACGAGGGCCGTCGCGGTCACCACGATCGTGTCGAAGGGGAAGGGGAGGTAGGGGTCCAGCACCCAATCGGCGAGCAGCTCGATCCCGCCGATGATCGCCACGGGGAGCAGGATCGCCGTCCACCAGAGTCGGGAGTGACGCATGCGTCTTGGGACCTCGGGGCGATTCTAGCCCCGGGATGCTTCCCGCTGGCGCACGACCTCGAACAGCAGGAGTGCCCCGGCGGTCGCGGCGTTCAGCGAGGCGACGTGACCGGCCATGGGGAAGCGCACGAGCAGATCGCAGCGACGCCGCGTGGCGCCGGAGAGCCCGCTCCCCTCGCTGCCCACCACAACGGCAAGGGGCCCGGTCAGGTCCGCCTCCCACGCCAGTGAGGGTGCGTCCTGGTCGGCGGCGACCAGTCGCAGCCCGCGCTCCTTGAGCTCGTGGATGACCTGGCCCAGGCTGCTCACCTGCGCCACGAGCAGGTGCTCGCTGGCGCCCGCCGAGGCTTTCACCGCTGCGGGCGTGAGCGGAGCGGCGCCGCGCTCCGGCACGACCACACCGTCCACCCCCGCGGCCTCCGCGGAGCGCAGGAGCGCTCCGAAGTTCACGGGGTCCTGGAGGTGCTCGCCCAGCAGCAGGAAGGGCGGGTGGCCGCGTGCCTCCGCGCGGGCGAGCATCTCGGTGGGCTCCGCCCAGCGTCGCTCGTCCACCTCGAGCAGGACGCCCTGGTGACCGTCGAAGCCGGCAAGCTGCGCCAGCCGGTCGCCCGGCAGGTGCTCCACCGCGACGCCGGCGGCTCCCGCAGCCTCTAGGATCGCTCGCAGCTCCGGATTGGGCCGCGCGCTGGACGAGATGATGAGGCGCCGGGCGTGGCGTCCGGCTGCCAGGGCCTCCGCCACGGGGCGGCGCCCGCCGATGCGCTCCACGCTCAGGCCATGCTCAGCGATCGGTGAGGTGCGCGCGACGAAGGGCCTCGTGGGTCCGCGTGATGCGCCCGGGATCTGCAGCGGTCAGGGTGATGGCACCGCAGCGCTCGCACATGGTGGCGCCGACATCGGTATCCACCTGCTTGCCGGAGAACCGGTAGGCGAACTTGGCATTGCCCAGCACCGGGAAGGCCAGGCCACCGTCAACCAGCGCGCCGCCACAGCGCGGGCAGGTCGTGTCCGGTTCCGGCGCCGCCGCAGGCTGATCAGGCGGGCTCGTGGGCCAGGACCTCGCGCGCGATGGCGCTGTCGGTGACCAGCGCGCTGATCAGGCCGCCGCGCAGGGCGGCCTCGACCGCCCGAGCCTTGTGCAGCCCGGTGGCGATCCCGATCACCAGCGGGATCTGCCGCAGCTGCTCCAGGCGGAGGCCGATGATGCGCTCCATGGCGCTGGCGCGGCAGGAGTTGCCCTGCGCATCGTAGATGCGTCCGCAGATGTCGCCCACGGTGGGAAGCGCGTCGATCTCCTCCAGCTCACGTCGGCTCAGGTACATCTCGTTGAAGAGCAGGGCGGACGAGCCCTGGCCGGATGCGCCGATGCCCACCACGGCCACGTCGGCCGAGGCGGCACGCTGCAGGACCCGGGCGATGTCCTGCTCGCTCAGAAGCGCCCGGGCCAGGTCCGCGGACTCGACGATCCACGGTGCGTGGAGACGATCGTGGGTGGCATCCAGGCTTCGGGCGGCCTCGGCGACGAGCTCGCCGCTGAGGATCTCGGACGGCGCGGTGCTCAGCCCGCCGAACATCTGGACCACGTGCCCGGCCTCGGCCTTGCCCGGGCGCATCCCCTCCACCACCGAGCGCACGCCGCGACCCCACGACAGGGCCAGGGTGCTGGTTCGATCGATGACCTCGGACACGAGTGTGGCGCCCACCTGGCCGGCACGCTTGAGCACGATCTCGGGCGAGTGGACGCCGGCCGCGACGACGTGGCAGCGCTGGAGGCCAAAGCGGTCCCGCAGCTCAGTCTCCAGCTCGATGTCACGCTGGATGTCGCGCCGCACGGAGATCTCCACGATCCCCAGCTCGCGCGCACGGCGGAGGAGCCGCGAGACGTAGGAGCGCGAGATCCGGTGGCGCACGGCGATGGTGTCCTGGTTCTGGCCGTTGACGTAGTAGTCCTCGGCAATGCTGGCCAGGATCTCCGCATCCTCCGCCGAGACAGGGCGGCCCCTGACGACGCTCGTCACTTGTCGATGATCCCCGCCAGGGCGCCAACCTCGCCGGCCAGGTGCAGCATCTTGCGCACGGTCCGTCGCGGCAGGCTGCGCATGAAGGCCACCGGGCGGCTTCGCGCCTCTCGCGCGAGCTGCACCTGCTTGGCGGCAACCCGCCCGGGGAAGCTGAGCAGGTAGCGCTGGCGCAGCCAGCGGTGGCTCACGTCCCAGCGGTGACCGCAGGATTCGCATTCGAGCCGATGGAGGAGGCCGGCGACGTAGTGGACCTCGTGGCGCGTCTCCTGTCCGCAGTTGGGGCAGTCCAGCACCACGCCCACGACGGTGACGCCATGGGAGATCAGCTCAGACACGGGGAGTCAGAGCTCCCAGGCTCACTGCGTCCGCGCGGCCGCTGAGCTGCTCGGCGATGAGCTCGGCGCGCAGCAGGTCGTCGGAGGTCGTGATCTTGATGTTCCGCGCGTGCCCGGCGACGACCGAGACTGGATGTCCGGCCCGCTCGACCACGGCCGAGGTGTCCGTACCCACGAACCCCTCCTCCGCCGCGTGGCGATGGGCATCCAGCACCAGCTTGGCGTCGAACGCCTGCGGCGTCTGGGCGACCCACAGGTTGTCCTCCCCGTCGACGACCTCGCCGGAGGGATCCGCGCTCACGATGCGCTCGTTGGCCGGGATGGCCAGGATCGCCGCGCCCGTCCGCTGGGCTTCCGCGGTGACGGCCTCGATGCGGTCCGGCGTGGCGAATGGGCGTACCGCATCGTGAACGAGGACGGTCTCGATGGTGCCATCCGCGATTTCGTCCTCGAGGGCCAGGAGCCCGTGGAACTCCGACTCGTGGCGGGAGGAGCCGCCGGTGACGATCCTGCGAACCTTGCGCAGGCCGGCATCCTCCACGATGGCGGCGCAGGCGGCTCGATCGGCCTCGGCGCAGACGAGCACCACGGTGTCAACGACGGAGTCGTGCTCGAACGTCTCGAGCGTGCGTCCCAGGATGGACTTGCCGCCGACCGGGAGGAAGACCTTGTTGGTGGGCGACGCCATGCGGCGGCCGCCACCTGCGGCCAGGACCACCGCCGCGACTCCCCGCTGCCCCATTGTCACAAGCCTGCACCTTTGTGCGTGAATGGAAGATACCACCGAACCGATGGCTGTACGAGAGGGCTCTCCGGTTGCCGATCGCAGGTCCCCCTGCGGACCGGTTCAGGCGCCTGGTTCCCGCCCCATCAGGCCGGGACGGGGGCGCCTCCCGGGATCGCCACGAGCCTGCGTTCGAGCGCCATCTCCGCGAAGCGCGCATCCGCATACGTGGCGATGGGGACGTTGTACGGATGCCCCTCCGCCAGATGGACGGTGATGCCCGCCCGCCGAGCCAGCTCGAGCTCCTGGCTGATCGGCCAGTCGTTGCTGATCGCCGCGTCCAGCGCGGCCTCGAGCGTCGCGCGTTCGAAGACCCACGGGCTCTGGGCGGCATGCAGCGTGTCGCGCGGCACGGTGGTCACCACCCGGCCATTGATCACGCGCTTGATGCTGCTGAAGACCGGCAGGGCGGTGACGATCGCCTCGCGGCCACGCCATTCCTCGAGCAGCCTCCGGATGCCGGCCGGCGAGACCAGGGGCCGGTCCGGGTCCTGGATGAGGACGGAGGCGGAGTCCCCGGCAACCGCGAGCGCGGCGCGGATCATCTGCCAGCGAGTCCCGGCAGTCTCGACCACGTGCAGCCCCAGGGTGCCGGGATTCTCGATCGCCGTCAGGCAGGCACGGGCACCGTCTCCCTCGACGGCGAGGACGATGGGCCCGATCTCGGCCACGGCACGCAGGGCACGGACCGTCCCGTCGAGGACGGAACGCCCGGCGATCGTCAGCCGGGCGACCGAATCAGTGCGCTGGATGGGGATGACCGCCACGCTGCGGTCGATCCGTTGCTGAGCCACGAAGGCGGGTTCTCCCTGGTTGTCTGGGGCACGACGAGCGCGCCCGGTTCGGTTGGCCATGCTAGCAGAAAGCCTGCCGTACAACGTGCGCGTCCGCAATAGCAGATTTTACCCGGTCCGGCCGACGGCGACCTCAGCGGGGTCCGGGCGGACCGGCCTGGAGGCTGGCGGCGAGCCAGGAGGGCGCCTCGAGCAGCCGCCGGAGCGTCGCGAGGTACTCCGCGCCAGGGGCCCCGTCGATGACCCGGTGATCGCACGTCAGGGTGAGGTGCACCGTGGGCTCCACGGCGACGCCGTTCTCGATGGGCACCACCCGCTGCGCGATGCGGCCGATGGCCAGGATCGCGACCTGCGGCGGGTTCAGGAGCGGCGTGAAGTGATCGATCCCCGCCTCCCCTAGGCTGGTGATCGTGAAGGTTCCGCCGCTGACCTCGTCGAGCCGAAGCTGGCCGTCGCGCGCACGGGTCACGAGCTCGCGGATGCGCGGATCGGCCTGGAGCACGGTGAGGCGATCCGCGTCGCGCAGGACCGGCACGATCAGGCCGGCGGGGCGCGCCACCGCGATCCCCAGGTCGACGCCCGGCCGAGTCACGATCACGCCGTCCTCGAAGGTGCTATTGACGATGGGGTGGTCGCGGATCGCGCGCGCCGCGGCGACCGCGAAGATGGCGCTGAACGAGGGCCGTGCCACGCTCCGGTCGCGGAGCCGCACCAGCTCGGCCACGCGGGCCTCGACGGTCAGGCTGATCTGGGGCACGGCGCCGGCCCGGGTCATGCGCTCCGCGATGGCTCGCCGGGTGGCGTCCAGCGGCGTGCGGGTCACGCCCTCGGCGCGCGGCGGCAGTGCATCGACCGCCGGAGCGGTGGGGCCCGCCGTCACGCCCGTGGTTCGAGCCTGAACGGCTGCCTGCAGGATCGAGGAGGTGACCCGTCCCCCGGCACCCACCAGCGAGGCCAGGTCGATCCCCGCCTCGCGGGCGCGGCGCCGGATGGCCGGCGTGGCCCGGACCCGGGTGGTGCCTCCCAGGAGAGCGGGCTCGTCCGATGCCGGGGGCGATGGAGCCGGCGCGGTGCCCACGGCGCCGTTGTCGCCACTCGCCGGTGAGGGTCCGGCAGCCGCCGGCGCAGCTTCGACGGACGCGGCCTGACTGGTGACAGCCGAGGCGGCGGCCCGAGCCGTCTCCGCTTCGGCCTCGTCTGCGGCGATGCTGGCCAGCGGTGCCGTCACCGGCACCACATCGCCCGGCCGGTAGCGCAGGGCGCACAGGATGCCGCCCACGGTGGCCTCGACCTCCATGTTGACCTTGTCGGTCTCGACCTCGGCAACCGGCTCCCCCTCCTCGATGCGATCCCCGTCCTCGCGCAGCCAGCGCACCAGGACCGCCGAGTCCATGTCCATGTTGAACTTGGGAAGGATCAGCTCGACGCTCACGCGGACACCTCGACCAGGTTCCGCACCGCGGCGACGATGTCCTCCTCCTGCGGCACGGTGCAACGCTCGAGGCCCTTGTTGTACGGGATGGGCACCGGCTGACCGGCGAGCCGCCGGATGGGCGCCTCGAGGTACTCGAACGCGGGGCTCTCCGTGAGCGCGGCCGAGATCTCCGCGCCGATGCCGCCGTTCTTCACCGCCTCGTGGACCACCAGGCAGCGCCCGGTGCGCGCCACGGACTCGGCCAGGGTGGGAACATCGAGCGGCGACAGCGTGCGCGGATCCACGACCTCGATCTCGATCCCGTCGGCGGCCAGCTGCTCTGCGGCGGCCAGCGCCCGGGGAACCATGATCTGGGTGGCGATCACCGTCGCGTCACGACCCGGCCGTTTGATATCGGCCTTGCCCAGCGGCAGAACGTGTTCGCCATCGGGGACCTCGCCCTTGGTCCGGTACAGGAGCTTGTGCTCCACGAAGATCACCGGATTGGGATCGCGCATGGCGGCGGTCAGCAGCCCCTTGGCGTCCGCCGGCGTGGACGGCGCCACCACCTTGAGCCCGGGGATGTGGGTGAACAGCGCCTCCAGGCTCTGCGAGTGCTGCGCCGCCGCGCCGGTGCCGGAGCCGGCCGGACCGCGCACCACCATGGGCACCGACACCGTCCCGCCGAACATGTAGCGGATCTTTGCCGCCTGGTTGATGAGCTGGTCCATGGCCAGCAGCACGAAGTCGAAGAACTGGAACTCCGCCACCGGGCGCATGCCGCCCAGCGCAGCGCCGATCGCGGCGCCGGCGATGGCCGCCTCGCTGATGGGCGTGTCGCGGATCCGCTCCTCCCCGAACTCGGCCAGCAGGCCGTCGGTGACCCCGAAGGCGCCCCCGTACACGCCGATGTCCTCGCCCAGGATGAAGACCCGCTCGTCGGCGAGCATCTCCTCGCGCAGGGCGGCTCGCACCGCCTGCGCGAACGTCATCTCGGTCATTCCGCGTACACCCCCTCGAGGAGGTCCTCGCAGCGCGGCTCGGGCTGGGCCTCGGCCCAGGTCACGGCCGCCTCGATCTCGTCATGGGCCCGCTGCTCGGCGGCCGCCGTCTGGGCGGCGTCCGCGATGCCCGCCTTCTCCAGCCGCGCGGCGAAGCGCGGGATGGGATCGCGGGCGCGCCACTCGGCGATCTCGTCGCGGGTGCGATACAGGTTGCGATCGCTCTTGGAATGGCCGCGGTAGCGGTACGTCACCGCCTCCACCAGCCAGGGCCCGTCGCCGGCCCGAATGGAGGCGGCCGCCTCGCGCACCGCGCTGAGGACCGCCACGACGTCGTTGCCGTCCACGCGCAGGCTGGGCATCCCGTAGGCCACGGCGTGCTCGGCCGGGCTTCGGCGCATGGCGTGCGTCGCGGCCATGGACATGCCGTACTGGTTGTTCTCGCACAGGTACAGCACCGGGAGGGTCCAGACCGACGCGAGGTTGAGCGACTCGTGGAAGCCGCCCTGGTTCACCGCCCCGTCGCCGAAGACGGACAGCACCAGGGCATCGAGCTTGCGCAGCTTCGCGGCCAGCCCCAGGCCCGCCGCAATGGGAATCCCGCCGCCCACGATGCCGTTGGCGCCCAGGTTGTTCACGGTGACGTCGGCGATGTGCATGGAGCCGCCGCGGCCGCGACCGTAGCCGGCCTGCCGTCCCAGGAGCTCGGCCATCATGCGATCGGCCTTGGCGCCTTTGGCCATGGCGTGCCCGTGGCCGCGGTGGTGGCTCAGCAGGAAGTCCTCGTCTCGCAGCGCGAGCGACCAGCCGGCCGGCACCGCCTCCTGGCCAATGGACAGGTGCATGGTCCCGTGCACCCGGCCCAGGCTGTACAGCTCCTCGACCTTCTCCTCGAGCTTGCGGATGCGCCACATCATCTCGAGCGTGCCGAGCAGGCGATCCGCGGGAAATTCGCGCAGGACGGCCGATGCCGTGGCGTCGTCGATTGGCTCGGCAGCAACATCCGGCGGTTCGACGGTCACGGCAGCCGCACCACGCGAGCGGGGCTCGTTTCCGTCACCCCGGTTGTTCGCGTCTGTCATGGGTCCTCTCTGGTTCGCGTTCGCGGCACCCGCGGGGGTGCCGGGCGGGCCCGCGTGGGCCCGTCACTGGTTCATCGGTCCGTGCACCGCCCACCGGTGCATGGGTTGTGCCGCCTCAGGAGGCGGCGTCCTGCTCCTCCTGGCGCATGCGCAGCCGGTAGAGCAGGGTGGATTCATTGGGCTCGACCTTCGAGCGGTGGATGGGCTCGCCCATCTTCACGTCCGCGGTCAGCGTGGCCCCCTCGGCGATGCCGGCCGGCAGCAGGTCCTCCGCCTTGGCGACATCGGCGCGCTCCGCGAGGCTGTAGAACGTGTAGCCGCCCATCTTGTCCAGCTTCTCGCCGGCGCGCATGTCCTTCTTGGCGATGGTGATCGCCTCGGCCACCGGCACCGGTCCCGGGGCGATGGTTGCCTCGTGGTAGACCGCCGCGGTGGCCACCGTGATGGCGGTCTCCAGGCTGGTCAGGTGGTACGGGCGGAAGAGGACCCAGTACGGGCCGGGGCCCATGGACAGGTACCGCATCTCGTCGGCCACGATGGCGCTGTCGGACTCCACGACGCAGAAGACGCCGGGCGCCACGCCGATGGCGTAGTCGACCACGCCCTTGCGGTCCAGGATCCCGCCCTCGTCCTTTGGGCAGAAGAGCTTCGGCAGGTCCGCGACCGTCGCGTGCGGCCCGTGCATGCCGCGCAGGTCGGGCACCAGGCCGGTCGCATTCGCCAGGCAGGTCATCTCGACGGCGGTCTTGGTGCCGTCCACGAACCCGGAGAGCATCCAGGGGTTCGCGCCGATCTTCTTGGCGCGCTCCGCCTGGCTGTCCGGGGTGGCCGCCCGGTCGAGCGGGTTGTTCTTGCCCTTGCCGGCGCACACCACGCCAAAGCCCAGGGTGCGGGCGAATTCGACGAGCTCCTTGGCCGGGGCGTACTCGTCGCCGGCGGACGTCGAGTAGATGACGCCCTTCTCATCGGCCATGCGCTTGAGGGCACGGCCCACCGTGACGTCGGCCTCGACGTTGAGCATGACCACGTGCTGGCCGGCGCGGATGCCGGCATCGGCCACGATGGCGCCCACCTCGGGCACGCCGGTGGCGTCGACCACGGCTTCGTTGCCCGGGATGCTGGCCAGCAGCTCGGCCGAGCGGGTCACGATCTTGCGGCCCGCGGCGCGGGCGGCTTCGGCCGCGGCCAGGTCGTCGACGGTCACGACATCGGCGTCGGAAACCCCCGCGGACCGGTACGCCGCGCAGGCGCGGTCCAGGTCAATGTCGGCGATGCCGGTCACGTCGAACCAGGCCAGCGGCGTCATCTGGGAGACCAGCCCGGTCCCCATCTGGCCCGCCCCCACGATGCCCACCGTGACGGGACGCCCTTGGTCCGCGCGCTCGAGCAGCTTCTGATAGAGGGACATCGTCAATCCGCCTTCCCTGCGGGGCCAGCAATCTCGATCTCGTCGCCAATCTGGACGGCAACCAGCGGCTTGGCCTCGATGCACACGTCGCCGAGCATCTCCGGCTCGGTGAGGCCGTTGGCCTTCACGACGAGGTGCCCGAGGTTCGCGAGGTTTTCGTTGGCGACGTCCCCGACCGCAAGGACGTCGTAGAGCGCTGCACCCATCCGGAGCGTGTCTCCGGGAGCCACGGTCGCCAGGTTGATGCTCGCTTCGTGGAGAATGCTGAACTCCGCCAGCTCGTCAGGGGCTCCGGCCTGGAAGAAGACCAGGATTCCGGCCTGCCGGAACTCTTCTACGTGCTCGCCTATGGCGACCACCGTCGACCGGAGCTTCACCTGACGATCCACCGAATTCACTCCACGGGCTTGATGTTCTCTTCCTTGACGCCCGAGACGAACACGTCCTCCGTGATGAACATCATCAGCGGGCCGGCCGGCATCGTCGGGTGGACGTCAATGGTCGGAACCTTCTTCATGGGGTACACCCCGACGCGGGCGGTGCCACCACAGTCGATGACACAGCACGCCATCTGGTTGAACTCCACCTTGGACTTGAAACCGTCGAAGGGGATGCCGCCGGTCATCTCGGCAATCTTCTGGGCGACGGGATGGATCCCGCCTCCCGTGATCGACACGACGTACTCCCGTCCGGGCTTGGGATGGATGGTCAGCGGCCCACCCCAGCCGCGACCGCCCTTCTCCACCAGGACTGCACGATAGGTCTTGGATTCCGTATCACTCATGCGGCATCTCCATGGTCATGGTTCGGCTGTTGCCGCGGTCCCTACGACGAGTAGAGACCGAAGCTCGCGAAGTACGCGATCACCACCGCCAACGGCCCGGTGATCTGACGCGAGAAGAGTACCGCCGGAACGCCGACTTCGACCGTCTCGGGCTCGGCCTCACCAAGGGCCAGGCCCACCGGGATGAAGTCGCAGCCAACCTGCGAGTTGATCGCGAACAGCGCCGGCAGCGCATACGACGGCGCGATGGCGCTGGGTCGCGATGAGCGTCGAGCCAAGCAGGGTGCCGATGATCTGGGCCATCACCGCGCCCGGACCGAGCAGGGGGGACAGGACGGGGATACCGCCGATGGCGCCCAGGACCACGAGGCCCGGGAGCGAGCCGGCAAGCCCGGAGATGTGCTCCGCCACCCAGTTCCCGACACCGGTGTAGGTGATCAGGCCGATGACGAAGGCGATGAAGCACATGAACGGCAGGATGTTGCGGATCACCTGATCCACGCTCTGCCGCCCCGACTGGTACAGGGTGCCGACGACGACGCCGGTGCCCTTGCCGACGACGACGAGGAAGTTCGTAATCCCTTCCATGGTTCACTCTCCTCCGCTACGCCGACACGGGCTCAGGGGTGGCGGACTCCGCGGCGGACTGCTTCGCCTTCTCGCGGGCGATCAGCCAGGCGGTGATCCATTCGGTGGTCACCCCGCGGATGTAGATCACGACCAGGCCCACCAGGGCATATCTGACGGCGAGCGGGGTCAGGTCCAGGCCCAGCTTCGTGATGCCGGTCGCAATGCCCAGCCAGACGAAGATCTCGCCCGGGTTGATGTGCGGGAAGAGTCCCAGCGGCGGATGAACGTACGAGACGGCGGCGTCATAGAAGGCCGGCTTGAGCTTCTCCGGGAACCAGCGGCCCTGGGTGTAGGCCATGGGGTTCGTGAGGAAGAAGACCGCCAGGAACGGCGCCACGATGTAGCGCAGCGGGGTGTAAAGCCAGCCGGGACGAGCGGAGACCGCCACCACGCGGTCGATTCGCTCCTCGCCGACGAGGGCGGTAAACGCGTAGACCGCGGTCAGCAGCACGAGCAGGGTCGGGAGAATGCCGGTGACGAGGCCCGCCAGGGTCGCACCACCCGCATTGAAGATCCCGATGAAGCCCTTCGCGAGCCAAACTAGTTGATCCATTCTTTCCCTCCGGTTTCGGCCGTTCGCAAAGCCGTTCGGAATGAACCGGTCAGATGGGTGATCTCAGGCCTGCTGAGCGATGGGCGACCCTCCTTCCCCCGTGCGGCGCGATGCCCGATCCTCGCGAATCGTGGACACGGCCTGGCAGAGGGCCTCGCGCAGGGGCTTGTCGAAGTCGGCAACGGCCGGCGTGTCACACAGGCGTTCGAACGGGAGCCCGGGCAGCCCGGGGAGTGGCTTGGACGCCGAGAGAGTGGTGAGACCGCGAAGCGCCTCCGCGGCGACCACGCGATCGTCCCGACTGACGGAGATGATGGCGTAGACCCTGCTCCGCAGGCGGCCCCGGCCCAGTCCGACGGCAACGGTGCCCTTCCGACGCATGTCGGCAACGCGATGAGAGAAGGCGATCGCCTGCCGGTAGGAAAGGACCAGCTGGCTGATCCATGCAGCGATGATCAGGCCACCGAGGATCCACAGCTCAGGCACGGGCAGTCACGTCGGACGCGCCTCCGATCCATTGGCACCTCTTGTCACATTTGTGACTGATTGTGCCGTTGGTGCCGAATGGTCCGAGAGTATGGGACGTCCGCCACCCCGGTGTCAATACTTGACGAGGATATCCCTCCGACGCCAGCGGCCATTGCCGCTCGGCGTCCGCGACTCAGCGGCCCGGTCTCGACGACGGCGATGGCATAGGCCGCGATGCCGTCCTCCCCGGTGAATCCAAGGCCATCGCTCGTGGTGCCCTTGACGCTGATCCGGTCGGGCGTGACGTCCGCGAGCTCGGCAATCCGGGCTTCCATGGCGGCACGGACCGGCGCAAGCGCCGGCCTGGCGGCGACCACGGCCAGGTCGGCGCGCTCGAGGCGGAGGCCGGCGTCCGACAGCCGCGCGATCAGCATCGCGCACCAGCTCGCCGGAGTCCGCGCCTGCCCACTGCGGGTCGCTCGGGCGGGAACAGCGCGCCAATGTCGCCCAGGTGCGCCGCCCCCAGCATGGCGTCGATCAGCGCGTGGAGCACCACGTCGCCGTCCGAGTGGCCGGCCAGGCCGCGCGGCTCGTCCGGAAACGCGAGGCCCCCCAGCCGCAGCGCACGGCCGGCCTGGAGCCGGTGCGCGTCGACCCCGATCCCCGCGCGGTCGCCCGGCTCCAGCGGCGGAGGTCGCAGGCCGAGCGCGTCGCGCATCGGCTCAGTTGGGCTCGTGCTCGTCGGCGTCGCCCGGTTCGGATGCAGAGGCCCGTCCCCCGCCGGATCGGGTGACACGCGACGCCCCTGCGTCGCGACCGCGGCGCGTGCTCGCTGCCGACACCGCCGGCGCAGCCTCGTGGCCCACACCGTCGCTCGGCTGGGCAAAGATCATGCGGCCGGCCACCGTCTGCAGCACCCGGGTCACGGAGATGGGGACATCGGTATCCATCAGGCGGCTGCCGCCCTCCACCACGATCATGGTCCCATCCTCCAGGTAGCCCACGCCCTGCCCGGGCTCCTTGCCCTCCTGGATGATTCGCACGCTGAGCTCCTCGCCCGGGTGGAGCACGGCCTTCACCGCGTTGGCCAGCTCGTTGATGTTGAGGACCCGGATCCCCTGCAGCTCCGCCACGCGGTTGAGGTTGAAGTCGTTGGTGAGGATGGCCGCGTTGTTGTCACGGGCGAAGGCCATGAGCTTGGCGTCGACCTCGGCGATCTCGGGGTAGGTCGCCTCGCTGACCTCGATGGGGCTGATCGAATCCTTCTGGAGCGCGGTGAGCATCTCCAGCCCGCGGCGGCCGCGGTTACGGCGCATGGCGTCCGGCGAGTCGGCGATCCGCTGGAGCTCGTCGAGGACGAAGCGCGGGACCACCAGGCTGCCCAGGATGAAGCCCGTGCGACCGATGTCCACGATCCGTCCGTCGATCACGGCACTGGTGTCCACCACCACGCTCTGGACGTGGCCGGAACGCCGGCGGCCCGGCAGCAGTCCTGCTGCCGCCGGAAGCAGCACCTCCCGCTTGAACAGCGTCGCGGCCAGCATGAGCGCCGCGAGCAGCACCGAGACCAGGGGAGGGAGGATGGAGCCGGCGGCACCGCCGAGCTCCGAGAGCGGGACGCCCAGCAGCAGGCCCATCACCAGGCCCACGACGATGGCGATGACGCCCAGGGCGTACTCGCCGGCACCGGCCTCAGCCAGCTGGGCGACGGCCCATCGGGTGGGATAGACCGTGACGTATGGGATGGCCAGGTAGCCGAACAGCAGGCTGGCCACCACGAAGGCGGTGAGGAAGGCCCCGCGATTCCCTGGATCGAGCAGACCCTCGGCCTGTCGCAGCAGCACGACACCGAGCGCAAGCCCGCCGATGGTCCCGAGCAGGGCACCGAGGAACTGGATGAGACGTGTCATTCAATTGATGAGTGCGGATGTCCAATGATTCTGGCCGCCCGCGGCGCCGCCGATGAATGGGTGATGAAGCCGATGACGATGCGACTGCCACGTTCGTCCCGCCGAAGCGGGCGGCAACCGTAGCACTCGCGATTCGTGGGGGCAACTGTTTCCGGCTCAGGGTCTCGCCGCTCCTGCGGCCCGGTCCTCAGGACTCGAGCGCCCTCTGCAGCGCGTCGCGCAGGTCGACTGCCTGCTCGGCACCCCCGGCCCCGGTGCCTGCGTGTCGGGACTCGCCTCTCGCGGGCCCGGTGATGAGTCGGTCGAAGCCCAGGCGGCGTGCCTCCGCCAGGCGACGCTCGGGGCGGGAAACGGGCCGCAACCGGCCCGAGAGGGCCAGCTCCCCGGCCAGGACGGTTCCCGAACGCACGGCGCGCTCCCGCAGGGAGGATGCCAGGGCCGCAGCGACCGCCAGGTCGGCCGCCGGCTCCTCGATGCGCAGGCCCCCGGCAACGTTGACGTAGACGTCGTGCCCGGTGAGGTTCAGGCCGGCGTGGCGCGCCAGGACGGCGATGAGCATGAGGACCCGGTTGGTGTCGATGCCCGTGGTCGCCCTTCGCGGCGAGCCATATCCGGCCGGCGCGACCAGGGCCTGGATCTCCACGGCCAGCGGGCGCGTCCCTTCCAGCGTGATGGTCACTGCGCTGCCGGCCACCGGCGGCTGCTCGGACTCCAGGAAGAACCGGGAGGCATCGGGGACCTCGACCAGCCCATCGCCGCGCATCTCGAGCACGCCCACCTCGTCGGTGGAGCCGAACCGGTTCTTGGCGGCCCGGATGAGCCGGGTGGTTCCCAGCCGCTCTCCCTCCAGGTAGACGACCGCGTCCACGAGGTGCTCCAGGGTCCGTGGGCCGGCGACGGTTCCCTCCTTGGTGACGTGGCCCACGAGGGCCACGCAGGTCGAGCTCCCCTTGGCGACCTCCGCCAGCCGCATGGCAACCTCGCGGACCTGGCCCACGCTGCCGGCGGGACCGCCGAGCTCGCTGCTCGACAGGGTCTGGACGCTGTCGACCACGGCGAGGGCCGGCGCCATCCCCGCGATCGCTTCGACCGCGGTCTCCAGTTCGGTGGTGGCCAGCAGGGAGACGCCATCCACCACGGCGCCCACCCGCTCCGCCCGACCGCGCACCTGCCGGGAGGACTCCTCGCCGGTCACGTACAGGGCGCTCGCACCGGTCGCTGCCAGGCGGGCTGCCAGCTGGAGCAGGAGCGTGGACTTGCCGATGCCGGGGTCGCCGCCGAACAGCACGATGGATCCCGGGACGAGCCCGCCGCCGAGGACCCGGTCCACCTCAGCGATGCCGCTTGTCAGCCGCTCGGCCTCGGCGCTCGAGACCGCGCCAATGGGCTCCACGGCCGCTGCCCCTGGACCGCTCGCGGCGCGCTCGCGCCGCTTCGCCGGCCCGGACGGCAGGACCGTCTCGACCAGGGTGTTCCACGCCTCGCAGCTGGGACACTGCCCCGCCCACTTGGGCGAGGTCGAGCCGCACTGCTGGCAAACGTAGACGGAGCGGACGGCAGGCATCGGCCCATCTTGCCACGCCGTCAGTCACCCGTTGCTTATCGCTCACGTGACGGGCGTGGCGAGCCGCGTCGCTAGACGGCGGTGACAGCCTGCTTCCTGCGGCCCGAGCTGGGTGGCGCGGTCTTCTCGATGGACACGGTGCCGTCGGGCCCGACATCGATCTTGATCGTGTCGCCCGGCTCGAAGGCCGCCATGAGCATCCGCTCGGCGAGCGGATCCTCGACCTGGTTCTGGATCTCGCGACGCAACGGGCGCGCGCCGAAGGCCTGGTCGTAGCCCTTGGCGATGATCGCGTCCTTGGCGGCATCGGTCACCACCAGCTCCATCTGCTGGCCCAGGATCTGCGCCGTGACCCGCTCCAGGAGCAGGTCCACGATCTCGCGGATCTCCTCGCGAGTCAGCTGGCGGAAGACGACCGTGGCGTCGATGCGGTTGAGGAACTCGGGGCGGAAGACGTTCTTCAGCTCGCCAAGCACCTTCTCCTTCATGCGCTCGTACTCGGCGCTCGCCTCGGCTTCGACGGTGGCTCCCGTGCCACGGAAGCCAATGGACTTGTCGTGCTGGAGCTGGGGGGCGCCCACGTTGCTGGTCATGATGATGATCGTGTTGCGGAAGTCGACCCGCCGGCCCTTGGCGTCGGTGAGGTGCCCGTCCTCCAGGATCTGGAGGAGGATGTTGAACACCTCCGGATGTGCCTTCTCGATCTCGTCGAGCAGGACCACGCTGTAGCTCTTGCGACGGACCGCCTCCGTCAGCTGGCCGCCCTCGTCGAATCCCACGTAGCCGGGCGGGGCGCCAACCAGCCGGCTGACGTTGTGGCGCTCCATGAACTCGCTCATGTCGATCTTGATGAGCGCGTCCTCGCTGCCGAACATGAACTCGGCGAGCGCTCGAGCCAGCTCCGTCTTGCCGACCCCGGTGGGGCCCATGAAGATGAACGAGCCAATGGGACGCTTGGGGTCCTTCAGGCCGGCTCGGGCGCGCCTGACGGCCTTGGACACCGTCTCAATCGCCTCCTGCTGGCCGATGACCCGCTTGTGGAGCGCGTCCTCCATGTGGAGCAACCGCTCCTTCTCCTCCTGGGAGATGCGCACCACGGGGATCCCGGTCCACATGCTGACGACCTGGGCGATGTCCTCCTCGGTGACGACGGGCGTCTCCTTGGCGATCTCCTCGTGCCACTCCGCGCGCAGGGCCTCGACGTGCTCCTTGGCCTTGGCCTCCTCGTCGCGAAGGCTCGCGGCGCCCTCGTAGTCCTGGTTGCCGATCGCCTCGTCCTTCTGGCGGGTGACCTGCTCCAGCTCGCGCTGCGCCTCCTTGATGTTGGGCGGCGCCGATGAGCTGCGCAGGCGGACCCGCGACCCGGCCTCGTCGATGAGGTCGATCGCCTTGTCGGGCAGGGCGCGGTCGGCCACGTAGCGCACGGAGAGGTCGACCGCGGCGCGGATGGCCTCGTCGCTCATCTTGACCCGGTGGTGCTCCTCGTAACGGGAGCGAATCCCGAAGAGGATGTCGATGGCCTCGTCGACCGTGGGTTCCTCGACCATCACCGGCTGGAAGCGCCGCTCCAGGGCGGCGTCCTTCTCGATGTACTTGCGATATTCGTCCAGGGTGGTCGCGCCGATGCACTGCAGCTCCCCGCGGGAGAGCGGCGGCTTGAGGATGTTGGCCGCGTCGATGGCTCCCTCGGCGGCGCCGGCGCCCACCAGGGTGTGCAGCTCGTCGATGAACAGGACGTTATCGGTGCTGCTACGCAGCTCCTCGATGATCTTCTTGAGGCGCTCCTCGAACTCGCCGCGGTACTTGGTGCCGGCCACCAGGGAGCCGATGTCGAGCGTGAGGACGCGCTTGTCCATGAGGGTCTCCGGCACATCGCCGTTGACGATGCGGTGCGCGAGTCCCTCCGCGATGGCTGTCTTCCCGACCCCGGGTTCGCCAATGAGCGCGGGGTTGTTCTTGGTTCGTCGGCTCAGGATCTGGATGACCCGCTCGATCTCCTTCTCCCGGCCGATGACCGGATCGAGCTTTCCCGCCCGCGCGGCATCGGTCAGGTTGATGCCCAGCTGGTCCAGGGTGGGCGTCTTGGACGGACGCTTGGTCTCCTGGGTCGGGGTCACGCTGCTGCTCTGCGACAGGACGTGGATCACCTGGTGCCGCACCTTGTCGAGATTGACGCCCAGGGACTCCAGCACGCCCGCGGCGATGCCCTCGCCCTCGCGGACGAGGCCCAGCAGCAGGTGCTCGGTGCCGATGTAGTTGTGGCCCAGCCGTCGAGCCTCGTCGATTGCCAGCTCGATCACGCGCTTCGCGCGCGGTGTGAGCCCAACTTCGCCGACCACCGGCCGGTCGCCGCGGCCGATGATGAACTCGACGGCGGTGCGGACCTTGGACAGCTCGACGTTCATGTTCTCGAGGACGCGCGCGGCGACACCCTCGCCCTCGCGGACGAGGCCAAGCAGGAGGTGCTCCGTACCGATGTAGTTGTGGTTGAAGCGCTGCGCCTCGTCCTGGGCGAGGGTCAGTACCTTTCGCGCTCGGTCGGTGAACTTGTCGAATCGGTCCATGGTCGCGTCCTTGGTGCGGCTCCGTCGGGTCAAAACCCGCCTGTGCGCCGGTTCCAGTGTACGGCACCACCTGCGAGTGCTGCCTTCAATAGGTACTTCGGTTTCGGTGTCAGGTTCACGCACCCTCGGGTGCACGTCCCCGACAGGATAGCGAGAGGCGGTCCCGTCGAGCGGGCCCGCCTCCTGCCGCCGTCGATCTCGCCCGGTCGAGCCGGACGACTGTTCCCTAGGCCTTGGCCTCCTCGGCGGGCGCTTCCTCTGCCTCGGCCTCGCTGGCCTCGGCGCCATCGGCTGGCGGTTCCTCGGCCTTGGTCTCCTCGGCCTTGGTCTCCTCGGCCTCCGACGCTGGCGCCTCGGCTGGCGGCTCCTCGGCGACATCGGCCCTGGTCTCGACCTGAGCCTCATCGGCCTTGGCCGCCTTGGTCTTTGCCGCGGGCTTCTCGTCCGCCTTCGGCTCCTCGGCCTTGGCGTCTTCGGCCTTCGGCTCGGCCGCCTTCGGCTCCTCGGCCTTGGCCTCTTCGGCCTTCGGCTCGGCCGCCTTTGGCTCCTCGGCCTTGGCCTCTTCGGCCTTGGCGTCTTCGGCCTTGGCGTCTTCGGCCTCCCGCTCGGCCTGGCTGGCACGGAACTGCGCCAGGAGACCGGACTCGGCGAACGCCGCCGCCATGGTGTTGTCGATCCCCTCGTCCGGCTCGCGGATCGCGTCCTCCGGGCGGAAGTCACGGTCCCGACGATCCCGACGGTCCCGGCGCGGAGGGCGGTCCTCGCGGCGGGCCGGCGCCGCGCTGGGCTGCACCGGCGTGCGGTCGTCTGCCTGCTTGAGGCTGAGCCCAAGCCGATGGCGCTCCGAATCGAGGCTGATGATCTTGAGGCGCAGCGTCTCCCCTTCCTTCACCACGTCACCGGGGTGGGCGACGCGCTGGTTGGAGAGCTCGCTGATGTGGATGAGGCCCTCGAGGCCCTCCTCCACTCTCACGAAGGCGCCGAAGTTCACCAGCTTGGTGACCACGCCCTCGATGACATCGCCAATGGCGTACTTCGCCACCGACTCCTGCCACGGATCGGGCATCAGGCGACGGATTGAAAGGCTGATCCGGCCGCGCTCGTGGTTGATGTCGATGACCTCGGCCTCGACCTCGTCGCCGATGGAGTGGGCCGTCTCCGGGTTGTTGACCTTGTTCCACGACAGCTCGGACTTGTGGACCAGGCCGTCGATTCCGCCGAGATCCACGAAGACGCCGAAGGGCGCGATGCTCCGGACCGTGCCCTTGACCCGCTGGCCGACCTGGAGGCTGCTGAACAGCTCGTCGCGCTTCTCGCGGCGCTCCTCGTACAGGGCGACCTTCTCGGACAGGATGAGGCGGTTCGCCTTGCGGTTGACCTCGAGGATCTTGAGGCGCAGCGTGCGGCCCACGAACGGCTGCAGCTTCTCGGCGATCTCCTGCGCCGCGTCACGCGGCTGCTCGTCGCGCGGCCGACGCGGGAAGTCGACGATCTGGCTGATGGGAACGAAGCCTCGCACGCCAAGGTCGACGATGAGACCGCCCTTGTTGTGGTCGATGACCCGGGCCTCCACGATCTCGCCCGCGTCGAAGCGCTCCTGCATGGCGCGCCACTTGCGCTCGAGGCCTGCGCGACGCAGGGAGAGGACGGCGTGCCCCTCGGGTGACTCCGGCTGGAGAACGTAGACCAGCACCTCGTCACCGATCTTGATCTCGGGACGGGACTCGTCGCCGTCGCGACCTCGCCGGCTGATCAGCTCGCGATTGGAGACGACACCCTCGCTCTTGCCGCCGAAGTCGACCAGGATCTCGTCCGGGTCGATGCGCACTACCGTGCCCTCGACGACGTCGCCGTGCTTGAGGCTCTTCACCTCGACGTCCGGCATGTCGAGCAGCTCGGCCATGGTCGTCGGCTCGTGGACCGCAGCCTGGGGAGCCGCTGCCTCTGCAGGAGCGGCCGCTTGTTCGGCCGCCGCGGGCTCGGTGGCCGGTGCCTCCGCTGCGGGTGCCTCCGCTGCCGTCTCCGGCGCTGGCCCTGCCTCCTCGGCCGGGGCATCGGCGGTCACCGCGGCGACCTCGCCCGACGACGCTTCCGCCGGGGCGGGCGCCTCGCCTGCCCCATCGGCCACGGCGGTCTGGTCGGCGCTCGCCGGCTCGACCTCCGTGGCATGGGCTTCGGCAGCAGCTGCCTCGGTTGGATCGGCCGTCACTGGCTCCGCCTCGGGCTCGTCGCTGGTCGCGACTGCCGCAGGCACCTCGGCCGGCGCCTCCGACGCGGGCTCCTCAGCCGCTCCCTGCGGCGCGGCAGGCTCCGCCTCGGTGTCCTTTGGCGCGGGCTGGTTCGTCTCTTCGCTCAAGTGTGTTGTGCTCCTGTCCAAACAAAGTCCCTGCAGCACAAACGCCCTCCCATGCACGGAGGGCGTTTCGAACGCTCAAATCGATAGAAGGCTGCCTGTCTGTTCTGACTGGTGCTCCTCTTTTCCTCGAGCAGTGCTCGACGCTCAACCGCGCACGGCGTTATGAGGTTGTCTGCTGCAGAGCCGGCGTAGCATACCATACGGTCAATGGGGTCCCTTCGTGCCTGAGCTGCCGGATCTGACCATCGTCGCCGCGGAGCTCGCCGGGCGCATCACCGGGCGCACGGTCCAGGAGGCATCGACCCCGGCACCCATCCTGGTCCGGGCAACCCCCCGTGAGCTGGCGTCCCTGGCAGGCTCAACGGTCGGCGTCGCGCGACGACGCGGCAAGTTCCTCCTCGTCCCGTTCCTGCGCGGCGACGCGCTGGAACGGATCCTGGCCGCGAACCCCATGCTGGCCGGACGGTTCTGGCTCATTGACGATCCGCGCGAGCGCGTGCGCGCGAGGACCGGGCTTCGCGTGCGCTTCACCGATGGCACCGAGCTGCGCTACGTGGACCGCGAGATGCTGGGCAAGCTCTACCTCGTCGCTCCGGATCGCCTCGAGGAGATTCCCGGGTGGAGCGAGATGGGGCCCGATGCCGATGATCCCGAGCTGACCCTGGAGGAGTTCAAGCGACGCATCCGACGGCATCCGGGCGAGCTGAAGCCATTGCTGCGGAACCCGCGTTTCGTGGCCGGCATCGGCAACGCGTACTCCGACGAGATCCTGTGGGAGGCGCGTCTGGCCCCCTTCCGCCGTCGCAGCACGCTGCACGACGAGGACGTCGAGCGCCTGTACCACGCCATGCGCGGGGTCCTGGCCGATGCCACCCAGCGGCTCCGCACGCTGGTTCCTCCGCACATCGAGACCCAGCACCGAGAGTTCCTCAAGGTCCACCTGCGCGGCGGTGAGGCGTGCCCGCGCTGCGGCCACGAGCTGCGGCAGATCGGCGGCAGCGAGGCCACGACCTTCTGCAGGACCTGCCAGCCTCCCTTCTGACCCGTCCGTCGGGGCCCGGGGCCCTGCCCGAGCGCCATGGAGCGCCTACCACGGGTCAGGGGATGATCAGCACCTGGCCGATGTTGATGATCGCGTTGACGGCGATGCCATTGGCATTCGCAATCGCCTGGGCGGTCGTCCCGAACCGTGCCGCGATGGAGGAGAGGGTGTCCCCGCTCTGGACGCGGTATGTATGTACGGTTGGCCGTGGCGTGGGCGTGGCCGGCACGGGCGTGGGTTTGGGCGTGGGGCTGGGCGAAGGCGTCGCCGTCGGCGAGGGCGTTGGGCTGGGCGCCAGGGTTGGGCTGGGCGTTGGCATCGCCGTCGGCGACGGTGTTGGGGACGGAGTGGTCGCGACCAGGAGGCCAAATCCCTGCGTACTGGCACCGGCGGCGGCGATGGAACCCACGGCAAGGACGGCGGCGGCTCCTCCGACCATCATGCGTCCCGGTCGACGCACCGGCCTCGTCGCCACCGCGACTCCATGCCAGGACGACTCGGGCTCGACGATGAGGCGCGTGCGGACGAAGGTCGCGTCCGGTGCCGGGCGCGGCACCCCGGGGGCAAGGCTGCGGGCCGCCATCCAGTCGCGATAGCGGGAACACTCGAGGTACGCCTCGTGCAGGCAGAAGCGCTGCTGCATGGCGCGGTCCACGGCGATGGCGGGATTGCCCGCCGTGCAGCGATGATCGGGATCGTACCCGTCGACGGCGGTGCGAAGGTCAGCGGCGAGCGCCAGCAGCGGGCAGATCCGGTCCACGGCCCAAGCATAGTCCGCACGTGGCCCGGAAAAGGAAATATCCCGGCGACGACCTATTTTCCCAGGGAGTTGCCCCCCGAGTATCTTCGGCGCTGGAGAGCTTAACTTCCGTGTTCGGGATGGGAACGGGTGGATCCTCTCCGCTAGCGTCACCGGGATATCTTCAATTGGCGACTGCACCCGACGGGGTGCGTCGAACCGAGGATGGTGGAAGCGTCGATCGCGTCGCGATGAGCCGGCCGGTGGCCGGCGACGCGGGGTCGCGTTCGCGTCCAGCGGCGTGCTAGACGCGTGAAACTAGGTCAAGCCCTCGACCATTAGTACCGCTTAGCTGAACGCATTGCTGCGCTTACACGTGCGGCCTATCAAACAGCTAGTCTCGCTGCGGTCTTACCCGGTTAACCCGGTGGGGAACCTCATCTTGAGGCGAGCTTCGCACTTAGATGCTTTCAGTGCTTATCCCGACCGAACATACCTACCCAGCAATGCCACTGGCGTGACAACTGGCACAACATTGGTTCGTCCACTCCGGTCCTCTCGTACTAGGAGCAGCTCCTCTCAAGTTCCCTACGCCCACGGCGGATAGAGACCGAACTGTCTCACGACGTTCTGAACCCAGCTCGCGTACCGCTTTAATTGGCGAACAGCCAAACCCTTGGGACGTACTTCCGCCCCAGGATGCGACGAGCCGACATCGAGGTGCCAAACGGTGCCGTCGATGTGAACTCTTGGGCACCATAAGCCTGTTATCCCCGGGGTAGCTTTTATCCGTTGAGTGATACCCCTTCCACTCGGAGGTACCAGATCACTAAGCCCGACTTTCGTCTCTGCTCGACTTGTAGGTCTCGCAGTCAAGCACCCTTATGCCTTTGCACTCTACGGCTGGTTTCCATTCAGCCTGAGGGTACCTTTGGGCGCCTCCGTTACACTTTAGGAGGCGACCGCCCCAGTCAAACTGCCCACCTGACACTGTCCAGCTTCCGGATCACGGACCGCTGTTAGAGCCGAAATCCAAAAAGGGTGGTATTTCAACGTTGACTCCACCGAGGCTAGCGCCCCAGCTTCAAAGTCTCCCACCTATCCTACACATCCTGAACCTCAGTCCAATATCAGGCTGCAGTAAAGCTCCACGGGGTCTTTTTGCCCTGCCGCGGGTAACCAGCATCTTCACTGGTATTTCAATTTCGCCGGATCCCTCGTTGAGACAGCGCCCAGATCGTTACGCCATTCGTGCGGGTCGGAACTTACCCGACAAGGAATTTCGCTACCTTAGTACCGTTATAGTTACGGCAGCCGTTTACCGGGGCTTCAATTCAGAGCTTGCACCCCTCCTCTTAACCTTCCGGCACTGGGCAGGCGTCAGCCCCTATACGTCAGCTTTCGCTTTAGCAGAGACCTGTGTTTTTGCTAAACAGTCGCCTGGGCCATTTCACTGCGGCCTCGATCAGCCTCTCACGAATGAGCCACTGCGAGGCACCCCTTCTCCCGAAGTTACGGGGTCAATTTGCCGAGTTCCTTAACGAGGGTTCTTCCGATCGCCTTGGTATGCTCTACCCGTCTACCTGCGTCGGTTTGCGGTACGGTCGCCGTTGACCTCGCTAGACGCTTTTCTTGCAGGATCGGCTCAGTCGAATCAGCTTTCGCCTTTCATTCGCCTCTCGGAGTTGAAATGAGAGGACGGATTTTCCTGTCCTCTCCCCCTACCGGCTTAGACGCACATAGCCAAGAGTGCGCTCAACCTACCGTTCCCGGTCACGCCCTTGCTCCCATGACCGCTTCTCACTGGCTGCCTCGAGCAACCGAAGTCACCCTTAGCGCACCAGCGTCCACGGCCAAGGCACCTTGCGGTGCAAACGGTCATTGGCGGTATCGGAATATCAACCGATTGTCCATCGCCTACGGCTTTCGCCCTCGGCTTAGGCCCGACTAACCCTGAGCGGATTAACCTTCCTCAGGAAACCTTAGACATACGGCGTGCGCGTTTCTCACGCGCATTTCGCTACTCATGCCGGCATTCGCACTTCCGTCCGCTCCAGCCGTCCTCACGGTCGACCTTCACTGCTGACGGAACGCTCCCCTACCACCACCGCCACCCGAAGGTGACGACGATCCGAAGCTTCGGTACCAGACTTGAGCCCCGTTGGATCTTCGGCGCGGAATCACTTGACCAGTGAGCTATTACGCACTCTTTAAATGGTGGCTGCTTCTGAGCCAACATCCTGGTTGTCTGAGCGACTCCACATCCTTCCCCACTTAGTCTGGATTTAGGGACCTTAGCTGTCGGTCTGGACTGTTTTCCTTTTGACCACGAAGCTTAGCCCTCGCAGTCTGACTCCCGGGGTATGGAATCGCGGGATTCGGAGTTTGATTGGGGTTGGTAAGCGGGAAGCCCCCTAGCCCATTCAGTGCTCTACCCCCGCGACTGAACCCCCGAGGCTAGCCCTAAAGCTATTTCGGGGAGAACCAGCTATCTCCGAGTTCGATTGGCATTTCACCTCTACCCACAGGTCATCCCCTAGCTTTTCAACGCTAGTGAGTTCGGTCCTTCACGGGACATTACTCCCGCTTCAACCTGCCCATGGGTAGGTCACTCGGTTTCGGGTCTACTCGCGGCGACTGTGGCGCCCTGTTCAGACTCGCTTTCGCTGCGGCTCCGTCCTTCTCGGACTTAACCTCGCCACCTACGAGTAACTCGCCGGCTCATTCTTCAAAAGGCACGCCATCAGGCTACCTGGCACCCGAAGGCACCGGGCAACACCCTTTGACTGCTTGTAGGCATTCGGTTTCAGGTACTGTTTCACTCCCCTCCCGGGGTGCTTTTCACCTTTCCCTCACGGTACTTGTCCACTATCGGTCGCCAAGAGTATTTAGCCTTGGACGGTGGTCCGCCCGGGTTCCCACATGAGAGACCTTCCACGTGGTACTCAGGGACACGGCCGGGAGTCGGAACGCTTTCGTATACGGGGCTGTCACCCTCTGCGGCGGGCCTTTCCATGCCACTTCTGCTAGCGATCCGATTTGTAACTCCCTGCGGGTCTTGCAGCTCCCGCAAGCCGGCCCTACAACACCGTAACGGCAACGGCTGCAACCTGTCACGCCGCCACGGTTTGGGCTCCTCCGCTTTCGCTCGCCACTACTAACGGAATATTCTCTGTTCCTCGGGGTACTTAGATGTTTCAGTTCCCCCGGTGTCCTCGTACCGACCTATTTGATTCAGTCGGCCGTCCCTGGGCATTACCCCAGGGGGGTTTCCCCATTCGGAAATCTCCGGATCAAACGCTTGCTCGCAACTCCCCGGAGCATATCGTCGCCTGCCACGTCCTTCATCGGCTCTTGGCGCCAAGGCATCCACCGAACGCCCTTAGTAGCTTGACCTAGCGATCACGCGGCTAGCACGAAGCTGGCTGCACGAGACCGCGGTCGCGTCGGAATTCATCCTCGACGAAATCGATGCTTCCACTCTTCGGTTCTTAAGGTCGCAGCGTCCCCGCGGGACGCTCCGCCGCGCTGGCTCTCGTTGGATGGGCCCGCCGGTCGGCTCGCGCCTCCCGGTCGACGCCTTTCGGCGACGTCACGACGTCAGCGATTGTCCGCTGGCCGGTGGGCACGACACGCGTCGTGCGCATCGGTCAGAGGACACTGTCAATGGGGCCTGTCACAACGATTCGCGAGGCGATCCGCATGGCGGTCTCCCCGCGAAGAGCGAACGGAACTGTATCACCCGGTGGGGTGCCGGTCAACCGAGGCGGCACTCCGCGACGGGTCCCGGTCAGGCCGGCATCGGCTCGGCGGGATCGCTCCGCCAGGCGAGCACCGCGACCGAATCGCCCACCGCGATCTCGCCGGTTCCGACGTGGTTGAAATTCCGGCCGAAGACGACCCCGCGGGACGTCCGCCGATAGGTCGCCAGGGTCCGCAGCGGCTCCCTGCCGCGCTCGCCGCTGGCCTGGTTGAAGGTCGGGATGGGGCAGCGCACGCAGCGGGTGGTTCCCACGAGCTCGATGGGGCCGATCCCGGCCCGCTCGATACGGTCCTCCGCGTATGGCTCGTCGGTGGCGATCACCATCGACGGGCGAAATCGGTTCATGGGCAGTGGCACCGCCATGCGACGGTTGAGGTCTGCCAGGGAGGCGGTCGAGACGACCATGAACGGATAGCCGTCGGCAAAGGCGAGCCGGCCGTCGCCGCGGTTCGCGAGACGAACCTCGTCGTCGGGCATCCGCACCAGCCGGTAGCGGCCCGGCCGCTCGCGCGACAGGTACTCGCTGAACCAGTCCGCGGCGGCAGTCCCCTGGTCTACACCGGTGGTCTGGGCGCTCCAGACCCGCACGTGCAGCCTGGGGCCATCGCGACCGGCCAGCGGCACCTCGAGCGGCGGCATGCCATCGGCGGTCAACCGGAGGACTCCCTCGCCGATGGCGGTCTGCACCTGGCCCAGCGTGCGGCAGCCGGCGCCGTGACGCTCATCGTCCGTACGCTGCGCCATGAAGCGGCCTTCCTCGTCCACGACCATCCACTGGCGATCGTGGCGAATCCCCATGTGACCCACCTGAGCGCGCGTGAGGCTGACCCCGGCGCAGGACTTCACCGGGTAGCAGGCCAGCTCGGCAATGGCGACATCGGCGGTCACGGTCCGGGCGACGGTACCAGACCATGGCCGGACGGGTGGTGGAGATGAGGGGACTCGAACCCCTGACCCCCTCCTTGCAAAGGAGGTGCTCTCCCAGCTGAGCTACATCCCCAACGGCCGGCGCATGCTAGCCCCGCCCGGTTGGACGGGTCAACCGGGCGATGCCGGCCGACGCGCGCCCGGCGCGGTGAGACGGGATCGCGGTTCCGGCGGGAGCGCCCGGCCCGCCGGCCACACGACCCGCCGGACCACGCAGACCGGCGTCTGCTCGCGCGCCTGTCCCAGGGGGTTGTCGGCAAAGAGGCGCGCCACCAGCCGGCGGTCGACCTCGCTGCTGCGACCCAGCACGTTGCAGCCCGCGTCGTTGGCATCGATGATGGCGACGGGTGCGCCGACGGCCGCAGCGATCGCGCGCGCGGCGCGGTTCGGGTCTCGCGGGCCTAGGGTGGCCGCCTGGTTGTAGGGCGGGATGGTGTACGAGGTCGGTCCGTCGATGGCCGCCGCCTGCGGGCCGGCGATCCGGTAGAACAGGCCGTGAATCCCGAATGGCTTGGTGATGGCGCTCACGAAGGCAGCGAGCAGGATTCGCGGCGCGCCGACCTCGTCGATGGCGAGCTGCAGCGTCTGGGGCGTCCCCAGCCCGATGCCATACCCCGGGCGCGTCACGAACCGCACCATGAACCGCGCAAGCCGGCCTGGCCGGATCTCGGTCATGGGATAGGAGCGACCCTGGGTGATGGCGACCATCCGCTCGCTGACCGCCACGAAGGCCACGTCGTCGCCGAGCGGGGTCGCGTAGCGGGTCACGACCGCGGCAGCGTCGTCGTCCCGCGTCACGAGGTGGGTGCGCACCGGGTAGCGTGCGTAGACCGCACCGTCCACGGTCGCCTCCAGGAGGCGGTCCTCGTTGGGCTGGTCCAGGATCCCCGTGGGCCGGTCGCCGTCCACTGGATCCGGTGCGGTGTCAGGCACGGCGCTCCGTCACTGCGAGAGGGAGGAATGGTGGGCGTTTCTGGACTCGAACCAGAGACCTCTGCCTTATCAGGGCAGTGCTCTAACCAGCTGAGCTAAACGCCCCCTCGGGGCCGGCATCGTACCCTGCGGCCGGCGACCTCCGCAACCATGGTGGCCAGCCGGTCCGGGAGACCGCGGGACAAACGAAAAGCCGCCCCGCGAAACGGGACGGCCCGGCGTGCCTTGACGGCTGGAGAGTGACAGGAACCCGCGTGATCAGCGGGCAGGTCAGTGTCTCGAGGGCGCTCATTCGAACTCATCGATGCCCCCTCGACGGCATCGATCCTTTCGGCTGAATGAACGATCGACCTGGGATCGGCGTTCCGGCGAACCGGCTCGCGTGTCTCCCTAGAAAGGAGGTGATCCAGCCGCACCTTCCGGTACGGCTACCTTGTTACGACTTCGTCCCAATCACCAATCCCACCTTCGACGGCTGCCTCCTTGCGGTTGGCCCACCGGCTTCGGGTGTTACCGGCTTTCATGACGTGACGGGCGGTGTGTACAAGGCCCGGGAACATATTCACCGCAGTGTGCTGACCTGCGGTTACTAGCAACTCCGGCTTCATGCAGGCGAGTTTCAGCCTGCAATCCGAACTGAGACCGGCTTTATGGGATTAGCTCCACCTCGCGGTTTGGCAACCCGTTGTACCGGCCATTGTAGCGTGTGTGTAGCCCAGGACGTAAGGGCCATGCTGACTTGACGTCATCCCCACCTTCCTCCGAGTTTCTCTCGGCAGTCTGGCATGAGTGATACAACATGCCACGGGGGTTGCGCTCGTTGCGGGACTTAACCCAACATCTCACGACACGAGCTGACGACAGCCATGCAACACCTGCATGACGGTCCCTTGCGGGAGGACGACGTTTCCGCCGTTTTCCGCCACATGTCAAGCCCTGGTAAGGTTCTTCGCGTTGCGACGAATTAAACCACACGCTCCGCTGCTTGTGCGGGCCCCCGTCAATTCCTTTGAGTTTTAGCCTTGCGGCCGTACTCCCCAGGCGGAACACTTAATGCGTTAGCTACGGCACAGCCGGGGTCGATACCGACTACGCCTAGTGTTCATCGTTTACGGCTAGGACTACCGGGGTATCTAATCCCGTTCGCTCCCCTAGCTTTCGCGCCTCAGCGTCAAGAATGGGCCAGGTAGCCGCCTTCGCCACTGGTGTTCCTCCCGATATCTACGCATTTCACCACTACACCGGGAATTCCGCTACCCTCTCCCACCTTCAAGCCGATCAGTTTCCGATGCAATTTCCCAGTTAAGCCGGGAGCTTTCACATCGGACTTGACCAGCCGCCTGCGCGCTCTTTACGCCCAGTAAATCCGGACAACGCTCGCCACCTACGTATTACCGCGGCTGCTGGCACGTAGTTAGCCGTGGCTTATTCCTCAGGTACCGTCTTGAATCTTCCCTGAGAAAAGAGGTTTACAACCCGAAGGCCGTCATCCCTCACGCGGAGTTGCTGCCTCAGACTTTCGTCCATTGGGCAAAATTCCCGACTGCTGCCTCCCGTAGGAGTCTGGGCCGTTCTCAGTCCCAGTCTGGCTGATCATCCTCTCAGACCAGCTACCGATCGTCGCCTTGGTGAGCCGTTACCCCACCAACTAGCTAATCGGACGCAGGCCCCTCCGGAAGCGCCTTGCGGCTTTAGACGACGAAGTGAATCGTCGACCACATGCGGTATTAGCCACCCTTTCGGGCAGTTATTCCCCACTTCCGGGCAGGTCACCTACGCGTTACTCAGCCGTCCGCCACTCGGCTGTTCGAGCAAGCTCGAACACCCTCGTACGACTTGCATGTCTCACGCACCCCGCCAGCGTTTGTCCTGAGCCAGGATCAAACTCTCCGAACAAAAAGAAAACAGTGGTCTTGCCTGAGAGGCTCGTCCACCGTTCGCAGTTCAGACTTGGTCCCGCTGACTCGTGTGGGTTCCTGTCACTCTTCAGCTGTTAAGGTCACGCCACCGCTGGGCGGTTTCGTTCGATTGAGGCCTCCGATACCGGTGAACCTCGGCGGACAAGCGGCGCGGTCCGCGCGGACCGCCGTTCTTGCATCGCCTGCCGGCACGCTACCGGCGCGAACTCGGAGTCTATCCGTGCCCCCACCCGGTGTCAAGCGAGCGTGAGCACGCTCGTCGCCCAACCGGGTGCCTAGGTCCGCTCCACCTGCCGCCGGCCCTGCAGCGACCGAATCAGGGTCACGTCATCGGCGTACTCCAGGTCGCCTCCCACCGGCAGTCCGCGAGCGATGCGGCTGACCATGGGCACGTGCTCGGTGAGCAGGTCGGCGAGGTACATGGCGGTTGCCTCGCCCTCGAGATTGGGGTTGGTGGCCAGGATGACCTCGACCACCGAGCCGTCCCGGACCCGCTCGATGAGCTCTCGCGCCCGGATCCGATCCGGGCCGATGCCGTCGATGGGGCTGATGGCGCCGTGGAGCACGTGGTATCGCCCGCGGAACTCCGCGGTGCGCTCGATGGCGAGCACGTCGAGCGGCTCCTCCACCACGCAGATCCGCGACGGGTCCCGTCGGGCGTCGGAGCAGATCTCGCAGGGGTCGTGTCCGACCTCGGTGATGTTGCAGCACACCGAGCAGTACGCGACCTCCTCCTTCACCGCAACCAGGGCCGCCGCCAGCGCGCGGGCCTCATCGGCCTGGGTACGCAGGACGTGGTACGCGAGGCGCTGCGCCGTCTTCTGCCCGATTCCGGGGAGCCTGCTGAACTCCTCGATGAGGCGTGCGACGGGCGCGATGAGCCCTGCCATGGGCGATCTCCCGACGGTCGCTCAGCGGAGGCCGAGGCCACCGGGCATGCCTGGCAGCCCCATGCCGCCGGCGATGCCGGCCATCCGCTCGCGCTCGAGGTCCTTGCTGCGCACGATCGCGTCGTTCACCGCGGTGAGCACCAGGTCCTGCAGCATCTCGACCTCCTCGGGATCCACCGCCGAGGGATCGATCTCGATGGCACGAACCTCGCCGGCGCCGGTGATGACGACCCGGACCGCACCCCCGCCGGCGGTGGCCTCCAGGGTCGTCTCCTTGAGCTCCTGCTGAACCTGCGCCATCTGGGTCTGCATCTGCTGCGCCATCTTGGCGATCTGCGCGATGTTCACGGTTCTTGCTCTCTCTCCGCTGCGGCTGGTTACAGGATCGGTCAGTGGACGTCCGGGACGTCGACGAGCTCTCCCCCGGTGATCTTGAGGACGCCGTCCAGAAGGGCCCTGGCATCGGGGTCGTCCGGATCTGGCGCCACGGCGGCGGCGATGGTCAGCGGCTCGAGCTCGACGTTGCTTGCCACGCAGTCGATGGCCCATGTTCCGCCCAGGACCGTGCCCAGCAGCTGCTCGATCGCGGGCGATCGGGTGGCGGTCTTCTCGCGCATGAAGCCGCGCTCCTCGGGGAAGGCCAGGGTCAGCCGGGCGCCCGCGAGGGCAACCGGCCGGCATTCGCGCAGGAGCGGCTTGATCGCGGGCGCCGCGCGCTCGATGACCTCGGCCCAGCGGGTCCGCACCGCATCGAGCGCGGGTCGCGGGTCAGGGCCGTCAGCGTCGAGACCACCTGCGGTGGTCAGCGGCTCCGCCTCCGCCGCAGTCCGAACCGGCACGCTCACGGCTTCCATCGGCGTCGGCACCGTCTGCGCCGATGGCGGCGACACCGTGCCCCGAGGTGGCGTCGAGTCGGCCTGGGGGGTGGGCCTGGGCGGGCGCGCCGCGGCAGCGACGGCCTGAGCGGTGGCCAGCGGCGCTGGAGCGGCAGGCTCGACCGCCAGCAGCTCGAGGATCAGCCGGGCGCGGCCTTCGCGAGCGCCTGCCCCCGCCGCCTCCGCGACGGCCCGCAGGACCTGGGCGAGACGCCGGGCACGCGCCGGGTCCGATGCAGAGGCCAGCAGCCGGCCTCGGGCAGCATCCTCGGCCTGGTCGGCGACCTGGGCCATGTCCCGGCCGGCATCGGCGAGCTCCTCGATGCGGGCGATTGCCGCCGGTGCGTCGCCGGCTTCATAGGCATCCACGAGCGCCTCGATGCTGGCGTCGTCCGCGAGGCCCACCGCCTCACGGACGGCATCGGCGGTGACATGGTTGCCCGCGTAGGCGAGCACCTGGTCGAGGAGGGATTCGGCGTCGCGCATGGCGCCATCGGCGAGGCGCGCCAGGAGGCCGAGCGCCGCAGGCTCGACATCGGCACCCTCCGCCTCGCAGATACGTCCCAGCTTGGCCACGATCGCGTCCGTCGGGAGGCGGCGGAAGTCGAAGCGCTGGGTGCGGCTGATGATGGTGGGCAGCACCTTGTGGGTGTCCGTGGTGGCCAGGATGAAGACGACGTGGTCCGGCGGCTCCTCCACCAGCTTGAGCAGCGCGTTGAACGCGTGGGTGCTCAGCATGTGGACCTCGTCGATGATGTACACCCGCTTGCGCAGCTCCGATGGCGCGGTCAGGGCGCGCATCACGAGATCCCGGGCATCCTCCACCAGGCCGTGGCTCGCCGCATCGATCTCGATGACATCCAGCGCCCGGCCCTCGCGGATGGAGACGCAGGCAGGGCACGTGTCGCACGGCTCGCCATCCTCGCCGCGGTTCGTGCAGTTGATGGCCTTGGCCAGGATCCGCGCCGTCGAGGTCTTGCCCGTGCCGCGGGGCCCGACGAACAGGTACGCGTGCGCCAGCCGATCCGACGCCACGGCTCGCCGCAGGGTGGTGACGATGGGGTCCTGGCCCAGGACCTCCGCGAAGCGCTGCGAGCGCCAGCGGCGGTACAGCGCGCGGTGCATCCCCGGCTCGGACGGCTGGAGCTCGGTGTCGGGAAGGGCGGGGGCCGGGTCGGCCGCGGGGCGTGCCATGTCTGTGCCTGAGGGTACACCGAGTGGCGGGCAGTCAGCCGGGACGAGGCACCTCGAACGTGGAGAGGTGTCGTGAGTGGTCGTGCACCCGGCGTCGATCGAACGAACCCCGCACACGCCTCATCGCCCGGCTCCAGCCAGGTCGCCCCACGGCACCCGAAGGCGGTCGCTTACCGCTGCTTCCTTCCGGACCTGACGGGGTTCACGGACCTTCGCTGCGTGGGACCCGACTCTCAACGTCGGGCGATGAAGTGGGAGGCGGAGGCCGACGACCTCGGCCGGGAATTCAGCCCCGCTGTAGCGGATTGCGGGTGCAGGGCACCGCTAGTTCCCCGCCTAGCACGACCGCCGCGATGGTAGACGGGGCGTCTGCCGCGGTCAATCGAGCGCTCAGTCCGGCCAGCCGCGCCGGTCGTGGCCAAACAGCACCCGCCGCGGGCGGAGCATCTTCAGACGCGCGATCGACCGCCGGTAGGCTTCCCCATCGGGTGCGACGCTGGCCCCCTCCCGGTCCTCCGCAAGTCCGATCCACTCCCCGCGGCTGTAGACGGCCTGGCCGGCAAGCAGGACCGATCCTCCGGGCGTCTCGACCAGGAGCGATTGGTGACCGGGCGAGTGACCAGGGCTGGCGACGATCCTTATCCCTGGAGCAATCTCATGGTCGCCGGACATCGCCTCGAAGCGCGCACCGGGAAAGTCGTGCACCTCGTCGAAGGTGTAGTCAGGCTGGCGGGCTGCGGCGAGCTCCGCGGGCTGGACGTAGATCGGGACCCCGGGGAACGCCGCGTTCTGGCCAGAGTGGTCGAAGTGCAGATGGCAGTTCGCAACCTGGGTGACCTCTGCCGGGTCGATGCCGGCGTTGGCCAGCTCAGTCAGGATCCGCCGGGTCCGCAGCGCATACCGCTGATAGAACTCGACGACCTCCGCGTCATCGCCCGGCATCCCTTCCCGGAACCCCGTGTCGAAGAGGAACACGCCGGCCGCATGCCGTACCGCGTAGGCCACGACCTCGACCGTCTGCCCGGGATACACATCGCCATCGGCCGGGAACGTGAGGTCGCCCATGGGGAGGGCGAGAACCTGCGTCGGGCTAGATGCGGTCATCGTGAGTCGCGGTCATTCTCAGTCGCGGTCCCCGGCGGCAGGCGGGCTGGCGGAGAGGGGGGGATTCGAACCCCCGACGGGTTTCCCCGAACCGCATTTCCAGTGCGGCGCCATAGGCCTCTAGGCGACCTCTCCCGATGGTTGATGCGGAGGACTGGCGGAGAGGGTGGGATTCGAACCCACGGTGCTCATCGCACACCGCTTTTCGAGAGCGGCACCTTAAACCACTCGGACACCTCTCCCCCGCCGCGGGAGTCTACCAACGGCGCCGATGGCGAGCAATCGGTCGGGACGTCCGCACGCCAGTGGGTCGTGGCCGCTCAGGCCGAGGTCGGAGCCTCCTCCGCCAACCGTCGCGCCTCCGACTCGCGGACCCCGGAGACCACCGAGATCTGGTGCGGCATGGCGTCGCTGCGCGCCAGCTGCATCACGGTGCCGGCGCTGCCGCGCTGCTCGTCGGGGACGGCGAAGACCAGCGCCCGCACCTGCGCCTCGAGCAGCGCGCCCACGCACATGGGGCACGGCTCGAGGGTGGTGAAGATGGTCACGTCGGAAAGCCGCCGCGTCTCCAGCTTGCGAGCTGCTGCGCGGATGGTGAGCATCACGGCATGCGCGGTGGGGTCGCCGTCGAGCTGGCTGCGGTCGTGACCGCGGGCGATCATGGCGTCGTCGAGGACGGCCACGCAGCCCACCGGCCGCTCGCCTTCCTCGGCCCCGCGACGGGCCTCTGCGATGGCCTCCGCCATGTACAGCTCGTAGTTCATGCGCTCCCTCCTGACCCGCCCTCCACGGCGCCGAGTCTAGCAGAGCGCACGGCCGATTCCTGATATATCCTTCAGCCGCCGCGACCCGTCCCGCGACGGAACTCCCTCGACCACGGTCAGGCACTCCACTTGCTGAATCGGAAGGCCGATCCCTACTCGTCGTTACCGTTCTCTCCTCGCCGGCGCCGTCGCCCTGGTAGCGCTCACGGCGGCCGCGCTGTGGGTGCCGATTCCCCGTCTCGGCGATCCCGGAGTCACGCGCGTGCTCGACCAGGTCCATGCCCGGCTGCCGGGGTGGAGTGTCCTGAGCGCCACGGATACCTGGGAGGGCGGCTATGCGGTGGTCGCCAGCTGTGGCGCGCGGCAGATCGGCTTCCAGGTCGTGCCGGGCCATGGGCTGCCGCTCCAGGACGCCTGGCTCCAGCCGAACGACGAGTACACGCGCAGCCGCCTGCAGGAGGTGTCGGACTACTCCACCGTCCTCGTCTGGCGCGCGGTGCCCATCACCAACCGGACTCTGAGCTGCCGCCAGGAGCTGGCCCGCTTCGACGGGAGCTTCGACGGGGGCGGCGGCGGACCGCTCGACTAGCGCGGCATCCGGCGAACCTCGCAGTCCCTACACTGTGGGCGTGAAACGGCGGACCGTGACCCAGCGCGAGGAGGCGGAGGCCCGGGAGAAGGCCCGGCAGCACCAGGGCGCGTTGCTCGATGCGCTGCGCGCTCGCGAGGCCGCCCGACGCGAGCCATCGGCGCCGGCAGCGCCGGCAGTGCCGCCAGCCGGGGAGTCCGACGAGCCTCCGGCGCCCGGCGAGCCGGTCAGCGAGGAGCCGGAGGCCGAGGAGCGCTAGCGGCCCGCCCCCGCAGGGTTGGGTGCCGCGCGCCGATAGACGACCGCCACCGCGGCCTGGCTGGTGAACTGGCCGCCGCTCTGGAAGAGGATGTTGCCGGCGGTGCCCATCTGGCGGATCGGCACCGAATCGGTCGACACGATGCGCCACCCCGCCGAAGACCGTGCGGCGGCGTCGTCAGCGACGGCCGCGTAGAGAACCCCGGGATCGATGGCGCTCCCGGTGTCGTCGGCCAGGTACAGGACGACCACCTGGTCTGCCCCCGCGGGACGCTCGTGGATGCTGACGCCCTCGATCTCCGTGGACGGATCGCGTGCCACGGAGCTCGGTCCCCAACCTGACATGGCCCCTGCGAACCCCCATGCTGGCGCGTGATGGCGTGCCCGAGAGGACTCGAACCTCCGGCCTTCAGGTCCGCAACCTGACGCTCTATCCACTGAGCTACGGGCACCCGTCCGGGAGACTGGCGGAGAGGGAGGGATTCGAACCCTCGGAAGAGGAAACCCCCTTCAACGGTTTAGCAAACCGCCGCACTAGGCCACTATGCGACCTCTCCGCGAGCGGCGCCGATGATAGCATGGGCCTGCTGCTCCGACGAGTCTGCCACCTGGGGCGTGGCGCAGCATCAATGAACCCGGACGAAGTGCTTTTGCATGGCTGAGCAGCGCCTACCCATCCTTGGTTCCAGCGCCGAGCCGGCTCTCATCGAGCCGGTCCTGCGGGCTGCCTTCGAGGCCACGGGCAGGAGCGTCGTCATCGAGCCGTGGGACGTCCGTTCGCACAAGCTCGCCGAGGCGATCGGGACGCTCCGCGGCCGGGGTTACCTGGGTGCCGTGGTGACCTCCCCGCACAAGGAGAGGGCAGCGGCAGCCTGTTCGTCCCTGTCCGACGATGCCAAGGTCAGCGGCGCGGTGAGCGTCATCGTTCGCGACGGCCAGCGCCTGCGCGGCCACAACGCCGACGTCGATGGGGTCCGAGCCGGGCTGACGGCCATGCTGCCCAGGGTCCGGGGAAAATGGCCGCGGGGAGCCATGGTCCTGGGCGCCGGCGGCGGCGCCCGGGCGACGGTGACGGTCCTCATCGGCGCGGGCTTCCAGCACATCACCGTCTTCAACCGTCATCTTCACAAGGCAGAGTCGCTGGTTGCCGACATGGCGAAGGTGGCCCGCCACATGGAGCTGCGCGCGCGCCCCTGGCACGAGTCCATCCTGGAGGCGGAGCTGGCGCGAGTGGGGCTGGTGGTGGACGCCAGCGGCCTGGGTGCCGACGAGGCGGCCACCGCCCTGCCGCCGGAGTCCCTTCCCGACAACCTGTACGTGCTGGACCTGGCCCTGCACAGCGGCCAGACGGCGCTCATGCGCGAGGCGAAGGCCCGCGGCGGCACGGTCGCCAACGGGAGAACCAGCTTCCTCACCGCCCAGGCCATCGCCTTCCGCCTGTGGACCGGAGCAGAGGCGCCGATGGCGGCGCTTCGTTCGGCTCTCGCCGAGGCGCTTGGCGATCCCGAGGCCGAGACGGCCGTCGTCGGGGACTGAGGGCTTGATGTTCTACACGAGCGGCTGGGTCCACGTCATCTGCGGCTGCATGTTCTGCGGGAAGACGGACGAGATGCTCCGGCTCCTGCGGCGGTTCGCAATTGCCGGGCGGACCGTCCTCCTCATCAAGCCGCGCCTGGACACGCGCACCGACAGGGTGACGGTGGTCTCGCGGTCCGGCGCCCACCACCAGGCGTTGTCGGTCGAGCACTCGCGAGAGATCGAGGCGCTCGCCCACGAGGCGGACATCGTGGCCATCGAGGAGGGCCAGTTCTTCGACGAGGGCCTTGCCGAGGTGGTCGAGCGTTTGGCCGACTCCGGGAAGCAGGTCCTGGTCACCGGGCTCGACCGCGACTTCCGCGGCATTCCCTTCGGACCCATGCCGCGCCTCATGGCCCTTGCTGACCAGGTCACCAAGCTGACGGCCATCTGCATGGTCTGCGGCGAACCCGCGACGCGGACCCAGCGGCTGATCGACGGCCGGCCCGCCACCGCGGACTCCCCGCTGATCCTCATTGGCGGGATGGGCGACGAATCGTACGAGGCCCGGTGCCGCCAGCACCACGAGGTTCCCGCCCCGGAGGGAGCCTGACCTGGCGACCTGGGTTCGCGTGCTCGGCCCCTGGCTGTCGAGCGCGGTGGAGCGGATCGGCGGCTGGCGAACTGTCCGTTGGGCGGTCACCGTCATCGGTCTCCTGTGGCTGGCGGGCATTGCGTTCGGGATCCTGCCCTACAACACGTACCCCAACGACTCGCACGCGTACTGGGCGGTGGATTCGTCGAACCCATACCGCGACGCCGCATTGGGCAGCGTGGACGCGTTCCTCTACGCCCCGGCCATCGCGCAGCTGCTGGCCCCGTTCACCCTGCTGCCCTTCACCATCTTCCGGCTCGGCTACGGGGCGGTCTCGCTTGGAGCCCTGGGGCTCTCAGGCGCGGCCTACACCCTGGTGGTGCCCGGCGTCATCGAGGACCTGGTACGCGGCAACATCCACGTCCTCATCGCGGTGGTCATGATCGTCGGCTTCCGGTATCCGGCCGCCTGGAGCTTCGTGCTGCTCACCAAGGTGACGCCCGGCATCGGCCTGTTGTGGTTCGCCATCCGCCGGGAGTGGCGGCCGCTGGCCTGGGTGACGCTGGTGACGGGTGTGATCGTGGTGGTGTCCGTGCTCATCGGAGGCATCGGCCTGTGGGAGGACTGGATCCGGCTCCTGGCCTCGAATGCCGGGACGAGCCGCACGTACGAGTACGGATTCTTCGCCTTCCCGCCCTTTGGCTTCCGGCTGCCCTTCGCGCTGGCGGTCATCGTCTGGGCCGCCGCGACCGGCCGTCGCTGGGGCGTCCCCATTGCCGCATTCCTGGCGCTGCCCGTGATCTGGCCGTCGGGGTTCGCGCTCCTCGCCGCGGTGCCGCCCCTGTGGATCGAGGATCGCCGCACGGGCTGCAGCCCAGCGGTCTGGTTCAGTAGCAGGGGTAGCTCCGACCGTTGATCTCGGTGAGGACCCAGTCGAGGTCATCGATTGGGTAGCCGCCGAGTCGTGTGAGCAGGTCGCCCTCCCGGGCCACGATCCGACCGGAGGCATCGAGCAGCGCGAACCGGGGCGCAAACCGGGCTCGGAATCCCGCTGGCCAGGTCACACTGCGTCGCGCGTCTCCACCCGACCCGGAAGCCAGTTCGATCCAGACCGGCTCGGCGGCGGCAGGGTCGCCGCGGAGGTAGGCATCTCCGAAGCCAACACCCATGCATGCGGCGTTGTCGGCCGATGGCTTGATGCCGGGCAGCGTCGTGATCGCCACATATCCGGACCTGAGCGGTGTCGGCGCGACCGATGGCAACGACGTGGACGTGCACGCCGCCAGCACGATGAGGACCAGGAGCCCGGGATACCGAGTCGTCCTGACCATCACTTCCCCCCTCGGCCTCAGGCCCGCGAGCGCAGACGCCTGACCGTGTCGTCCGCCCGACGTTGGCGGGTTTCCGGGTTCTTGGCATCCGCGACGTAGTTGGCGTGCTCGCGCCGATGGCTCAGGGAGAGCCGCTCGAAGACGGCCAGGGCCAGGTCATCGCCGGCCAGCGCATCGGCCAGCTCCTCGGGAACGATCAGCTCGCGGGAATCCTCGTGCCTCGCCATGACCCCAGGCCTCCACGGATACCTGATTCGCGTCGCCATGCCGAACGTGGCGGAGGGGGTGGGATTCGAACCCACGAACCCTTGCGGGTCAGCGGT
>CAVXEH010000012.1:0-39136 GCA_963760875.1 uncultured Chloroflexia bacterium | reverse complement strand
CTCAGATGTTGGAGGCGACGACCGGAATTGAACCGGTGTACGCGGTTTTGCAGACCGCTCCCTAACCACTCGGGCACGTCGCCCCGACGTTCGCACCGTGGCTGCCCCGCGAGGATTCGAACCTCGGTTCACGGATCCAAAGTCCGCTGTCCTACCACTAGACGACGGGGCACCGGGCGCCGTCGCACGAGGCTAGCAGGTCATCAGCCACCGGGCAGAAAAATGGAGCGGAAGACGGGACTCGAACCCGCGACCCTCACCTTGGCAAGGTGATGCTCTACCAACTGAGCCACTTCCGCCCGTTTGCCGATGCGCGCCCCAGCGTGGTGCCGAGGGTCAGAATCGAACTGACGACACCCGCCTCTTCAGGGCGGTGCTCTACCAACTGAGCTACCTCGGCTCGCCCGTTCGATCCTGAGGATCTGCGGCCCGCTCGTGGTCGCGTATCGGCTGAGGACGATAGCACAGCCGTTCGGCGAGCGGCAAGGCGCCATCGGCCTACTGCGGGGAGGGCATTCCTCCCGTTCCCACCGCTGCCGGGACGTCCAGCCCGGGCGGGAACGGCTGGCCCATCTGGCCAGCGATCCGCTCCAGGATCTTGATCCGCTCGGCAATGGGCGGATGCGTGTCCCACATCGACTTCGACCGTTTCTCGAAGCTCTTGATGGGGTTGACGATGTAGAGGTGCTGCGTGGCCCGGTTCGCCACCTCCAGGACCTCGGGATCGTCGCTGATCTTGCGCAGGGCACGGGCCAAACCGACCGGGTTGCGGGTGAGGTCCACGGAGCTGACGTCGGCCAGCTCCTCGCGACTGCGCGACACGGCGAGCTGGATCATGCGACCGATGAGCGGAGCCACGATGGCGAGCACGATGGCCACCACGAACAGGATGAGCTGGAGGCCTCCACCGCCGCTGCTGCGATCCGAGCTGCTGCGACGGCGTCCGCCGCCGAACCAGAACGTGTAGCGCAGGAACCAGTCGGAGAGCAGTGCGATGGAGCCGACCAGGACCCCGACCAGCAGCGTGAAGCGGATGTCGAAGTTGCGGACGTGGCTCATCTCGTGCCCGATGACGCCCTGAAGCTCCTCACGATCCATCTTCTCCAGCAGCCCGGTGGTCGCCGCGATCGAGGCGTGTTTCGGGTCCCGACCGGTCGCGAAGGCGTTGGGCGCGGTGTCGTCGATGACGTAGACGTGGGGCATGGGTATGCCGGAGGCAAGGCTCATCTCGGTGACCACGTTGACGAGCTGCCTGTACTGGTCCGGCGGGTTGGCGACCGGGACCTCCTTGGCTCCCGACGAGGCGAGGACCAGCTTGTCGCCCGCGAAAAAGGAGCCGAGGCTCATTGCCGTGGCAATGCCGACGGCCACGATGACCCCGACCCACCCGAAGCCGGTCGCGTAGCCGATCGCACCCCCGAGCACGCCGAGCACCACGATGACGACACCGACCAGCAGCCAGCTGCTGCGCCGGTTGCGGTCGATCTCGCGGAAGAAGGTGGTGGACGCCGCCGACGAGCTCATCGGTCAGGCGGCGCCGCAAACCTGCATGGACGAACGATCCGCGGTCAGGACTTCAGGCTGAGGTCCACGGCCGGAACCGCGGCGTCCTCCTCGGCGATCTGGAAGTAGTCGCGCCCCGTGAAGCCCAGCATCCCGGCGATCAGGACGTTCGGGAAGGTCTGGATGGAGGTGTTGTACTCCCGGACGGTGCTGTTGTAGTGCTGGCGCGAGAAGCCGATCTGGTTCTCGGTGGTGGTCAGCTGCTCCTGGAGCTGCATGACGTTCTCGTTCGCCTTGAGCTGGGGGTAGTTCTCCACCAGGGCGAAGAGCTGGCGCAGGGCGCCCGTGAGCACGTTCTCTGCCTGGGCGGAGGCCCCGGCCTGGGACGGCCCGGCGGCCTGGGCGGTGACGGCGGCGTTGCGAGCGTCGATGACCTTGGTGAGGGTCTCCTGCTCGAACTCCATGTAGCCCTTGACGGCGCTCACCAGGTTCGGGATCAGGTCGTGCCGCCGCTTGAGCTGCACGCTGATCTGGTTCCAAGCTTCGTCGACCATGTTCCGCAGGCGAACAAGCCCGTTGTACATGAAGACGAGGAAGAGCGCGATGACCGCGAGGACGATCAAAACGATCCAGACGGTAGGCATCGGAGTAGGTCAACTCCCTGTTGCTCGGGGATGGACCCCGGCATCGTACCAGCGGGCCGGGCAAAAGGCGACGCCGCGTGAGCCGATCCCGGGACGTCGTGGTGGGCGGTGAGGGGCTCGAACCCCCGACCTTCTCGGTGTAAGCGAGACGCTCTAACCAGCTGAGCTAACCGCCCGGTGACGGAGCCTAGCACGCGAAGTAGTGGGCCGCGTTCCCGCCAGGTCGGTCCGGGCACGCCGCCGTCGCAGGAGGCCTGGTAGCCATGGCGGCGTTATGACGATCGAACGCGCGAAATCCACCGTCGGATGGTCGCGCTGCTGCGCCCCGCAGCGAAACGAGCATCGAACCGTCGATCGACGGTCATAACGATGCGTTGAGCAGCAACGGCCGCCACGAGGTTCGTGCGGCATGGTGGTCGGAGGGGCGGCATACGAAAACGCCGCTCCCTGGCGGAAGCGGCGCCATCGGTCTCATCAGCTGCTGCGAAGTGGTGCCCAGGCCGGGACTTGAACCCGGATGGGTTTCCCCATACGCCCCTCAAACGTACGCGTATACCAATTCCGCCACCTGGGCCTCAAGGGTGGTACCGAGGGAGGGACTTGAACCCACACGACCGTAATGGTCACTAGGTCCTGAACCTAGCGCGTCTGCCTATTCCGCCACCTCGGCACGCGACGCTCCACGGGCGTTGCCACCGGCGAAGCGCGGCCGATCATAGCACAGCCCCCGGCGGGCGCCGGAGGTGCCCGCCTGTGCCGCCTAGACCGATGTCTGGGGCAGCAGGTTGAGCAGGCTGAAGACGACGAACAGCACGCCCAGCACGATCGTCAGCCGGAAGAGGGTGCGTTCGATGCCGCGGCGGCTGCGATAGGCGGTGACCTCGCCACCGAAGGCGCCACCCAGGCCGGTCCCCCGCTGCTGCAGGAGGATGGCGGCGATGAGCGCCACGGCAAGGATCACCTGGGCAATGACGAGTGGGTTCATGGCCGGCGCAGTATAGCGGAGACCGCGTTTCGTCCGTCGTGCAGGGTCATGGGCGGGTCAGCAGGCTGTGGCCGGTCATGGCCGGGCCGGGCGGGATGCCCATCAGGTCGCAGATGGTGGGCGCCACGTCGGCGAGGATCCCATCCGCCAGGCCGGACCCTTCGTATCCTGGCCCCACCAGGGCCAGGGGAACCGGCGAGGTGGTGTGCTTGGTCTGCGGCTCGCCCTGCTCGTCGCGCATCTCCTCGACGTTGCCGTGATCGCCGGTCACGAGCAGGACGCCGCCCGCCGCGGTGACCGCCGCCACGACCTGCGCCAGGCAGCCGTCCACGAACTCCACCGCCTGCACCGTGGCATCCCAGACCCCGGTGTGGCCCACCATGTCGGGGTTGGCGTAGTTCACCACGATGAAATCGAAGGAGCCCGAGCCGATGCCGGCCACCAGCTCGTCGGTGATGGCTGCCGCGGACATCTCCGGGGCATGGTCGTAGGTGGGCACGTCGCGGCGCGACGGGACCAGGATGCGCTCCTCGCCGGGAAGCTGCGCCTCGACGCCGCCGTTGAAGAAGTACGTTACGTGGGCGTACTTCTCCGTCTCGGCCACGTGCAGCTGGCGCTTGCCCAGCCGTGACAGGTAGGCGCCCAGCGAGTCGATCTCGAGGGGAGGGAAAGCCACCGGGACAGGCAGCTCGTCGGGGGACTGGTACTCGGTCAGGGTGCTGACCAGCAGGTCCGCCGGACGGCGGCCGCGGTCGAACGCGTCGAAGCCGTCCAGCACGAGCGCCTGGGTCATCTGCCGCGCCCGGTCCGCCCGGAAGTTCATGTGGACCACCGCGTCACCGTCGCCGATGGCCGGCTGGCCGCGGATCACGGTGGGCTCGATGAACTCGTCGCTCTCGTCGCGCGCGTAGGCGGCGTTGACCGCTTCCCTGGCGGTTGGTGCCTCCCGCCCCTGCCCATGGACGAGGGCGTCCCAGGCCTGCCTGGTTCGCTCCCAGCGCTTGTCGCGGTCCATGGCGTAGTAGCGCCCGGACACCGACCCGATGGTGGCCTTTCCGGCGATCCGGCCCTCGAGGCCGGGGACGAACTCGATTGCCGAGCGTGGCGGCGTGTCGCGCCCGTCGGTGAAGGCGTGGACGATGACCCGCTCGGGCGGCAGCCCCGCGCGGTGGGCCAGCTCCACCATGGCCTCGATGTGGCCGTCGACGGCGTGGATGCCTCCCGGTCCCACCAGCCCCATCAGGTGCAGGCGAGTCCCGTTGCGCAGAGCGTGGCCGGCGGCTGCGGTGAGGACCGGGTTCTCGAAGAAGCTGCCGTCCTCGATGGCCTCGGTGATGCGCGGCAGATCCTGCAGCACGCGGAAGCCGGCCCCCAGGTTCAGGTGCCCGACCTCCGAGTTGCCCATCTGCCCGGGTGGCAGGCCGACATCGGTCCCGGCAGCCTGGAGCCGGCTGACCGGCCAGTGGGCGCGGATTGCGTCCCAGGTCGGCATGCGCGCCGCCAGGAGAGCGTTGCGCTGCGGGTCGTCGTTGATGCCGAATCCGTCGAGGACGCAGAGGACCACCGGGCGCGGCACGCGGGCATCGGTCATGACCGGCTGGCCTGTCGTTCCGCGACGGCGGCGGCGCCGATGGCGGCGAACCCCTCCGGATCGAGGGAGGCGCCGCCCACCAGGGCACCGTCCACGTCGGGCTGCGAGAAGAACTCCGCCGCGTTGGCCGCCGTCACGCTGCCGCCGTAGAGGATGGGCACCTCGGCCGCGGCATCGGCCCCGCCGACCTCGGCGAGGATGGCACGGATCTGGGCCGCGACCTGCTGGGCGTCCGCGCCGGACGCCGCGTTCCCCGTCCCGATGGCCCACACCGGCTCGTAGGCGATCGCCAGGCCGCTGCCGGCCATGACCTCCAGTCGGCCGATGGCGGCGCGCAGCTGCCGATCGATGACCGCCTCCGTGTCACCCGCCTCGCGCTGCTCGATGCGTTCGCCGATGGCCGCAATGGGGTGCAGACCGTGCGCGACGGCGCTGGCAACCTTCTCCCCCACCCGCTCGTCCGTCTCACCGTCGTACTGGCGTCGCTCCGAGTGGCCGATGATGGCCCAGCCGGCGACGCCCGACAGCATCAGCGGGGACGTCTCGCCGGTGAAGGCGCCCTTCTCGGCCGCCGCCATGGTCTGTGCGCCCACCTCGACCCGGCCCGCGACCGCGGCCGCCACGGCCTCCAGCCAGATCGTCGGCGGGCAGACCACCGTCGTGACCGGCAGGGCGGCCATGCGGTCGGCGACGCCGGCGGCGAGCGCCAGGGCGTTTGCGCGCCCGGTCGGGTTCATCTTCCAGTTGCCGGCGATCACCGGCGTTCGATTCGGGTTCACGATGCGGCCCTCCGTACGGTTCGTCGTGTCGCGGCCTGATCGTGCTCGTCGCCCTCGGCGAGCTCCACGAGCCTCCGGAGGCGATAGTTGGTCGCGCTGCGGCTGACGCCCAGCGCAGCGGACAGTGTCTCAAGGTCTGCGTCGGGCTGCATGCGGCGCTCGCGTGCGGCGTCCCGAAGGCCCTCTGGCAGGGTGTGCATGCGGCCGGATTGCTCCAGCGAGGCTATGGCCCTCAGCTGGCGGTCTGCCGCCCGCACGGTCCGCCCCAGGTTCGCCTCCTCCGCGTTGACGAGCCGGTTGAGGCGGTTCTGGACGTCACGCCCGACGCGGCTCGTCTCGAAGTCGAGCAGGCCGCGGTTGGCACCGGTGAGCTGAAGGAGACGAGCGATCTCTTCGCGTCCCTTCAGGTAGACGACCCAGCGCCCGCGTCGTCCCAGGAGGCCGCCATGCACGTCGCTCACGGCCAGCCGGCGCAGCAGCTCGGTCGCCCTGCCTCGCTCCCTGAACACGAACTCCACGTGCGGTCCCCTGGCGGACAGCGAGATGGAGCCGCCTCCCAGGAGGACGCCGCGCAGGAAGGCGCGGTGGTCGCAGGCCGGTGCCGGCTCCCACTCCCAGCCGGCGACCGATGCCGCGTCGAGGCCCACGACCAGATGGTGGCGGCCACGGCCGCGCATCGCCCAGCCCGGGTGGGTCCGCGCCGTAGCAGGGAACGGGCCCGATGTCTCCACGCCCAGCAGGCCGGCGAGCTGGACGGCGATGCGTGCCGTCGCGTGGTCGAAGGTGCTGACCCCGGCGACCGTGCGGTCCGCCCACAGCAGACCGGCCAGCTCGGCCCGACGGCAGCAGGTTCGCGCGGGAACGATCCGGGCGAGCTCGCCCTTCACCTCGCTGGCAACGAGCATGGGGCGCGGTCAGGAGGCCCTTGCGTCCGGCCGGGCGATCCGGCGCGTTCGCGGATGCTCCACGCGATCCTCCTGCTGGAGCCGCATCAGGGCAGTTGCCAGCTTCGCCGGATCGTGGCGATGGGCGTTCGTCACGTCGACGAGGTCCTCCTCGACCACGACCACGGGGAGCTCCTCGAGCCGGCGCGCGTCGATGACCACTGGCTGGCCCAGCCAGCCTTCGGGCCGGCGCGCGTCCCGGTTGTGGTTGAGAAGGACATAATCGATGAGCCCCTCCCCGGTGTGCGCGAACAGCGCCTCGAGATGCTCCGCGGCGGAGAAGGCCGTCGTCTCGCCGGGCTGGGTGGCGACGTTGCACACGTAGACCCGCAGGCCGGACGCCGCGGCGAGCGCGTCGCGGATGTCGCTGATCAGCAGGTTGGGCAGCACGCTGGAGAACAGGCTCCCGGGGCCGATCACGATCATGTCGGCCTCCAGGATGCGTTCCAGCGCTTCGGGGTTGGCACGGACGTCGGCCGGCTCGATGAAGACCCGCTCGATGGGCTCCTCCGCGGTGCCCACGCCGACCTGGCCGTCGATGCGCCGACCGGACGACAGACGCGCGGACAGGTTGAGCGGCACGCTGGTGGCCGGCAGCACCTGGCCGCGAACGGCAAGGACCCGGTTGGACTCGCGCACCGCCTCCTCGAAGTCGCCGGTGACGGCCGTCATGGCGGCGATGAACAGGTTGCCGAACGCGTGGTCGTCCAGGCCCGAGCCGGGTGGGAAGCGGTACTGCATGAGCTGGGTCATGAGCGGCTCGGCATCGGCGAGGGCGGCGATGCAGTTGCGGATGTCGCCGGGCGGCACGATCCCCAGCTGCTGCCGAAGTCGCCCGGAGGACCCGCCGTCGTCGGCGACGGCCACGACGGCGGTGATGTTGGCGCTGTAGCCCTTGAGCCCGCGCAGGAGCGTCGAGAGGCCCGTTCCACCGCCGATAGCCACGATCCGCGGGCCGCGCGCCAGGTAGCGCTTGGTGTACAGCACCTCCAGCACGCTGTCGCCGCGTGCGACGAACGGGGACACGATGCTCCGCATCAGGCCCCACACCCCGAGCCCCGTGACGGCCAGGCCCACGGCTGCCACGACCACCGCGCGGATCGGCCGCTCGAGCCCGGCGCCGGTCAGCCAGTAGACGATGGCGATGTTGTCGGCGTTCAGTCGCCGGTACAGGTCCACGAGGAAGATCGCCGCGCCCAGCCCCAGGATGGTGATCCCCAGGAAGGCCAGCAGGAGCCAGCGCTTGAGGTGCATGCCCGGGTAGAGCCAGCGGGGCAGCCGTCGCCGGCTCATCGCTCGAGCTCCCGGTGGAACACGCTCACGCTCGTCCCTTCCCGTCCATTGAGGCGCTCTGCCAGCTCCTCGGCGAGCGCAATGGACCGATGGTAGCCGCCCGTGCAGCCCAGGGCGACGACCAGGTGCGCCTTGCCCTCTGCGCGAAAGGCCGGGACGGTGAGGTCCAGGAGCTCCTGCACCAGCTCGAGGAACCGGCGAGCTCGGGGCTGACCCAGGACGAAGTCGCGGACCGGGGCCTGGAGGCCGGAGAGCGGCTTGAGGTCCGGAACCCAGTACGGGTTGTTCAGGAACCGGACGTCGAACACCAGGTCGGCCTCCAGCGGAACGCCGAACTTGAAGCCGAACGTCACGATCTCGATCTGCAGCGCATCGTCCGCCGAGCGGCTCGGGACGAGACGGAACAGGCGCTCCTTGAGCTGCCCGATGGAGAGGCCGCTGGTGTCCACGACGTGGTCAGCCAGCTCGCGGGTCGCGCGCAGCCGATCGCGCTCCTCGGTGATGGAGGCCTGGACCCCTGCGCGCGACAGGAGGGGGTGCCGGTGCCGCGTCTCCGCGAACCGGCTGACGATGACCGCGTCGCTGGCCTCCAGGAAGATGACGACCGGCTCTGCACCGCGCTCGGCGAGCGCCGCGCGGGCGCGCTGGATGGCCGGCGCTGGATCGCCTCCCCGGATGTCGAGCACGAGCGCGACGTCACGGAAGCGCTCCGGGTTCGCGGCTCGCAGCGCGATGAAGCCGTCGAGCAGGTCCGTCGGCAGGTTGTCGATGCAGGCGAAGCCCAGGTCCTCGAAGAGCTTGGACGCCTGGCTCTTGCCGGCACCCGAGAGACCGCTGAGGATGACGACGTGCCCGGCGCGGGCCTCTGGCTGCTCCGCCGCTGCGCCCGCGCGGGATCGTCGGCGCGCTGATCCGCGGGCGGACTGCGCATCGGGACGGTCCGCCCGCCGCGTGGCTGTGCTTCCGACGCTGCGTGGCACGCGCATCTCCCCTGGGTTGGCGGTCGTCTGCGAGTATAGCCGCGCCATCGGCCCCGTCAGGAGGGTGGCCCGGGCGCCTCGCCGGCCAGGCCGGCAAGCAGGCCTTCCACGGTCGCCGCCACGGAGTCCCGCAGGGCGACGAGGTCGTAGCCGCCCTCGAGCACGAGGGCGACCCCGCTGATGCCGTGGCGCCGGGCGAGGGCACCCACGGCGCGCGCGACGCGGCCGTACCCCGCCTCGCTCAGCGACAGGTGGGCCAGCGGGTCCTCCCGGTGCCCGTCGTAGCCCGCCGAGACGAGCAGCGCATCGGGCGCGAACTCGTCGACCTCGGGAAGGAGCCGGCCGATCCAGGCCGCCGCGAACGCCTCGTCGTCCGACCCGGGCGCCAGGGTCACGTTGTGCATGGTCCCCTCGCCCTCGCCTCGACCGCGGTCACCGGGATCCCCCGTCCCGGGGTACAGCGGACGCTGGTGGGTGGACGCGTAGAGCACCTCGGGATGGTGGTCGAAGATCTCCTGGGTGCCGTCCCCGTGATGGACGTCCCAGTCGAGGATGGCCACCCGCCGTGCGGCCCCCGATCGCAGCAACGCCTCCGCTGCGATCGCGACGTTGTTGAGCAGGCAGAAGCCCCCGGCCCGCCGCGCACCGGCGTGGTGGCCGGGCGGCCGGCCCGCGGCGAAGGCGAGGGTGGCCTCCTCGCGGGCAACGGCCTGCGCGGCGTCGCAGGCGCCTCCGGCCGCGAGCCGGGCGGCCGCCATGCTGCCCGGTACGACGTAGGTGTCGGGGTCGACCCAGCCGCCCCCGGTTCCCTCGAACGCATCGAGGGCTGCGACGTACTGCGGGTCGTGGACCGCCGCGATGGTGGACGCGTCCGCCTCGCCGGGCGAGCGCTCCTCCACGATCGCATCCGCCCGCTCTGCGCCCAGCCGAACCCCGTCGATCACCGCCTGCAGCCGGCCCGGGCGCTCCGGGTGGCCGGGTGCGGCGTGCCGCTCCATTGACGGGTCGCTCAGCAGCAGGACCCGCGGAACTCCGGTCACTTGCGAACGAAGCGCATCACGAACAGGGCCGCCTCAAACAGGACGTACATGACCGCGGACAGCACCGAGGGTGAGAACGGATCACCGCCGGGAGTGACCACGACGGCGAAGATCACGATGCCCACGATCACGAAACGTCGCTGGGCGGCAACCCGGCGGTAGGAGAGGATGCCGACCCGGGCGAGGGCAAGCAGCACGATCGGGAACTCCATCACCAGCCCAAACGCCAGCATCATGGTGGTCACGAAGCCGATGTACTCGTTGATGGTGAGCAGCGGCTTGAGGGCCTCGTCCGCAAAGCCCAGCAGGAAGGCCAGCGCGAACGGGATGATGAAGTACCCCACCCCCATCCCGATCACGAACAGGCCCAGCGCGGCGAACAGGAGCGGCCACACCAGGCGCCGCTCGCGCGAGGTGAGGCCGGGGGTCACGAATCGCCAGACCTGGAAGAGGATGACGGGCATGGCCAGCACGATCCCGACGAAGACCGCGATCTTGACCTGCACCCCGAATGCCCCGCCCACGGTCGTGAAGTACAGGGTCTCGTAGTTATCAGGGAGCGGGCGGCGAAGGAGGTCCTCGACCGGCTTGGCGAGGACGAACCCGACGATCGCCGCCAGGACGACGGCGATGACGATGATGATGAGACGACGACGCAGCTCCTCGAGATGCTCGATAAGCGACATCGACGCCTCGTCGTGGGTCATCGAGTCATCGAGTCAGCGAGCTCGGTGGAGCGGCTGGGCGGAGCCACGTGCAGGGCGCGGGGCGCCAGCTGCTACTTCGGCTCGGAGGGAGGTGGGCTGGACGCCGCGCTTCCGGACGACCCCGTGCCGGCCGTCGAGGCGGTGCTCGTCGTGTCCTCCGCGGCCGGCTTTGGCGCCGGCTCGCCGCGAATGGAGTCCTCGAGGTCGGTGGATGCCTTGCGGAACTCACGCACCCCCTTGCCGATGGCGCTCCCGATGTCGGGAAGCTTGCCGGGGCCGAAGATGATCAGAACGATGACCAGGACGAGAATCAGCTCGCCCGGGCCGATGTTGAACGGCATGAGCCTGCGTTGGCACCTCGTGCTGATGCGGTCCGCCCGCCCGTCGCGGCCGGGCAGCGCTACCGGTCGAGTGTAGCACCGAGTCGGCGCATCTCGCCCCGCAGTCGCCGGGCCGCCGCTCCCGCGGCGGCCTGCCAGTCCGCCCCACGGCTGGCTGCGGCAATGCCCCGCGACACCGACACCACCCCCGGGGCACGCTGGCCCCGGCAGGCGGCCACGGCCGCGGCCAGGTCACCGCCCTGCGCTCCGACACCGGGCACCAGGAATCCGGGGCCGGGAACCTCCGCGCGCACGATGCGCAGCTCCTCGGCAGCCGTCGCGCCCACCACCAGGCCCACCCGCGGGTCCGGCCAGCGCTCCGCCACCCACCGCGCGACCTGCCGGAACAGCGGCACCCCGTCCGCCGCGAGGTCCTGCACCTCGCCCGCATTGGGGTTGCTCGTCCTGGCGAGCACGTAGACGATGCGCTCGGGCCAGGCGAGGAAGGGCTCGATCGCATCGGCGCCGAGGTAGGGAGACACGGTGACCGCGTCCGCCCCGAGGTGACCGTACAGCGCCTGTGCCTGGCGCTCCGCCGTGGTGCCGATGTCGCCGCGCTTGGCGTCGAGGATCACCACGTGATCCGCCGGAACGTCGGCGCGCACGCGTTCCAGCGCCGCGATGCCGGCCGAGCCGAAGGCCTCGAAGAAGGCCACGTTGATCTTGATCGCCACCGCCTCGTCCCCGGCAGCCTCGATCACACCCCGCGCAAACCGCTCGATCCCCTCCACCGAGCGAGGCAGGTCCTCGGGGAGCTGGTCGGGATGCGGATCGATGCCCAGGCAGAGGGGCGCGCCCAGCTGCTCGACCCGGCTCCGCAGCCGCCCGAGAGGCGTGCTGGCGGAGCCCGACATCGGCGCGGTCATGCGGTTGCCGCCAGTGCCGGCTGGTGTGCGCTCAGGCGGCGGGCCAGCAGCGGGCTCGCCGCCGCATCGGCATAGTCCACCACCCGGATGCGCAGCCGATCCAGGCCCCCGAAGCGATCGCGCTCGAGCGTCCCCACCAGGTCCACGGCGGTCCCCGGCTCGGGGAGCGGACGGTCCTCCGGCGCGCCGAAGAAGACCGCGTCGAACGTCTCGTGGCCGCGCCGCATGCGGAAGGCGACGTGGGCCTCGTCCGACCCCACCCGTCGCGCCTCCCCGACCGTGAGCCCCGTCACGGCCAGCACCGGCTCCGTGTTCCCCGGGCCGTACGGCTCGAGGCGGGCCAGCTCCTCCGCCAGCGGCCAGCCCAGGTGGCTCGCCGGCAGGACGAGGTCGACGCCCAGCGTCCCGGTGCGAGCCGCCACCCCGGCCGGCTCCATGCCGAACGGGCGCGGCAGGGCGTGAAAGGCCGCCGAGAAGGCGTCCCACGCGGCAGGTCGCAGGCTGAAGCCACCTGCGGCCGCGTGTCCCCCACGCTTGGTCAGGTGCGCCGCGCACGCCTCCAGGGCGGCAGCCACGTGGAAGTCGGCAGGGGCGCGGACGGAGCCACGCAGCTCGTCGTCCGCCGCGCTGACGACCGCCACCGGACGTGCCAGCTCGTCCGCGAGCCGACCGGCGACCAGGCCGATGAGCCCGGGCTCCCAGGCGTCGTGCCGGATGACGAGCGGTCCGTCACCGTCGGCCGCACCGGAGAAGACAGCGGCCTCGCGGCGCGCCTCCGCGAGGGCCGAGGTGGTGAGCTCCCGGCGGCGGCGATGCACCGCCTCGAGCTCGTCGGCAAGCCGTTCTGCCTCGTCGTGGTCCTCCGACACCAGCAGGCCCATGGCCAGCTCGGCCTCGGCGATGCGCCCCGCCGCGTTGATGCGCGGCGCGATGGCGTAGGCCAGGTCGCGGGCCGTCGGTGCCGTGGGCTCAGCTACGGCGCGTGCCAGCAGGGCTCGCAGCCCGGGGCGCTGCGTCGTCGCGAGCTCACGGACGCCGAGCATGACGATGGTCCGCGACTCCCCCGTCATGGGTGCAAGGTCGGCGACGGTCCCGATGGCGGCCACGGCCGCAAGATCTGCCGCCGTCCGGCCGCCCCGGGCAAGCAGCTCCGTTGCGAGCCGGTAGGAAAGGCCCGCGCCGGTGAGATCGCGGTCCGGATACCTGCAGTCGGAGCGATGCGGGTCGACGACCGCGCAGGCAGCCGGCAGCACCGGGCCCGGCAGGTGGTGGTCCGTCACGATGATGTCCACCCCCATGCCCGCCGCCGCCGCAACCTCGGTGACGTTCGTCACGCCGCAGTCGCAGGTGATGACCAGTCCCACGCTCTGTCCCGCGAGCGCTGCGAGGCCCGGCACGGACAGGCCATACCCGTCCGTCCATCGCGAGGGCACGTGCCGTAGCGGCTCATTCCCCAGGGCCCGCAGGGCCAGTGTCCAGACCGCGACAGCGCTCATGCCGTCCGCGTCGTAGTCACCCCAGATGGCGATGCGCTCCCCCGCCGCCACCGCGCGCTCGATCCGGCCGAGCGCGGGTTCCGCATCGGCCATCAGGGCCACGGGGTGCAGCGTCGCCTCGCTGGCGGACAGGAAGCGTTCCAGGGCCGTCGGCTCCCGGATCCCCCGGCGGGCGAGGAGCGTCGCGACCGGCGCGCCGAATCCGGGCAGGACCGGGGCGACGACGGGTTCGGGCAGGAGCCATTCCAGTCGCGGCGCGATCACGCCGGTCATGGTAGCGGGGCCGGCTTACCCGGCGATGCGCGGTTTGGTTATCGGCTCAGCGGGCGCACCTGTCGGCGGCCGCCTGCCTGCGCCCGGCTCTTGCGGTTGGCATCCCACTCGTACCAGGCCACCAAGATCTGGCTGGCGTTGAAGATCGACGAGTAGGTCCCGCTGATGACACCGATGAGCAGGGCCAGGGTGAAGGTCCGGATCGTCACCGGCCCCAGCAGCAGGAGGGCGGTGAGGGTGACCACCACCGTGAGGCTGGTGCTGATCGACCGACCCAGGGTCTGGAGGATGGAGTGGTTGACGATGGCGCCGAACGGCTCCGCCGCGTGGCGGATGCGGTTCTCCCGGATGCGGTCGAACACCACGATCGTGTCGTGGACGCTGAAGCCGATGATGGTCAGCAGCGCCGTCACGAAGAGGGCATCGAACTCCAGGCCGAAGAAGAAGCCCAGGATCGCGAATGTGCCCACCACGACCACGACGTCATGGAGCAGGGCGATGATCGCCGAGACGCCGAAGCGCAGGCCGAACCTGACGGCGAGGTAGATCATGATCACGATCTCGCCAATGACGATCAGGATGATCGAGCTGCGGATCAGGTCGGCGCCGATGATAGGCCCCACCGTGGTCACGCTCGCGGTGTTCGCGGTTCCGAACCGGTCCTCGAGCGCGGTGCGCAGGGTGTCGAACGGGGTGCCCGCGGGGAGCGGCACCGGGGAGGCGGTCGCGCCGGGACTGGGTTCCGGCGTTGCCGTGGGCGAGGCCGTCGGGCTCGCCGTCGCCGCCGGGGACGCTGCCGGCGTGGCCTCGGTCGACGCGCTGGGGATGACCGAGGGAATGGGTGCGGGGGTCGCGGCCGGGAGCAGGTCGATGGGATTCGTCCGGATCTGGAGGTAATCGTCCTGCAGGGTCGTCACCGTGGCCTCCGGGTGGTTGAGCGCCACGAGGGCGGACTGGACCTCGGAGGCAGTCGGCCGATCGGCGAAGCGCACCTGCCACACCGTGCCCCCGGTGAAGTCCACGGTTGGCTTCAGCCCACCCAGGATGATGAAGATCAGCCCGGGGATGGTGATGATGGCGCTGAACAGGAAGTACCAGCGGCGCTTGCCGACGATGTCATACATGGCTCAGCGCTCCACGTGGTACAGCTCGATGCGCCGTCCCCACTCGTGGCGGACGACCCAGCGCAGCATGGTGCGGGTCACGGTGACCGCGCTGAACATGCTCAGCAGCACGCCGATGATCAGGACCAGCGCGAAGCCACGCACGACCGTGGTCCCCTGCCAGTACAGCCAGCTGGCGACCAGGAGCGAGCTCACGTTCGAGTCCAGGATGCTCGACCAGGCGCGGTTGAATCCCGCCTCGATGGCCGGGCCCAGGGTCTTGCCGGCCCGGATCTCTTCCTTCATCCGCTCGAAGATGAGGATGTTGGCGTCCACCGCCATGCCGATGGAGAGGATGAACGCCGCCACGCCGGCGAGGGTGAGGGTGACCGGGACGATGCGGAAGACCGCGTAGTTCACCAGGGTGTAGAACACCAGCGCGACCGAGGCGAGGACACCGGGAAGCCGATAGCTCCCGATCATGAAGAGCAGCACGAGCAGCAGGCCGACGCCGCCGGCGAAGAGCGCCTGGGCCAGGAAGCCGCGACCCAGCGTCGGTGCCACGCGGTCGAAGCCGATCTCCTGGAGGCCAACCGGCAGGGCGCCGTAGCGCAGCTGGTTGTAGAGCGTGGTGCGGTCCTGCTCCGCCGTGGTGCCGGTCCCCACCGTGATGATCGTGGTGCCCTGGCAGATCGCACTCTGGATGGTGGGCGTAGTGATGATCTTGCCGTCCAGGGCCACCGGGCCGGGAGCGTTGACGTGAGCGGTGGTGTAGTTGCACCAGGCCGTGGTCGCCTGGCTGTCCAGGCTGAAGCTCACGCCGAGCGACGCCGTTCTGCGCGTCGGGGGCCACGCTGCCGGCGTTGATGTCGCCTCCGTTGAAGATGACGCCCACCTTGCCCTGCTGCAGCAGGCCGGTGACATCCTCCCCCACGGTCAGCGTCTCGGCCTTGGGATCGATGAACTGCAGCTGGCCGGTGGACCCGACGAGCTTGCGGACCTCCTCCACGTTGGAAACGCCGGGCACCTCCACCACGATGAGGCGGTCACCGGAGCCGTTCGTCTCGGTGCGGACCTGGGGCTCGCTCACGCCAAGCCCGCCGACGCGCTGCTCGATGATGTTGCGCGCGACGCTCACATCGTCGTCGCTGACCACCTGCCCCGGCTGCGGGTTGACCTTGAGCGTGACCCGGATGCCGCCCTGCAGGTCGAGGCCCAGGACCGTGTGGGCATCGCCGCCGAATCCGGGCGCCGGCAGCGTGCTCGACTGGGTGGTGCTGTTGAACAGCCCCAGCGTCTTGCGGGGAAGGTCGTAGTAGATGGCCAGTACGGCGATCACGATGATCACCCACGGGGCGATGCGACGCCAGGTCATGCTTCGGCCAGCTGGTCCTTTCGCTCGGGGTCACCGCCACTTCGCGACGTGCGAAGGCGCAGACACAGAACACGCCGCTCCTCGCGGCGGGCGGGCAGAGTATAGGGGCGGGCGCGTCGGGCCCGCAACGCGCCTACGCGAGCATCCCCTCGCGCGCCAGGTGGCTCTTCACCCGCTCGGCGATGGCGCGGCTGATGCCGGGGGTCTCGGCCACCTCCTCGACGCTCGCCTCGCGGATCCGCCGGACGCTGCCGAAGCGCTTGAGGAGCGCCTTCTTGCGACCGGAGCCGATGCCCGGCACGCCGTCGAGCTCGGAGCGCAGCGCGCGCTTGCCACGCAGCTCACGGTGATAGGTGATGGCGAACCGGTGGGCCTCGTCGCGGATGCGCTGCACCAGGTAGAGCCCCTGGCTGCGGCGGGGCAGCACGATGGGATCGGATCGGTGCGGGACGTAGAGCTCTTCGAAGCGCTTTGCCAGGCCCGACAGCGGGACCTCGGTGAGGTCCAGCTCGCGCATGACGCCCACGGCCGCGGACAGCTGTCCCTTTCCGCCGTCGACAATGACCAGGTCCGGCAGGGCCCACGCCGCATCACGGGACGTTGTGGCGTCGCCATCGGCTCCCGGTTCGGATTCCGTCTCCTCGGGGGCTTCGTCCGCCCCGACCGCCGCCAGCGAGAGCGCCCCGGTCTCGGCACGCAGGCGTGCCGCCCTGGTGAAGCGGCGCCGCAGGACCTCGGCCATCATCCGGAAGTCGTCCGGCGTGTCCCCGGACCGGATCCGGAACCGGCGGTACTCCCGCGGGTCGGGCCGCCCGTTGACGAAGACGACCATGCTGCCCACGGCGCTCGTGCCCTGGATGTTGCTCATGTCATAGCACTCGATCCGCTCGGGGGGCCGCTCCAGGGCCAGGGCGTCGGCGAGCTCGGTGAGCGCCTCGTCGCGCTTCCCTTCGTCGGCAAGCCACTCTGCCCGCTCCTTGGCGAGCGCTTCGACCGCATTCTGGGTGGCGAGGGCCACCAGCCGGCGCTTCTCGCCGCGCTCGGGGACGTGAAGGGCAACCCGCGACCCGCGCCGCTCGGCGAGGAAGGCGGCAAGGGCGTCGGCATCGTCGGGGGCCACCGGCAGCTCGACGGAGCGCGGGGGCCGCTCCACGGCCGCGTAGTACAGCTGGAGGAACGAGGTGAGCACCTCGCCATCGGTCGCATCGGTGGCGTTCTCGACAATGAAGTGCTCGCGCCCGATCATCTTGCCGTTGCGGATGACGAAGAGCTGGAGGCAGGCCTCGCCTTCCTCGCGCGCCATCCCCACCACGTCCTCCTCCGTGGTGGCGTAGGCCGCCATCTTCTGCTGCTCAATGGTTCGCTCCACCGCCCGCAGCTTGTCCCGCGCCACGGCCGCGGCCTCGTAGCGCAGCGCCTCGGCCTGCTCGGCCATCTCGCGCTCGAGCTCCCGGGCAATCCCCTCCTGCTTCCCGTCCAGGAAGTCGACCACCCGGTCGATCGTGGCGCGGTACTCCGTCTTGCCAATGGCCTCGATGCACGGACCCTGGCAGCGCTTGATGTAGTACAGCAGGCAGGGCCGCTCGAGCACGCGCTTGCCCTCGGGGATGTCCAGGTTGCAGGTGCGGAAGGGGAAGATCTTGCGCAGCAGCTTGAGCGTCTCGTCGACGCTGGAGGCCGACGCATAGGGGCCGAAGTAGCGGCTGCCGTCACGGGCCAGCCTGCGAGTCCGCACGATCCGCGGAAAGTCCTCGCCCAGGGTGATCTTCACGAACGGGTAGCTCTTGTCGTCGCGGAGCCGGATGTTGAACCGCGGCCGGTGCTCCTTGATGAGGTTGCCCTCGAGGAGGAAGGCCTCGGACACCGTGTCGGTCACGATGTACTCGATGTCCGACACCTCCGCGACCATCCGCACGATCCGCGAGTCGAGGCCCGTCTTGCTGCCGAAGTACGAGCGCACCCGGTTGCGCAGGACGTCGGCCTTGCCCACGTACAGGACGCGACCATCGGCACCCTTCATCAGGTAGACGCCGGGGCTGGTCGGGAGCTGGCGGAGGATGGCCCGCAGGTGCGCCTCGCGGGCGGGATCTCGAACGGCTGGCACGATCCGATTCTAGGCCGATGGCGACGCCCCGACGTCCCGGGCTATCCGGCGGGTGCCGGGCTCGGCGTCGGGCTGGCGGACGGTATCGGCCTGGCGAGCTCGGTCGCAATGAAGGCATGCAGCGGCGCGTAGTCGCCGAGCTTCCTGGCTCCCACCGGGAAGAGGATGTACGAGCCGGCATCGTTGCGTCCGGCCTTCAGGGCCACGTCCTCCTTCAGCTCGAGCCGGCGATCCACGTGCAGGTGCCCGGAGAGCAGGAACAGGTCGAACGCGGACAGGTCCGTGTTGAGGTGCCCCGTGAGCGCGTCCATCATCGCCAGCCCGGGTCCCATGGCTCCCAGGCCGGAGCCGATCTTGGTGCGCAGGGCCTGGATCACAAGCTGCTGGCGGACGGATCGCGCGAAGTCGCTGGACTCGGCCGGCACGCTCGTGTAGCGGGCCCGCGTGTACGTCAGCGCCTCCGTCCCGTCGAGGTGCAGCGTTCCCTTCTTGAACGTGGCGACCCAGCTGCCGCGCTCGTAGTTTCCCTGCCACCAGGTGTACGAGAAGGCGCGCGGGTTGTTGATGGTGACGCCGCCGACCGCATCCACGACGTCGCTGAGCCCCGCGAAGTCGATGCTGATGAAGTGCTCGATCGACAGGCCCGTGACCTTCGACACGACCTCGGCCTCCACGGCTCCGGCGTTCTCCCAGCCGCCGGCATCCCAGCCGTCGGCGAAGGCCTCGTTGATCTTCCCGTTGTGCGGCATCTCGGGCAGGCCCTGGACCCACACATCGCGCGGGACGGGGATGAGGGTCGTCGCCTTGGTCTGCGGATCGACGCTCAGGATGTTCAGCGAGTCGGCGAGGTAGGTTCCCCCGTGGTTGGGATCGCCGCTGTACCCGATGAGCAGCACGTTGACCGGGTCCTTGCCGCCCAGCGGGCCGAAGAGGGCGCTCGACAGCATGGACCGGCTTGAGACGGCGGCGTTGAAGGCGCTCACCCGCTGCCAGATGAGAACCGATCCGAGCACCACGACGGCGAGCAGCAGCAGGGTGCCGATCAGCGCGATGCGCTTGAGGCTCACGGGCCGCCGGGCGGGCCTCACCCGGGCAGGGGCGACGGGCAGAACGTCCGTGTCGGTGCCGGCACTGCGCGACCGACCCCACGGTGACGGTCCCGCCTCGCCCGACCCGCCGCCCTTCTGAGTCGCGGCGGCCCGCGCAGCTTCCTCGCGCAGCCGCCTTGCCCGCGCCGTGGGTACCGCCTGGTTCCTGCGGCCCCGGCGCATCATCGGGACGTCATCCGGCCGATCGGTCCTCGTGTGTCTTCCAGTCGCGATGGCACGGTGCTGGGCCGCACCGCGGTCGGCGGTCAGGATAGCGGCTTGACCGGCACGCCGCCCGCCGTTCGATAAGCCGTCACTGAGCCGCCGGTAAGCGGCGCCCGGCCACCATCCGCCGATGAGCACCGCTGCGCCGCCCTCCCCCGGCGGGCATCACGTTCACGGCACCGGCGGGGCCGTCTCGCCGCTGGCGGCCATGCTGGGACGGCTGGATCCGGAGCAGCGCGCGGCGGCCACCCTGCCGGACGGACCCGCGCAGATCATCGCCCCGGCAGGGAGCGGCAAGACCACCACCCTGGTGGCCCGGCTGGGATTCCTCATGGCGGGCGGTGTCCCGCCGGAACGCATCTGCGTCGTCACCTTCAACCGCGACGCCGCGGGAGAGCTGCAGTCCCGGGTGCGGGACCGCCTCGGCCCGGTCCTGCCCGGCGCCGAAGGGATCGAGATTCGCACGCTGCACGCCCTGGCACGCCAGATCCTGCTGGAGTCATCGCCGCATCTCGACCTCGTCGCGGACCGGCTGCCGCTGCTGCGCGCCGCACGCCGCCGGTGCCTCGCCGGCCGATCCCCCGACGCGCCGGCGCTTCCCGACGTGCCGGCGCTCGACGGCTGGCTCGCGGCGTGGAAGATCGAGGGCACGCCGCCCGCAGCGGAGGTGTCCCCGGTGCTGGATGCGTATGCCCGCATCCTCGCGGCGCGGCACGCCCTGGACTTCGATGATCTCGTGACCGGCGCCGCGGCCCTCCTCGAAGGAGACCCGCGGGTGGCGGGGCGCTGGCAGGCGCGGTTCGAGCATGTCTGCGTCGACGAGTTCCAGGATGTGGACGCGGCGCAGCTTCGGCTGGTCCGCCTTCTGGCCGAACCGCAGCGGAACCTCTTCGTGGTTGGCGACGACGACCAGACGATCTACGCATGGCGGCTGGCTGACGTCCGTCGCATCCTGGATTTCGGCACGCTCTATCCCGACGCCCGACGCGTGCAGCTGGCCACGAACTACCGATGCCCGCCCCAGGTGGTCCGGCACTCCGCGCACCTCATCGCGACAAACCGGGAGCGCTTCCAAAAGCGCATCGAACCGGGGGCCCCGGACCCCACAGGGGATGGGGACGGTCCTGCGCTGCTCGCCGTCCATACCGACACGCGGGACTGGCCGGACCGGCTCGTTGCCCTCGCAACCCATGCGACCCGCGGGGGCGCTCGGGCATGCTTCCTGGCGCGCACCCGGGCGGAGCTGGCGCCCATCGCCCTGGCCCTGGTCCGGCGCGGGATTCCCCACGCGACGAACATTCCGGGTCCGCTGGACTCGCCAAGGGTGGCAACGGTGGTCGAGGAGCTGCGGCGTCTCCCGGGGAATCGTCCGCCCTTCGCCGCCGTCGCAGCGGTCCGTGGCGCCCTTGGCTGGCGGCGCGCCGACATGGCGGACGACCTTGGCGACGAGGAGCACCTGGCCCTCGATGCTCTTGCCGGATGGGCCGTCGCATTCCGATCGCTCGATGGATTCCTGGCGGCGGCGAGCCGGGCGCGTGACGAGCTGGCCAGGCTTCGGGATCCGGCTGCCGCGATCGAGCTGGTCACGGTGCACGGCGCCAAGGGCCGCGAATGGCCGACGGTGATCCTCGTCGGGTTCGAGGAGGAGCGGTTCCCGAACCGGCGCGCGCTGGTTGGGGCCCCGGACCTGGATCGAGCCGTCGAGGAGGAACGCCGGCTCGCCTACGTGGCGGTCACGCGAGCGACGCGCAGGCTGGTCCTGGCCTACGACCCGGGGCGCCCGTCGCGGTTCGTGGCGGAGATGGGGCTCGCCACCCCTACAGGCCCACCTCGGGGGCAACGACGCTGAGGTACCGCACCATGCGCTCCACGTGCTCGTCGAATCCGATGCCGATCTCCTGGGCGCCGGCGAGGAGCATCTCGCGCGGGACGGCGCGGGCAAAGCCGCGGTCCTTCATCTTCTTGCGGACGTTGGCCGGGCGCACGTCGGCCAGCAGGCGTGTTGGGCGCATGAGCGCCACGGCGACCAGGAACCCGGCGATCTCGTCGCAGGCGAACACCAGGTGATCGAGGCGCGTCTGGCGGGGAATGCCCAGCGCGTCGTTGTGCCGTCGGACAGCGTCGACCACCTCGACCGGATATCCACGCCGCGCCAGCTCATCGCCTCCGATGGCCCCGTGCGCTTCCGCGTCCGGATGGCGCTCGTAGTCGAGGTCGTGGAGCAGCCCGGCCATTCCCCAGCGGTCCACCGTCGCCGAATCCAGCCCATCGTCGGCCGCGTACCCGCGAACGCCCGCTTCGACCAGGATCCCGTGGTTGCGCAGGCTCACGCTCTCGTTCCAGGCATACAGCAGGGCGCGAGCATCGTCGCGCGTGGGCTGGCTCACAGGCTCATGCCCTTCGGCGCGCCATTCCCTCCAGGACGCCGGCGGCGATCAGGCAGACGACGCCCAGCCCGATGAGCGGGAGCGATCCCCCCGCGAAGAGCCCCAGCACGACCAGCAGAATCCCCACGATCACGAGTGCGGCAACGGGCATCGGTCCATCCTCTCGGCCCCACCGTCTTAGCCCCCCGCGCTGGCAGCGACCCGCATTCTACGGGGCGTGCAACCGTCCGCTGCGCGACCTCATGCTGGAACCGCCTCCCGGCGGCGACCCCGGCGGCGCGGTGTGCGGGCCGCGGCGGCCGGAAGCGCCTCGCGCAGGTATCGACCGGTGTACGACCCCGGATTGGCGGCAACCTCCTCCGGCGTCCCGGTGGCCACCACCCGGCCGCCCCCGTCGCCTCCCTCAGGGCCGAGATCGATGATCCAGTCCGCCGACTTGATGACGTCGAGGTTGTGCTCGATGACGACCACGGTGTTGCCCGCATCGGCCAGGCGCCCGAGGACGCTCAGCAGGCGCGAGACATCGTCGAAGTGCAGGCCCGTGGTGGGCTCGTCCAGGATGTAGAACGTCTTGCCGGTGGCGCGTTTGGAGAGCTCCGTCGCCAGCTTCACGCGCTGTGCTTCGCCGCCCGAGAGGGTGGTGGCCGGCTGCCCCAGGTGGACGTAGCCCATCCCGACGTCGTGCAGCGTCTGCAGCTTGTTGCGGATCGTGGGGACCGCCTCGAAGAACGACAGCGCCTCGTCCACCGTCATCTCCAGGATCTCGGCCACGTTCCGACCCTTGTAATGGATCTCCAGCGTCTCACGGTTGTAGCGCTTGCCCTTGCAGACCTCGCAGGCCACGTACACGTCAGGCAGGAAGTGCATCTCGATCTGGACGATGCCGTCGCCCTGGCAGGCCTCGCAGCGGCCGCCCTTGACGTTGAAGCTGAACCGTCCCGGCTTGTAGCCGCGCAGCCGGGACTCCGGCACCGCCGCCAGCAGCTCGCGCATGGGAGTCCAGAGGCCGGTGTAGGTGGCCGGGTTCGAGCGCGGGGTCCGGCCGATGGGGCTCTGGTCGATCTCGATCACCTTGTCGATGGCCTCGATCCCCGCGATGCGGTCGTGCTTCCCGGCGGGCTCGCGCGAGCCCCAGATGACCTGGGCCAGGGCCGGGTACAGGATCTGGGTCACCAGGCTGGACTTGCCGGATCCGCTCACCCCGGTCACCGCCACGAACCGGCCCAGCGGGAAGCCCACGTCGATCCCCTGCAGGTTGTTCTCCCGCGCTCCCTGGACGGTCAGCCAGGCACCGTTGCCATCCCGCCGCCGTGGCGGCACGGGAATCTCGCGGTCGCCTCGCAGGTAGGCACCGGTGATCGAGCGCGGGTTCGTCAGCAGCCCCTCCAGCGGGCCGGAATGGATGAGCTCGCCCCCGTGCTCGCCCGCCCTGGGGCCGATGTCGATCACCCAGTCCGCGTGGCGGATGGTGTCCTCGTCGTGCTCGACCACGATCAGGGTGTTGCCCAGGTCCCGCAGCCGCACGAGCGTCCCGATCAGCCGGTCGTTGTCCCGCTGGTGGAGGCCGATGGACGGTTCGTCGAGGATGTAGAGCACGCCCATCAGGGACGACCCGATCTGGGTCGCGAGCCGGATGCGCTGCGCCTCCCCGCCCGACAGGGTGCCGCTGGCACGGTCCAGGGTCAGGTAGTCCAGGCCGACGTCCACCAGGAAGCCCAGGCGGGCGCGGATCTCCTTGAGCACCTGCCGGGCGATCTGGTTCTCGCGGTCGGAGAGCCGGTTCGGCAGGCGCTCGTACCAGCGCAGGGCATCGGTCACCGACAGCTGGGTCGTCTCGATGATGTTCTTCTCGCCGATGGTGATCGCCAGCACCTCCGGCTTGAGCCGCATCCCGCCGCAGGTCGGGCAGGGACGCGTGGTCATGTAGCGCTCGATCTCGGTCTTGATCATCTCCGAGCCGGTCTCGCGGTACCGCCGCTCGAGGTTGGGAACCACACCCTCGAACGTGGTGCTGAACGTGTGCTGCGCACCCTGCCGGGTCGTGTACAGCACGCTGACGCGCTCGCCCCTGTTGCCGTAGAGCAGGATCTGTCGGGCGGACTCGGGAAGGTCGCGCACCGGGACGTCCGTGCGGAACCCGTAATGGGTGGCGACCGACTCGATGATCTTGCTGAACCACGAGTCGGTGATGGCCATCCGTCGCCAGGGCAGCACCGCGCCCTCCCGGATGGACAGGTCCTGGTTGGGCAGGACCAGGTCCGGATCGATCTCCAGGCGGCTGCCAAGGCCCGTGCAGCCCGGGCACGCCCCGTGCGGCGAGTTGAAGCTGAAGTTGCGGGGAGCGGGCTCCTCGAAGCTCCCGCCGTGCTCCGGACAGGCGTAGCGCTCGCTGAAGAGCCGGTCCGTACCGGACGGACCCTCGTCCGGAAGGTTCACCAGCAGGGTGCCGTCCGAGAGGCGCAGGGCGGTCTCGATGGAGTCCGCCATCCGCGAGGCGTCCGGCCGTTCCCCCTCCGCGTCGCCGGAGGCTCCGCGCTGGATCGCGAGCCGGTCGACAACCACGTCGATGCTGTGCTTGTACTTCTTGTCCAGGCTGATCTCCTCGTCGAGATCCCGAAGCTCACCGTCGACCCGGACACGGACGAAGCCGGCCTGCTTGGCGCCGGCGAGGACCTTCTCGTGCTCTCCCTTCCGATCGCGGACGAGGGGGGCCATGACCATCAGCCGGGTCCCTTCCGGCAGGTCATAGAGCTGATCGACGATCTGCTCGACGGTCTGGCGCGTGATCTCCCGGCCGCAGATGGGACAGTGCATGCGGCCGATGCGCGCGAAGAGGAGTCGAAGGTGGTCGTAGATCTCGGTCACCGTCCCGACCGTGGACCGCGGGTTCCGTGAGGCGCCCTTCTGGTCGATGCTGATGGCGGGCGAGAGGCCGTCGATCTGGTCGACGTCGGGCTTCTCCATCTGGCCCAGGAACTGGCGCGCGTAGGCGGACAGTGACTCCACGTACCGACGCTGCCCCTCGGCGTAGATCGTGTCGAACGCCAGGCTGGACTTGCCCGATCCGGAGAGCCCGGTGATGACGATCAGGCGGTCCCGTGGCATCTCCACGTCGAGGTTCTTGAGGTTGTGCTCGCGGGCGCCGCGAACGACGATCTTGTCGAAGGGCATGGCTCGTTATCCTACCAGACCAATGTGAACGTCTGTTCTGTATGGCGATGGCGCATGCTGCCCCCTCAGCGGATCAGCCCGGTGTAGCCGCTCACCACGAACGTGTTGCGGCACAGCGTCGCCCGGGACGGGACGCACCCATCGGCTGCCTGATCCGCGAAGTGACCGGTGAAGACCAGCTCCTCGAGCCCCGCGGTTCCGGACCCGCTTGCCGTCTGCGGCGGAAACGGCTGCCCGTTGGGCGCGGCAAGCCGCAGCCCGGTGCGCAGGAGGTCGGCCTGGCTGGGCGCTCCCTGCGGGGGCGCAGGCAGCAGGACGCGCACCGGGCAGGTCGCCTGCAGCCAGCCGGATCGCGCGCTCCCCGCGGTGTCGCCCGAGCAGCCGGCGGTGACCTGGACGAACCAGCCGGTGATGTTCATGTCCGTTGACCCGTAGCGATCTGCCGGCAGCTGGCCTGAGCCGAGCACGTCGCTCACGGCGACCTGCTGCAGGTCCGGCCGCACGCCGCCTGACCCGCCGAAGACCAGCAGGGCGAAGATGAACAGCCCGGTGCCCACCACGACCGCGGTCCACAGCCACCGCTCGCGGGTCGATCCCGGATCGGTGGGAGGCTCGGGAACCGGGTAGCCGCCCCCGGGGAGCGGACCGACGCCGCCGTCCACGCCTGGCTGCGCCGGGCGCCCGTCCTGGCTCACGGCGCCCTCTGCAGGTCCGACCATGCCGCTGCCAGCGCGACCATCGCCTCGCGCCACAGCCCAACCCGGCGCGGATCGTTCAGCCACGTCGACGCCCCGGAGGGGTGGGGCAGGCAGATCACGGCGGCCCCCGGGGCCCGATCCCATGCCAGCGGCCGACCGACGACATCGTCGAGGCGGGCCGCATCCCCAAGGGCGAATCGATGCGCGAGCCCGCCGACCAGCACGACCAGCCGGGGCGCGACCAGGCCGACCTCCGCGGCCAGCACCGGCGACCAGCGCAGCACCTCACGACGAGACGGCGGCGAATCGACCGATGCGCCCGGGCGCCGCCCGGGGTAGCACTTGCCCACCGAGGTCACGTACCAGCGCCGCCGGAAGTCCTCGACGCCGATGCCGGCCAGCTCCAGCCAGCCGACGAGCCGGCGCCCGGCGTCATGGGCGAACGGCAGACCGGTCTCGATCTCGCGCCAGCCGGGCGCCTGGCCGATGAGCATGGCCCGCTCGCTGCCGTCGCCCGACAGGACGGGGCGCCGGCCGTCCGGGCACCCGTCCATCCCGTCCTGGAGGGCGCGCAGCTCGCTGCCTCGCGGCGCTCGACGCGGAGGGTCAAGCGGCCAGGGGCCCGCGTGGCGGAGGCGCTTCGGCAGCGCGGTGCCGATGTTCGCCAACGTCCCGCCGATGGCCACGGAGCTCAGTCCCCGTCCCCCCGCAGCAGGGCGGCGGCGCGCAGGTCGTCGGCGATGGCCAGGCGGAGGATGCGTCGCACGCCCTCCCGTCCAGGGCCGGCCGCCTCGAGGGCATCGGTCAGCGCCTCCCGCGCGGCGTAGCAGCGGTCGATCCCGTCCGTGGCGGCCTCGTCCTGCGCTGCGCCGAGGGACGCGACGAAGGCCTCGTCCTGCGCTGCGATGGCGGCGGCCAGCTGGCCGGCATCCGCGGGGGACGCCGCGTCGAGGGCGGCTGCCAGCTCCTCGCGGGCGAGCTCCATCCAGCGAAGCCATCGCTGCCACTCGTCCTCCGCGGGCGGGAGCTCGTCGAGCGTGAACGCGGCCCGCTCCCCCGCCCCGTGCCCCGCCTCGGCCCGCTCGACCTCGTACCAGTTGTCCCCGACGAACGTCGGGGACTCCTCGCCCTGCCCGGCCAGCCAGGCCGTGAAACGGCCAACCCGACGGGGCATGGCTGCCGCGGCGGCATCGGCATCCGGCCCGAAGGTGGCACACCCGGGGAGCTCCGCGGCGTACGCCGCCACGGTCGCACCACCGTCCAGGCCGGTCTCGATGAAGATGGCGTGCGGCATGGTTCCGGCCATCAGCGCGGCTCTCCGCACATCGCGGTCGGGAACACCGGGGTCTGCATCATGGTCGGCGGCGACGGGGCGGGCGGCGGCGTGACCCGGCCGCGATGACGTTGGGTCGCGCCGATACGCTGAACACCTCGCGGTGTGGCCGTGCTCCCGCGTCCCCGCCGCCATGGACCTGGTCGGCGGCCGCCTCCGCGTACACGTCAGCGGGGATGGTTCCCGGGGCGGCCGCCAGCTCGGCGCGAAGCCGCCGCAGCTGCAGGATCTCGTCGCGGAGGGCGGCGGCGCGTTCGAACTCCAGGTTGCGGGCGGCCTCCTTCATCTGTGCCTCGAGCCGGCCCATCATGGCCGCCAGCTCCTCCGGCTCGGTGCTCTCGACCGTGAGCGTGGCACGCTGCTCGGCCACCTTGCGGAGACCGTCGTTGATGTCGCGGATGGCCTTGGTGATCGTCTCCGGGACGATCCCGTGCTCTGCGTTGTAGGCGACCTGCCGCGCGCGGCGTCGATCGGTCTCGTCCATCGCCGCCCGCATCGAGTCGGTCACCCGATCCGCGTACATCAGCACGCGGCCCCCGATGTTGCGGGCCGCCCGGCCGATGACCTGGATCAGCGAGCCGCCCGATCGCAGGAAGCCCTCCTTGTCGGCATCGAGGATGGCCACCAGGGTGACCTCCGGCAGGTCGAGACCCTCGCGCAGGAGGTTGATCCCCACCAGGACGTCGTAGACGCCCAGGCGCAGGTCGCGCAGGATCTCGACCCGTTCCAGGGTGTCGACCTCGGAGTGCAGCCACTGGACCTTGATGCCCAGCTCGGCGAGGTAGTCGGCCAGGTCCTCGGCCATCTTCTTGGTGAGGGTCGTGACCAGCACCCGCTCCCCGCGGCCCACGGTGTCGCGAATCTCCGCGATCAGGTCGTCGATCTGTCCCGCAGTCGGCCGCACGGTGATCGTCGGATCCACCACGCCGGTCGGGCGGATGAACTGCTCCACCACGCGTTCCGCGCGCTGCGTCTCGTAGGGGCCCGGCGTCGCGCTCATGTAGACCACCTGGTTCATGTGGTCCTCGAACTCCTCGAAGGTGAGGGGCCGGTTGTCCAGGGCCGACGGCAGCCGGAAGCCGAAGTCGACAAGGATCTCCTTGCGGGTCCGGTCGTTCTTGTACATGCCATGGACCTGCGGGATGGTGATGTGGCTCTCGTCGACCACCAGCAGGAAGTCGGTCGGGAAGTAGTCGATCAGGGTCCAGGGACGTGATCCCGCCTCGCGTCGGGCAAGGTGCCGGGAGTAGTTCTCGATGCCCGAGCAGTAGCCCACCTCGCGCATCATCTCGAGGTCGAACATGGTCCGCTGGCGAAGCCGTGCCGCCTCCAGCTCGCGACCCTCGTTGGCGAGCTGGCGCGTGCGCTCCTCCATCTCGACCTCGATGTCGTCGATGGCCGCGACGAGCTTGTCGCGCGGGGTCACGTAGTGGGAGGCCGGGTACACGTTCACCTCGCGGCGCTCGGCAAGGACCTCGCCGGTCAGATCGTCGACCTCCACGATCCGCTCGATCTGGTCGCCGAAGAAGTCGACGCGGACGATGTAGTCGCCCGACACCGGGGAGAACTCGAGCACGTCGCCGCGCACCCGGAACTTCGACCGCGCCAGCGCGGCGTCGTTGCGCTGGTACTGCAGGTCCACGAGGTGACGCAGGACGCCGTCGCGGCGATATCGGCCCCCGACCTTGAGGTTGAGGACGGTCGACCCGTAGTCGACCGGGGCGCCGATGCCGTAGATGCAGCTCACCGAGGCGACGATGATCACGTCCCGCCGCTCGAAGAGCGCGCGCGTGGCGTTGTGCCGCAGCCGGTCGATCTCGTCGTTGCGTGACGAGTCCTTCTCGATGTACGTGTCGCTGCGAGGCAGGTACGCCTCGGGCTGGAAGTAGTCGTAGTAGCTGACGAAGTACTCGACGGCGTTGTCCGGGAAGAACTCCTTGAATTCCTGGTAGAGCTGCGCGGCGAGCGTCTTGTTGTGCGCCATGACCAGGGTGGGCTTCTGGACGGCCTCGATGACCTTGGCGGCGGTGTACGTCTTCCCGGTGCCCGTGGCGCCCAGGAGCACTTGGTGCTTCAACCCGTCCCCGATGCCCGCGGTCAGGCCGGCGATCGCGGTGGGCTGGTCACCGGTCGGCTCGTAGGGCGCGTTCACCGTGAAGTCGGGCATGCAGGCGGTCCTTGCGCGGGCGTGAGCGGGGCCGCTCGATTCTAGCGGACCCCATCGGTACCGATTCTCGGGTGCCATAACGGCCTATATCGGTCAGGTATCGAGGCACCCAAGATGAATTCGACCCATGCACCCGCGCGCGCGACCATTCGGGCGTCCGGGCCCGGCGAGCAGTGACTTGCGAGGCCCGCCGCGCGCTTCCCGGTCCCGGGACCACCATGGCCAGGCGCTCGTCGAGTTCGTCGCGGTGCTCCTTCCGGTCCTGCTTCTGGTCGTGGGGATCATCCAGTTCGGCCTCCTGTTCGCAGCCAACGTGACCCTGACCAATGCCGCGCGCGATGGCGCGCGGGCCGGGACGATCTACCTCTACGACCGCACGCACACCAAGGCATGGAATGACGGCCAGCGCTGCGGGGAGGTGCTGACCGCGGCGACGGACGCCTTTGGGCTGCTCTCGCCGAGCGCGCCGAACTTCAGCGTCACGACCAGCGGCGGTGCATGCTCCACCACCAGCGGCGACACCCAGGTCAACGGCGATCTGACGATCTCCTACTGCGCCGATGTCGCGAACGCCAGCAGCCCGTGCCCGAACTCGCTGGACACGAGCACGGTCTGCGTGCCCGACACACGCGAGGGCTGCCTCATGCAGGTCTCCCTCACCTACCGGTCGGACATCATCGTGCCGTTCCTTGGCGACATCCTGGCGCACGACGCGAACGGGCGGTTCGTGCAACGAGTCACGGCCACGATGGTGGTGAACTGATGCGCGTCCCGGCGGCAGCCCCCCGCGACGCCCGCGGCCAGGTCCTGGTCATGGTCGCCATCCTGCTGGTGGTCCTCCTGGCCTTCACCGGCCTGGCGATCGACGTGGGCCGGCAGGCCGCTGAGCACCGGCACATCCAGACGGCGGCCGACGCCGCCGCCCTCGCCGCCTGCCGCTCCCTCATCGACGGGGCGTCGGACAACGCCGCGGCCGATGACGCGCGCCAGACCGCGCGCGTGAACCTGGAGCACTCCCCGGCAGGCGCCACGGCCATCATCTCCGACGGCCTCGTCTACGCCGATGGCCATGCCGGCGACCCGGCCTACCTGTCCAGCGGCGTGCTCATCAGCGGGACGAGCGTGCGGGTCGCGATCAGCTCCACGCTCGACACCACGCTCGGCAAGATCGTCGGGGTGCAGTCCATGGCGACCAGCGCCCATGCGCGATGCGCGCTGCAGGGTGGACCGGCGGTGCCGATCGTCGCGCGCCGCTACCTCAACGCTCCGGGACCGCTCAACGGGTTCGTGGACACCGCCGCGACCAGCGAAACCTCGACGGACGGGCAGGTCGACTCCGGCAGCCCGACCGGTTACGACACCCGCACGCCGGCGTCCGAGGCCGATCCCGGGCCGGAGTTCGACCTGTATGGCCCGGGCGCCAAGGCCGCCAACGACAGCTCGTTCCGCGGGTTCGTGGCGCTGGACGTGCGGAACTTCGAGTCAACCTTCTCGCGCCTCTATTACAACGGCGTCACGCCGGGCACGTCGGTGAACACCCTCAAGAACAAGGAGGGCGACTACATCGTCACTGGCTACGACGGGCCGATCTTTCCCTCCGTCACCAGCCCGGCCGACCCCAACGACCAGGTCGCGATCATCGACGGCAACGACACCTCCATGGTCGTGGGCAACTTCTCCCAGCGGTACGCGGTCGGGGACCGCATCCTGCTCGCCCTCTACAGCGGCACCGTGATGCAGATCCCGGACTTCGCCATCACGCCGCCCAGCGCCATCGCCATCGGCGGCACCCAGACGATCGCCGGCCCATCGTTCCCGTTCACGGTGAGCCGCAACGACGCCTTCAACTCCACGGTCACGCTCCACCTCCACGGCGACAGCGGAGCGGACGACATCGGCCATCCCGAATGGGACCTGATCGAGGCCAATCCCCCCACGAACGATCCACCCGCGGCCGGCCAGATGAACATGCCGATCTGGTCAACCGACGTGTTCATCCCCGACAAGAAGGGGACGAAGGTCACCATGAGCAGCCTGTCGACCAACGCCGTGCCGGCGGGGATCTACACGGTCTGGATCGAGGGCCACTCCGGGAACCCGTACTTCCAGTCCCGGCGGTATCCGGTGCCCGTCTCGGTGGGCGGCGCCACTCATGATTTCAGCCTCGCCAACTCGACGGTCAGCGGCAGCACCTCCACCCTGGGCGGCACGGTCGCGATGGACCTGTACGTGTCCACGACGACCGCGAGCGGAACGAAGTGGGGCACGAGCAACCCGGTGACGCTGGCGGTGGATGCCGGCTCGTTCACCGACTGCAGCTTCAACCCGGCCACCATCGGCTCGGGCCAGATCACTCTGAGCGGCACCTCGGTCGTACCGGGCTCGAGCGGCAACGGCGCGCCGGCGACCATGTCCGTGGACACCACCGGGCTGGCGGCCGGCTGCTACCGGTTCAACGTGCGCGGCTACGGGACGAACAGCGCGGGGCAGCCGGTCGTCCACGTCCAGCCGGTCACGTTCACCGTTGCCACCAGCGCGAGCAACGGCTCGTACGTGGACGTCATCGGCTTCGCAGTCTTCCAGGTGATGAACGTCGGTGCCAACTCCATCAGCGTCCGGGCGGTGTCCGGGGTCTCCCCCGATCCTGCCGACCAGTCGCTTCGCCGCGCGCTGCAGGCGCGCCTGATCCCATGGTGACCCGCACCGCTACCAAAGGAGACTGACGCGTCGTGGAACTCGAATACTCCGACAAGAACAGCAAGCGATCGAAGCTGTACATCGCGGTGGGCCTGATCATCGCGTTGATCGTGGGCGGCGTCGTGTTCGTCGCGCTCCGCTTCTCGAGCATGACCGATACGGCCCAGGTCGAGATGCGCAGCGTGGTGGTCGCGGCGCGCGACATCGCCAGCCGCAAGCCCATCGAAGAGGGCGATGTCGCCATGCGCACGGTGCCCGCCGATGACACCAACGCCCAGGCCTACACACGGATCGACGACGTGCTGGGTCGCATCAGCGGGGTGACCATCACCACCGGCGAGCTGCTCACCCGCAACCTCCTCGCCTCGAACACGTCAGGCCAGCCGTTCTCGATCCTGGACGCCGGCCAGGCGTACGACCCGGCGGGACCCGACCTGCGCGCGGTATCGGTGACCGTGCCTGACGAGCGGGCGGTGGCCGGGACGCTCCAGGCTGGTCAGCGTATCGACCTGATCGTGACCATGGCCCTGAATCCGGAGCTGGGCCAGCCGGCTGGCCAGGCTGCCCAGACCCAGGCCCAGTTCGTGCCCGGACCGTCGACCAAGGTGACCCTCCAGAGCATGACCATCCTGGCGCGCAACGGAACGATCTACATCCTTCGCGCAGACCTGGCGACGGCGGAGCAGATCGCCGAGCTGCAGGCCGCCGGCGGGCAGTTCACCATGGCGCTCCGGCCCGACCAGGACGACCGGGTCGCCAGGACGACCGGGTCGACCATCGACACGCTCATCAACGAGTTCCACTTCCCGTACCCGGAGGCGCCGAAGGTCGGCACAAACCAGGCCACGCCCTGAGCCGACCGGGCTCCATCCACGACGCGTCACGACGCCGGCCCTCGCGGCCGGCGTCGCGGTGTCCGGCCGGCACGGCTAGCGGGCGAGCAGCGCCTCGTAGGCGGCACGGACCTGCCGCCGCGTTTCCTCCAGGCGAGCCGATCCATCGATCACCACGTCCGCTGCGGCCACCTTCACCGACTGGGGCGACTGGTTCGCCATGCGGGCCCGCGCCTCCGCCTCGCTCAGGTGCCGGCTGGCCGCCAGCCGCGCGATGGCATCGGCCTCGTCGCAGGTCACGACCCAGGTCTCGTCGCACGCGTCATGGAGCGGCGACTCCAGGAGCTTGATCACCTCGACGACCGTCACCGGCACGCCCGCCTCGGCGAGCTCCGCGAGCCTGGCCCGCACGGCGTCACGGAACGGCGGGTGGAGGATCGCCTCCAGGTCGCGCAGCGCATCCCGATCGCGGAACACGATCCGTCCGAGCTCGCCGGAGTCCAGCGTGCCGAAGCGCCGCTGGATGGCAGCCCGCGCATCGCCGTCGGTCTGCCGAATCTCGCGGACGACCGCGTCGGCGTCGATGTGCGCCGCGCCGAGTTCGCGCAGCATGCCGGCGACGGTGCTCTTCCCGCAGCCGATGTTGCCGGTCAGGCCAATCACCTTCATCACGGGGAGGCTCCTTCGGCGCTGCGAGCGGCCGAAGGCTGGCAGCGCGGGCAGAAGTGGGTGCTCCGCTGGCCGACCACCACCCGCGCTATCGGCCGCCCGCAGCGCAGGCACGGAGCGCCGGTGCGCTGGTAGACGGCGAGGCGCTCGGCGTTGGCGCCGGGCTCGCCATCGGCTCCCACGTAGTCGCTGAAGCTCGCGCCCCGGTTCGCGATCCCCTCACGAAGCACCTTCCGGATGGCCCGATGGAGGCGCCGGACCTCGTCCGGCGTCAGCGTGTCGGCGGCGCGCAGGGGGTTGAGGCGAGCGATCCACAGGGCCTCGTCGGCGTAGATGTTGCCGACCCCGGCGATGAACGACTGGTCGAGGAGGAGCGACTTCAGGCGAGCCGAGCGCCCGGCCATCCGCTCCGCCAGGCGGGCCGCGGTGAACGTCCGGGTCAGCGGCTCCGGTCCGTGGCGGGCGAAGACGTCGCCGACCCGGTACGGCGCCGTCCGCTCCGCGACGCGACGCCGCGACCGGTGCGCGACCGCGCGCCTGCGGAGCCCGCCCCCGGCGAACAGCCCGATCCGGCCGAACTTGCGGACGTCGCGATACCGGAGCTGCCGGCCATCGGCCAGGTGGAAGACGACCCGTGCGTACGGGTCGTCCGGCGCCCCCGGAGGCGCCACGATGAGGGCCCCGGTCATCCGCAGGGCCACCGTCATCACCCGCCCGTCGTCGAGGTGGATGAGCACGCTCTTCGCCCGCCGGCCAACGCGGCCGATGGACGCTCCGCGCAGCTCGGCAACGAACCGCTCCGCGGGCTGCGGGTGGGCGATCGTGCGCGCCCAGCGGACCTCGACATCGGCGATGGTGGCGCCGGCGACCCAGCGCTGCAGGTCGCGGGCCACGGTCTCGACCTCCGGGAGCTCGGGCATGGGCGCTCGCCTTCAGGCCTCGAGCTCGGCGATCGCCGCGTCGTCCGCCTCTGGTTCGAGTTCGAGCCCGTGCCCCACGCGCTGCCAGCCGCCATCGGCCTGGCGCAGCCGGTCCATGTGCTCCCAGTTCGACCCGACCTTCAGGTCCACCTCCAGCGGGACGTCCAGGGGAAGGGCAGTCTCCATGACGTCCCTTGCGAGGGACGCCAGGATCGGCAGCTCCTCCTCATCGGTCTCGAACACGAGCTCGTCGTGGACCTGGAGCAGCATCCGCGATCGGAGCCCCTGGGAGCGAATCGCCTCGTCGAGACGGTTCATGGCGATCTTCATCCCGTCGGCCGCCGTCCCCTGGATGGGCATGTTGATCGCCATGCGCTCTCCCGCCTGGCGCAGCGCGCCGTTGCGTGCGGTGAGCTCGGGCAGGTAGCGCCGCCGGCCGAGCAGGGTGCTGACGAAGCCCTGGTCGCGGGCGAGCATCCTGATCTCGACGGTGTAGCGGCGGATCCCCGGGTATGCCTCGAAGTAGTCTGCGATGAACTTCTGCGCCTCCTCGCGCGGGATCTTGAGGCGGTCCGCCAGCCCGAAGTCCGAGAGGCCGTAGGCGATCCCGTAGTTGATCATCTTCGCCACGCTGCGCTCCTTGGGACCCACCTGGTCGGGTGCCAGGCCCAGGACGCGCGCGGCGGCGGCGAGGTGGATGTCCGCGTGCGACGCGAAGTCCGCCTTGAGCCCGGGGTCGCCGGAGACGTGGGCCAGGATGCGCAGCTCCTGCTGCGAGTAGTCGCCGGCGAGGAGCAGCCTGCCCGGCGGCGCCACGAAGGCGCGCCGGATGCGTCGGCCCAGCGGGGTGCGGACCGGGATGTTCTGCAGGTTGGGGTCGATGCTCGACAGCCGCCCGGTGGCGGCCACCGCCTGCTGGTAGGTGGTGTGGAGCCTGCCGTCCCCGCTGATCAGCAGCGGGAGGGCGTCGACGTAGGTGGACTTGAGCTTCGCGATCTGGCGGTGCTCCAGGATGAGGCCGATGACCTCGTGCCGGTCGCGAAGGTCCTCGAGGACCGATGCGTCGGTCGAGTACCCGGTGCGCGTCCGCTTCGTGGCAGGCAGCTCCAGCTCGTGGAAGAGGATCTGCTCCAGCTGCTTGGGCGAGCCGATGTTGAACGGATGGCCCACGGCGGCGTAGATGCGGTCCTCCAGGCTCGCGAGCTGCTCCGCGAACTCGGCACTGCCATGGCGGTGAGCGCCTCGCGATCGATCGCCACGCCGGCCAGCTCCATGCGCGCCAGCACCGGCAGGAGGGGCATCTCCACCTCCCGGAACAGGTCGGCGAGGCCGGCGTCGGCGAGCTCCGTCTCCAGGGCCGGCCTGGCGAGCAGGGCGGTCATGGCCTCGGCCGCCGCCCGCCGGGCGACGGCCCGCTCCTCGGCGCCGGTCTCTCCGGCCGTGGGACGAGGCGGCAGCTGCGCGGTGAACCGCGTGGCCGCCAGGTCGTCGATGGTCTGGGAGCGCAGCGACGGGTTGAGCATGTAGCCGGCGACCAGGGTGTCCACGGCGGGGCCGTCCAGGGTCATCTCCCGGCAGCCAAGCGACACGATGAGCTGCTTGAGGTCGTGCCCGACCAGCAGGCGGTCCGATCGGCTGAACCAGGCCGGCAACGGCGGTCGAGTGGCGGGGTTGTCGTCCCAGGGCAGGTACCAGCTGGTCCCGTCGCTCCCGGCCAGGGCGATGCCCAGCAGGGCACGCTCCAGAGGACGGCCCGCGCCGGTCGCCCAGCCCAGCCCGACGTCGCCCTCCCGCGCCTCGAGCCAGGCATCCAGGTCGGTCGCATCGGCCTCCGATCGCAGCACGCGTGGATCGACGTGCTCGATCGCGCCACCGGGATCCACGATCGGGTCGGGCGCCTGCACGAGCGGCACATCGGCCTCCCGGGCGGCCGCGCCTTCTGGGCCTGAAGCGCCGCCCAGCAGGTCGAGCGAGAGCTGGAGCCCGCCGCCCGTCTCGCGCTCGGCGGGCTCAGGGCCGCTGGGCGCGACGCTCGACGGAGGGAGTCGGTCGATGAGCGATCGGAACTCCAGCTCGCGGAAGCGCTGCGCGACGGCCCGCCGGTCGTAGCGGCCGGTGCGGGCGGCGTCCAGCTCGAGCTCCACGGGGAGGTCGGTCACGATGCGCCCGACCTGGCGCGACAGGAACGCCGACTCGCGGTGCTCGGCCAGCCGGTCGCGGAGCTTGCCCTTCACCTCGTCAAGGTGCTCGTAGATCGCATCGAGGGTGCCGAACTGCTGGAGCAGGCTGATGGCGGTCTTCTCCCCCACTCCGGGGACACCGGGGATGTTGTCCGAGGTGTCGCCCTTGAGCGCCTTGTAGTCGAGCATCTGGTCCGGCCGCAGGCCGTAGCGCTCGTTCACCTTGGCGATGTCATAGATCACCGTGGATGCCACGCCCATCCGCGTGGTCAGCAGGCGCACGTGGTCGTTCACCAGCTGGAGGCCGTCCAGGTCGCCGGACACGATCATGGTGTCCACGTCGGCCGCGGTCGCATGCTGGGCAAGGGAGCCGATGACGTCGTCGGCCTCGTACCCCTCCAGCTCCCGGACCGGCATGCCCATCATCTGGCACAGCTCGCGAACGATGGGAAACTGCGAGCGAAGGTCGTCCGGCATGGAGGGACGGCCGGCCTTGTACTCCGGATAGGCCGTGAAGCGGAACTGCGGCCGGCCAAGGTCAAAGGTGACGACCGCGTACTCCGGCTTCAGGTCGGCCATGCCGCGCAGAACGATCTGCAGGAAGCCGAAGGCGGCGTTGACCAGGGTCCCGTCCGAGGTGGTGAGCGGCGGGAGCGCGAAGTACCCGCGATAGACGAGGCTCGGCCCGTCGATGAGCATGAGAATCGGTCGGCGGCGCTCCTGCATGACGCCGAGGAGTCTAGCCCGATGGCGCCTGCCGAACGGCGCCGCGCCGGCGCTGGGCGGTGGTCGCTTGGTCGTCGGGCAGGCGGCCTGCGCCGTAGAATCGCCGAGATGCCGGAGCAGCCGCGACATGACCCCTATGCGGTGCTGGGCGTGCCACGCGAGGCCACCCCGCTCCAGGTCGCGCGAGCGCACCGGCGGCTGGCCAAGCGCTACCACCCCGACCTGCATCCCGGCGAGGACGTGAGCGACCGGATGCGGCGCATCAACGAGGCGTGGCACCTCCTCTCCAACCCGGCACGGCGCGCCGCCTACGACCTCGACCACCCCGCCGGGTCCGCCGGCCCGCGTGGGCACTGGGTCGCGCCGCAGCGCCCGTCCCCCGTCGATCAGCCCACCACGGTGCGCACCTGGGCAAGCTGGCGCGCGACCGCCGATGAGACCCGGGCCGCCCCGCGCACGCGCCGCGCGCCCGGGGAGATCCCGATCCCCGCCACCCGGCGTCCGCCGCGGATGGAGCCGGCGGAGCGCACGTTCCGGGACAGCGGTCTTGCCGCGATCCTGGTGGCGGTGCTGATCCTGCTGCTTCTCCTCGCCGCGGTGGTCGCCGGCCGGATCGCCTAGCGGCCGGTCTCAGGGCGCCCGGTGGTCCGGCGCGGTACGGGCGATCACGGCGCGCGCAAGGAAGACGGCGGTGAGCAGGACCACGCCAACGCCCAGGAGCCATCCGTATGGCACGCCGCCAGGCTGGCTTCCGGCTTCCCCGACACTCAGCCGCTGGTCCTTGGTCCCGCCGCTCACCGGTTCCACCGGGGACACCGCAGTCGGCGTCGGGTTCGAGACGTACCCAAGCGCATCACCGGTGCTCGCCGCGGCGGACGGTCTGGCGGCCGCCGAGGCACCCATCTCCCGGGTGTCCCCTGAAAACGACTGCGGCACGCCCGCCGCACCGGTGGCGGCAGACTGGAGCAGCGCGCCGGTGCTCCCGACGGCACCGACCAGGATCAGCACCACGGCCAGGGCCATGGCCGGCGCAGTGAGACGTCGGAGCACGCCCACCCACCCGGCCGCGGGCTGCTCCGCGGCGACGGGCGGGACGAGCCGCAGCGGCCGGGGTGGGGCGATATCCGGCATCCCGGCCAGGGCGGCGCGCACGGAGCGGAGCTCCGCCACGATGCCGGTGCAGCGCTCGCAGGCGGCGAGGTGTGCGGCAAGGGCGGGGTCGGCAGGGTCGTCCCCGGCGATCGCGGCGAGACGCTCGTCGTCGGGGTGTGGTTGGTTCAGCATGGTCATCGGCTCAGACGCCCTCAGCCCTCGAACAGTTCCCGATGCGGCCCCATGAGCTCTCGCAGGCGCAGGCGGCCACGATGGATGCGCGACTTCACGGTGCCGAGCGCCGACGCGGTCATGGTCGCGACCTCGCCGTAGTCCATTCCGTACACGTCGCACAGAACCACCGCGACGCGCTGGTCGTCCGGCAGCTCGACCAGCGCGACCTCCAGGTGCCGGTACAGCTCACCGAGGCGGGCGGAGTCGAACGGGTTCGGCGCCTTCGCGTCCGGCAGCTCGGCTTCGCCCTCCTCCTCTCCCGGCAGAGTGCTGACCGGCCGCCGCTGGGCGCGCCGCAGGATGTCGTAGCTGGCATTGGCCGTGATCCGCAGGATCCACGAGCGAAAGATGCCTCCGCGGTAGCGAGCGATCCCGTCGTAGGCATGGATCAGCGCGTCCTGGGTCGCGTCCATGGCGGCATCGGGGTCACCGATCAGCCGCAGCGCCAGGCCGTAGCACGCGGACTGATAGTGCTCCGCGAGCTGCGCGAAGGCGGCGCGGTCTCCGGCGGCCGCCCGCGCGACCACCGCCGTCTCGTCGTCGAGCGGCTGCACGCGGGACGCGGGCTGCGCACGCTGGGGCTCCGCCATCGGCTTCCTATAATCACATCCCCCGCTGCCGGAGTGGCGGAATTGGCAGACGCGTCGGTCTCA
>CAVXEH010000011.1:0-81868 GCA_963760875.1 uncultured Chloroflexia bacterium | reverse complement strand
ACTGCCCCATCCACTCCACCGGCGTCCAGCTTTCGATGCCCGTGGAGCCGATGCAACAGGTCTAGCGCACGATCGAGAACTTCGACCGCCGATTCCGGCCCGGACCCACCCTCCGGCGAAGGCGCTGATCCCTGGGGCGCTTGACGCCGATGCGCTCGGGGCAACAATGAGCGTGAGGGGCCAAGCCCATGCGGATCCTGGGTCGTGACGTTCGAGTCGGCGTGGTGACGGTCGTTGTGATCGCCGCATTCGCATGCGCCTGGGTCGTCTATGCCGCAACCCGGCCGGAGGCGGTGACGTCGGGGGGCGGGAAGGCTGGTCAGTACACGGCCTCGCAGTTTGAATCCGAGGCCCGCAGCCTCCTCGCCAAGGTGATGGCGACCCAGCCGCAGGGCCGTGTCACCGCGGCCGCGTACGTGCAGGCCAACTACGCCGACTTCGCAGCGGCACAGGTCGATATGGCGGGTCTCCCGTCCTCCCCGGCCACGGCCGACATCATGGTGATCGTCGAAGTCGACGGGTGGTTTCCGAACGCCCACAGCGCGCCAGCGGGCAACGCCGGCAACGCGACAGGGATCCTGGCGCCACTACGACGTGACAACGGGTGTCGGGCTCCCATGGACCTACGCCTTCGACCCGTTGTCCCCTGATGTCCCTGGGGCATCGGCCGGATCGGTCGAGCGCTTTGCCCTGCTTTGTCATTACGGCATGCCCAACCTGCTCGCCGTCCCGTAAGCCAGCCCTGGCGCGCGGCTCCTGGCGGCGTTTCCACCTCGTGCGAAGGCAAGCAGATGGCCCGGGCGGTGAGCCCGGGCCATCTGCTGGGTCGAGTAGCGGCGAGACGGTCTATCCCGTCGTCGATGCCCCGCCCATGGCGGGTCGCGCCGTATCGACGCGGCTGCCCCACGGAACGCCCAACATCGGGAGCAGGTAGCGGTCGATGCCGTAGTACCCGGCAACCCGCCAACCGAGGATCAGGCCGACTGAGGCGGCGAACAGGATCGGGTTGGACGATGCCGACCCGGCGAGCATGTAGCTCATGTTCATCGTCGCGCCGAAGAAGGCGGCGATTCCGGTCAGGGCCCCCAGCAGCAGGGCCACGCCCACTGCGATCTCACCAAAGACGATGATCCAGCTGAACCAGCTCTCGGCGTGGACGCTGATCAGCCAATCAAGGAAGCCGCGGTACCACTCGAAGGAGATTGCCGGCCTGGCCGGCGCGTCCGGGATGGCCACCGCTCGCTGCCAGTAGCCCAGAAGGGCGGAGCCGCCGTCGAGCCAGCCGGTGCCGGTCGCCTTCTCCCAGCCGGCGACCACCCACTCGAAGCCCAGGAAGATCCGGATCGGCAGCCAGAAGTAGCCGGCCCGGGTGTTGCTGAACAGGTAGCGCGTGAAGGCGGGCCCTTCGACCTCGACGACCTCCGCGCCGGGGGCGTTGCGGTCCGCGAACATGAGGACCAGGACCACGAGGGACAGGACCCAGAAGATGATGGTCGCGGCCAGACGAATCCCGGTGCCCTCGTCGGGTGAGAACCACGGGTTCTCCATGTAGATCAGGACGACCGCGGCGATCAGCGCCAACGGCGTCACCCAGGCTCGGTACCTGGCCATGTGTGGAACCTCCTACATCGCAGCTCTTGCTCGGATCCGGCTCGGAATGGCCAGGAATCCCGCGGAGCGCAATCAGCGCATCCAGTGGCTATGACGATATGCGCATATGTCGCCAGACCACAACCCATATCGGCACACCGTTGCCCACCCGTTCGGACCGTCTTTCGGTGCCGAACGGCCCGCCGCAGCCTGGGACCGGGGTCACGGCGTGGGGAACGGGAAGCCGCCGGGGATTCCGGTTGGCAGCCCCGACGGAAGGCCGCCGGGCAGGATGGTCTTGATATCCGCCGGGAGCAGCGGCCCCAGGACGGTGAGCACGAACGGCACCGTCGTGTCGCGCAGGATGTGGACCGTGGTGGAGGCGTTGAACGACTCGGTGAACCCCTTCAGCACGCCCAGGCCGGCCGTCTGGGTCAGCGTCGAGCTGGTGCCGAAGTAGGTGTCCAGGATGACGACCACGGCCGAGAGGATGAGGATCGCCTCGATGCCGCCGAAGAGCGCGCCAAGGGCCTGGTCCATCTCCTTGGTCATCCCCTGCACGGACACGCGGCCCAGCAGGAGCCGGCTCGCCAGGTGGAGACCGGCCAGGACGACCGGGAAGGCGATCGTGTAGCCGACCAGGTTCGCGTAGTCGGCGGGGATGCTCGGAAAGAACGCGGAGGCGATGGCACCGACCGGGTAGCGGAACCAGGCGCTGACGACGAACGAGAGCGCCATGAAGCCGATGCCGATCAGGCGCTTGAGGAAGCCGGTGCGCCAGCCGCCGAAGATGAAGCCGGCGATCCAGCCGACCAGGAGGACGTCCATCTGCCCCTCGGGTGCTCGGGTGCCGCGAGAGCCGGGTGCTCGACGCCTTCCGACCGTTTGGGCCCGGAGGCAGGTGCCGATGCGCGGCATGATGCTCCGCCGCGCACCGAATGTCACCCCCTTTGATTGGCGGCGCCGGCCCTCAGCGCTGCTGGGTCGCCGGCTGCGCCGGCTCCATGACCTGGCTGACGCCGTACGCGGCGAGTCCGGCCAGGATCCCGGCCGCGAGGAGCAGCCACAGGACGGGCTCGGCCAGCGAGAAGCCGATGGCGGCATCGATCGAGAGCGGACCTGCGCCGATGCCCAGGATCGCCACCACCCCGGCAGCCAGCGCAAGCGGGAACTCGTACCCCTTCTGCCCGTTCCAGAAACCGTTGGGCAGGTGGACCTTGAGGATGATCACGGCAGACTGCGCCAGGAGCAGGGCCGCCACGAGCGGCGTGAGAAAGCCCGCGGCCAGGAGCAGGCCACCGCCCAGCTCCGCGCCCACCGAGACGAAGGCCCACAGCGGCGCGGGATGGAAGCGCATCGATGCCATGGCCTTCTGCCAGTTGCCGTAGCCGGGACCGTTCCACCAGCCAAAGGCCTTCTGGGCGCCGTGCGCGGCGAAGATGAGCCCCACCGCCAGGCGGAGGGTGAGAAGGGTGAGATCTGCAAGGGTCATACGAGGTTCCGTCCTGGGTATCCATGTGCTGGGTTGGCGTTGCTCATCCCAGCATAGCGTCATATAGTTGCAGATGCAATCGTTAGTGCTGTGAACTGCCTGCGCCGGGCCTTGCTGGCGGCACCGGCGTTTCGCGGTGCCGTCGCGCCACGCGGACGCGCCCGAACGAGCCCGGCAGGACCGCCACGTTCCACCCCCCGCGACGAGCCGCGCTGGGGATCACGAAGCCGTCCACGCCCAGGGCTGCCGCGGCGGCGGCCACCCGCAGGCAGTCCGGGTTCGGCCGCTCCGGGTCCCAGGGAGCAGTCAGCTCCGACATCCGCACGGAGAGCGCACGTCGGGTGCCAGCCGATCGCAGGTCCAGCACCTGCAGGTCGAGCTCCAGGTCGCAGACCCAGCGCGGGTCATCCTCCGGCGGCACCGCGCCGCCGGTCGCCCGGGTCCATTCGGCCCACATGGTGGCCTCGTCCAGGGACGCGTACAGCGGCCAGGGATCGCCGGAGCGGTGGTATCGACCGGCGTGCGGGGCGGGCTCGCCGGGTGGCGCACACGACGGCACGTGGGCGGCGGTCTGCCGGAACGCCGTGGCTCGGAGGCGACGGACTGGCGCGAGGGGCGGAGCGGCCGTGGTCAGGTCGGATCCCCGGATGCGTAGGCCAGCGCGGCGCCGCGCACGAGGGAACCCTCGCCCTCCGCCAGCAGGTCGACGGGCCGGCGGCCCCCGAGGTAGGCGCTCCCTGCGGTGAGCCAGGCCGCCTGCGCACGTCGCGGCAAGCCGGGCCCCAGCAGGTCCAGGATCGTGCGGAGCTCCGCGAGGCGTCCGGTGAACTGGTGGCGACGCGGCGACGTCCCCGCCCGCCAGCGTTCGACCGTGCGCGGATGGGCCCCGGTCGCACGGGCGATGAGCGGCACGGGGAGGCTGCGGACGAGCGGCAGCGGGGCGAGGCTGGCCATGGACCGATGCTAGAGGAGGGACAGGTCCGGGGACAACCACGCGCGGAATGAACCTTCGGACGGGGTGTGGCGGTACCGATGGCATGTCCGAGCGATCAGCCCGGGTCCGCGTCGGCAGCGCCACCCTGTTCGTCCGAGAATGGGGGCCCGCCAATGATCCGACGGCGACTCCCTTCGTCTTCTGGCACGCCCTGGGATCGGCCACCTCCGGGGAGTACCTCGGGGAGATCGCGCCCACCCTCGTCGCGCGGCATCGCCTGCGCGTCGTGGCTCCCGACGCTCCCGGCTTCGGCCGCTCCCCCGCCGCGGATCCGGGCGCCTACGACCTGGATCGGACGGTGGAGCTCCTGGCCGACCTCATCGAGGTGCTCGAGCTGGATCGACCCGTGCTCGCCGGGCACTCCTGGGGCGGCGTTGTCGCCAGCCTGCTGGCCGCCCGGCTGCGGGACCGGGCCCGCGGGCTGGTCCTCCTCGACAGCGGGCACCTCGACTATCCCGACGCGGCCGGATTCGATCCGTCCATGACCCTCGAGGATCGGGTCGCGGCCCTGTCGGCACCCGGCCGCAGGCTGCCAACCGTGCCGTGGAGCACCTTCGTGGACGACGTGCGAGCGGAGCTGCCGCGCTGGTCGCCGGCCATCGAGACGATCCTGCGGGCCGGCGTCGAGCTCGCATCGGGCAGGGTGCAGGAGATCCCGGCGCCCGCCGTGAAGGCTGCCGTCCAGGATGCCCTCGGCCATCGGCGCGTCTCCGAATCCTGGGACGTCATCGCCGCCGCCGCCCTGCCGGTCCTCCTCCTGACCGCCACCCGGCCGGGGGACGCAGCTTCGCTCAACGCGGAGGCCGCCGCCCGCTACGTTGCGCGCGTGCCGCGCACAACCTGGGAGCCCATCGACGGTGCGCGCCACGACCTGCTCCTCGACGCCGGTCCCCGCGTGGCCGAGGCCATTGGCGCCTGGCTGGCGGGGCTCGATCCCGTCGCTTCGCTGGGAGCGGCGTCCGCGGGAGGGTCGCGAGCCCGCAACTGAGGTGACGAAGGGCCCTTGCCCGTTCGCCTCGCCGACCCCAAAGTCCCGCGCGGAGGAATACGCCCATGCGCGGTCTCACCCTACCGGGGTCCGTCACCGAGGCCCCGGCGCGTCATCTCCCGGCGACCGCCTGGCTCACGCTGGCGGTGGCCGGACTGGTTCTCGGACCGGCGGCCATCTTCGGTGGCTGGTTGCTGGCCACCTCGCCGGATGGCTCCGCAATGCAGATGCCGCTGCACTGGCTCCAGCACACGCCCTTCGCCGACTACCTGGTGCCGGGCCTCATCCTGCTCTGCGTGTTCGGCATCGGCTCCTACGTTGTCGTCACAGCAGGCCTGCTGCGGCTGAAGGCAGCCCCGTACCTGGCCTTCGGGCTCGGCGCAGGGCAGCTGATCTGGATCGGCGTGCAGCTCGCCATGATCCGCACCTGGCACCCGGTCATGCATCCGCTGCTCATCGTGGTGGGCGCCGTGCTCGCCGGGGGAAGCTACCTGTGGTGGAGGGCCTGGCACCCGTCGCACTGAACCTTTCGGGGCCGCGCGGGGTTGTCCTCGCATGAGCGAAGCAGCACGCGACCAGTTCGACTTCTGGCTCGGCGACTGGGTCCTGACCTGGGAGGGCGGCAGCGGGCGCAACCGCATCAGGTCGGTGCTCGACGGTGCCGTCATCCTCGAGGAGTTCTCGGCCGATCCGCCCGAGGAGCTCCGGGGCATGAGCGTTTCGACCGTAAGCTCCGAGACCGGCAGCTGGCGCCAGACCTGGGTCGACAACAGCAACGGCTACCTGGACTTCACCGGCGGGATGCGCGACGGCGCGATGATCCTGGAGCGCGAGGGCCTGGTGAAGGGTGAGCGCGTCCGCCAGCGGATGGTCTGGACCGATATCACCCCACACGCGCTGACCTGGCGCTGGGAGCGATCCGACGACCAGGGTGCCACCTGGCACGCCATGTGGCTGATCGCGTACCGGCGGGCCGGGACCGACTAGGAGCCGATAGCCCGCTCCGCGGGTCCCGGAAGGGTGAAGCGCACCCGCGTCCCCTCCCGCGGAACGCTGTCGACGGCGATGGTTCCGCCGTGGGCGGCAACCAGCTCCCGCGCGATGGGCAGTCCCAGGCCGGATCCGCTCGATCCCGGGTCGCGGTAGAAGCGCTCGAAGATCCTGGCCGCGACCTCAGGGGGCATCCCCGGGCCGGTATCCGCAACCTCCACGGCCACGCCCGAGCCGTCCCGCATCGCCGTCACCCGCACCGTTCCGCCGCTGGGCGTGTGCCGGAGGGCATTGGCGACGAGGTTGTCGATCACCTCCCGGATCCGCAGGGGGTCGAGCTCGAGCTGCGGCAGGTCCTCGCCGGTCGAGGCGGTCAGCTGCAGCCCTCCTCGCTCGGCCGTCGGTGCATGGGCGGCGACGGTGTCCTCCAGCAGGGCGCCGATGTCGGTTGGCTCGCGATGCAGCCGGAGCTCGCCGGCCTCGGCAAGGGCCAGGGTGCGCAGGTCGTCCACCAGGCGGCCAAGGACCCGGGTCTCGTCCAGCAGCGAGCCAAGGTGGGCAGCATCGGCCGGGTAGACGCCGTCCTGCATGCCCTCCAGGTTGCCCTGGAGGATGGCGAGCGGCGTCCGAAGCTCGTGCGAGACGTCCGCGAGGAGGGCCCTCCGGCGATCCGCGTCCGTGGCGAGCCGCTCGGCCATCTGGTTGAAGGCCCGGGCCAGGCCCCGGATCTCACGCGCACCGCGTTCCGGCACGCGCACCGTGTAGTCGCCGGCCTGGACGCGGCCGGCCGCCTCCACCAGGTCCCCCACCGGTCCAGCGGCCCGACGCAGTCCGCCCAGCAGCAGGAGCACGAGGAGGGCGCCCACCAGCACCAGGAAGCCTGCGTGCGGCGCGCCAACCCCGAGCGTGCCGGCGATCAGGAGGAAGAGAAACGTGGCGCCGCCCACCCCCAGCAGCACGAGGACGGTCAGGAACAGCCCGATCCGCCACAGGAAGCGGCCCCTCGCCCGGCGCCAGGGCGGGCCTCCCCGCCACCCCTCCGGCGGCCAGGTCTCGTCCTCCGGCCACCACGGTGGTCGCCGGCCTCGCGGACCGCGAACGCGAGCGGGATCAGGCATCGGCCAGCCGGTAGCCCACGCCGTAGACGGTCAGCAGGTGGCGAGGGGTTCGGGGATCTGGCTCGAGCTTGCGCCGGATGTTCTTGACGTGCGCGTCGATGGCGCGTTCGTACGACTCGAAGGCGACGCCGTGGATCGCATCGAGCAGCTGTGCGCGGGTCAGCACCCGGCCTGGCTGCCGGGCCAGCGCCGAGAGGAGCTGGAACTCCGTGGCGGTCAGGGTTACCGGCCGCCCGGCGACCTCGACCCGCATCCGCGGAAGGTCCAGGACCAGGTCTCCGGCACGCAGCAGCTCGGCCGGGGTGGATCCGGACTGCCGGCGAAGGACGGCGCGAACCCGTGCGACGAGCTCGCGCGGGCTGAAGGGCTTGGTGACGTAGTCGTCGGCGCCCAGCTCCAGGCCCACCAGCGTGTCCGACTCGTCGTCGCGCGCGCTCAGGATGATGATGGGAGTCGACGCCGTACGCCGGATCTCGCGGGTGACGTCCAGGCCGTCGAGCTGCGGGAGCCCCAGGTCCAGGATCACGAGGTCCGGCTGCTGGGTTCGGGCGCGCATCAGGGCCTCCCGGCCGTCGCTCGCCGTGATCACCGCGAACCCGGCGCGTTCGAGGTAGTCGCGCACGAGCTGCGTGATCTTGGGCTCATCGTCGACGACCAGGATCGACTGCATTGGTGTGATGGTAGCCCGGCGGGCGGCTTGAGCCGCCGCCGGGACGTGGATCGCGGGGTGTCAGCCCGCGTGCGAGCCGGGCGCCTGGTCTGGGCTCCCGGAGACATCGGTCCGTTCGTGAAGCTCCCGGTGGAAGCGCTCCATGGCCTCCCGACGGCCGTCGATGCCACCAGGTCCACCCCAGCCACCCGGACCGCGGCCGTCCCAGCGGCGGGCGCCCCATCGGCCCCAGCCGAAGACGGCGCGCAGCACGGCGAACACCAGGAAGATGCCCAGGATCCAGAAGAAGAGCCCGAAGATCGGAAAGCCCCAGCCCCAGTGCGGGCCAAAGCCGTACCAGCCGTAGGCAACGGCCGGGGCACCCGAGGCGGTGGCCAGGCCGGCCCCCTGGGCCATGCCCTGGCTCACGCCGGCGTTGAAGATCGTCACGCCCAGGCCGGCCAGGATGCCAACGACGACGATCGCGGCCAGGACGCGCAGCGCGGTTCCCATGTGAAGGTTGTCTCCTTTGGGGCGGCGTCGTGACGGTTGCCTTCGGTGGCAGGTGACGCCGCCGTCGTGGCGACAACGATCAGCTGCGAATGTGCGCAGACTGTGAACGCGGGTGGGAAGGCCTGTGAGCGCCCCGAATTCGCCCGACGATTCCGGTGGGCCGCTCAGACCTCGTAGGCGTTGGCGATGACGAACACCTCGACGGTCGCGCGGTCCATCTGGACCTCCGGGTGCGCGACGAGGAGATGCTCCCGGTAGACGACCGTCAGGTCATCGGTGTCCTCGCCCTCGAGATGGGCGCCGCAGAGGCAGTCGAGGCCGACGAGCTGGCTGATGGCCAGGGTGGGAACGGGCATGGCGCGGATCTCCGCGAGCGAATTCTTGCTGCGCCGATCGTCCCCTCCACCGCGGCGGCCGGGCAGTGCCGAAGGTCCCGCCTGGGCAGGCTGCGAGTGCCCAAATGGAGCTGCAGGTCCAGAACCCGCGGAAGGCGGCGTCGCTGAACGATCCAGCGCGCGACGGCGTAGCCTTTCCCAGATGGATCCCGAACCCGCCACTTCGCAGCAGCCCCTTTCGCCGCACGCCGCCGCCATCGCAGCCGCCCTGCGCGAGCGGTTCGGGTTCCTGCGCGAGATCGTCGCCGACATGGAGCGCAGCGTCCCGTACGCGTCCGCGCTCGTGCGCTTCGGCTCGGGCAGCAGCGTCGTCCTTCGCGACGGGGAGCAGCAGGCGAACCGGCTCGACCCCCAGAGCGGCATCGTCCTCACCGCGTCGACCGGCCACGAGCTCGAGGAGACGGCCAGCGACGACCTCGACCCGGCATCCGTTCGAGCGGCCGCCCAGGCGCTGCTGGAGCGCGTCCGGGAGTCCTCGTCCGAGGGCCTGCCGGTGCTCGACATCGTCCCCGACGGGCCGCCCGACGCGGACTACGCGACGCACGTCGAGATCGATCCGTCAAGCGTTCCGCTGGCGGAGCGCATCGAGCGCTTCGACGCTGTGCGACGCCAGCTGCGGGCCGCGGCGCCGCGTGCGGTCGAGGCGGTCGCGGTCCACCGCGACAGCGCGCAGGTGTCGGTCTTCGCCAACCGGATGGGGCTTGCCACCCAGCAGGTGCGGCGCGCGGTCCTCGTGCTCCAGGTGTTCGTCTCGGACGGATCCCAGCGGCAGTTCGACGTCATCAGCCGCGCAGGCACGGGTGGCCTCGAGCGCCTGGAGGTGACCGATGCGGCGCTGGCCGAGTGTGCGGCCACCGCGGAGGCGCTGCTGGACGCCAAGCCGCCGCCGGCCGGCGAGCACGCCGTGGTCATCGACCCGATGACCAGCGGGATCGTCGCCCACGAGTCGTTCGGGCATGGCGTCGAGACCGACATGTTCCTCAAGGGACGGGCGCGGGCCGCGGAGTACGTGGGACGTCGGGTCGGCTCGGACCTGGTGACGATCATGGACGACCCAACCGTGCCGGGCGCCTACGGCTCCTACTTCATGGATGACGAGGGTCAGCCGGCCACGCCCACCACCATCGTGCGCAACGGCATCTTCGAGCGGGGCATCACCGACCTCTACTCGGCCACCCGCCTGGGCATCCCCCGATCGGCGAACGGTCGTCGGGAGAGCGTCCAGCGCAAGGCGTACGCGCGGATGTCGAACACCTACATCGGCGCCGGTGATCGCACGCCCGAGGAGCTCATCGCCGAGCTCGATGACGGCCTGGAGCTGCGCCAGCCGCTGAACGGGATGGAGGATCCCAAGGGCTGGGGCATCCAGATCTGGACCCTGTACGCCCGCGAGATCAAGCACGGCCGGCCCACCGGCGTGCTCTACTCGCCCATCGCGGTCACCGGCTACGTCCCCGACCTGCTGACCGCGGTCACCGGCGTCTCGTCGCAGGTCGACTTCTCCGCGGGGACCTGCGGCAAGGGCTGGAAGGAGTTCGTCCCGGTGGCATCCGGCGGCCCCGCCCTGCGGACGCGCTGCAGGATCGGGTGACGACCATGGACCCCAGGATCATCGGCGCCCTGGAGCGGCATCCATCGGTCAGCGACTGGACGGTGCGGTACACGCACGCCACCGGATCGCAGGTGTACCTCGCCGCGGGCACGCTCGAATCGGTCCGGCGCGTGGGTCGCGAGGCCTACGCGGTCGACGTGTACTGCGACCACCCCGTGAACGGCGAGCCGATGCGCGGCTCGGTGACCGTCCCGGTTGGCCGCGACGAGCTCGCCGGGTTCGAGCAGGTGCTCGACGAGGCGGTGGAGATGGCCGGCCGCATCCACAACCGGCCCTGGCCCCTGCCCGAGCCCATGGCCCATCCGGGCGTGACCCTGGCGGATCCCGCCCTGCGCACGGCCGAGGATGCGGTGGCGGCCGCCCGCGACTCCGTGGACCTGGTCCAGGCCGTCGCCCGGGAGGACTCCGCGATCCGGCTCAGCGCGGCCGAGCTCTTTCTCAGTGCCGTCGACGAGGAGATCGTGAACAGCCGTGGCCTCCGCGCCGCCGGCCGCTCGACGAGCGTCCTCCTCGAGCTCGTCCTGCTCACGGACGCCGATGGCGACGAGGTCGAGCTCTTCCGGCACGTCGAGGCGCGACGCCTCCAGGACCTGCACCTGGCAGATGTGATGCGGGACGGGGCGCGCCTGGTGCGCGACGCGACCCGCGCGCGGATCCCGTCCAGCCGGGTCGGACCGGTGGTCGTCAGCGACGCCGCCCTCGAGCAGCTTCTCTCGCCCGGCGTGCTGGGCGGCACCGGCGCCATCCTGGCCCAGGCCGGAGCCGGCTCGGCCTACGCGGGTCTCTCCCTCTGGGAGCTCGGCGAGCCCGTCTTCGGGGGCCGCCAGCCCACGGGCGATCCCCTGACCGTGCGCTCGAACGCGCGCAGGCCGTTTGGCGTGCTGGCCTACGAGTTCGACGAGGACGGCCTTCCCGCCCAGGACCTGCTGGTGATCGAGGATGGCCTCCTGCGTGCGCGTCCGGCAACCCAGCGCTACGCGCACTACCTTGGCCTCCCGGCGACCGGCCGGCCGGGCATGCTGGAGATCGCTCCCGGTCCCACCCCCTTCGCCGATCTGCTCGCCGCCGACGGTCCGGTGATCCACGTGCTCGCGTTCTCATCGCCCAACGTCGACGGACTGACCGGGAACTTCGGGATGGAGATCCGGGTGGGCTACGAGATCGGCCCGCAGGGCACCATCCCGCTCAAGGGCGGCTCGGTCACCGGCAACCTGTTCGAGGCGCTGGCCGCGGCCCGCTTCTCGTCGGAGACCGGCCAGGACGCCTCGTACGCGGGACCACGCGCCATCCGCTTCGAGGGGCTGCAGGTCACCGGCACGGACTGAGGACGCGGCCGCGGGGCTCGCGTCCGGCAGGCGATCTGGCACGCCGGCTGCGATAGCACGGCGGCATGAACACGAAACCACGCCCCGGCGACGCACCTGATCCGGCGTCCCGGGAGGATTCCATGCGCATGGCCCGCCTCCGCCGCACCATCTCGGCCGAGCGACAGCTCCTGGCCCATCCCTTCTTCGGCGTGGGCGCGGCCCGGGTCATGGTCCGGGCTCGCGCCGAGATGCGCCGCATCCAGCGCCGCCAGGTGCCGCACAGCTGACCCCTTCCGGCACCGGCGGTGGTACGCTCGCGGCGTCATGGCCAAGGGAGACCGCGTCGAGGCGGTCGTCGACACCGGGCAGGGAACCCAGACCTTCGTGATCGAGGCCACGCGTGCCGGCCGCCGGATCGAGGTGAACACCAGCCGCGGCGTGGTCGAGGTCAGCGAGGTGACGCGGGGCGGCACGCCCGTGCGCACCGGGCGCTTCATGTCCAGCCGACTGATCGCCCTGGTCGAGCATCCCGCCCACGAGAACGAGGCGAAGGTCGAGGTCTCCACCCGGCGCCGCATCACCACCCAGGGCTGATCCCCGGCTCCGGTCCGGTTCGTGTCACGGCAGCGGTATCCCAATGTCCGGGAGACGGGCAGCGTGCCGGCCTTAGCGACGCCACGGTTCACCCAGCCCGAACCTGGCGTCCGGGATCACCTCCCGAGGGCTCGTGACGCCCCGGTCGTGGACGTTGGGTTTCACCCACCCGAACATCGGTCCGGGATCGACGCCCACGCCGGAGTGCGTGATCGGTCTGAGGGCTAGATGGACCGCTGGTAGCTGCGGAACGCCCACGTCCCGAACCAGGTCGCCACGACGGCCACCGCCAGCAGTCCGCCCATGCGCGGCAGGACGAAGGCCCAGTCCGGGGTGGCGGTCAGCGCCTCGCGTCCCGCCTCGACCGCCCAGTTCACGGGATTGAAACGGGCGACCGTCGCGATCCAGCCCGGCACCAGGTTGAGCGGCATGAACGCGGCGGACAGGAACGTCAGCGGCATGGTCAGCAGCGTGTTGATCCCGATCACCGACTCGCGCTGACGGAGCATGAGCGCCATGGCATCCGAGACGGCCGCCACGGTGGCACCCACGAGCATGGCGCACACGGTCAGCGCCCCGAACCCGAGCAGGCCGCCCTCGAACCGGGCGCCCAGCAGCCATGCCAGCCCGCCGATGAGCAGCGCCTGGACGCCCAGCGAGACCAGCTCGTAGACGTTGAGGCCGGCGATGAGCGCGGTGCGGTGGATGGGCGTCGTCAGGAAGCGGTCCATGATCGACCGATCCAGGTCCTCGATGATGGACATCCCGCTCCAGCCGCAGCCGAACAGGGCGGTCATCACCAGCACACCGGGGACGAGATAGTCGAGGTACGTGGCCGACGTCGAGAACCCGGGGATCTCGGCGACGCTGCGGAACAGCGCGCCGAACAGGAGCAGCCAGATGATCGGCTGGATGAGGGCCATCATCACGAACCAGGGCTGGCGCCACATGTAGCGCAGGTGCCGGGTGGTGACGTAGGCGGTCTGGGAAATGGCAGTCATCGGGTTGCCTCCTGGCTCTCGGGGCGATAGGCCCGGCCGGTGTGTCGGAGATAGACGTCGTCGAGCGAATGGACGGGCGACGGTGACCGATGCCACGCCCAGGCCGGCGGCATCGAGGGCACTGAGCACCGTGGGGACGGCCGATGCCCCGTGCTCGGCCCGGGCGCGCAGCGTCCGGCCGTCCGCCATCGGCTCGCTCAGCCCGCCAACGCCGGCAAGGACGCGCGGTGGCGTCGCCGTTGCGGGCGGGCTCGTGGAGCTCGACGACGATCGCGTCGCCGTGCAGCTCCGCCTTGAGCTCCTCGGGCGTCCCGGTGGCCACGATCGCGGCCCTGGTCCACGATGGCCAGCTGCCGGGCAAGGCGGTCGGCCTCCTCCAGGTAGTGGGTGGTCAGGAGAATTGAGAGCCCGTCCTCGCGGGTCAGGCGCCCGATCTCCGTCCACAGCTCGGTCGCGAGCCTCCGGGTCCAGACCGGTGGTGGGCTCGTCCAGGAACAGGACGCTGGGCTGGTGGACCAGGCCCATCGCCACGTCCAGCTTGCGCTGCATGCCGCCGGAGTAGGTCCGAACGATGCGGTCCGCCGCCTCACGCAGGTCGAAGCGCTCGAGGAGCTCATCGATTCGGTGGGCGAGCTGGCGGCCGCCCATGCCGTAGACGCGGCCCGTGGAGGACCATGTTCTCCCGCCCGGTGGCCTCCACGTCGATCGCCGCCTTCTGGCTGACGGTGCCGATCACGCGCCGCACGCGCTCCGGCTCGCGGAGGACGTCGAGGCCGGCGACGCGGGCGCTCCCCGAGTCCGGACGCGACAGGGTGGTGAGGATCTTGACGGTGGTCGACTTCCCCGCCCCGTTGGGTCCCAGGAGGCCGAAGATGCTGCCCGGCTCGACGCTGATGCTCAGGCCGTCGAGGGCGCGAACGCCGCCGGGATAGGTCTTGACCAGGTCGTGCGCCTCGATGGCCGGCGCACCTGGCTGGATGGTCATTGGTTCGTTCCTTTTCGTTCCCCTGCATCCGCGGTCGTCGCGGTACACTGGTTGGCTGATAACGCTTTACCGATAAGTCTCTTAGCTGCTAAGATATCGGCATCATGAGCGAATGGAAGACCGATGTCAAGCACCGATGACGCCACGCGCCTGGCGGCGCTCCTGTCCCGAACCCTCGACGCCCACGCGGTCGTCCTCTACGAGGCGGTGGCCGAGCGCCTGGGCCTCAACGCCACGGACCTCCTGGGCCTGCAGCTGATCGCCGGCGAGGGCGAGACCACGCCGGGCCGGCTGGCGGAGCTGGCGGGCATCACCACCGGGGCCATCACCGGGGTGCTCGACCGGCTCGAGAAGGCGCGCATCGTGGTGCGCGAGGCCGATCCCGACGACCGGCGCCGGGTCGTCGTGCGCCTCTCCCCCGTCCGGCTGGCCGAGCTGATCGCGGTGCTTGAGCCGATGGCGCGCTCCGCCGACACCCTGCTTTCCGGGTACAAGCCCGCCGAGCGGGCCGCCATCACCGACTACCTGGGCAAGGCGGCCGCCGCGGCCTCCGAGGCCACTGTCCGGCTGCGGGCCAGCACCCGCGGCGGCTTCGTGAACGACACCTACACGGCGCCGCTGGGCGGAGCCACACGGGGCCGGCTGGTGTTCGTCACCGGCGGGCCTCGGCTGTCGATGAACGTGGCGCCGTTCGGTCCGGGTGCCAGCGCGCGGATCATCATGGAGCCGTCCGCCTCGCGCCTGTCCTTCGAGGGGGCGGCGGAGGAAGGGCAGCTCGTCAGCGCCCACTTCACCGGCCCCTTGCCGGACTGCCGTGTCGCCGACGGGGTCGTCACCATCCGCTACCGCCGCTCCCCGTTCTCCAGCCGCCGTGCGCGGGTGCGCCTCAACCCGTCCATCCCCTGGACGGTGGAGATCTCCGGCGGCATCACCGACCTGACCGGCGACATCGGCGTACCGCTGTCGGCCCTGGAGGTGTCGGGCGGGGCGAACCACATCACGCTCGACCTGCCCGCACCGGCGGGGACCGCCGGGTTGCGCGTCACCGGCGTGGTGTCGAGCGCGGCGCTGACGCGGCCGCCGGGCGTTCCGGTTCACCTGCTTGTGGGCGGGGGTGTCAGCCACCTGCGTTTGGACGACGTCACCGCGCGCCAGGTCAGCGGCCGCCGCCACTACGAGTCCGGCGACTACGCCGCCACCCCGGACCGCTACGACATCGAGATCACCGGCGGCGCCTCCGACGTCCGCATCGTCCCCCGCTGACCCTTCCTGACGCAGCCGCTCCGTCGCGCCGACGCTGCGCTGACCTCGCGCCGACCTCGCGCCGACCTCGACTCGTCAGGCGCTGCGGTCCCGCGCGTTATCGGCTCCTTGCCGGCGCCGACTCGTCAGGCGCTGATGTCCGTAGCGTCAGGCGACTCGGGCCGCCCTGGCAGGCACCACGGCGATCGAACATGAGCGTGGAGTCGGCCGCCACCGGCCAGCGACGGGCCCGCCGAGCCGTCTAGCGCTGATGTGGTCAGCAGGTGAGGAGTCGAGGGGACGGACCCCAAGGCGGCGGCCTCACGGGAACGCGAGGAGAGTGGGCCTGTCGCCGCAGACTGACTCCTGGACGCAGACCACGATCCTTCCAGGCGATCGGCCTGCCGCATCCACCATTCGCACCCAGCCCAGGCCGGGCTGATCCCGATGGCAGCTGACATCCTGGGTGCCGCAGGTCCAAACCATCGTGTAGCTGATCGCGCCGATGTCGCCGCCAGCGACGATGTCCTCGAACAGGCGGGGATTGGCCTCCACGAATGCACGCGCGTCCGCGACGGCGGCCTCGCATTGAGCGTGCTCCAGCGGATCGCGGCAATCCGCGCCGCCGATGCCACACCCGGCAAGGACCACGACGAGCATGGCCAGCGTCAGGATTGCGGGCCATCCGAGACCCCGCCGCGTCAGCGGGGCCACGGCCACGTCGAAGGTCGCTGGGTCCGCGGGCTCGTCCATGGGCTCCTCCCGCACCAGACAACACCCCGCGCCGTGGGATTGTTGCACCGGCGGCGTCTCCGGCGTCCGCATCGTGCCTCGCTGGCTCACCGCCCTCGACCGGCCCACCATCCGCCCGACCTGTGTGGCGCGACTCGTGCGCGCGTTATGGCCCCGATGTCGTCCCCACCTGCGTGGCGCGACTGGTGCGCGCGTTACGTGCCTGGGGGATGGGTCAGACGCCATAGCCGGGTCACATCTGAGCGTGGATCTGCACCGATCGATGCGGGCGAGACGGGCTGGACAGACTTACCGCGACTGGCAGTCGCAGGACGCAGGTCCGTTCTCAATCGCTGCGTGGCGACCTTGAGGGATGTCGCTCTGCGGGACGTGAATAAGCCCTTGCAGCACCGCGTCGTGGTGGCCGTCTCGATAGGTGATGACATCCACCACCTCACTCGCCATGAATCCGGTGAGGACTTGGTAGCGCACGGTCACCCTCCCCAGTGCGAGACGCTCTCCCAATGGTCAAAGGTCGCCTGTGGACACGGATGCTCACGACAGAAGGCCAGCGGATCCATCCGCTCGACATGGATGTCAGCCACCGCACGTGGCAGGTGCCCCTTCCGGTTCGTCGACCCCCAATCGAGCGCGGCAAGCGCCCGGGATGCACTGTCGTGGCACCGGAACGGGTCGACGCCCTCACAAGCCAGCGGAATGCTCGAGGGCAGGAGCTCGAGGTGGTTCGCCCAGCTCCACGCGACGCCGCACCCGAACGCCAGCACCGCCGCGGCCAGGAGGGTGGCCACGCGCCAGCGCCAATCGCTCAACCGGAACATCGCCGGCCAGGGTCTCCGGAGATCGCAAACGGCAGGCCCGTTGCGTCGTCGATCTGCACGATGCCGTTGGCGAAGTGCGGGACGGTGGGCACCGAGGCGGGCTTCGGGAGACCAGCAAACGGACCGCAGGCGCGAACGGTCCAGGTGATGGAGCCGCCGCCTCCGCCGGCCGTGACGCTCAGGATGTCGACTGCGGGCACCGGCTCGTCGCTCGGCCACAGGGCTGCTCCATCGTGGAGCATCTCCGTCACCTTCGCGGCGGCATCGGCGGCGGTCATCCGCGGATGGAGCCCGGCGGGAATGCTGACGGTGTAGGCGTCGGCCGCGCGGCCGCCCACCAGCAGGAAGGCGACGATCGCCGCTAGCACCAGCACCACCGCCACAACCACCAGCACCCATCGAGGAGTGCGGTAGGGGCGTCCAACGGCAAGGTCGCTGATCGGAGGCGCGGCCTGCGAGGGCAGCCCATCCACCATAGCCGCGAGGCGGGCATCGAGCGCCGGGTCGGCTCGGTAGGTCACGGCTCCAGCTCCCGCCGCAGGAGAGCCTTGTCGCGGCTGATCCAGCTGCCCACCGTCCCAGCCGGCACGCCAAGCATCGACCCGACCTCCGCCTGGGTGTAGCCATCGACCACGTGGAGCACCAGTGCGGCCCGATGGCGCGGCTCCAGCGTCCCCACCGCGGCCCACAGGTCCGGGTCGGTCGCCGGCTGCCAGGCCGGCGACGGCGCCATCGGTCTCTGCAGGAGGGACCAGCGACGGCGACGGCGGAGCTCGTTGAAGGCCAGCCGCAGCCCGATGGTGTAGAGCCAGGCGCGGACGTCGGCTCCGTCGAAGCGCGCCCAGGCGCGGTAGGCGCGCAGGTAGGCCTCCTGCGCGGCGTCCTCGGCCGCGGACGGATCGCGCAGGACGAGCGTCAGGCGCTGCAGGAGCGCCGGGTAGTGGGGTGCCACGGCTGCCTCGAACGTCGCTGGGTCCACGGTTCCCTCCCGAACGAGACAACACCGCGTGCCCGCCGATTGTTGCACCGCCGTGATGAGCCGATGCCGTCATGTCGCGGCGACGTCAGCTGGTGGCTGCCGACTTGCGAGACGCGAATAGTGGTCGCGTTATGTGCCTCGGAGATGCTCAGGAGGTGGTGCGGCGGGCGCACCTGAGCGTGGATCAGGCGCCTCGCGACACCGGGTGGCCCGCTCGACCCGCTTAACGCGACAGGTGGTCGCAGACCGCAAGTCGGGAGCCGATGCCGACGAAACCGATGGGGCGGCCAACAGGCTCAGGGATGGCAGGGCCGGCTCAGGCGGCCGGGTGGGCGGAGGGCACCGGGTCGACGAGGAGCGGACCGATCACCGGGCTCCACAGGACGCGCTCGTCGGCGGTGATGGCGTAGACCCCATACCCGGGATGGCGCGCTACCCAGTCCAGGCCGGCGAGACCCATGGCGAAGGCGGTCGTGGCATAGGCATCGGCGTACGTCAGGCTGGGCCCGACCACCGTCACGCTCAGCAGCTCGCGCGGCGCCTGGTCGCTCCCGGGAACCCGGATATGCTCGCCGCGCTCGTACGCGGCCGAGGTCGCCACGGCCCCGCGGCGAACCTCGAGGACCCGGGCCACGCGGTCGGCAACGAACGGGTGGCGGATTCCCACCCGCCAGCCGCGGCCCGGCGCCGGCTCGCCGCGGGCGAGGATGTCGCCGCCGGCGTTGATCGCGAAGTTGCGCGCTCCGGCTGCGTCGAGCAGCTGCGCCGCCTCGTCCACGGACCAGCCTTTCACCACGCCGGACGGATCCAGGGATCCATCGGCACGGTGGTGACGGGCGTCGAACACTCCGCCGGACTCCGTGAACAGCTCGTCGCACAGGGCGAGCACCTGGCGCACGTCCAGGCTCGCCTCGCGCTCCGGCAGGTCGCCGCGTGCGATGCGGCTGATCTCGCTGTCAGCCCGGTAGGTGCTGAAGCGGCGGTCCACGTCGCGCAGCCAGCCGAACGCCTCGTCCAGCGCACCCATCGCGACGCGGGCGTCGCGGATCCGGATCCCCACCGCGGTGCCCATCACGTGCTCGACCCGGCCGAGCGCTACCGCGGCATCGGGCATGGGGCTGACGCCCGGCCACGGCTCAGCCATTGGCCTGGTCCAGGATGGCCTGCACGGACTGCTCGTACGCGTACGAGGTGTAGGTGGCGCCGCTGATGAGGTCGATCTGCGCGCCCTGCGCCGTGAGCACCTCCTGGCGCAGGATGGGCGCGACGTAGCTGCTGATCTGCGCCGATCGCTGCCGATCGTTCGGCAGCTGCAGGGCCTGGACATCGGCGATGGACCCGTTCGAGAACGAGATCTGGATCTGGACCGGCCCGAACCGGGTCTGCACCACCGGTCCGGTCACGGTCCCGTTCGCCGTGCCGCCGCCCTGCGGCGCGGGCGTGGGCGTCGTCCCGCCCCCGGGGTTCGATACGGTCCCGCCCGTGCCTCCCGTGCCACCGCCATTCGTCCCGTCACCGCCCAGTGTGCCGGAGCCCGGAAGCGTCTGCACCGGCTTGTCCGGGGTCTTGAAGCTGAGGAGCAGCGCAAGGCCGAGAGCGGTGCTGGCGGCGGCAATGACGCCGCGTTTCGGAAGGATCGACATGATCAGTCCGTCCCTAGTAGCTGAAGCGTTCCATGTGAATCTGGGACTCCGGGACGCGGAGGACGCGGAGGCTGCGGTGGACCGCGTCCATCATGGGGATGGGCCCGCAGACGTAGACATCGCGGTGCCGCACGTCCGGCACCAGCTTTCCGAGCTCGCGGGGCGTGAGGGGATCGCGCTTCACCTCGCGCCCGCGCTCGCCCACGAGGTAGTGGATCCTGTCGCCGCGCTCGCGAACCAGCTGGTCCAGCTCATCGCGGAAGACCACGTCGTCCCAGTCCGATGCGCGGTAGACCACGGTGATCGCCCCGTGCCCGCCGGGCAGCTCCTCGAGGAGCGCCCGAAGCGGCGTGATGCCGATCCCACCGGCAACGAGCAGCACCCGCGTGCGGCGGCGAAGGGCACCCGTCAGGGCGCCGTACGGCCCCTCCGCGAAGACCCGGGTTCCGGGCTTCAGCGCCAGCAGGCGGCGAGAGTAGTCGCCCAGGTCCTTGATGGTGATCCGCAAGGTCTCGCCGTTGGGCGCCGATGAAAGCGAGAACGGGTGTGCCCGCCACCACCCGTCACCGGCCAGGAAGCGCCAGACGAAGTACTGGCCCGCCCGGCAGGCGAGCTGGTCCAGGTCCCGCCCCGTGATATAGACCGAGACCACGCCCGGACCCTCCGGGACCACCGCGGCGACCCGAAGCCTGTGTCGGAGCGACAGCGCGATCGGCTGACCAATCCGGAACACGACGATGAGGCCGGCCGCGACGACGTACAGCCCGATCCAGAACCAGCGAGCCACGGGGTCGTCCGTGAAGTCGGTGCCCACCGCCAGCTCGTGGCCGAAGCCCAGGGCGATGGCGAGGTACGCGTACAGGTGCAGCCCGTACCACGTCTCGTAGCTCACCCGGCGCTGGACGGCGCGCATGGACATGACCGCCACCATGACCAGCAGGCCCAGGGCCACCGTGGCCATCAGCACGTATGGGTACGTTGTCAGGAGCGTCCACGCCTCGCCAAGAACGGAGTTCGAGAGCCCCATCGCGTAGCCCACGGTGGTGAACACGGTGTGGCCCACCAGGAGCCACAGGACGCTGAAGCCGATCCATCGGTGCCAGACCGCCAGGCGCTCCATGCCCACCTGCTGGTCGAGCCAGGGCGAGCGGGACATGAGGACCAGCTGCACCAGGGCCAGGTATGTGCCGATGAGCGCGGTGACCTGCCCGGCCGCGGTGAGCGCCCCCGACAGCGTGGTGAGCTGGTCGAGCCCGCCGTGGCGGACCCACATGCCGAGCACCAGCAGGCCGACACCGAGGAGGATGCCCCCGATGTCGGCCGGCCGGATGGCCCACAGTCGCGGAACCGGGACCCGGTTCAGGCGGCGGCTGATGCTCGGCTGCATGCCTCGCGCTCAGCCGCCGCTCTGCGCCGGCAGGGTGCCCAGGGTCAGGGTCAGGCTCAGCGTGCTGGAGCCACGCTGGACCGTGAGGGTGACCGTGTCCCCGGGGGCGTGGGTGACGATGATGCTGGACAGGTCATGCGCATCGTCGACCGTCTGTCCGTCGACGGCCGTGATGATATCCCCGTCCTTGAGCCCGGCCTTGGCGGCCGGGGTCCCGGACACGACGCCGGTCGACCCATTAGTGGGCGGACCGATGAGCGCGCCATGGTCCACGGCCAGGTTCTGCTGCTGGGCGAGCCCCTTGGTGACCGGCTGGTAGTAGATGCCGATCCAGGGTCGTGCCAGGGGCTTGCCGGCGAGCGCCTCGCTCATGATGCCCTTGGCCGCGTCGATGGGGATCGCGAAGCCAATGCCCTGCGCGCTCTGGTTCACCGCGGTGTTGATGCCAATGACCTGGCCCGCGGAGTTGAGGAGCGGGCCGCCGGAGTTGCCCGGGTTGATGGCGGCATCGGTCTGGATCAGATCGTTCAGCTGCTCGGAGCTGGTCTGGCTCACGTCGCCGGCGGTGATCTGGCGGCCAAGGCCGGAGACGACGCCGGTGGTCACGGTGTTCTGGAAGGTGCCGAGCGGGTTGCCGATGGCGATCGCCAGCTGTCCCTGCTCCAGGTCCGCGCTCGAGCCGATGGGTGCGGTCGGCAGCCCCGTGGCGTCGACCTTGACGATGGCCAGGTCGGTGAGGGTGTCGATGCCGTAGACGGTGCCGGTGAAGGTTCGCGTGTCGGCCAGGATCACCTTGATCTGCCGGGCTCCCTCCACGACGTGGCGGTTGGTGAGGATCCAGCCGTTCGCATCGAAGATGAAGCCGGACCCGGTCCCGCCGCCGCCGAAGCCGGAGCTCACCTGGATGGTGACCACCGCCGGCGAGACCTTCTGCACCGCGCTGATGACGGCGGAGCTTTCGTTGACCTGGACGTTGCTGACGGTGGTGCCGCCCGAGGTGGTGGTGCTGCCGGTCGTGGTGAGAGCGGCACCGCGATCTATCAGGTTCGAGACGGCGACCGCGCTGAGGGCGCCGGAAACCATGCCGATCACCAGCGCGAGGACGACGAATGGAAGCCACCACGCCCGCCGGTGCTCGGCGGCGCGGACGACCGTCTCCGGTCGCGTGGGTGTTGGCGGCAGGTATGCGGAGCCCGGCGTCGCGTCCGGGTTCTGCTCATCTGGCAGGTGCATCATGACCATCAGGGTGCCAGACGATTCTGAACGTCGTCTGAGAAACGCCGGGCCGGTTGTGAACCCCAAGTGCTACGGATCCGTAGTATGTTTCGAAAACCTTCTTCCAGCATGTATGTGGGTGTGATGACGCACATGACGCCGAACCGTCCGCGACCACCGGCCCTGGCACTCCTGCTCAGCGTGGTGCTCTTCCTCGCCGCCTGCTCAGCGGGAGGCGCAGGAACGGGCGGGCCTACGGGCGCCTCGGAACGCGGCCTGGCAAGCGGCAGCCCGGTCCCCACGCCGGTGACGCAGGCCCTGCCCTCCGTGGATCCGCTCCCCGGAACGCTCGGGACGCTCCGGGTCGGGAGCCGGCCGTGCGCCCAGGACCAGGGTCCGGACGGCCGCGTCTTCGTGAGTGACTACGGCGCCGGCACGGTCATGCGCGTCGACCTCGCGGCCGGGACCATCACCCAGCTGGCGCGGGTGGCAGGCGCGCCGTGCGGAGTCGCGTACGCGGGTGGCGCCGTGTGGGTTGGCCTTGTCGGCACGCACAAGCTGGTTCGCCTCGACCCCGACACTGGAGCGCTCCTGCAGACCATCGACCTCAAGGGCGATCCGTGGGACGTGCAGCAGGGCGGCGGCTACGTCTGGGTCGCGGACCGCGGGCTGCCCGGCGTGGTCGGATACGACGAGACGACCGGCGCCCCCGGACCCCAGGTGGTGACAGGCGACGATCCGAGCGGGCTCGCCTATCACGACGGTCACGTGTGGGTGGCGCTCCAGACACCGCACAAGGTGATCCGGCTCAACGCTGCCGGCACCGCCGAGGAGATCCGCGCGGACGCAGGAAAGGCGCCAATCTGGTTCGGGGACGATGCCGGCTCGCTGTGGGTGACCGACTCCCCGAACGGCGACGTGCTGCGCATCGACCCGGCGACGGGCATGACCCTGGCCACCATCCACCTCGGGGGCGCGCCGCGCGATCCGGCCGTCGCGTTCGGAGCACTGTGGGTCGCCAATGGAACCGATGGCGTCCTGAGCCGGATCTCGCCGGAGACGAACACGGTCACGGGCACCCTCAAGCTCGCGACCGGCATCTTCGTGGTGGAGCCGGTCGGCGACGAGCTGTGGGTCGAGAACTTCAGCGGAGAGGACATCTACCGCGTGGATCCGGCCAGCGTCGGCCAATGATGCGGACGGCGAGACGATCCGGGGCGCTCGAGACCCCGGCAGTCCTCCTCCTCGCCGTCGCCCTCGGTCTCGCCGGCTGTGCCGCTGCGCAGCCGGCGAGCTCCGGGGATTCGGGGGGACCGTCACTCACGAGCGCGGCGTCACCCACGCCGGGCGATACTTCCCCCGCCATGTCGAACGCAACCTCGTACACGACCCTCGACGCCCTCGCCGCCGCGCAGCCGCCTGCGCAGGCGTACCGCGCCTTCGTCCAGCAGTCGAGCATGGAAGCCGGGATCTACCAGCTGGCGCCGGGCGCGACGGACGAACAGGACACCCATGCCCGCGATGAGCTCTACGTGGTCCTCGAGGGAACGGCGACCCTGGAGGTGGACGGAACGCAGCAGGCGGTGAGCCCCGGGTCCATGGCCTGGGTCCACGCCGGCGTCCGACATCGGTTCAGCGGCTTCAGCGCCGGACTTCGGGTCCTGGTGATCTTCGCCAACGCCGCGACCAGTGCCAGCGACCCCACGTGGATGGTGGTATCCCGCGACGACCTGGCGGCCGGGGCCGCGAATCCATCGCGCAACGTGTGGTCGCCGTTCCTCAGGACGAGCACCATGACCGCCGGCCTCTACCTGCTCCCGAAGACCATCGACGGCGACCATCCGCAGGTCCATGGCACGGACGAGCTCAACCTCATGTTCAGCGGCAGCGGCGCCTTCGTCGTGGATGACGCGGCGCCCGAGCCCATCGGCCCGGGAAGCATCTTCACCGTGACCGCCGGCCATGGGCACTCGTTCACGAACCTCGGCAGCGACGTGGTGGACCTCATCGTGTGGCCGGCCGCCTGAGAGCGTTCCTGCGCCCCTGCCCGCGAGCCGGTAGGATGGTGCACGCCGCCGTGTGCGCTCCTCCTGGCGTCCGCCAGCGAACGCGGCCGATCGCTCGAGCGCCATGGAGAGTTCCTCCAATGACGGATCTGCTGGGCGTCCTGGCCGCGGGATGGGGCGTGCTCATGGCGATCTCCCCGGCGCTCCAGGTTCGGCGCATCCTGGCGCGCCACTCCTCCGCCGACGTCTCGATCGCCTATCTGTTCGTGCTCGAGGTGGGCTTCGCCCTCTGGCTGGGCTATGGGCTCGCCCTGGGAAACGCGATCATCGCCGTGCCGAACACGGTCGCCTTCAGCGTTGGCCTGGTGACCATCCTCGTGGCGCGTCGCTATCGGAGCCCCGCCGGCAGCTGAGCATCCGGCGCCTCAACCGTTGACGAAGCCGGTGGTGTCCACCACTTCGAAATCGGATCCGGTGAGCGACTTGAGCTGGTTGAGCTCGTCGTCGTTCCAGCGCGGGTCCGACGCCCCGGAGAAGTACCACGGCGAGCCATTGTCGGCGAGGATGATCCCGTACCGTTTCATGGCAGTCAGGATGACCCGCATGCGCGGGCTGAAGCCACTGGTGTCGAAGGCCGCCTTGAGTCGCAGCCGGGTCCCCATGGCCGGTAGCGACGGGCTCGTCCCGGCCCCCGCGTCGTGGCGGGCCGGATACACGTGGGCGGACCTCGTCTGTGGCGCGGTGAAGCGAATGGCATGGCGGATCGCGCCGGCCGCAACCTCGTCGTAGCGGACCAGGCCGGGAAGGATGGGCAGGCCCGCCGCGTCGGCGCTGGTCCAGCCGTCCGGACGAAGGGCGTTCGAGCGCAGGTTCCATACGGCGCCCGAGCCTGCGTGCCAGCCGGTGCTCGTCTTCGTGGCGGCGTACAGCTCGTACAGCATGCACCGCGCGGTATCCCAGATGAGCAGATGGCGGTCGCTGCCGGCTTCGATCCTGGGGCTGGCGGGGATCGGGTACGGACCGGGGTCGGATTCGTCGGCGTAGGTGAAGGTCACCGTGCTGGCGGGTACGCCCGCGCCCACCACGTTGTAGGGGATGCCATAGCCGGCGTACGAACCGAAGTCGGGATGGAGGTGGGCGGATGCGCCGATGGTGGACACCAGGGCGGCTGAGCTGGCGGCGACCGGGAGGCTGTCGACACGGCGGTTCCACACGTTGGTGGCGGGGAAGAGCGGGCAGGCACTGGTGGGAGGGGGTGCGGCCGGTGTCGGGGTGGGCGTGTGGCTGGCGACCGGTGGCGGCGTCCGCGTCGCCTTCGGACTGGGCCGAGGCGTGGGGGCGCTGGTCGGAGCGACCGTCGGCGTGCTCGCGGGCGTATCCGTCGGCCGGCTGGCCCGCGGCGTGGACGCGGGCGTGCTGCCCGGCGTCGAGGTCGCATCGGCGGTCGGCGACGCGGTGACCGCGAAGGGTGGCGCCGTGGCGGCACCCGGCATGCCGCCCATGGCCACCCGGTCCGCCGCAGCGGGCGAGGATGCGGTTGGGTCTGGAGACCCGCAGGCCACGGCGAGGCAGATGAGCCCCACGAGCAGGCCGGCGGGGCGCCGCATTCGCATCATGTGATTGACGCTCCGTGGGGGCGCGGCGACAAGGACCCGATGGGTCCGATGCGGATGGCTCCTTCGTCAGCCCGCCAGGAGCTTGATGGCCACCCCGAATCCCACCACCACGATGATGGCGCGCAGGACGCCCTGCGGAATGCGCCGGCCCACGGCCGCGCCGATCTGCCCGCCCACGATGGCGCCGATGGCGAGGAGCACCACGGCCTCCCACGCGGGACCGGGGACGTGGAGGAGGCCGGGAGCGACGATGAACAGCGCCGCGGCCACGGCGTTCACCACGAGGTTCAGCACGTTCTTCAACGCGTTCAGGCGCTGGAGGTTGTCCGGCAGGAGGATGGCCAGCAGGGCGATGAGGATGACGCTCTGCGCCGCGCCGAAGTAGCCACCGTAGATCGCCGTGACGTAGACGCCGCCCATCAGCAGCACCGAGGGGGACGCGCCGTGGACACGGCGGTGCGCGAGGGCGCGAGCCAGACGCGGCTGGAGGGCCACGAGCCCGGACGCCACCAGGATCAGGTACGGCACGATCCGCTCGAAGGCCGATGCCGGGAGCGCAAGGAGCAGGATGCCGCCGGTCAGGCCGCCGAGCCCGGCCGCCACGCCCAGCCGGATCGCCCGGTCGCGCTGGCCGCCAAGCTCGCGGCGGTAGCCGATGGAGCCGCTGAGCGCTCCGGGGACCAGGCCCACGGTGTTCGTCAGGTTGGCGACCACCGGCGCGTAGCCGAAGGCAAGGAGCGTAGGGAACGTGATGAGCGAGCCGGAGCCGACGATGGTGTTCACCGCGCTGGCCGCCATCCCGGCGGCAACGATGGCGATCGCCTCACCGATACCCACGCTCACCCTCCGCCGCTGGTGCCGCCATCTCACGTGCGCGCACGCACGCGCGTTTCACTCGTATCGTGATCTTCGCACCCGGAGCTGCCTCCCGATGACCGTCATTGCCGTCCAGACCACCGGCATCTTCTGCCGCCCGTCCTGCGCCGCGTCGCCAAGGGTGGAGAACACTCGCGCGCTGGCCAGCGCGCGCGAGGCCCTGTTCGCCGGGTACCGGCCGTGCCGTCGCTGCCAGCCGCTTGCCGACTCGGGAGACCCGGGCTGGGCGCGCGCGGCGATCGACCTGGTCGAGGCCGATCCCAACACGCCGCGCCAGGTGTGGCAGGCGGCCGCGCCATCGGGCACGGATGGCGAGACCCTCACACGCTGGATGGAGCGCACCAACGGCCTGACCTTCGCCGAGTACCTGCGAGCACGACGCCTCGCGCCCGTGCTGCGGGCCGCGCGCATTGCCCGCCGCCGGGTCGCGGGACGCGGACGGGTGGCGGTGACCATGATCGACACGCCGCTGGGCCCAATGCTGGCCGGGGCCACCGACGATGGTCTCTGCCTGCTCGAGTTCACAGACCGGCCCATGCTCCCCACGGAGCTGGCGGCGCTCGCACGCCTGCGCGGCCCCATCACGGCCGGCACGCATCCGCACCTCGATCGCGCCCGATCGCAGCTCACCGAGTACTTCGCGGGGCGCCGCACGGCGTTCGACATTCCGCTGGATACGCCGGGCTCCGGGTTCCAAGGCAGGGTGTGGTCCGGGCTGCGGCAGATTCCCTACGGCTCCACCGTGACGTACGCGGACCTGGCGCAGGAGACCGGCCGGCCCGGCGCCGCTCGCGCCGTGGGACGCGCCAACGGAAGCAACCGGGTCGCCATCGTGGTCCCCTGCCACCGCGTGGTCGCAGCGGGCGGCGGGCTGGGCGGCTACGGCGGCGGCCTGGACCGGAAGCGCCAGCTGCTCGCGCTCGAATCGGCTGCGGCGGGCTGATCCGGACGAGCCGGCGGTTCTCGCACCTCGATGCGGCTCCCTGGCGGAAGCTCGCGACGGATCCCCTCGAGGGCCGCGAGGATGGAATCCCGGGATGGACCCGACACGTCGTCGGCCGGGCCCCGTCGCCGTGAAATCCCGGCGGGGGGATTGACACCTGCTCATCATCGGTCCATCATTCAACTAATGCTGAATGATGTGGTCCCTGTGAAGGGCGGTCGCGAGTCTGCCGTCGCCGAGCTCGAGCTTCCGCCGGAGGAGCTCGTGATCCGTGACCCCGAGCAGCTCAAGGCCCTGGGCGACGCGCTCCGGCTCCAGATCCTCGAGGTCATGGGTCGCCGTCTCCGGCATGGCTGGAGCGTGAAGGAGCTGGCCGAGGCCATGGGCGGCAGCCAGACCAAGCTCTACCACCATGTCAACCTGCTCGAAGAACGCGGGCTGCTCCGGGTGGCCTCCACGCAGGTGGTCTCCGGAATCGTCGAGCGTCGCTACCAGCTGGCCGCCCGATCCTTCCGCCTCGACCGGTCGCTCGTCTCGGCCTCCGATGCCGGGCCGGCGGTGGGTCAGCTGCTGGACGCTGCCGTGGGCGAGACCCGGCGCCAGATCATGGACGGCATCGCGCGGGGCGTCATCGACCCGTCGGACGAGACGCCTGGACGCCGGCTCCTGCTCTTCCGGAACCGCCTGCGCCTGGCGCCTGATCGGGTCGCGGCCTTCACGAAGCGGCTGCAGGCGCTCATGGACGAGGAGGACGCGGGCGACGAGCCGGGAGCCGTCGAGCACGGCCTGCTGATCGCCTTCTACCCCCTGGCCGACGACGGGGAGCCCGGCTGATGAGCGGGCCGCAGCCGCAGCCCATGCGGATTCGCGACGTGATCCGCCTGCGCGATTTCCGCCAGATCTGGCTGGGACAGGCGGTCTCCGACATCGGCGACGGGATCACGTTCCTGCTCCTCCTGCTGGTGGTCAACGCGCTGACGGGCTCGACCACGGCACTGGCGATCATGTCCATCGCCCTGGTGCTCCCCAGGCTGACCGTAGGCCCGATCGCGGGCGTCTACGTCGACCGTTGGGATCGTCGCCGCACCATGCTGGCCGCGGACCTGCTGCGGATGCTGATCGTCGCGGGCTTCGCGGTGGCCGCCACCAGCGGCCAGGTCTGGCTGCTCGTGGTCCTGGGCCTGGCGGAGTCCGCCATCGGCTCGTTCTTCACGCCGGCGCGTGGAGCCCTGATCCCCCACGTCGTCCCCCGCGAGGGGCTGCCGGCGGCCAACTCGCTCAGCCAGGCGACCATGGTGGTGGCCAGCGTCATCGGCTCGGCGATCGCAGGCGTGCTCTTCGGCGTGTACCACACTGCCTGGCCGGGCTTCCTGCTGGACGCCACGACGTTCGGCGTCTCGTTCCTCATGGTCATGCGGGTCACCGCCTCCGCGGGACGCATCCTCTCCGACGAGCACCACGCCGCCACCGCCGGGGTGTTCGAATCGCTGCGCGCGGGCCTGGCCATCGTCCGGCACTCCCGGCTGCTGATGGGGACGCTCCTGGGCGCCGCCACCACCATGCTCGGCCTGGGAGCGGTGAACGTCCTGTTCGTTCCCCTGCTCATCGATGAGCTCCACGTCTCGCCGGCCTGGATGGGGTTCATCGACGGAGCCCAGGCCCTCGCCATGGTCATGGCCGCCACGGTGGTGGCCTGGCTCATGGCGCGGCTTGCGGCGACGACCATCATCACCGTCGCCCTCGCGGGGCTCGCGCTCTTCACCCTGGCGCTGGCCGAGGTCAACGCCGTCTGGCAGGTGATTGCCCTGATGTACGCGGTCGGCTGGTTCATCACCCCGCTGCAGGCCGCCATGGCCACCATCGTCCAGACCGCCGTCGCGGACTCGGCGCGCGGCCGGCTGGGCTCGCTGCTCTCGGCGGCAACGTCGAGCGCCAACGTGACGTCCATGGCCCTGGCCGGGATCTTCGCCGACCTGCTCACCACGCGAACGGTGTACCTCCTCGCGGCGGGCGTCTGCGGCATGGCCGCCGTCATCGCCTGGGGCATCTTCCGTGGCATCCGCCCGCCTGATGTCCAGGCCGCGATGGCTGAGCCGATGGCGCCCGAGGCGGCCGGCGCCCGACCCGCTCCCTGACGCGCCGATACGACCTTGGCCCCGTCGGGAGGGGGCCAACGGCACTGTCCGGCGAGGCGCAGGGCATCCAATCCTGCGGGCACGGGAACCGCGTGGCCGCCGGCCGGCGCGGCAGATGGAGGTACGCATCATGCGCGGTGGCAGGACGGCAGTCATCGGCGGCCTGGCGTCGCTTGCGGCCATCGGATGGGTCCGGCCCTGGAAGTATCGGCCGTGCCCGAGCGAGCTGCTCGACGAGGTCCTTCCCGAATACGAGTTCCGCGACACCGTCAGCCTGGAGGTTCCCGCCGAACCGCGCCGGATCATGCGCGCCCTGCGCGAGCTGCGCCTGCTCGACATGCGGGCGGCCTGGCTCCTGGGCGAGCTGCGCTACCTTCCCCAGCAGCTCGTGCATCGCGGTCATCCCGCGGACCGCGACCAGCCCCTCGTGGCCCTGCTGCGTACCGGCGTTGCCACCGTGGTCCTCGCCGAGCGCCCGGACGAGCTCGCGTTCGGAAGCGTCGGCCGCCTCCACGGCCTCACCGGACAGGACCTGCAACCGCTGACGGGCGCCCATGCCTTCCGGGAGTTCGCGCGGCGCGGGTTCCAGAAGCAGGCGATGAGCGTCAAGGTGACCCCCCTTGGCTCCGGCCTCTGCCGCGTCACCGTGGAGCATCGGGTTCACGCGCTGGGACTGGGCGCTCGCGTCTGGTTCGGCCTGTACTGGCTCACCATCAAGCCCGGAGGCGCGTTCGCCAGCTGGCAGATGCTGCGCGCCATCCGGACTCGCGCCACCCAGCCGGAGGCCGTGCCGGCCATGGACGTTGAGCCGGTGGAGCCCCCGGAGGTCGCCGACTTCGTGCGCGACCTGGAGGCGTCGTTCGCCTAGCGCTCAGCCGACCGCGCGATCAAGGGCGGGCAGCAGGTGGCGCACCACCGCCGCGCTGTTCGCCGACGCCACCGCCAGGAAGCGCGCGAAGACATCGGGTGAGGGCGCCTGCTCGCCGGCGAGGTCGCTGAGCGCCCGGACGACCAGGTGTGGCACGCCCAGGAGCTCGCCGACCTGGGCCAGGGCCGCACCCTCCATCTCGACGGCGCTTCCGCCAAGCTCCGCATGGAGCCGATGGCGCACCTCCACGGAGTTCACGAAGACGTCCCCGGTGAGGATGGTCCCCGCCACGATGGCCGGGACGTGACCCTCCACCGGTTCGAGCTCGAGCCCGCCCAGGCGCTCCATGGCCGCGGCCAGCACCGCGGCGTCGGTCGGGAAGCCAAGGCGGTCGCTCGGGTTGAAGAACGGCAGGTGCCCTGCCTGGTAGACGGCCAGTCCGTCCGGCTCCGCGACGCCCGCATCGTGCTGGATCAGCCGTGCCGCCACGACCACGTCCCCGACGTGCAGCGCCGGGTCCAGGCCACCGGCCACGCCCGTGAAGACCACCAGCCGCGGGCGGACCGTCGAGACGAGAAGGGTCCCGGTGACCGCCATGGCCACCTTCCCGATCCCCGCCTCCGCGAGCACCACCTGGAGCCCGTCCAGCCTGCCCGACCAGGCCATCAGCCCGGGGGCCAGCCTGACCTCGTGGGTGGCGGCGAGCCCGGCGCGCAGGGCAGCCAGCTCCTGGGGAAGTGCGGAGACGATGGCGATGGGAGCGTCGGGCATGGCGGGGACCTCCGCGCCGAATGCTAGCGTCCCTCCCACGTCCACTGGTGGGTCGTCTCGAAGATGCGGAACCCGAGCGACGCGTACAGGCGATTCGCGTCCATGCTCACGCCGGTGCCGACGTGGGCGTAGCGGACCCCGCGCGCTCGCATCCAGGCCAGCCCTTCCCGCATGACCGCGGTCGCCAGCCTGCGGCGGCGATGGTCGGGATCGGTGCCCACCGGCTCGAAGAACCCCGCGCCCAGCGCCGGTGCCGCCCACACCCCGCACCAGGCCGCGTAGGTGCCGTCGCGGAACTCCGCCGCGATTCGGGCGTGCGGCGTCTGCCAGCGCTCCTCCAGCAGCATCGCCCGGTCGCTGAAGCGCCTGCCAAAGACGCGCTGGGTGATCGCCCGCAGCTCGCTGCGGTCGTGCGCATCGGTGACATCCGGCCAGACCAGGCGGTAGCCCGCCGGAACGAAGGGCCGCCCGGGCTCGGGCGGGACGGGGCATCGCCGGAGCACCTCCACCGAACGTCGCTCGACGTAGCCGCGCTCCTCGAGCATGGCGCGGCGGACGTCGTCGCCGGCCGCCTGATAGGTGAAGAGCGGCGGCATCGGCGCCTCACCGGCGTGCCGCGCCCGGTGCCGGTTCTCGGCCCATGCCAGCATCTCCGGCACGATCCGCTCCCAGGCGGGGTGGACCTCGATCCAGGCCTCATCGGCATCCTCGGGGTGCACGGCGCCCACGATCGCTCCGTCTGGCGCCTCCCAGACGTGGATCTCGCCGAGGATCGCCGGACCGCCCTCGTCTGACCAGCAGCGACGCAGGAAGCCGTCCAGGCGGTCGGGCGTCCAGCCCCGCCAGCGCCCGGTGAGGCGATGGGCCTCGGCAAGCAGATGGTGCAGGCGGCGGACCTCCCGCTCGTCGTCGCGATAGGCGCGATCCGCGAGGGTGGGATAGCTGATGGCCATGCGGGGAAGGCTTGCCCACGGCACGCCGGCCGCAACAGGGCCGATGGTCACGCCACACCGGCCCCAACGCGCCGTTCCCGGCTCTCTGGTACGCTCCGCCGTCCGTGACACGCCCTGTGATCCTGGCCGAGGGACTCAACAAGCATTTCGGCACCACCCACGCCCTGCGCGGCCTGGATCTCGACGCCCAGGAGGGCACCATCCTGGGCGTGCTGGGTCCCAACGGCGCGGGCAAGACCACCGCGGTCCGCATCCTGACCACCCTGATCAAGGCCGATGCCGGCTACGCCGAGGTGGCGGGCATCGATGTCGCGCGCCACCCCGGCGAGGTTCGCCGCCGCATCGGTCTGGCCGGGCAGTACGCCGCGCTGGACGAGCTGCTCACCGGGCGCGAGAACCTGGAGATGATCGGACGCCTCTTCCGCCTGGACCCCGCCGTGGCCCGCCGGCGTGCGGCCGAGCTCCTGGAGCGCTTCGACCTGGTGGACGCTGCCGACCGCATCACCAAGACCTACTCCGGCGGCATGCGCCGCCGCCTGGACCTGGCCGGCGCCCTCGTCGCCCAGCCGCCGGTCCTGTTCCTGGATGAGCCGACCACCGGCCTCGACCCGCGGAGCCGCCTCTCGATGTGGGACCTCATCGAGGACCTGGCCCGTGGAGGCACGACCCTGCTCATGACCACCCAGTACCTCGAGGAGGCGGATCGCCTGGCCGATGACATCGCGGTCATCGACCACGGCAAGGTGATCGCCCGCGGCACGGCGGCGGAGCTCAAGCGCAAGACCGGCGGCGAGCGCCTGGAGGTCGTGGCCGGGGAGGGATCCGACCTGCAGCGCGCGGCCAGCGTGCTGAGCGCCATCGGCGGTGAGGAGGCGTTTGTCGACGCTGGTGCGCGCCATGTCAGCGTCCCGGTCACCGCCCACGGCGGCCTCCTGACCCGCGCGGTCCGCGAGCTCGACGCGGCGGGCATCGAGGTGGACGACATCGGCTTCCGGCGACCCACGCTCGACGAGGTCTTCCTGGCGATCACCGGCCTGCCCCCTGACGATGCCGTGGCCGACGGAGAGGAGCCGGCGGCATGAGCGTGCGCTGGTGGCTGGCCGACTCCATCGAGATGGTGAAGCGCAACCTGCGCCACATCCGCCGCACCCCGGAGCTGCTCCTGGACGTGACCGTGCAGCCCATCATGTTCGTGCTCCTGTTCCGGTACGTGTTCGGCGGCGCCATCGCCGTGCAGGGCACGAGCTACGTGAACTACCTCATGGCCGGCATCTTCGTGCAGACCATCGTCTTCGCCGCCATCGGCACCGGGATCCTGCTCGCCAACGACCTGTCGAAGGGCATGATCGAGCGGTTCCGCTCCCTGCCCATGTCACAGTCGGCGGTGATCACCGGTCGAACCTTCACGGACCTGCTGCGCGGGATGCTGGCCATTGCGGTGATGACCGTGGTGGGCATCGCCGTGGGTTTCCGACCCGAGGGAACCGTGCTCCATTTCCTGGGCGCCAGCGCGCTGCTGCTCGCGTTCGGCTTCGCGCTGGCCTGGGTCGGGGTGTCGGCAGGAGCCTGGGTGCGGACCCCCGAGGCCGTGCAGGGACTCATCTTCCTGGCGGTCTTCCCGCTGACGTTCGCCAGCAGCGCGTTCGTGCCCACCGACACCATGCCCAGCTGGCTGCGGGCCTTCGCCGATCATCAGCCCATGACCCTGACCATCAACGCGGTCCGCAGCCTGATCCTGGGCGGCTCCGGCGGTCCCGACCTGGTCCCGGCCCTGGTCTGGTGCGCCGGCCTGCTGGTCGTCTTCTTCCCGGTGGCGCTGTTCCTGTACCGCCGGCGCACCACCCAGTAGGCTGGGGTCAGCCGGCTTCCGGCGCGGGCTCCAGGGATTCGGGCGCCATCGGCTCCTCCACCATCGGTGCGGGCTGGCGCCGGCCCATGTGTTCCGCTCGGTCACGGATGCCCAGCAGCTGGCGGCGGACCATGACGAAGATGCCGAAGCCCATCATGGGCAGGGTGAACCGCATCCACGGCTGCTCGCCGCCGCCGAACCAGGCGCGGACACGCTCCACCAGCCGGGTCCGGTTGCCGTCGAGCGGCTCGAGGATGAAGGCCCAGCTGGCGGCGAACTCGCCGGGCTGGGCGAAGGTCATTGCCGCGCCCGTGGCTTCCACGTTGGTGGACGCCCGTTCGACTCCCGCCTCGCGGGCCGCCTCCTGCTGCGAGCGAGCCAGCGCGGTGTCGCTGTAGACCACCAGCGCGCGCTCGGGGTCCAGGACCTTCACCTCGAAGCCGCCGCCCGGGTGCGTGGGGAGGAGATCGCCGACGGCGAGCTGCTGGTGCTCGGGGAGGATGGTGGTGGCACTGGGCTGGCCCATGTCGATGGCGTCGTAGCTGTACCACCCACCGCGGCCATAGCCCATCTGCACCAGCCAGGGCCACACCGCGCTCGGCGGGGCGTCGATGGTGATGCCGCGGGTCTCGGAGCTCGCGGCTTCGGGAATCAGCTCGTCACCGGGCAGGTCCTTGACTGCCTCGATGGGGAGCACGCCCCAGGTCGTCCGCCATCGGTCGGCCATGCGTGCAACGATCACCCCCAGGACACCCAGGCCGGCGAGCACCAGGATCAGCTTGCGCATGCGAGAGGAACCTCCTTTGCTGCCGATGCCGGATGGATGGGCGCGACACCGGTGCCCAAAGCCTGACCGCGAGAGGCTCGGCAGGCAAGGGCCAACCATCGGCACTTGCAGATCCGGGCGGCGGGCCCAGGCTTCCGTCGGATGGGAGGTGTGGAACCGGGACGCGCCATGGCGCGTCTGGCTGGCATGACCCGTCGTCGCATCCTGCCGGCGAGCGTTGGCCTGGCGCTGGTCCTCGCGCTCGGCGCCTGCCAGGGTGAGGGCAGCGGCCAGAGCCTGTCGCTCGACGGGACCTGGATCCTCCAGGGCGGAACCAGCGCCGGGTCCGCCATTCCGCTGGTCGCGGACCGCGACGTGACCCTGGTCATCGACGGACAGTCCGTCTCCGGTCGGGCATGCAACCTGTATTCAGGCACCATGACCGTTACCGGCAGCCACGTCAGGCTTGGCGACCTGGCCATGACCGAAATGGCCTGCGATGAGCCGATGATGACGACCGAGGCGGCCTACCACGCCGCCCTCGCCGCGGTGGATACCGTGGCGCGCAGCGGCGACACGTTGACGCTCAGCGGTCCCGACGTCACCCTCCGCTACCGGTTCGTGCCACCGGCCGCTGACATGCCGGTCGTCGCCACCCGCTGGGTCCTGGAGACGCTGATCGACGGGCAGGTCGCGTCCTCGACGCTGGGTGGGCCGGCAACGCTTGTCCTCTCTCCGGACGGGAGCGCCAGCGGATCCACCGGCTGTCGGTCGTTCGGTGCCCGCTACGTGCTCGACGGCGAGCGGCTGACGCTCACGGGGGTCAGCGTCGAGACGCTGCTGTGCACCCGGGATCTCGCGGCGCAGGACGAGCAGGTCATGGGCGTCCTCTCCGGAGGGGCTGACGCCTCGGTGGACGGCAACAGCCTCACGCTGATCGCTCCCGACGGCCGCGGGCTCCAGTACCGGGCCGAGACGGGCGGACGCGGGCCGGGCGGCGGCACCGCGGCCCCCGGGGCCACGGGTGCCCCGGGCGCGACGGGTTCCCCGGGCGCGACCCCGACCATTGCGAACCCCGACCCGATCGAGCCCGTCCTCCCATCGGGCAGCGACCTGCCGATCCTGCCATTGGGCAGCTAGCTTTACGTCGTCGTGCATGCCCAGCCCGGGAGCTCGGGCAACGCGTTGTACGCCTGGTCGCTGATCCCCTGGCGGACGGGCGACTCAGGCGGCGAGGCGGACCCCTGCGGCGAGGGTGATGAGCCACGCGACGAGCGCCGCGGTCAGCAGGACGGAGAGCGCCGCGGTCACCGCGTCGGGGAGGAGCACGGCGCTCACGGCCACCAGCGCCGAAAGCACCAGGGCGGCCACCACGGTCCATCCCACCTCGACACCGGTGATGTCTCGGGCGAAGACAAGGAAGGCCAGGCCTGCCATCCATCCCAGGATGGGCACCACGCCGATGCCGCCCGTGACGAACGACGTGCGCAGCTCGATCACGCCGGCCACCAGCAGGAGCTGACCCACTGCCGCGACCGCGATCCCGGCCATAGCGGCCACGCTCAGCAGGCCGAACCACGGGCCGATGTCGTCCGGTGCCAGTCGCCAGGCCGCCACCACGGCCGGCAGGAGCAGAAAGAGGAAGCCGGCCACGAACACATCGTTCACCGGTCCCCAGAACGAGCCCGCGCCACCAAAGAAGAGGGCGAGCGCCGCAGCCGACACCAGCAGCGCGCCGATCGCGGCGAGTGTGGACCACGCCGCCAGGTCACCGAGCGTCATGTGGGGTGCCTCCGGCGGGAGTGTGCTCGTCGCCACAGGCCGATGTCCAGCCCGTGACCTTTGAGCCCGTCGGTTGGGCCGGGCGGCTCTGGGACCAGGGCGCCGGATCCACGACGGTTGGGGTGCGGACCACCCGGCCCCGGGTGGGAGTGCAGCATCGGAGGGAAACATGCGACGCCTGTTCGCGCTCCTCGGGGCGCTCCTCTTCGTCATCGCCCTGGTGCCGGCCGCGGCGGTTGCCGCCGACTCGCTGCCGCACACCGGGCGGGTCCTCATCTCCACGAGCGGTGACATCACCGTCGCCGCCGGGGATCAGGCCGATGCCGTCATCGTCATCAACGGGACGGCCACCATCTCCGGCGAGGTCGGCTTCCTGCTCGTCGTCGACGGGCGCGCAGTGACCCAGGGGGCCACGCTGGAGAACATCGTGGTCGTCCGCAGCAGCGCGGAGCTTGATGCATCGACCCATGTCCTGAACGACGTGCGCACCTACGACAGCACCGTGAACCAGGCTTCGGGAGCGCGGGTCGACGGCAGCGTGGGCGGGATCGAGGGCGACCTCGTTGGATTCGCCTGGTTCCTGGCGGCGGCCGCCATCATCCTGTGGATCGGCGTGGCCATCGTCACCCTGGTCGCGGCCCTCATCCTCGCTGCGCTCGCCGCAAGGCAGGTGCGGGCCGCCGGGGCGCTGATCAGCCACGAGCCGGGCAAGACGGCGCTGATCGGGTTCCTGTCCCTGTTCGTGATCCCCATCCTCGCCGTGCTGGCCATGATCACCCTGGTGGGCATCCCGGTGGGGATCGCCCTTCTGCTCTTCGTGTGGCCGGCGCTCGCCTTCATCGGCTACCTGGTGGCGGCGATCTGGATCGGCGAATGGCTCCTGGGTCGGAGCAACCCCGGGGTCGTCCGGGATCGACCCTATTCCGCGGCCGTGGTGGGCGTGATCGTGGCCGGGATCCTCGGCTTCATCCCGGTGATCACCTTCATCATCTCGCTGTTCGGCCTCGGCGCGGTGATCCTCGCCGGCTGGCGCGTCTTCCGCGGAGGCTCGCGAGCACCGATGCCGGCGCCGGCAATGGGCGCGCCGACGGCCTAGCGGTCAGCGGTGCGGGAGGCCCCGCGGCGGATGACCAACAGGGGCGTCCCGGCGAACCGGAACGCCCCTGGTCGGCGGAGGACGAGAGAGTGGATGCGTTCTCTCGAGGAGGAGTCTGCACCCCGAATGTGAAGCACGTGCTAACCGTCGGCTAGGTTCTCGTGCTCATCCCGCCGCCGGTGAGCAGCCCCGCTGCTCACGCCCCACCACAGGGCCGACCCCGGCCCTGCCCGGCGGATCTAGGCGCGCGAGCGCTCGCCGGGGAGGCTGCGCCAGTGACCGCTGCGGTTGCCGATCGAGGAGCCTGACCGCGGGCCTTCTGCCCGTCGCGACCGCTCCGGCTGCCACGACCGCTCCGAGCGGTCCTGACGCTCCTGACGCTTGGGCCGATCGGACCGAAGCTGGGTCCGGGCGGGTCCATGCGCCGTATACGGCCTGCTGCCTGCGTGATGCGCGCGCACCGAGTCACTCCCGGGACCCCGCCCCGTTCGCAACCGGATGGGCTCGGGGCGCAGTGAGCGGTCCGGCTCGAAGCCGGCGACCACCTGGGACGGGATGGGGGCCCCCAGCATGCGCTCGATATCGCGCAGGAGCGGCGCCTCGTCGATGCAGACCAGGGAGATGGCGTCCCCGGTGACGCCGGCGCGCCCGGTGCGACCGATGCGGTGGACGTAGTCCCCGGCCACCATCGGCAGCTCGAAGTTCACCACGTGGGGCAGCTCCTCGATGTCGATGCCGCGCGCGGCAACCTCGGTGGCGATCAGCAGGGTGACGTGGCCCGCCTTGAAGTCGGCGAGGGCACGGTTGCGCTGGGGCTGGGACTTGTTGCCGTGGATGGCGGCCGTAGCGATCCCGTCCTCCCACAGCTGCTTTGCCAGCTTGTTGGCGCCATGCTTGGTCCGGGTGAAGACCAGCGCCTGTTCGATGGCGTGGGTTCGCACCAGGTGCGACAGCAGCTCCCGCTTGCGCGTGCGGTCCACCGGGTGGACCACCTGGGTGACGAGGTCGGTTGGCGTGTTGCGCGGGGTGACCTGGACCGATGCCGGCCGGTCAAGGAAGCCCTCCGCCAACGCCTGGATCTCGCGCGAGAAGGTGGCGCTGAACAGCAGGTTCTGGCGTCGGGCGGGGAGCAGGGCCAGGATCGCCCTGATGTCGCGGATGAAGCCCATGTCGAGCATGCGGTCTGCTTCGTCGAGGACGAGGATCTCCACCGCGCCCAGGTCGATGGTGCGCTGGCGGGCATGGTCGAGCAGGCGGCCGGGCGTGGCGACCACGATCTGCGGGCCGCGCCGGAGCGCGGCGACCTGGCCCGGGAAGCCGACGCCGCCGTAGATGGTCGTGGAGCGGCGGGTGCCCGCCCCGTAGACGCGGACGCTTTCCTCGACCTGGATCGCCAGCTCCCGGGTCGGGGCCAGGATCAGAGCACGAATGCGGCGGGCCCCGGCGGCGCGAGGCTCTCCTGCAGCGAGACGCTGGAGCATGGGCAGAACGAACGCCGCGGTCTTGCCAGTGCCCGTCTGGGCGCCTGCGAGCACGTCGCGACCGTCCAGGACGAGGGGGATGGCTTCACGCTGGACCGGCGTAGGGGTGGTGTAGCCCTGTGCGGCGACAGCGCGAAGGAGGTCGGGCGCAAGCCCGAGTGCAGAGAAGGACAAGGAATCAGGCTCCTGACGGAAGGCCCACCCGCGCGCTGCGGGGCCCGGTCAGGGCTCAAGGGATGGATCGGGATCGGGGCGGTCAGGGTGACCGCGGCGCGGACCGGAGCGCCAATCGAACACGTTTTCGATTCGAAGCATACACCATCGCCGCGGGTAGGGCGGCCCTGCCGGTTTGGAATGTGGAGTACGCTGGGGTCCCTACGAAAGGCCGCCATGATTCCTCTCTGCATCCACGGGTTCCAGACCGATCAGTGCGCATCGTGTCGCGCATGCCCGCACGGCTTGCCGGTGAGCAAGTGCGGCCGCTGCCGCTCGGACGCCGTCGCCGCGTCGCGACGGCGCGTGGTTCCCAGGCATCCAGCGAACACCGAGGCCGATTCGTATCACGGGTTTGAGATCGTCTTCACCCCCGATGTGAACGGCTGGCACTATCGCGCGCCCGACTCGAGCCTTTCGCCGATGTCGTACCGCTCGGCGTTCCTTGCTCGCAAGGCGGTCGACGCCCTCGGAGACGCCCCGGTCACGGAGAAGCCGCGCAAGCGACGCTCCTGAGCGTCCGGACCACACCGCCGGCGAGCCTGCCGGCGCGAAACCTGCCGTCCGGACCTTGACCCCGGTCAGCCCGTCTCGGAACCATGCACGGGCATGCGGACCCTGCTCGTCGGCGTCGCATCTGCCCTGCCGCTCGTCGTACCGCGGCGCTCCACCGACGATTCGTATGCCCCGCGGAGAGACCGTCACGGCTGGGGACTGAGGCGCACTGCACGGGGGTAAGGTTCTCTCATGGGCACCGACGGGGAGCTGCTGGCGCTGGCAATCGAGCAGGCACGCCTGGGGCGCGACGAGGGTGGTGTCCCCATTGGGGCCGTGCTCGCGGACGCGGATGGGAAGGTGCTGGGCGCGGGCCGCAACCGGCGCGTTCAGCAGGGCAGCGCCATCCGGCACGGCGAGACCGATGCGCTGGAGAACGCCGGGCGGCTGCCGGCATCGGTCTACCGGCGCTCCACCATGGCAACCACCCTGTCCCCGTGCGACATGTGCACCGGGGCAATCCTGCTCTACGGGATCAGGCGGGTCATCATTGGCGAGAACCGCACGTTCATGGGAGCCGAGGAACTGCTGCGTGCCCGGGAGGTCGAGGTCGTGACCCTCGATTCGGACGAGTGCGTGGCGCTCATGAAGGACTTCATCGCCGCTCACCCGGAGATCTGGAACGAGGACATCGGCGAGGAGGGCTGAGGGATGGTCGAGCCCACCGGGGCCAATCCGGGCTTCTACTGGCACGAGAGCCTGAACGTCGAGACCTACGATCTGCGCCACCCTCCCGCCATGGAGGGGACGCCCATCGCGGGGGATGTGGCCTTCTACCGCGGTCTCGCGGAGGAGACGGGCGGGCCGGTCCTGGAGCTGGCCTGCGGGACCGGACGTGTGGCCGTTGCGCTTGCCGAGGCGGGGCTGGAGGTGACGGGCCTGGATCGCTCGGAGCCGATGCTGGCCGTGGCGCGTGAGAAGCTTTCCGGCGCTCCGCGTGAGGTGGCAACGCGAGTCACGCTCGTCCACGGCGACATGACGGCCTTCGACCTGGGCCGGACATTCGACCTGGTGGTGGTCGCCTTCCGCTCCTTCCAGTCCCTGCTCACGCCGGAGCTCCAGGCCGCCTGCCTGCGTCGTGCGCACGCGCATCTGCGGCCGGGCGGCCGGCTGGCGCTCGACCTGTTCGATCCGCTCCTCGACAAGTGCGCGCCAGGCGCGACGCCGTTCGAGCACTCCACCTCGCGCGGCGACGTGTGGCTGCCCAATGGACACGCCGTGCGGGTGACCGTCACCAGCCGGGACGTGGACCCGCTGACCCAGGTCATGCGCGAGACCTGGCGCTTCACGGAGACCGATCCGGGCGGAACCGTGGTCCTCGTTGAAGATGAGGACCTGCGGCTGCGCTGGACCTACCGCCACGAGCTGCGCTACCTGCTGGCCCTCACGGGGTTCACCGTGGAGGCGGAGTACGCCGATTTCGCCGGCTCGCCGCCGGAGTACGGCAAGGAGATCGTGGTCGTCGCGCGACACGGGGACGGGTCATGACCACGGGAGCGGGCTCGCCGGCCATCGACGTGCGGCCCATCGACGGGTCGAACTTCCGCGCGGCGCTGGATCTGGAGGTGACCCACGAGCAGACGGTCTGGGTGGCGAGCACGGCGCGCTACCTGGCCCTCTGCGGGTACGGTGGCCTGTGGCATGCGCTGGGCCTGTACGCCGGCGAGGAGATGGTGGGCTTTGCCATGTGGGCCCGCGACGAGACGGACGGCAGCCACTGGATTGGCGGCCTGATCATCGACCGCCGCCAGCAACGACGAGGCTACGGGCGGGCCGCGGTACAGGCCCTCGTCGGGTGGCTGCGCCACGAGCAGGATGCCATCGAGATCGCCCTGAGCTACCACCCCGCGAACGAGGTCGCCCGGCGCCTCTACGCGAGCGTCGGCTTCACCGAGACGGGCGAGCACGAGGGAGACGAGCTGGTCGCCCGCCTGCGCGAGGGTGGACAAGGTTAGCCAGCCGGCAGCGTCACGCCCATGGCCAGCGCAATGTGCCGGAAATCCTCCTCGCCGATGGTGAAGAGCCCGCGGCGGAAGACGAAGCCCCAGCGCCGCTTGTCTCGGATGAAGTCGAGTGAATCGATGAGGGGCCCAATGGCAGCCTCGTCAGCGGGGATGGGCTCCACGCGACGTCGAAACGGGTGGAAGTCGGGGCGCAGCTGGACCTGGTACGGCTCGTCGTCGGTCACGCGTGCGAGGGCGGTGAACCGCTGGAGGGGTGCGCCGTCCGGATAGGCGGTGCGCGGCGAGTAGAAGGCCATCAGGTCGCCGCGGCGAAGCCGGCGCAGGCCGGTCGGCCGGCCATGGTTTGCCTGGGTGTAGCCGCCGGCCATGCCCAGCAGGACGTGCTCGCGTGAGATGGTGTTGATCCAGTACGCCATCGCCTCTCCGGCTGATCACCGCCTGCGAGGAGGATGGGCGGCCGCGATCCACCAGCCGGCGCGCAGCCACACCAGGGCCGCGATGGCCAGCATCTCGAGCCCGAGCCAGTCGTAGGGGTGGTACATGATCGCGCCGCCGACCTGGTCCGTGAAGGTGAATAGCACGATCGCCGCCCCGACCAGCGTGCCACCGATGAGGCCCAGCCGGCCCGGGGTATCGATCGTGCGCCAGGCGCTCCGGGCCGATGGCGACGCCACCGCGAGCCATCCGCCGGCGATCATCAGCGCACCGCCGGTGACCGCGATCGCGAGGCCCAGCGACCCGTGCGGGTGCCACGGCTCCCCGAAGACGTCGTCCGTGACGGCGGCCATGCTGATGCCCAGCACGAGCAGGCCGACGCCCACGAGCACCGCGGCACCCCCCGCCAGCACGCTCCCCCACCTCATGCCGATCATCGTGGGCATTTGGAGGTGGCCGCGTCAACGGCCAATCAGCTCTCGGCCGAACGGCGACGCAGGACGGGACGCCAGGAGGTCTTCGACCGCGCGACGAGCACGCCGCCGATGCACAGCGCGCCGCCCGCCACGGCCAGGGGCGGCACGACCTCGCCCAGCAGCAGCCAGCCCATGGCGATGGCCAGCACCGGCACGACGTACGTCGTGGAGCCCAGGACCCCGGATCGCGTTCGCGACAGGGCGAATGACCAGGTGGTGAAGGCCACCGCTGTCGGGAACAGGCCCAGGTAGACCAGCCACGCCAGCGAGGACGGGGCGGCATGAGCCAGGTCACCGGCAAGCTGGGGAGCAAAGGGCAGACAGGCGACTGCCCCGGACAGGCAGGCGATGAACGTGACCTGCAGCGCCGAGACGTGGTGCAGCACGGGCTTCTGGAGGGTGACCCCCACCGCGTAGGCGAGCGCGGAGACGACGCACAGGATCACGCCCCAGCTCACGACAGGGCCGGCGCCGGCGCCGTCGGAGGTGGCGAACCCGATGATCACCGCGCCCAGCAGGGCAATGCCGCACCCCAGGAACAGGCGCCCTGGCCAACCCTCGCCAAGGAAGAGCCCGGCCAGGGTCACCACGAAAATCGGCCCGGTGCCGACCAGCATGGCCGCGGTGCCCGCGTCCACGGTGCGCTCCGCCGTGTTCAGCGAGACGGCGTAGATCGCGAACCAGGTCAGCCCGGAGCCGATGGCGAGCGCCAGCTGGCGCCAGCTCATGCGTCCCCATGCCCGCCGCCGCGTGGCGAGCAGCACACCCAGCGCCACGGAGCCCACCGCCAGCCGGCCGAGAGCCAGCGCACCGGGCTCGATGTCGGCGGTGACGGCTCGGATCCCCACAAAGGCGGACGCCCAGAAGAGCATCGAGACCGCCATGGCGCCCAGCACCAGGGGATCGATCCGGGAGGAGTTCGAGGTCACGTCGCGGCTGCTCATGCGAATGGAACGTCATGAGCCTACGCCCCGTGAGATGACACCCCGCGTCAGGAACCGAACGTCCGGAGCGCCGGCTGTCAGCGCGAGGTGGCTTGCCCCAACCAGATCAGCTGCTGGCCGGCGTCGTTCCCCCACGAGGCGATGACACCTTGCGGCGTCACGCACAGCGGCGCGATCCCCGGGGCACCGGGCACCGGGATGTCCTCCAACGGCACGTCGGACGGAATCGCGTAGACCGCCCCCTGGTAGCCGATCGAGGTCCAGGTGACGCCATCGGTGGAGCTCCAGGCAAGCGGCTCGCTCGCCCATCTCTGGTCGGGCCAGGGAACCGTTCGCGGGAACCCGCCGAGGGCGATGATGCGCGTCCCGTCCGACGCAAGGATGGCGTCCGCCGGCCCCGGGTCCGTCTGGTCGATCTTGCGCCAGCTTCGGCCGTCGGCGGATGCCCATCCCTGGCGCTGGGCGTTCCGCGCGATGATCGCCGTACCGTCGTCGATGCCGGTCGCATACAACCCGTTGGCGCCGGCGCCGACCGAGCTCAGCTCCGCGCCCTTGATCTCGTTGCCCTCCACCTCGGCGGCCGTCCAGGCCAGCCCATCGGGTGAGATCCAGGCAGCTGGCCGGCCAACCCCCAGCACCGAACCCGTCGCATCCGAGTACGTGTCGGGCGCGCCGTCGCGTCCAACGATGACGAATCCGTCGCCGTACGAGACCATGTCCCGGAAGACCGCGCTGGCGAAGACTGGACTGAGCGTCTCACGGCTCCAGGTCACCAGGTCGCTGGAGCGAACGATGATGGGCCGATCATTGCCGTCCTCGCCAATCGCGACCACGCCCGTGGGGCCCCCGGCGATGGCGATGGGCCAGGCGTCCTTCCACACGGCGTCCCACGTGCCGCCCAGCCGGGTCCAGCTCCTCCCGTCAGACGAAACCCATGCGAGCAGCGGGCGGCTGAGGTTCTCGACGCCGTCATAGCTCACCGCCACAAGCTTGTCGCCATTCGTGACGATCCACTGCGGGCCCTGCCCTGCGTTCGCCGTCGCATCCTCGTCCACCAAGGTCCATTGCAGGCCATCCGATGACGCGAAGAAGGCCTCGTGAATGTCCCTGGCCATCGGGGGATCAGGATCCAGCGAGCCCGTCGCCACGAACCCGTTGCGCCAGGGCAGCACGCTGCCGATGATCTGCCCCTCGGGTGGTTGCTGTTGCGTCCAGGTGAGATCCACCCACGCGGCGACCTGCGGCGTGGGGACCGGGGTCGATGATGGCGGGACCGATGGCGACGCCGTCGGCGAGGGCTCGCCGGTCGGCGTGGCCTCCCCGCTCGAGCTGGCACTGGCCGTGGGCTGCGCGGAGGAGGTCGGCGTTGGGCCCACGTTCTCGTGCGGGACCATCAGGAAGGCGAGCACGGCAACGGCGATGACCGCCACCGCGACGGCGGCCCATCGCAGCGGGGGCGCGAACCACGAGCGCCGCTCGAGGGGCGGGGTGGCGGTGACATCGGCCAGGCGGTAGCGCAGGGAGGCCGGTGCGCCATCCCCAGCCGTCTGGCGAAGGACCGCGGAGAGGTCCTGCTCGAACCGTTGCGAGCGATCGTCGGTCATGATCGTGTCTCCGATCGGCTCGCGGCATCGCGGGCCGGCTCGCGCAGCGCGGCGTCGTAGGCCGCCCGAAGCTCGTTCATCGCGTAATGCAGGCGTGACTTCACCGTGCCCACCGGCAGGTCCAGCTGCTCGGCGACCTGCTCGTCGGTCAGCCCTTCAAGGTGGTGCAGGGCCACCACCGCCCGATGCTCGGGAGTCAGGGTGGCCAGGGCGCCGCGGAGGGCGGTCCGCTCGACGAAATCACCAATCGCGTCCTCGCCGTCAACCGGCTCCGCGCCCAGGGCAAGCTGCGCGCGGCGGTCGGACGTTCGATGGTGCAGCCGGTCCCGGCAGGTGTTGACCACGATCCGGGTGAACCAGGCGTCGAAGCGCGTCGGGTCACGCAGCGCGGAGAGGTGCTGCCAGGCGCGCAGCGCCGCGTCGCTCACCGCGTCCTCCGCATCCTCGCGGTCGTCCAAGGATCACCGCGGCCAGCCGGAAGCTACGGTCCAGGCAGCGATCCAGCAGCATGGAGAACGCGGCGGCGCGCCGCTCGGCCGACCCCTGAAGGTCGGCTCCCAGGTCCTCCACTCCTCGTTCCCCCAACGGGACCCACTCTCCAATCACGCCCGATATGACTGCCGAAACGCCCAGATGGTTCGAACGGGCCAACCGTCGTGCGCGGCGGAATCCGCGGCAAGGGCCTATCGGCCCGGGCGGCCGCGCCAGAGGCGGTGAACCTGACGGGCTCGTTCGGGGTACAAGTGGTACGAATCCGTAGCACTTCTCGAGGTGCCCGATGCCGCGACGACCCACGCGCCTCACCCTCGCGCCGCCCTTGGCGCTGACCCTGGCCGTCGTCGTTGTCCTGGCCACCGCATGCTCCGCGGGACGCGGCGATGCAACGCTGAGCGCAGCGCCCACGGCATCTGCGACGGCGGCGCCATCGGTCCCCACGCCGGTCTTTGCCTTCACCGGCTCCACGCCGGTGGTGAGCACCCAGCTGGTGCACTCGTCACAGGCGTTCATCAACCCCGGCGCCGTGATCCGCGACGGCTCGACGCTGCACATGTTCGCCAACGCGTTCACGGCGTGGCCCGGGCACGTGGACTTCTATCACCTGACCTCGACCGATGGCGTGACCTGGACCCCGGCACAGGCAGACCCGATCTTCACCAGCGACGACGTGCCGTATGCCAAGCCGGGCGCCGATGTCTCCGCCGGCTTCGTCACCGCGGACGGCACCTGGGTCCTCGTCCTCGAGAGCGTGAACTCCATTGAGCCGTGGGCGATTGGGCGGGCTACCGCGCCGGGACCGGACGGGCCGTGGACCGTGGATCCCGACCCTGTCCTGGCACCCGGCCCCGCCGGATCCTGGGACGCGGGCAGCCTCTCATGGCCCAGCGTGGTTCCCACCGCTGACGGCTGGGCGATGTACTACACCGGCCATGCGACCACCGGGGTCGGCGGGGACGAGGCCATTGGCATGGCAACCTCGACCGACGGGAAGACCTGGACCAAGCGGCCCGATCCGGTGCTCAGCGCATCGGCGACCTGGGAGCTTGGTGGCCTGGACCGGCCACGGGTGACGGTGACGCCCGGTGGCTTCGCCATGGTCTACGCGGGACGCAGGCTGACTGACCGCGGGCTGGCGTGGTCGTCCGACGGCGTGACCTGGACGCGGGCCGGCGACGCCCCGGTCATCACCCAGGCCGACTTCCCGGTCAGCGGGCAGTGCTGGGATGCCGCGCTCCTGTACGACTCGAAGACGCTGACCTACTACCTCGAGATCGGCGGCGGGACCAAGGACACCGGCACGGCCATCTTCCGCGCCACCGCGAACATGCCGAACGCCTGACGGATGTTCGGGCTGCCGTAACGCAACGTCCTAGAAGGGGCCTGCCACGCGAGCCCACGGCCGTCTGTGTTGCAGCCGCTGGAACCTGGCGTCGCGGACGCGGTGCTGCGGGCGCACTCCCGGACGTTATGTTTCGGTGGCGTGACCACCTCCCGGGGCGGGATCACCCGCCGGCGCGAGGCGGGTATCGTGGGCGGCCATGGAGGCGGTGCTGGGTCTCGTCGGCTACACGTTCGTCGCGGCGGTGACGCCGGGGCCGAACAACGTGGTGCTGTGGGGCATCGGCCTGCGGTTCGGCTTCCGCGCGGCCATCCCCTACCTGCTGGGCATCCCGCTTGGCGTGGGGGCCATGGTGCTCGCTGTCGCGGCCGGGGTGGGCGTGCTCATCACGACCGTGCCCGCGCTCGACATCGGCCTCAAGGCGGTGGGTTCTGTCTACCTGCTGTACCTGGCCTGGCAGGTCGCCGGCAGCGCGGTCGTGTCCGAGGCCGATGTCGGCTCCGCGCCGGGCTTCGGCCAATCCGTCGCCTTCCAGTTCGTCAACCCCAAGGCCTGGTTCTTCGTCCTGAGCGCGGTGGCGGCCTTTCGGCCTGCCACCCTGGACGTCCTCGCCGGCGCGGTGCTGATGGCCGTGGTGGTCGGGGTCGTGGTCCTGCCCTCGGCGTCGGTCTGGGCGGCCGGAGGCCACGCGCTCAGCCGGTTCGTCAGCGGGCCGCGGACCCACCGCGCCGTGAGCCTGGTGCTGGCCGCGGTGCTGGCAGGCATGGTGCTCCTGATCTGGTTGTAGAGTGCTCGCCTTCGATCCGTCGCGGAGGAGGGAACGGCAATGCTGATGATCGGCGTGGTCCTGTTCCTGGTGGGCATCCTTCTGATCGTCGCGAACCCGTTGCTGGGCTTCATCCCGGGCGTGTTTCTCATCGTCCTCGGGATCGTGCTGATGGTGCTTGGCGCGCTGGCGCGCGGGGTTGGAGCCATTGCCGGCATCGGCGCCACCAAGACCTGCCCGGACTGCCGCAGCCACATCCCATCGGACGCCAGTGTCTGCCGCTACTGCGGATACCGCTACCCCTGAGCGTCCGACTGGTCAGCGGCCCTCGAACGCGGCCCGCAGGCTGGCGATGTCGAACTTGCCCACGACCTGCAGCATGGCGGCGTTGACCCGCTCCGCCTTCTGGGCGTCGGAGTCCGTGAGCATCTCGAGCAGCTCGCTGGGAACCACCTGCCAGGACACGCCGTAGCGATCCTGGAGCCAGCCGCAGGGTTGCTCCTGGCCGCCGTCGACGAGCCCGCCCAGATCGTGTCCACCTCTGCCTGGCCGTCACATTCGATGACGAACGAGACCGATGGGTTGAAGGCGAACTCCGGGCCGCCGTTGAGCAGGACGAAGCGTCCGCCGTTCAGCTCGAGGTCCACGGTCATCACGCTGCCTTCCGCCCGTGGACCGGCCGGCCCGTACCGGGTCAGGCCGTTGATCTTCGCATCGGGGAAGACCGCGACGTAGTGGTTGGCGGCCTCCTCGGCCTGGGTGTCGAACCAGAGCATGGGGTAGATGGGCTTCACGTCGCGGCCTCCTTGGCTGGGGCGATGGGTGCTGATGATGAGACGGACACGCAGCGCCGGACTCATCGGCGGCGGGTAGAGTCTCCAGATGATGCCCGAGCGCCTCTGGTTGAGCATCGCCATTCCCGGGGTCGTGACGCGCTGGACGACGTACTGGCCGGCTGACCTGGACGCCATGCCGCGCATCGGCCGACGCCTCGACGGATCGCTCGACTGGCTGCTCGGGGCTCCCGTGTGCCGACCATCCCTCGAGGAGGAGCCGGAGGACGGGGTGTCCCGCAGCGCCGATGCCACCGGACTGCGCGAGGTCGCCGGTGCGCTGCCGCTCTCCGCGGCCTTCCGCCAGTTCATCGAGGAACCCCGGCCGCGCCGTCATCTCCGCTCCGCCACCACCAGCTTCCTCGATCTCGGCGAGTTCCCGGTCCTGCTCCGCGACGGGGGCCGGCTCATCCACTTCCTTGCCGATCAGCAGTGGGTGCTCCACTGGCTGCTCCATGTCAGGGCGGACGGCAGAGAGCAGGTTGTGGTCACCCCGCACCCACTCGGATTCGATGCCACGGAGAACGCGCCGCTGCGCTCCCTCGATGTGACCGAGCTTGGGCGCCTCGGGGCGGTCTGCGCCGATTCCTTCGAGGAGTTCCTCTACCGCCTCTGGGTGGACAACGAGCTCTTCTTCCGGCTGGGCGTCGACCGGGTGACAGCCGCGGAGCTGCCGGAGGAGCTGCGGAGCTACCTCGAGGCATACCCGGCCGAGGTGCCGACCTCGCTCTGGGACGAGACCGGCATCTAACCGGCAGGAGGTCGCGGTCCCAGGGTCATTCGTCCGTCTGGGTGTGATCCGCGCACTGTCGCCGTCGTCAGCGACATCGGCTGCTCGGCCTGCCGGACGGCTCCTTCGCCCCCCGTCGCCCGGCGCGGCGTTCGTTCTGGACCGGCGGGGGCGGCAAGCGATGGGTGCTCAGGCCAGCTCCACGGAACGCTTGGCCAGGCCGTACCAGTAGCCGTCGATGCGGGTCTCGGGCGGCGCATCCGGCCGGGCGGAGGCGCCCAGCGCCACGAACAGGGGTGCGAAGTGCTCCGTGGTCGGATGGGCGTACGGCATGCCCGGTGCCTTCTCGCGGAAGGCCATCAGCTCATCGACGTCGCCGCGCGCCAGGGCCTCGGCGGCCCATGTGTCGAACTCCACCGACCAGGCGGGGGCGCCCGGACGGCCGCGCATGTAGTCGTGGACGAACGGCAGCCCGTGGGTCATGAACCCTGAGCCGATGATCAGCACTCCCTCGTCACGCAGCGGCGCCAGCCGCTGGCCCAGGGCGAAGAGGTGCTCCGGGTCGAGGTCCGGCATGGACATCTGGAGAACGGGGATATCGGCCTCCGGGAACATGCCGGTCAGCGGCACCCAGGCGCCGTGGTCGAGGCCGCGGTTGGTGCGTACCACCTCCTCGCCGTCGGGCATGAGGGCCGCCACCCTGTCCGCCAGCTTCGGTGCTGGCGGCGCGTCGTACCGCATCTCGTAGTAGTGGCGCGGGAAGCCGTAGAAGTCATAGACCAGGGGCACCGGCGTGGTGGCACCCACGGTGACGGGCGCCGACTCCCAGTGCGCGCTCACGATGAGGATCTGCCTGGGACGCGGGAGCGTCGCGGCCCAGCCGGTCAGCTCCCCCATCCAGGTGGCATCCTCGAGGAGCGGCGGCGCGCCGTGACCCAGGAACAGCGATGGCAGGCGTGAGGGCGTCGTGGAAGTCGCGGGATCGTTCACAGTGCAACTAGTTTACGCCGATCGCCCGCGTGATGTTCGGGTGGCTGTTACCTAACGTCTGCGAATGGACCGATGGCACCGTCTCCGCGACGTCAGGTTCGAGCGGTTGGAACCTGGCAGTCGTCCGGCGGGCTGAAATCGCCGCCTCCGCGACGTTAGGTCACATCGGCTGTAACACCCGTGGCCTCTCGGGAGTCTGCAGACAGGATGCCTTACGCGGCGGCGGGCTCCCGGCCGCTCAGCTTGCCGATCTGCTGGCGGATCTGGCGGATGGTGCTCATCAGGCGCAGCACAAGGATCGTGATCAGCAGCACGCGCAGGAGCGGTCGCACCCGGGCGAACCGAGGATGGTCAAGGATGTCCTGCTTCTGCGAGCGCCGCCGCGGAAGAACCAGGCGGGGCATTGCGTCTCCTTTGGGTCAGGGTCAATGGTCCTGCCGGCATCGTCGGGTTCGCTCGTCCCAGCCCCAAGAGCCGCAGGTCACGAAGCAGTCAGGCCCAACGACCGATGTCGCGGCACCTGTGTGCGAGCCACGCCGGCGGGTTTCCTGCCGTTTGGCCGCAAACCCGTGCGCGCCGGCTCCGCGGCCTTGCCACCGGGCGCCGTGGAAGGCATAGTTGCGCACGGCGAACGACGGAACGACCCGCAGCGCGAAGGAGGAGCCAGCAATGCCAATCAGTGTTGCCATGCCTCCCGGCCGCGCGGAGCTCGCCTGAGGGCCACGCCCTCCCGACATTTCGCGCTCCCCGGCCGGGACACCTCTCGTCCCAACCCGCATTGCCTCGGAGCGCTGTTTCGTGTCATTCACGACGCCGCCGCGGCCGGCATCCCCATGGCCCCACGATGAGCCGTATCAGGACCAGCCGCTCGGCACTCTCAAGTCCGGCAAGGAGGCGGAGATCTTCCTGGTGGAGCGTCGCTTCGCCAGCGGTCCCCGGCTCGTTGCCCACAAGCGATACCGTCCCCGCTACCCGGCCAAGGGCCAGCTTCGCGCGCAGGGCTTCTCCAATGCCACCGCCTATCGCGGCGACGCGATCTACAAGGCTGGCTGGTTCCTGCCCACCCGCGACAAGAAAGCCCTCATGGGCGGGAGCCGATACGGCCATGAGCTGGCCGGCCACCTGTGGCCGTACCAGGAGTGGACGATGCTGCGCCGCGCCTGGGAGGCGGGGGTATCGGTCCCGTACCCGGTGGAAAAGACCGATCACGGGCTGATGATGGAGTTCATCGGCGACGAGGGTCAGGCGGCGCCCAAGCTGGCGCAGGCCGGCCTTGACCGGGCCGCGCTGGCATCGGCCTGGGAGCAGCTGCAGGCCAACCTGACCGCGCTGACCTCCGCGGGCCTGGTGCACGCGGACCTGTCCGCCTACAACCTGCTGTGGTGGGAGGGCCGCCTGGTGGTCATCGACCTGCCGCAGGCCGTGGAGTTCACCACCAACACCGATGCGCCTGACCTGCTGCACCGTGACGTGGCCAACGTGGGCGAATGGTTCCTGCGACGCGGCGTGGCGGTTGACGTGGAGGCCGAGTACGCAGGGCTGATCGCGATGGCCTGGTAGTGGCGGCCGGGATCCGGCCCTTGACCCCGAAGGCGTCTCACTGCACGCTCCGGGCGTGAAGATGAAGGAGTTCGGCCCCAACCAGGACCATGTGGACGCAGTTCTTGCTCGGCTGGAGTCGGTCGACTACGGGGAGGCGCTGCTGCTGGCGAGTCTCGCGGGCGACGATCCGGAACGCCGCCGAGCACGTGAGGCGACGGTCGCAGCCGCCCGCCAATCGGGCCGCGAGAAGCCCCTGCGCGCGGCGCAGGACGAGGTGAGACGCTGGGTGAGCCGCTGGTATTCGGGCGGTCCGCAGATCTCCGGGTACGGCCGCGACATCACACCGGCCCAGGCGGCCCTGGACGCGGCGCCGGCGGTGCTTGACGCCGTGGGTGCCATGGTCGTACGCGACCTCTTGCAGCACGAGGACGTCGAGGCGCTGACGGGGCCGTGGGCGTCCGTCACCGCGGGCGGGCCGGACTCCTGAAGGGTTTCTCGCGCGGCCGGGGGGCGCGCGTGTAACAGCCAGTGAAACCTGACGTCGTCGGTGGGTACTCCCGAAGCCCCTCACGGACGCCCGGTTCGGGTGGGCGTAACGCAGCCTCATCCAGCACCGCCCTTGGGGCGCCTTACGGACGATACGTTATGGTGGCCCGAACATGGGCGCCGGGCCCGGACAGGTTGCCTTACTCGAGAATCTCGGCGAGCTCCACCTCGACGGGCGTCCGGTTGGACGCGGCGCCGCGAGCGACGCGGGTCACCTCCAGCTCGTGCCTCGCGACGACCTCGGCCTTGGCAGCCTCCGCCGCCTTGCGGCGCGCCTCGGCGGCGTGGCGGCTGGACTCCGCGAACTCCACCTCGACCTTCGCCCGGTCGGGGAGGCCGCGAAGGGAGTCCTTCTTCTCCTTGGTGGCCTGGAACTCAGTCACCACGAAGCGCGCCCGCTCCTGGTCGATCCATTCGGCACGGACGAGATCCATGAGGTCGCCCGTCAGCCGCCCATAGCGGCTGCTCACCTCGCGCGCCTGCCCGGCCAGCTCTCCGTAGCTCCGAACCCGCGGGACCAGCGCGCAGACCGCCGCAACGAGGGCCATGCCGGCGACGATCCACTTTCCTGCCTCGGTGGCACCTGACGACATGAGCGGAAAGACGGAGAGGCTGGTCAGCGCGGCGAGCACGCCCGCTGCGATGGACCAGGCATCGGCCCGTCGCTGCTGCCGGTCTGCGTAGCGGGGCAGCTCGCGTGCCCAGAACAGCGCGCTTTCGAAACACGTGGCAATGCGCTCGCGCGTCACCAGCACGCGCGGAGAGTCCGAAACGACCGTCATGGCAATAGACCCCTCACCACCCTGGAACGGATTGAAGGCGCTCAGTATGGGGGCCGTGGAGGCTCGCCGTCGAGATGCTGGCGCAGGCTGGGTTGACGCGGCGCACCCCGTGACGGGGGCCTACCTCGTCCCGGTGATCAGGCGTTCGCGGTTGAACAGCGGGACGACCAGGCGCCAGCCCATCACGTCAGCGACCAGGAGGATCACCGCCACCGGGACCAGCGGCGTGTAGCTGACAGGGATCACGTCGAACGCGACGAGCGACGTCACCACCACGAGCGGAATGCATCCGAGCAGGCTGAGCTGCTGGGCCACCCGGGTGTCGCTCATCCGCGTGGACACGGCCACCGAGATCCAGGTGGCGGCCGCGGCCAGCAGCGGAGTGAGGATGAGCTGGGCGGCGAGGTCCGCTGGCTGCAGCAGGCCGGGAGCAACCCCCGACGGAGCGAAGAGCAGCACGAAGCCAATGAACAGGGAGAAAACCAGGTACGAGATGACCACCGAGGGCACCACGGCGGCAATGGCCTTGCCCAGCAGGAACTCGTCACTGCGGATGGGCGTGGTGAGCGCCGGCTCCAGGCTCTCCTGCTGGCGCTCGCCGGCAACGGAGTACGCGCCCAGGATCCCCGGGGCCAGAATGGGCACCGCCAGCATGTAGAGCAGGAGATGCCGCTGGCTCAGCTGCACCGCGACCTCCGCTGGCAGCTTCATGACCAGCACCACGGGCTGGATCAGGAAGATGAGCGGGAAGATGGCGACCGCGACCAGCACGGACCGGTTGCGCACGTACTCCCGCAGCTCCTTTCGGGTGATGGCACGGATCCGCCGCCAGCTCAAGGTCACGACGGTGCCTCCGGCCGGCTCTCGTTGACCAGCTCCAGGTAGACGTCCTCCAGCGAGTGCTGCGCTTCGCCGATGGCGAGCACGTCAGCGCCGGCAGCCACCAGCGCGCGCGTCACCGCCGGAGCGGCCTTCGACGGATCGTCGACGGGCAGGATGTACGTGGCCGGACCGTCCGCGTGCCACCCGTCGACACCGGGGAGCCCGCCGAAGACGCCGGCGGGATCGGGAAGGGGCGCGACGGTGCGGACCACGAGCGAGCGGCTGAACAGTGAGTCACGCAGGGTCTCCGGCTTGCCAATGCTGCGCAGGCTGGTGTTGAGGATGGCAACCCGGTCGCACAGGCGCTCCGCCTCCTCGAGCCGATGGGTGGTCAGGAAGATGGTCACGCCCTGCTTGCGCAGACCGTCGATCAGCTGGTGCACCTCCAGGGCCGCCGCGGGATCGAGGCCCGCGGTGGGCTCGTCCAGGAACAGGACTTCCGGGTCGCTCAGCAGGGCCCGGGCCAGGGCCACCCGCTGCCGAAGGCCCTTGGAAAGGCCGCCGCACAGGTCATCGGCCCGGTCAGACAGGTGGACCAGCTCGAGCGCCTGGGCGATGCGGGCGCGCGGATCCGGTGTCTCGTAGAGGTCGGCGAAGCACTCCAGGTTCTCGCGAACGCTGAGCCTGGCGTAGAGGCCCGGCACCTCCGGCATGACGGCGACCCGCTGGCGGATCTCCACGCCACTCGTTGGCGTGATGGGAATGCCCAGGACGGATGCCGAGCCCGATGTCGGCGCGATCAGCGTCCCCAGCATGCGGACGGTGGTGGTCTTGCCGGCGCCATTGGGACCCAGGAACCCGAAGACCTCGCCACGGGCCACCTCGAACGAGACGTCATCCACGGCAAGGCGATCGCCGAAGCGCTTGGACAGATGCTGCACGGCCAGGGCTGGACCGTTGGGCGCCGCATCCTTCTCCTGTGGACCTGGCGTGGGCACGTGGCACCCCTTGTCGGCTCGGCGGGCGGACCCACATGCTACGCCGTTGGCCCCGCCGCCATGGCCCACCAGCGTCCCATGGGGGCGCGTGCGTTTGGTGACCTCTTCGCCATTACGACCGGCGGACCGCCCATGGGGCCTAGTCCGAGCCGCCTCCAACGTCGGGTGGGTGGCATGGACACCACGATGGCGGCCCGAACCGCCCTGCGCGGGCGCAGTGGTGATGTCATCACCAAAGGGGCGGTCCGGGGGGCCGGGACGTTGCTCAGCGTCGGCGGGAGCGGCGGGTCAACGCGCGGGCGGCGAACGGCAGGCCCAGCAGCACGGTGAGCACCATGAACAGAACCATGGTGGGCGGGCTGGAGTAGAAGACGGTGCCCACGTCGTGCTCGCCGCCGGTGCGCGGCGCGGAGGTTGGCGCACCCACCAGGAGATACAGCCCCCAGTAGAAGGCGAGGTACACGGCGGGCGGCACGGCGAGGAGGCGCCACCAGCCGAGCGGCTCGACCACCACGAGCAGCACCGCGGCGATGTCGGTGAGCGCCAGGCACCAGGTGATGAGCGCGATCCCCAGGCCAATCCAGGGCTGGCGCGCCAGGTACCAGTCCCCCGCCGCCAGCGCCGACGCTCCCACCAGCACCAATCCCAGGATCACGCCGACGATCCCGACCGCGAGGGCGACGCGCAGGAGCCGGCGTGCGGGCGACATCGGCCTAGCGCTTGCGGCGACGGGCGACGTTCTCGGCCACCCGGAACTCGACGATGCGCCGGATGAGGTCGCGGGGCAGAGGCTCTCCCAGCGGGAACTGGACGGATCCCTTGCCGGTCTTGAAGGCCCTGAGCTCCTCGCGGAACGCCTCCATCCCGGTGGGGATCGGGTAGAAGCCGATGTGGTGCGGATACCCGGCGAAGTGCACCAGGTGCCGTCCGTTCAGGTCGAAGGTGGGTATGGCGTAGCTGATGGTCTCGGTGGCACCGGGGGCGTGCTCGGCGATGAGCGTTCGCATCTCGCGGAGCACCGCCTGCGTCTCCGGGGGAAAGCCCGCGATGTACTCGTCAATGGTCGTTGCCTGCGACCGCGATTCGGCCATGGACACCCTCCATGCTTGCATGCGGCATCATCGCCACCTCGCCACCGGGTGTCGATAGCGCCGCGCCTGCCATGCCCATCGAGATGCGTCCGATCCTCGCCGGGCACGAGTGACGCGCGGGGTCAAATTCTTCTGTCCCCGCGCGTCATAATCAGCGCCGCTGCCGCGACGAGAAACCGGGGGTCCGCCATGGAGTTGGCCGTGTCCATCGACGGACGAAGCAGCGCGCTGCGAGACGCGCTGGCAGAAGAGCTCCACAGACAGCACGGAGGGGACACGCCGCAGGTGATGTATGCCTGGTCCCGGGCCGTCCCTCCTGCGAGCGGTGCCGGGGTGGTGATGTTCGCGCGCGTGCGGTTCAACCACCGCTCCGCGATCGTCGAGGCCGCCGGTCCAGATGGCGATACCGCGTTCAATCGCCTGGTCCAGCGGGCGGCCGAATGGTCCCGCGACGGGGCGATGTCACCACCACCACCGCCGATGCCGGACTGAGGCAGGTCCCGCCCCACGGTGCGCCGGGTAAGCCGGTTACCGTGGCCCGGGTGGATGCTCCTTCAGCCAGCGGGCCACGGCGCGAGGACCGGCGCGAGCGAGCCAGGCACGCTCGACGAACCCGGCCAGCTCGTCCCGGTTCAGCTCCCCCACTCGCGAGCCACGCAGCAGCACGGAGGGGTGCCCGTTGAAGTGCGGCGTCGTGAAGAACGGGAGCGACGAATCGGCCAGGATGGCCTCCTTCTCGAGCTCGGAGGCGACCCAGAAGACGATCACGTCGGGGTAGCGCTCGCCGGTCCGGGGATCCACCGCGTCCGGGCGCGGAGTGCGAAAGAAGATGAAGCTGCGCCCCGAGACCTGGTACACCGCCGGGTCGCGGTCCGCCACGCGCACGCCCGGCAGGCCGCGGGCGATCTCGTGGATGTCGTCCACGGTCGCCGGCCGCGAAGCGCCGCCATCGGTCCCGGAGCCTCCCATTCCGATCAGGTCGCGACGGCGCTGAACCAGTCGGGGAGGCGCTTGACCAGGCCGGGGTTGCCGTACAGCTCGACGGAGCCGTCGGTGATGGCCGATCGCCAGTCGCGCGTCCCGCGGGCCAGGGGAACCAGCGCCCGCACGGCCGCCTCGATGAACACGTAGCGGTCCTCCGGCAGACCGGGGTCCTCGATGCACACGGATGGCTCCGTGCCGCGCTCGGCGACCAGCCAGAACCGGGCTCGGGACCCCCCGTGCACGGAGATGTCCAGCACCACCGGTCGAGCGGGCAGCCGCCGGACGTCCACCCGTTGGCTCAGCCAGAGCGGGACGATGTCGGGGTCGCGCTCCACCATCGCCTGGTCCTCGGGAACGAACCGCTCCGACCAGCCCCGCAGCTCCTGCAGCACCGGAGCCAGCTCGCGCCCGGAATAGGTGAGCCGATAGCCCTCGGGCGCCGGTTCCACCAGCCCCAGGTCGCGAAGCTTGCGGAGGCGCGACGCCAGCACGGAGCGGCTGATCCCGGATGCACCGTCAAGGAGGTCGCTGAAGCTGCACGACTCGTGGACCAGCAGCTCGCGGACGATGACCAGGCTCCATCGGTCTCCGAGATGCTCGACCGCCTTGGTGAACGAGCAGTAGTCACCCATCCCCCTGATTCTCACACTCCCCTCAACCCTGGCGAGTTCGAGAATGAAACTTCATTTCAGATCCCGGCGGAGCCTAGGGTGGACGCATGACACTGCCGAGCCGTACCCCAATCCTGATCATCGGCGCCGGCCAGGCCGGCCTCACCGTCAGCCACATCCTGGCCAAGGCCGGTCGCGACCACCACGTGGTTGAGCGACGCAGCACCCTGGGTGGAGGGTGGCAGGACCGATGGGACGGGTTCCGCCTCGTGACCCCCAACCAGTTCTGCTCCTTCCCGGGCCAGCCCTACGACGGACCCGAGCCCGACGGGTTCATGCCGCGCGACGAGATCGTGAGCCGGGTGGCGGGCTATGCGTCGTGCAGCGGCGCTCCCGTGACGCTCGACACGGCCGTGGAGCGGCTCGAGCCACGCGAGGTGGGCGGCTTCCGCGTGCAGACCAGCGCCGGCGAGGTGGCTGCCGACGAGGTGATCGTGGCCACCGGCAGCTACCACCTCCCGCGCATCCCGGCGCTGGCGGCCGGCCTCCCGGCCGACATCCACCAACTGCACTCCCACGAGTACCGCAATCCCGGAGCGCTCCCGCCCGGGTCCGTGCTGGTGGTGGGTGCCGGCCAGACGGGGATCCAGCTCACCGATGAGCTCACCGCCGCCGGACGCCGGGTCTTCCTGGCCGTGGGCAGCAATGGCTGGACCCCGCGCCGCTACCGGGGGCGCGACATCTTCCGCTGGCTGGTGCGCCTGGCGACGGACGGTCCGAAGTACGACGTCCACGCGCCGACAGTGGACACCCTGCCGGATCCGCGGATGCGGCTGGCCGGCACGCCCCAGCTGACCGGGCACCACGGCGGCCGGCGCGACGTGAGCCTGCGTCGGATGGCCGCGGAGGACGGCGTGACGCTGCTGGGGCACATCGAGGGGATCGAGGGCACCCGGGTGACCCTCGCGCCCGACCTGAACGCTCGCCTGCGACGCGCCGAGGGCTTCTTCGACCAGCTCTTGCGTGGCCTGATCGACACGTACATCGAGCGGGCGGAGCTTGGTTCGCCACCGGCCGACCTGGCGCCGTATGCCTACGATCCGCCGGAGCGGACGGCGCTCGATCTCCGCGCGGAGGCCATCTCGACCGTCCTGTGGACCACCGGCTACCGGATGGACCACTCCTGGATCGCGGCGCCCGTCGCCGACGAGATGGGTATCCCGCGCCAGCACCATGGCGTCAGCGATATCCCGGGCCTGTCGTTCATCGGCCTGCTCTGGCAGCAGAGCCAGGCCTCGGCGACGCTCGGCGGGCCGGCCCTGGACGTGGCCGCCGTCACGGCCCACCTGGGCGTGCCGCCATCGGCGGAGGTGGCGGAGGTCGTGGCGGCCTATCGCGGCCCCGACTGATCGGTCGACTCCTGCCGCGGGCTGGCAGGTAGCGGGCGTACCGTGTCGTCCATGCCGGACCAGCTCCGCGTCATCTGCGAGATCGGCCCCAAGCGGCGGACGGTGGCAGGTGCCGTGGACTGGCCCGGCCTGGACCGATGGGGCACGTCTGAGTCCTCCGCGCTCGAGACGCTGACCGCCTACCTTCCCCGCTACGCCGATGTCGCCCGTCGCGCGGGCCTGGCCGATGCCTTCGCCCGCGTCGCGGAGGCGCCGCGGCTCGAGGTCGTGGACCGGCACCCCGGATCGAGCACCACCGACTTCTGGGGCATCGTCCACTTCCCGTCGCAGCTCGAGCACGAGCCGATGTCGAGCGAGGAGCTGGAGCGGCGGCTGGGGCTGCTGCAGGCGGCGTGGGCGTACTTCGACGACGTCGCCGGGCGCGTCTCCGCGGAGCTGGCCCGCGGGCCGCGGGGCGGCGGCCGGACGCGCGACGAGATCATCGTCCACGTCTACGCCTCGGAGCGGCACAACTGGTGGCGCAAGGTCGGCCTGCGCCTCAGCGACGATCCGCTGCTGACCCCAGACGAGCTGGCGGCGTACCGGGCCGACTACCTCGACCGCATCCGCGCCCACCATGCGGAGGGCCGGCTCGCCCGGACCTGGCCCCTTGCCTTCCTCATCCGCCGCACCGCGCAGCACGTGATGGACCACGCCTGGGAGCTGGAGGACAAGGACCTCACGAGCGCAGGTAGATGAGCACGGCCAGCACGCGTCGGTGCGCGGACTGCTCCGGCTCCAGGCCGAGCTTGGAGAAAATCGTGCGGATGTGGCCCTCGATGGTCTTGGACTCCAGGACCAGCTGCCCGGCGATGGCCTGGTTCGACCGTCCCTCGGCCATGAGCGCCAGCACTTCGCGCTCGCGCGGTGTCAGCTCGTCCAGCGGATTCCGCGGTCGCGCGCGACCCAGCAGCTCCCCAACCAGCTCGGGGTCCAGGACGGTCCCGCCCGCAGCGACACGCCGGATGGCCTCTGTCAGATCGGTGTCACGCATGACCCGATCCTTCAGCAGGTAGCCGACACCCGCGGGATTGGCCCGCAGCAAGCGGACGGCGTGGCCGGTCTCGACGTGCGCCGAGAGGAGCAGGATCGCCGTGGCCGGGAAGCGCTCCCGAATGGCGATGGCCGCTTCGAGACCCTCCGTGCCATGGGACGGCGGCATGCGGATATCCAGGATCACCACGTCTGGTCGCTCGTGCTCCACCGCCTCCCGCGCCCCCTCGGCGTCGCCGACCTCCGCCACAACGTCAAAGCCCTCGTCGGTGAGCAGGTGCACGAGCCCGGATCTGAAGAGGACGGAGTCGTCCGCGACCACGACCCGCAGGCGGGCAGACGCGGTCATTCGACGGGGAGCCAAGCGCGGACGAGGGTGCCTCCCCCGGGTGGGCTCTCGATCGACAGCGTCCCGCCCACGGCCTGGGCCCGGTCGCGCAGGCCGCGGACGCCGGAGCCATCGGCCTGGTCCGCGCCCCCTTCCCCGTCGTCTTCGATCTCGAGGTTGAGCCTCCCATCGCTGACGTGGGCGCGGATGGTGACGCCGCTGGCACCGGAGTGCTTCAGCACATTGGTGAGCGCCTCCGCGACGATGAAGTAGGCGGTCGTCTCGATGCGGTCTGGGAGCCGTCGGTCATCCAGCTCGACGACCACCGGGATGGGCGAGCTGTCGGCGAGGCTGTGGATCGCGGGAGCGACGCCATCGGCGAGAGCGGTCGGATGGATCCCGCGAGCCAGCTCCCGGAGCTCGCGCAGGCCGCGCTCCAGCTCCTGTGCCGCCTCGTCGAGAACCGTCAGGAGCGCAGGGTCGGCCTCCGCCCGTCGACGTGCCTGGCGCAGCGCGAACCCGAGCGCTACGAGGCGCTGCTGCGCGCCATCGTGGAGGTCGCGCTCCAGCCGCCGGCGCCCCTCGTCGGTCGCCTCAACGATCCGAGCGCGCGACGCGCGCACCTCCTCCAGCTGCGCCCGCAGCGCCGCGGCCAGCCGAGCGTTGTCCAGCGTCAGGCGCGAGGCCGCGGCCGCGCTCTCAACAAGCGCGGGGTCCACCGCCCCGTCGTGGATGAGGAGAGCCAGCGTGTCGTCACCGGCACGGACGTGCGTGACGTCGCGCGCCGCGTCCTGGGCGGGCACCTCCACGGGACGACCCTCCGAGTCGACGTAGCCGGGCGCGTCCGGGGCAGGGAAGGCCAGCTGCAGGGAGGGATCGTGGACCGCGCGGCCCAGCGCGGCTTCGAGGTCGCCGGTCGCCACCCCGTCGAGCTCGCGGACGAGATCGGCAATCGATGCGCGATGGAGCTGGGTCTGCAGCAGCCCGACGAGGAAGGCGACGGGCAGCAGGAAATTCCACAGCGAGGCAACAGGGCCGGTCGAGATCGAGAAGAGCAGGTCCGATCCGACCGCCCGCGCAAGAAAGTAGGTCCCGACCACCACGAGCGTGACGGGGCTCACCCAGAAGACCGGCGCCAGCGCACGACGCGCCACGGGGGATCCGCGCCGCCACTTGTCCAGGACCGTCCCGATGACGAGGAAGGTGAGGGCCAGCGCGACCAGGTTGGCCACCGGCTGCAACGCCGTGGCCAGCTGCTCGTTGGGCCAGACCAGGAACGGGTTGGCGAACGGCCACGAGGCGGGATAGGGCGTCAAGAGACGGATTCCCACCGTGGCCACCAGGAACCATGCATACACCGCAATGAGCAGGCGTCTCGACCAGCCGACCGTGCGCCCGTCGGGGAAGGCGAGGTAGACGTTGGCCAGGACGACGGTCCCGGCCGTGTTCCACATGTCACCAACAGTCCAGAGCAGCCCATTGTCGCTCGTGCTGAGGAACGGGACGAGGCTCGCGAACCCGGTCAGGACGAGCAGGAGGCCAACGCGGTTGCCGGGCCGAGCGCGCCACGCGATGAGGCCCACGCCGATGGTGAACAGGAACGCCGCGAGCTGTATCAGCCAGGCACCGATGTCGGTCGTCTCGCGGTACGGGGTGGTCATGAGGAGGGTGAGACAGATCCCGCCGGCGACGACCGCCAGGGCACCGGTCGCGACGACGACCCGCAGTGCAAGGATTCGAGGCGCGTCCCCGGCGGGGAGCCGGGGTGGCGCGGTCAGAAGCGGTTCGGCGCTCACAGCCGTCTGCCGCCAGTGAACCCTTGGCCGGGCATGCGCACGATCCTCCCACTCTGAGTCAACCGACGGCCGCGCGTTTCGCGAGCTTCGATCCTCCCCAGCCTCGCCCCTGGCGCCGATACCCGGCCACCGTGCAGACCCTCGAATTCGCGGACGCCGATCGCGGGCAGGCACCGGCGACCAGCCGATGCGCGCCGCAGACACTCGTGCCAGTGGGCCAGGACACGCTGACCCGGCAGAAGGAGCCCCGAAATGGGAACACGAGTCATCACACTGCCCCCATCCGCGTCGGCGCATCACGCGCGGCATGGGTGGAGCATCGACACCACGAAGACCATCGCGATGCTCTGGATCTCCGGCATGGTGCTGATGGCTTCGCTGGCCATCGGCTCGATGCCGGCTTTCCAGGACACGCAGGCGGCATCTGTCTCCGGCGCCGGCCCCGGGTTCGGGGTCATCGCCACTGCGCCGCCCGGGCCTGGGCCCGCGCCCAGTCCCGCGTTCCGCTGACGGAACACTCCTAGCGCTCGTCGATGGTGACCCAGGCTCCGCTCCGAGCGCTCTCGACCACTGCCTCGACCAGCGCAACGGCGCGGACGCCATCGGCCAGGGAGGGGTATGGCAACGAGCCGGACGCCGGATCGGTGCCATCGTCGATCGCACCGTAGAACGAGCGCATCAGGTCGCGCATCGCCTCCGCCCAGCCCTCCGGATGGCCGGCGGGCAGCGAGGGCACGCCGACGGCAGGCGGTGCCGCCAGAGGCCGCACCAAGACTCGCTCCTCCGCCCGGGTCCCGATCCACAGCCGCTCCGGGACCTCCTGCGCCCAGGCCAGCGACGCGTCCGACCCCGCCAGCTCCAGTGTGAACGCGTTGCGGTGCCCCGGACTGACCTGGCTCAGCACCATGGCCCCGCGGGCGCCCGACGCGAACCGCACCAGGATGGTCGCCGCATCCTCCGAGCCGATCTCCACCGGCTCCCGTTCGCCCGAAGCCTCGGCGAAGGCCACGGCCGCCACCGCGGGACGCTGCCGCACCGGGATGAACGTGGCGAAATCAGCGCAGACGGCCGTGATCCGGTCCCCGCTGATGGCCTCGGCGGTGTTGAACCAGTGCGAGCCGATGTCGGCCACTGCCCGGGATTCGCCCGCGGACGGCTCCAGGCGCCAGTTGTAGTCCGTCTCGGTGGAGAGCCAGTCCTGCAGGTAGGCGCCGTGCACCAGGCGCAGGGAGCCGATGGCCCCGCTCGCCACCATGCGCTGCGCCTCGCGGACCATGGGGTAGCCGCGATAGGTGAAGGCCACTGCGCCGTGCAGCCCGCGCTCCGCGGCCAGCGCCTGAAGCCCGCGGGCATCGGCCGCATTGAGGGCCAGCGGCTTCTCGACCACCACGTGCTTGCCGGCTCGCAGCGCTCGCTCGGCCAGGTCCACGTGGCTGTCGTTGGGGGTGCAGACGTGGACCACGTCGACATCGGCATCGCGGAAGATCTCGTCCGGATCAGTGGATCGCCCGCGGCACGCCCAAGGCCGATGCGCGTGCGCGCGTTCGCTCCGGGTTCGCACCCACCAGCCAGGCCACGTCCGCGTAGCCGGCGCGCCGGATGGCATCCACGTGGAACGGCCCCACGAAGCCCGTCCCGATCACCGCCGCATGCAGCGGTCGCTCCCTCATGGGCTGATGGTATCCGGTGCGTCCGCACGTCCCCCGCGCGATGGGTCACAAGGGCTGTGAAGGCGGCGCTGTCGCCTGAGCGCGGCCCCTCGCGGGCGGCATGGTGGCCACATCACCACTGTGACCCGGGAACCGGCCACCACCCCCGCCTGGACGCCCGGCTGGACCCGCCTCCGCGGTCGGACGAGGTGACGTGAACACCGGAACGTCCCCGGGGCACCCGGCCGACGGTCGTAGTGGTGATCCACGCACCAGCGGCGGGTCAGCGCGGCGCCAGGCGCCCTGGCCACCGCTCCGGCGTGCGCCTAGGCGCCGGGGGCGACATCGGCGTCGCGTGATCGCTCCAGCCCATCCAGGATGAGGTCCAGGCCGAACTCGAACGGACCGGGCTCATCGGCTCCGCGCTCGCGCTGGTGCTCACGGGCGTGCTCGGCAAGGTGCGGCAGGGCATCGGCATCGAACAGGTCGAAGGCGTTGGTCACCGGACCCAGGCGCTCCAGCCCGGCGCGAATGCCCACCAGCCACAGGGTGAATCCCATGATGTGGCTGTCCAGGACGTGGTAGGCGAGATCCGTCTCGGCGGCGGAGAAGCCAGCCCCCCGCAGGCAGCCCAGGATGGCATCCATCTGCCGAAAGCGCGCGGGGCTGACGACCGGGCGTGACAGGATCATGGCGGTCGCCCACGGGTGGCGCAGGAGAACCTCATGCGCCGATGTCGCCGCTGCCTTCAGGGCCGGCTTCCAGTCCGGGCCGACCGGCGGCAGCGTCATCTCCCCCACCACGGTCTCGACCATCCCGTCGATGATCTCGTCCTTGCCGGCAACGTGGTAGTAGACCGACATCGCCCCGGCGCCCAGCTCGTCGGCGAGGCGGCGCATGGTCAGAGCCTCGATGCCCTCTCGATCTGCGATACCGATGGCGGCGTCCAGCACGAGCTCGCGGCTGAGCTTCGGGACGGAGCCTCCCCGGGTTTCGTGCTGGGGTGCCATTGGCGCTCCTGTCTGCGTGGCGGGTCTTGACAATCGTACAACGTACGACTACCGTGGCCGCACGTCCTCGTACATCGTACGAACAAACCACCCGGCGCGCCATCGGTCCTGGCGCAGCCGCGACAGAGGGAGCATCCGATGGAGATCCACGAGGCCCTGTACACGACCCGCGCCATGCGTCGGCTCAAGCCGGATCCGGTACCCCTCGAGGTCCAGGCGCGGATCCTGGATGCGGCCATCCGCGCGCCGAACATCGGCGAGGGGTGGCGCTTCATCCTCGTGGACGATCCTGCGCTGATGGCCCGGCTGGCCCCGGTGTACGACCGGGCCTGGACACGGATGTTCGAGGCCTTTGGCGCCGATCGCGGGCAGATGCTGGCGCTCGAGGGCCCCACCGGGCGCGCGGCACGCTCCGGCGAGCACCTTGCCCGCCACTTCGCCCAGATTCCCCTGCTGCTGGTTGCGTTCGGCAGGACCCGCGAGGGCAGCGGCGTGTACCCGGCAGTCTGGAGCGCGATGCTCGCGGCCCGCGCGGAGGGGATCGGATCCACCCTGACCGGCGTGCTGGGGACCTTCGCGTCGGACGAGGTGTTCGAGATCCTGGGCGTGCCCGCGGACGAGGGCTGGGTCATGCACGGGGCGGTGCCCATGGGCTACCCCACTGGCCGGTGGGCCGTTGCTCCGCGCACGCCGGTGGACGAGGTTGCTGCGCGCAACGGCTGGAACGGGCCGCTGGGATTCACGGTGCCGGAGCCGCTCTGGCCCGCACCGGGGGCGGCGAGGGCCTGAGCGCGGCCTCTCCCGGGCGGCATGGTGGCCACATCACCACTGTGACCCGGGAACCGGCCGCCACCTCGCCTGGACGCCCGGCTGGACCCGCCTCCGCGGTCGGACAGGTGACGTGAACACCGGAACGACCCCGGGGCACCCGGCCGACGGTCGCAGTGGTGATCCACGCACCAGCGGCGGGTCAGCGCGGCGCCAGGCCAGACAGCCCAGGCGCCTCGCACGTGGCAGCGACCACGGCTCGGGGGTCACGACCATCGGCCCTTGTTCACGGGCCGATCCGCTCCGTAGGGTGGCGCCGGATCGCTGCGCGGTCAGCGGTCATCCATATCGGCCGCCATCGACCTTCGGAGGGGTTCTTCCATGAGTGGCTCGTCAGCCCGGGTTGCAGTCAACGGCTACGGCGTCATTGGCAAGCGGGTCGCCGATGCGGTGCGCCTCCAGGACGACATGACGCTGGTGGGCGTGGCGGACATCGCCACCGACTACCGGATCTTCCCCGCCGTCGAGCGCGGGATTCCCCTCTACGCCGCGACCGCTGACGCGCTGGAGCCCATGCGCCAGGCCGGCCTGCCGGTGGCGGGGGTGCTCGGGGAGCTGATTGGCGCCTGCGACGTGATCGTCGACTGCACGCCCAAGGGCATCGCCGCGAGGAACCTGGAGCAGTACGCGGCCGGCGGTCGAAAGGCCATCTTCCAGGGCGGCGAGAAGCACGCCATGACGGGGCTGAGCTTCATCGCGTCGCTCAATTACGCGGACGCGCTGGATGCGGACCTCCTCCGCGTCGTCTCCTGCAACACGACGGCCCTGGGCCGCGTGATGGGCACCCTGTACCGGGCGGGCCTTGTGAAGGCAGCCCGCGCGGTCCTCTTCCGCCGCGGCACCGACCCCTGGGAGAGCCACCTGAATGCACCGCTGAACACGGTGGTGCCCGAGACCTCGACCCCCAGCCACCAGGGCCCCGACCTGCGGACCATCCTGCCCCAGCTGGACATCGTGACCATGGCCGCGCGCGGACCGTTCGACCTGGGCCACATCCACTTCGCCATGGTGGAGACCAGTCACCCAACCACGGTGCGGGAGGTTCGCGAGCTGCTTGCCCACGCCTCGCGGGTCGCGTTCATTCGCGCCGACCAGGGGATGGCCGGGCAGAACTCGATCATCGAGCTGATGCGCGACCTGGGCCGCCCGCGCGCCGACCTGTGGGAGGTCGCGCTGTGGGAGGACGCCATTGCCGTGCGGCCGGACGGCGGCGAGGTCTACCTCACCTACCACGTGCCGAACGAGGCCATCGTGATCCCGGAGACCATCGACGCCATCCGGGCCATGACCGGCCTGGAGGCCGATGGCGCTCGCTCCATGGCCAGGACGGACGCCTCCCTGGGCATCCGGCGCCGGTTCGTGGGTGAGGGCAGCGTCCCGGCTGGGATGGTGACGAAGGAGGAGGGCGCCTAGCCCTTCCAAGGCTGGTGGCAGGTCAGGGCGAGCTGCCACCCGCCGTCCCCGCGGACCCAGGTCGACGCGATGGAGCCCTGGTACGGCGTTCCGTCCGACTCGCGCTTCGCGCGTGCATGGTAGGCGAGCACCACGCAGCCCGGCATGACCTCGCTGGCCGCCACGTCGGAGAACTCCACGTCGACCCAGCGATCACCCTGCCCGGCGGCCTGAACCGCCATCCCCTTGGGAATGACACCCATCGGCTCGATCACCGTCAGGCCACCGTCCGCGATGGTGCGCTCGAAGAACGCCGGGCTGTTCGCCTCGTCCCAGAACCGTCGCTCCAGGGCGAGGACCTCGTCGGTGGTGCTGCTCATCGGCTCCTCCAATGCGTGCTGGGGCTCAGGGTTGCGCACCCAGCGTGCCAGAGCGCGGCGAACGGCCGATGGCGAGACCCGCCAGACCCGGCTCCAGCGACGGCAGCGGCTGGCGCGATGACGGCGGCAGGCGCGGAATGCTCATTCGGCGCACGGACGCTCGCACGATGGCCGTTCCCTCCCGCGCGACGCGCGCTCGGGCAGATCCTACAGGAGGGCCAGGATGGGGCGTGACCTCACCGTCCCGCATGGGGCCCCCGGCCCACTACCCCGCCGTCGTGGCTTGGAACAGGTCCCACTGGCCGGGGATGCCGCGCAGACGGAGGGAGCCGAGCGCTTCGAAGGCGAGGTCCGTCCCCGTCGCCAGGTCGCGGACCGTGCGCGTGACGACCACCTGGCCCTCGCCGGCGGCCTCGAGGGCGCGGGCGGCGATGTGCACACCGATACCGCCGATATCGGTCTCGCGCACCTCGACCTCGCCGGTATGGATCCCCGCCCGGATCTGCAGGCCAAGGCCCGCGAGTGCGTCGCGCAGGCGGAAGGCGCACTGCAGGGCCCGGGTGGGGGCGTCGAAGGTGGCCAGGATCCCGTCGCCTGTGCCCTTCACGATATGGCCGTGCCATCGGTCCACCTCCGCCCGCGCCACCTCGTCATGGCGATCCAGCAGGTTGCGCCAGGCGCGGTCGCCCATGGCCGCGGCCCGCCCCGTGGAGTCCACGATATCGGTGAAGAGGATGGTGGCCAGCACGCGCGTGGTGTCCTGGGCAGCGTGCAGGGCGCTGATCTGCTCCTGGGTCCAGGTGTACTCGGCAACGTAGCGGCTGGTGGGGACCCGCTCCTCCGGCTGGTAGACCAGCGAGACCACCCCGGAGCGGAACCTGCGTGAGCTGACCAGGCGCAGGTGCTGGGTGTCGATGCGATCGGCGAACATGTGCTTCCCGCTGCCCAGCACCACCGGGTACACGAACAGCCGGTACTCGTCGACCAGGCCGTGCTCCATGAGCCCGACCAGCAGGTCCGCGCTGCCGTAGCACACCAACTCGCGGCCGGGCTGGGCCTTGAGCCTGCCGATCTGCGTGGCGAGGTCTCCACGGATGATGTGCGTGTTGTTCCACTCCGCGTTCTGCAGGGTGCTGGAGACCACGTACTTGGGAATCTCGTTCATGCGGCGCGTCCAGTCCGGATCCCCTTCGGCAGTGGGCCAGAAGGCGGCCCAGATCTGGTACGTCACCCGGCCAAGCAGGATGGCGTCCGCCCCGAAGAGCAGCTCCCGGTTGGCCTCCTGGGTCTCCTCGTCCTGCACGCGCAGGGCCCAGGCGTTTCGCCCATCGCGGTGCTCGTCGAAGCCGGGCGCCTCGATGATGCCGTCCACGGTCACGAACGCGGTGGAGATGAGTCGCACGGCGGCACGGTAGCAGGCCCGGGTGGGCCATGGGCGGCAGCGTCGGGGTCGCCCCGGCCGTCCATCGGTTACATCCGTGGCCCGGCCATCCGGTGGACTGTGAGCAGCCCCACTACTCACACGCCGCCGTTGACCCCGGGCCTGTCGCCCTCCGGTGGGGTGTGAGCAGACCCACTGCTCAGGCTGGGCCGATGGCGCCCCAACGGAGGCCCTCCGGTGGACTGTGAGTAGCCCCACTGATTAGGCCCGGCACAGGGCCCGCTCCCTTGGCCCTCCGGTGGACTGTGAGCAGCTCTACTCATCAAGGAGCGCACGACCCCTCGGCCATTTCCGGTTCCGCGGCGCAGATGTCGCTCAATCGTTCATGCCGCCAAGGGCAGCGCTCCCGACGACGCCTGCTGAGCGGAAGCCACTGAGCGACCGAGCCGATCACGGACGGCGCCAGCCATTTCGGCAGCCCTCCAAGATCCCGCACCAAGGGTCGGGCGCCTCGGGGTGTACGACTCACGGGCGACCACGAAGGAGCCGATGTCGAGGCGACGACATCGACGTAGCCATTGGCCCCGGGTAAGTGATCTGCCAGGGGACACCGGCCAGGGGACACGGGATGGAGAATGACAGGCACGGAATCCGATGCGAGGAGCTCCATGTCCGGGCCTCCGCCCCAGAGCGTCCGGTTCGAGTTCGCCGGTGAGCTGTGGTACTGGCGCGGCCCTGCGCCCTACCATTTCGTCACCGTCCCCGACGAGGAGTCCGCGCTGATCCGCGCGCTGGCGCCCATGCTCAGCTACGGGTGGGGCGTGATCCCGGTCCATGGCCGGGTTGGCGACACCCAGTTCGAGACCTCGCTGTTCCCCAGGCAGGGGCGCTACGCACTCCCCCTCAAGGATGCCGTGCGCCGCGCCGAGGACCTCGTGGTCGGCGACGTGGTCATGGTGGAGATGACCATCCGCACCGACCATTCCTGAGTCCAAACGCCCGGCGCATTGGTACCGTCCAGCCCTTTGTCAGCCGCTGCAGCCCGCGGATGCTGCGCGCCATGCGAGGCAGGTTCCTGAACCCCTCGGCCGGGACGCTCCGGGAGCGCACGTCGGCCATCCTCCCGGCGGCAGCCGCGCGATCAGATCGGCGGGCCCGCATCGAGCTCGGGGCGCTGCTGGCCCTCCTGGTGCTCACCCTCGCGGTATCCCTCGCCAGGGGCCAGGCCGTGTACCTCTTCGCCTACATCATGACCATCTCCGTGGCCATCGGCGGGCCGCGCCGCCACGGCCGCCCCTGGAGCAGCATTGGCATCAAGGCGGGATTCGGGGCGGACCTGCGGCGGGTCTGGTATCTGGCCGGACTGGAGGTCGTGGTCTTTCAGCTGTTGCCACCGACAGTCCTGGCCGCGCTGCTCCTCGGCCACGGGGGCGAGCTCATCGACCACATCACGGCCCGCCTTCCGGTCGACATCGGCTCCGCCGCCGGCATTGCCGGAATCACCGGCATCCTGGCGCTGGCGCTGGTGCTGACCCTCGCGGAGGAGATCGTCTTCCGCGTGATCATCCAGGAGCGCCTGGGCTGGTTCATTGGCACGCCGGCCGCCATTGGTGTTGCGGCCGCGTTGTTCGGGGTCGCCCACGCCGTCGGCACCGCCGGCAGCCTGTCGGTCATCCTCCTGGATGTCGCGGGGGTCACCGTCGACGGCGTCTTCTTCGGAGTCATCTACGCAAAGACGCATAACCTGGCCCTGACCTGGGCAACCCACTTCGCGGCCGATGTCGTGGGGATCGTGGCCCTGCTGACCATCTTCCGCGTCCTCTAGCTCGAGCCCAGCTCGGGCTCGAGCCCCGTCGTGTCCCAGGCCGCGGGCAGCACCGGCGCCGGACTAGCCGGGCCGCCAGCCATCCGGATCGACGCCACCGGGAATGGGCGCCTCGGGGTCGTACGGCTCGCGGGTGAACACGAAGGAGCCGATGTCGAGGTGGGTCACCCGCCCGGCCGCGTCGCGGACCGGACGCAGGGTCTCGCCCGCGAAGTAGCCGTCCAGCCCCATCCACGTCCCGTCGCCGGAGGGTCGAAAGCGCGCGTCGCGGCTGCCCTTTCCGGCCAGCGAGGCCAGGGCGAAGAAGCCGTTGGCCTCCAGCTTGAGGGCGTAGCCGGTGGGTCCCCAGAACCAGGGGCCCACGAGCTCGAGCAACGCGGCGTCAAGCTCGCGCATCGGCCGCCAGGGCTGCGGGATGCGCGGCTCCCGATCGGCCACGATGCCCACCAGGTCGGCGGTCAGTGCGCCGATGGCGAGCCCACCGGTGGTGTTGGCCAGGGCCACCGCCCCCACGTCGTCCTCGACGCTCACCCACAGGGTGCAGACGAACCCGGGCATGGAGCCGGTGTGCCCCGCCAGCACCCGCTGCGGCGCGCGGAGCAGCTGCATGCCCAGGCCATACCCGGATTCCCAGCCTGCCCCCTCGGGCGCGGAGCGCGGCTCGCGCATCTCGGCCACCGTGTCGGCGGAAAGGACGCCATCGGCGCCATTGGCAAGCAGGCCGGCGAACCTGGACAGGTCCTCCACCGTGGACCACAGCTGGCCGGCGGGCGCCATGAGGCCAACGTCCTGGACAGCCTCCGGCAGCACCACGTCCGCCCAGGGGTGCACGGCCGTCCCGCGAGCGTAGGGCTCCCGGGGCAGGTACGACGTCCGGGTCATCTTCAGCGGGTCCAGGACCTCGCGCTGCAGCACCTCCGGCCAGGGCTGGCCGCGGAGCTGCTCGACCAGGCCGCCCAGCAGCCCAAAGCCAGGGTTCGAGTAGTGGAACCGATGCCCCGCTGGATGCTTGCGCGCGTCGGGACCCACGATGTCCGCCAGGTCCGCCCTGAGCGTGCCCGGCGTGCGCTCCCACCACGGACCGGGCGTCTCGCTGGCGAGACCCGCGGTGTGGCTGAGGAGCTGCTTGATGGTCACGCCCCGGACGGGCGCATCGGGCAGGTGGGTTTCCAGGGGATCCTCCAGGCCCAGCCGGCCCTCGTCGCGGAGCCGCATGACCAGGACGGCGACGAACGTCTTGCTCAGCGAGCCAATGCGGAACTGGGTGTCGGTGGTGGTCTCGATGGCCTGCGACCACACCCGCTGGCCGTCACGGACCACGGCCGCCGCGACCGACGGCGCACGACCGTCACGCTGCCCGGTGGCCAGGCGATGCAGGAGGGCGCGCTCGGTCGCGGGGAGGAGCATGCGCCGATTCTAGTCAGGGGCTGACCACATCCGCGTTATGCGCTCGAATCGACCCACGACTCGTCAGACGCTGATGTCCGTAGCGTTAGGCGAGTCCGGACGAAATCCGGCGCCCCGATCCGGGCTCTCGCGAGCGTGAGCGGGGTACAGGTGACACCGTCGCAGCCTGCCCGAGCCGCCTTGCGCTGATGAGGCGCGCACGTGACGAGTCGCGCGCGAGGGTGCAATACCGCTCGTGATCAGCGTGCCTGGAATGCGGTGGCCATGGCGTTCGTCCGGTCACGCCGTCATCCGTCGGATGCTGCTGTGAGCGGCGTTGTGACCATCGAAACCCCGATGGCGGAGCCTCGATGGTCATGCTGCTGCTGGAAGTGTCAGGCCGACCATCCACAGCGCGCTCGATGGTCGTAACGCTGCACGGAGCATCAGGCGAACGCTGCGTGTGCAACGATCCCGGCGCCCGGACCTGGGTCTGACGGCCCGTCAGCGCCGGCCGTCGGCAATCGGCCTCCCGGTGCGCCAGACCAACAGGGCCACCAGCAGCGCGGCTGTGAGCGCTGCCACCAAGCCGGCAACCAGCCCCGGCTGCAGCGACGGGTTATAGGTCCCCGTCCCGGTGTAGGTGATCCCGATGAGGCTCGAGCAGACGGTCGTCGAGGCTCCGCCGACCTCGCCGCGAGCCTCGCAGGACAGCGGCGCCACCGCGAGGTAGCCCAGGATGAACGCGAGCACCCCGGCCATCGGTGGCCAGTAGATGAGCGGCCGATGCCTGAAGGGGCCGAGCACGAGCATCGCCACCGCGACGAGCAGGACGAACAGCCCGATGCTGAAGCCCGTGAGGAACCCCAGCACCAGCAGGACGAGGACCGCCAGCCAGTAGGTCACCGGAACAATATGCTACTCACAATGAGCACATTAATGGTGGCACGCGCCGGGGTCAACCGGTGTCCGGGGCCGTGTGACCCCGCGTGCGTTGCCCCGACCCGGTTAACGCTTCGCACGCGCGCATTCGCGGAGTCGGGCGTGCGGCGCAGCCTTCGAGCGGGGCGTGCGTGACACATGGCAGCACTACGACCATCGAAGGCTCGGGAATCCCCGCTCGATCGCCGGCGCGCTGCTACCGGTGGCGGGGCGACCACCGAACGCCCGACATCGGTGCTTCGATCGTCACAACGCTGCTATGTGTAACCGCGACGTTCCGCCGCGCTGCGAGTGGTCGGCGGCGCGCGTCGCGACGGTCAGCACTCGACGGTGATGGCCGGGTTCCAGGCGGCTTCCCACACGTGCCCGTCGGGATCGGCGAAGTAGCCGGCGTATCCGCCGTAGAAGGTATCGGTCGCTGGCTTGATGATCCGGGCACCTGCGGCGGTGGCCTGGGCCAGCACGGCGTCGACCTCCTCGCGGCTGTTGACGTTGTGGGCAATGGTCAGATCCGTGGGAGACGGCGGGGTCAGCGCGAGGCCCGTGTCCGCGGCAATGGACTCCCGCGGCCAGAGCGCCAGGGTCAGCCCTCCCGCCAGCTCGAAGAAGGCGACCGCGCCATGCTCGAACTCCGTGCCGATGATGCCCTGCGTCGGCAGCCCCAGCCCGTCCCGATAGAACCGCACGGCCGCCTCCAGGTCGTCGACGCCCAGGGTGAGGATGGTGATTCGCGGTTGCATCGAGGCTGCCTCCGTGCGTGGCCGACCAATGCTAGGTTGCGGACTTCAGGCCCATGGCGGTGTTCATCAGCACGACGCGTTCCTCGCCACCCAGGAACCCGGATTCGCGCAGCTGGCGGAGCGCCGCCCAGGTCGCGGCACCTTCGAGCGCGGGCCAGGTCCCGGTCAGGGACGCGAACGCGCGCTGCGCCTCGATGATCTCCGCGTCGGGCACTTCCACGGCGGTCCCGCCGCTCTCGCGCACGGCTTCCAGGATGAGGTAGTCGCCGATGGCGGACGGAACCCGGATGCCCGCCGCGACGGTCGCGGCGTCCTCCCAGCGATCCGCATGCGTGGCTCCCGCGCGGAAGGCCCGCACCATGGGCGCGCAGCCGGTGGACTGCACGACCACGAACCGTGGACGGCGCTCGCCGATCCAGCCGAGGTCCGCCATCTCGGCGATGGCCTTCCACATGCCCACGATGCCGGTTCCGCCACCGGTGGGATAGACGATCACGTCCGGGCACCAGGCGTCGCCCCAGCCACCAGCCTCCGCGAGCTCGAGGGCCATGGTCTTCTTGCCCTCGACCCGGTACGGCTCCTTGAGCGTGGACACGTCGAACCAGCCGGCGTCCTGGCCACGCTCCCGGATCACCGCCCCCGCGGCGTCGATGAGCCCGTCGACCAGGATCAGCTCCGCGCCGTAGGCACGCACCTCCGCCTGGTTCACGGCCAGGGCGTCGGCGGGCATCGCGACGTGGCAGCGCACCCCGTAGGCGGCCGCGTACGCCGCCGCCGCGGCGCCGGCGTTGCCGGCCGAGGGAATGGCGATATCGGTCACGCCCAGCTCAACGGCGCGGGCGACGGCCACGGACAGGCCGCGGGCCTTGAACGAGCCCGTGGGATTGCGCCCCTCGTCCTTGATCCACAGCTCGCCACGATCGAGCCCGACCGATGTTCGCGCCGCCATCGGCGCAGGCAGCAGCGGCGTCATGCCCTCGCCCAGGCTGTGCACCGCGAAGTCGTCACCCACGGGCAGGAGCGCCCGGTACCGCCACAGGTCCCAGGCGCCGGCATCCGGCGCCGGACTGGGCATGGCGGCTCGCAGCGCGGCGAGGTCATACCGAGCAAAGAGCACCAGGCCGCAGGCAGGACAGGTCCCGATGAGCCCATCGGCGGGGTAGCGTGCACCGCATCCGGTGCACTCGAGGTCGACCAGGTAGCCCATGCCTCAGCCCTGGGCGGCTGAGACGAGCGAGTAGAAGCTCACCACCGCGACAGTGAGCTGGACGCAGAGGGCGAGCGCGTAAAGAGCCAGCGACCCGAATGCAATCGCGTTGGCCCAGAACAGCACCGTAGCCGTGGGGCCGAGCGCATAGAGCACCATCGCGGCTCCCGACAGCTTGCCGCCGGCCCTCAGCAGCTGGCGTCCGCGCCAGATCACGATCCCGGTCGCGTAGACGGCCACGATCGCACTGGCCACCACGAGCGCATTCCGCGCGTCGCCCAGCCACGCGTAGGCGATCGACGGCGCGAGCGACTCGAACATGACGTTGAAGCTGGTGGACACAATGGCCCGCTGGCGGATGCGCATGGCCGGATGCCACGCGCCGCCGGGCGGCACCAGGGTCGAGGTGACGCCGGTGAACCCCGCCACCACCACGGCGATGGTGGCGATCCCGATCAGCAGCGGTTCACCCGGCATGATGTGTCGTCACGCCTTCGCGAGGACGTCGTCAACCTGGCGTGCGGCCAGGTATCCCGCGGCATGCTCGCTCGAGAGACCCGCCACAATCTCGCGGATGATGGAGGCTGCCTCCTCGCGCGCGGCGCCGGGGTCCTCCCCATCGCCGACCGTTTCGAGTGCTTCGGCGAGGGCTCCGCGCGATTGCCAGCGCAGAAGCGGCGATCGAATGGCGTCCGCGATTGCCACCGCACGCCGAATCTCGGCAACGGCATCCCTGTTGCCCTGCGCCGTCAAGATCCGCCCGATGGTGATGAGCGCAATAGCCTGATACTTCTTGCGGCCCACCGCCGTCGCGAGATCATGCGTACGGGTACCCCACGTCAGCGCCTCGTCGAGCCGCCCCCTCTCCAGATCGAGCTCTGCGGCCAGCGCCGCCGCCCTGGTACCGATATGCCAGCGAACCCACGCCCGGCTCGCGAGCGCCTCTTCCCACAGGGCTGGCAGCTCGTGTTCCACGGCGCCGAAATCTCCGGCGATGAGCTCGGCCGCCAGGAGATCGCAGCGAGCGTTCATCCACGGCATGTTGAACTCCGATGGCCCAAGGGCCGAAGCCACCAGCGCACTCCGGCTGCGCGCTTCCTCCAGGGCGAAGATCTCGCGCAGGATGAGCGTCGAGTAGTTCCTTGTCACGTTCGTCGGCCGGCCCATGTCCACGGCGAGCCGTATGGCCTGGTCAGCGTGCGTCAGGGCATCCTCGTACCGGCCCAGCCCGGCAAGTACGAGCCCCTCCAGCCCGGCGCCGCGGAGCATCGCCTCGCCGCTCGCAGTCTCGCCAAGGGCCGTTTCGCGAGCATGTCGTGCCATCGCCATGGCGTGGCTGTAGTCGCCGGCCCAGTAGTAGTAGTTGGCCTGGTTGTGGAAGACCTCGGCATGCTCGATGGCTCGCGTCCCCGGCACCCAGATCCTCAAGGCCTCGTTGGAGAGGTCGATGGCCCGCGCCAGATCCCCGGGTTCGCCGCGCATCGAATGCGCCGCCCCGTAGAGCCCCATGGCAGGAGGCTCAAGCTCCTTCGCCCCGCTGGCGCGCGCCACCTCCAGCGCGCGCTCCCCGCTGGCCAGCGCGATGTCGGTCTGCTCGGTCCAGTAGGCGGCGCGTGTCTTCTGAATCAGCGCCTCGGCGAGCGCCTCGCCCTGGAGGGTCGGGATGAGCTCGTCGAGCTCGGTCGAGGCCCGGGGGTAGTCGTCGAGCTGGGTCATGGCCACCGCCCGGCGCAGCAGGAGCCTCGTGCGTTCCTCGGGAGTCGAGGCAAGATCTGCCGCCTGGGTCAGGAGCTCGTGGGTCTCCTCCAGGGCGCGAGCGTCCGCCGCCCGTTCCGCGGCCGTCGTGAGATATCGGATCGCCTTGGAGCCGTCGCCGGCTTCTCGCCAGTGGTAGGCGAGGAGCCAGGCGATTTCGGATGGAGCCGTCACCGATCCCTCGAGGACTCGCGCCGTGCTGGCGTGCAGCTCGCGACGCGTCGCACGGGGAAGCGTCGCGTACGCGGTCTCGTGAATCAGGTCGTGCTTGAACAAGAACTCGATGTCGCCTTCGACCTGGCTGCTCCATCGGCGCTGGATCAAGCCTCTCGTTTCCAGGGCCTCGAGCGCGGTGTCCACGTCGCCCATGCCGTCCACCTGCGCAAGCACCCCACGCCAGAACGTGCGACCGACGACCGCGGCCGTCATGAGCACGTCGCGCGCGTCCGCGGGGAGCGCGTCGATGCGTGCCGTGATCGCCGCGCGGACGCTGGTCGGCAGCTCCTCTGCGACCGATTCGTCCTCGATTGATGCAACCAGCTCCTCCAGGAAGAGCGGGTTTCCCTCGGCTCGCTCGACGACGCGCGCCACGGTCGCGCCGCTGCTGCCCAGCAGACTCGATGCCACCGCCGCCGCGGCCTCCTCGGTCAGGGGCTTGAGCGGAATCGAGGTGTGGGCAGCGACCCCGGCACCCCACGTCGGCCGCAGCTCGAACAGCTCTGGCCGCGCGAGACCGACGAGCATCACCGGGCGGTCCTGAATGTGAGTCGCCAGGTACATGACGAGTTCGATCAGCACGTCGTCGGCCCAATGGATGTCCTCGAACACGAGCAGCACCGGTGCACGCTCCGACAGCGCCTCGGTCAGGCGCCGCATCGTGAAGCGAAGATGGACGGATTCGGTCGTCGGCTCGTCCAGGCCAAGACCCATGAGCAGGGAGACGAACCGAGTGGCTTCGCTGCGCTCCGCCTCCGGAAGCAGGGTGTCGATGAACCCTCCGAGCTTGAGGCGGGCCAGCTCTACGGGGTCGCTTTCGAAGATCCCCGCCGCTCGCCGCATCATCTGCGCAGCCGCGTGGTACGGCGTCTGCTCGTTGTACGGCAGGCTCCGGCCCCACAGGACGCGCGCGCCGCTTGACTCCGCCTCGGCCGCTATCTCGCGCGCCAGGCGGGACTTCCCGATGCCGGCAGGCCCCAGCAGGCTGACGAGCTGAACCTGTCGTCCGCTGATCGCGCGCTGCCAGACGGCGCGGATGAGCTGCATTTCGCTGTCGCGCCCGACGAGCGGTGAGCCCGAATCCGGCGTCGCGGCAGCGACGATCTCCTCCATCGCGCGCCATGCCGCAACCGGATCGCGTTTCCCCTTCGCGACAACCGGGGCGAGAGGCTGGTACGTGAAGAGGTGACGCGTCAGCTGGTACGTGCCGGGACCAACGATCGCGCTCCCGGGTGGTGCGGCGGTCTGCAGGCGCGCCGCGGTGTTCACGATGTCGCCCGTCGCCAGGGTCATCCCCGGCCTGGGGTCGAGCTCGACCATGGCTTCGCCGGTACAGACGCCGATACGCACCTCGAGGTCGAGGTCGGGGTGCTCCTGGTTCAGCTCGCGCACGCCGTCGAGGATGCTGAGGGCGCTCCGCACGGCCCGCTCGGCGTCGTCGCTTCGGGCGAGGGGCGCGCCAAAGACCGCCATGACCGCATCCCCGGCGTACTTCTCCACAAGACCGCCGAATCGCTCGAGGCGCGCCCGCACCTCGTCGAAGTAGATGCGCTGGCGATCGCGAACGTCCTCGGGATCCGCTCCATCGGCGCGTGAGGTGGACCCAACCTGGTCGACGAACAGGACGGTGACGAGCTTGCGCTCTTCCCGTCCAACCGTGGGTGCGAGCTCGAGCCCGCAGGATGAACAGAATCGCGCACCCTCGACAGTCGCGGCCCCACATCGCGGACAGGTCACGCCGGAAGACTAGCCGGGGACCGGGCACAAAGGAAGGCATTCCGGATGGTGAGTCAGCCCTGGGCAGCGCAGACCAGCGAGGAGATGCTCACGACCGCCACGCTGAGCCCAGCGCTCCGCTCACCGCCAGGTGCACGGCGCCGGTCGCAACGCGAATGGCGGCGACGTTGACCCGCGGGTCGATCCAGTGCTCGCAATACCCGAAGTGATAGGCGCTGACGATCCGCCCATCGGTACGAATCACGATCTCACCCGGCAGAAGCCACGGGTTGTCCACCATTGGCCGGCCCAGGGCCGTCCGCTCGTCCGCCATCTCGCGGCCGATGGCGGGCGTGCAGGTCAGGTAACGGTCCGGGGCGTCGAAGAGGACCTCGATGGGGCCGCCCTCCCGCAGCCCGTAGGCGCGGTACGCGCGCTCGTCGGGGTCGCAGAGCAGGACGACATCGGTCGGAATCTGGTTCGCCTGGGCATACACCAGCGCGCGCTCCGGCTCGCCCTGGCCGATGAGGACGATGCGTGCGCCTGCCGCCACGTAGTCATCGTGCTCGGCGCGCAGCCTCGCGGCTCGATCGCGACCGCACGAGCAGCCGAAATGGCGCCAGAAGAGCAGGAGCGCCGGCCTGTCCGCCCAGGTGGACGCCAGCTCGACGGTGGCCCCTGTCCGCGCGTCGACCAGCGGCAGCGACGGCGCACGATCACCGCGCTGCGGCGGCAGCTCCGTCCAACGCTCGCGGGTGGGGCCGGCCATCCAGTAGTCCAGCCACTCGGTGGTCGCGGCATCCGTCTCCGGCGACAGAGGCTGCTGGCGCGGAATCGCGTTCGGGTTGCTCATCTCCCGTTCCCTCTCGGCGTTGCGGGGCGATCCTACTCCTGGGGGGAAGGCCTTCCGCCCTCCAATTAGGTCAGGCCAGCAGCTCGACGGTCACACCGGCGTCCGCCAGCCTGTATCGGTGGTGAGGACGCGATCCGCCTTCAGGTGCAGCGCCGTGGCCAGCACCAGGGCATCCGGCAACCGCAGGCGCGAGCGGTCACTTCTTGAAGGCAGCAGATGTACCCTCGCCGTCGCCATGAGTGCCACCAGCGGGGAGAACACACGCGACGGCGTGGAGCTCACGAACCTCGATCAGCCCCTCTTCGATGGGGCGGGTGCGACGAAGCGGGATCTCGTGGATTACCTCGACGCGATCCGTGACCGGATCCTGCCCGGCCTCGAGGACCGGCCCCTGTCGGTGATCCGGGTACATCAGGGCCAGGAAGCCTTCATGCAGAAGAACCTGCCGAAGTACACGCCTCCGTGGGTGAAGCGGGTCCGATGGTGGTCCCAGTCCTCCAAGCGGGACGTCGAGTACGCCCTGTGCAACGACCGGCGCACGCTGCTGTGGTTCGCGAACCAGCGGGCGGTCGAGTACCACCCCACCCTCGTCCGCGTGGATCGGTCGAATCAGCCGACGCAACCGACGCATCTGGTCCTGGACCTGGACCCGCCCGATGCCGATGCCTTCGCCATGGCGGTTCGTGCCGCCCGCGCCGTCCGCCAGGCGCTGTCCGATGCCGGCCTCAGCGGGGCGGTCAAGACCAGCGGCGCCAAGGGGCTGCACGTGTTCGTGCCGATCACGAGCACAAGCCTCGTTCGAGGATGCCGCTGCCGCCACCCGGGCCATCGCCGCCCGGGCGGAGCGCCTCGATCCGGAGGTAGCGACCACGGCGTTCGTGAAGGCGGATCGTGGCGGCAAGGTCTTCGTGGACTCGACCCGGGTCGGCGGCGCCACCGTGGTGGCCGCCTACAGCCCGCGCGTGCGGCCCGGCGTCCCGGTCTCCTTCCCCGTCTCCTGGGATGAGCTGGACGACATCAAGCCTGCCGACTTCACCATCCACACCGCGCTCGGCCTCCTGGGCGACCGTGATCCATGGCGCGAGGCCATGCCCGACCCGCAGCGACTTCCCGCTGACCTCGTCGAGGAGGGACGAGCGATCCCGGTCGCCCGCGTCCAGGCCATGCACGAGGGCAAGCGCCGCGCCCGCGCGGCCCGAGGATCAGCCGCGAAATAGAGCCTTCGCGCGCTCTGTCAGGCGTCCGCCGGCAGGATCCGAAACGGATGGCCGTTTGCAGCGCGCAGGACCCGGAAGTGCCGCTCGTCCAGGGTGAGGATGTCGCGGATCCCGTACCGATGGGCGAGCACGACCAGCGAGGCGTCCGCCAGGCCTACGCCCAAATCGCCGTGCCGGGCGATCAGGCGTTCCGCGGCCTGGAGGTCCTCCGCATCGAATGGCTCGAGCCGGTACACGCCACGCCCCGCCTCTGCGAGCAGGGCACGCTCCGCCTTCTGCCCAACCCGCGTCGCGAGCAGATAGTCCAGCTCGGCCAGCACGAATGGGGAGAGCAGCCACGGTGCCGGGGCATCGCGCAGCACCGCTGCAGCCGCGGCGTGCTGCCGCTGGCTGCCGTCGATGGCCGCCAGCAGGCCGCTCGTGTCGAGGAGGATCACCGCTCGCCGAATCCGTCGAGCAGCTCGTCCACGTGCTCCGCCAGGTCCGGTCTGCCACTCTTGAAGAGCGGCAGCGTCGCCTCGGCGATGCGGTGCGTCCCCGTCACCAGTCCGATCCCCTCGCGGATGAGGTCCGCCTCGCTGCGGCCGGTCGAGCGTGAGGCACGCCGAAGCGCCTCTTTCAGGTCATCGGGCAGGTAGACCGTCGTCTTCTCCATGCCACCCATTGTGCCATACAT
>CAVXEH010000010.1:0-180207 GCA_963760875.1 uncultured Chloroflexia bacterium | reverse complement strand
TTGGTAGAGCGGCAGCCTTCCAAGCTGCATGTCGCGGGTTCGAGACCCGTCTCCCGCTCCAACTCCACCGTCGACCTGGCTGCGGCTGCCAGGGCGGTGGTCCCCTACTCGCTCCGTCCTCCGGGAGACGTCGTGGCCAGCTCCGGCGGCGTCACCCAGGATCGAATGGTGCGCACGTAGTTGGCCCGCTCGAACGCGGACGGGTTCTCGGCGGTGGCCTGGCTGGCGCTGCCCCGCAGCTGCGCGACCGATTCGTACTCGTGCTCCGTGGTCCAGGCCTGCAGCTCCGCCTCCACCTGGCGGACGTGCTCGGGGCCATGGCGCAGGAGGGCCGACGTCATCATCACCACGTCGGCGCCGACCATCAGGGCCTTGACGACGTCGGTCCCGGTCTGGACGCCGGAGGTGGCCGCCAGCGAGACCCCGGGGCCGAGCTGCGGACGGAGGATCGCGATCCAGCGCACGGGAAGCCGCAGCTCCCACTGCTGGCTCAGCTCGAGCCGCGGCACGACCTCCAGCGCCTCGAGATCGAAGTCCGGCTGGTAGAAGCGATTGAAGAGGACGAGCCCATCGGCGCCGGCTGCGGTAGCCGCAGCGGCGAAGTTGGCGAAGGCGGAGTAGTAGGGACTGAGCTTGACCGCGAGCGGGATGGTGACCGCCTCGCGGACCGCTCCGATCAGGGCGAGGTCGGCAGCCTCCATGTCCGCGGCGTTGCGCTGCGGGTCACCGGCAACGTGGTACAGGTTCAGCTCGAGCGCATCGGCGCCTGCCGACTGGATGAGGCGCGCGTACCGAACCCAGGCACCGGTGCTCGTGGCATTGAGGCTGGCGATGATGGGCACGCTGGTCGCAGCCTTGACCTGCTCCACCATTGCGACGTAGCGGTCAGCCGCGCCCACGAACCCCGTCGACCGCCGGGAAGTAGTCGAGGGCCTCGGCAAAGAGCTCCGTGCCCTGCTCCAGGGTCTGGTTGATGCCGAACTCCTCGGCGAGGATCTCCTCCTCGAAGAGCGAGGGGAGGACGATGGCCCCCACGCCCGCGGCCTCGAGCCGGCGGGCCATCTCCGGCTCCCCGTTCTGCGGCGCCGCGGAGGCGACGATGGGCGAACGGAGCTCCAGGCCCAGGTATCGGGAGCGAAGGTCGATGGTCATTCCGGATCCTCCTCACCCTCGTGGCGGTAGCCCGCATCGCTCTCGACCCCGGGCTCGGCGCCCGGGTCGGGTTGCGTGAGGTGCGGGACGGTACGCTCGATGCCTGCGAGCTGCTCGTAGTAGCGCCACCGCTCGTCCGCGTCGGCCTGGGCCAGCGCGCCAAGCTCCGCGGCACGTTCGGGATGGGCCCGTTGCAGGAACGCGAAGCGCGCCTCGGTCGCTGCGAACGCGGCAACCGGGATGGAGGGCGCCCCCGAGTCGAGCTTGAAGGGCCGGCCACCCTCGGCTTCCGACGGATGGAAGCGATAGAGCGGCCAGTACCCGCTCTTCACGGCGTCCTTCTGGTGCGACATGGACTTGCCCATGTCGATCCCGTGCGCGATGCAGGTGCTGTAGGCGATGACGAGCGATGGGCCCGGCCAGGCATCGGCCTCGAGCAGGGCCTTGGTGGTCTGCAGGTCGTTGGCGCCCATCGAGACCTGGGCGACGTACACGTTGCCGTAGGACCGGGCAATGGCGCCCAGGTCCTTCTTGGCCGTTCCCTTCCCTGCGGCCGCGAACTTGGCGACGGCGCCCCGCGGGGTCGCCTTCGAGGACTGGCCGCCGGTGTTCGAGTAGACCTCGGTGTCGAGGACCAGGATGTTCACGTTGCGGCCTGAGGCGAGGACCTGGTCCAGGCCCCCGTAGCCGATGTCGTACGCCCAGCCGTCCCCGCCGATGATCCAGATTCCGCGGCGGACGAGATCGTCGCAGACCGAGAGAAGCTGCCGGGCGTCCGAGGCGAGGGGGCCATCGATGCCGTCGAGCGCCTGGCGCAGGAGGCCCACCCGCTCCCGCTGGAGCTCGATCTCGGCCTCCGTCTCCTGGCCGGCGCCGAGGAGGCCGTCGACGAGGTCCCTTCCGAGCTGCGGAGCGAGGCGCTCGAGGAGCTGGCGGGCGTGATCGGTCTGGGCGTCGAGCGCGAGGCGCATCCCCAGGCCGAACTCCGCGTTGTCCTCGAAGAGCGAGTTGTTCCAGGCCGGACCGCGACCGACCGCGTTGACCGTCCACGGTGTCGTGGGCAGGTTCGCCCCGTAGATCGAGGAGCAGCCCGTCGCGTTCGCCACGATCATCCGATCGCCGAACAGCTGGGTCACGAGCCGGATATACGGCGTCTCGCCGCAGCCGGCGCACGCACCAGAGAACTCGAAGAGCGGCTCCAGGACCTGGCTGCCCTTGATCGTGTCGTGCGCGATCAGGCCGCGATCCAGCGGCGGGATCGACTGGAAGAAGTCCCAGCGCGGCCGCTCGATGTCGCGGTGCTCCGCCACCGGCGCCATGTTGATCGCCTTGTGGCTCGTATCGGTCTTGCTCTTGGCCGGGCAGACGTCCACGCAGACGCCGCAGCCGGTGCAGTCGTCGGGCGCGACCTGGATCGTGAGCCGATGGTCGGGAAGGTCCCGGGATCGGAACTCCTTGTGGAGGAAGTCGGCCGGCGCCGAGTCGACCGCGGAGGTCGGGAACACCTTCATGCGGATCGTCGCGTGGGGGCAGACGATCGTGCACTTGCCGCAGTCGATGCAGATCTCCGGATCCCAGATCGGGATCTCCTGGGCGATGGCGCGCTTCTCGTACTTCGTCGTCCCGCTCGGGAAGATCCCGTCCACGGGGAGAGCGCTCACGGGCAGCAGGTCGCCATCGCCGGCCATCAGGCGCGACGTGACGCGGGCCACGAAATCGGGCGCGTCGACCGGCACGGCCACGGTGGCCGGCAGCTCGCTGCTGACGCCGCCGAGGGTCACGTGCGCAAGGTTCTCGAGCGAGCGGTCGATCGCCACGAAGTTGCGCTGGACGATGGCCTCGCCGCGCTTGGCGTACGTCTTCTCGACGAATTCCTTGATGCGCGCGATCGCCTCGTCCGCAGGGATGATGCCCGCCAGCTGGAAGAAGCACGGCTGCATGACGGTGTTGATCCGGCTGCCCATCCCGGCCTGCTCGGCGACGGCGACGGCGTCGATCACCCAGAAGTCGATCTTCTTTTCGATCAGCTGCTGCTGGACGTCGCGGGGCAGGTGGTCCCAGACCTCATCGGGGCCATACGGGGCATTGAGGAGAAACGTCGCGCCGTGCTTCGCGTGCTCGAGCACCTTCGTCTTGCCCAGCAGCCCGAACTGGTGGCAGGCGACGAAGTCGGCGTCTTCGACCAGGTAGGTCGAGGTGATGGGCTGGGGGCCGAAGCGCAGGTGGGAGACGGTGATCGAGCCGGCCTTCTTGGAGTCGTACACGAAGTAGCCCTGGGCGAACAGATCCGTGCTCTCGCCGATGATCTTCACCGACGCCTTGTTGGCGCCCACCGTGCCGTCGGAGCCCAGGCCGAAGAAGACGGCCTGGACCTCGCCGGCCGGGCGCGGGCGGCGGAACCCGGCGTCGATGGGCAGGCTGAGATGCGTCACATCGTCGTAGATGCCGACGGTGAAGTGCCGCTTGGGTCGCGCCGCGGCGAGCTCCTCGAAGATCGGCTTGACCATGGAGGGGGTCAGCTCCTTCGACGAGAGCCCATAGCGTCCGCCCATGACACGCGGAGCCGTCGCGAACGGCGGGGCATCGCTGTCCATCGCCTCGGCGATGGTGGCCACCATCTCGAGGTAGAGCGGTTCCCCGACCGCGCCGGGTTCCTTGGTGCGGTCGAGCACCCCGATCGATCGGACCGTCGATGGCAGCGCGGCGATGATCTGCTCTGTGGGGAATGGCTGGAACAGCCGGATGCGCAGCAGGCCGACCCGCTCGCCGGCGGCGGTGAGCGCATCCACCGTCTCCTCGATGGCGCCGCAGCCCGAGCCCATGGCGACGATGACGCGGTCCGCGTCCGGCGCTCCGTGGTAGTCGACGAGCCCGTAGCGGCGGCCGGTTCGCTCGGCCAGCTCGTCCATCACCTCGGCGACGATGCCCGGCACGGCGAGGTGGAACGGGTTCGATGCCTCCCGGGCCTGGAAGAAGACGTCGGGGTTCTGCGCGGTGCCGCGCACGGCGGGTGCGTCCGGGGTCATGCCCCGTGCGCGGAAGGCGATCACGTCCTCGTCACGCACGAGGGCCCGGATGTCGTCGTCCTCGAGGACGGCGATCTTGTTCACCTCGTGCGAGGTCCGGAAGCCGTCGAAGAAGTGGAGGAACGGCACCCTCGCCCGCAGGGTGGCCGCGTGCGCCACCAGCGCGAAGTCGTGGGCCTCCTGCACGGAGCCCGCGGCCAGCATGGCCCAGCCGGTCGTGCGCGCGTGCATCACGTCGCTGTGGTCGCCAAAGATCGACAGCGCGTGCGTGGCAACGGTGCGAGCGGCGACGTGGATCACCGTCGGCGTCAGCTCGCCGCAGATCTTGAACATGTTCGGGACCATCAGCAGGAGCCCCTGCGACGCGGTGAACGTGGTTCCCAGGGCACCCTTCTGGAGGGCGCCGTGCAGCGCGCCGGCGGCTCCCGCCTCCGACTGCATCTCGACCACGTCGGGAACCTTGCCCCACAGGTTGGGACGGCCCGCGGCGGCCCAGTCGTCACAGTGCTCCGCCATGGGCGAGGCTGGCGTAATGGGGTAGATCGAGATCACTTCGCTGGCGGCGTAGGCGACCCGGGCCGCAGCCTCGTTGCCGTCCATGCACTCAAAGCGCTGGTCCACGGGGCGCCTCCAATGGCGTTCGAGGGTGGTGGCGTATCCGGCCGATGCGGTCTCGAACTCGCCAGTCGCGGGCTCTCATTATCCTCCCGGACCCGGCGCGGCGCTGGCGCCGGCTCTGGGCCGGCTTCGGGGATCTACTGCCAGCGGAAGAAGCGCGCGCTGATCCCCAGGCAGACGATCAGCCACCCGCCGAGGACCAGCAGGTCCACGCCCAGCGGCACGAACGGCGTCCCGCCCACCATGGTCTGGCGCAGGGCGTCGCCCAGGTAGGTGAGGGGCATGGCCGTGGCCACGCCGCGCAGCCACTCCGGCATGAAGGCCAGCGGGAAGAAGATCCCCGACAGGAACATGAGCGGGAACTGCACGATGCTCGTCATCCCGTTCGCCGCCTCCTCTGTGCGCGCGAACGACGCGATGACATAGCCCAGGGCGATGAAGGTCACTGCGCCCAGCGCCACGAATCCCACCGTGGCCGCCAGGTTGCCGGCCACGCTCACGCCAAAGACGAGCACCCCGATGCCCATGATCAGCACGGTCTGCACCGCGGCGATGGCCAGCCGCATGAGCACGTTGGACCCCACCAGGGTCCATCGTGGCAGGGGCGTCGCGTTGAGCCGCTTGAGGATGAGCTTCTCGCGCTGCTGGACCAGGGGGATGGCCGCGAAGATGCCCAGCTGCATGAGTGCCATGGCCAGGATGGAGGGCACGAAGTAGCTGACGCTGCTGAGCTGCTCTGTCTGGATGGACTTCTCGCTCACGCTCAGCACCGGGGGCTGCCCGGAGAGCGCCTGGTTCTGGGCGCTCACCAGGCTCTGCACCACCCCGGTCAGGGTCTGCGTCGTGTTCGACTGGCTCGGGTCGGTATACAGGGTGAGGTTCAGGGGCTGGCCCGTCCCGCCACCACCCCCCGCTCCGGCAACCGCGGTGGCATAGCCCGATGGCACCACCAGCACGGCATCGAGATCGCCGCGCTTCATGGCAGTCAGCGCATCGTCGAGCGCCTCGTCCTTGAGGTCGAGCAGGCTGACCTGGGCGAACGTGCCCCGAAGCTGCGCCGATGCCGCGCTCGCGTCCTGGTCCACCCAGGCAACCTTCAGCTTCGTGTCCCCGCCGCCGGAGAAGATCGTCCCGAAGAGGAGGATGAAGACGATGGGGAAGGCGAGCGTCCAGAACAGCGCCGCGCGGTCACGCAGGAAGCTGCGGATATTGGCGATGGTGAGTGCGCGCAGCGCCGACATCGGCTCCTCCTAGTCCCTCAGGGCTCGGCCGGTGAGCTCGAGGAAGACGTCCTCCAGGGTGGCTCGCCGCACCAGCAGGCCGTGCGGCTCCACGCCCATGGACTCGGTGACGTCCAGCAATGCGCCGATGGTGGCCGGCACGTCGGCCGTGAAGAGCAGGGTCGTGCCGTCCTCGTGCTTGACGCTGCTGACCCCGGTCAGGGCCACCAGGCGGGTGTCCTCCAGCCCCGGCAGCCGCTCGAACTGAACCGCCCGTTCGTGGAAGCGCCGCCCCACGAGCTCGTTCACCGTCCCGTGGTCCAGGATCTTCCCGTGGTCCATGATCGCGAGCCTGTCGCAGAGCGCTTCCGCCTCGTCCATGTAGTGCGTGGTCATCATCACGGAGCGTCCGGCGCGCTTCATCTCGCTGATGAGGTCCCACAGGGCGCGGCGCGCCGCGGGGTCCAGGCCGGTGGTGGGCTCGTCGAGGAAGACGAGCTCCGGGTCGTTCACCAGCGCCAGCGCCACCGAGAGGCGCTGCTGCTGGCCGCCGGACAGCGTCCGGGTCAGCGAGTCGCGCTTCTCCCCCAGGTCGAGCTCCTCGATCACCCGCTCCACCGGCACGTGGCGCGGATAGAAGCTGCCGAACAGCCCGATCAGCTCGGCCACGGTCAGGTGGGGGTACAGCGCCGCGGTCTGCAGCTGGACCCCGATGCGGCGCTTGATCTCGTTCGCGTGGTGACGCACGTCCAGGCCCAGCACGCGGAGCTCGCCGCCATCGGGCCGGGTCAGGCCCTCGAGCATCTCGATGGTCGTCGTCTTGCCGGCGCCGTTGGGGCCGAGCAGGCCGAAGATCTCGCCGGGGCCGACATGGAAGCTCACGCCATCGACGGCCTGCACCCGACCGAAGGCCTTGCGCGCCTCGGAGACGACGACAGGGTTGTCCGGGACGGTCGCGGTCACGCCCGCAATGGTACCGAAGGTCTGCGGGCCTCGCCGACCCTCCCCCGGCTCACCCGTCAGCCGGGTCGGCGAGACGAGCCTCCAGGCAACGGGTGAACTCGCCCAGGATCCGCGAGCCGATGGCGGTGATGATCGCCGGCCGCCCGAACTGCGCCATCGGCCCGCGAAGGGTCGCATCGGCGACGACCTCGAGGTCGCCCGCCGCATCGTCGCCGGTCACCGTGAGCGCGACATCGGCCTCGACCTGGCCCAGGTTGCGCCGGTCGCGCGCCGAGACCCGCAGCCGCATCCGGCGCTCGGCAGCATTGGCCTCGACGATCGTCACCTCGCCGCCCAGGGTGAGGCCAAGGGGTCCGACCTTCACGCGGAACTCGCCCGCATAGCGATCATCCGCCAGGCGCTCGGTCAGGGTGGCGCCGGGGATGCAGGGCACGATGCCGGGGACGTCGGTGACGCTGGCCCAGACGTGGTCGGCGGATGCGGCGATGTGCGCCGCGTTGCGGATCTCCATTCGCTCCTCGCTCTGCGCCGCTCCTCCCCGCCAAGGGGCCGAGCGGTTCGGCGCGGAGCATAGACCAGGCCATCGTGGCGTGGACGCCGGCCGCGGGCCATTGGGCCCGGACGCCAACGGGCGTCCTACCGGACGCGACTGTGGCATGATGCGGCCTCCGAACCTGCCACCCTTCGGGCCCCCTGCAAGACGTCCGACCCGCGTAACCAGGCGGAGAGCGCCCGCGGAGCGCGAGCCGGACCCATCGAGCGGCCGAACGCAATGAAACCCGCGAGATTCGACTACTTCGCGCCGACCTCTCTTCCGGAGGTCGTCGCGCTGCTGCGGGCGCACGGGGAGGATGCCAAGCTGCTGGCGGGCGGGCAGAGCCTCGTCCCCCTCATGAACCTGCGCCTCGCACAGCCGGCCGTGGTCATCGATCTCAACCGGGTCGCGGGCATGGCGTACGTCCGGGCCGATGAGGACGGCCGTATCGCCATTGGCGCCATGACCCGGCATGACGAGGTCGCCAGCTCCCCGCTCATCCGGGAACGCTGCCCGCTGCTGGCCGATGCCGCGGTGCGCATTGGGTTCCCCGCCATCCGTCACCGCGGCACCCTGGGTGGAAGCCTCTCCCACGCCGACCCGGTCTCCGAGATGCCGTGCGTGGCCCTGGCCCTGGGCGCGCAGCTGGTGGCCGCCGGCCCCGACGGCGATCGGACGATCCCCGCGGACGAGTTCTTCCAGACCTACTTCACCACGGCCCTCGAGCCCGCAGAGGTGCTGCGCGAGATCCGCTATCCGTCCACGGGCAACGGCGAGGGGTGGGGCTTCCACGAGTCGGTGCGCAAGACCGGCGACTTCGCGATCGTGGCCGTCGCCGTGCACCTGCGGACGGCCGCTGAGGGCGGCGCAGTGGCGCGCATCGCCGTTGCCGGCGTGGCGGATCGCCCGGTGCGAGCCAGCGCCGCGGAGGCGCTCGTGGCGGAACGCGGCGACGAGCAGGCGCTGGACGAGGCGGCGGAGGCCGCCGCGGCCGAGTGCGACGAGGCCCCCACCGATATTCACGCCAGCGCCGAGTTCCGTCGGCGGATGGTGCGCGTGCTCACCCGGCGAGCGCTGGGCGATGCGCTGGCCGTGGCGAGGCGACCATGAGCGCACCAACGGGGCAGACCGGGATCGAGGTGGCCCTCACCGTCAACGGCGAGGCACGCAGCGCGCGCGTCGATCCGCGCATGCTTCTGTCCGACTTCCTCCGTCATGGCCTGGGCCTGACCGGCACCCACGTCGGCTGCGAGCATGGCGTGTGCGGGGCCTGCACCGTCCTCGTCGACGGCCGTACCGTCCGCAGCTGCCTGTTGTTCGCCGCGCAGGCAGACGGCGCCGACGTCGAGACGATCGAGGGGCTCGCCGGCAGGCCGGAGGAGATGCACCCGCTCCAGCGCGCCTTCTGGGAGCATCACGGCCTGCAGTGCGGCTTCTGCACGCCGGCCATGATCCTGACCGCGAAGGAGCTCCTCGCCGCCAACCCGGATCCCACCGACGACGAGATCCGCGAGGCAATCGCCGGGAACATCTGCCGCTGCACCGGGTATACGTTCATCGTGGAGGCGATCCGCTCCGCCGCGCGGGAGATGGCGGCGGCGGACGGCGCGGAGGCACCCGCCGATGGTTGACGTCGCACCGCCCAGGGTCGAGCCGGACCGCGCCACTCGCGGCTCCCTCATGGGTGCGCGGATCAAGCGCACGGAGGATCCCCGCTTCCTGCTTGGCCAGGCGCACTACGTCGACGACATCGTCCTGCCCGGCATGCTGGAGGTCGCCTTCGTGCGCAGCCCCATGGCGCATGCCGGCATCGGCGCCATCGACACCGCCGCGGCCGAGGCCGCCCCAGGCGTCCATCGGGTCATCACCGGGGCAGAGCTGGCCGAGCACGCCGCGCCGATCCGTTGCGACTCGACCTACCCGTCCTGGCAGGGCACCGCCTTTCCGGGCCTCGCGAGCGAGCGCGTCCTGTTCACCGGCGAGGCGGTGGCCGCCGTCCTGGCGGACGATCGCTACCTCGCGGAGGACGCCGCCGCCCTCGTCGACGTGGACTACGAGCCGCTGGAGGTGGTGGCCAGCGTGGAGGACGCGATCCGCGACGGTGCCCCGCGACTGCACGAGGGCTGGGAGGACAACTTCTTCGTCAAGCGCTACTTCAAGGGGGGCGATCCGGATGCCGCCTTTGCGGAGGCCGATGGCACCCTCGAGATCGACCTGCTGACCCATCGGCAGACCGGGATCCCCATGGAGAACCGCGGCTGCATCGCGCAGTACGACCGCGCCGAGGGCACGCTCACCCTGTGGACGTCCACCCAGATCCCGCACCTGGTGCGCACCGGCCTGGCGGACTCGCTGGGGATGGCGGAGAACCTGGTCCGGGTCATCAGCCCCGACGTGGGCGGCGGCTTCGGCGTGAAGGGCAACCTCTTCCCGGAGGAGATCGTGGTCTGCGTGCTGGCCATGGAGACCGGGCGACCGGTGAAGTGGATCGAGGACCGGCGCGAGCACCTGCTGGCCAGCATCCACGCCCGCGAGCACCACCACACCGCACAGGTCGCCTACGACCACGAGGGGCACCTGCTCGGCCTGCGCATCCTCATGTACGTGGACTGCGGCGCCTACTCGGTCTACCCGTGGACCGCGACCATGGACACCGGCATGGCACTGGGCATCCTTCCCGGTCCGTATCGGCTCCGCAACTACGAGTGCGAGGGGTACTCGGTCACCACCAACAAGTGCCCGCTGGGCCCGTACCGCGGCGTCTCGCGCCCCGCCGCCTGCTTCACCATCGAGCGGGTCATGGACGCCATCGCCCACGCCGTGGGGATCGACTCCCTCGAGGTTCGTCGCCGCAACCTCGTTCGCCCCGACGAGTTTCCCTATACCAGCGTCACGGGGCTGGTCTACGACTCGGGCAGCTTCCTCGAGTCGCTCGACCGGCTGGTGGAGGTCGCGGACCTCGACGGCCTGCGGCGGCTCCAGGCCGAGGCGCTGCGCCAGGGGCGCCACATCGGCATCGGCATCGGCTGCTACACCGAGCAGACCGCGCACACCACCAACGAGTTCATCAAGCGCGGCGTGCCCATCATCTTCGGCTACGAGGCGACCCAGCTGCGCATGGACCCGTCGGGAAAGGTGACCGCCCACGTCTCCACCCACAACCACGGCCAGGGCCACGAGACGACCATTGCCCAGGTGGTCGCCGACCAGCTCACGATCCCGCTCGACGACGTGAAGGGTGCGCTTTGGCGACACGTCAACCACCCCGTACGGGATGGGAACCTTCGCCAGCCGCAGCGCGGTCCTCGCGGGCGGGGCGGCCATCCGCGCCGCGGGCGAGATCCGCGAGATGCTGGTGCGCTTCGGGGCGCACCTCCTGGAGGTACCCATGGCGGACGTGGAGCTCGCGGAGGGCCACGTCCGCATCAAGACCGCCCCCGACCGCGCGATCAGCGTGCGCGAGCTCGCCCGCTTCGCGTACCACCGCCCGGAGAAGCTGCCCGCCGGGATGCCGCCCATGCTGGAGGCGTCCGCCTCCTACGATGCGGACCCCGGCAACGGCACCTTCGCCAACTCCGCGCAGCTCGCGGTGGTGGAGCTGGACCCCGAGACCGGCGCCGTGAAGGTGCTGCGCTACGTCGTGGTCGAGGACTGCGGAACCATGATCAACCCCCTGATCGTCGACGGGCAGGTCCACGGCGGGATCGTGCAGGGTATCGGCGGGGCGCTCCTGGAGGAGCTGGTCTACGATGCGGATGGGCAGCTGCTGACAACCACCTTCCTCGACTATCTGCTGCCGTCCGCCACGGACGTGCCGAACATCGAGGTCGATCACTTGACCACGCCCTCCGCCTTCACCCCGGGCGGCATGAAGGGGATGGGTGAGTCGGGAGCCATCGCCCCCGGGCCGGTGATCGCGTCGGCGGTGCAGGACGCCATCCGGCCCATCGGCCACGCGTTCGTCAACGAGCTGCCCATCACCCCGGAGCGGGTCTGCCGCTGGGTGGACGCCGCCCGCGCCGCGAGCGGGAGCTGACGCATGCGGGTCGCCAGCATCCAGCTCGAGATCCCGGACGTGGAGACCAAGGAGGAACGCGTCGAGCGGGCCGCGAGCCTCGTGGAGGCGCAGGCCGGGGCGGACCTCGTGCTCCTTCCCGAGATCTGGAACGTGGGCTACTTCAACTTCGACAGCTACGCGGCACAGGCCGAGGCGCTGGACGGTCCGACCATGACCCGCATGGCCGATGCCGCGCGGCGCGCCGGCACCTGGCTGCTGGCCGGCAGCATCGTGGAGCGCGCCGGGGAGCAGCTCCACAACACCGCGGTCCTGCTCGACCGGTCCGGGAACGTGGCCGGCACGTACCGCAAGATCCACCTCTTCGGCTACGGCTCGCGCGAGCCGGAGGTCCTGGCCCGCGGCGAGCGGCTGGGAACCCTCGACACGGAGTTCGGGCGGGTGGGCATCTCCACCTGCTACGACCTGCGCTTCCCGGAGCAGTACCGCGCCATGCTCGACGACGGGGCACGGATGTTCCTCGTCCCGTCGGCGTGGCCCTACCCGCGGGTCGAGGCCTGGGAGGTGCTGAACCGGGCGCGCGCGCTGGAGAATCAGTGCTGGCTGATCAGCGCCAACTGCACCGGCGGCGCGGGTGGCGGCTTCCTTGGACGCAGCATGGTCGTGGATCCCTGGGGTACGGCGATCGCCGCGGCCGGCTCACCGCCGGCGGTGGTCACCGCGGAGATCGACCCCGACCTGGTGGGCCGGGTGCGCACCCAGTTCCGCCAGCTCGATGATCGCGTCGCCATGGGCCGGAAGGGCTCGTGATCCGCTTCACCATCGAACCGTCCGGGGCGTCCGTCGCCTTCGAGCCGGCCGACGTGGTCCTCGCCGGCTACACGGGCCGGGACCAGGAGGCGGTCCGGCGTCACGTGGAGGAGCTGGCGGCGCACGGCGTCCTGGCTCCCGAGCGAGTGCCGGCCTTCTACCGCGTGACCCCGGATCTGGTGACGAGGGCGGACCGCATCGCCGTGCTGGGTCCGCACAGCTCCGGCGAAGGCGAGTTCATCCTCTTCCGCCACGGCGGCGAGCTGCTGGTGGGGGTCGCCAGCGACCATACCGATCGCGCGCTCGAGCGGGACAACGTGGCGAAGTCCAAGCAGCTCTGTCACAAGGTCGTCGGCGGCACGGTGTGGTCTCTCGCCGAGGCACGCGCCCACTGGGACCACCTCATCCTGCGCTCGTTTGGCGACGACGGCTCATCCCTACCAGGAAGGTGCGGTGAGCGGACTGCTCGATCCCGACGAGATCTGGCGGCGCGTCGGTGAGCGGATCGGCGGATCGCCGGACGGGCTGCTGGTCTTCAGCGGGACGCTGCCGCTGGCCGCCGAGCTCGCGTATGCCTCGCATTTCCGCGTGGAGCTCGTCGACGAGCGCCACGACCGGCGGCTCACCGTTGCCTACAGCGTCGAGGTGCATCCGCTCCTCGACTGAATCACCGCACCCGATTGCCGCGCCGCTCACGCGGCGCGGCTGGCACCATCGGCCTGCACCGAACGAAAGGTAGGAGGATGCCGAAACCGGAGCTCGAGTTCTTCGACCCCGAGGAACGCCTCAGCTGGACGCCCGTCCCCGGGGTGGACGGGCTCTCCGAGAAGACCCTCGCCCGGGACGACGTGACCGGCAGCTACACCCGGCTGCTCAGGTTCGATCCGGGGTGCGACACGTCGCCCATGGGCCTGCAGCGCCATGACTTCTGGGAGGAGATCTGGATCGTCTCCGGCGCCATCCACGACCTGGGTATGGACCGCACCTTCAGCGCCGGCATGTACGCCTGTCGCCCGCCGCAGGATGCCGCATGGCCCCTGGATAGCGCCCGACGGCTGCGTCACGTTTGAGGTCCGCACCTTCGAGCACGAGGAGCCACGAGCGCAATGAAGTTCGGCGTCTGGATTCCGTCCTACTGCTATCCGGATCTCTCCTACGGTCGCGCCCAGTCGGAGGTCGGCGACTTCGCCCGCAAGGCGAACGACCTGGGCCTGGACCTGTGGGTGATCGACCACCTGCTCCATGCACCCGGCCTGTACGGGATGCCCTGGCTGGAGCCCATGACGACCCTCACCTGGGCCGCGGCCCTCGCGCCGGACGTGAGCTACGGGACCGGCATCCTGGTGCTGCCGCTGCGCAACCCGGTGATCCTCGCCAAGGAGATCGCGACCCTCGACTACCTCACCGGCGGCCGGTTCATGTTCGGGATCGGCGGAGGCTGGGATCCGGACGAGTTCCGGGCGGTGGGAACCCGGATCGAGGAGCGCGGGAAGCGCACCGACGAGATCCTCGCCGCGGTCCGCATGCTCCTGTCGCAGGACGATGTCACCTTCAACGGCACGTACTACCAGTTCGAGAACGTGACGATCCAGCCGCGCCCGCCGAAGATGCCGGAGGTCTGGGTCGCGGGCGGGTCCCGCGTTCCGGACCCCGAGTATCACGACCTCCCCGTCCTGTCCAAGGCGGTGCTCAACCGGATCCTGGACGCGGACGCCTGGATCAGCCGCTGCTCCGGCAGCCAGGAATGGATCAAGCGCGACTGGGGCCAGATCCGCGAGGGCCTGGCGGCGCGCGGCCGGCCGGTGAGCTCGCTGAAGTTCGCCCACACGAACTTCACGTACGTCGTGGACACGGCGAACCGGGACAAGGCGCACGAGATCCAGCGCCCCTACTTCGAGCAGGTGATGGGTGGCCACCGAACCTTCCAGCACCTCCAGGAGTGCTACCTGCTGGGAACGCCGGAGGACATCGTGGAGCGCCTGAAGGACCTGGAGGCGGCCGGCTGCGAGTACGTCGTGCTGGGACCCACCAGTGACCAGCTCGACCAGCTCGACCTGATCAGCGACCAGATCGTCTCCGCGTTCCGCTAGTCGGCTTCGAGCCCGCGGCCACGCCGGTCCGACGACGCGGGGCCGGCGCAGGTCAGTGGTTGAACATCTTCGTGAAGCGCTCGCCGAACGCCCGCGACTGGTCGTCGTCGGCCTGCGGCAGCGGGGCTGGCTGGTGGGCAGGGGCGAGGGTCGCGACATCCATCTCCTCGTGCGCCACGAGCCGGTTGATGGCGTCCACGTAGGCCAGCACGGTCGCTTCCAGGACATTGTCGTGCTGGCCACGCCCGGGGTAGGCCGGCGCGTGCCCAGCATCCGAGCGGCGTCGGATGCTCACCGACACCGCGGCCGGCGTCTCGTGGCCCTGTCCGGTCGCCTGCACGTTGTACGTCTGCAGCTCCACGCCGGATCCGAGGATCGGGGCGAGCGCGTCATCGACCGCGCGCATCAGCGCATCGACCGCGCCGTTGCCGGCGGCGTGAGCGCGCCACGCGCGTCCCCCGCCGCGCAGCACGAGGCTGGCGCGGCTGGGACGGTTGTTCGATGAGCTCGCGGACCATCGCTCGAGCCTGAAGGTCGTTGCCTCCCGCGGGCCTTGCTCATTGGCGGGTTCGCCGTGGTGCGGCGCGGCTGATGAAGTGGACATGCGTGCGCTCAGGCTCCTTGCGATGGCGGGGACGGGACGGCATCCGGCAGCGCAACCGGCGTAAGCCAGGCGGCATACCGCTGGTCGATGCCACGAACGGCGGCGAAATAGCGTGCCTGGATGTCCGCGGTGATGGGACCGTCGCCCAGCGCCCGGCCGTCGACGGCGGAGACGGGCGCCACCTGGGCACCGGTCCCGGTCAGGAACACCTCGTCGGCGACGTGCAGCTCGGTGCGGTCGATCGCCCGCTCCTGCACGGGGTAGCCCGCGTCGCGGGCGAGCCGGATCACCGCAGCGCGAGTGATGCCGGGCAGGACGTCGTCCGAGAGCGACGGCGTGGCGATCACACCGTCGGCGATGACGAAGAGGTTGGCGCTCGATGCCTCGGCAACATGGCCATCCGCGCCCAGCAGGATCGCCTCGTCGAACCCGCCGGTGTGGGCATCCTCCACCGCCAGGCAGGCGTTCACGTACGACCCCGTGACCTTCCCCCGCGCCGGGATGGCGTTGTCGTTCACCCGTTGCCAGCTCGAGATCGTCACACGCAGCCCATCGGTCGCGACGTAGGGACCCATGGGGAACCCGTAGACAGCGACGCGGTCGCGCAGCCCGGTCAGCTGCAGGCGAATCGACTCGGCGCTCTTGTAGAGGAGCGGCCGCAGGTAGATGTCTTCCGCCACCCCATGGCGAGCCAGGATCTCCCGGCTGATCTCGACCAGCGCATCGACCGATTCGGGCACCACGGCCCGCATCAGCCTGCCGTTGCGCAGGAGGCGGGCATAGTGCTCCGCGGCGAAGAGGATCGCCAGGCCGCCGTCCTGTTGCCGGTAGGCGCGGACACCTTCGAAGAGACCGGTGCCGTAGTTCAGCGCGTGCGTGGCGAGGCTGAGCGTTGCATCGCGGAAGGGGACGATCCGCCCCTCGAAGTAGGCGTGGCTGCAGGGGGTGATCTCGGTGCCGTCGCCACCACGCGCCCCTGCGGCGACGTCCGGCGTCCGCGCCGTGCGGGTGGTTGTCTCGCGGCCTGGCCTGGCCCGTGTCTGGGTCACGCGGTCTCCTCCATGCGCTGGGTTGGTACATCGGCTACCCCGCCGGGACCGGCCGGCACGGCACGCGAATGGGATACGGGCGGACGTCGGGCATCCGCCCTCCAGAGGCCGTACTCGAACGAATCGACCAGTGCGGTCATGGAGGCGGCGATGATGTTCGAGTGGGATCCGACCGTCGCCCAGTTCCCCAGCGGGCCGTTCGACTCGATGAGGACCCGGGTGCGCGCGGCGGTGGCCGCCTCGCCGTCGAGGATGCGCACCTTGTAGTCCACCAGCGCGATGGCGTCGAGGTCCGGGTAGAAGCCCGACAGCGCCTGGCGGAGCGCGGTGTCCATGGCGTTCACCGGACCGTTGCCCTCCGCGGCCGTGTGTCGCAGGACCCCGCTGACCTCCACCTTGACCGATGCCTCGGCGCGCACCGCGCCCATATTGCGTTGGTCCACCAGCACGGTGAAGTCCACGACCCGGAAGAACGGCTCGTACGCCGGCTGCTGGCGGTGGATGAGGAGCTCGAAGGAGGCCTCCGCACCCTCGAAGCTGGCGCCATCGGCCTCCAGCTGCTTGACCAGCGTCGAGATCGAGCGCGGATCGAGCGCGCCGTCCAGGCGGTGGCCGAGCCGCTCTGCCAGCCAGGACGTGTTCGCCCGGCCGCCGAGCTCGCTAACCACAAGATGCATCTCGTTGCCGACGACCGTGGGCTCGACGTGCTGGTAGGACGCCCGCACCCGTGTCGTCGCGGCCCCGTGGACGCCGCCCTTGTGGGCGAAGGCGCTGGCGCCAACGTACGGGGCATGGGCGTCAGGTGCGATGTTCGCGATCTCCGCGACGGTCCGCGACAGCTCGGCCAGCTCCGAGATTCCCTCGCCGGCAGGGATCGTGGCGCGGTCCATCTTGAGCGCCAGGTTGGCCCAGATGGTCACGAGGTTCGCATTGCCGCAGCGCTCTCCGTAGCCGTTCATCGTGCCCTGCACGTGACGCACCCCCTCGGCCACCGCGGCCAGGGAGTTGGCCACGGCCAGTCCTGCGTCGTCGTGGACGTGGATGCCCCATGTCACGTCCGTGTCGTCCAGCGCTGCGACCACTGAGCGAGTGATCTCCGCGAGCTGCCCGGTGAGGCATCCCCCGTTCGTATCGCACAGGACCAGCGTCGAGGCGCCCGCGGCGCGCGCCGCACGAAGCGTGGCGAGGGCGTAGGCAGGATCGGCCCTGTACCCGTCATAGAAATGCTCCGCGTCGTAGATCACCTCGCGACCCGCAGCCGCCAGCAGGGCGACCGAGTCGCCCACCATCGCCAGGTTCTCCTCGGCGGTGGCACCCAGCACTTCGACGACGTGGAGCAGCCAGCTCTTGCCGAAGATGGTGACAACCGGAGTCTCCGCTTCGAGCAGGGCGCGGAGGTTCGGGTCGCTCGCCGCCGGACTGGCGCGGTGCCGCGTCGAACCGAACGCCGCGATCTTCGCCGCCCCCCACGTCTGGGCGCGTGCCGCGGCGAAGAACTCGATGTCCTTGGGATTCGAGCCGGGCCAGCCTCCTTCGATGTACGGAAAGCCGGCCTCGTCGAGGCGGCGGGCGATTCGCAGCTTGTCGGCGAGGGACAGGACCAGTCCCTCCCGCTGGGTCCCATCACGCAGGGTCGTGTCGTAGAGGAGCACCGGGTCCATCAGGCGGACACCTCCACCGAAGCGTCCAGATGCCCGATGACGGCATCGGCGAACCCGACGCTCGAGGCGTTGCCGCCCAGGTCCGGGGTGCGCGGTCCGCCTGCCAGGGTGGCGTCGACCGCTGCGCTGAGGGCGTCTGCCGCCGCCGTCTCGCCCAGCGACCAGCGAAGCATGAGCGCGGCCGACTCGATGGCCGCAGCCGGGTTCGCGATCCCATGTCCGGCAATGTCCGGCGCGCTGCCATGGATCGGCTCGTACAGGCCAAAGCGGCCATGGACGGTCACCTGCTCGCCGAGGCTCGCGGATCCCAGGACGCCGAGCGACCCGGCGATCGCCGCTGCCTCATCGGACAGGATGTCGCCGAACGTGTTCTCCGTGACCAGCACGTCGAACGACGCCGGCCGCGTGACGAGCGCCGCCGCGGTCGAGTCGACGAGAGCATGCTCGAGGGTGACGTCCTCGAACTCCGCGTGCACCGCGGTGAGCACCTCGCGCCAGAGGCGGCCGGTGGCCAGGACGTTCGCCTTGTCGACGCTCGTGAGGCGTCCGCGACGAGCGCGGGCCAGCTCGAAGGCGAGACGGGCGATGCGCTCCACCTCGCTCCGCGTGTAGGAGCACGTGTCGACGGCGCCGGCGGGCGTGCGTCCCTGCGGCCGCCCGAAGTAGAGCCCGCCGGTGAGCTCGCGGACGATGACCAGGTCGGTGCCGGCCCGGACCTCCGCGCGCAGCGGAGAGGCGCCCGCCAGCGCGTCGAGCGCGCGAACCGGGCGCAGGTTTGCGAAGAGACCCAGCTCGCTTCGGAGGCGGAGCAGCGCCTGCTCGGGCCGGACGGCGGCGCACGGGTCGCTCCAGCGTGGCCCGCCGACCGCGCCAAGAAGGATGGCATCCGCCCGGCGGCATGCGTCGAGGGTCTCGTCCTCGAGTGCCATGCCGACGGCGTCGATCGCGGTGCCGCCGACGCGGCGCTCGTCCCAGTCGACCGCGAAACCGTGCACGGCCCCTGCGGCCTCCACGCAGGCCCTGGCCAGCGCGAGGACCTCCGGACCCACGCCATCGCCGGGGAGGAAGGCCACGCGGTAGGTGGTCATGACTGGGCCGATCCACCGACCGCGGTGGCGTCCGCGGGCTCGTGGAGGCGAGGTGGCGCCTGGCTGGCGACGTCGTGCTCCGCGATGAGCTTGTTGACCGCCGCCAGGTAGGCGCGCAGGGATCCCTCGACGACGTTCGTCGAGAGCCCGTGGCCGGTGTAGGCCTGCGCGATCCCCTCCCCTCCCAGCTTGGGGCCCTGGATCTTGACCATGGCCTCGCCCTGGGCGTCCTCGCCGGAGCCCACGCTGCGAAGCTGGTAGTCCACCAGGACCGGGCGGCCGCCGATGATCTGCTCCAGCGCGTTGTCGACAGCCTTGAGCAGCGCGTCGACCGGCCCGTTGCCACCGGCGAAGGCCCGGTAGGTTCGCCCGTCGAAGAAGAGGCTCACGTTCCCGCTGCTCGATTCCCCCTGGCGGCTGGCGGCTGCCCAGTGCTCGAGGCGCACGAGTTGCGGCACCGGATCCGCGCGCTGCTCCGCGAGGGCCAGCAGGTCCGCGTCGCTCACCTGCTTCTTGCGATCGGCGAGTGAGATGGCCTCCGCGTACAGGGCATCGAGAGCGGCCGGCTCGAGCTCCAAGCCCAGGCGGCGAAGCCGCTCGTCGAAGCCGCGACGCCCGGAGAGCTTCCCCAGGGTCAGCGTCGACCCGGAGAGACCGACCGATTCGGGGGTCATGATCTCGTAGGTGAGCGGGTTCTTGAGGAAGCCGTCCTGGTGGATCCCCGACTCGTGCGCGAATGCGTTCGCGCCCACCACGCTCTTGTTCGCCTGGACGGCGATTCCGGTCAGGTAGCTGACGAGCCGGCTGGTGGCCGTGATCTGCTCGGCGGCGACGCCGGTCCAGGCGTTCCGGAAGCGTCCGGCCCGGGTTCGCAGGGTCATGACCACCTCCTCCATGGAGGCGTTCCCGGCTCGCTCCCCCAGCCCGTTGACGGTCACCTCCGCCTGGCGCGCGCCGGCCCGGATCCCGGCCAGGGTGTTGGCGGTCGCCAGGCCCAGGTCGTTGTGGCAGTGGACGCTGACGGTTGCCCGGCGGCCCGCCGTGCGAACCACCTGGCGCACGAGGGCGCCGAACTCGTCAGGCTCTGCGTACCCCACGGTGTCCGGCACGTTGACGACCGTGGCTCCTGCGCCGATGGCCGTCTCGAATGCCTGGAGCAGGAACCCGATCTCCGTGCGGCTGGCGTCCTCCGCGCTGAACTCGATCTCCTGGTCGGGGCCAATCAGGTGCCGGGCCTGCGCGACGCATTCGGCGATGCGCTCGAGCACGGTGTCTCGCGAGGCGCGCAGCTTGTGGGTGAGGTGAATATCCGACGTCGCGATGAAGACGTGGAGCTGCGTCCTGGTCGCCGGGGCGAGCGCCGCGGCGGCCGCGGCGACGTCCGCAGGGACGCAGCGCGCCAGGGCCGCGATGGCCGGCGCGTTCGGGGCCTCGCCGACCTCCGTGGCGATGCGCCGGACGGCATCCGCCTCGCCGGGCGACGCAGCCGGGAACCCTGCCTCGATGACGTCCACCCGGAGCCGCGCCAGCTGGCGCGCGACCTGCAGCTTCTCGTCCGCAGTGAGGGCGGCCCCCGGGGTCTGCTCCCCGTCACGCAGGGTCGTGTCGAAGATGCGGATCCGTGGGCCCCGCCGCCGTGCCATCAGTCGCCTCCCCGGCCAGCGGCCGATGCCGCGACAGCCGCGTCGACCGGTCCGGGGGCGCCGCGATCGGCCCACCCGGCCGGCGGACCCGTCGGATCGAGGAAGCTCATGTGGCTGCGCAGCTCCGCGCCGACCTCCTCGATCCGCGCACCGGCGTTCTGGGCCCTCATCCTGCGGAACTCCGGCCCGCCGCGCCGTCCCTCCTCGATCCAGCGACGCGCGAAGGTCCCGTCCTGGATCTCGGACAGGACCTTGCGCATCTCGGCCCGAACCCTCTCGTCGATGAGGCGCGGGCCCGAGACGTAGTCGCCGAACTCCGCGGTGTCGCTCACCGAGTAGCGCATGTACTGGAGTCCCCCGCGGTACATGAGGTCCACGATCAGCTTCAGCTCGTGCATGGTCTCGAAGTAGGCGAGCTCCGGCTGGTAGCCCGCGTCGACCAGCGTGTCGAACCCGGCCTGCACCAGGGAGGTGACGCCGCCACACAGGACAGCCTGCTCGCCGAAGAGGTCCGTCTCCGTCTCCTCCGCGAACGTGGTCTCGAGGACACCGGCACGCGTGCAGCCGATGCCCGCCGCGTACGCGAGGGTCCGCACCCGACCGGTGCCGGTGGCATCGGTGGCGACCGCGAAGAGGGCCGGCACACCGCCGCCCTGGGTGTAGAGCTGTCGGACCAGGTGCCCGGGGCTCTTGGGCGCGACCATCGCCACGTCGACCGCCGGCGGGGGCGTGATCTCTCCGAAGTGAAGGTTGAAGCCGTGGGCGAAGAGGAGGAGATCCCCCGGCTCCAGCGCCGATGCCACCTCGTCGGCGTAGATCGCCGGCATGGCCGTGTCCGGCACGAGCAAGATGACGACCTGCGCCTGTGCCGCCGCCGATGCGGCGTCGGTCACCCGCAGGCCGGCCTCCCGGGCACGATCCGCGGATGTCGAGCCCGGGCGGAGGCCGACCACCACCGGGATCCCGGAATCCGCAAGGTTGCGCGCGTGCGCCTCGCCCTGGCTGCCGTAGCCGATGACCGCCACGGTCTGGCCAACGAGGGCGCGCGGATTGACGTCCGAGTCGTAGATGAGCGTCGTCATGAAGCGGGTGCTCCGATCTTCGGGTGGGATGGGGGGCGGGGGCTCGGAGCCGTGGCCATGGCCACCGCTCCCGCGCGGACGAGGCCGCGCAGCCCGTGGCCGCGCAGGATGCCGAGTGCCTCTTCGATGCGATCCGGGCTTGCGAGCAGGCGAAGCTGCCACGTGGCAGGGCCAACGTCGAGGAGCTCGCCCCCGGCGAGGTCGATCGCCCGTCCCACGGCCGAATGACCGGCCGGTCCGCGGGGAGCGGCGAGCGCGACCAGGGCTAGCTCGAGCTCGACCCGTGGGACGTGGGTGAGGTCGACGACCTCGATGACCTCGATGAGCCGCTCGAGCTGTGCGAGCACCTGGTGGAGATGCCGGTCGTCGCCGTGGACCACGATGGTCATCCGCGAGCGGCCTGGTTCATGGGTGGTGGCGACGGCCAGCGAGTCGATGTTGAACGAGCGCGCCCGGAGCAGCCCGGAGATCCGGTTCAGCGTCCCGGGCCGGTCGACCACCAGCGCGCTCACCACGTGCCGCCGCGAGGCGAACGCGGGAACAGGCTGGCTCACAGGCACGGCCGGAGTCACGGGGTCTCCCCTTCCACCATGTCGGAGAGCCCCTTGCCGGGCAGCATCATGGGGTACACGTTCTGGGCCGCATCGAGATGGAAGTCGATCAGGGCCGGGCCCGGGGCAGAGCGTGCCGCCGCAATGACCTCGCGCACCTGGTCGGGCCGGGTAGCGCGGTAGGCGGGAATGCCGTAGGCCTCGCAGAGGCGGATGAGGTCGGGGCCGAGCAGCTCGGCGGAGTGGTAGTTCTCGTCGTAGATGATCTCCTGCCACTGCCGGATCATTCCGAGCCGATGGTTGTTGAGGACCGCGATTCGGAGCGGGATCTGGTCCTGCACGAGGGTCGCGAGCTCCTGCATGGTCATCTGGAAGCCGCCGTCGCCGACCACGGCCCAGGTCTCGCGCTCGGGCGCTCCCAGTGCCGCGCCCATCGCGGCCGGCACCGCGTAGCCCATGGTTCCCAGCCCACCGCTGGTCAGGTGCCGATAGGGTTCCCGGAAGCCGAAGTAGCGCGCCGCCCACATCTGGTTCTGCCCGACGTCGCTGACCAGGGTCGCGCGGTGCTCCGTGGCCTCACCGATCTTCTCGACCACGAAGTCAGCGGAGAGCCGGCCCTCGCGCCACGCGCCCGAGCCGTGCCAGGGACGCGCCTCGCTCACCTCGCGCCTTGCCGCAAGCTCGGCCATCCAGCCCGCACGGGGCAGTGCCTGCGGGAGGCGGGCAAGCAGGGCCGCGAGCAGGTCGCCCGCGTCGGCAACGATTCCGAGGTCGGTCGCAACGTTCTTCCCGATCTCGGAGCGATCGACGTCAACGTGCACGACCCTGGCTCGCGGCGCGAAGGTGCTCGTCTTGCCGGTGATCCGATCGTCGTAGCGGCAGCCGATCCCGATGAGCAGGTCGCATTGCTGGATCGCCTTGTTGACATGCATCCAGCCGTGCATCCCCGCGTACCCGAGCGAGAGCGGATGCGTCTCGTCCAGGTTGCCGATGCCGAGCAGGGTGTGGGCAACCGGGACCTGGGCGCGCTCGGCAACCAGTCGCAGGAGATCGGTGGCGCCGGCGATCTGGACTCCGTGGCCGGCCAGGATGAGGGGACGCTCGGAGCCCGCGATCAGGGCCGCCAGCTCGTCAGCCTCGGGGACGTCGCCGCGCACGGGTCGCAGCAGGCCGGGCAGCCGCAGCTCGTGGGAGGTGGGGTGGGCAACCGCCGTCTCAATCTGGAGGACGTCCTTGGGGAAGTCGAGGAGCACCGGGCCGGGGCGACCGGAACATGCGATCTCGAAGGCCTCCGCGATCGCCAGCGGCACCTCGTCGGGTTCGGTCACCATGGTCGCGTACTTCGTCACCGGGAGGGCGATCCCGACGATGTCGGTCTCCTGGAAGGCGTCGCGGCCCAGCAGTGCGCGAGACACGTTCCCGGTGATGGCCACCATCGGCACGGAGTCGAGCATCGCCGTGGCCAGCCCCGTGACCAGGTTGATGGCTCCCGGACCTGAGGTGGCCAGCGCCACCCCGACCTCGCCGGTGGCCCGGCTGAACCCGTCCGCGGCGTGCGCGGCGGCCTGCTCGTGGCGCACCAGGATGTGGCGCAGCGCGAACTCCGCGAGGACGTCGTAGATGGGGAGCACCGTGCCGCCGGGGTACCCGAAGATCGTGGTGACTCCCTGGCGCACGAGCCCTTCGCAGACCGCGCGGGCGCCGATGCGCGGAGCCACGAGGCGGGCCACGCCAGACGCCGACGCGTGCCTCGCTGGCTCCGCGGAGGTGCTCGGGACGGGTTGGGCTGTCATCGCGGTCGGTCTCGCTTTCAGGAGGTGCTGGTCCGGGAATCGAAAATCCCGCCGGGCCGGCTGGCTGGCGGGATTCATGGTCGCGGCTTCGGTGGTGATTCAGCTCGGCGCGCGTCCTTCGTCCCGCCATCCAAGGAGAATGGCGAGGCTGCGAATGTCGAGCAATACGAGGCGCCCGGCGGTGGGCGGAACCGACGGAACCCCGCTCGAACGAAGATGCGCTGTGCTCACCTGGTGCATTGCGGCGACGCTAGCAGGCGTGTCAACCCCGGCGCGGACGCACGCTCAGGGGCGGCTCATGTGCGGTCGATTGTGAGCCGCGGGTCGGTTAGCGCACCACGCGAGGCCGATGATACGAGCGCGGCGTACTTCGCCATGACCCCGGTGGCGTAGCGTGGCTCGGGCGCCCGCCAGTCCGCCAGACGCGATGCGAGCTCTTCCACCGGAATGTCCACGTCCAGCCTGCGTGCGTCGATGTCGAAGACCACCTGATCGCCGTTGCGCAACGCGGCGATCGGGCCACCCACGGCAGCCTCCGGAGCGACGTGGCCGGCCATCAGCCCCCGCGTCGCCCCGCTGAAGCGCCCATCGGTCAACAGCGCGACCGACTCGCCCAGCCCCTCGCCCACGATCGCCGCGGTCACGCCCAGCATCTCGCGCATGCCCGGGCCGCCGCGCGGTCCCTCGTAGCGGATCACCACAACGTCGCCGGGCTCGATCCGTCGCTCGTGGACGGCGGCAAACGCCGCCTCTTCCGAGTCGAAGACACGGGCCGGGCCCCGATGGCGGAGTCGCTCGTGACCGGCGACCTTCACGACGCATCCCTCGGGGGCCAGGTTGCCGTGCAGGATCACCAGCCCGCCGGTCGCCTTCAGCGGCTGCTGAACGGAGCGCACCACCTCGGTGTCGTCGAGGTCGACCGATGCCGATGCGATCTCCTCGCCCAGGGTCCGCCCCGTGACCGTCCGCTGCTCGAGATCGATCAGTCCCGCCTCCGCGAGCCGCCTCAGGACCAGCGCCGTCCCGCCGACCCGGTGCAGGTCGGTCGCCACGAACCGGCCGCCGGGGCGCAGGTCCGCGATGAGCGGGGTCGTGGCGCTGATGCGGTCGAAGTCGTCGAGCTCCATCGGGACGCCGGCCTCATGCGCGATGGCCAGGATGTGGAGCACCGCGTTCGTCGACCCGCCGGTGGCGACGACGACGCGGATCGCATTCTCCACCGATCCGCGGGTCAGGATCTCGTGTGGTCGGATCCCCTGCTCCAGGAGCGCCACGGCCTGGCGTCCGGCCCGGCGCGAGGCTTCCGCCTTGTCGGGGTGCATGGCCGGGATCGCGTTCGCGCCGAGCGGGCTGATCCCGAGCGCCTCCCCCACGCCGCTCATGGTGTTCGCCGTGAACTGGCCGCCGCAGGCGCCGGGTCCGGGGCAGGCGTGCGACTCCAGGTCGCGCAGCTCCGCCTCGGTGATCTTCCCCGCCGCCTGCTCACCGACGCCCTCGAAGACATCCATGATGGTCACGTCGCGGCCGCGCCATCGGCCCGGGGCGATGGATCCGCCGTAGAGCATCAGCCCCGGCCGGTCGAGGCGGGCGAGGGCCATGATCGCTCCGGGGATCGTCTTGTCGCAGCCGCTGATCGCCACCACGCCGTCGATGAGGTGGCCGCGCACGACGATCTCGATCGAGTCCGCCACCAGGTCACGGCTGACGAGGGAGGCCTTCATCCCCTCCGTGCCCATGCTCACTCCGTCGCTGACGCTCACCGTGTTGAACTCGATGGGCGTCGCGCCTGCGGCGCGGATGCCGTCCTTGACCCAGGTAGCAATCTCGCGCAGGTGCGCGTTGCAGGGCATGACGTCGGTCCAGGGATGCACGACCGCAACGAGTGGCCGTGAGAGGTCCTCGTCGGTATAGCCGATGGCCTTGAGCATGGAGCGCGAGGGAGCGCGGTCCGGGCCGTCCAGGAGGACTCGGGAGTGTCCGCGGGGGTCGTGCGGTGCTGCTGAGGAGGTCATGGCTGCGGAGTGTAGGCGACCTGTCCAGCCCAGATGCCGACGAGGCTCGTGCTTGCCTGTCCCCGGGGCTTGACGCATCGCGTAGCGTGGCCGGACCGATGGACGCCACGCACCCGACCCCCGCAGGCCCGCGAACGATCGTGGACAAGATCTGGGACGAGCACGTCGTCGCGCCCGGCACGGACGGCGCCCCGGACGTGCTGGGCGTCGACCTGCACCTCGTGCACGAGGTCACCAGCCCGCAGGCGTTCGAAGACCTTCGAACCCGCGGCCTGCGCGTGCGCCATCCGGAGTGGACGCTGGCTACCGTCGATCATTCGGTCCCGACCACGGATCGGAGCCTGCCCATCGCAGACGAGCTGGCCGCCGCCCAGGTCCGACGCCTGGAGGACAACTGCGCCGAGTTCGGGATCCCGCTCCACGGCATCGGCTCGCCGCACCAGGGCATCGTCCACGTCATCGGGCCGGAGCTGGGGCTCACCCAGCCCGGGATGACGATCGTCTGTGGCGACAGCCACACGGCGACCCATGGCGCCTTCGGTGCCCTGGCGTTCGGGATCGGCACCAGTGAGGTCGGGCACGTGTTCGCCACCGGGTGCCTCCTCCAGCGGCGGCCGCGCACCTTCGAGGTGCGCGTGGACGGGACCCTCCATCCCGGCGTCACCGCCAAGGACGTGATCCTCGCGCTCCTGGCGCGGATCGGGATCGGCGGCGGAACCGGCCACGTCTTCGAGTACAGCGGTAGCGCCATCCGCGCGCTGGGCATGGACCAGCGCATGACGATCTGCAACATGAGCATCGAGGGCGGGGCGCGCGCCGGACTGGTCGCGCCGGACGACACAACTGCCAGCTACGTCGCCGGCCGTCCGCACGCGCCCGCCGGAGCGGCCTGGGACGCCGCCATCGACCGATGGCGCCGGCTGCCCTCCGACCCGGGCGCGCGGTACCACCGGACCATCACCCTGGACGCCTCGGCGATCGAGCCGATGGTCACCTACGGGACCAACCCGGGCATGGGCTTCGCCCTCACCGCCCGCATCCCCGACCCGTCGCACCTGGACGACACGGTGCAGCGGGCCTCGCTCGAGGCGGCGCTCGACTACATGCAGCTCAACCCCGGGGAGCAGATCCTGGGCAAGCGGGTGGACGTGGTGTTCATCGGCTCCTGCACCAACTCGCGGATCAGCGACCTGCGCGAAGCGGCGCGCATGCTCCGCGGCCGTCGCGTCGCGGACGGCGTGCGGATGCTGGTCGTGCCCGGGTCGACGGACGTGAAGCGCCAGGCAGAAGCAGAGGGCCTGGCCGCCGTCTTCCGCTCGGCCGGTGCGGAGTGGCGCGAGGCGGGCTGCAGCATGTGCATCGCCATGAACGGCGACCAGCTCAGTCCCGGTCAATATGCGGTGAGCACCAGCAACCGCAACTTCGAGGGTCGGCAGGGCAAGGGCGGACGCACCTTCCTCGCCTCGCCACTGACCGCGGTGGCGTCGGCCGTCGCCGGTCGCCTGGCCGATCCGAGGGCCCTGGGATGAGCTCCACCCGCGCCCGCGAGCCGTTCCGGCCCGTCGTCTCCGCGGCCGTGCTGCTCCCGCGCGACAACGTCGACACGGACCAGATCATCCCTGCCCGCTTCCTCAAGACGACCGGCCGGGGCGGCGTGGCCGATAGCCTCTTCGCGGACTGGCGCTATGCCGATGACGGGACGCCGATCGCGGACTTCGTGCTCAACAGGCCCGAGTGCGCCGGACGCCGGATCCTCGTGGCGGGTGACAACTTCGGCTGCGGCTCGTCGCGTGAGCACGCTGCATGGGCGCTTGGCGGATGGGGCTTCCAGGTCGTGATCGCGAGCTCGTTCGCGGACATCTTCCGGGCCAACGCCCTGAAGAACGGACTGCTCCCGGCGCAGGTCACACCGACCGAGCTCGCGACGATCAACGGGTTGCTGGCTTCAACCCCCGGCGCCGTGCTGACGGTGGAGCTGGAGTCCGAACGGGTGGGCCTGCCCGATGGTTCGACGATCGCGTTCGCCGTGGACCCCTTTGCCCGCCGCATGCTCCTCGACGGGACCGACGAGCTCGGGTACCTCATGGGGCACGAGGCGGCCATCGCCGCCTACGAGGAGCGTCACCTCGGACGCATCTCCACTGTCGGCCCGGCCTAGCCGGGCGCTCCGTGCGGCCAGCTCGACGCAGGAACGGCCGACAGGACGGTCAGTCGCTCCCGACCAGGAGTTTGAAGACGCCGGCGGTGGTGGATCCGTACGAGAGGTGCGCCTGGAGGTCCTTCCAGAGCACCTGTGGCTCGTACTCCCAGATGGGCCGGTACAGCTTCATGGCGGGCAGGATCGCGTAGCCGCTCAGCCACACCGTGAGCGCGAACGGCAGGCCGTGCCCGGACCGCGGCCGCCGCAGCGAGCCCTCGACGATCCCGAACAGCGCGCCCCAGGCAATCCCGTACCCCCAGTGGACGAGGTTGTTGGCGACGGGCGCGGTCTCGGCGGGCAGCGTCGTCTGGAACATCCCCTCCACCACCCTCCGGCCGACCTGGGCGGGCGCGGGGGCCGTCTCCCAGGTCACGCCGCGCGAGAGCTCCCAGTCGAGCAGCGAGCTCTCGCCGCCCTCCCGCTTGTAGCGCCCGAAGAGCGTGAGATCCATGGCCGCGGTGCCGATGGCGCCGGCGACGGCGCCGCGCAGGAGAGCCCCGAGGGGCGAGGGTCGTGCCATGGGCACCATGGTAGGCGCCCTCGCGCGCTACCGTTGCGGCGTGCATCCATTCCGGTTCGGGCTCAGTGTGAGCTGGTCATCCTCCGGGGAGGCCTGGCTGGACCTCGCGCGGCGCGCCGAGGCGCTCGGCTACGACACGTTCCTCATGCCCGACCACCTCGGGCGGCAGCTCTCGCCCATCGGTTCCCTGGCCGCCGCAGCGGCGGTCACCACCCGCGTGCGCATCGGCTCCTTCGTCTACGCCAACGACTATCGCCATCCCCTGCTGCTCGCCCGCGAGGCGGCGACGCTGGACCACCTGTCGGGAGGCCGCCTCGAGTTCGGGATCGGGGCGGGCTGGCAGGTGCCGGACTACCGCCAGCTGGGCATGCCGTATGACCGACCCGGGCAGCGGATCGACCGCATGGTCGAGTCCCTGGCCATCATCAAGCGCCTGCTCGCCGGCGAGCGGGTGACCCATGAGGGCCGCTACTACCATCTCGACGGTGCCCGGCTCGCCCCCCGCCCCGTGCAGGCGAAGATCCCCATCCTCATTGGCGGTGGCGGTCCTCGCATGCTGCGCATCGCCGCACGCGAGGCGGACATCGTGGGCCTGCTGCCCCAGTTCAACGCGCGGGGCCGCCCGATCTTCACCCAGGCGTCCGAGCGCGAGACGGCGCGGAAGGTCGAGATCCTGCGCGAGGCGGCAGGATCCACGGAGGCATTCGAGCGACTGGAGCTCAACGTCCTCGTCGCCGATGGCGGCGTCATCGGCCGTTCCTCGCCCGCCGGCTCCGCCCTGGCCGCAGCCAAGGCGCTGGGGCCGCTGGCCATTGGCGGATCCCCGTACCTGCTGTACGGCACCGCATTCCAGATTCGCGAGCGGCTCCTTCGCCGGCGCGAGCGCCTGGGCATCAGCTACTACGTGCTGCACCGGCCGCTGATGGAGCCCATGGCGCCCGTCATCGAGGCCCTCGCCGGACGCTAGTCCTCCACCACCTCGGCGGTGCCCGCGGCCTGGACCCATGCGGCGACGAGCGCGGCATCCGGGGCCTGGCGGACAGAGGCACGCGTGCGACCCAGCTCCGCAAGGGCCTCCGCCAGGTGGGGCGGATGCCGGCCGGCGAGATCCGCGGCGCCCGAGACGCCGGCCGCCATCAGCAGGTTGACGTCCTCCGGGAGCAGACCCTCGATGCGGAGCAGCTCCAGGCGGCGAATGATGTCCAGCAGGGCCTCCGCGCGGAGGCCCGTGGCGTCCGCGAGCCGCGTCCGTCCGGCGCGCGTCGCGCAACGGACGAGCAGGTCGTCGTCGTGGACCACCCCCACCGCGTTGAGCTTCTCGGCCTGGGCAGCACCGATCCACTCGACGTCAGCGATCTTCACGCGTCGCTCCTTGGTGCCGGTTGGGCACGAACCGCTGCGGCCCGGGCAGGCCGCTTCACCAGTTTCTGATGATACCGGCTCGCGGCCCGCGGAATCCGCAGGTTTCGGCAACTGTTGCACATTCGCTACCATGCGCCGGTGAAGATCGGTGCTGTGATGCCCATCGGCGAGGGCGAGATCGCGGGACGGACGGCGACGTATCCGGAGCTGCGCACCATCGCGCGAGCGGCGGAAGACGCGGGGCTCGACTCGATCTGGGTCTACGACCACCTCCTGTTCCGCTTCCCAGGCCAGCCCACCACCGGGATCCACGAGGCGTGGTCGATGCTCGCCGCACTGGCGGCGGATACCGATCGGGTCGAGCTGGGCACCCTGGTCATGGCCGTCCCCTTCCGGCATCCGGCGGTCCTGGCCAAGATGGCGGCGACCGTCGACGAGATCAGTGGCGGGCGCCTGATCCTGGGCATCGGTACCGGCTGGCACGAGCCGGAGTTCGAGGCGTTCGGCATCGGGTTCGACCATCGCGTCTCCCGCTTCGAGGAGGCGCTGCAGATCATCGTCCCCATGCTGCGCACCGGCCACGCCGACTTCGCGGGCCGCTACCACGCGGCGGAGGACGTGACGCTGGTGCCGCGCGGCCCCAGACCGGGCGGCCCACCCATCCTCATCGCGGCGAAGGGTCCGCGCATGTTCCGCCTCACCGCGGAGTACGCGGATGCCTGGAACGCCGCCTGGTTCGGGGACGTGTCGCAGAGCCGGATGCGGGTCGGCGAGCTGCGCCAGGCCCTCGCCGATGCGGGGCGCGACCCGGCCACCATGACGGTGACCGCCGGGATCAACGTCGTGTTCCCCCATCTCCTGGCCCGCGGCGACGAGCCGCCGGAGCGGGCCCATCGCGGGACGCCCGAGGAGATCGCGCCGGGGCTGCGGGCCTACGCGGACGAGGGTATCGACCACCTGGTCGCCGCAGTGACGCCCTCCACTCCCGAGGCGATGGCCGCCCTCGCGGAGGCCGCCCGCCTGGCCCGCACCCCGTCCGCCTGACCGCACCTGGCCGCGCGGCCCGGCGACCTCGGCGTCGCCCCCCAGGCAACGAACGGTGATTCGGACTGGCACCCGGGCGGTCCGTTCCGCAAAAGAGCGGGTGGTTCGGTCACCAATCGCCGTCGGCCTGGCGCGGGGCCTCCGGGCTGTCCCGGGTCCACAGCGCGTGGCGCTCACGGCGTCCGCGTCGAACGGCTCGCGCCAGCACGCGGCCCACCATTCGGTGGCCGCAGGTCGCGCACACGTACCAGCGGCCGTCACGGATGACGGTCACCGCGTGCTCCGGGACGACCAGGCGCCAGCGGCGGCCGCCGGCAGCCCGCGCTGCGGCGCGGGCGGCGCCACGCTCCTCAGCGATGAGCGCGGCCTCGGCCAGGCCCGCCGCCGATGCATGGCGCAGCACGCTCGGATAGCGGGCCGCTTCGCGACGCAGGGACGCGGCGAGCTCGTCGCCGTGCCGCGCGTACAGCGCCAGGGCCGTCGCATAGAAGGCGGCTCCGTGGTGCTCCGTCCGCCCCCGCCCCCGAGTCCCCCGGCGCGGTTGATCGGGGGTGAGCCAGTGCGCGAGCTCGTGGAGGAGCGTGTGGCGCGCGTCGGCGGGATCGTGCCCCGCGGTCACCGCAATGGATCCCTGGCGGCGGTTGGCGAGCCCGGTGGATGGGTCGCGCGGGCTCCGTCGCCAGCGGATCACCGCGGGTGGCGGGGTGCCGGCCTCCGCGCAGACGGCCAGGACCAGCTGGCGCGCCCAGGCGGGCGCGGAGCCGCTCCTCATGGCCGGGGCGCCATCGGTCCTTCGCGGAGGAGCCGGCCGACCTCGTCCAGCCAGGCCTGGAGCTCGGGGTCCGGGTACGTGTAGTCGTCGTAGGTGTAGCCGCGCATGGCGTCCCCGAAGCCGGCGACGTACGCCGCCGGCGCCATGTCACGGTACGGGAACAGCCGCAGGGCACGTTCGACCCGCTCGGGATCGGCGGCCTGGCGCGTGGCACCGGACGTCTCGCGCGCGCTCCGCCGCTCGTTGTGGCGTCGTCGCCAGCGCTCGGTCAGGCGGGCCAGCTGCCGATCGCGGGTCATGGCACAGAGCGTAGCGCGGGATCAGGGCCCGGTGGCACCCCGCGCGGCAGGGCGCGTGTGACGCACGTCGTCCTGGTCCTCGTACAGGCCCACGTGGGAGACGGCACGCTGGACCCAGCGCGGCGCCCACCAGTTGACGCGGCCCATGACGCGCATGAAGGCGGGGACCAGGAGCCCGCGCACGATCGTGGCGTCGATCAGCACCGCGAGGGCCATGGTCATGCCCAGGGCCTTGATGAAGGTGATGCTCGACAGGCCAAAGGCGGCGAAGACGGCCACCATGATCAGGGCGGCGCCGGTGATGATCCCGCCGGTGACCCCCAGCCCCTCCGCCACCGCGCGGGTGTTGTCGCCCGTGGCCAGGTAGCGCTCACGGATGCGGGACAGGAGCAGCACCTCGTAGTCCATGGACAGCCCGAAGAGGATCGCGAACATGATGAGCGGCAGCCAGGCCGCGATGGCGCCGGACGGATGGAATCCCAGCACGTCGGCGAGGTGGCCCTGCTGGAACACGAAGACGAGGGCGCCGAAGCTGGCGGTGATGCTCATCAGGCTCATGAACACCGCCTTGACCGGCAGGAAGATGGACCCGAAGGTCAGGAACAGCACCCCGCCCGTGACGAGCACCACGATCAGGATCGCGAGCGGCACCGCGTTCCAGAAGCTGACCATGAAGTCCTCTGAGCGCGAGGGCAGGCCGCCCGTGAGGACCTGCGCACCGGCCGGGGGAGCGGCGGCACGGATGCCGGCGACGAGGGCCCGTCCGGCATCCGAGTCCGGGAGGAGCTTGGAGTAGACGGTGACGACGGTGGTGTCCCGGGAGATCAGGTCCTTGAGGTAGCCCGCCAGGGTCGCGGCGGTCGCCGGGCGCTGGTCGGGCGGCAGCGCCAGCAGCTGCGCGTACTGCTGGCTCGACAGCCCTGCCGGCGGGCTCAGGGCCGATCCCACCTCCTGGACGCCCTTGATCGCCGCAAGGCGGTCGACGTACGCGGCCAGCTCGGCCTGGCGCTGGGGCGCGAGCGAGCCATCCAGGTTGGTGTCCGGCCAGGTCACCGCCACGGTCACCGGGTCGCTCTCACCGCCGGGGAAGTCGTTGACGATCACCATGAACGCTGCGCGGGCCGGCGTGTCGGGCAGGTCCTCGAGGTTCTGCCCGGTCGAGAGCGAGATCGACAGGAAGGGCGAGCCGGCGGCGATCAGGATCGCCAGCACCGGTACGGCGATCAGCACCGGGCGCCGCATGACCCGGGCCGCGACCCAGCCCCACAGCCCGCGTCCCTGTCGCGAGGCGGCGACGTCCGGATCCTCCTCGTGGAGCTGGAAGATCGAGGGCATGGGGATCCGCAGGCGGTTCACGCGCGGACCGAGCAGAGCCAGCATGGCGGGAAGCACCGTCAGCCCGAAGAGCAGGGTGGACAGCACGGTCACGATCCCGGCGAAGCCCATGGAACGCAGGGCGGCGGCCTGGAACACGGTCAGCGACGAGAGGCCAACCGCCACCGCGATGCCGGAGACGGCGACCGCCTTGCCGACGCTGCCCATGGTCCGCTCGATGGCGATCTCCACCGAGTGGTAGCGCAGCTCCTCGCGGAACCGGCTCACCAGGAAAAGCGAGTAGTCGATGGCCAGGGCCAGGCCGATCATGCTTGCCAGGTTGTTGACGAAGACGCTCATCTCGACGACACCGGCGAGGAGGCGGATGACGGCGAACGCGGTGGGCATGGCCAGGCCCGCGATGAGCAGCGGCAGACCTGCCGCCACCAGCGTGCCGAAGACGGCCAGCAGGATGAGGAGCGCGATGGGCAGGCTGATCGCCTCTGCCTGGACGAGGTCGTGCTCGATCTTCTGGTTGAACTCGTGGTAGAGGACCGGGACGCCCGTGACCTGGGTCGTCACCCCGGGCGGCGCATGCACCTCGTTCGCCAGGCGCGCCGCATCATCGACGGCGGACTCCACCGGCTTGTCCAGCGTCACGAGCGCCATGGTCTTCGTGCCGTCGCGGCTCAGCAGCTGCTCGGCGTGGGTGTCCGCATAGGTCAGGATCCCGGTCACCACCGGGTCCGTCGCCACGTCCGCCAGGCTCGTCTTGACCTGCGCCTGGAAGGCGTCCGAGGCAGCGGCGCCGGCGGGGTCGGTGTAGATGACCAGCATGGTGGTGGCCGACTCGCCGAACCGGTCGGCCAGCAGGGCGGCAGCCTGCTGCTCTTCCGACCCGCTGATCACCCAGCCGCCCTGGATGAGCTGGCCGCCGGCGACGTTGGCCCACAGGTTGGCGCCGATCATCACCGCCAGGCCCAGGATGGGAAGCAACCGGCGGAAGCGATAGTCGAAGCGACCGATGGCGGCGAAGATCCCGCCCGGATGCGGCTCCAGCACGTGCCCGTCGCCGGGTCCGTCCCCGGGTCCATCGCCGAACCGCGACGCGGACCGGGCCGGGCCCATCTCCCCCGTCCCGGTGGCGGGTCCCCCGGGGGCCGGGCGCGCCGCGGCCGCGACCCGCTCGGAGCGGCGGGTGAGCCAGGCCACGATGAACGGCACGCCGAGGCCGGCAATCCCGAGAAGCAGGGCAGTCAGTCGCCGGCGCATGGCTCTCCCGTCGCGGTGAATGAGCGTTCAGTTCAGGCGAGAGCGAATGTAGTATTGCGCACGCCCACTGTCAAGGCGCAGAATGAATCATCGTTCACCTTTCGTTCACACTCCGCACAGGGTGGCACGCGTGACCCGTCCCGGCGCCGTCGTACCTCGCGAGACTTCCGCCCAGCACGCCGCGGCCGTGCGCGTCAGGATCCTGGATGGTGCCTCGCGCGCGTTTGCCGCATCCGGGTTCCGAGGCACGACGGTTCCCACCATCGCGACCGAGGCCGGCGTCAGCGTCGGCCTCATCTATCGCTACTTCCCGAGCAAGGAGGAGCTCTTCCTGGCCGTCTGCGCCCGGGAGACCGATGCCAAGCTCGACGAGCTGGCAGGCACGTTGAGCCGCATCGACGACCCGTCGGCCCGGGTCGGAGCCGCCATAGACCAGTTCATCGAGTCGCTGCAGGGGAGCTGGGGGGCCATCATCGTCAACGCCTGGGCGGAGGCGGACCGCAACCCGCGCGTCCGCGACATGCTGCAGCGGCTGTTCGACCAGCAGCGCGGGTTTGCCGCGCTGCTGATCCGCGAAGCGGTGGCGCGCGGCGAAGCGCCCCCCGACGTCGACGTCGACGCCCTGAGCCTGGCGGCCGGACTGCTGCTCCACGGCGCCATTGCCCACCAGGCCGAGCGCGGTCCCGCCTTCGACGGCGCGGCGGTCGGCCGGGCCATCACCACCGTGCTCGCGGAGCCGCTCCGGCGCTCGTAGCGGCGTCTATGATCCGCGGCGTGATCCGCGCCGAGCTCGCAGCATGATCGCGCTTGCCCCCGCCGGCTGGTGGCGCGGGCTCGGCAACCTCACCCGCTCCGGGAGCCCCGTCGAGGGCCTTGCCTGGGCCCTGTACGACTTCGCGAACACCATCTACAGCTTCGCCGTCGTCAGCTTCGCCATGGGCCTGTGGTCGGTCCACTTCCTTGGCGAGTCGGAGGGGCAGCTGTGGTTCACCGTGGCGGTGAGCGTCTCGGTCGCGGTGAACGCGGCGGTCTCGCCGGTCCTGGGGGCCATGAGCGACCGGACCGGCGGGCGGAAGTGGTACCTGCTCATCTTCACCGCCATGTGCATCGTCGCGACGGCCCTCATCGCCCTCGTCGACGTCGCCATCGGCCTCCTCTTCTTCGCCATCGCCAACTTCGCCTACCAGGCTGCGCTCATCTACTACGACGCCATGCTGCCGGACGTGGCTCGCACGGGGATGCGGGGGCGGCTCTCGGGGGTGGGCGTGGCGCTCGGCTACCTGGGCACCATCGTGTCGGGGATTCTGCTCACGCGCTTCGGAACCAGTCCCGACGGCGATCCCACCCCGGCCACCTTCCTGCTCGTGGCGTCGCTGTTCACGCTGTTCGCCATTCCCATCTTCCTGCGCGTCCCGGACCGATCGACGGGCAACGGCCGGTTCCGCGCGTCCGAGGCGATGCAGTCCTGGAGCCAGCTGGCCGAGACGGTGCGCCATGCGCGCCAGGTGCCGGGTCTGCTGCGCTTCGTGGTCGGACGCTTCTTCTACTCGGACCCGGTCAACACGGCGATCGCGGTGATGAGCGTCTTTGCCACCCAGGCCGTGGGGTTCAAGAGCGGGGAGGCGCTGGTCGTCATCCTGCTGCTCACCATCATCGCCGTGCTCGCCTCCTTCGGCTGGGGCGTGCTCAACGACCGCATCGGGCCTAAGCGCACGCTGATGTTCGTGCTGGCGACCTGGGGCATCGGCCTGGTGCTCATCACGGTGACCCTGTCGAGGATCCCCTTCCTGTTCGCCGGCGCCCTGCTGGGAGCCGGGCTGGGCGGCGTGGGCGTGACGGACCGCCTGCTGCTGCTCCGGCTGGCGCCGCCGGGCCAGGTGGGCGAGATGCTGGGCCTCTACGGGCTGGCCGGAAAGTTCAGCGCGGTCATCGGCCCGCTGGTGTACGGTCTCATCGTGGGCACGCTTCTCGACAGGCTCGGCCACGTGACGTACCAGCTCGCCATTGGCAGCCTGCTGGTGCTGCTCCTCATTGGCGCCTGGATCGTCCGCTCCGTCCCGGAGGGAACGCCGGAGTCGGATGCTGACGCCGAGGCCGGCGAGCACACCGAGCCGGCCATCGTGCCGCCCGGGGAGCTGCCGCTGTGACCCTCGTCGTCGGCCATCGCGGCGCATGCGCCTACCGTCCGGAGAACACGTTCCCCTCGTATGAGCTGGCCGTGGAGCAGGGCGTGGATGCCATCGAGCTCGACGTGCACCTCACCGCGGATGGCCAGCTGGCGGTCATCCACGACAACACGCTGGAGCGGACCGCCGGCGCCGGCGGACGGATCGCCGACCTCACCATGGACGAGATCCGCCGCGCCGATGCCGGCGCCGGCTTCGCCGCCGAGGACGGATCGCACCCGTACGCCGGGCAGGGTCTCACCGTGCCCACGTTGCCCGAGGTCCTCGACTGGCTCCCCGACGGCGTGGGCCTGGTCGTGGAGATCAAGGCCCGCGAGGCCGCGGACGCGACCGTTGCGGCCCTCCGCGGATCGCGGGTCCTCGCCGCCCAGGCCGTGAGCCTCATCAGCTTCGACGAGGCGGCCATCGAACGGGCCAAGGCCATCGACCCCGCCATCCCGACCGGGCTCCTGCTGGTCCCCTTCGACAAGGTGGAGCGGGGCCTGACCTGGGCGGTCGAGCACAGCCACGAGGGCGTCTACCCGTGGGACGGCGACCTTGGCCTGGATCCCACGCCGCTCATTGCGCAGGCTGGCGCCTTCGGTCGCCACCTGGGCTGCTACGTCGTGAACGAACCCGACCGCATGAAGCAGCTCGCGGCCTGCGGGCTGTGGGCGTTCGTGACCGACATGCCCGATGTCGGACGCGCCGCCGTTCCTCGCCGGGAGGGCTGACGGGACGTCAGCCCTCCGCCAGGTCCCCGAGCGCTGATCGCGCCGCAGCGGCATCGGAGACGCCAAAGGCCACGCTGAGACGGTCGCCGCTCATCCCCACCGGGGTCACCAGCTCGACGTTGACGCCGGCGCCGGCCAGCCGTGCTGCGGCATCGGCCAGGGTGCCCGGCCGATGGTCGAGCAGGGCGGTGACGACCTCGACCTCGTGATGGCGGAAGGAGCCTTCCTGGAGGGCGGCCATGGCCCCATCGGGGTCGTCGGCCAGGAAGGCAACCAGGCCCGCGCCGCCCGAGGCGGCTGCCGCAATGCCGGTGATGTTCACCCCGCGTTCGGCGACGGCTGCGGCCACGCTGGCCAGGCTGCCCGGGGCGTTGTCCATGTCGACGATGAATGCGCGCACCATGCACCTCCGCTCGGCGCCGTCGGGTTGGTCGCGGCCGCCTCAGAGCCGCGGGACGGCGGAATCTCGAGTCTACTCGCCGCGTCACGCGCCGCTGTGCCACGCTACCGACCATGACCACCCCCTCACTGGAATTCGGCCTCACCGCCGGCGATCGCCCGTGGCTCGGCGCATTGGGGCCCGCCCTTGCCTCGCTGGGGTTCGCCGCCGTATGGGCCAACGACAACACCCGCCGCTCCGGGCTCGCCACCCTCGCCGCCATCACGGCCAGGGCCCCCTCCCTGGGCATCGGCCTTGGCGTGGCGCCGCTCAGCGACAAGACCCCTGCCCTGATCGCGGCGGAGGTCCGGGAGCTGCGCCTACCGCTGGACCATCTCACCCTGGGCGTGGGGAGCGGCAGCAGCTCCTCGCTTGCGTTGGTGCGCGACGGCGTCGAGGCCCTGCGCACCGCGTTGCCCGGTGCACGGATCGCCATCAGCGCGCTGGGCCCGCGCATGTGCGCGCTGGGCGGCGAGATCGCCGATGTGGTCCTTCTCAACTGGGCGGCCCCGGCGCGCATCGCCTGGGCACGCCAGCGGATCGCGGAGGGAGCGACGGCAGCCGGTCGCGAGCCGCCGGTGGTGGCCTCCTATGTCCGCGTCGCGGTGGGGCCTGGGGCGCAGGAACGGCTGGCCACGGAGCGCGCGCATTACGCCGGACGCACCCCGCGGCCTTATGGGCGGCTCTTTGCGGCGCAGCCGGACGACCCGACCCCCGGCGTGGCCGCGGAGGATCCGGCGGCGATCCCCGGGCTGCTCGCCCCGCATCGCGCCGCCCTGGACCGCTGCGTCGTCCGTGCCCTGCCCGTCACCGACGACCCCGAGGGGTGGCTGGCGGTGGCTCGCGCCGCTACGCTGGGCGCATGACGTACAGCATCGTTGCGCGCGACCCGCTCACCGGCCGCTTCGGCGTCGCCGTGCAGTCCCACGCCTACACGGTCGGCCCCATCGTCCCGTGGCTCGAGGCCGGGGTGGGCGCGGTCGCCACCCAGGCCACGGTCAACGTCTCATTTGGGCCCGTGGCGGTGGAGATGCTGCGCAACGGCTGGACCGCGCAGCAGGTGATCGCGGCGCTGGTCGCAGGTGACGAGCACCCCGAAATCAGGCAGATCGGCGTCGTGGACGCCACCGGACGTGCGGCCGCTCACACCGGAGCGGACTGCATCCTGGCCTGCGGCCACATCGTGGGCGACGGGTTCTCGACGCAGGGCAACCTCCTGGAGCGCGACGAGGTCTGGCAGGCCCTGGCCCCTGCCTACGTGGCGGCGCTGGCCGATGAGCTTCCGTTCGCCGAGCGGCTGCTCCGCGCCCTGGAGGCCGCCGAGGCCGCGGGCGGCGACGTGCGCGGCAGCCAGAGCGCAGCCATCGTCATCGTCGACGCAGAGCTGCGGCCCGCACCCTGGCGCGGCGTGTTCATGGACCTCCGCGTCGAGGACAACCCTGATCCGGTGCCCGAGCTGCGTCGCCTGGTCAACCTGTGGGAGGCGCAGGCACTCCTGGACGACGACGGCGACGCTGCCACGGCCGGCGTTAGCGAGGCGGAGCGCTACGCGGAGGCGCGCCGGCGGGCGCCGGACTTCTGGGAGCTTGCGTTCTGGACCGCCCTGCAGATGGCCGAACGCGGCGAGATGGACGCCGCACGCCGCGAGATGTCCGCGGCGATGGCCGCGGACGCCCACTGGCGCCGGACGCTGGAGCACATGGCAGACGGCGGGCGCGTGGCCCCCGATGTCGCGAGGCAGCTCCTGGGCGACTGACCTCGCGCGCGGGCAGCTACCAGTTCGTGGCGGTCGAGGCGGTCACCTCGCCAACCGACTCGAGCCAGCGCTCGGCGTCGATGGCGGCCTTGCAGCCGTCGCCCGCGGCGGTCACGGCCTGGCGGTAGCGGTGGTCGTGCACGTCGCCTGCCACGAACACGCCCTCGATCCCCGACCCGGTCTCGTCGACGACGGTGAGGTAGCCGCGCTCATCGGTCTGGAGGGTGCCCATGAACAGGTCCGTGTTCGGCTTGTAGCCAATGGCGATGAAGACGCCCTGCACCGCGAGATCGGAGAGGTCGCCAGTGGTGGTGTCCTCCAGCCGGACGTTGCCGACGGTGGCGTCACCGTGGACCTCCGCGACCTTCTTGTTCCACAGGACCTCGATCTTGGGATGGTTCAGGACGCGGTCCTGCATGATCTTGCTACCACGGAACTGGTCACGCCGCACGATCATGCTGATCTTCGACGCGAAGCGGGTCAGGAACAGGGCCTCCTCCAGCGCCGTATCCCCGCCACCGACCACCGCGATCTCCCGGTCGCGGAAGAAGAAGCCGTCGCAGGTCGCGCAGGCGCTCACCCCGCGGCCGCGAAACGCCTCCTCCGACGGAAGGCCCAGCCACAGGGCCGATGCGCCGGTCGCCACGATGACCGAGTCCGCGAGATACTCGTCCTCGCCCACCCAGACCTTGAAGGGACGCTGGCTGAAGTCCACCTTCGAGGCGTCGCGCTCCACGATCTCGGCGCCGAAGCGCTCCGCCTGGTCCCGGAAGAGCTGCATGAGCTCGGGGCCCTGGATCCCCTGCGGGAAGCCGGGGTAGTTCTCGACGTCGCTGGTGATCATGAGCTGGCCGAGCGGCGTGTACCCGCCGATGACGATGGGCTCCAGGTTGGCGCGTCCCGCGTACAGCGCGGCGGTGAGGCCCGCGGGGCCGGAGCCGATGATCAGCACCTTGCGGTGCTTGCGGTCGGTGGGTGTCGTGGTCGCCCCGGTGGGCGGAACGGTTGCGGTCATGGTGAGCTCAGCGTAGCAGAGTCGTCGAACGGCTCCGGGGCGCCACGTCCTCTCAGCCGATGACCGTGCCGCGGTTCACCGCGAAGTCCCAGATCCCCACCGCCACCAGGGCAATCCCGAGCACGACACCGATGGGGCGCTCCCAGCGCACGATGGCACGGGTGATCTGCGCACCGCGCCACTGCGCCACGAACCCGAGGACCAGGAGCGGCAGCCCGAAGCCAAGGCCAAAGGCGCCGAAGAAGGCGAGCTGGGCGGCAACGTCGCCGATCGTGAGCGAGTACGCGAAGATCGCGACGATGAACGGCCCGCTGCAGGGAATCGCGATGGGGGCGAACAGCAGCCCGTAGAGGAAGGCACCGGCCACCGGTCCGAAACGGCCGAATCCGCCCGGCGAGATCTGCGGGAGGCGAGCGAACGGGTTGCGCCCCGCGATGAGCAGGAGGCCCAGGATCACCAGCACCGCGTCCGCGATGGGCAGGATCACGCCGATGAAGCGGCTGAGACTCGCCGACAGGAGCGCGAATACGGCGCCGATGGCGACCATCCCGACCAGGACACCGCCCAGGACGGCGAAGGCGGCGACAGCAGGGGCGACCTGCCGTCGGGCGGTGGGGACGGATCCTCCCGCGATGGCCATCGCCGGAGCACCCGAGCCGCCCACGAGGTAGGCGAGGAAGGCCGGGTAGAGGGGCAGGATGCACGGCGTGACGGTGGCCAGCAGGCCGCCACCGAACGCGACCAGCAGGTCCGTCATCAGCCGGCGTTGATGAGCGCCGCGAGATCGCCGGCGGAGTAGATCCGGTTGAAGTCGAGCGCCGTGACGCTGCCGTCCGGGCGGAGCAGGATCTTGGGCGTGGACGGCGGGTTGAGCACGGACGTCCCGAAGCGCTCGCGCAGCTGGGTGGCCACCGCCGCTGTCGCCTTGGCGAAGTGCCAGTCGTAGCCGTGCTGGGTCGCATAGGAGGCGAGGTCGCCCGGCAGCTCGGTGGGATCCACGTCCAGGGAGATCGAGGTGAAGTCCGCGCTGGCGTGGGCCTGCTTGACCTGGTCCTGCTGCATCCGGCAGTTCGTGCACCAGATGGCCATGGTCTCGAGCAGCACCGGGCGCTGGGCGGCAAGCGCACCAAGGCTCAGCATGTGGTCATCGGTCACGTCCAGCAGCTGGAGCGCATGGAGCGGGTCGCTGCTGAGCGCCGGTGCCGATGCGGCCCCGACCGGGCTCCCGCCCGGCGCGGCCATCGAGGGCGCAGCGGTCGCGCCACCTGGAGTCGGGACAGGGCTCGACGTTCCGCCGGCACCTCCTGACGAGCAGGCGCCCAGCGCGACGGCGATCAGGAGCAGGACAGCGGCGGCGCGGCGCATGGCAGCGATGCTAGTCGCTGCGCGTGACGGCGGCGTGAAGGAAGCGTGACGCTACGGCTGACCGTCCGGACGCCGGCCCCCGGCGGTGATGGCCCAGCGCAGGGCATCCTCGAACCCGGTCGCGCCGCTCGCCTTGTCCACGATCCGAGCCCGCGGATCGTCGCGGATCATCTGCGGCAGGGCCATCGCCGCGGTCCCGGTCCAGAAGACCACGGGCAGGGTCGGGTCACGGTGCCGGGCAGCCATGAAGAGGGGGGCAGACAGGCCGCGCTCCAGCCGCCAGTCCAGGACGATCGCAAGCGGCCGGACGTGCGAGCGGAGCGCCTCCAGGAAGCGCTGCCCATCGCGGTACAGGGTCGCCCGCGCGCCGTTGTCGGCGCAGAGGTCCTCGGCGAGCGCGGCTGCGGCCGGCTCGTCCTCGACGATCCATATCGTCTCCGCCAGGGGTGGGGTCAGGTTGACGGATCGATCGATGCTCATCGCCTTCACGGTACCCCGTCGCGGGCGTGCACGTGGCGTGCCGGGCTGCGGGCCGATACCATCTGCGCGAGATGACCCCCGTTCCACGCCGCGCCACCACCACGGTGCTCGTCGGTGACGTAGCCATCGGCTCCGACCATCCGGTGGTGGTCCAGTCGATGACGAACACCGATACCGCCGATCCCGATGCCACGGCCATCCAGGTCGCCCGGCTTGCCCACGCGGGCAGCGAGATCGTGCGCGTCACCGTCAACAACGACGACGCGGCGCGAGCCGTCCCCGTCATCCGCGAGAAGCTCGACCGGCTGGGCGTCGACGTCCCGCTGGTGGGCGACTTCCACTACAACGGCCATCTGCTCCTCACGAAGTTCCCTGCCTGCGCCGCGGCCCTGGCCAAGTACCGGATCAACCCGGGCAACGTGGGTGCGAAGCATCGCGACACCAACTTCGCCCGGATCATCGAGGTCGCCGTCGCCAACGCGAAGCCCGTCCGTATCGGCGTGAACTGGGGCTCGCTCGACCAGCAGCTGCTGACCGAGATGATGGACGCCAACGCGGCCTCCCCCGAGCCGGTGGACAGCCGCGAGGTGATGATCGAGGCCATGATCGCCTCCGCCCTGCGCTCGGCCGAGCTCGCCGAGGAGCTGGGGCAGCCGCACGACGCCATAGTCATCTCGGCGAAGGTCAGCGGCGTCCAGGACCTCGTCGAGGTCTACACGCGCCTCGCCACCCGCTGCGACTACCCGCTGCACCTGGGCCTCACCGAGGCCGGGATGGGATCGCGGGGCATCATCGCCAGCACCGCCGCACTGGCCATCATGCTCCAGCGCGGAATAGGCGACACGATCCGGGTCAGCCTCACCCCGTCGCCCGGCGGCGACCGCACCGAGGAGGTCGAGGTCGCGCAGCAGGTGCTCCAGTCCCTGGGCCTGCGGAGCTTCGCGCCTCAGGTCAGCGCGTGCCCTGGGTGCGGACGCACCACCTCCACCTTCTTCCAGGAGATGGCGCGCGACATCCAGGCCTATCTGCGCGACCAGATGCCGGGCTGGCGGGAGCATCATCCCGGCGTCGAGGAGCTGCGGGTGGCGGTCATGGGCTGCGTCGTCAACGGTCCCGGCGAGAGCCGTCACGCGGACATCGGCATCAGCCTGCCCGGCACCTTCGAGGAGCCCGTGGCCCCGGTGTTCGTGGACGGTGAGAAGACCGAGACGCTGCGTGGCGACGACATCGTGCCGCGCTTCCTGGAGATCCTCGAGGCCTACGTGGCGCGGCGATTCCCCGAGCCGGGAAGCGCGACCGGGCAGAACGCCACGCCGGCCTGAGCGGCGGATCAGGCCGGCGCCGACATCGGCCCGACGGGGGCCTAGAAGCAGATCCCCAGCTCGGCCGGCGGCGAGATCTTGGACCCCACCCTCACCGAGTCGTAGACGACCGACCCATCCTTGTTGGCGTCGATCTGGGTCACCACGTCGGACTGGCCCTGGTTTGGTATCCCTGCCGGCAGCTGCGTGCTGTCGATGATGACCTTGCCGTCCACGGAGATCGTGAACGGGTCGGAAAGGGCGAAGTCGATGACCCCCGACTTGCAGCTGGCAATGGGCGGCTTGCTCTGGCTGGAGTCGAGCGGTGACCCGCTGCTCGAGGTCACGTCCACAGGGTTCTGGGTGTGGTTGACAAGGAGGACGTGGATCTTCGTGTTGAGGTTGCCACCACCACCTCCGCCTCCACCGCCGCAGGCGGCAAGGGATACCGCCAGCACCGCGGTGACCACCAGCAGTACGGCGCGCGGCGCCAATCGACGCTCCCGGGGAACAATGCGCGACATCGCGTCCTCGCTCTGCGTGGGTCCGCGCCGCACCCAGGCGCGGTCACCTCGGGCGCAGGATAGCGCCCACCCGGGGCGCACGGTAGCCCCATCCTGCAGTGACGCGCCCCGGAAGCGCTATGGTCGGCCCTAGGTCCGCGGCTCCCAGCTGAAGAAGCGGAGGGCAACGAGCAGCCCGGCAGCACCCCACAGGGCCATGACGCCGATGTCGCCCCAGGCCACCGCGGAACCCGCCGTGGCCGGGTTGTAGATCCCCAGCAGCGCGTCGGCGAGGTGTCGGACCGGGAAGATCTCGCTGAAGGCGTTGATCCACGCCGGTGCCCCCCTCATGTCGATGAAGACGTTGCTGACGAAGGTGAGGGGCAGCACGCTGAACTGGACGATGGCCGGCGCGGAGTCCGCGTTGGGGATGATGCCGGCAATCGCGAGGCCCAGAGCGCAGAAGCTCGCCGCGCCGACGACCAGGGTGATGACGAGCGCCGGCAGCCGGTCCCACGGGAAGCGAACGTCGTAGAAGATGGCGCCAAAGGCGGCGACGATCACCACCAGCAGGCCGGCCACCAGCACCGCATGCAGGATGCGGCCCGCCAGGTAGACCCAGGGCGGCAGGGGCGTGCCGCGCATGCGCTTGAGGATGCCGTTGTCGCGGGCGACAGTCACCATCATGGCGATGTTCGTGTACGTGGCGGTGATGACCGCGAAGGCGATGACCGCAGGCGTGTAGAACTCGGAGACAGGCAGCCCGTTCGAGCGGTTCCCGCCGAACAGGACGTTGAAGAGGACCATGAACATGAGCGGAAAGACGAACGTGAAGAACGCCGCCGCCGGGTTGCGCCAGAAGGCGCGGTTCTCGTAGACGACCTGCCGGGCCGCGAGCGCGACGCCGCTCATCGGCTGCCCCGCCGCCGCCGGCGCCGGCCGGGGCGCGGCCGTGCGTCCCGGGCGTCCTCATCGGCGATCGCTTCCGAAGCCTGGGCCCCGGTCAGCTCCAGGTAGACGTCTTCGAGGCTGGGCCTGTGCACCTCGAGCCTGTCGAGCTCGAGCCCGTGGGCCACGGCCCATCCGGTCAGCTCATGCAGGACGGGGGTGGGTGCCTCCGTCTCGATCTGCCAGCTTCCACCGTTGCTGCGCACCGATCCCAGCTCCGGGGGCGGGACGGCGCCGTTTGCGAGCCCGAACCGGATGATCGCCGCGTTCGTCGCCCGCGCGCCAATGCTGTCGGGCGTGCCGCTGGCGACGATCAGTCCCCCCGCGATGATCGCCACGCGGTCGGCGAGTGCCTGCGCCTCGTCCATGAAATGGGTGGTCAGGAAGATCGTCTTGCCCAGGCCCGCCAGCGTCCGCACGATCTCCCAGGCGCCCCGCCGCGCCGAAGGGTCGAACCCGGTGGTCGGTTCGTCGAGGAAGAGCAGCTCGGGGTCACCCACGAGTCCCAGCGCGAGGTCGACGCGGCGCCGCTGCCCGCCGGAAAGCCGGACCAGGCGCCGGTCGGCCGCCGCCTGCAGGCCAACGAGCTCGATCACCTCATCGGCGCGGCGCGGATGCGGGTAGTAGCCGCCCACCATGGCCACCACCTCGCGGACCGTGAGGTATCCGGGCGTCCCGGACTGCTGCAGCACGATCCCGATCCGCTCCTTCAGGCTGCGGTGGTTCGCCTCGGGGTCCTCCCCCAGGACCATGGCCTCCCCGGCGTCGCGGCGGCGGTATCCCTCCAGGATCTCGACCGTGGTCGTCTTGCCGGCGCCGTTGGGGCCTAGCAGGGCGAACACCTCACCGCGCCCGATCTCCAGATCGATGCCGCGCACCGCTTCCAGGCTGCCGTAGGCCTTGCGCAGCCCGCGAACCAGCACCGCCGGGGCCGCAGACGTCGACGGCGCCTCGGAGCGGGACGGCGCCCTGGAGCTCGAAGGCGCGGCGGCGGACGGGGCTGCGGATGCGTCGGCTGGCGCGGACTCGACGTCCGTCACCGGTGCGCCATCACCCGGCGACCAGGATCGTCCAGGCGGCCGCGACGAAGACGAGCACGCCGAAGGCGATGATCGCCAGCGGGAGCATGGCCACCCACAGGTTCTGGTGGACCGTCTGGCGCTGTGGATCGCGGTGGTCCGGATGCAGGTCGTGGATGGTGTCGATCACCTGGTCTGCGTGGACGTCCCGGGTCGCGGGAAGATTGGGTTCCATGGGTCCGAATGGTTACTCCTTGCCCAGGATGGTGTCCAGCTGCCGCGCCAGGTCTGCCTGGCTGAGCTGGCCGATCTGCCGCCCGGCGATCACGCCGTTGCGGTCGATGAAGAACGTGTCCGGCGGCGCATAGATGCCGTAGTCGGCCGCCACGCTGCCTCCCGGGTCCATGGCGGTCGGCCAGTCCGCGCCCATCCTGGCCATGAACGAGCGCGCCGCATCGGCCCGGTCGGAGAAGACGATGCCCACCACTTGCAGCCCGTCCGCGGCGTGCGCGCTCGCGGCCTGCTGCAGGAGCGGGAATTCCTCGATGCAGGGACCACACCAGCTGGCCCAGAAGTTGACGATGATCGGATGGCCGCGGAGATCTGCGAGCGAGACGGTCTTCCCGTCGAGATCCGTCAGCGTGAAGCCGGGCGCTGCCGAGCCGATGGTGGCGGCCGGCGTGGCCGGCGGCGCGATGAGCAGGCGCCAGCCCAGGATCGACAGGAGGATGAGCGGCAGCACGGATGCCGCCACCAGGTAGGCGAGCGGGAGCCGGCGTCCGCGGACCGCGGTGATCGGGACGCTGCCCGGCTCGCTGGCCGGGACCGCCGCCATTCAGTGCCCCTTGGCGTCGTCGTGCGGGCCGCGCTCGGTGTCGCGCCACTCGTGGCCTGCGGCCCGAACCCACCCCACGGCGCCATAGACGATCACCAGCAGGCCGGGAATGCCCAGGAACCAGTTCATCAGCTGGTTGTCGGGCTTGAAGGCCAGGCCCGCGCCGAGCAGGCCGGCGCCCACGGTCAGGATGACCGGCAGCAGGCTCGGCGGTGGCAGGTGGACGCCCGTCGGCGGCGAGGGCCGCGCGCCTGCGGGGACGCGGCTCGAGACAGCGAAGACGAGCCCCAGCACGAAGAGGATGCCGACCCCGAGGATCAGGTAGCCCAGCTGTGTATCGGTCATGCGGTCGTCCTGGCCTAGCGCAGGAAGTACAGGGTGGTGAAGAGCGCGATCCACACCACGTCGACGAAGTGCCAGTACATGCTGATGGCTTCCACCGCGACGTGGTTGCGCTGGCTGAACTGCCCCTGCATGCCGCGCGCGAGCAGGATCGTCAGGCCAATGGCGCCGCCAAAGACGTGCGCGCCGTGGAAGCCGGTGAGCGTGTAGAACGTGGTCCCGAAGATCCCGTCACCAATGCCGAAGCCGAGCTGCGAGTAGTCGTACAGCTGACCGCACAGGAAGATGACGCCCAGGGCCAGGGTGATCCCGATCCAGAAGCGCATGCGGGCCTGGTCGCCGCGGCGGATGGCCCACACCGCGAGCTGCATGGTGAAGCTGGAGCTGATCAGGATGATGGTGATGGGCAGCGCAATGGGCAGGATCTCGAGCGGCGGAGCCGATGACGGCGGGCCCCAGGGACCCTGGTGCGTGGCGCGGCTGTTGAAGTAGGCGGCGAAGAGCCCGCCAAAGAACATCACCTCGCTGGCGATGAACAGCAGCATCCCCAGGAGCGGGGTCGGCATCCCCGCGGAGCGGTGCTGGGCGGCCGCCGAGGCGGCGGGGGTCTGGACGGCCGGTGCCTCGGCGCTCATGCCTGTTCCTCCACGGTGGTCATCGCGGCCTCGCCGGCGAGGTGCTCGCGATCATGCTTGTGCCGCAGGTCGAAGACCGGGCGCTCGGATCGGATGGGCGGGATGCGGTCGAAGTTGTACGCCGGTGGTGGCGAGCTGGTCGCCCACTCCAGCGTGTTCGCCTCCCAGGGGTCGTCCCCGATCCGCTCGCCGTTGATGAACGTCGCGGCGATGTTCACCAGGAAGGGCAGGATCGAGAGCGCGATGGTGAACGCGCCGATGGTCGACACGAAGTTGAGGAACGTCCAGCCCGCGTCGGGTGAGTAGTCGGCGATGCGGCGCGGCATGCCCTGGATGCCCAGGATGTGCATGGGGAAGAAGGTCAGGTTGAAGCCGATGAACATCAGCCAGAAGTGGACCTTGCCCAGCCCCTCGTTCAGGCGACGGCCGAACATCTTCGGGAACCAGTAGTACGTCGCCGCGAAGACGCCAAAGACCGATCCGCCAAAGAACACGTAGTGGAGATGGGCCACCACGAAGTACGTGTCGGTCAGGTGGAAGTCCACGGGCGCCTCGGCCAGCATCACGCCGCTGATCCCGCCGATCAGGAACATGCTGATGAAGCCCAGGGCAAAGAGCATGGGCGTCGTGAAGCTGATGGATCCGCGGAACAGGGTGGCGATCCAGTTGAACATCTTCACGCCGGTCGGCACCGCGATGAGCGCGGTCATGAAGCTGAAGAAGGGCAGGAAGACCACGCCCGTGGCGAACATGTGGTGCGCCCAGACGCTGAAGCTCAGCAACCCGATGGCGATGGTGGCGAAGACGAAGGCGCGGTACCCGAACAGCGGCTTGCGGCTGAACACCGGCAGAACCTCGCTGACCACGCCCATGGCCGGCAGGATGACGATGTAGACCTCCGGGTGGCCGAAGAACCAGAAGATGTGCTGCCACAGGATGGGGTTCCCGCCGGTGGCCGGTTCGAAGAAGCTGCCGCCGTAGTTGCGGTCGATGAAGAGCGCAATGAGGCCGGCGGTGAGAACGGGGGTGGCCAGCAGGATCAGCGTGGCGGTGACGAGCACGGTCCACACGAAGATGGGCATCCGGAACAGGGTCATCCCGGGCGCGCGCATCTTGAAGATGGTGGCGATGAAGTTGATGGAGCCCAGGATCGATGCCGTCCCCACCAGCATCAGGCCAATGAGCCACAGGTCGGTCCCGGCACCCGACGAGTAGTTCGGCCCGGAGAGCGGCGCATAGCCGGTCCAGCCCTCGGCGGCCGCGCCGCCGAACAGGTAGCCGGAGAGGATGAGCCCGCCCCCCACCGGTAGCAGCCAGAAGGACAGGGCGTTGATCCGCGGGAAGGCCATGTCCGGCGCGCCCAGCATGAGCGGGACGATGTAGTTGGCGAAGCCGGCCAGCACCGGCACCACGAACAGGAAGATCATGATCGTCCCGTGCATCGTGAACGCCTCGTTGTACGTGCGGTCATCCAGGAACTGGAGACCGGGCACCGCCAGCTCGCTGCGCACCACCAGCGCCAGGATTCCGGCCAGGAAGAAGAACAGGAACGAGTTGACGATGTACATGATCCCGATCTTCTTGTGGTCGACCGTGGTCAGCCAGTCGAGGACCCAGGATCGGCGGTAGCTTTCCGTTCGCGGTGAAAGGGTGGTCGTCGCCATCGGTCTTCGCTCCGCCTACTTCGCCGTCAGGGTGCCGAACATGATGGTGGGGTGCACGTCGCACTGGAAGTGGTAGTCACCGGCCGGCAGCGCCGGGACCTGGTAGTCGATGGTCCCCTGGCCAATGATCTGGCCCGTGAAGAGGGCGTTGCCGCTCGCGTCGTAGATGGCCACGTTGTGCTGCACCGTGTCCTTGTTTACGAAGTGGATGACGAACGGCTGCCCCGCCGGCGCCTCCAGCGTCTTCTTGTCGAACGAAATCTGCTCCGCGGTGAGGTCGATGGTCGTGGCATTGGCCGCAGGCGAGGCGCTGGGTCCGGGGGACCCCGACGGCGCCGGCGTGTTCCCTGCCTTCGCATCGGCCAGCCACTGCTGGTAGGCGGCCGGCTGCATGGCCAGCACGCTGAACGTCATCTTCGAATGCAGGTCGCCGCAGAACTCGGCGCACTGCCCCGCGTAGGTTCCCGCCTCGGTGATCGTGAACTCGAGCGTGTTGTCCTGCTGCCCGGCCGGGAACGGGATCACGTCGCGCTTGATCAGGAAGTGCGGCACGTAGAAGGAATGGATCACGTCCTGCGAATGCAGGATCAGCTTGATGGGCTGACCGACGGGCAGGCCCATGACCGGCGGTGCGGCCGCGGTGCCCGTGACGGTGTAGTCGTTGGTCGGGTCGTTGTCGTTGTCGAGGTAGTGGAACTGCCACTGCCACTGGAAGGCGTTGACCTCAATGGTCACGGCCGGGTTGCTCGACTTGGCGTCGATGGTGGTCAGGGTCACGGTCGAGATCACGAAGAGGGCGAGCACGATGACGGTGGGGATGGCGGTCCACACGATCTCCAGCAGCGTGTTGCCGTGGAGCTGGTCCGGCAGCCGGTCGTCGCGGCGCCGGTAGCGGATGATCGACCACACGATCATCCCCTCCACGCCGAAGAACACGATGGCGCCCATCACGAAGACGATCGTGTACAGGCCGAAGATGTCCTTGGCCTGCTTCGTCTCCGGCGTGGGCGGGATGAGGCACCCGCCCAGCAGGACAATCAGCAGAAGCGGGAAGGCGACGCGGAGCACAGTCCGCAGCCGCAGTCGGGCCGCCAGTCGTTCCATCAGCTGGTCTCGAGGCTCCTCAACCGTCTCGGTCGGCGCGCATGGGGCCGGGGGTGTCGCGGTGCTCCCAGTGCGGCCGGGTGCAGAACAGGTTCACGCATCCAGGCGGGCTGGAGGCGGCACGCGGCACATTCTACCGATGGTCGCGGTCCGGCGTCACCCCCTCGCGACGGCAAGCCCCCGGGAGCGCGCCGGTCGCGCGACCCAGGTCAGCGGGCCGCCTCGTCTGCTTCGGCGTCCTCCGCGGCGGCGGCGCGCTCGATCTCGGCGCAGATGAACGCGGCCTCGGCCGGATCCAGGCGCTCCAGGATGGTGCCGGCCGTCACGATCACCCAGTCACCCACCTGGACCTCGGGGTGGAGGAGGGTGGTGACCTGACGCAGCCGGCCTTCGAGCTCCACCTGCGCCGTGCCCGCGCCAATGGCTTCGACCCGGCCGGGGATCGTCATGCACATCGCGTCAGGCCTCGATCGACGCGAGGACCGCGACCGCCTCGGCCACGGCGGCGCGAAGCGCCGGCAGCGCCGTTCGCACGGGATCGGAGAGGTCCGCATCGGCCCGGAAGTCCGCCCCGCCGACGCCCACGAAGGTCCCGGTGAGGGGCCGTCCCAGGATGGTCTGGGCCAGCTGCACCGCGCGACCGATTCCCAGGCTGTGCGAAGAATGCGGCAGGCTGCCGATGCCCGTGTCGGCCACCGATGCCAACGGGAGACGCACCAGCGTGCCGGGCGGGACGCCGACCACCGTGTCGACCACGACGCAGGGCTCCATGTCCGGATCGACCAGGACGTCCGCGTCGAGCTGGCCCACCAGCCGCAGGTCCACGACCCGGCGCGTCCCGGCGGGAAGCCGACGGACGGCCTCCAGCGCCGCTCCGTCGTCGCCGCGGAACGGCGTGCCACAGACGAGGACCGGGATTCGGCTCATGGCTCGCGCTCACCCTCCTCCGTGACATGCAGGTCCAGGAAGTGCGTCGCACAGCTGATGCACGGGTCGTAGCTGCGGATGAGCTGCTCGAAGCGGTGGGTGGCCTCCGCGTGCGGCAGCGACACGATGCTCGGCGCGAAGCCGGCCAGGTCGCGCTCGATGGCGCCCTGGTTCTGGCTGGTGGGTGGCACGATCTGGGCGCGCCGGATCAGCCCCTCCTCGTCCAGCTCGTAGCGGTGGAACAGCAGGCCGCGCGGCGCCTCGGTGGCCCACGCCGCCACGCCGGCGCGCGGTGTCCACGGTGCCCGCACGACGTCCGGCTCGGCGTAGGCTGCCACGAGGTCGCGCGCCTCGGCGAAGGCGTGCAGCAGCTCGACGCCGCGCGCCACGATGCTGCGGAACACGTTGCGCCTGATCTCGTCGGCCATTCCCACCCGGGCCAGGCCCTCCGCGGCGAGCGGGTGGAGCGTCTCCGGGGTGAGCGTGACCCGCGCCGATGGACCCAGCAGGTAGACGTCGCCGCCGTGCGAGCGCGCCTGCAGCGCGTGCGACCACGCGACCTGCTCCTCGTGGAACGCCGCCCCCCATTCGCCGGGCGCCACGTCGATCCCGTCGTTCGAGACGATCCGCCCGTCGTTGTACGGGTACTCGTGCGGATGCTTCAGCGAGAGGAGGAGCGGGTCGCGCGCGAAGTCCGGCGGCTCCAGCCCGGCGACCCAGTCGAGCGTCGCCTGCGCCTCGGGAATGGCCGCCTCCAGCTCGGGCAGCAGGGCGGAGAGCTCGCGGCGCCGTGGCGCGCGAGAGAACCCGCCGACCCGGACGCTTACCGGGTGGATGGCCCGGCCGCCGAGCACCTCGATGATCCGGTTCCCCAGCCGCTTGAGGCGGAGGCCCTGCGCCACGAGGTCGCGGTGGTCGGCCGCCATCTCCAGGGCGCTGGGGTATCCCAGGAAGTCGGGCGCGTGGAGGAGATAGATGTGGAGCGCATGGCTCTCGATCCACTCACCGCAGTACAGGAGGCGGCGCAGCGCGCGCACCCCCGGATCGATGGTCACCCCGAACAGGTCTTCGAAGGCGTGGACCGCGCTCATCTGGTAGGCGACCGGGCAGATGCCGCAGATCCGCGCCACGATGTCGATCACCTCGTCGGGCGTCCTGCCCACCACGAGCTGCTCGAAGTAGCGCGGCGCCTCGAAGATGGCCAGCTGCGCCTCGACGACCTCGCCGCCACGGACGACGAGCTTCAGTGATCCCTCGCCCTCGACCCGTGTCAGCTCGGCGACCTCGTATCGGACCTCGCCGTCCGGCAGATCCCCGGTCCGTGGGGGCACGAGGCCGGGGCCTGCGCCGGTCGACTCATGCATCGGTGCGCTCCTTCTGTCCATGCGCGTGCCGGGTGGCCCGCTCGGCCTGCTCCCGGAACGGCGGGGCATAGGCGGTGAACCCCGCGAACAGGCGGGGGATGCTCGTCTCATCCACGCCGTGCTCGGCGAACCAGGCGCAGAGCGAATCGACGTTCGCCTGCTCCCTGGGTCCAAAGCAGGCGTAGCAGCCGCGCCCGAACGCGGGGCAGATGGCGCCGCAGCCGGTCTGCGTCACGGGGCCAAGGCAGGGGATGCCTTCGGCCACCACCACGCAGACCGTCCCTCGCCGTTTGCAGGCCAGGCAGACCGCCTCGTCGGCAAGCTGGGGCCGGCGACCGACCCGCAGGGCGGCCAGGAGCTCCAGCAGCTGGTGGGGATCGATGGGGCAGCCACGAAGCTCGGCGTCCACCGCCACGTGATCGCTGATGGGGGTGCTGGTGGCCAGCGTCTCGAGCAGCTCCGGCCGTGGGTAGACCGATGCGCGCCAGGCGGGCTCGTTGCCCCAGTTGCGCAGCGCCTGGATGCCGCCGGCGGTGGCGCAGGCGCCGATGGTGACCAGGATGCCGGCGCGGCGCCGCAGCTCGGTGATCCACTCGACCTGCTCCGGCGTGCTGACCGATCCCTCCACCAGCAGCACGTCGTACGGACCGCTGGAGCGGTTCGAGGTTGCCTCGGGGAACTCGACGATCTCGAAGGCGGCCGCGATATCCAGGAGGTGGTCCTCCATGTCGAGGATCGTGAGCTGGCATCCGTCGCAGGAGGTCAGCTTGGCCACGCCCACGCGGGGGCGGGCGGGAGCGTCGGCGGGTGCCTTTGGCCGCGCGGTGTGCGGGTGGCTCTCGGTGCCGGACATCACAGGCCCTCCACGTTCAGGGCATCCCCAAGCTGGGCGACGGAGAAGACCGGCCCGTCCCGGCAGATGAAGACCTTGCCCATCTGGCAATGGCCGCACAGGCCAATGCCGCATTGCATGTGTCGCTCGAGCGAGACGAAGGTGCGCTCCGTGGGAATTCCCCGGTCGCCCACCGTTCGCACCGCGACCTGCATCATCCGCTCGGGCCCGCACAGGTAGGCGACCGCGGGCCTGTCGCGCCAGTCGTCCTGGTCGAACAGCTGGGTCACCACGCCCACGCGACCAAGCCACTCCGGCCCGGCGCGGTCCACGGTGAGGGCCACGCCGATGCCGAGCTCCGGCCAGCTCGCCAACTCGTCGGTGTAGAGCATGTCGCGCGGTGTGCGGGCGCCGTAGTACAGGCAGACGGTCCCGAAACGATCGCGCGAGGCGACGATGGCATCGATGAGCGGGCGCAGGGGCGCCAGCCCGATGCCGCCGGTGGCGATGACGACGTCCTTGCCGAGCGCCCGCTCCACCGGCCAGCCGACGCCAAGCGGTCCCCGGAGCCCGATCTGGGTTCCCGGCTCCGCGTGGACGAGGTGCGAGGTGGCGGGGCCAGCCGCCCGCACGGTGAGGATCACGTGATCCCGCGCATAGCGCGAGATCGAGATGGGAAACGCCGGGAATCCGGGCTGCTCGACCATCAGGAACTGTCCGGGCGCGCCGGTGGTGATGACCGGGTCGATCCCGTCGATCACCAGGGAGAACGTGTCGGCCGTCTCCGGCGTGACGGTTCGGATCGTCCCGATCGAGTACGTCGCCGGGCCGGTTCCTGCGGGCAGCTGCGGGTGCTTGCGAAGGCGCTCGGCCGGCGGCGCGATGGCCTCGAGCTCCTCGCGCACGTCGATGCCCACCGGGCACCAGGCGATGCAGCGACCGCAGCCCACGCAGCCGGAGGTGCCGAACTGGTCGATCCAGGTGGCGAACTTGTGGGTGAGCCACTGCCGGTACCGATCCTGCCGCCGGTTGCGGAAGCTCCCTCCCGCGACCTTGGCGAAGCCCGCGGTGAAGCAGGAGTCCCACGAGCGCTCGGCCACGACGCTTCCCGTGTCGAGGTCGGCGCGCTGGCTGACGCTGGTGCAGAAGCAGGTGGGGCAGACGAGCGTGCAGTTCGCGCAGGCGAGGCAGCGATCGGCGACCTCCTGCCAGCGCGGGCTGTCCAGGGCATCGAGCAGCCGATCGTGGAGGCCATCGGTGGCGACCGGATCGCCAATCGCCTCGCGGGTGGCCGCGACCGCGTTGCGGGCAGCGGCTCGCCGGTCCGCGCCCGCCGCCTCGACCGGGAGCCGGTCGAGCAGCTGCTCCCCCAGCGGGCTGCGGCTCTCGACCAGGAATCCGTCCTCGAGCTCGGTCAGGACCAGGTCGGCGCCCTCGCCGGCCTCGGGACCGGTTCCCATGGACGTGCAGAAGCAGGTCTTCCCGGCGCGCGTGCACTGGGCCGCAACGACCAGCGACGACTGGCGTCGCTCGAGGTAGTCGGTGTCCACGAAGGGTCCGCCGGTCAGCACCCGGTCCTGCACTCGGAGGGCGGCAAGCTCGCAGGCGCGGACGCCCAGGAACGCCATGAGCTCCGGCGGGTCGGCCGCGGGCTCCAGGCTGAGCTGGCCGCCAGCGGTGCTGGCGCGGGTGAGCGGTGCCGTGGGCGGGAACGTGTAGCGCTTCCAGCTGGTCATGCCCACCGTGACGTCGAAGACGCGGGGGCTTCCCGTCTCCACGAGGCGGTACGAGCCGGGTGCCTGCTCGTCGCGCATCCCCACCGGAAGGTCGTCGACGGCGCGGACCTCGTCATAGACGACGGCGCCGTCCGCCACGGTGGGGCCGATGACCCGGCGGCCATCCTCGCCAAGGAGGTCGATGAGGGACTGGAACCTGGCGCGCGGGAGGAATCGTGGCTCGGTTGCGGCCGTCACCATGGCGTCTGCTCCTGACCCGCGTACAGGTCGAGGAGCTGGGTCCGTGTCGCCGACAGCCGGCGGGCAACCGCGGTCAGCAGGCGCGGGTAGACCGATGCCGCCAGCGGCGCATCGGCGGCCAGGAGGCGCCGCAGCGCGGGCCCGTCGAAGACGATGGCCTCGACTGCCTCGAGCGCCACCGCGGTCGAGGTCGCGGCATGCGGCTCCACGAGGGCGGACCACCCGAACACGTCACCGGGCTCGACGGTGAGGATCGTCACCGGGCCGCGCTCCGGCACCAGGGTGCGCAGGGCAATTCGCCCGCTCACGACGACGCCGAACTCGGTCGTGGGCGATCCCTCGCGCAGGACGGTCGCATCGGCGAGATAGGAACGCAGCGTCGCGATCTCCGCGAGCTGCGACAACGCATGCGGCGGCAGGTTCGCCCCGAACCAGGACTCACCAAGCCGCGCTGCCAGGCCACGTTCGCTCATGGCCTCACGGTATCGACGCATCGGGCGAATCCGAAGGGCCGTTGGGTCGGTGGCGGGGTGCCGTTCGGACCGGCACCGTCGGGGTCGTCCGCCGGGCCGGGCGGGCGCTTCAGCCCATCGCGCGATGCCCGGGCCGGAGGCCGGGGTGCGCCGCGGCGGGATTCGGCGGCATCGGACACAATGGTGCGCGTGATTCCGCGACCGGCCCGCATCCGGCCTGGACTCGCCGCCATCGGCGCGACCACCCTGCTCCTCGCCGGTGCCGGCGCCGCGCTGGCCCATGGCGCTCCCCTGCCGGCACCCACCTTCCCCGGCGTCCTGCTGGACTGGAGCCTGGACCCGCTCCCGATCCTGGGTTGCCTCCTGGCCGCGCTCGCCTACGGGTGGGCCGAGCGACAGACGGATCGCGCGCACGCAGGAACGCCGGTCCCCCGCCATCGGCGCTGGCTCTTCCTCGCCGGGCTGGCGGCCATCCTGCTTGCGCTGGTCTCACCCATCGATGCCTACGAGGGGCAGCTCTTCAGCGTCCACATGGTGCAGCACATGCTCCTCGAGCTGGTGGCAGCCCCGCTGATCGTGATGGCGGCTCCCATCACCCTGGCGCTGCGGGCGGCGTCACCCACGGGCCGGCGGTGGATCCTGGCCGTGCTGCACAGCCGCCTCCTGCGCTGGCTCGCCTTCCCGTTGACCACCTGGCTCCTCTTCGCGGCCGTCAACTGGGGCTGGCACTTCAGCAGCCTCTACGACGTGGCGCTCGAGAACGACCTCGTCCACTACATCGAGCACCTCACCATGCTCGGGGCGGGGCTCCTCTTCTGGTGGCCGGTCATCAGCCCCGACCCCATGCCGTGGCGGATGCCCCACCCGGTGCGCCTCCTCTACCTGTTCCTGGCGCTCCCCCAGAACTCCTTCCTGGGATTGGCGCTGCTGTCGGCCGACACGGTCCTGTACAGCCACTACCTGACGAACATCCGCGACTGGGGACCCACGCCGCTCGCCGACCAGCAGCTGGGCGGCACGCTCATGTGGGTCATGGGAGACATGGTCTTCCTGGCAGCCATGCTCGGGGTGGTATGGGCCTGGATGCGCTTCGAGGACGCCCGGACGGCGCGCCTCGATGCCCGCCTGGACGAGGAGGAGCGGCTCCGCCAGGCAGCGGACGGCAACCAGCCGGCCGGGCCCACCTGACCCGGCGGGCTTCGCCGGTCAGCCCACGCCCAGGCGCAGCAGGCTGTCCACGGCCACGGCCGCGAACAGCAGCGTCAGGTAGCTGATCGAGAAGCGGAAGAGGCTGATCGCCGCGCGACCGTCCGCAACGTTTCGCTGGACGCGGAGGGCGTACCACATGAAGGCGATCCCCAGGGCGATCGCGGAGCCCAGGTAGATGAGCCCCATCTGCGCCGCCGGGAAGAGCAGCAGGCTGACGGCAACCAGCAGGAGCGAGTAGAGCGTGATCTGGCGCGCCGTCTCGGCCTCGCCGCGGACGACGGGCATCATGGGTACCCGCGCCGTCTCGTAGTCGCCCTTGTAGCGCAGGGCGAGCGCCCAGAAATGCGGCGGGGTCCAGTAGAAGACGATGGCGAACAGGACGAGCGCCGGGATCCCCACCGATCCCGTGACCGACGCCCAGGCCACGAGCACCGGGACGCTGCCCGCCGCGCCGCCGATCACGATGTTCTGCGGCGTGGAGCGTTTAAGCCACAGGGTGTAGACGAAGACGTAGAAGCCAATGGCGGAGAGCGCCAGGAGCGCGCTCAGCAGGTTCACGGCGACGGCCAGGAAGACGAAGGAGACGATCGAGAGGCCGATGCCGAAGCGCAGCGCCGCCCTGGGACCAATGGCATGCCGGGGCAGCGGCCGGTGCCGCGTCCGCCGCATGAGATCGTCGATGTCGCGGTCCACGTACTGGTTGATGGCATTGGCTCCGCCGGCGGCGAGGGTTCCTCCCACCACGACCGCGATCATCAGCCACGGCGAGGGAATGCCGCGGGCGGCGAGGACCATGGTCGGAACCGTGGTGACCAGCAGCAGCTCGATGATCCGCGGCTTGGTCAGCGCCACGTAGGCACGCAGCAGCCCGATCTTCGACGCCGGGCGTTCGAGGATGGCGGTCACCGGTTCACCCCGGCGGGGCTGGCGGGCTGGACCGGATGCCGTTCCGGCTCGCGTTCGGCGGTGGTCGCCGGCTGCGCCTCGAGGCGCGCGGCATAGTGGGCCATGGCCGCCGCCGCAACCAGCAGGCTCCAGATCGCCGCACCGAGCGAGAGATGGACCACCTGCGACCAGACCGAGAGGTCGGTGAAGACCTGCAGCCCGCCGACGAGTGCCTGCACGAGGTAGAGGGCCGCGGCGCCCACCACCAGCCGGGCGACCCAGGGCCGCCGGTCACGCGCACGCCACGCCACGAGCGTGGCCCCGGCGAGGACCAGGCCGACGACGACGGCAGCCCAGCGATGGATCACGTGCGGGGCGTTCGCCGCGTCGAGCGCGGGGAAGGGCGTGCCATTCATGAGGGGCCAGTCCGGAAACACCAGCGCGGTGCCGGTGGCGGTCACGTGCGAGCCCAGGAGCAGGAGCACGTACACCGCCGCCGCCGTCCCGACCATCCACAGCGTGACCCGGTCCCATCCACCCGCCTGCCCGATGCGGGCCGGCAGCCCGGAGCGAACGGCGACGTAGATGAGCAGAGCCAGGAGGGCCATGGCGGTCGCGAGGTGGGCGGTGACGATGTCGCCCGAGAGTTCGCTCTCGACGGTCACCTTGCCCAGCGCGGCCTGGAAGACGACCAGGGCGAACCCGACCAGCGAGGGCCACAGGACGGAGGCGCGGCCCCGGTACGAGACGACGGCCGCCACGCCCACCCCGAACACCAGCAGCCCGACCACCGCGGCCGTGGTGCGGTGCGACCACTCGATGATGGCGTGCACGTCGTTGAAGGGCGGGACCACGCTGCCGTAGCACAGGGGCCAGGCGGGGCAGCCAAGGCCCGAGCCGGTGGAGCGCACGATGACGCCCACGACGACGAGCGCGAAGGTCATCACCACGGTGATCGCGGCGAGCCGTGTGAATCGGGTCAAGGTTCCTCCGAACCGCTCCGGGGTCGCGCCGAGCGGCCAGGCGCACGTGAACGGGCGAGCGCAATGATAGCCCGCCGAAGCCGGGCATCAAGGCGCGGGCGGCTGTCAGCTGGGCGACAGACCGATAGTCGGCAACTTGTCACCATCGGCCCGTGACGACACAGCACGCGATGCCGATACTGTCCGGCATGTCCATCGATGTTCGGCCCTTCGCAGGGTCCCTCCACGACTGGTTCGACGCCGTCGACATCTCGTTCGGCCACCGCGTGACCCCGGAGGACCTGCCCGTGATGGAGGGCTACGCGGAGCTGGACCGCGCCCTGGCCGCCTACGACGGCGACCGCGTCATCGGCACCGCGGGGATCTTCACCTTCGGCCTCACCATTCCGGGCGGGAGCATGCCGGCGGCGGGAGTCACCATGGTGGGCGTGCACCCCACGCACCGCCGACGGGGCGTCCTGACCGCGATGATGCGAGCCCAGCTGGACGCCGTCCGGAAGCGGGGCGAGCCCATCGCCATCCTGTGGGCCACAGAGGGCTCGATCTATGGCCGCTTCGGCTACGGGCTCGCCTCGTTCAAGGGCTCCATCGACATCGAGCGCTCGCGGGCCATCTTCACCGACGGCGGAGCGCCCGGGGGAGGCTTTCGCCTGGTCGAGCCCGCGGATGCCACGGCGGCCTGCCGCGGGGTCTACGACCGTTTCGCGCCCATGCGGGTCGGCGCTTTCTCGCGGAACGACGGCTGGTGGCAGGCCGAGTTCATCCACGATCCCGAGCGCTGGCGGCGCGGCGGCGGCCCTGCCTTCTTCCTGGTCCACGAGACCGATGGCGTCGCAGACGCCTATGCGCGGTACCGCATCAACGGCGACTGGGACGATCGCGGGCCCAAGGGCGCGGTTGACGTCTCGGAGGCCATTGCCCTGACGCCTGAGGCGGAGCGGGCGCTGTGGGGGTACCTGTTCTCCATGGACCTCACCGCGCGCACCCGTGCCTTCAACGTGCCGGTGGACTCTGCCCTGCGCCTGGCGCTGCTCGAGCCGCGGCGGCTGGGCATGACCGTCGGGGATGCGCTGTGGCTGCGCATCGTGGACCTGCCGGCCGCCCTGGCGCAGCGCGCCTACGCGGGTCGCGACCGCCTGGTGTTCGAGGTCACCGATGCGTTCTGCGACTGGAATGCCGGCCGCTGGGAGCTCGATGCCACGCCGGACGGGGCGGCCGTGCACCGCTCGACCATGGACGCGGACCTCGTCCTGGGCATTGCCGAGCTGGGCGCCGTCTTCCTGGGAGGCGTGAGCTTCGCGGAGCTGGCGATGGCGCAACGGGTGGAGGAGCAGACCCCCGGCGCGGTCGCACGCGGCGACGCGCTGCTGCACACCGCCCTCGCCCCGTGGTGCCCGGCCGTCTTCTGACGCGACCAGCGCCCGGACGCGTGGCCGCTATCCCGAGGAGACGGGCCGCGCCTCGCTTCCTTCCAGTGCCGGGTTCACGATCCCGAGGCCGTTGACCACCGCACCGCCCAGGCAGAGCGCGGCCGCAATCAGCATCGCCAGGTGGAACGAGTCGGTCGAGGCGGAACGGGCGGCCTGCAGCTCCTGGGCGGATGCCTGTTCCGGCAGGGTCAGCGGGGGAAACTGGGCGCGCACGGCTGGCGTGTCGGTCGGGATGTCCAGGCGTGAGGACAGCCCGCCGTAGAAGGTGGCGGTGATGCCGATGAAGATCACGGCGCCGGCCAGCAGCGGCCCGATGCGTGAGACGGCGTTGTTGATGGCGGACGCCAGCCCCGAGTTGCGGGCCGGGACCGAGGTCATGAGGGCCGTCGTCAGGGGCGCCACCATGATGGAAAGGCCAAAGCCGAACACCAGCAGCGCCGGCAGCAGGTCCAGGAACGTCTGCGCCGGCGGCACCAGCGATGCCGGACGGCTGGCGCTCGCGAGCCACGCCGGGCTCTCGGCAGGGATGCGGGCCATCCACAGCACGCCCAGCGCCATGAGCGCCGGCCCCGCGGTCATGAACGGGCGCGGGCCCCAGCGGGCCGCCAGGGTGCCCATCTGCGTCGAGAGGAAGATCAGGAACAGCGACGACGGAACGGTCACGAGGCCGCTGGCCAGGGCGCTGTAGCCCAGCGTGCCCTGCAGGAAGATGGCCTGGAACTGGCCGTACGTGTACAGCGCGCCGTAGATGAGGATGGTCGAGATGTTGGTGACCGTGAAGTTGCGCGATCGGAACAGGAACGGCGGGACGAGCGGATGGGCGCGCCGGGTCATCAGCGGCACGAGGGCGAGTGCCATCACCCCGCCAATGGGAAGGGCCACGAACGCGCTCAGGTCCGTCCAGTGCGACTGCTGGCCGCGGATCGCGCCGTAGGTCAGCCCGCCCACCGCGATGGCGATGGCGGCGGCGCCGAGCCAGTCGAAGCGGCGCGACGCGTCCGCGTCCCGCGACTCCGGGACGAACCGAAGCGCGACGAGGAGGGCGACGACCACCAGTGGCGGATTGATGAGGAACGCGAACCGCCAGCTCAGCTGGTCCACCACGATCCCGCCCAGCACCGGTCCGGCGATGGTCGTGACGCCGGTGGCGGCTGCCCAGATCCCGAAGGCGCGGCCGCGCTCGGTGCCGGAAAAGTTGGCGTTGATGATGGCAAGGCTGGTGGGAACCAGGAACGCGCCAAAGATGCCCTGCAGCAGGCGGAAGGCGATGAGGAGCTCCATGGTGGGCGCCAGGCCGCACAGGACCGATGCGGTGCCGAACCCGGCAAGCCCGATCAGGAACATCCGTCGCCGGCCGTACGTGTCCGCCAGCGCCCCCGCCAGGATCAGGAGCGCCGAGAGGGTCAGCAGGTAGCCGTTGACGACGTAGGACTCGCCCTCGAGCACGCCCACGAACGACGTGGGCAGCTCCTGGCCGATGGTCTTGAGCGCGACGTTGACCACCGTTGAGTCGAGGAAGACGATCCCCGAGGCGAGCACCACCGACACGAGGATCCAGTTCCGTCGCTGCATCGGGCCATGATGCGGCCGCCGTCAACGGGGACGGTGAGCGTGCAGAATTCGGCCGCGTCGGGAAGACGCCCTCCTGCACACTGCGCCGGTGACTGCGGCCCCAGCGCCCGCCCCGAGCCTGTCACCGTACGCGGTCTTTCGGAACCGCAGCTTCGCGCTGCTGTGGACCGCGCAGCTGGTCTCGACCGCCGGCAGCGCCCTGACCTCGCTCGCCGCCGGCATCCTCGTCTACCGTGTCACCAACTCGGTGGCGTCGGTGGGCCTGATGCTGATGGCGACCGCAGCCCCCAGCCTGCTGGTGGGCCTGGTCGCCGGCGTCTTCGTCGACCGCTGGCCGCGCAAGGCGATCATGGTCAGCGCCGACGTGCTGCGCGGGCTGCTGGTCTTCGTCATCCCGTTCATCGTGGTGAAGGACTTCGCGGACCTGGGGATCGGCTGGCTCTACCTGTTCGTGGCGCTTTCCTCGGTCGTCACCCAGTTCTTCGACCCGGCCAATGACAGCGTGCTGCCCGAGATCGCCAGCGAGGAAGAGCTGGCGGCCGCGAACTCGCTCATGTCGATCTCGAGCTTTGGCTCGACTGCCATCGGCTTCGCGCTGGCGGGGCTCATCGCGGGAGCCCTGCCAATCGAATGGGCCTTCTGGATCGACGCCGCCACCTTCGCGTTCTCGGCCGCATGCATCGCCTTCGTCCGCATCGGGCACGTCCCGCCGGAGGAGGAGACGAGCGTCGGGCTGGTCTGGCGCAACCTGAAGGCCGGCACCGGGTTCCTCTTCTCGACGCCCATCCTGCGATCGCTCTTCATGGTGTCGGCCCCGGTGTTCCTGTCGTTCGGACTGTGGAACACGCTGCTGCTTCCCTTCACGAAGACCACGCTGGGCGCGACCGATTTCGAGTACGGAATCCAGGAGGGCCTGACCTCGCTGGGCTTCGTGGTCGGCAGCCTCCTGATGGCCAACCTGGCGGACCGATGGCGCGAGGGCCAGTGGCTGGCCCTCGGCTTCGTCATGATGGGCGCGGTCGGCATCCTCTACGGCCTCTCGCCCAACGTGTGGGTCGCCATCATCCTCGTGACGTTCTCCGGCTTCTTCAACTCGCCGGCCAGCATCGGCCGCCGCCTGGTCATCCAGCGGAACACGCCACGGGACTTCCGGGGGCGCGTCAACAGCGCCTTCTTCGTCAGCCGCGACGTCATCTTCCTGGTGGGCATGGGACTGGCCGGCCTGGCCGACTTCGTCGACCTCCGTCTGCTGGTGGTCCTGACCTCCGCGCTCCTCGCCGCGGCCGGCATCTGGACGAACTTCCTGCCGGGTCTCGGGCAGCCGGCCGGCGAGTGGCGCCGCGCCATGAGCCTGCTGCGGGCGGCGCACACCGCACCGGGTCTGGGAGCCATGCGGCCGGCCACCATGGCCGACTTCGACCTCCTGGTCGGGTACCTCCCGGCCCTGGGCCAGCTCAGCCAGCGCGAACGTCAGAACCTGGTCGCCCAGTCCCACGTCACCGATGCCGCGGAGGGCACCCGCGTCCTGACGGCGGGGGAGATCGGAGACGCCGCCTACTTCATCCTGGGCGGCCGTGCCGTGGCGGGCATCGCCAACGAGGCGGGCGAGTATCGGTCGCTCTCCTCCATGGAGCCGGGGGACTTCTTTGGCGAGATCGCGGCGCTCACCGGCTCACGGCGCACGGCCAACGTGGTGACCGAGGTGCCCTCGACGCTGATGGAGGTGCCGGCCGCCGCGCTGCGCCAGCTCATGGCCGCGCCGCAGATCAGCTCGCTGGTGTTCAGCAAGCTCACCGAGCGGCTGTCCCGCACCAACGCGGACCTTCCGCGGTTCGCCGGCCTCGACCAGGGCACGCTGCGTGACCTGCGGTCGCGCCGCTCCCCCGCCGGGGCGCTGCCTGCGGAGGCGCTCCCCGCCGAGGTGGACTAGGAACTTGCCCTTCGCCGGCTCGGCCCTGCCCGGCGAGGTGCCGGACGGACGGCTACGATTGAGCCGATGAACCTGAACGCCACCCTTCGGACCCTCGTCGCCCGGCGATCGCGGACCGCCGGCCGTGTCGCGGTCCTCCGCCTGTATGGACCCATCTCCGGGGGGCAGCGCTCCGCGGAATGGGTCGAGACGGTGGCCCGCGCCCGTCGCTCGCGGCACGTGCCCGCGGTGGTCCTGGACATCGACTCGCCCGGCGGATCGGCCCCCGCATCGGACTACCTGTACCTGGCCCTCGCCCGGCTGGCCGCCGAGAAGCCGCTCGTTGCCCACGTCCGTGGGGTCGGCGCCTCGGGTGCCTACCTCGCCGCGCTGGCGGCACGGACCATCGTGGTGGCCCCCAACGCCGTCGTGGGCTCCATTGGCGTCATCAGCGCCGGACCACGGGTTTCCAGCCTGCTCGAGCGGATCGGCGTCCGGGTGCAGGAGACCAAGGCCGGCAACCTCAAGGGCCAGGGGGCGCCGTGGCGGGAGGACACGCCCGAGGAGGCCGCCAAGGAGCAGGAGCTCGTCGACGCGTACTACGACGCGTTCGTCGGGCGCGTCGCGCAGGGGCGCGCGATGGCACCGGAGCGGGCTCGCGAGCTGGCCACCGGGGAGGTCTGGCTCGGCTCTCGCTCTGTGGAGCTGGGCCTGGCCGACGAGGTCGGCGACCTGGACCGTGCCGTCGAGATCGCCGCGGCGGCCGCCGGGGTTCCGGCGCGGGCCGTGCCGGTCCACGCCCGCCGTCCGTTCGTTGCGCGGCTCGTCGACCGCTTCGCGACGCGCGCGGTGAGCCACCTGGCCGATGCCGTCGAGACCGAGCTGGGCCGCCGCGAACCCCGCTTCTAGCCTCCCCATCCCGCGCGGTGCGCAAGGCGGAGCACAGAGCCCGCAGTTTGCACCCGCAGCCGGCGGCGCGGTTCGCGCCCGGTCGCGACCGGCTGGGTCAGGCGATCGGCTCGAAGCGCGCCGTGAAGTGCCGGAGCGTGGCCGGCTGCTGGACGATTCGCATCCCGCGCAGCTCCCCCGCGCGGGCCGCAACGGCCTGGACCACCTCGATCACGTAGTCGATGTGTGACTGGGTGTAGACCCGGCGCGGGATCGCCAAACGGACGAGCTCCATGGTGGCCGGCGACTCCGTTCCATCCGGATGCATGCCGAACATGACCGATCCGATCTCGCAGCCGCGGATCCCGCCCGCGCGGTAGAGCTCCACGGAGAGCGACTGGCCGGGGTACTCGAGGGGCGGAATGTGGGGCAGCAGCGCAGCCGCGTCGATGTACACCGCGTGGCCGCCGATGGGCTGCACGCACGGCACCCCCGACGCCACGAGGGCCTCGCCGAGGTACGCGGTCGAGCGGATCCGGTAGCGGAGGTAGTCCTCCTCCACCACCTCGGACAGGCCCTGGGCGATCGCCTCCAGGTCCCGCCCCGCCAGCCCGCCGTAGGTCGGGAAGCCCTCGGTGAGGATCAGCAGGTTGCGGCATTGCTCGGCCCACGCGTCGTCGTTCATGGCCAGCCAGCCGCCGATGTTGGCGATGGCATCCTTCTTGGCCGACATGGTCATCCCATCGGCGCAGGCCGCCATCTGGCGCACGATCTCGCGAACCGGGACATCGGCGTAGCCGGGCTCGCGCTGCTTGATGAACCAGGCGTTCTCCGCGAAGCGGCACGCGTCCAGGAACAGCGGCAGGCCGTATCGGTCACACACCGCGCGCACCGCGCGCAGGTTCTCGAGCGAGACCGGCTGCCCGCCCCCCGAGTTGTTCGTGACGGTCACCATGACGACCGGCACATTCTCCGGACCGCGCTCGCGGATGAGCGCGTCGAGCGCGTCGACGTCCACGTTGCCCTTGAAGGGATGGATGATGGCCGGATGGCGCCCCTCCTCGATCACCAGGTCCACGGCCTCCGCACCGGAGTGCTCGACGTTGGCGCGGGTCGTGTCGAAGTGCGTGTTGGAGGGAACGACCTTGCCGGGACCGCCAACCACGGTGAACAGGATCTTCTCCGCGGCGCGACCCTGGTGGGTGGGGATCACGTGCTTGAAGGGGAAGAGGTCGGTGACCGCAGCCAGGAATCGGTACCACGACGGCGAGCCGGCATAGGACTCGTCGCCGCGCTGGATCCCGGCCCACTGCGCGGACGACATGGCCCCGGTCCCGGAGTCCGTCAGAAGGTCGACGAGCACGTCGTCCGAGTGGAGGTTGAAGATGTTGTAGCCCGCCGCGTCGAGCTTGGCCTGGCGCTCCTCCGGCGTCGTCATCCGGATTGGCTCCACGCTCTTGATCCGGAACGGCTCGATGATCGTCTTCCAGTCAGGCATGGTGCGACTCTACCCCTCCGCCGGCTGCGTGGACCATGCCGATCGTCATCACACCGCTACGATGCGACCTGAGCACATCGAGAGGAGAGTGGATGAGCGATTGGGAGTCACTTGGAGGCGCGCCGGTCTCGGCGCCGGCGGTCACCAGCTGGGCGGCCAACCAGATGCAGGTGTTCTGCGTCTTCGCCGATGGCCAGCTGTGGAACCGCTACTGGGACGGGAGCCGATGGCACGACTGGGAGTCGTTGGGTGGCGAGCTGACCGGCGACCCGGCGGCCTGCTCCTGGGGCGCCGACCGGATCGACCTGTTCGCCCGTGGCAAGGACGGCGCGCTGTGGCACTGCTGGTACCAGCCGGACGGCTGGCAGCCCTGGGAGTCACTGGGCGGCTCGCTGGCCTCCGACCCGGCGGCATGCAGCTGGGGGCCGAACCGGATCGATGTCTTCGCGCGTGGCACCAACGGCGACCTCGTGCATGCATACTGGGACGGCACCGCCTGGTCGTCGCGCTGATCGCCGCGCCGCGGCGTGAACCCCGGCGGCGTCGCGCTGCCTAGTACCTAGGCGGACCTGCTCAGCGGAGGCCAGACTCATCATCCGTCTGCGGACGCTCCTCGGCGCCCTCCCGCGCGGCATCGACACCCTCGTCGATCTCGCCTTCGGTCCGGCGGCGCCCGCGGCACGGCGCATGGCGCCGTTCGCCATCGGCCTCCTGGCGACAGTCCTCATCGTGTCCGGGCTGGCCCTCGCGCCGTCGGCGTTCAGCGATTTCAGCATCTACCTGCCCTGGGCAGTCGCGGTGCTCGCCGCCGTCTCGCTCATTGCCATCCTGCTGAGCTCACGGGGCAGGGCAGACCCGCGGCAGAGCGTCGTCCCCGCCCTCGTGGGACTCCTCCTGGTGGTCGCCACCGTCCCGGCCTTCCAGGCGGGGGCGGAGCTCATCGTGACCCGGACGTCCGCCGGCGACTTCGTCGACCGCCTGACCGGCACCGATGTCTCTCTCCTGGAGGTCCAGGCTCTTGCGCTGCGGGTTCCGTTCGAGGCTCCACCACGGGCGTCGGGCGAACCGACCTGGTTCTACGCGGTCCGCGACAACCTGTCGGATCCACGGGTGGCGCTGATCCGCTCCACGGTTCCGCCCGGCGACCTCGACGAGCGCACCCTGGTCGCCCGCGTCCTGGTGGACCCTACCCGGGTGGCGAATGCCGGCGCGGCGCTGCAGCGGCACGGCTGGCTGCCGGATGCCCTGGCGGACACCGGCGGCCGATACCTGGCCGAGGAGTCGTCGCCCGAGGGCAGCATCCGGTCCATTGGATCCGCCGCGGACCTGGCAGGGCTGGACGCCGGGTCCCTGGTGCGCATCCGACTGGACTTCTCGGGACGAGGGATCGCTCTGTGCGAGGCATCGGGTCCCGGCGCCGATGCCGCCGCCGCATGCTCGGTTCGCGCCCTGGCCGCCGGCAACGGAGGGTTCATCCAGGTTGCCAGCGACGCCGACCGGCGCCCGCTCCTGATCCAGACCGCCTATCCGGCATCGGATGCGCCGATCCACGTCGTCGGGCGCCAGGTTCGTGCGCCTGGCGAGCTGCAGGGCCTGCTCACCCTGCCGTGGGTCTCGCGCCTGCTCGGGTGGGCCAACGTCCTCGAGTTCGCGTATCTCGATCACGACCCGCGGCTGCCCGTGGACCGCCTGTGGCTGGCGCCCCTCCTGTTCCTGGTCCTGGCAGCCCTGCTCCTGCTGGGGCGGAGGATCGGCTACCCGGTCTTCGAGCTCGAGAAGGCGGGCATCACTCCCACATCGGCCCCGGGCGACCCGTCGCTGGCCAACCCGGTGCCCGCGCGAGTCAGCGGCCGCCTGGCCCGGCCACGCGGCGGACCCCTTGACCTGGACGGCGTGCGGGGCTTCCTGGAGCCCGACCACGGGACGGGCCCGCTGCTTCGCCTGGAGCTGCCGGACGGGCCATACGAGGTCCAGCTGCCGTCGAGCGGAGGCGCCATGACCACCGTGGACCGGGGCCTCGTCCACACCGTGCTCAGCGCGCGGCCGGCACTCTGGCTCCACTGGTTCGGCAGCGACGCCCGCCTCGTCTTCGACGACGACGAAGTCCGTGACCGCGCCGAGGGCCTGCTCGCACCGATGCGTGAGCCCCCGGGCCGACGCCGGCGTGGCGCCTGAACGCGCCCGGGCAGCGTCCGTCGAGGGTCAGCTCCCGGGAGTCTCGACAGCGGCACCTCGCCGCAGGAGGATTGGCTGCATGATGATGACGCTCGACTTCGTACCGGACCGGTCGTGATGGACGCAGATCCCCACCAGCTCTACCCCGACCACCTGCCGACCCCCTTCACGGCGGCGGAGATCCGCGACGCCTGCCAGCCGGGGCGCACGCTGCGGTTTCGCCTGGAGCGCGCGGGTGCCGATCCGGTGGTCCGCGTCATCCGCTATGTCTCGGCCGACGCCGCTGGAGCGGAGCAGGAGGCCTGGGTGGAAGGGCCTGATGGCAAGCCCCTCGGTGAGCCCGAACGAAGCCGCTCGTCGTGGCTGGAGCTTCAGGAGCACGCCTCGTTCCCCGAGGCCACGACGGTCCGCGCCGACGAGACGATCACCCTTCCCGCGGGGACCTTCAGCTGCCTGCGCTACGTCCGGGACGATGACGACGGCACCTGGCGCTTCTGGTTCGCCCGGAACCTGCCCGGGCAGCCCGTCCTGTTCGAGCAGGAGGTGAACGGCGTCGTCGTCTTCCGCATGGTCCTCCTCGAGGACCAGCCCGCCGGCGCCTGACCACCCCACGGGGAGGGCCGCGAGCGAATACACTCGCGCCGATGGCCAGCGCATCGGCAACCGTCGCGGTGGTCCACGTCCCCGGTGAGCAGCCGCGGACCCTCGCGTCCGGTGAGGTGCACCGGCTCGGCGAGATGCGGGACGCGTCCCACCCGCTGGTATGGCTGGACGTGGCGAACCCGGACGAGGAGTCCGTGGCGTTCCTGCGGCGCTCCTTCGACCTCCATCCGCTCGCGGAGGAGGATCTCCAGCGCCGCAACCAGCGACCCAGGATCGACACCTATCCCGGCCAGCACGTGCTCATTGCCTATGAGGTCCGTGAGGCCGATGGCGTGGAGGCCGCCGCCCTGGGGCTCCAGGACCGGCTCGCTGAGCTGCACCTGTTCCTCGGTACAGGCTATCTGGTGAGCGTGCGGTGGGCCGCCTCGCCGGCGATCGACGACGTGCGTCGGCGATTCAGCCGGTCCGGGGACCCGGTGGGGCGCAGCGTCGGGACGCTGCTGTACGCAATCCTCGACGCAGTCGTGGACGGCTACTTCCCGCTGCTCGACGCCACCGCCGAACGGATCGACGCCCTGGAGGACCGTATCGTCGAGGGCGGCGAGGTCGCCGGAACCCTCCGCGAGGTTCTCGACCTGAAGCGCGAGCTTCTCGAGCTGCGGAGGATCCTGGCGCCGCAGCGCGAGGTGGCCAACAGCCTCCTGCGCCGGGACGTCGAGCAGCTGGATGATGAGGTCATTCCCTATTTCCAGGACCTCTACGACCACCTCGTGCGGGTGCTGGACCAGCTGGACCTCTACCGCGACCTGGTCGCCGCCGCGCTCGATGCCAACCTGTCGGTCACGAGCAACAACCTCAACGCGGTGATGAAGCGGCTGACGGCGTTCACTGTGGTGCTCATGGTTCCCACCCTCATCGCGGGCATCTACGGCATGAACTTCCGGGTGATGCCCGAGCTCGGATGGCCGTTCGGCTACTTCCTGGCCCTCGGCGTCATGGCCGCCGCCATGGCGGGGCTCGCGGTCTTCTTCTGGCGTCGCGGCTGGTTCTAGCCGGCGCTCAACGGCCCCGCTGCGACCAGGGACTCTCCCTCGGGACGCTCCGTGGGCTGGACCAGGAAGATCCAGATGTCCCACGCAACGTGGCTGACCACCAGCGCCCCCATGGGCATCCCTGCCGCGCGGAGCGCGGACCAGTGCGCACCGGCCACCCCCGCCGCGCCAAAGAGGGTGAAGTTGCCCGTCACCACGTGCACCCCGGCGTAGGCGCCGGCCGCGGCGGCCGCGCCACGCCATCGGCCCATGCGCGATGCGAACGCCGGCTGCACGAAGCCGCGCCAGAAGAGCTCCTCCGCCGGCCCGATGATCGCCGCCAGGCGCGCCGCGATCTCGGCACGCGGGCGCAGCCGGCGCAGCGTGTAGATGTCGCGGATCTGCGCATCGCCGCCGGGAACGAAGCGGCGCGCGAACCGGTCCCCGAGCTGGAAGGTCGCGTACAGCGTCGCCGCCGAGGCGAGGCCAAGGGCCACCTCGCGGGCACCGATTCGCACGTCGCGGGCGTCGTCGCTGGTGGCGATCGCCAGCCCGCCCAGCGTCAAACCGGTGGCCGTCATCCTCTGCCAGAACCGCGGGCGCGGCCCGCGGAAGGTGAGAGCAAATGCCGCCTGTGCCAGGCCAAGCCCCAGCGCGGCGAGCGCCGGAGACGGTGCCCGGGGCCGGCGGTCCGGGTTCACCGGAACAGGACGCTGAGGAGGAGCCCCGCGATGAGGAGAGCCCCGAACGTCTCATGGAGGCGAGCCGTCTGGAGGTCGATCATGGCGATGGCCCGCGCCTGGCCGCTGGCTCCGAGCTCCGCAGAACGCAGCACGATGACCAGCAGCGGCAGGGACAGGATGGCGACCAGCGTCGCGGGCGGGAGCACGCCGAAGGCCACGGCCAGCCCCAGGGTGATGTAGGCGCCCAGGGTCAGGCCCAGGTACGAGTAGTGGGCCCAGGTACGGCCGATCTCGCTGGAGAGGGTCGCGATGCCGGCGCGCGTGTCCTCGCTGATGTCGCGCCACTCGTTGCCGTGCAGGATGGCCGCCACGAGGAGCCCAATGGGGATCGAGAGCACCAGCGCCACTGGCGACCAGGTCCCGGAGACCGCGTAGTAGCCCCCCAGGGTCATGAGCGGGCCCATCTGCAGGAACACGAGCGGAACCCCCAGCGCCCGGAACTTGTACTGGAAGGGCGGGGCGGTGTAGAAGTAGCCGCCCGTGAGGCCGATGACGCCCAGGACCGCGATCGGCCAGCCACGCGCGGCGATCAGGCCGATGCCGTCGATCGCCGCCAGGGCGAAGGCAAGGATCGCGATCCGGTAGGCCGCCGGCTCGCTGATGCGGCCCTTGACGATGGCGTGGCTCGCCCGCGGCGAGGTGATGGCGTCGATCCCGTGCCGCACGTCGTAGATCTCGTTGACGATGTTCGTCCCGGTGTGGAGCAGGACGCCGCCGAGGAGCGCCGCCACGAAGAGGGGCAGGTTGAAGCGCCCATCGACCCAGGCGAGCGCACCCCCGGCGGCGACGGGGATCACCGAGGCCGTGTACGCGAATGGCCGGGCAATCTCGTAGATCGCGGCGACCCGGCGGCGGACACGCTCCCACGGGCTGCGCAGGTCGGTCATGGTTGGCGGCGTGCCCGGAGCGCCGGGCGCTCCGCCGGCCGTGACGTCCTCGTCGTCGACGGCACCGCGGGCGGCTGCCACCTGTCCCGCGCCCTGCGGAATGCGGGCATAGATCCCCGCGGCATCCAGGAGCGCCGTGACCTGCTCCTTCTCCTGCACCACCGGCTGCAGGAGCGGGAGGTCCAGCCCGGTATCCTCGTGGAACGCCAGGGCGCCGGTCGCGACCTGGTCGCGGGTTCCGCACAGCATGAACGCGTCGAGCAGCTCGTCGGGGATGAGGCCGGCCGCCGTGTGGAACTCCTCCGCGCGCCAGGCAGCCGCGATGCGGTCGCGGAGCTCGCGCTCGAAGCCGGCGCGGGCGAGGGAGATATCGGAGAGCACGCTCATCATGTAGATGACGAACGGCTCGCGCTTTGCGCGGTTCAGGGCCTCGCGGCGGCTGTTGTCCACGAGGCTGAGCAGGTACCCGGCCGCCTCCACGGATCCCGCCTCCCGGCCGGCGTCCGCCTCGGCGCGGCGCAGGCGCTCGATGATTCCGCGCAGCGAGTTGATCGACTCCGCCGGCCGCGCCAGGTAGCCATCTGCCTTCTCCCCGGCCAGTGCCACGAACTCCTTGCGGTAGGCGGCGATGACGATGGGAATGCGGTGCGGCGGCGCGAACATTGGCTGGATCGGCGGCAGCCCCTCCGTCGCCGATGGCAGGCGCTCGCCCGCCCACAGGGTGTGGATCTGGTCAATGGCTCTGCTGACCTGGGCAACCGCCTCGTGCGGGGCGTAGGGGATGCCCATCTGCTTGAGGCGCAGGGGGAGACCGGTGCCCATGCCCAGCACGATCCGGCCCGGCGCCATCTCGTCGAGCGCGGAGCCGGTCATGGCCAGCACCACGGGGTGCCGCGTGAACGGGTTCACGGCCCCGAGCGCGATACGGAAGCCATCGTCGCGCTCATCGGCCCCCAGCTCGGAGGCAATGGCCGAGACGTACGTCACCGCGTCACGCTCGAAGTAGGAGTCATGGATCCAGACGGAGTCCAGGCCGGCGCGGCGTGCCTCCCAGCTCCAGGCGACCACCTCGTCGACCTCGCCACGGGCCGCCAGGCCCAGTCCGATCCGCCTTGCCAGTGCCATTTCGGTGTGCCACTCCCCGGGGCGGCGACCGCCCCTCCCGTCGCGCGTAAATTCGCTACCAAATGCTAGCAGATTCCGCTGCGGACCCCGCGCCGCGGGTCATGGCCGCGGATCGTGCAGGACGGCCGAGCCCAGGCGCCGGGCCAGTCCCTGCCGGCCCCAGTCCATGACGACGTCGTGGTTCCAGACGAACGCGGGGCGCCCGACCAGCGCCAGCACGTTCATCCACCATCGGGTGGTGCGAACCTCCCACACGTACTCCACGTGCGTGCGCCCATCGCCGTCCCGGAGCGTCCAGGTCCCCATCCCCTCCAGCTCGCCGGTCGCGTCGCCCACCAGGAGGATGGGCGCCTCGACGCGGGTGGTGCGCACCTGGAAGGCCAGCGAGTAGGGCAGCCGGCTGCGGAACGTGAAGCGGTGGACGCTGCCGACGCCCCGCTCGTCGCCGTCGCTGAGGCGCTGGACGCGCTGAACGCCGCGCCACCAGTCGGGCCACTCCTCGACGCGGACCAGGGCGTTGAAGACGCGGTCGGAGGAGGCGTCCGCGATCCAGCGGGTGACGAAGCGGTACCTGGCCATCTGCTCGGTTGCTACGGGAGAGGAAACGGCCCCACAGTACGACCCCGGAGGCGCCGGACGCAGGACCGGGCGCCATAACCTGCCCTCGAGGGTGTCCTGCGCCAGAACTCCTGACAACGCCTGGCGGATACCGCCGGTAGAATGGCGCCTTCCATGAGCCTCTCCCCGCCCCCTGGCGTGCACCCGGCCACGCCACCCGCGACCGCATCCCGCGACATCCTCGCCATCGAGGCGCTTGACCTCGTCCGGACCTACGACACGCACCTGGGCATCGTGCGGCGCCGAAAGATCAAGGTCGAGGCGGTCCGCGGCGTCAGCTTCGCTGTGCGTCCGGGCGAGCTGTTCGGCCTGCTGGGGCCCAACGGCGCCGGCAAGACCACCACGATCAAGATGCTCATCACCCTCCTGCTTCCGACCTCCGGCAGCGCGCGGGTCATGGGCTACGACGTCGTCCGGGACACGACCGAGGTCCGTCGCCGGATCGGCTACGTCTTCGGCGGCGACCGTGGCCTCTACGACCGGGTCAGCGCCCTCGACAACCTTCGCTACTTCGCCGAGCTCTATGGCGTCGATCCGTCGGAGCAGAAGCGCCGCATCGCAGCGCTGCTCGAGATGGTGGGCCTGACCGGGCGGGAGGGCGAGAAGGTGGAGGGCTACTCGCGCGGCATGCGCCAGCGCCTGCACATCGCCCGCGGCCTGCTCCACGACCCGGAGGTGGTGTTCCTGGACGAGCCGTCCATCGGGCTCGATCCGGTGGGCGCCCGCGAGCTGCGCCACACGGTGAAATCCTTAGTCGACGCGGGCAAGACGGTCCTGCTCACCACCCACTACATGTTCGAGGCCGATGCCCTCTGCGACCGGATCGCAGTGATCAACGACGGGAAGATCGTCGCCCTGGGGACCGGGAACGACCTCAAGGCAGCGGTGGCCAACCGGACGATCATCGAGATCGAGACCTTCGGCGTCACCCCGGAGAGCGTTGACCGGCTCCGGGCGGATCCGGACGTCGTGGAGGTGAACGTCGAGGAGCGCGACCAGAGCCAGATCCTGCTGGTCCAGTCGGAGCACGGAACGCGCATCACCCAGCGCCTGCTGGGCCTCCTGGGGGACACCCGGGTCGGCAAGGTGATCGCCCGCGAGCCAACCCTCGAGGACGCATACGTGCACCTCATCGCGACGACCGGCGGAACCGATGGCGCCACGCGCGCGGCCATCGCCGCCGAGGCCGCGGGGTGAGCATGCGGCGGGCGTTTCGGCTCATCTGGTTCGTCACGTGGTTCAACGTGCGGATGCTGCTGGCCAGCGAGTTCTTCATCCTGACCACGTTCATCACCCCGCTGATCTTCGCCACGCTGGGCTTCCTGCTGTTCGATACCGGCGGCAAGACCGCCGGTCAGACGCTGCTGTACGTGGCGCTGGGCTCGGGGATGATGGGCGTCTGGAGCACCACCCTCTTCGGCTGTGGTGGGGCCATCGCCTGGCAGCGCTGGGAGGGGACGCTGGAGCTCCTCGTCAATGCCCCCAGTCGCTACGACTACATCCTCGCCGGGCAGACCTTCGGGGCCGTGGTGCTGGGCTTCTACGGGATCGTGGCCACCCTGGCCTGGGGCGCGCTCCTGTTCGGCATGCCCATCCAGGCCACCTTCCCGCTGGTCCTGCCCCTGTCCATCGCGGCGGCGGTCCTGGCGCTGGGCTCCCTGGGCATGCTCATCGCCACCAGCTTCGTCCTCTACCGACATGCCAACGCGCTGGGCAACCTGCTCGAGTACCCGATCTGGCTCGTGGCCGGCCTGCTGGTGCCGGTGGCAAAGCTTCCGTCGTGGGTCCAGGCCATTGGCTGGCTGCTGGCCCCCAAGTGGGGAGTGGACGCCATCCGCGGCGCCGCGATCGGCTGACCCATCGCCCTGGCTGCCCATCGGGATGTGCCTGGTGTTGACAGTGGTCTACTACGTCGCCGCGCGGCTGATGCTGCGCGTGGTGCTCGACAAGGCACGCCGCGACGCATCCCTGGCGCTCAGGTGACCGCCGCGGCGCTCTCGGCACCGGTTCACACCAGCGCAGGGCTGCGCACCGCCTGGCGTCTCTTCTGGTACGGCGGGCGGATGAGCTACGGCATGCTCTTCAACTGGGCGCGCCCGTCCATCTACATCCCCACCCTCATCGGCGGGCCTACGTTCCAGCTCTTCTTCTTCGCCGCCCTGGGCTCCTACGCGTCCGGGCGCTCGCCGGCCTACTTCGCCATTGGCAATGCGGTGCAGGTCAGCGCCCTGGCCGGCGTCTTTGGCATGACCATGGCCATCGCCAACGAACGCTGGTTCGGCACGCTCCCCGCCCTGCTCGCCACGCCCGCCAACCGGGGCGCGCTCTTCGCCGGACGTTTCCTGCCGTTCATCGCCAACGGGCTGTTCGTCTCGGTCTACGCCATGGCGGTCGGGATCGTCTTCCTGGGAGTCCGCCTGGACCTGGCCACCATTGGCGTGGTGGCGCTCGCGCTGCTGACGACCGTCTTCTCCTGCACCGCCATCGGCTCGCTGCAAGGCGCCATCAGCCTGCGCCTGCGTGACGGGCTGTTCGGGGCGAACCTGATCATGATGGCGATCCTGCTCTTCTGCGGGGTGAACGTGCCTGTCGCCGACCTGCCGGGCTGGCTCCAGGTCATCAGCAACCTGCTGCCGTTCACCCATGGCCTGGAGGCCGTCCGCGAGGCAGCGAACGGAGCCGGGCTGAGCCAGGTCGGCGGGCTGATTGGCACCGAGGCGGTCATCGGCCTGGCGTACGCCGTAGCGGGCTTTGGCCTCTTCAGCTTCTTCGAGCGCAGCGCCCGCGCCAACGCCACCCTCGACGTGCGCTGACACGCCCAGAATCCTCGCCCTCCCGCTCGCGCAGCGTGAGCAGCCCCACTACACAGATCCGTGCCGGACCATGCCGGACAGGCGCGCCGCCGGAGGTACTCGCGACCCCGGTGCATTGGTTAGGTGCGCGCGGGCAACCGTTCTGGATCGGGTCGAGGCCGTCACAGCTGTGTGCCTTCGTCAACCAGGTCGGCGGGCTCTCCCCGCGCTGGGTGTCCCCGGACGCTGCCGCCGAGCTCGCGGCGCACGCCGTCGCCGTCGCCGCATCCCTCTGACCCGGGCTCAGGCCGAGGCGGCGCAGTCGGCACATCGGCCGACGATGGTCATGTGCGTCAGGTCGGCCTCGAACCCCGTCGTCCTGCGAAGGGCGCCGGTGATGGTTCCGGCCTCGGCCGGGGTGACCTCCCACGTGCGGCCGCACGCCTCGCAGGTCAGGTGCCCGTGCTCGGGCTCGCCGGCAACGTGGTACTCCTCGCGGCCGTCGACGCCATGCATGTGGCGGACGAGCCCCAGCTCCTCGAGCGCGTCGAGCGTCCGGTACACCGTCGACGGGGTCGTCCCGGCGTCAACGGCCCGGCAGCGTTCCACCAGCTCGGCCCCGGTGACGTGACCTCTCACGCCGGCCAGGGCCTCCACCACGACGCGCCGCTGCGCGGTCCAGCGCATCCCGCCCTGGTGGAGCCGTTGCTGCACCGTTGCCCATGGATCGGGGTTCGCGGGTCGCGTCATCGCACCACGTCCGCGTTCATGGGTCACGCCGGCTGGGCGTGCGGCGTAATGACGGCCTCGGCAGGGACCAGGTCCACGTAGAGCCTGGCGGCAAGGTGGTCGATCTCGTGAGCCAGGACGCGCGCCACCAGGCCGGTGCGCCGATACCGAACCCGCCGCCCGGCCAGGTCCGTGCCGGTCACCACCACCTCCGCGGGGCGCGGGACCATGGCCACCGCGTCCGGCACGGACAGGCATCCCTCCCACGCGGTCTCCACGCCGTGGGCAGCCGTCAGCTGCGGATTGGCAATCACCAGCACCGTGTCCCCCACCGTCACCACGGCCAGGCGCAAGGGCTCGCCCACCTGCGGGGCCGCGAGGCCCAGGCCGGCGGCGGCACGCACGGTCGCGAGCAGCTCGTCGGCCAGGCGGGTGATACCGGGGTCGGGAGTTCGCACCCGCCGGGCCGGGACGCGCAGGCGTTGATCCGGCAGGTGGAGGATGGTCCGTGTTCCCATTCAACCGAGTCCCCGAGCCGCCACGTCCTGACCGTCGGTCGACCCACCGTCGTCGTGGTGCTCGTCGCTGGGATGCTCGTGCGAGTGGCGCAGCGACCCGTGCGTATGGAGGTGCTGGTGGATGAGGTTGGCCGACAGCAGCAGGTCCCGGTCATCGAGGACCCGGCGGCTGGGTCCGTCGGCAAGGACTCGTCGGTTCTCTCCGAGGACGATGATCCGTTCCGCGATGAGCGGGGCCACGTCCAGCTCGTGGGTGGCGGTGATGACGGTGGCTCCCGTCTCTTCCACGCGCTGGATGAGATCCACCAGGACCGATTTCGTGCGGGGATCGAGGGCTGCCGTGGGCTCGTCGAGCAGGATCACGGTGGGACGCAGTGACAGGACCGAGGCAATCGCTGCTCGCTTCTTCTCGCCACCCGACAGTTCGAACGGCGCCCGGTCCGCGAGGTGGGCGATGTCCATGATGCCCAGCGCCTCGTCGCAGCGCTCGCGCACCTCCTCGGGCGACAGCCCCAGCTGCAGCGGCCCAAAGGCGACATCGTCGAGGACGGTGGCGCTGAAGAGCTGCACATCGGGATCCTGGAAGACGAGGCCCACCTCACGATGGAAGCGGAACGCTCCGTCGCCGGCCGCGACGGCGGCGACATCGGCTCCCAGGGCGCACATGCGCCCCTCCGTTGGCGCGATGATGCCATCCAGCAGCTTGAGCAGCGTGCTCTTGCCAGAGCCGTTGGCACCCAGCAGCGCGACGCGCTCGCCACGACGAATCCTCAGGTCCACGCCGTCCAGGGCCAGGTGCCGACCGGCGTAGTGGTAGCGCACCCCGGCGAGCTCGTAAAGCAGGCCGTCCGCGACCGGCTCGCCCGAGAATCCTGGCTCGCCGCCCGGCATCAGCCCAACCACCGGCCAATGGCGAGGCTCGCCACCGCGAGCACCAGGGCACCGACCAGGAACAGCCAGTCGTTTGCCCGCATGTGGTAGCTGCCGGCCGCGCGCATCTCACCGCCAAAGCCGCGGGCCAGCATGGCGGCGTACACGTCGTTGCTCATGCGGAATGCCCGGCTGGTGAGGTTCCCCACGGTGCCCACGATCCAGCGCCGTTCCTCAGCGCCGCTGGCCCGGCCCACCAGCCGGCTCTTGCGAGCCTCGAGGATGCCGTTCGCCGTGTGCAGGAACAGGAAGATGTAGCGATACGTCATGGACAGGACCAGGATGAAGACCTGCGGGACGTGGAGGGTCCGGAGACTCCTGAGCACGTCGGCCCAGGGCGTGCTCACGATGAGCAGCACGGCAAGGGACACCGACACGCCTACCCGGCTGACGAAGACGATCGCCGATGCCAGGCCGCTCGCGGAGGGGGCGACCGTCACCGGGCCAAAGGCCACCTCGAACAGACGCGGCCCCGGAACGAAGAAGATCGAGGGCAGGATCACGATCCCGGCGAAGAGTGGGATTCCCAGCCAGGTGCGCTTCACGAAGAACGCGGTAGGTATGCGACTCGCGGCTGCCGCGAGGACCACCACGGCGTAGAGGCCCGCAAGGACCGCCAGCGAGGTGCTCAGGCTGGCGGCGAGCACGAGGGCCACGAAGACGGCCAGCTTCGCGCGCGGATCGCGAGCCTGCAGCCACCCGGGCAGCCGCGCCATCTCCTCGGTGAAGACCGCACCCTCGATCGACTGGCCGATGCCGCCGACGGTGTGCTCCAGCCACCCGATGCGGCCGACCCCGGGATCGCTCACGAAGGCGCCGGGTCCGTGCCGCGCCCGACCGGAGCCCTGTGAAGCAGCGTGGCGGCGCCCCAGATCGCCAAGCCAACAAGGAGGATGCCGATGATGCCGGCGATCTCGTACCCGACCGCCGTCTGCCACAGGCTGGCATCGGCGTGGTTGAGGAACGGCAGGGGGAGGTCATAGCCGGCGAACGGTGCGCTGAACAGGCTGCCCAGGTCCTGGAGGCCCTTGGGCACATAGCCGAACGCGGCCTGCACGTCGGCTGCGCTGCCCTCGCCGTAGGCGAATCCGGGGGCGATGAGGCCCAGGGGCGCGAGCACCGCGGCCGCCACGAACGCGGTCCCGGGTCGCTTCACGCGGCCGGGCAGGACCAGGTACGCGACCGGCAGGAGCACGGCGGCGATCACCCCCACGACGACAAGCATCACGACCACAGCACCCCAGTCCACGGAGCCCCAGTCCGCACCGAACATCCGCGACGGGTCGCCGCCGCCCTCCGCCAGGCCCACCATGGCCAGGACCACGAGCGCTGCGACGGCGACGGCGACGCCCAGCTGCCAGAGCGGTCGCCGGGCGGCGGTTCCGGATTCCACGCCCTCTGGCGCAAAAATGCCTCGCAGGCCGGTCAGGTAGGCGGGGTGCCGCTTCTGGAAGTACGCCACGCCAAGGGCGGTGATCACCGCCTCGGCGATCGACGCCCCGAACAGGTGCGAGACCAGCATGGCGGGGATAGCCTGGCCCAGGCCGTAGGGGCTGTACAGCGCCTGGCCGTTGCTGCTGAAGAGGATGGGTTGGAGCCCGAGCATGATGCCCACCGACAGGGCCGAGACGCTGATCCCAACGTAGGCGCCGATGCCGGCCGCCCACACGCGGCGCTGCGAGAGGATCGGGCTGCGAGCGGCGACGAGGCGGTACGTGGCGTATCCGACGAACGGCAGGATGACGGCCATGTTCAGGCAATTGGCGAAGATGGCCAGGATGCCGCCGTCACCAAAGAAGAGCGCCTGGATCACGAGCGCGATGCTCACCGCGATGACCGCCGCCCACGGTCCAAGGACGATGGCGATGAGCGTGCCCCCCACGCCGTGCGCGGTGGTGCCGCCCGGGACCGGGATGTTGAACATCATGATCGTAAAGCTCAGGGCGGCGAACATGGCCAGGAGCGGCACGGTTTGCTGGTTCAGGACACGCTGCACCCGCTGCGTCGCGCGGGTCCAGGCAGGCACCGTGCCGAGCCCCATCGCCAGGGAGAAGATCGGACTCAGGTATCCATCGGGGATGTGCATGCGTGGCCTCCTGCGGACTGACGCGTGATCGACAGTCTAGCCACGAGACGGCCACTATTGCAAAGGCTTGCAATAACCTTCTCAGGCCGCCGGCGGAACGGGCGCGGGATCGCGTCAGACGTTGGCCTGTGCCGGCTCGGGATAGCTGATCCGCAGCTCGGACCCGGTTTCGAGCAGGGTCTTGAGGCCGGACAGGACTGGCACCCACCCATGTTCGACGCTCCGGTACGTCTCCGCCTCCCCGCCGAAGTCGTCGTGGACCAGGGTCAGGAGGCTGGCGGGGCCCCCCTGGGCTTGGTCTCCCAGGTCACGCGGCTCGGCCGCTCGACAGGGTCTCCGGGCGCCTCACTGAAATGGAAGGTCTGGACGAGCCGATGCGGCGGGTCCACCTCGTGGGGACCTCAGTGGACGCCGGGCAACCCCGCGATCATGGCCAGCGAGCCGCTTCTGATGAAGCGCTCGAGCTCTTCGTCGGTCAACCGCCGCCCCTGGCGCTGGCTCGCGCGGGCATCGCAGATGGGGCACAGGAACGTGCGACCGCCGTCGGCATGATCGATGCGACGCCGCTCGCTGAAGAGCGGGCTTCCGGCCGCCGTCTCCTCGCCACAGGCGCTGCAGGGCTGGATCGTCGCCATCGCGTGCATTCCTCCCCGTCCTCGATCGCCCGACGCAGCCGGACGGCAACGTCCGCGTGCGGGCAACCATTGGCCTTCTGCGACCATCGGTCAAGAGGCGTTGGCAAGCCCGCTGATTTGACACCGGGTTCCGCGGTGCCGCAGAGTGCGGGTGCGTCGGCGCGGTGCCCCGTGACGCGCGAAGGCCATTCCCGGGGGTGAGGGAAGACTGGTGCGCATCCGACGGAGTGTTCTTGCCATGCTCGTGGCGCTCGTGCTCGGGCCCGTCTGGGCCGCCGGGCCGATGTTGGCACCGCGGGTTTCTGCCACCGACCCTCTCCCGGCCTGCCGGTACGACGACGTGCCAACCGCGTTCACGTCGCCCGATGACTGGCAGCGCACGCTGGTCGACACGATCTACATGGTCGGCAAGAGCTATGTCCCGCCCGATCTCGTCCCGGTCACCGATGCCGGCATCAGCGGCAACGGTGAGGTCCGCTCCCTGGTGATCGGGGACCTGCGGGCCCTGGCCATGGCGGCAAAGGCCGCTGGCGCGCCCATCGCGGTGCAATCGGCGTATCGCTCGTACGCAACCCAGGTCTACACCTTCAACTACTGGACCCAGACCTACGGGCACAGCGCCGCGTTGCTGGGCAGCGCGCGTCCCGGCCATTCCGAGCACCAGCTGGGCGTCGCGCTGGACTTCCGCAGCGCCGGGACGTCCGCCACGTGGGTGGCAGACTGGACCGCCACCCCGGCGGGAGCCTGGATGGAGCAGAACGCGTGGCGGTACGGGTTCGTGATGAGCTACCCCAAGGACGCCTCGCCCGGGACGACCTGCTACCGGTACGAGCCATGGCATTACCGCTACGTGGGTCGCGACGAGGCAGCGGCGATCCATGCGACGGGCACCACCATCCGGCAGTACCTGTGGTTCCACGCCGGCGACGGTGGGCTCGCCGGAGACAGCCCATTGCCCAGCGCGACGGCAACGCCGGTGGCGGCCCCCACCGCGGCCGCCCCCTCGTCAAGCCAGCCGACCCCTCGCGACAGCGCCCCGCCGGGCGCCCTGGCCAGCGTAGGGCCCGGTCCGGCGGTCGTGGGTCCCGGAACGTCGCCCGGAGCGAGCCCCGAGACCGCCGTGCAGGCGACCACGGGGACCGGCGACGACCGGACCGGGACGCCCGTGACGCTGCTGCTTCGGGCGCTGGGCATCATGCTGGGCATCGTGCTGGGACTGGCGATCCTGGCCGGGGCCGAACGGCTCGACCGCACCCTGCGCGAGGTCGCCCGCGGGCTCAGGCTGGCGTAGGCGCTGCGCCGGGATCGGGTGCGGCGACGCCCCGCGCGATACCCGAAACGGCAGCGGGATCGAGCACGTAGGTGGTCATCATCCCCTTGCCCTTCACCGGCACGTCATCACGCCGCCGGAACGGCAGCGACTCGGCAAGGAGCTCGCGGGTGGCCGCGGTGACCTGGATGCAGCCAGCGATGCCGGATGACTCCATCCGCGAGGCGGTGTTCACGGTGTCGCCCCACAGGTCGTAGATGAACTTGCGCCGCCCGATGACGCCGGCCACCACTGCTCCCGAGGCGATCCCAACCCGCAGCGTGACTGCGCGGCCGCGCGCATCGTGATGGCGTCCGACCGCGTCGAGCATGGCAAGCCCCATGCGCACGGCGCAGTCCGCATGGTCCTCGCGCGGTGTGGGAACGCCCGCAACGGCCATATAGGCATCGCCGATGGTCTTGATCTTCTCCATGCCGAAGCGGTCGGCCAGGGCGTCGAAGTCGCTGAAGATCGCGTTGAGCAGCTGCACGACCTCGGTGGGCGGCGTCGCCTCCGCGTAGGGCGTGAAGTCCACGACATCGGCGAAGAGGACCGACACGGCAGGATGCTGCTCGGCGATCACGCCCTCGCCCCCCTGAAGCCGGTCCGCGATGGAGGCCGGCAGGACGTTGAGGAGCAGCTCCCGGCTCCGCGCCTGGGCGATGCGCCGTTCGCGATCCACGTAGCGGATCATCAGGAAGCTGATGGTCACCGGCCCCGCCGTGTTGATGGCCCAGAACCACAGGTTCAGTGCGTAGGGTGTTGACGCCAGGCTCTTGAGGAACGGGTCCAGCGCAACGAGCACACCGATGAGGACGAGGTAGACAACGAACCAGCGCATGGCTCGCTGCGGGCCGAAGAAGAGAACCGCCGCGACCGGCGCAACCACGCCCCAGACGATGGATCCGCTCGACCCGACGAAGCCGCCCAGCGCAACCTGGCCGAACGCGCTGGCCCCCAGCCCCACAACGAGCTCCCACCAGGCGAACCGCTCGAAATCCTTGGTCCGGACGAAACCGACGAGGGCGAGAAGGGTTCCCATGAAGAACGAGGTCGACACGAGGAGCTGGCCGAGGCGCAGTGGCAGGATCGCCGTCGTCAGCCAGGCCAGGCCAAAGACGAGGAGGGCGTAGATGGCACCGGTGCCCACGCGCTTGCGGACCCGCATGTCGGCATCGTCATCCGGGGTGACGCCGACATTGAGCATGCGGTCGAGCCAGCCGCGCGGCGCGGCGTCAGACATGGCGGATCTCGTCCGTCTCGCGCCCCTCGACCGCACGCTCGCAGGTGGGGCAGTACCACCGCGCTTCCACGGGCGTCCCGCACACGGCGTGGCGCAGCGGCTCTGCCTCCCGGGACACGCGGGATCCCCAGTCCGCGAGCAGCCGGAGGGCTCCGGCGAGCTCCTGCCCCTCCGCCGTGAGCTCGTACGCCACCCGCAGCGGCCGCTCCGAGTAGGGGCGCGAGGCGATCACCCGCTCGCCCTCGAGCCGCCGCAGCCGGTCGGTGAGGATGTTGGGCGCGATTCCGGCCACCGCCGCCTGAAGCTCGTTGAAGCGGCGCGGACCGGGCAGGAGCGCCTCCACGACGAGGAGGCTCCATCTGTCTCCGACCCGCTCCAGCGCGGCGGCCAGCGGGGACGGGGTGGTGGACATGCGTGGATCGTATCCGATGGGTCGCACCGGGCCTTGCATTCTTCCCCGCTGGCTAGTAACTTGCAGATTACTAGTCACATGCAACCGCGACGATCTGCCGCGATATGAACATGGAGGATGGACCTATGGGTCCCATGGAACAGCTGGGCACCGCCATCGCCGCGGTGGCCACGACGGTCGGCCAGTCGACGGTGGGCGTTGGCAACCGATGGCGGGGCGGCTCCGGGATCGTCCTTGAGAAGGGCAAGGTGCTCACCAACGCGCACAACCTGCACGGCGACGAGGTCCACGTCTACTTCGCGGATGGCCGCAGCGCGGACGGGACGGTACTGGGCGTCGATGGCGACGGAGATCTCGCCGTCATTGGCGTCGACACCGGGGAGGCGGCGCCCCTGGCCTGGGGCGACGGAGGCGCGCTGGGCATCGGCTCGCCGGTCGTGGCCGTGGGCAACCCGAACGGGCAGGGGCTGCGGGTGACCGCCGGATTCGTCTCGGGGATCGGCCGCTCGTTCCGCGGGCCGCGCGGGCGTCGCGTGTCCGACGCGGTGGAGCACACCGCGCCGCTCATGCCGGGCTCCTCGGGCGGTCCCATCGTGGACGGAGAGGGACGCCTGCTGGGGATCAACACCAACCGGCTGGGCTCCGGCTTCTACCAGGCCATCGCCGCCGGCGACGCACTGCGCTCGCGGGTCGCGTTGCTCGGACGGGGCGAGGCGCCGACCCGCCGGCGGCTGGGCGTGGGCCTGGCGCCGTCGCACGTTGCCCAGCAGCTGCGCCGAGCGGTGGGCCTTCCGGAGCGGGCCGGGCTGCTCGTTCGCGAGGTCGAGGAGGGCTCGCCGGCCGAGAAGGCCGGGATCGCCGAGGGCGACCTGATCGTGGAGGCCGCAGGCCGGGCCATCGGCTCCGCGGACGACCTCTTCGACGTGCTGGGCACGGCAAAGGCAAACGAGGCAATCGCGGTGACGATCGTGCGCGGAAATGAGGAGCGATCGGTTAGCGTTAGCGCATGACCGATGAGGAGCTCCCCTGCTCGCACCTCGACATGATCCGCGATGTGACGCCCAGCGCGGACGGCTGCGAGGATTGCCTCAAGATCGGCGGCACGTGGCTGCACCTCCGGATCTGCCGGACGTGCGGCCACGTCGGCTGCTGCGACCAGTCACCGAACCGCCACGCTCGCAAGCACGCCGAGGCCAGCGGGCACCCGATCATGCAGTCGATCGAGCCCGGCGAGGACTGGATCTGGTGCTTCGTGGACGAGGTGTACCTGGAACCGGCGTAGCCGCTACCAGTCGACGAGCTTCCAGATCTCCGGCTCCATGCCGCCCGGCCGGCCGATCTCGGCGAAGATGGCCACGGCCTGCTTGAGCTCCTCAATGGCGGCGTCCCGCTGTCCGGCCGCGTGGAGCGCGTCCGCGAGGTTGTTGCGGATGGCGGCTTCCCGGTGCCGGTCGCCGATGGTGACGGCTGCCTCGAGCGCCGCGCGCGCCGTGTCCACAGCCTGCCCGGGATCCCCGGCAGCCAGGGACAGCAGCGCAAGGTTGTTGAGCGACGCGATGCGTGCTTCCTCGAGGTGCTGCGCACCGGCGAGGGCGAGGCTCGCCTCCAGGTGCTGGCGCGCCTGCGCGTGGTGGCCGGCGTCGCGGGCGAGGATCCCCAGCAGGTTGTGCGCCTGCGCGACGCAGGCCGGATCCCGTGCCGCGCCGGCGGACTCGAGCGCCTCGCCCGCGAGGCGGGTTGCGCGGCGTCGGTCTCCGAGCCGATGCGTCAGCAGCGCCCGGTCGGCGATGAGACGAGCGCGGTCGGCCGGCGCGTCCGCCGAGAGGCCCGACAGCGCGGCGGCGAGGTGGGCTTCGGCCAGCGACCACTCGCCGCGACGACCGTGGACGTCGGCCAGGCGACGCTCGATGCGCCAGGCGGAGCGCGGGTCGGCCACGGCGGCCGCAGCCTCGTACGCCGCCACGGCGTCGTCGTAGCGGCCGAGGCGGGTGGACTCCTCCCCGATGCGTTCGTGCAGCGGCCCGGGCGAGGCCGGGTCGAGGGCAATGGCCGAGCGATACAGGTCGAGCGCTTCTTCATGCGCGAACACCGCGGCCGCCTCGTCCCCCGCGATGCGCAGGTACCGGGCCGCCCCACGATCGTCGCCGGCCGCGCGAAGGTGCCGCGCGACGGTTGCGGCCAGGGCATGGTCGCCGGTTCGCCGCGCGGCGGGCTGCAGCAGGGCCAATGCCACTCGCCGATGGAGCAGGCGCTGTCGTGCCAGGCTGGCCGAGCCGTACGCGACCTCGCGAGTCTTGGCGTGGTCGAAGTCGTAGCGCGGCGTCCCGTCCGCCGCAACCGACTCCGTGATGAGCCCGCGAGCCAGGAGATCCTCGATGGCCGCCGCGGTCTCGGAGGGTGATCGCCCGCTCGCGGCGCGTACCAGCTCCGGTTCGAAGGAGCGCCCAATGACGGCGGCGGCGACCAGGACCTGGCGCGTGGCGGCGCCCAGGTCCTCGAGACGTCCGGCGAGCAGCTCGCGGATGGGCCTCGGCGTGGCGTCGGGTGCACCCGGCTGGGCCGGTGCCGCAAGGTACTCCGCGACGAAGAACGGGATTCCTTCCGTCTCTGCGTAGAGGCGGTCCGCGTCCAGGGACGTTCCCGTCCCATTCGCAAGATCGGCCACCTCGGCTCGGGTGAGGCGTGCGGGACGGATCTCGACCAGGAGCCCGCGCCGGCGCACAACACGGAGGAGCTCTCCGATCTGATCCTGGTCCGGCTCGGGTGGACGGCGCGCGAGGACCAGGCAGCAGCGGGCATCGGCAATGCGCCGGGCCAGGTAACCCAGCACGGCGAGTGTTGCCGAATCCGCCCACTGCAGGTCGTCGACGCAGATCAGCCCGCCGGGTCCATCCGCCGCGGCCAGGAGGCTCCGGGACAGGCCTTCCATGAATCGGATCTCTGCGCCCGGTCCTTCGATGACTGCACCTGGATCATCGCTGTCGGCGACTGAGGGGATCACCCGGGACAGCTCTCCGCGCGCCCAGTCCGGCAGGGCGTCCAGCCATCGGTGGCCATGGTCCTCACCAAGGAGCCTCTCGAGCGCACCCACCACCGGGGCGTACGGGATCGCCTGCTCGCCGTCATGCGCGGTGAGCACCACCGCTCGGGCACCGGCGGCGCTGACGCCGTGGCCCATCTCCTCGAGCAAGCGGGTCTTGCCGATCCCCGGCTCGCCCTCCAGCAGGACCAGTCGCCCCTCGTGCTTCGCCTGCCGCCACGCCCCCAGCAGGGCACCGAGGTCCGGCCGCCTGCCGGTGAGCGGGAGGCTGGGCTTCGCGGTTCCCGCCGGCGGGGCCGCTTCGACAGCTTCCCGGCGGTCGCGCGCGGTGTCGGGACCCGCGGCAATGCGGTGGTACAGCTCGGTCGTCTCGGGCATGGGCACCACGCCCAGATCGCGGTCGAGAATTCGGACGCACTCGCGGTAGCGAAGGATGGCGCCTGACCGGTCCCCCGCCTCGGCATGCAGGCGCATCAGGCGCCGATGCGTCTCCTCGTGGAGCGGGTCCATGGCGAGCCGCTGATGGGCCGCCGCCAGCGCCGCATCGACATGACCTCGCGCGGCATGTCCGTCCGACAGTCGATCCAGCGCCTCGGCCACCTCGCGGTCGAGGGCCTCGGCCGTGGCCGCGGCCCAGTCGTCGAACTCCGGGCTATCGCGGAGGCCGAAGCCCTCCAGGAATCGTCCCCGGACCAGCTTCGGGACCTGGGCCAGCCGGCGCAGGCAGCGATCGCAGACCGGGTCGTCATCGGGGTGATGGCGCGCGACGTCGTCCGTCGTGGCGTGCAACCGTTGGATATCTACGTGGACCGATGGGGCCAGGTCGACGGTCCGACCCCGCAGCTGCATCGCATCCGGCCCGATGCCCGCACGAGTCACGGAGAGCGTCCGCCGCAGTGCGCCACCGGCGTGCGTCGCATCGTGCTCGGGCCAGAGCAGGGCCGCCAGGGCATCGCGGGATTGCGCCTCGCCTCGGACCGCCAGCACCGCAAGGAGCGCCAGCGCCTTGCGGGTGTCGAAGGTGACCGCCGCACCGTCCAGCTCGACGCGAGGCGGACCGAGCAGCGCCAGGCGCAGGGAAGTCACGGCGCTACCTTACCGCGAGGGCATCACGGCCGCCGCCGCCACCGGATTTCGTAACGCCTGGCGAACACTCGCATGGCATCCTTGGCTCCTGCGGACGGCCGGAATCCGGACGGTGACCGGCCGATCGTCCAACCGCACGGAGGTCACCGAGCACCGTGGCGCAGGCAACCGAACCGCGACCCGCCCCGCACCCGGCCGCCGCCTCGGCATCGACCGGAACGGTCGCCAGCCTTCTGATGGCCGCCGGCTTCGGCGTCCGCCTGAGCGACCATGTCGACGTCGAGGCGGTTCGCGGTGAGCTGATGCGCACCGCGACCGTATCCCTCAACCCGGACAGCATCTCCGTCTGGGTCCGGCCACCAGGAGACGCGCCATGACCGTCATGGCTCTGACCGGACCAGAGCGCCGGCACCGATGGGCCTGGGCCGCGTTCGGGCTCTGGGTGGCCCTGCTCTTCACCCAGGGTGCGCTGACCGTGGCCACCGGTGGCAGCCCGGACTCCCTCGCATGGGCGATCCTCAACGCGGGCTTTCCCCTGGCTGCGATCCTGATTCTCTCGCGCCAGCCCGCGAATCGAATCGGCTGGATCCTGATGATCATTGGCCTCCTGACCGCGGAGCCGTTGGGGGCCTACGGGTCCTATGCGCTGTCCCGCGACCTCCCGGGCGGCGCACTGGCCATCGTCCTCCATGGCGTGATGTGGGCCCCGCAGATCGTGACCATGGGTGCGTTTCTGCTCCTCCGCTTCCCAGACGGGAGGCTGCCGACACGCCGCTGGCGGTGGGTCGAATGGCTGGCGGGCGCGACACTCCTCGGCGCGGTGCTCATCCTGGTCCTGACGCCCGGCGACCTTGCCGATCTCGGCTATCCGGGAATACCGAAGCCGCTCGGCATCGACGCCCTGGCAGACGTGCTGAACACGGCGCTCGCGGCGTTGACGCTCATCCCCCTGGTGATCGTGCTGTCAGCCGCGAGCCTGGTGGTGCGATTCCGGCGTTCTCGCGGCGCGGAGCGAGAACAGCTGAAGTGGCTCACAGCGTCCGCCGGTGTCGTCGCGGTCGTGTACCTGCTGGCCCAGCTAGCGAGCCAGGCCACCGGTTCGATGCAGGGCGACACCACGCCCGCATGGCTGGGCGTTCTGCAGGCGGCCTCATCCCTGGTCTTCATCGTCATTCCTCTCGCCATCGGGATCGCCATCCTGCGCTATCGGCTGTACGACATCGATCGGATCATCAGCCGCACCCTGGCCTACGCGATCCTCACCCTCATCCTGGGCGCCACATTCGCCGGGCTGGTCCTGGGCCTGCAGGCTCTGGCCCGACCGATCACCGGGAGCTCGCAGGCGGCGGTGGCCGTCTCGACGCTGGCAGTGGCGGCGCTGTTCGGCCCGCTGCGGGCCCGGGTGCAGGCGGCCGTCGACCGCCGCTTCAACCGCTCGCGGTACGACGCCGCGCGGCTGAGTGAGGAGCTCGCCGCTCGCCTCCGCGACCACGTCGACCTTGACGGCGTCCGCGGTGAACTGGTGCAAACCACGGACTCCGCCTTCCAGCCGACCTCGATATCGGTCTGGGTGCGAAACGGCCACGGCCCCGAGCCCGGGTGACGGCGGGCTCGCCAGCACGGCTACAACCTGGGCGGATCCGCGTCCTGACAGATTCCGCAGGGTTTCCCATAACGATCCGCGGACGCGCCTCGCCGAGACTGGCCGCGATATCCGAGCGCCCAGGCATCGGAATGCACCCGTAAGGAGGGAGCATCGTGAACATCCCGCGACGTGCTCGCCGCCTCGCCGGCATCGGCGTCGGCCTCGGCGCAAGCCTGGCACTTGCGGCAACGGCGTTGGCCACCGACTGCACCAACGCCAGCAAGCCGGTGTCATCCGGCGCGCAGGTGGTGATCAACGCCCAGACGGGGGTGGTCGAGAGGGCGACCAGAGGCGTCAGGCAGCGGATCAGGCAGGGCGCGATCAACCCGGACACCGGCGCGGGATTCCACGGCCTGCTGGGCCTGGATTTCGACGGTGACGGGACGCCCGAGGTGAGCGCCTGGGACGGGGTTGGCCCCACGGGCCACGAAATCCCCGTGCAGGCGCAGGTCAACGGACCGGCCGACAGGGGAGTCACCAGCATCTGCGCTCTCTACCCCCCAGATCTGCGAGGCGGGTGAGCCGCGCGGGATAACCCGATCACCCGACTGACGGACCCGGCGGCGTCGACCGAGCCGCCGGGTCCCTCCCGCCCGGTAACGATTCGCGAACGCCCGACGCGGATGATGCGAAGGCAACGCAGCAGAGGACCCCGCTGATGGAACCAGCGCAGAAGCCCGCCACCCAGACGCCAGCAGCACCAACCGCGCTCCGAACCGACACCTCCGCGTGGGCTGCGCCCGTCACACGCATCGAGGTCGCAGCCATCCCGGACGGCGCCCGGAGCCTCAACGTCGCCGGCCGACGCCTCTCCGGCCCCATCCAGGGCTTCGGCAGCCTGTGGCAGAAGACGTATCGGGTGAATCTCGGGTCGGCAGCGACGCCAGCCGAGGTGGTGTCCACCTTCAAGGCCCACCTGCCGGAGCTCCAGCCGGCACGGAACCGCTTTTTCCCCTCCGTCGCAGGCGTGGCGCCCGGCGAGGTGGTCCTCATCAACGCGCGCGTCTCCGGCATGCCGGTCTCGACCGGGGTCCTGGTGCTCTACGCCGATGCCGAGGCGTTCACGCTCATGACCCCGGAGGGCCATCCGGAATCGGGGATGGTCACCTTTACCGCCCTCCGCTCTGGCGACGCCACCATCGCCCAGATCCAGTCGCTGGCCCGCGCCAACGACCCGATCTACGAGCTGGGCTTCCGGCTGATGGGTGGGTCGCGGGCGCAGGAGGCGATCTGGCGCCACGTGCTGACCTCGCTCGCCGATCGGTTCGGGGTCACGGCGGAGGTCGAGCTGGCCAAGGTCCGTGTCGACGGGCGGGTCCAGTGGCGCCATGCCCGCAACGTCTGGCGCAACGCCATCATCCGCACGTCGCTGTATACGCTGACCGCCCCTGCGCGGCGTGTTCGCACCGCCCTCCGACGCCCGTGAATCCCGTACGCTTGCATCGCCCGTCCGCCCCCGCTACCCGCCCTGACCGTCAGAGCCGATGACCGAGCAGACCTCGCGACAGCACAATCCCGGGGAGCCCCGCCAGGCACGGGGCACGTTGCGTGCAACACGCGCGTTAGTGCTCGCGAACGTCGCGCTGCTGGCCCTCGCCGTGGCGTTCGGCGTGGCCAACGGCGGGGCCGTCGTGCTGGGGGACGTCCTGTTTCTGCTGGTGACCGCGCTCGCCGTGCTGGGCATCAGCGTGGTGGGCACCCTCATCGTGCGGCGCCAGCCGCGCAACCTGGTGGGGTGGGTCCTGCTCGGTTCCTCGCTGGGGCTGGCGGCGCAGAGCGCGGCGTTCGACTACATCTCGCTCAGCAGCGACCGTTTCGGCCTGGGGCTGCCGGGAACGATCCCGGTGGCCTGGGTGGACAACTGGCTCATGATCCCCAGCCTGATCGGGCTGGTGATCATCGTGCCGCTCCTGTTCCCAAACGGGCGCCTCCCATCCCCGCGCTGGCGGCCGGTGGGGGTGCTTGCCGTCATCGGCATCACCATGGTCACCCTGGGGTCCGCGCTCACACCCGGCCCCATGCAGAACGGCGGCATCGACAACCCGCTGGCCGTCCGGCTCCCCCATCCACTGCTGGACGTCGTCGGGGCGATTGATGCGACCAGCGGCGTTGCCCTCTTCCTCGCCACCGCGGCGGCGGTCGTGGTCCGGTACCGGCACGGGACGCCGCTGGAACGGCTGCAGCTCCGGTGGTTCGCCTACCCGGCCACCCTGGGGATCGTCGGCATCGGCCTGTCGAACATCCTCACCACCGGCGTGGTGAGCGACGCGACCTGGATCGGCGGGCTGCTCTGCATCGCCGTCACGCCGTTCGCGATCGGGATCGCGATCCTGCGCCATCGGCTCCTCGACATCGACCTGGTCATCAAGCGAACCATCAGCTACGCCGTCCTGACCGTGGTGCTGCTGACCGTCGAGTTCGGCGGCATCCTTATCCTGCAGACGCTGCTCTCGAACGTCACGCGCGAGCAGACCTACGCCGTGGCCGCAACGACCCTGGGCGTCGCGGCGCTCTTCCAGCCGGCGCGGCGGCGAATCCGCGGGTGGGTCGACCGGCAGTTCGACCGCGCCAGGTACGACGCCGCGCGCATCGCCGATGGGTTCGGCGCTCGACTGCGCAACCGATTGGACCTGGATGACGTCGTTCGCGAACTCGCGGGCACGACGCAGACGGCGCTCCTGCCGTCGAGCGTCAGCGTCTGGATCCGGTCCCGGGAGGGGGTCGGCCGGTGGTCATGACGCTGACGGCGGTGCTGGTGGCGGAGCTGGCCTGCCTCGTCATCGGCGCCGTCTTCGCCACGCTCAGCTGGCCCGCGCCGCTCACCTTTCCCGACTGGGGCTTTCCGGGGTTCCAGGGTGTCGGGGCGGTGGTCTTCGCCGCGTCCGCGTGGCCCATCATCCGGCGGAGGCCCCGTAATCCCGTTGGCTGGTTCCTGCTCGTCGGCGCCCTCCTGTCCGCCGTGCAGTTCGCCGCACACTACTACGCGCTGTACGGCGTGGTCGCCGCACCCGGATCGGTCCCCATGGCCTGGGTGGGTCTCTGGGTGGAGACCTGGATCTGGGTGCCCACCGTGGGATCCCTGGCGGCGTTTACGCTCCTCTTCTTCCCGACGGGCTCGCTGCCGTCGCCGCGCTGGCTGGCGGTCGCCTGGCTGGCGGGCGTCAGCGTGGTGATGGCGAGCCTGGGCCTCGCGCTCAGCTACTGGCACAACGTGTCATTCCCGCGACAGGAGGGCATGGTGGCGCCGGGCGCGACTGGTGTCGTGGCACTCCTGGGCAACCTTGGCACGCCGCTGGTGGTCGCGAGTGTGGTCGCGGCGGCCGCCTCCGTCCTTGTGCGCTTCCGCTCCTCGAGCGGCGTCGAGCGGCAGCAGCTCAAGTGGCTTGCCCTGGCGGCCAGCGCCGCCGCCGCCGCCTTCGTCCTCTACATGTGCCTGACCCTGGTCGTCCGTGCGCCCACCCTCGGCGCCGCCGCGATGGCGCTGACCTATTTGGGGCTTCCCGTCGCCATTGGCGTAGCGATCGTGCGGCACGGGCTGTACGACATCGACCATCTCATCAACCGGGCGCTGGTCTACGTGGCGGTCACCGCGGTCCTTGGCGTCGTCTACGCCGCCTCGGTCCTTGGCCTCCAGGCGATCCTGGCCAGCGTCGTGCACACTTCGGAACTGGCCGTCGCGGTCTCGACCTTGCTGGTGGCCGGGCTCTTCCAGCCGGTGCGACGCCGCCTCCAGCTCGTCGTGGACCGGCGCTTCTATCGCTCGCGCTACGACGCCCAGCGCGTGGCGGACACCTTCGCCGCCCGACTCCGCGACGAGGTGGAGCTCGAGTCGGTGGTCCACGACCTCGCGGCTTCCGTGCAGCGCACGATGCATCCGGCGTTTCTCTCGGTCTGGATCCGCGAGCCATGAGCCGCTTTGCGCTGCGCACAGCTCCGTGGGCGCCGTTGATGCTGGCCATCATCCTTGGAGCGGGCGGTCTGACGCTGGAGGCCATTGACCCGCGCGATGCCAACCCGTCGGACGCGCTCATGGTCCCGCTCCTGCTGACCTACGGCCTGGCGGGCGGGCTGATCGCCGCGCGCGAGCGTGGCAACCGCGTCGGATGGCTCCTCAACCTGCTGTGCCTGGCGATGGTCGGGTCGTTCGCCGTGGGCCGCTACGCCATCGCGGGCCAGGACCATGCCCTGCCGCTCCCCATCCCGGAGATCGGCGCGGCGCTGTCGTGGACCTGGATCCTGGCGCTCGCCTGTCCTGTCCTCCTGGCCTTCGTGGTGCCCACCGGCAGGCCGCTGACGCGAGCCTGGAACCGTGTCTACGTGGCGGTGGAGGTGATCCTGGCCGTCGTCATCGTCATCTTCGCCGTTGGCGATCCGGGTGGCGGCGCGGGGCGAAGCGGAATCGACTTCGCGAACCCGGTCTTCATACCGGCCCTCAAGCCCCTCTACGACTTCGTGGAGGCGGCGTTCGTGATCTACGTGGCCCTCTTCGGGGCCGGCGCCGTGGCCCTCACCGTGCGGTTCCGGCGCTCACGGGGTGTCGAACGACAGCAGCTCAAGTGGATCCTCTCGGGGATGGTCGCCATGCTCGTCGGACTCACCGCGTCCAACGTGATCCCGGGCGGCGTCCTGTCCGACGCCGCCTGGGCCCTGGGCATGCTGCCGCTGCCTGTCTCCCTGGCCATCGCCATTGGCCGCCATCGGCTCTATGACATCGACGTCGTCATCAAGCGCTCGGTCACGTACGGCGCCCTGTCGATCTTCCTCGGCGCGGTCGAGGCCGGCGGGATCCTCCTCCTCCAGGCGCTGCTCTCGGGAGTGACCGGCGGCCAGGACTATGCCGTTGCGGCCACCACGCTCGCCGTTGCCACGCTCTTCCAGCCGGCCCGGCGCCGCATCCAGGGCTGGGTAGACCGCCGCTTCGATCGCGCCCGCTATGACCTGCAGCAGGTCGCCGACGGTCTCGGGACACGCTTGCGGGACCATCTCGACCTTCGGGACGTCGAGACGGAGCTGCTCATCGCCGCGTCGAACAGCCTCCGTCCGACCCAGGCCTGGATCTGGCTCAAGCGACCGGAGAGCCGCTCGTGAGCGGCACTCGTAACGATTGGCGGACGTTCGCGAGGGAGAATCCGCGCCAATGACCACCTTCACCCAGGCCCTGCGACGTGTGGTGCGGCGCGGCGACCGCAGCCCGGCAGCCGAGCTTCCGGCGCAGTCCGCCGAGACGCTGGCCGAGACGCCCGCCGTCGAAATCGCGGAGAACGATCCCCTGCTCGCCTTCCTCCAGGCGGCGAACGGGCCCGTGGACCTGGAAACCCTGACGCTCGAATCGACCGCTGTCCGCGAGCTCCGCGAGGCCGGCGTCAAGCTGGTCGTTCCGCTGGTCAGCTCAGGCGAGCTCATCGGGACGCTGAACCTGGGGCCGCGCCGCTCGGAGCAGGAATACTCCTCCGACGATCGGCGCCTCCTCGACAACCTGGCCGGACAGGCAGCTCCCGCCCTGCGCGTGGCCCAGCTCGTCCGGGAGCAGGAGGCCGAGGCGCGTGAGCGCCAACGGATCGAGCAGGAGCTGGCGGTCGCCCAGCTCATCCAGCAGCATTTCCTGCCGGTCGAGATCCCCCAGCCCGCCGGCTGGAGCATCGAGGCGTTTTACCGGCCGGCGCGCACGGTGGGCGGCGACTTCTACGACGTCGTAGAGCGCCCGGACGGGACCATCGCCTTCACCGTGGGCGACGTCACCGACAAGGGCGTCCCGGCCGCCATGGTCATGGCCGCCACCCGGTCGCTGCTGCGCGCCGCCGGCGAGGAGCTGAGCGATCCCGGCGCCGTGCTGGCCCGGGTCAACGAGCTGCTCCACGGCGACATCCCGTCCCGCATGTTCGTCACCTGCCTGTACGGGGTTCTCGATCCGCGAACAGGGGCGCTGCGATTCGCCAATGCGGGCCACAACCTCCCCTTCGTCCGGACCGATGGCGGCGCCACCGAGCTGCGAGCCACCGGGATGCCACTGGGCCTCATGCCCGGCATGACCTACGACGAGACCGAGGCTCGCCTGGAACCCGGCCAGGTGCTCCTGCTGCACTCCGACGGCATCGCCGAGGCGCACGCGCCCGATCGGGAGATGTTCGGTATCCCGCGCCTGGGCGAGGTGGTGGCCCAGCCCCGCGAGGGGCGGGGCGGCGTCATCGCCCGCGTGCTCGCCGAGCTGGAGCAGTTCACCGGCCCGGGCTGGGAGCAGGAGGACGACATCACCCTGCTGGCCCTGCGCTGGGAGGCGTCCGCCGGCGCGGCGGCGGACGCGCCCGGCGCGACGACGACCGACGTGCTCGCCGCATTCCAGGTTCCCTCGGAGGCTGGCAACGAGCGCGAGGTGATGCGTCGGGTGGCGGACGCGGCCGCGCCGGCGGGGCTCGCCGGCGAGCGCCTCGAGAAGCTCAAGACCGCGGTGGCCGAGACGGCCATGAACGCCATCGAGCATGGAAACCACAACGACCCGGTGATCCCGGTCGACGTCCGCGTCCTGCGGCGCGACGACGACCTCGTGGTGGAGATCCGGGACCACGGAGAGCATCCCATTCCCATCACCGAGACGCCGGACATCGACGCCAAGCTGCGCGGGGAGCAGCCGCCGCGCGGCTGGGGCCTGTTCCTGATCCAGAGCCTCGTGGATGCCATGCACGTCACCCCCGATGCCGACGGGCAGACCGTCGAGCTGGTGATGCACCTGGAGGAGAACCATGACTGAACGCTTCGCGGCGACCTCCCGTCGCCACGACGGGGCGGGCGTCATCGACGTCACGGGCGAGCTCGACGGCGCTGCCGCCGAGGCCCTGCAGGCGGCCTACGCGGAGGCCGCGGCCGGCAGCGAGCGCGTGATCCTGAACTTCGCCGGCCTCACCTACATGAACAGCACCGGGATCGCCCTGGTGGTGGAGCTGCTGGCACGGGCCCGCAGCGAGAAGCTCCCGGTCCACGCCTTCGGGCTCTCCGAGCACTACCGGCAGATCTTCGAGATCACGCGCCTGTCCGACTTCCTGTCGATCCACGCGGACGAGTCGAGCGCGGTCGCCTGACGGCCGCGGGGTCCCCGCACAGCAATGAGGAGCACGCAAACCATGCAGGTCCGAAGCGCGGGCGAGCGCGCAAGCGTCATCGACATCGACGGCGAGCTGACCGGGGCCACCGAGGCCGCGCTGATGGACGCCTACCAGCAGGCATCGGGTCCGCAGACGCGGGCCATCGTCCTCAACTTCTCGCCGCTCGAGTACATGAACAGCACCGGCATCGGGCTGCTCGTCACCCTCCTGGTTCGCGCCCAGCGCCAGGGCCAGCGCATGCTGGCCTACGGCCTCTCCGACCACTACCGCCAGATCCTGTCGCTGACCCGGCTGGACGAGGCCATCGGCATCGTGGAGTCCGAGGCCGATGCGCTGGCAGCCGTCGCCGCCTAGCCGAGAGCCGGACCCATGAGCGCGTCCGAACCGCGGCGCACCGACGCCGGGGCCTGGGCCCCGACCCCGGATCGCCTGCGCGTCGCCGATGTGCCGCGCGGCGCCCTCGCGGGCACGGTCGTGGGGCGGCGCCTGTCCGGGCCGCTGCAGGGCTTCGGCCAGATGTGGCAGAAGACGTTCCGCGTCCGCCTGGTGGGCGCCGATCCCGATCTGACCCCTCAGGCCGTGATCGCCACCTGGAAGGCGGAGTTCCCCTCGTTCTGGCCAAAGGGCAACACGTTCTACGCTCCCCTGGCGGGGATCCGGCCGGGCGAGGTGGCGCTCCTCTCGGTCACGGCGGCGGGCCCGGTCAAGCTCCACACCGGCGTGATGGTCGTCTTCGCCGACGCGGACGCCTTCACCCTGATGACCCCCGAGGGGCACATGCTCTCGGCCTGGATCACGTTCAGCGCCTTCCACGACGCCGATGGCGTGATCGTGGCCCAGGCCCAGGCCCTGGAGCGGGCCAGCGACCCCATCTTCGAGCTAGGCCTGGTCATGGGCGGCCACCGGATGAACAACCGGTTCTGGCAGGACTCCGTCCGCAACCTCGCCACGCGCTTCGGCATCGCGGCCGAGCCGATGACCGAGGTGACCCGCGTCGATGCCCGCCGCCAGTGGCGGTACCTGGCCAACGTTCGCCACAACAGCGGGTTCCGCTCGATGCTGCACACCGTCGCGGCCCCGGCCCGCTGGGTGCGGCGTCGACCGTGAGCCGCCGCGTCGCGTACCGTTAGCGCTCGTGAGCAGCGAGCGAGTCGACGCGGTCGTGGTCGGTGCAGGCCCCAACGGGCTCGCCGCCGCCATCGCCATCGCCCGCACCGGTCGTTCGGTCACCGTCCTGGAGAGCAACGACACCATCGGCGGCGGCTGCCGGTCCGCGGAGCTGACCCTGCCCGGCTATGTCCACGACGTGTGCAGCGCCATCCACCCGCTGGGACGTGCCTCCTCGTTCTTCGCCGGGCTGCCCCTCGAGCGCCACGGGCTGGAGTGGATCGAGCCACCCATCGCGCTCGCGCATCCGCAGGACGACGGCAGCGCCGCGCTCGTCTACCGCGATGTGGACGAGACGGCCGCGGGGCTCGGCGGGGACGGGCGTGCCTACGCGCGGTTCGTGGGGCCCATCGCGCGCGACTGGGACATCGTTGCCGCGGAGATGCTGGGGCCGCTTCGCATCGGCGCGCCGTTCCGTCATCCCGTCGTCATCGGGCGCTTCGGGCTGCTGGCCATCCAGCCGGCCACCTGGCTGGCCCGCCGCTTCCATGGCGCGCGCGCCCGCGCGCTGTTGGCCGGGGTCGCCGCCCACGCCATGCTGCCGCTCGGCACGCCGGCCTCGGGTGCCTTCGGGCTCACGCTGCTGGCCAGTGCCCATGCCGTCGGCTGGCCGCTCCCGCGCGGCGGCTCGCAGCGGATCGTGGACGCCCTGGCGGGCCACCTCACCGGGGACCTGGGCGGCACCATCGTCACCGGGCGGCGCATTGACGACATCGGAGAGCTGCCGGCCCACGACGCGGCGCTCCTGGACGTCACGCCCCGCCAGCTGCTGGCCATGGCCGAGAACCGGCTGAGTGGCTGGTACGCGGCGCAGCTGCGGCGCTATCGGTACGGGCCGGGCAGCTTCAAGGTGGACCTGGCCATCGACGGGCCAATTCCCTGGCGCAACCCGGAGCTCCTCAAGGCCGGCACGGTGCACCTGGGCGGCACGCTGGAGGAGATCGTTGCCTCGGAGCGGACGGTCGCCCGCGGCAAGACGAGCCGGCGGCCCTTCGTCCTGCTGGCCCAGCAGTCGCTCTTCGATCCGTCGCGCGCGCCGGAGGGCAAGCACACCGTCTGGGCCTACTGCCACGTGCCGAACGGCTCGACCGTGGACATGACCGACGCAATCTGCAACCAGGTCGAGCGCTTTGCGCCCGGCTTCCGCGAGCGGATCCTGGCGGTCCATGCCCGCGGGCCGGCGGCGCTCGAGGCGGAGAACCCCAACTACGTGGGCGGCGACATCAACGGCGGGGTGCAGGACCTCTTCCAGCTCTTCACCCGGCCGGCGATCCGGATCGACCCCTACTCGACCCCTGATCCGCGCCTGTTCCTGTGCTCGTCGTCCACGCCGCCGGGTGGCGGCGTCCACGGCCTGTGCGGCGCCCACGCCGCGGCATCGGCCCTGCGCGGAGCCCTGCGCTAGGCACTATTGCCTCAGGCGCCGATGGCGGGGCCCCACCAGACCGATGCGGCGATGATGGCGTACAGCCCCATCAGCGCCAGGCCCTCCAGCCACGTGCTGCGCCCGTCGACGGTGATCAGCGCCGAGAGCAGGGCGGAGAGCACCAGCGAGCCGATGAGCAGCGGCTGCAGGACCAGGGTCATGGGCGTGGGGCCGATCACCAGGCTCAGCAGCATCAGCACCGGGATCAGGGCCAGGGCCACCTGCAGGCTCGAGTTGAGGATCAGGCTGACCGACAGGTCCGAGCGGTTGCGCACCGCCATCTGGACGCCCACCACGTTCTCCACGGCGTTCCCGGCGATCGCCACGATCACCAGGCCCACGAACTCCTCCGAGAGGTGCAGGGTGGCCATGGCGGGCCGCAGGGACTCCACGAACCAGTCGCTGGTCAGCGCCGCGCCCGCCCCGGCCACCGCCAGCAGGCCGATCGCCAGCCACAGCGGCCAGCGATCGCCGGCGTCATCGCGCTCGGCGTGCGGTCCCCCGATCGAGAACGGGATGGAGCCGGCGAAGACCACCAGCAGCACGATCGACGCCGCGACCGAGAGGTCCACCGCGTGCCCAACATCGGGTGCGCCCGGCGCCGTGGCCAGGGCAGGGATGGCCAGCGCCGCGGTGGCCAGCAGGATCAGGACCGCGATCATCCGCGGTGCCTCGGACCGGAAGCGCTGTGTCCCGTGACGAAGGCCACCCAGGAAGAAGGCGAGCCCCAGGACGAGCAGCGAGTTGGCGAGGATGGAGCCCACCAGCGCGGTCTGCACCACGGTCACCAGGCCGGCCTTCAGGGCGAAGAGGCTGATGAACAGCTCCGGGAGGTTCCCCAGCGCGGACTGCAGCGCCCCGGTGGCGCCCGGGCCGAGTCGGGAGCCGAGCTGGTCGGTCCCGTCGCCCACCAGCGACGCCAGCGCCGCCAGCGCGACCGCCGAGCCGATGAAGACCGGCACGCCCTCGACGCCGGCGATCTGCAGCACCGCGGTCGCGGCCACCACGACCAGCGCGACGAGGCTCGTCCAGACGACCTTGGGACCGACCAGCCCAATGGCTCCCACGGCGCTCGACCTCTAGCGACCCGAGCTCCGCAGCGACCCGGTCAGCCGGTCCTGCGCTGGGTCGTACGCGGCACAGAAGAAGGTGCGGTCCCCGTCGTGGCCAGCCGCAGGTGCTGCAGGCGGAGAGATCCCCGTCGTTCGAGGCGAAGCAGCGCTTGCAGACCCATCGATCCATGGGGGCACCCATCCTCCTGTCCCGTCGCGCGCCGGCGGGGGCCAAGCGTACCGGACGCGGCTAGACTCGACACGTGATGGCATCGGTGCGGGTGGTGGGCTCGGGTCGCGCCGGACGCGCCGTGGCGGCGCGCCTCCGCGAGCGGGGGCTGCAGGTCGACGTGGCCGGCCGCGGCGCCGCCGGGGCCGAACCGGCGCCGGACCTCGTGCTGCTCTGCGTCCCCGACGCGGCGATCGCCGAGGTCGCTCGGTCCGTGGCGCCCGGGCCGTGGGTGGCGCACGTCTCCGGTGCCACCACCCTGGCGGCGCTGGATCCGCACCAGCGGCGCTTCAGCGTGCACCCGCTGCAGACACTCACCACCGAGCGCGGGGCGGAACAGCTCGACGGCGCCTGGGGCGCGGTCAGCGGGGAGACCCCCGAGGCGCTCGCGGCGGCGACTGACCTCGCGGAGACCCTGGGGCTGCGGCCCTTCGTCCTTGCCGACGCCGACCGCCCCCTGTACCACGCCGCGGCCGTCATCGCGGGGAACTACCTGGTGACCCTGTACCGCACGGCGTCGGCCCTGTTCGAGGCGGTCGGCGTGCCACCGGAGGCGCTGGTCCCGCTCATGGAGCGCACCATCGCCAACGGGTTCGCCCTGACCGGGCCCATCGCCCGCGGGGACCGGGCCACCATCGAAGCCCACCTGCGGGCCCTGGAGGAGCGTGCGCCGGAGGTGGTGCCGCTCTACCGCGCGCTTGCGGAGGCCACGCGCGCGTGACGCCCATTCGCACCGTCGGCGAGCTCCGCGCGGCGCTGGCCCCGCGGCGGGCGGCAGGCGACCGCATCGGCCTGGTGCCCACCATGGGCTACTTCCACGAGGGCCACCTGACCCTGTTCCGCACCGCCGCCGCCCAATGCGACGTGGCCGTCGCCAGCCTGTTCGTGAACCCAACCCAGTTCGGCCCGAACGAGGACCTGGCCCGGTATCCGCGCGACGAGGGCCGGGACACGACGCTGGCCGAGGCCGCCGGCATCGGCATCCTCTTCGCTCCCACCCCCGACGAGATGTACCCCGACGGCTTCGCCACCAGCATCGACCCCGGTCCGCTGGCGACGGTCCTGGAGGGTGCCTTCCGGCCCGGGCACTTCGCCGGGGTGGCAACGGTGTGCACCAAGCTCTTCAACGCCGCCGGCCCGTCCGTGGCCTATTTCGGCCGCAAGGATGCACAGCAGGTGGCGGTCATCAAGCACGTCGTGCGCGACCTGGACCTGCCGCTGGAGATCGCGGTCGTCCCCACCGTCCGCGACCCGGACGGCCTGGCCCTCTCGAGCCGCAACATCTATCTCTCAGCGGAGGACCGCACCCGGGCGCTGGCGCTGCCGCGCGGCCTGCAGGCCGGCCTGGCGGCGTACCGCGACGGTGGCGGAGCCCATGGCGCACGGTCGGCGGCGCGTGCCATCATCGCGGGGACGGACGGCCTGACCGTCGACTACGTCGACGTCGCCGAGCTGGACGGGCCGACGCTGGCCGCCGCCGTGCGTGTGGGGTCGACACGTCTGATAGACAATGTGCTTCTCAACGAGGAGGCGCCATGAGCACCGCGGACCGCGACAGCCATCCCACGCCGGCACCGGATCACCTCACACTGCCCGCGCTCGCCGAGAAGAAGCAGCGCGGCGAGCGGATCGTGATGGTCACCGCCTACGACGCTCCATCGGCGCGACTCGCAGACCAGGCCGGCGTTGACATCGTCTTCGTGGGCGACTCGGCCGCGAACAACATGCTCGGCTACGACGGGACCACCCCGATCAGCATGGACGAGATGATCGTCCTGGCCCGGGCCGCGCGCCGGACGACGAAGCGCGCCTTCTTCCTGGTCGACATGCCGCTCGGCAGCTTCCAGGTCTCCGACGAGGAGGCCGTCCGCTCCGCGGTCCGGCTCGTGAAGGAAGCCGGCGCCGATGGCGTCAAGCTCGAGGGCGGCGGGAGCTCCGTCTCGCGGGCCCGCGCCATCGTGGCGGCGGGCATCCCGGTCATGGGCCACATCGGCCTGACGCCACAGAGCGCGACGATGCTGGGCGGCCACAAGGCCCAGGGTCGCACGGCGGCCAAGGCGCGCCAGCTCTTCGCCGATGCGCAGATGCTCCAGTCGGCCGGCTGCTTCGCCATCGTCCTCGAGGCGGTGCCGCAGCGCGTCTCGGCGCGGATCACCCAGGCGCTGCGGATCCCCACCATCGGCATCGGCGCCGGCGTGGACTGCGACGGCCAGGTCCTGGTCTGGCACGACCTGCTGGGCATCAACGAGGGGCCTATGCCGCGCTTCGTGAAGCAGTACGCACACCTGGCCGAGGAAACCAGAACCGCGCTCGAGACCTACGCCGCCGAGGTGCGCGCAGGGACCTTCCCGGCCCGCGAGCACGCCTTTCTCATCCCGGCCGAGGAGCTGGCCCTGTTCGAGTCCGAGCTCGATTCGGGTGTGCTCGTGGGCGATGGCTCGGGAGACTGGCTCTAGGCCCCCGTCCCCACGCTGCGCTCGATCGCCGTCCGCAGCACGTCGACCGCCACCAGGCCCAGGGAGAGCAGCGCAGCCGCGTGCGGTGAGGCGCCGGTCGGCGCGGTGCTCAGGACGAACACGGTGTCACCGTCGAACGGCGTGTGCACCGGGGCGATGGCCAGCGCCAGGGCATCGTGGGCGAGGGACGCTATCGCACGACAGGCCGCGCGATCCAGCGGAGCGTCGGTGGCGACCACCGCCAGGGTCGTGTTCGTCCACGTGGCCGATGCCGCCATACTCTCGCTGAGAGCCCGCGGGTCCAGGAACCCGCCCGCGTCGTCGCGCGCACCGGCGAGCGTCCGCCCGTCCCGGCCCACGACGTTGCCCAGCGCGTTCGTGGCCGCGATGGCGCCCACCGTCGCACCCGAGGGCAGGCGCGCGGACCACGAGCCGATTCCGCCGTGGCCGGCGCGTTCGGGTCCCGCCCAGGTCCCCACCCGGGCGCCGGTGCCGGCGCCCAGCGCTCCCTCCAGTGCACCATCGCCTGCCGACCCGCCTTCGGCGGCCCGCGTGGCGGCATACCCGTCATCCGCGGTAGGCGTCGCCTCCGACGATCCAACGCCGAGGTCGAAAAGCACCGCGGCAGGCACCAGCGGCACGGGTCGCACCCCGGTCGGAAAGCCAATCCCGCGCTCGGCCAGCCGGCGCATGACGCCGTCCGCTGCAGCCAGCCCGAAGGCGGAGCCACCCGTGAGGCAGATCGCGTGGATCCGCTCCACGAGCGCGGTGGGGCGCAGCAGGTCCGTCTCGCGCGTGCCGGGAGCCGAGCCACGCACGTCGACCCCACCCACCGCCCCTCCCTCCGCCAGGACGACCGTGCAGCCGGTCATCCCAACAGGGTCCGTCGCGTGGCCGACGCGAATCCCGCCGACATCGCGGATGCTGGGCGTGGCTGGCATGCCGGGAGGGTAGCCGACCGCCGCCCCTAGAGCGCGCCGACCAGCGCGGGAAGGATCTCCCCGATCGCTCCCCGCAGGACGGCGTCCGCGTGGCGGTCGAGCGGCGTGGGTTCGGCGTTCACGATCACCAGCCGTGCCCCGTGGCGGAGGGCGACGACCGGCAGCTCCGCGACCGGGTAGACGGTCAGGCTGGTCCCCACCGCGAGGAACAGATCCGCGGCCTCGGCGGCGTCGCGAGCCCGGAAGAGGTCCTCCGTCACGAGCGCCTGGCCGAAGGAGATGGTCGCGGATTTCAGGATCCCGCCACAGCGGAGGCACGCCGGATCCTCGTCGCCGGCCCGCACGCGGTCGAGGGCCGCCTCCATGGGCCCTCGGTCGCCGCAGGCCAGGCACACGAACTCGCGCATGGTGCCGTGGATCTCGACGGTGCGGTCCGGCCGGCTGCCCGCATCGAGATGGAGCCCGTCGATGTTCTGGGTCACGAGCAGCGACACGTGGCCGCGCCGCTCCAGCTCGGCCACGGCGCGGTGGCCGTCATTGGGCACGGCACGGCGCCCCGGATGCTCGATGCGGCTGCGCCACGCGTCGCGACGGACGGCCGGATCCGCGAGGTAGAAGCTGATGTCGGCCCTCGCCTCCGCTCCGGGGTTGCGGGTCCAGACCCCTTGCGGGCCACGGAAGTCGGGGATGCCCGAGTCCGTGCTGATGCCGGCCCCGGTGAGGATCACCATCGAGGTCGTGGCCGCGATCCAGCCGGCAACCTCCGCGATCGCCGGGTCCGGCGGGCGGGGCATCAGGCGCCGCCCGCGCCAAGGAGCGCCGGCATGGGATGGGCGTGGCACGACTGCGCCAGGCACGGCAGTCCGAACAGGTCCTGCACGGTGCGCAGCAGGCTGTAGTGATCCGCCTGTTCCGTCACGCGCGTTCCGGGCACGACGGCCGGCCCGGCGAACACCAGGGGGACGTGGTTGCCGCCGCCATCGGCCTCGTCGAAGACCACCACCAGCAGCGCGTTCCCGGCAAAGGCCGGCGAGCCCGTGATGCGCGGGACGAACGCCTTGAGCCAGGCGTCTCCTGCCGCCGTCGAGCAGTCGTGCATGTCGTGGCACAGGTTGGGGATGACGAGGCTGACATCCGCCGCCGCGGGATCGAAGTGCGACAGGTCGGTGATCCGGGCACAGCGGGCCGGGTTGCCGCTGATGCCCGTGAAGCTGATCGCCGGCTCGTGCTTGCGGGCGTAGGTGCCCCGGCCGTCGGCGCCGCCGCTGGCCTTTGCTCCGGCATAGCAGCCGGTCGGGACGTTCTCTGCGTAGACCGCCCAGCTCAGCCCGGCCTGCTCCAGCTGGTCGAACACGGTTCGGGCGCCGATGTCGTGGACGCCGTCATCGGTCACGCCCTGCGTGGAGCCGGACACCAGCGCCAGGTAGTTCGGCTCCGACGGGTGGGCGACGCCGTTGTAGTCGGTGGCAAGCCCGAAATCGGTCGCCAGCCCGTTCACGAAGGGTGCGCTCTTGTTCCCGATCACCTGGCCGTACGAGCGGTTCTCCATGACGATGACCCAGACGTGCGGCGTGGCCGTGACCCGCTGCGTCGCAGACGCGACCGGCTCGACCGTCGGGCCGGCGGACGCCGAGGCGGCCATGGCGGCCGGGGTGGCCGAGGGACTCCCCGCGCCGGCGCCGCGCCACTGGAGGACCAGCACCGCGACGATCGTGGCGGCAACGGCGAGGGCCGCCCAACCCAGGGCCCCGCGGCGGCTCACGACGTCGGCATGGCCTGCTTGAAGGCCATGATCCGCTCATACGACCGGTCGATGCGCGACTGGGGGATGGATCCGTCGGCGACCTGCCCGGCGATCAGGTCGATCGTCCGGCCAACGATCCCCTCCTCGTAGACCTGCTGCTGGGCAATGGTCAGCACGTCGACCCCGGCAAGGATCGCCAGGCGGACGGCATCGGCATAGCCATAGGCCTGGCGAATCGCGCCCATCTGCATGTCGTCGCTGAACACCAGGCCATCCCAGCCGAGCTGCTCGCGAAGCATGCCCGTGATGATCTTCTGCGAGAGCGTGGCGGGATGGTCCGGGTCCAGGGCTCGGTTGAAGACGTGCGCCGTCAGGACCGCGTCGGCGCGTCCGTCGCGGATCACGTTGGCGAACGGCTCCAGCTCGACGGGCTTCCAGGTATCGGTGACGTCGACCACGCCCAGGTGGGTGTCACCGGTCGAGCTGCCGTGACCCGGGAAATGCTTCAGGGTGGTGAGGACGCCGATGTCGTGATGGCCGGCGATGAACGCCTCCGCCTGCGCGGTGACCACCGACGGGTCCGCCCCGAAGGACCGGTCGAGGGCGCCGATGATCGGGTTGGTGGGGTTGACGTCGAGGTCCACCACCGGCGCCAGGTTCACCGTGATCCCGGCGGCGAGGAGGGTCTTGGCCAGCGCAGCGCCCTGCTGCCGGGTGAAGACCGGATCATTGCGGGCGCCCAGGTCGGCCGCCGAGGTGGTGGCGGGAAAGCCGTGCCGCTGGTCCAGCCTTGCCACCAGGCCACCCTCCTCGTCGACGGCCACCATGAGCGGGGTTGCGGCGTCCGCTTGCAGCCCGGCGACCAGGGTCTTGAGCTGCGCGGGCGAGACGATGTTGCGCACCGCGTTTCCGGTGGGGAGATCCCTGTCGTAGAGGATCACGCCGCCCAGGTTGCGGTCACGGATGTCGGCGACGACCGCGGCCGCCTCCACGACGGTGGTCCCGCGAAAGCCCACAAGGAGCATCTGGCCGATCTTCTCGCGCAGCCCGGGGCCCGCGGACGGGCTTTCGGTTGCGGGCGGGGTGGGGATCGTCGACGGGAGTGGCGTCGCCGATGCGGCCGATGACGTCGACGGCTCCGAGCGGCGGGTGCAGGCAGCGAGGACCAGGGCGGCAACCCCCCAGCCAAGGGTGGAGAGGAATGCGCGCCGGCTGACGGGCGCGTGGTCCCGGATCACCGCCACAGCCTACCGGTCGACGGCGGAGTCGGCTCGGGGTACGACCCGGGCGCCCGTACCGGGCTTCAGCCGAAACTCAGAAAGCGATGGCATCATGACCGTAACGAGAGGAAGCGCCGTACCCGGACGGGAGGTCAATGATGAACAGGCGAGGCGTGAGCGGGGCGGGGCTTGCCATTGGCGCCGTCGTCGTCGTGGTGGTCGGCGTGGTCGCGTTCGTGGCCGGAGCGGCGGTGGGTGGTCGATGGCATGACGGGGCCATGCCCGGCGTGATGGAGCGCGGCCGGTTCGGTGGGATCGGGGGCTTTGGCGGATTCGGGGGCTTCGGCTGGTTCCTGGGTGGGCTGCTGATGCTGCTCCTCATCGTGGGGGCGGTGTGGGCGGTCGTCACCCTCCTGCGTACCGGCGAACCGCGCCCGCCGAGTGAGTGGCAACCGGCGGCACCGCCACCGCAGGGCCCGCCGACCCAGGAGCCACCCAGCCCGGCGCCACCCGCGCCGGCTCCGGGCAGCGCAGAGGCATTCGAGGCCTGGCACCGGCAGGCCCACGCGGCGGAGGAGGCCGGGACGTCGCACGACGTCGCTCCGGCGCCGCCGCCGAGCGACCCGCCACCCGGAGACGGCGCGGGCCGCTAGGCTTCCGACCGATCCGGCGAGCGACCGCCGCGCCGCATAGCGCCCCAGGCGGCCACCACGCCAATGGCCATGCCGGCGACGAAGACAGGCCACGCGAAGCTCGAGGGCACGCCACCTGAGATCACCACGCCCGCGTTGAGGGTGAAGCTGATGATGACGACGAGACCGCCCAGGAGCACCACGGCGAAGCGCCGGGCCGTCATGCGCAAGGGTCGTCCGGCGCGCTCGCGGGAGGCGACGGGGACGCCGAAGCCAATGAGCCCCACGCTCACCGCCACGGGCGCCCACACCGGGCCCGCCCAGGGCACGGGGAGCAGGAACAGCAGGTCCCACGTGCCGAGTCCCGACGGCCAGCCCGAGAAGACCCACAGCCAGGCGTAGTAGCCGATGTCCCAGATGCCGAACACCACGGCGGCCCACGCGAGGCGCTCGAGCGGGCTGCGACCTGCCATCCAGCCCACGGTGCCGATCATGACCATCGTCGCCAGCTCGCGGCCGAGCTCGATGTAGCCCAACGAGCCCGCGGCGCCGGAGAAGTCCACCGGAAAGACGGTCGAGGGCGCAACGCCCAGCGCCTGCCGCAGGTAGACCACGACGGCGGACTCGAGGTAGGCCATGGCAACCGCGTAGGCGGCGACCACGGCAACCAGCCGCAGGAAGCCGACGTCGCGCCGGGAGGCTCCGGAAGGGGTCATCGGCCGAGGATACACAGCCGATGGCGCGCGGGCATGCAGCAGGGTAGACTGCGCTCGCCTGCCCAGCCCCGAGCCCCTACACGGGAGGCCAGCCGATGTCCTGGCAAGGCGGATCCAGCACCGGCGCCCTGACCCACGTGCTTGCCACGCGCGACGAGGCGGACCCCGAGGCGCCCATCGTCCTCGAGCACCGCGAAGCGCTCGTCTACACGCTGGGCAAGGCCGCAGAGCTCGAGCACCTGGTCATGTGCCAGTACCTGTACGCGGCCTTCTCCCTCAAGGAGAAGGCAGAGGAAGGGCTGACCGCCGATCAGCTCGCCGCAGTGAAGCGCTGGCGCACGGAGCTCCTCCATATCGGGGCCCAGGAGATGCTGCACCTGGCCCTCGTCCAGAACCTGCTCACCGCCGTGGGTGCCGCTCCGCGGCTCGCCCGACCGAACCTGCCGCTGCCGCCGCGGAGCTACCCGGCCGGCATCCAGATCGCGCTCGTGCCATTCGGCGAGGCCGCACTTCGCCATTTCGCATTCCTGGAGCGCCCCGAGGGGATGGCCCTCGACGACGCGGAGGGGTTCGCGGCGCTCGACGAGGCGGTGCCGCTGCCGGCCGCCATCGAGGACGAGATCGGGCCGCACCTCCAGGACTTCGCCACCATCGGGCACCTGTACCGGTCCATCCAGGAGGGGTTCGCCCACCTGGCCGAGAAGCTCGGGCCTGAGCGGCTGTTCGTGGGCCCTCGATCGGCCCAGGCCGATGAAGCGCACTTCCGCTGGACGGAGCTGGTTCCCGTCACCGACGTCGCCTCCGCCCAGGCGGCCATCGAGACCATCGTCGAGCAGGGAGAGGGCGCCCGGGGAGAGTGGCGCGACGCCCATTTCGGCCGGCTGGTGGCCATCCTTGAGGAGTACCTTGCGGCCCGCGAGGCGGATCCCGGCTTCGAGCCGGCCCGGGCCGTCGCCGCCGCCTACGTTCGCCCGCCCGACAGCGGGATCGAGGTGCCCATCATCAGCGATCCGTTCACGGCGCGCGCCATGGATTTGTTCAACGCCGTCTACGAGATCGTGCTCCAGCTCCTCTCCCGATACTTCGCCCACACCGACGAGACGGACGAGCAGCTGTCGGTGCTGGCGGACGTGGCGGTGACCCTGATGTACGCGGCCATCAAGCCCCTCGGAGCGCTCGTCTCCCGCCTGCCCATTGGCCCGGAGCACCCGGGCCTGTCGGCGGGCGCCGGATTCGAGCTGTTCTACGCGGTGGACTACCTGCTCCCGCACCGTGAGGCGGCCTGGGTCGTCATGGAGGAGCGGCTGCGTGACGTCGCCGAGCTGGCCACCCGCTGCCGGGATCAGTGCGTCCCGACCTTCATGATGCCGCTCGCCAAGGTGACCGACGCCCTGCGCGCGCAGGCGGACCGCCTCGCCGCCGCGGGCTGACGCTGACGCTGACGGGGGCTGAGGCGGGGACCCTACCAGGTCGCGCTGATCTCGATGCCCGCGCCCGCCTCCTCGGGGAGCGGCGCGCCGCAGGTCGTGCAGAAGGGCCACTCGCCCTCCGGACGCACCGAGGCGCCGCACTGGCCGCAGACGACCGTGGCGATGGTCACGGCGATGGGGATCTCAGGCCATCCCCGGTCCACCATGGCGATCTCGAGGTGAAGCGTCACCGCGTCGATGTCCACGTGCGCCGGATCGGTCACGTGGAGGGTGAGCGCGCGGGGCGGGCGGCCCGCCGCATCCTGCGGAATGGCTGCCTCCACCGCGTGCAGCGCCCGCTCGGCGATTCCTGCCTCGTGCACCTGGCCGCTCCTCCTGTCGATATGTCCCTGCGCCGAACCGTACGGGTCAAGCGTCCCGATGCCGCAGTGCCGAGGGTCCTGTCGGCCCAGTCCTCCGGCTGACCCGAACGGGTCAATCGGCACTACGGCGACCCTCCGCCGGGCGGGAGACTGCCCGTGGGCCCGCTCCATTTCGGGGCTCTCCGCGGCGACCCAGTCGGCAAGCACGGTGATCCTGTCCCGCCGACAGGCATAGCGGAGGCGGCGATGGCTCGACAGTTCGTCATCCAGCTCGAGAATCACCCCGGGGAGCTGGCACACCTCAGTCGCGCGCTCGCGATGCGCGGCATCGACATCCAGCATGTTTCGTGCGTCGGGTCAGGTCCGCTGGCGTGCGCGTTCATCGTTCCCAGCTGTGACCAGGAGATGCGCGAGGTGCTGCGCGGCCTGGGCCACTCGTTCATCGAGGGCGACGCGATCATGGTCGACGTCGAGGATCGGCCCGGTGGCCTGGCCGACGTGGCCGAGCGGCTGGCCGCGGCCGGCGTGAACATCCTGGGCACCCTGTGCGTTGGCCGGCGGCCCGGAGTGATGGAGATGGCCTTCACGGTCGACGACGAGCCTCGTGCGCGCATCGCGCTCGGGCTCAGCGAGCTCGCGGGAGCAACCCGGTGACCGCGGCGGCAACGACCGCGGAGGCCACGGCTTCCGCATCGGCGCCGCCTTCGGGGTCCGCGTTTCTCTCGGAGGTGGCCGCAGCAGCGGCCACGCCGACGCGGCTGGAGATGTGCATCCAGTGCGGAACCTGCGGCGGGTCATGCCCCTCGGCGGCGGACATGGACCACACGCCCCGGCAGTTGTTCGCCATGGTGCGAGCCGGCATGCGCGACGAGGTCCTGCGCTCGAACACGCCGTGGATGTGTGTCAGCTGCCACCTGTGCGCCATCCGCTGCCCGCAGGAGATCCGGATCCCCGACGTGATGGGCGTCCTCAAGGCGCTCGCGGATCGTGAGGGCACCACCCCCGGCTCGGCGGCACCCGACTTCTCCCGGACGTTCGTGAGCAACATTCACCGCTACGGGCGCAGCTACGAGATCGGGCTCGTGGCCCGCCACTACCTGCGCCACTACCCGCTTCGCCTGCCGGGCATGGCGCCCGCCGGCATCAGCATGCTCGCCAAGGGCCGCATGGGGTTCGGGATCCACCGCATCGCGAAGGTGGATCAGCTCAACGCCATCCTGGACCGCGCCGGCGAGCTGGAGGCCTCCGCATGACCGTCGAGCACGCGCCAGCCGCGGCGCCATCGGCGACACCGGCATCGGCGACGAGCTACCTGTACTACCCCGGCTGCTCCATGGATGGGAGCGGCAAGGCCTATGGCGAGTCCCTGGAGGTCGTCTGCGAGCGGCTGGGCCTGACGCTCCAGGAGATCGACGACTGGAACTGCTGCGGAGCGTTCGAGTACTTCGCCATCAGCCAGCAGCGCGCGTACGCCCTCGTGAGCCGCAACCTGGCCCTGGCGGAGCAGCAGCGCAACGGCAGCAGCACCGTCGTGGCCCCCTGCTCGGCCTGCTTCCTCAACCTCGCCAAGACCGACTACACCCTGCGCTCCGACCCTGCCCTGGCCCGCACGGTGAACACCGCGCTGGATGCCGGCGGGCTGCACTACGATCCGGGCTCGGTGCAGGTGCGCCACCTCCTGGAGGTGATCCTCCGCGAGGTGGGCCTGAACGCCGTGGAGCGCAGTGTCGTCAGCCCGCTGCGGGGCCTTCGGGTGGCGCCCTACCTGGGTTGCCTGGTCACCCGGCCTGACTACGACCGGCACTGGAGCCTGCGCGAGCATCCGCTCGACTTCGACCGCCTGCTGACCGCCCTGGGCGCCGATGTCGTCGACTTCCCGCTGCGGACCGATTGCTGCGGTGGGCACATGACCCAGATCAGCCCGGACACCGGGCTGGAGCTCATCCGGCGGCTGGTCGACGCGGCCGACCGGCTGGAGGCGGACATGCTCGTCACCGTCTGCCCCATGTGCCAGATGAACGTGGACCTCTACCAGGCGGAGATGAACCATCGCTTCGGGACGGGGTATCACATGCCGATCCTGTTCTTCACCCAGCTCATGGCCCTCGCCTTTGGCGCGGAGCCAAAGCAGGCAGGGGTGGGGACGGAGATCGTGAGCGCCCGCTACGCGCTGAACCGGATGCAGGTGCGCCGGGCCGAGGCGCCGCCCGTGGACGAGACCCCGGCACCGGCACGCCGCCCGTCACGACGGTCAGCCGCGCTGCCCATGCCGCGCATGCCCGAGACCCCGGCCGACGCCGGGGACGGGGAGGTGCAGCCATGACCGCCGGCGCCGAGGAGCGGATTGGCGTCTACGTCTGCCACTGCGGCACGAACATCGCCGGCACGGTGGACGTGGAGGCCGTGCGCGACTGGGCTGCCGAGAAGCTCGGACCGCACGGCGTCGTGGTCGCACGCGACTACAAGTTCATGTGCGCCTCCCTGGGGCAGGAGCTCATCGAGGAGGACATCCGCGAGCTGGGCCTGACCCGGGTCGTGGTGGCGGCCTGCTCGCCGCACATGCACGAGAAGACGTTCCGGGGCGCCTGCGAGCGCGCCGGCCTGAACCCGTACCTGTGCGAGCTGGTCAGCATCCGCGAGCAGGTCAGCTGGGTCCATACCGACAAGGAGGCCGCCACTGCCAAGGCCAAGGCGGTCGTGGCGGGCGGCGTCCTGCGGGTGGCGGAGCACGAGCCGCTTGAGCCCTACCGCGTTCCCATCAACCCGGCCACGCTGGTGGTGGGCGGCGGGATCGCCGGCATCACCGCCGCGCTGGAGATCGCGGACGCCGGCTTCCCGGTCCATCTCGTCGAGCGCGAGCCGTCCATTGGCGGGCACATGGCCCAGTTCGACAAGACGTTCCCGACCCTCGACTGCGCGGCCTGCATCCTGACTCCGAAGATGGTCACCGCCGGGAGCCATCCCAACATCACGCTCCACACCTGGAGCGAGATCGAAAACCTGTCCGGCTACGTCGGCAGCTTCACGGCCACCATCCGCCACAAGGCCCGCTACGTGGACACGGAGCTGTGCACGGGCTGCGGCATCTGCCAGGAGAAGTGCCCGGCGCGCATCGTCGACGAGAAGTTCGAGGCCGGCATCGGCTACCGCAAGGGCATCTACACCCCGTTCCCGCAGGCGGTGCCCAAGTTCCCGGTCCTCGATCGCGACAACTGCGTCTACTTCGAGAAGGGGACCTGCAAGGCCTGCGAGAAGTTCTGCCCCACCAACGCCATCGACTTCAGCCAGACCGACGAGGTCGTCACCGTCGACGTGGGCAACATCATCATCGCCACCGGGTTCGAGACGTTCGACGCGCGACGCATCGAGCAGTACGGCTACGGCCGGCTCCCGAACGTGTTCACCAGCCTCGAGTTCGAGCGCATGAGCAATGCCGCCGGTCCCACCGGCGGGCGCATCGTCCTGCGGGACGGCGTCACGGAGCCCCAGCGGGTGGCGATCGTCCATTGCGTCGGGAGCCGCGACCGCAACTACAACGAGTATTGCTCGGCCATCTGCTGCATGCAGTCGCTCAAGTTCGCGCATCTCGTCCGCGAGCACACCAGCGCGGAGATCTTCGAGTTCTACATCGACATGCGCACGCCGGGTAAGGGCTACGACGAGTTCTACCGGCGCATCGAGGAGGAGGGCACCACCTTCGTCCGCGGTCGCGTCGCCGAGGTGACCGATGTCCTGCGCATGCCGGCCGAGGCCGCGGAGGACGGCCGCCTGATCGTCCAGGTCGAGGACACCCTGGCGGCGGCCCAGCGCCGCATCCCGGTGGACATGGTCATCCTCTCGGTTGGCCTGGAACCGGCACACGACGCCACCGAGGTGGCTCGGCTCTTCGGCATCGGCTGCAGCTCGGACGGCTGGGTCATCGAGCGCCATCCCAAGCTGGACCCGGTCGCGACCATGACCGAGGGCGTGTTCGCGGCCGGCTGCGCGCTGGGCCCGCGGGACATCCCGTCGAGCGTCTCCAACGGCGCCGCGGCGGCGGCCCGCATCCTGGGGCGCATCCAGCAGAAGGAGATGGCGCTGGAGCCCATCCGCGCCACCGTGGACGAGGCGCGCTGCTCCGGGTGCCGGATCTGCAACGACCTGTGCCCGTACAACGCCATCGACTACCTCGCCGCGGAGAACGTCAGCCGGGTCAACCCCGCGCTGTGCCAGGGCTGCGGGACCTGCGTGGCCGCCTGCCCGGCCGGCGCCATGAGCGGCACGGGCTTTTCCAACGAGCAGATCCTCAGGCAGATCGAGGGGCTGCTCATGATCCCGGGCACCGTGCCCGCCGCGGCCGAGGAGGTGCCGGCATGAGCTTCGAACCGGTCCTCATTGGCTTCACCTGCAACTGGTGCAGCTACCGCGCGGCGGACCTGGCGGGGACCGCCCGTATCAAGTACCCGCCCAACATCCGCCTGGTGCGCCTCATGTGCGCCGGGCGCCTGGACCCCACCTTCGTCCTCAAGGCCTTCGCGGGCGGGGCCGATGGCGTGGTCGTCTCCGGCTGCTGGCCGGGCGACTGCCACTACCGCGAGCAGAACTACAAGGGCCTGCGCCGCTTCCTCCTGCTGCGGCGAACCATCACCGCGCTCGGCATCGAGCCACAGCGGCTCCAGCTCGTGTGGGCCAGCGCCGCGGAGGGCGAGCGGTTCGCCCACGAGATGGGACGCATCGTCGAGGAGGTGCGGGCACTGGGCCCGCTGGGCTGGCACGCCGATGACGCCTCGATCGAGGCGCTGGCCTCCGAGGCGACGGACGGGCCCGGCGATGAGGTCGAGGACGTCGCCGAGATCACCCAGGGCGCAGCACAGGCCGATGTGGCGGAGGTGACGGCGTGACGGCGACATCGGTCTCTGCAAAGCCGCGCTTCGCGATGTACTGGGCCAGCTCCTGCGGTGGCTGCGACATCGCGGTCCTCAACGTGCACGAGCTCATCCTGGAGGTGGACCGGCGCTTCGACGTGGTCTTCTGGCCGGTCGCCATGGACGGCAAGTACGACGACGTGCGGGCCATGGACGATGGCTCCATCGACCTGTGCCTGTTCAGCGGCGGGATCCGCAACAGCGAGAACGAGGAGATGGCCCACCTGCTGCGCGCCAAGTCGAAGGTGCTCGTCGCCTTCGGCTCCTGCGCCTGCGAGGGCTGCATCCCCGGTCTCGCCAACCTGAGCAGCACAAGGGAGCTGTTCGACGCGAGCTACGAAGGGCCGGGCGCCGACAACCCGGAGCACGTGGTGCCCCAGCCGGAATGGCACCTGCCCGATGGCGACCCCGGCGACGGCGTCCTCCGTCTCCCCGTCTTCTCGCCGCTCCTGCGCACGCTCGACCAGGTGGTCACCGTCGACTACTTCATGCCCGGCTGCCCGCCGGAGTCGGCGCGCATCGCGGAGGTGCTGCAGCTGGTGATCGCCGCCATGGACGGAACGGCGCAGCTGCCGCCGGCCGGATCGGTGATCGGGGCGGGGACGAGCACCTGCTGCGACGAGTGCTCGCGCGAGCGGAACGTCAAGAAGATCACGCACTTCGTGCGTATCACGGACCTCGCGCAGGTCGATCCGCGCGTGTGCCTCCTGGAGCAGGGCCTGCCCTGCAACGGACCGGCCACCCGATCCGGCTGCGGGGCGCTGTGCCCGGCGGCCGGAGCGCCGTGCATCGGCTGCTACGGCCCGGCCGATGGCGTCGTCGACTATGGGGCGCGGCTGATGTCCGCGTTCGCCTCCGTGGTCGACGCCACCGACCCCGACGAGATCGAGCGGATCCTGGACGGGATCCCCGACCCGGTGGGCCAGTTCTATCGCTTCAGCCTGGCGAAGTCGCTCCTGCGGGGAGGTCGCAACGCATGACCCACGTCACCATCGACCCGGTCACCCGCCTGGAGGGGCACGGCAAGATCGAGATCCTGCTCGACGGCGCCGGCGAGGTCGAGCACACCTACTTCCAGGTCCCGGAGCTGCGCGGGTTCGAGCGATTCTGCGTGGGGCGGCCCATCGAGGAGATGCCCACCCTGACGAGCCGGATCTGCGGGGTGTGCCCGGAGGCGCACCACATGGCCGCGGCCAAGGCCGTGGACGCGGTCTACCGCGTCACCCCGCCGCGGGCGGCCACGCTGCTGCGCGAGCTCCTGTACAGCGCCTTCGTGGCCACCGACCACACGACGCACTTCTACGTCCTGTCCGGGCCCGACTTCCTGGTCGGGCCGGACGCGCCGCCGGCGGAGCGCAACATCCTGGGCGTGGTCCACAAGGTCGGCGCCGATATCGGCCTCAGGGTGATCGAGGCACGCAAGCGCGGGCACGAGATCATCGAGACCATTGGCGGGCGCAAGGTCCATCCCCTCACCGCCGTGCCCGGCGGCATGACCAAGGGAATCACGGAGGACGAGCGCGCGGCCATCGAGGCCAGCGGCCGCTGGATGGTCGACTTCGCCCGGTTCAGCCTGGATCTGTGGGACTCCGCGATCCTGGGCAACGACGAGTACGTGGGCATGATCCGCGGCGACACGTACACCCACGAGACGTACTACATGGGGGTCGTCGACGCCGCGGGCCGCCTGAACATGTACGACGGGCAGGTCCGCGTGGTGGGGCCGGACGGCACCCTGCACGGGCAGTACCCGCCGGCGGACTATCCCGAATGGATCGCCGAGCGGGTGGAGCCCTGGACCTATCTGAAGTTCCCGTACCTGCGCAAGGTCGGCTGGAAGGGGCTCGTGGACGGCCCGGAGTCCGGCGTCTACTGCGTAGGCCCGCTGGGGCGGATCAACGCGGCGGACGGGATGGGCACGCCGCTGGCCCAGGAGGCCTACGAGCGCTTCTACTCGGTGCTCGCGCCGCCGGTGGACGGCCGGAAGCGGATGGTTCATCCGCGGCTGGCCATGCACTGGGCTCGTTTGGTCGAGCTGCTCTCGGCCGCGGAGCGGGTGGTGGAGCTGGCCACCGACCCGGAGGTCACCTCCGACGTCGTGCGGGTGGTCCCTAGCGAGCCGCCAACGGAAGGCGTGGGCACCATCGAGGCACCGCGCGGCACGCTCACCCATCACTACTGGACCGATGGGCGCGGGCTGGTGACGAAGGTCAACCTGATCGTGGGCACCACGAACAACTACGCGCCCATGGCCCTGTCCATCGAGCGGGCGGCGCGCAGCCTCATCCACGGCGGCGAGGTGGTGTCGCCGGGGCTCCTGAACCGGATCGAGATGGCGTTCCGCGCCTACGACCCGTGCTTCGGCTGCGCCACGCATTCGCTGACCGGCGAGATGCCGCTGGAGGTGACCATCCGCGATGCCAACGGCGATCCCGTCGACGTCCTCCGCCAGGCCTGCTGACCCCCGCGCCCGCTCGCGCGGGCCGGCGACAACGCTGGTCGTTGGCCTGGGCAACCCGCTGCGCGGCGACGACGGCGTGGGCTGGCGGGTCGCCGAGGCGCTGCGCGACGAGCTGGCGCACGCCGACAGCGGGGGCGGTGGGGTCCGCGGTGCCGGCGGCATCGGACCCGTCGACATCGAGCAGCTGGCGGTGGGCGGGCTGACGCTCATGGAGCACCTGGTGGGCTACGAGCGCGCCATCCTTATCGACGCCATCGCGACCGGTCTGGCGCCCGCCGGCACCGTCACCTGCCGGCCCCTCGACCAGGTCGAGACGCGGGCATCGGCGCACCTCGACTCCTCGCACGACGCCCCGCTCCCGGCTGCGCTCGAGGCGGGCCTTGCGCTGGGGGCCGTGCTGCCCTCGGAGATCTGGACCGTGGGCATCGAGGCCGTCCTCCACGATCGATTCGAGGAGGAGCTCTCCGCGGCTGCATCAGCTGCCGTCCCGCGGGCCGTGGACGCCTGCCGCGCGCTCCTCCGGCCGCGCTCTGGCTGATAACCGCTGCGCTGGTTCATCTGGCGCGGCTCGCCCGCGGCGGCCGGTGCCCTCTGCACTGGCGGAAGGTGACCTTCGACCCTGTTCCGCGGGCCGCCGCGGTCTCGATGCTCGCCCTGCGAGGCGAAGCCGGGCGACAGGCTGGGTGATCCGCTCCAGGCCTCGCGGAAGGAGTCAACCGCGATGACACGCGCACTGGTGGTCCACCACGACATCGATCTCGCTGACATCGAGGTCGAGGATCTGCGACGAGCCGGCTACGAGGTGGACCAGTGCGCCGGGCCGTCGGGCGGCGGGTGCCCCGTCATGCACGGAGAGCCGTGCTGGCAGGTGGACAAGGCCGATGTCCTGGTCTACGACGTCCTGGCCGCCGGCGACGGTGGACGCAAGCTCGTCGAGGAGCTGCGGGCGCTGCACCCCAACAAGCCCGTGGTCCTGACCTCGGGCGGCCTGCTCCTCGACTGGGTCGAGACCGAGGGTCCGAACGAGGTGACACCCGCGTTGGGAGCCCCCGACCAGGGCGTCCTGGCAGCGGCCGTCGAAGCGGCCGTTCATCGCCCCCTTCGGGCTGCGCCCGCGCACGAGGCTGAGCCGCGGCGCGTACCGCGCTGGTAGGTTCCCACGGTCTCCTCCGCCGGCACTCTCCGGCGCCCCTGGACGCACCCATTTGGCCCGGCCTGAGCAGTGGGGCTGCTCACAGGCTACCGGAGGGGCATGGGAAAGCCTCTATTGGTCCGACCTGAGCAGTGGGGCTGTTCACAGTCCACCGGAAGACCACCAAGAGGGCACCATCGGTCTGGCCTGAGCAGTGGGGCTGCTCACAGTCCGCCGGAGGGATGCCGGAGCCCCATGACCGGGCACGGCGAGCGGGCGGCCCTCGCCGGGCCGCCCGCTCGATTGACGCGAGGGTATCGGCTCAGAAGACGCGATACGCGATCTCCGCCGGCGCAAGGAGCAGCTCCTTGAGCTCCGCGTCGACCTTCAGCAGGGAGATGTGGGCGCCCGCCATCTCGAGCGAGGTGCAGTACTCGCCGACATAGCTGCGGAAGACCTTGATCCCCTTCTCCTCGAGCTTCTTGTGGGCGATCCCGTACAGCAGGTACAGCTCGCTGATCGGGGTGCCGCCCAGCCCGTTGACCATCAGCGCGACCTCGTCGCCCGACTCGAACGGCAGGTCCGGGACGATGGCGTTCAGGAGGATGTCCACGATGTCGTTGGCCGGAACGAGCTTGGCGCGCTCGCGTCCTGGCTCACCATGGATGCCGATCCCGATCTCCATCTCGTCGTCGCCGATCTCGAAGAGCGGGGTGCCGCGCACGGGCGGCGTGCAGGACGACAGGGCGATGCCCATGGTCCGCACGTTGGCGATGACCTTCTCGCCCACACGGACGCACTCCTCCAGCGATCCGCCCTTGTCGGCCATGGCGGCCGCGGCCTTGATCACGAAGAAGTTGCCGGCGACGCCGCGCCGGCCCACCGTCCAGGTGGAGTCCTTGACGGCGACGTCGTCGTTCACCAGCAGGTAGCCGATCTTCTGGCCCTCGGCCTCCTGCAGCTCCTTGGCCATCTCCCAGGCCGTGCGGTCGCCGGTGTAGTTGTTGACGATGTAGAGCACGCCGGCGGGCGTGTCCATCAGCTTGGAGGTCTCCGTGACGAACTCGACCGGCGGTCCGGCGAAGACGTCACCCGGGCAGGCCGCGTCGAGCATGCCGGGGCCCACGATCATGGTGTGCGCCGGCTCGTGCCCGGAGCCGGAGCCCTGGATGATCGAGACCCGATCCTTCTTGGGCATGTCGGCCCGATAGATGAGGTTGTACTTGGGCTCGTACTTGAGCGTGCCGCCGCTCGCGAGCTGGATGCCCTCGAGAAACTCGGGGACGAACTGCCGCGGATCGTTGACGAACTTCTTCACGCCAGGATTCCTCCTCAATTTCCGTACTTGTCGTGCCAGGCCTTGCTGATCGCCTGCAGGATCACGCCGATGGCGGTCGCACCAGCGTCGACGGAGCCGATGCTCCGCTCGCCGGTATAGGCGGCACGCCCGCGCATGGCCTGCATGGTCTTGGTCTCTTCGGCCGCCTTGACCGCGACATCGGCCGCCTTCTGGATGGCGGCCACCCCGTGGTCCGCTGCGGTTGCCGGGTCGGCGAAGCTTGCCTCCAGGCTGTCCGTCGCCGGCACCAGAGCGTCGAGGAGCGTCTTGTCACCAAGCGACGACTGGCCGCGGTGCATGATTCCCTCGATGGACGCTCGCAGCATGGCGATGACGTCATCGGGCTCCAGCGACGTCTTGTCCCCGGCCGCCACCCCGGCCCGCAGGAAGGCGGTGCCCCAGATCGGACCCGAGACCCCGCCCACCTTGGCCGAGATCACGAAGCCGATCTTCTTCAGAAACGTGCCGACGCTCGAGCGGTCGAACGTGTCCCAGTCGCTGACGACCACCTCGAACCCGTTGCGCAGCGAGAACCCGAAGTCCCCGTCGCCGACGATCGAGTCGAGCTGGGCGAAGTACTCCGCGTTGTCGACGATCGTCGTCGCCATCGTCTTGATCACGAGATCGACGTCGTCGAACGCTTGATCTGCCATACGGACCTCCTCACTGACCTGACGACCCACCCACGTGGCCCGTCAGGCGGCCATGCACCGCTCCAGGTCGGCCAGGGTGACGTAGTCGCCCGGCTCGGCCGCCGAGCGGTTGGCGATCACCCGCGTTCGCTCGCCACCCGGATCCCCGAGCGACGAAACGACCAGGACTGCCTCGCTGTTGTCTTCCACCTCCGTGTAGCCGTTCACGGTCATCACCGCGCGGAGCCCTGCTCCGCCGGCAGCGACGAGTCCGTTGCGAGAGTCCTCGACGACGAGCGTCTGGCCCGGTGCGCAGTCCAGGCGTTCGCGCGCGAGGAGGTAGATGTCGGGTGCCGGCTTCTTGTGCTCCACCACGTCGCCGGCAAGGACGAGGTCGAACCGGGCCGCTCGCTCGGGGCCCACCGCCTGCTCCAGGATGGCCCGCACGGACGGTTCCGCCGACGTCGAGCAGACCGCCAGCACCCAGCCGGCGTCCTGCGCCGCGGTGATGATCCGCCGGATCCCCGGACGGGTCGGCAGGCGCCCCGCGGCGACCATCTCCCTGTAGATCTCCGTCTTGCGCTTGTGCAGGCGCGCGAGGAGATCGGTTCGCGACGCCTCGTCGTCCGGCATGCCGCGCGAGCGAAGGAACTCCGGCGTGAGATCGCTGGCCATCCGCTCCTTTCCGCCGGCGATCTGGAGCTTCACCGCGTACTCGTCCTCGGACCACTCGATGGGCAGGCCGAACTCCCGGAAGGTCTGGTTGAACGCGGGCCGATGGCCGTCGCGCTCTGTGTCGGCCAGGACCCCGTCGCAGTCGAAGATGAGCGCCTTTGTCACCACGCCCTCCCCTCGCTGCCGAACATGCGGATGTGCTCGACGGCCATGGCCTTCACCGCCTCGCGCTGCGCGACGAAGAGCTTGGGCGGGTCGTACTCCGTGGGATGCTCCGTGATGTAGTCGTAGCCCGACTGCATGAACCGGATCTTCAGGGCGGTCGAGATGTTGACCTTGGCGCAGCCGCGGCGGATGAGGTCGCTGAACTGCTCCGCGCTCATGCCCGTGCCGCCGTGGAGCGCCACCGGGATGCCGGTCGCCTCGACGATGTCGGTCACCCGCTGGTTGTCCAGCTTGGGGGTGGCCCGATACATGCCGTGCGCGTTGCCGATGGCGGGGGCATAGATGTCCACGCCGGTGGTCCGAATGAAGTCGAGCGCCGTCTCGAGCGCCTGCTCGCTGTCGCGCTCGTCATCGCTCATCTCCTCGACGCGCTTGAACGGCTCGATCTCGCCCTCGACCAGCGCCCCGTACGGCTTGGCCTCGGCGACGACCTCGACGGTCTGCTGCTTGTTCTCCTCGACGCTGAGCTTGGACCCGTCGAACAGGACGCTGTTCCAGCCCTTGGCGAGACACGAGGTGATGACCTCGCGCTCGGGGCAGTGATCGAGGTGCAGGGCGACCGGGACGGTGATCCGCCGGGTCATCTCGCACCACATGGCATAGAGGACATCGGCGCCGATGGACTTCACAGTCTTCACCGATGTCTGGACGATCAGCGGGGCCCGCAGCTCCTCGGCGGCGGCGAGCACCGCCTCGAGGGTGAGGTCGTTGACGACGTTGATGGCAGCGACCCCGTAGCGCTCCTTGAACGCCCGCTGGACGATCTCCTGAGTTGGGACGACTGGCATGTCCTCCTCCTGCAGCCCCGCGGGCTGCGACTGCTCCATGGACTGCGTGCTGGTTCGGCTTCAATCACCCCCGGATCGGCCGCGATCCTCGCCGCGCGACAGGGCCAGGACCGCGTGGGCGTTCGTCTCGTCCACGATGAGCACGTCGATCACGCCCGCGCGCAGGACGCCCAGGATGGCGAGCGGCTTCTCCGCCTCGCTGGCGACGGCCACCACCGTGCCGATGGGCCGCAGGTCGTCCAGGGAGAGGGCGATGAGACGCTCCCGGTGCGGCGAGGCGATGAGCGCACCGCGAGCGTCGACGTAGTTGCCCAGGACGTCGCCCACCGCGCCCTGCTCCCGGAGCCGCGCGATCTCGTCGAGCGAGAGGCACCCGGAGCGGACCATGGTGCAGTCGTCGTTGGTGCCGCCGATGCCCACGAGGGCCACGCTGGCGCGGGCCGCGACGTCCAGGGTGTGGGCCACCGCCTCCTGCTGGAGCAGCGCGTCTCGCATCGCGGCGCTCTCCACGTAGGCCGGCGCGTATAGGCTCTCGGCGCGGCCGCCCGCCTTCTCGGCGAGGACCCGCGCGATCTCGTTCGGGTTGGTTGGCGTGTCCACCCGCGGCGAGCCGCCCATGGCGCTGGCGAAGGTGCAGTCCAGCCGGCGCGCGGACCGGAAGAAGCGCGGCACCTCGCCGGCGTCCCGGCCGTGGCCGACGGCCACGATGGTGCCGGCCCGCAGCCGGCGCTCCAGGTAGCGGGCGGCGCTGCGCGCCACCGCCGCGCGGCGCGACTCCGGGTCGGGCCGGACGGGCGTGACGATGGCGTCGGTCAGGCCAAAGGCCGTGATGAGCTCGCCCTCGAGCTCCAGGTTCACGCCGGGCGGTGCCTCGATGTGGATCTCCACCACGCCGGCGGCGCGGGCACGGTCCAGGAGGCGCTGGATCTTCTGCCGCGACAGCCCGAACTCGCGGGCGATCTCCTCCTGGGTGCGGCCGTCCACGTAGGACCGACGCGCGATGCGCGCCAGGAGCTCGTGCTCTTCGCTGGTGAGCTCGTTCGGCACGGGAGACCCTCGTGCAGTGAGCAATTGCTCACGTCTGAGCGGATGCTTAGCGTACCACGCAGATCCCCACCGCGGCAAGCGCCGCCGTGCCTCCACCCTGAGCAGTGGGGCTGATCACAGTCCACCGGAGGGGGCTTGGAGGGGTGCCATCGGTCCACCCTGAGCAGTGGGGCTGATCACAGTCCACCGGAGGGGGCTTGGAGGGGTGCCATCGGTCCACCCTGAGCAGTGGGACTCATCACCGCCCGGCGGGTAGGAGCTGGAGGGTTCAGGCCTCGATCACGCTCAGGATGTTCCCGGCCGGGTCCCGGAACCAGGCGATGGTGGGGCCGTTGCCGCGCATGATGCCGCGCTCGTCCTGCTCGAAGCCCGGGTAGCGCTCGAAGACGACTCCGCGGGCCGCCAGGGCGTCCACGGTGGCGTCGACATCGGCGACCGGGAAGTTGAGGACCGTGAACGAAGCGGGCTGGTGGCCAGGCTTCGGATAAATGATCACCCGGCCCCCGCCGCCGAGATGGAGGGTGAGGATCCCGTTGTCCTCGGTCACCTTCAGGCCAAGGGTGTCGACGTAGAAGGCCCGTGCGGCGTCCAGATCGGGTGCCGCCAGGCCGGAGAAGGCCGGCGTGTCTCGAAACATGGGTTCCTCCTTGCATCTGCGGACGGACCAATCCATGCGCGCGGGCCGGGGCGTCCGATCCGCGGGGTCGCCGGCGGGGCATCGTTTCCGCTGCACCGCTGAGGTTAGCCGTGATCAGCCCGGCGGGGGTGCCTTCGACGAGCCCGATTCCGCCGCTTCGCCGGTGTCCGTGGTCTCGCGGTGGGTGAGGCGGGCCACGCTCCGCCGATCGGCGCCAACCGGACCGCCCAGCACGGTGCCGACACCGATACCCGTGGCGGCCGCGACGCTCACCTCGACGGTCTCGAATCCGCGGTCCTCGACCGGACGCCCGCCGATGAGGCCCTCCTCCCTGGTGATGGCTTGCGACGTCGAGCCCTTGCTCCGCGACGTGCCGCGTTTCGGGTGGTTCGTCCTGCGTGGCATGGCTGCCTCCTTTCACCGGGCACGGTCCGCACGCGACAGACCACCCGGACCTGCAAGCGGGGCGCCAGCCCCCGCGAACTAGCCGGCCAGCCTGCGGACCTGGCGGGCGAGCCCGCAAACCTAGCCGGCCAGCCAGCCCCGCTCGAGCGACCAGCCGACCTCGTCTCCGACCGCAGCGCGTGGCGGGCCGGGCTCGCGGAGCTCGAGCTCGCCGGCTGGGGTCTCCAGCCGGTAGTCGGTGTGCGGGCCCCGGAACCAGACCCCGCGAGACGCGGCCGCGCAACGGTCCGCCGAGGGATGCCCAGTCCGGTCGCACCAGGACATCGACCCCCTCGCCCGCTGCGCGGGATCGCGCCGGTGCCGGCATGGCCACGACCTGGTCGAGGACCTGCACCCGCTGCGCTTCGACCAGCGTCCCGCGCAGCACGGACGCCGGCCCGCTCATTCGCGCGGCCCAGAGGTCCACCGGGCACTCGTAGATCTCGAGCGGGGTGCCAACCTGCACGATCGTCCCGTCGCGCAGGAGGGCCACGCGGTCTGCGACGGCCAGCGCCTCGGTCACGTCGTGGGTGGCGTGCACCGCGGCGGCGCCGGTCTGGCGCCGTCGCTCGGTGAGCTCGGCGGTGAGCGCCGCACGCAAGGGGGTGTCCAGGTGGGCGGTGGGCTCGTCAAGCAGGACCAGGCCCGCCTCCCTGGCCAGCGCCCGCGCCACACCGACCCGCTGCTGCTCGCCGCCGGAGAGCTCCGCGGGCCGTCGGTCCGCGAGCTGCGCGACGCCCATCAGCGCCAGGAGCTCCGCCGGCTCGCCGGGTGGCCTCAGCGGACGGGCTGCCCGCGACGGCGCAACGGATAGGCGACCGTCTCGAGGGCGGTGAGGTGCGGCCACAGGGCGTAGTGCTGGAAGATCAGGGCGATATCCCGTCGCTCGGGCGGGACCAGCCGGCCCGGGGCGGAGACCAGCCGTCCGCTGATGCGGATCTCGCCGGCGGTCACCGGCAGGAACCCGGCGACGGCGTGCAGGAACGTGGTCTTGCCCGAGCCGGACGGACCCAGCAGCACCAGCGTCTCGCCCGACGACACCCGCAGGTCGACGCCGTCGAGGACCGCGCTCGTGTCGTAGGCCACCGAGAGGGCGCGCGTCTCGAGCGCCAGGGACTCGCGCCGGCGCGCCATCGGTTCGGGGCCGGTCATCCGAGCACCCCACCGGCCCACGGCCAGCGCCGCACGACGAGCAGCAGCATCCCCGTCAGCCCGGCCACCATCGCGGTGAGCACCACCGCCAGGGCCGCGGTCACGACCGGATCGCCGACCTGCTGGAGGTTCAGGATGCTGACGGCCAGGGTGGCGGTCCGCGGTCCGTAGAGCAGGATCGAGATGGTGACCTCGTGGAGGGCGAAGACGAAGACCAGCAAAGCCCCAGCGCCAATGGCCGGTGCCAGCAGCGGCAGGGTGATCGTCCGCAGCCCCGTGAACAGTCCCGCGCCGCTGGCCCGGGCGGCACGCTGCAGGTCTCCGGAGAGCCGGTCGACCGCTCCGGCGATGGGCCGCTGCCCCAGCGCCCACAGCTTGGCGAGGTATGCGATGCCGATGATGGCCAGCGTATCGCGCAGGACCGGCCCAAAGGCGAGGAGCATGCCCACGGCCACGACCGACCCCGGGATGGCAAAGGTGAGGGTCACCGCCGTGTTGAGGCGTGGCCGCCAGCGCTCGCCCCCGGCGACGGCGAGCAGGCCCAGCACCACCGCCAGCACCGACGTGCCGGCCGCGAGCGCGAGGCTGTTGCCCAGGTCGCCCAGCGCGCTGGCATCGAGCGCGCGGCCGAAGTTGGCCAGGGTCAGGTTGCCGGGCACGGGCGCCAGCCCCACCGCGCGGGTCAGGGCCGCGAGGACCAGGGCGGCCAGCGGGATGACCACCGCCAGCAGCACCGCCAACCAGGCGACGGCGGACGGCCACCAGGGCCGTGCCAGGCGCACGGCGCTCCCCCCACCGGCAGACCCGCTCCTGCTGGCCGGCCGCGTCGAGATACGGTCCACCGCGCCGACCACCACGATCGCCACCACGACCATGAGCACCGAGAGGCTGATCACCCGACGGAATGCATCGTCGGACGAGGAGAAGGCCAGGTCCTGGTAGATGCGCGTGGTCATGGTCGAGAAGCCGGCCGGACGGCCCAGGACGGCCGGCGTGCCGAACGCGTTCATGGTGGTCACGAACACGAGCCCGCCCGCGGCCGCAAGGACCGGGGCCAGCAGCGGCAGGGTGATGGTGCGGAACGCGGTCCAGGCACCCGCGCCGCTGGCCCGCGCGGCCCGCTCCAGGTCCGGCTCGGCGCGAACCCGCATGCCGCCCAGGACGATCAGGTAGGCGAGCGGCACCGCCCCGACCGCGAGGACCAGGGTGATACCCAGCGGGCCAACCAGCCCGGGGAGCGACCATCCCAGCAGCCGATGCGACAGGCCCACCGGCCCGTAGGCGCGTTCCCAGCTCATGGCGCTCACGAAGTCGGGGATGACGAGCGGTGCCAGGATCCCCGCCCGCAGCGCGCCACGTCCCCACACCCCGGTTCGCTCGGTCAGCACGGCCGCCGCGAGCCCGCCGCCCAGCGCGAGCGCGGTGACCGCGACCGAGATCCACAGGCTGTTGGCGATGGCGATGAACCCTGCCCCGCCCACCCCGTCCAGCAGGCGACCGACGCCCTCGCCCGCGCCTTCGGCGACCAGACGGACCAGCGGCCAGGCGACGAGCAGCGCGAGGCACCCCCCGACGATGCCCAGGGCGCCAAACCGCCAGCCACGCTCTCCCATGCTCAGCCTCGCCTCCTGCTCATCCGCCAAAGATGGACCGATAGTCCGCGAGGAGCTGGTCCTGGCGGTCGAACAGGGCAGCCCAGTCCGGCGCGACCTGGGCGCCTCCGACCGCAGGTCCGCCCGCCACGTCGGAGCGGATCGGCTGCCAGCCCGTGGACGCGATGGCCGCCTGGCCGGGCTGCGACAGGACGAAGTCCACGAAGGAGCGGGCCGCGACCGGGTTGGCGGCGTTCTTCCACACCGCAATGGGGCTGTAGATGGCGATGGCGCCGGACGACGGCCAGGTCATCTCCAGCGGGGATCCGGCGGCGATCGCATCGCGTGCCGACTTGTCCAGGGTGATCCCGGCGCTGAACTGGCCTTCCGCCACGCCGTTGAGCGTGTCGGTCACCGACTGCACCTGGACCGCGCCGTTGGCCTTCAGGGCGCGGTAGTAGTCCATCCCGTAGCCATCGGTCGAGGCGAAGTAGCCCAGCGCACCAAAGGCCGAGCCGGCAAAGCCGGGGTCGGGAATGGCGACCCTGGCGGCCAGCGCCGGATCGGCCAGGTCATGCCAGTCGGTGGGGGGATGGACCATTCCGGGCGCATGGACGATTACCAGGTTGAGCAGGCGCGTACCCCAGAACGTGTCGGACCGGTCCTGCTCCGGGACCGATGTCGCGTCCGCCGGCGTCCAGGCCGCGAAGAGGTCGCGGGCCGCGTACGCCTGCACGGAGAGCGGATCGGTGGCCCACAGGACGTCGGCGTTCACCCCGCCACTGCGCAGCTCGCCGGCGATGCGCCCGTCCAGCTGGCCCGTTGGGGCACGGAAGACCTCGACGTTGACGGCGGGAAAGGCCTGCCGGTACGCGGCGATGACCGCGTCGATGGTGTCCTGGGTCACCGAGCTGTAGAGCCGCAGCGTTCCGCCGGGGATGGCGGACGCCGGGGCGCTGCCGGGTGTCCCACCGGGGGCCGGGACGCTGGGGTCGTCTCCACCGGACGCGGCGGTGCAGGCGGCCAGCAGCAGACCGGCGGTGAGCAGGGCCGCGGCACGAACGAGCGGCGCTCGTCGCAGCCGGGCAGGGGCGAACGGATCCATGGGAGTCGGATGCCTCCTTGTCGCAAGCGGAAGTCTCACGGCCAGCCTGGGCCGGCTTCCACGCCTGGGTGCAGTGGGTCGGGTCAGCGGATGGGCGTCACCTCGTGGTTCATGAGAGCAGCACCGCGGCGCCCGGTCGCGAGACGCGCCGGTTCGTCACCTCCAGCTGCAGGAGCGAGTAGCGACGCAGGTTGACGAGCTGTCGACGGCTGAGCCGGTCGCAGATCCAGCCCCAGTGCATGGCGACCCAGTCACCGGGCTCGACGGTTGCCGCCAGTCCCAGGCCATCCGTCCCGCGGGTCACCGTCTCGGCGCGGTACGAGCCCAGGCCAAGGTGCTGGCCGTCGAAGGTCAGCGGCTGGCTCATGACCACCGCCTGGCTGCCCTCGACGCTGACGACCCGTCCCCACCGGATGCGGCACTGGTCCAGGATCCGCAGCGGATGGTCGGGACGCTCGCCGCGCAGCAGGCCCACCCACGGGTACACGCCGAAGACGTGGAAGCTGTGGGTCGGCAGGGCGCCGGCCGGGATTGCTTCGGAGAGGAAGCCCCACGCGGAGCCCGCCCGCTTGCGGAACCGGTCCAGGAGCGAGTTCCCGAACGTGGTCATGTCGATCCGGTCCAGGAGCGTGGAACCCAGCCAGTAGGCCTCCACCACCCGGCGGTCCAGCGGGTTGCCGATGCCGGTCTCGCGGGCGATGAGCTCCACGTACGGCCACGCGCCGGCAAAGCCGCGCGCGAGGTCCGCGAGGCCCGGGTCGATGATCCCGGCGGCCGCGTACCCGAGCAGGGCGGCGTGGTCCTCCGGGCCGCAGTATCCGAGCTCGTTTGGCGGGTAGGCGAAGCGAGCGAAGAGGATCGGCCCGTCGGCGGCCCAGCGGGTTGGGGACCCGGGCTCGGCGTTGGGCAGGGCGGGCGTCGCCATCGGCGTCATGCCGGGAGTCGCGACGATGATCCCGTCAGGGTTCACGCTTCCGCCTCCTCATCCGCGGGAACCTCCCGCGCTCGCCTCCATGCTGGGACCGCGAGCCGACGGCGGCACGTGCCGGGCGGCCCCCGTTGCGGGCGCCGAACGGACCCGCCAACCCGGACCGATAGGCCCCGGGTCCACGCCGGCCGTGACGCCGGGTGCCGTTGCTGTCCGCGTGGTGGAGCTGCTTGCCGGCATCGGCGTGGCGCTGGTCGTGGCCTGGCTGGCACTGGCCATCCTGCTGCTCGTCGCCCGCCGCGGCACCGTTGGCCCCACCGCCATCCTGCGCCTGCTGCCCGACCTGCTTCGCCTGCTCCACGGCCTGGCCACCGACCGCGCGGTGCCGGCCGGCGCGAAGCTGTGGCTCTGGCTGCTCCTCGCCTACCTGGCCTCCCCCATCGACCTGGTCCCGGACTTCCTCCCGGTCATCGGCTACGCGGATGGCGCCATCCTCGTCGCGGCCGTGCTGCGTGCCGTGGTCCGCCGTTCAGGCATGGCCGCCGTGCGCCGCAACTGGCCGGGCTCGGAGGAAGGGCTTGCCGCCGTGGCTCGGGCGGCGCGCCTGCCCGACGCCGACGGCTGACACCGGACAACGATCCGCGCGTCAGCCGACGGGCACCTCGTCCCCGGTCTCCGCCGAGCGATAGCAGGCCAGGGTCAGCTCCAGGGCGCGGATGCCATCCGCCGCGGTGATGGGCGGCTCCACGTCGCGCGCCACACTGTCGATGAACGAGTCGAGCACCCAGACCGCGTCGTCGCGGGCCACGGCCACGCGCTCCGAGCGCTGGGAGTCCGCCACCCGGATCTCCACGTACGGGTGATCCACCAGCGCGGCTGCCCTGGTGCCCACCACCTCGAAGCGGGCGTCGAGCGATACGGGATAGCCAGCCGGGTTGGCCCAGCCCGCGGTCAGCGTGGCGATCGCCCCGCCCTCCCAGGTGATGATCGCGGTGCCGATGCTGTCCACCGCCAGCTCGGGATGGAGGCCGGCGTGGATGCGCGCGTACACGCTGCGCGCCTCGCGTCCGATCAGCCATCGCAGGGCATCGAGGGCATGGATGCCGATGTCGCCGAACCCGCCGAACCCGGCCTGCGCCGGATCCGTCAGCCAGGTGCAGTCCATGCCCGGGATCAGGAGCGGCACGCGGCCCACCTTGAGGGCGTGGACCAGCCGCACCTCGCCCAGCTCACCGCGATCGATGCGCTCCTTCACCGCCCGCGGACCCAGCTGGCCGCGCGGGTTGAACGGCACCATCAGCCGGATCCCCGCGTCGCGGGCAAGCCGGTCGATGGCCTCGCCGTCGGCCATGGTCAGGGCAATGGGCTTGTCGAGCAGGACGTGGGTACGCTGGGCGGCGAGGTGCCGCACCACGGCCAGGTGCTCGCCCGGCGTGGTCGCCACGTAGGCGGCGTCGATGCCGGAGCCCGGCTCTGGAAGGAAGGGCACGCCGAGCGAGTCGGCCATGGCCCGCGCAGGGCCGGCGTTCGGCCCGCTGGCCGCGATCCACTCGAGCGTGGCATCGGTCCGGGCCGCCAGCATCGGCGCATAGCGCAGGACGTGCGGGTGGTCGAAGCCCACGATCCCCATGCGCAGCAGCCGGGTCATGGAGCCACGGCCTCCGGCCGGCCGCTGGTGGCCGACCGTTCCGCGGCCTCGACCATCTCGACGGCCACGATGGCGTCGTCGGTGGAGAGCGCGAAGGGCGCATCGGTCTCGAGGCAGCGGGCGAAGTGCTCGATCTCGCGCTGGAACGCCGTGGCCGTGGCCGAGAGCAGCGGCGAGTAGCGTGGCAACCCCAGCTCGGCGTCGTGGGCCACGATTGCCGGGTGGGCGTCGAGGTCGCGGTAGTCGAGCCGGCCCGCCGTGCCGACCACCTCCATGGTGGCGTAGAACGGACCCCAGGCCGGCGGGTGGATCCACGACACGCTCAGCAGCGCATGCCGCATGTCCCCGAAGTCGTACATCACCACCGCGGCGTCGGGCGCGCCGCCTTCCACGGACTCGGGTCGCGCGTGCAGGAGCCGGGTGAACGCGGTGCGGGGCGGCGCGCCCATGAACCAGTGGAAGAGGTCGGCGACGTGGATGCCCACGTCCCACAGGGCGCCGCCGCTCTCGTCGTCCCGCCACTGCCAGGCATCGGCAGGCGCGCCGTTGTAGGCGTGCTCCGAGCGGGAGAGGTAGACAGGGTCGCCGACCCGGCCGGACCGGAGCTGCTCATCGAGCGCCAGCCAGCGCTCGTCGAAGCGGCGGGTGTGGCCCACCATCAGGCGGCGTCCTGTCCTGCGCTCGATCTGCGCCATGCGGCGGGCATCCGCGACGGAACGCGCCATGGGCTTCTCGGTCAGCACGTGCTTCCCGGCCTGCATCGCCGCGATGGCGATGTCCGCATGGGTATGGGTGGGGGTCAGCACCAGGACTGCATCGAGGTCGTCGCGGGCAGCGAGCTGGGCATGGGACGACACCACCGGCACGCCGCCCAGCGCCTGCGCGGCGGTCCGCGCCCGGCCGGCATCGACGTCGCAGACGGCGGCCACCTCGATCGCACGGGTCGCCCGCAGGGCAGGCAGGTAACCGCGGGTGAAGATGTTCCCGGCGCCCACGATGCCGACCCGAAGCGTCACTGCCAGGCCCTCCTCATTGCCGGATGAGTGTAAGCGTCACCAGGGCCCGCCGGGACCCTCCCGACTCGTCAGGCGCGGATGTCAGCAGCGTTAGGCGACGCCGGGTGCCCCATCGGCTCGGTAGGCGGCGCCCGCCCACGCTCCGGATGGCCGCCCCAGGTGACGGGACGCAGCCGCGCAGTCCCCTAACGCTACGGGTATGCGCAGGTGACAAGTCGAGCCGCACCGCCGGGTCATGAGGCCGATATGGAGGCCTCAGCCGACACGAACCCGCTCGCGGTCCACCTCCGGCGACGCGGTGACGCCGAGCGGGCCGATGGCGTCCTCCACGGCGTCCAGGACTGCCCCCGAACGGACCAGCGCCTTCATCGCGGTGTGGTCCGCGTGGAGCGGGCGGTCCTCCTCGAGGTGCGCGACCACCCGCCGGATGGCCGCATGGGCGGCGCGCGTCCCGATACCGGGGGTGAAGGAGCGGAAGTCGAGTGCCTGCGCCGCCGCCATGAGCTCGATGCCCAGCACCCCGTAGGCATTGTCCAGGATCTGGTCATTCTTGATGGCGGTGGTCATGCCCATGGAGACGAAGTCCTCCTGGTCGGCCGCGGCCGGAATGGACCCGATGGAGGCCGGCATGGACAGGATGCGCTGCTCGGCGATGAGCGCATCCGCGGTGTACTGGCTGAGCATCATGCCGCTGAACATGCCGGCCCCCGCGGTGAGGAAGGCCGGCAGCCCCACCGACAGGGCCGGGTTGGTGAGCCGGTTCAGGCGCCGCTCCGACAGGACGCAGACCATGGTCACCGCCGCACCCACCAGGTCCATGGGCAGGGAGACCGGCGTGCCCTGGAAGTTGGCGCCGGTGAGGGTGAGCCCATCGCCCGGGATGAAGATCGGGTTGTCGCCAACCCCGTTGAGCTCGATCTCGACCTGCCGGGTCGCGTAGGCCACGGCGTCCCGCGCGGCCCCGATCACCTGCGGCGAGGAGCGCATGGAGTAGGCGTCCTGGACCTTGGTGCGGATGGTCCCGTTGAGCAGGTCGCTGCCCTCGATCACGCGCCGGATCACCGACGCGCTGCGGAGGGCACCGGGAAAGCCGCGCAGCTCGTGCAGCCGCGCGTCATAGGGCTTCATGTTGGCGATCAGCGCCTCGAGGCTCATGGCGCACGCGATCTCCGCCTGGGCGATCCAGCGGCCGATGTCGTGCAGCTGGAGCGCGCTCATGGCGGTCAGCACGTTCGACCCGTTGATGGTCGCCAGGCCGTCGCGGGCCTGCAGTCCCGGCGGCGTGATTCCCGCGCGACGCAGCGCCTCCGCACCGGACAGCCGCTCGCCCTCGTAGGTGGCCTCGCCCTCGCCCATCAGCAGCAGCGCGATCTGGGCCATGGGAGCCAGGTCCCCGCTGGCGCCCACGGAGCCCTTCTGGCAGACGACTGGCGTCACGCCACGGTTGAGCATCTCGACCAGCGTTTCGGTGATCTCCGGACGGCAGCCAGAGTTGCCGTGGGCGTGGACGTTGATGCGGCCCGCCATGGCCGCGCGCACGACCTCCGGGGGCGCCGGATCGCCGATCCCCGCGGCGTGGTTGTAGACCAGGTAGCGCTGGAACTGCTCCACCTGCTCGTCGGGCAGCACGACCTCCGACAGCTCCCCGATGCCGGTGTTGGTTCCGTACATGACCTCGTGCGCGGCGAGCTTCCGCTCGAGCATGGCCCGGCAGGCACGAATGCGCTCCAGCGCGGCGGGGGCCAGCTCGACCCGCTCGCCGTTCCGGGCGATCCGGACCAGGCTGGCAACGTCCAGCGCGGTGCCATCCAGGACGACGGTCATGCGGGGTTCCTCCTCACGGGCGCTGTGGTCGGCTCAGCATTCGGCGCGGGACGGCCGGCCCGCCAGTGCTGAGGGTCCCGATTCGCGGGGGAGCATCAGCCCGGCGAGTCAGCCCTCGGGGCGGACCCATGCCTCCTCCGGCGAGAGCGCCGCGGTCCGCTCCGGGCGGATCGCCCGGTACACGTCCGAGGGCGATCGGCGTCCGCCGTCCACGGTGAGCAGGCGATCCACGCTGATCCCGAACCAGCGCTCGTTGCGCTCGAGGTAGGGAGCGATCAGGGTCCAGTCGCCATCGGTCAGGTCGCTCAGCACGCCGCCGTTGAGCTGGTCCTCGCCGACCTTGCCGTGCGGGTCACGGACGAAGATGGCCCCGCCCGAGGCCAGCGAGAAGAGGTTGCCGCCGGGGTACGGCGACTCCAGCTCGCAGATCTCGCCGTCGTCGTCCAGGGAGACGCCGTTGAGGATCACGAAGCCGCCGCCGGCTGCGGGGTCCCCGGCCATGAAGGACTCGGCGAGGTAGTCCAGGCAGGTCCCGTTGATCACCACCCGCGGCCGGCCCACCGCGTTGATCAGCGGCCGGCCCGCGGCGCTGCCCCGCACGAACACGTCGCCGCCCTTGGCCGCGTACATGAAGGTCTGCCCCACGTCGCCGTGGACGACCAGCGTCCCGGCCTTGCTGATCTGCGCCAGCTGGTCCTGGCCCGATCCATGGACCACGACCTCGGCGCCGTCGATGCCCGAGGCGAGGTAGTCGCCGGGGGAGCCGTAGACGTCGATGCGCGTGCCCGTGGACCCGGGGCCCAGCCCGCAGGCGATGAACCGGTGCCCGCGGGTCCCGGTCACCACGAAGCGGCGGAATCCCGCTCCGTGGGCGGCCACCAGCAGCTGGCCGGGTGCGTCGGCACCCTCGGGCGGCAGCCCCCGGGCGTCGAGCACCAGGGTCGTGGTGCCGCCGTTCCCCGGCTCCCGCGGCGGGGCCCCTGCCCCCGCCCAGGCGAACCCGTCCGACGGCCGGCGGCGGATGGCGTCGCCCCACGCCGTCACGGCGGCGTCCACGGCGGCAAGGACAGCGCTGCGGCGGTAGGGCCGCACCGGGTGGCGCTGATCGAGGAGATCGGAGAGCGCGGCAAGGCTGCGCTCGCGGTCCGCGTCGTCGCCGTCGGCAGCGGCCACCAGCCCGTCGAGCGCAGCACCAAATGCCGCGCCGTCGCCATTGGCGAGGAGGCCGGCGACCTGGTCGACCAGCAGCGCGGCGTCGCCATCGGCCAGCGCGGCTGCGGCCTTCCTGCGCCGGCCCGGGGCCGGCAACGGGACGCGACCGTCATCGGTCCCTATCTCGCGGCCGAACTTGTCGCGCACCACCAGCGACGCACCGTCCCCGTCGCGCCGCACGCTGAAGACGAAGGCACCGCCATCGGTATGGCTCCCGCCTCGGGCGCTCCAGTAGCGATCGGCTCGGGGCCAGAACCGGGCATCCTCCCGTGACAGTGCCTCGAGCAGTGCATCGATCGCCTGCTTCTCGCTGGCGGCCACACCCACGCTGGCCTCGCCGGACTGGAGCGCGAACACCTGGGGACGCAGCATGCTGGTGTCGGTGATGCCGATGAGCCGCAGCTCCCGCTCCCTTCGGGCGGACTGCGCCACTAGGAAGTACCACGGCCCGTCCGGGGATCCTCGCAGGTGGTTGGCCTGCAGGAGCCGATAGACCGCCTGCTTCTCCGCCGGCAGCAGGGCAAAGTCGCGCTCGGTCGTGGGCGCCAGCGCCTCGATGACGTATTCCAGCGGGTATCCGTAGGTGCGGTGCAGCAGGTCGAAGAGGAGCGCCGCCACCTCCGTATCGGTCAGGAAGTGGGGGAATCGGTTGCGCTGCGCCAGGTGCGAGCAGATCGAGGCGTAGTTGGCGAAGTCGCCGTTGTGGACCAGGGCCTCGTGGAGGCCCACGAACGGATGCGCGCCGCCGGGGTGCCAGACCCGGCCCTTGGTCGGGTACCGATGGTGGCCGATCCACACGTGCGCCGCCAGGTCCTCGAGACCGTAGACGCGGATCACGTCGTCGCCGTGGGCCACCAGCTTGAGCACCAGCAGGTCCTTGCCGTGGCTCAGGACAAAGGCGCGCTTCTCGCCGGTGGAGCTGTAGAAGGCCTGGTTGAGCCGCACGCTGTTCTGGTAGATGAGCTCGTCCTCGACCGTCTCGGCATCCGCCGCCGTCAGGCCCGTTTCGGCCGCGAAGCGCTCGCGGGCCTCGGGGCGAACCCGGACCAGGTAGGCGGTGACGTCCGGATGACGGATCGCCGGATCGGGGGCGCGATCCTGCTGCGCGGGGATCTCGACGACGTGGTCGACGCTGAACTGCGGGGTGACGAACTGCGCCTCCACCTCGGCGCGCGAGGCGGGATCGAGGTACGCGACCGCCAGCAGGTAGTCGTCGGCGACCGCCGCGGCAGGAACGCCGAGCCAGCCGGCGTCGAGGCCCACCGCCGCGATCCCGCCGCCCTTGCCGTTCCCGCGGTTGCGCATCTGCTCCAGGGCCTGCAGCAGCGCCCGTCCCGGGACCGGCACGCTCGACGCAACGCCAACCACGCCGCAGCCGCCTTCGGCCTCAACCTTGTGGCGCGGCGGGGCCGGATCGGCCGGCCGCAGGGCCGCAGCGGACGCGATGAGCGCCTCCGCCAGCTCGGCGCGGTTCATGGTCGGGCCCCCGTCGCCGGTGACGCCGCAGGCCGCCGGTAGACGAGCAGGTCGGTCCTGCCCCGCAGCTCGCGCACGCTGGCTAGCCCCAGCCCCGCGAGGATGGCGCGCAGCCTGCGCTCGAACGAGGCGTACAGGTTGGAGACGCGCTCCGCACCCCAGGCCGGGTCCACCAGCTGGGAGAGCTCGGGGTCCGTGGTCGTGAGCCCGAACGGACACCCTCGCCCGCGCTCGCAGTTGCTGCAGCGCGTGCAGCCCAGCGCCACCAGCTCCACCGTCCCGAGCACGCAGCCGTCCGCGCCCAGGGCAATGGCCTTGGCCACGTCGTCCGCGCTGCGGATTCCCCCCGAGGCCATGACCACCAGCTCGTCGCGGATCCCCTCCTCCACGAGGAACCGATGGACCCTGGGGAGCGCGAGCTCGATGGGCATGGCGATGTTCTTCTTGGCGATCTCGGGAGCGGCGCCCGTTCCGCCATAGGAACCGTCGACGTGGAGGATGTTGGCCCCCGCGTAGTAGCTGCCCACCGCGACCATGTCGACGTCGGTGGGGGTCGAGACCTTGACGGAGACCAGCGAGCCGGGGTTCACGCTCCGCAGCCAGTCGATGTGCTTGCGGTGGTCCTCCACGGAGTAGACGCTGTGGAACGGGAAGGGGGAGAAGAGGCTGACCCAGGGGACGCTCTCGCGCATGGCTGCCACTGCCGCCGTGGCTTTGTCCCCCAGCAGGTGGCCGCCCAGGCCGGGCTTGGCGCCCTGGGCGTACTTGATCTCGACGATGGGAGCGCGCTGGATCGTCTCCTCCCGGATCCCGAACATGCCCGTCGCCACCTGGGTGATGACGTGCCGCGCGTACGGGACCAGGCCCTCGGGGTAGCCACCCTCGCCCGTGGAGGTGAACGTCCCCCACCGCTGGGCCGCCATGGCCCGAGCCAGCATCACCTCCTCGCTCACCGAGCCGTACGACATCCCGGCCCCGTACCACGGAATGGGAATCTCGACGGCCGGCCCTTCGCCTCGCCTGTTCAGCGGGATGCCCAGCGTGATGGACGCCGGGTCGACGCGCTCGCTTGACACGACCGGCCGGAAGGCGAGGGCGTCGAAGCCGCCGCCTGAGGCGCCGGTCCCCTCCTCGAGGGTCGCCGGCCGGCCCGCGGCCTGCTCCCACGTCGACAGGATGAGGGGTGCCGTCCACCGCGCGTCACCCATCGCGGGCGGCATGCCGTGGGTGCCCGACGGCCAGGCATCGAAGCCGCCATGGAGGGCGTGGACGTGCTTGCGGACGACCGGATCTGTCGATTCGGTCATGCGCCTGGCCCGGTGGGCTGTGGTGCCCAGCCCTCGATGTCCCCGAAGGCGTCGCGCTCCATCTCCTCCTGGAACATGGTGCGCCCCACCTCGCCCCGCAGGCGCCGCACCTCGCGTAGGCCCATGGCGCCCAGCACCTCCAGGAGCTGGTCGCGCCAGGACGCAAGCAGGTTCTGCAGGCGCCCGGTCCCCCAGTCGAGGCTCATCTCGCGCGGGAACCGGGGTGGATCGGCGGCGAGCTCCACCTGGAGAGCGACCCACAGGGGCAGGTCCAGGGCGACGAGGTCCAGGCCGCAGGCGATGGCCTTGGCACAATGCTCCGCCTGACGCACGCCGACGCTGCCGATGAGCGTGACGCGGTCCCGCAGACCGGCAGCCACGAGACCCTCGTGCACGGCGCGGATCTGGTGCGGCAGGTCGGGAGCCAGCTGCTGCTCCGGTGTCGCGACCAGGTGGATGGCGCCCACGCCGTCACGGACCAGCGGTGCGGGGTCGGCCCCGAGCGGCAGGCGCACGACGACCACGGCCGGCTGCGAGCCAGCCTGGAGGGCGGCTGCTCGCTCGGGACGCGCGGGATCGCCGGCCAGCTCGACGAGGGGCGGGAGCTCGGGGCCTTCCGGACTACCTGCGCCGGGCGCCTCGAACGGAATCGTCGCCGCCTGCTGCTCCACGGTCAGATGCGATCCGCCGACCAGCGGCCCAGGCAGGATCGCGAAGGTGCCAATGCGCCGCGCCGTCTCGGCCAGGATGGCGGCGATCGGTGCCGCCCCGGGAAGGCCCGTGGCGTCCAGGATGAAGGGCAGCTCCGCCCAGCGCAGCGGCGGCGCGGCCCCCATGGGCCTGCCGGCGGCGTCGAAGCTCAGCGTGGCGGGCTTGCCACCGATCTCGACAACGGTCGAGATCGTCTCGCGCCCGTGGATGCCATCGCGCGTGGGCCGCACGATCTCCGACATGTCGAGCCACATCCCGTCCCAGCTGCTGCCGCCGAACCGGCCGCGGTAGCCGGCCCCCCGCACCGGGACCCGCCCGGTCCGCGCCTCGTACAGGATCGTGTCCACCTGGTCGGGGGTGAGGCCCGGAGCGGCAAGGCGGCCCCGGGCCGGGTTGGGCTCCACGCGGACCATCTCCGGGTACTGCACCGTGCAGCGAAGGCAGCCGACGCAGTTCTCCTCGCGCGGCCAGAGTCCCCCGACGGGGCGCCCGAAGACCCCGTACACGCAGGGCCGGCTCAGCGAGACCCGCAGGTCGCCGCGCGTCTCGATCAGCTCGCGGGCCACCATGGCGATCAGCTTGTGGCGCTTGACGCGGACGCGGAAGCGCGGTGGCACCGGGGTGAGCTCCGCCATCGGCTGGGTCGATATGTGGTAGCGCTGGTAGGTGCTCGACTCAGTCGACGCGCTCATTGCCGATCTCGGTCACCGTTAGCAGACGGATGCCCATTCGCCGGGGACGCGGCACAACGGGCAGATCGTAGCCGGTACCGGACGGCCCGTCGCGCCGGCTCGGGAGCGCGACGATTGTGCGGTTTGCACAATCCGCGGAGCCGATGACGCCCTGCGGCTGTGCGGGCTGCCGACCCTCAGCCGCCAGGCGCGGGCGCGGCAGCGTCGAAGGCGTCCGCATCCTGCCGGACACCCGCCATGAGGCGTCCGATCGCCTCCCGGCTCGAGGTTCGCGGATCTGCCGATCCGATGATCGAGCCCTCGTACATGACCAGGATCCGGTCGGCGAGCGCGAGGACCTCGTCGAGATCCTCCGAGATGATGAGCACGGCCCTGCCCTCCCGGCGCTGCTCCAGCAGGCGGGTGTGGATGTACTGGGCCGCGGCCACGTCGATGCCGCGCGTCGGCTGCGCCACGAGGAGCACACCGGGGCCGCGGGAGAGCTCCCGGGCCACGATGAGCTTCTGGATATTGCCGCCGGAGAGGTTCCTGACCGGGGTCTCGAGCGTGGGCGTCTTGATGTCGAATGTCTCCACCAGCTCGTCGCAGCGCCGCCGGATCTGCCGCCCACGCAGGAAGCCAAGACGTGCGTACGGCCGTCGCTGGCTGTCCACCAGCATGAGGTTCTCGGCCACGGTGAAGTCCGCCACCACGCCGTCGCGCATCCGCTCCTCCGGCACGTAGCCCAGCCCCGCGGAGCGTGCGGCGGCCGGCCGGCCCGTGGGCAGGTCGGTGCCGTCGATGACGACGGTGCCGAAGGTCCATCGTCGGAGGCCGGCGATGGCCTCGGCGACTTCGCGCTGGCCGTTTCCGGACACGCCGGCAATGCCCACCACCTCACCGGCCCGAACGTCGAGGTCCAGGTCGTGGACGGTATCCGAGCCGCGGTCACCCTTGACGGTCAGGCCCCGGACGCGCAGCCGGATCGGGGCGCGGTCCGGCGATAACGGCTCGTCCGGCGCCACGGGTGCCACCGGCGAGGGCGCCGTGGCCGGCGAGGGCGCCGCGTCCGATTGGTGCCCGGCGTCGGGCGAAGAGACCGGTGCCGCGGCGAGCGGGACGACGGTGGCATCACCCACGATGGCGGCTGCCCGCCGGGCGGCGGCATCCGCCTGGTCGGACGGGACCGCGTGGCCCACCATCATCTCGACCAGCGTGTCCCGCGACGCCTCGGCGATCGGGAGTGTCCCAACGGTCCGCCCGTCGCGCAGGACGGTGATGCGGTCCGACAGGCTCAGCACCTCTCGGACCTTGTGCGAGATGAAGACGAGCCCGGTGCCGTCGCGCGCAGCCTCGCGCAGGACGCGGAAGAGGTCTTCCACCTCCTGCGGCGTGAGCACCGCGGTCGGCTCGTCGAGGATGAGGAGCGAGGCGTTGCGATAGAGGGCCTTGAGGATCTCCACGCGCTGCCGCTCGCCCACGGAGAGCTGCCAGACCTGCGCCCGGGGATCGACCCTGAGGCCGTAGCGGTCGGCAAGCTCGACCAGCCGGGCGGTCACCCGATCGAGATCGGTCCGCGGACCGCGGCTGGACGGGAGCCCCAGGCCGACGTTCTCGGCGACGGTGAGCGTGTCCACCAGCATGAAGTGCTGGTGGATCATGCCCACGCCATGGCGGATGGCGTCCATGGGCGAGAGGATGGCCGCGGGCTCGCCATGGATCCGGATCTCGCCCTCGTCGGGCCGGTAGAGCCCGTAGAGGACCCGCATCAGGGTGCTCTTGCCCGCGCCATTCTCGCCAAACAGGGTGTGGACTTCGCCGCGCCGCACGTCGAAGTCGATGTGGTCGTTGGCGACGACCCCGGCGAACCGCTTGGTGATGCCCCGCATCTCGAGGAGCGGGGGTGTATCGCCGTGAACGGATGTCACCGAAGTCGTCGCCTGGAGGGTCACGGTGCTACGTGTGCTCCTTCGTCATTCGGGGACGTTGATGGACCCGTCGACGATTCCCTTGATGATCTCGTCGGCCTTGGCCTTGACGTCAGCCGGCAGGGCATAGCCCGAGTTGAACTGGATCACCTCGCCGCCGTTGCCGAGCGAGATCGTGTAGCTCGCCCCGCCGAGCGTGCCGGAGCGAATGGCGGTGATGATCTGGGTCAGGACCGGGGCCCAGGTGTAGACCTGCGCGGACACCTCGTTCTTGGGTGCGAGCGACGACTGGCTCCACTGGGTGCCGAACCACGGGAGGTTGTCCTGGGTTGCCACACCGATGGCGCCCACGACCGACTGCGAGCTGCCGGTGAGGGCATCGGCGCCGGCGGAGACGAACGTCTTGGCCGCCGCCGTCATGAGGCTCGCGTCGCTGAAGGAGCCGGTGTATACCGGGTTGACCGTGACCGACTCGTCGACCGACTTGGCGCCGGCGACGAAGCCGTCCACGTAGAGCTTGGCATCGCCGACCGCGATGGGCCCGATGACGCCGAGCTTGTGGGACTTGCTGATCAGCGCCGCGATGGCGCCCTGCACGTAGCCACCCTCATTCGAGGCGGCCTGGTAGGCGAAGACGTTTGGAAGGTTGAACGTCGAGCCGGCGGTTCCCCAGGCGAACGAGACGTTCGGGAAGTCCGGCGCGAGCTGCTGGATCGTCGATCCGTACTGCGAACCGTGGGCGATGATCAGGTTGTAGCCCTCGGTGGCGTACTGGCGGATGGCGTTGCCGGCATCGTCGACCACGAACGCGTTGTCGGTGATCGCGATCTCCAGGTTGTACGAGGACTGGAGGCTCTGGACGGCCTCCACCATGGACTGGGTGAACGCCAGGTCGTTCTTCGCGCTGGGCGCGACGAGGGCGACCTTCAAGACCGGCGCGGACGCGTCTGGGCTCGCCGCGCTGCCGGAGCCCGTCGCCATGGCGGTCGGGCTGGTGCCGGCCGGGGACTGGCTCGAGCCGGTGCTGGAGCACGCGGCCATCGAGACCGCCAGGCCGAGGGTCAGGATGATCTGGAATGCTTTGGACCTAACCACGAACGCCTCCTTCAAAGGTGACGGGTCCATCGGCTGGGTGCCGACGGCAGGGAGAGTGGTTGTGTGGGAACCCGGCTCACGCTCCTCTCTCGTAGGGCCTGCCCAGGGCGGCCGGCTGGCGGAAGCGCCGACCGACCGAGAGCAGGGCGATGACCGTGAGCACGGCCGGGGCGGTGGCGGCCAGGTCGGAGGCACTCAGGGGAATGATCCCCAGCGACTTCCAGGCCAGGACCACGGCCGCGACGAGGCCGTAGAGCAGCGAGCCGCCCATGACGCCAACCGGGCGCCAGGCGCCGAAGTAGACGAGGGCGACGGCGATGAACCCCTCGCTCTGTGTGAGGTTCATCTGGAAGATGCCTGCGTACAGCATCAGGCTGGTCCCGGCCAGCCCCGCGAGGCTGCAGCCGATGAGCACCGTCGACCACCGGATGCGCGCGACGCTGACGCCCAGGCTGTCCGCGGCGGCCGGGTTCTCGCCCACCGCCCGGATCTTCATGCCGTACGTGGTCCGGTGCAGCACGTAGGCGACCACCGGGACGAGCAGGAAGGCCAGGTACACCAGCACCGTCTGGTTGAAGAACATGTCGCCGATGAAGGGCAGCTGCGACAGGCCGGGGATGGCCAGGGGATGGAGCGACGCGATGGGCAGCGGAGTGCCCACCAGCTTCTGGAAGAGCAGGTCGCTGAACCCCAGCCCGAACAGGTACACGCCGATGCCGCTGATGCCCTGCTCCGCCTTGAGGGTGACCGAGATGAATGCGGTGACCACGCCCATCAGCAGGCCAACGCCGAGGCCGGCCAGGACCGCCAGGAGGAGGTTGCCGGACTGCAGCGCGACGTAGTAGCTGGCGAAGGCCGCCAGCAGCATGATCCCGTCGACGCCCAGGTTGAGGACCCCGCTGCGCTGGCCCAGGGTCTCTCCCAGGGCGGCCAGCAGGAACGGCGTGGCCAGGGCGATTCCCGACGCGATGGTCGTGGTGAGGATCGCCGAGGTGAAGAACTCGCTCATGCGTCGTCCGACCGCTGGAGCGCGGGCGAGGGCGGGGCGCTGCTCGTCGGTCCGCGCGACTGCCGGGTGGTGGGCCGCGCGATCGCCAGCGATCGCGCGCGAGCCCGGCGGCGCGTGTACTCGATCGAGACGATGAAGATGACCGCCAGGCCCATGAGGGTCGTGATCAGGTCGGACGGAACCCCGGTCACCACCTGGAGCGAGCTGCCGCCCACGACGAAGCCGCCGAACAGGACCGCGGAGGCAATGGTCCACAGCGGGTTCAGAGCCCCGAAGAGCGCCACGACGATGCCGTTGAAGCCGGCCGAGCCGGTAAACCCGGTCAGGCTGCCATCGGTCACCAGGCGGTGGGAGACGCTGCCGAGCACGAGGAGCGCGCCGGCCAGGCCGCACATCGCCCCGCTGATGGTCATGGCCATGGTCATGGTCCGCTTGACGTTCATCCCGGCATAGCGCGCCGCGTCCACCGACTGGCCCACGGCACGGATGCGGAAGCCCAGGCTGGTGCGCCACAGGAGCACGTAGACGAGCACTGCGGCCAGCACTGCGATCACCGCGCCAAGGTGCAGGTGGGTGCCGGGCAGGATGACCGGCAGCCACGCGTTGCGCGACAGCAGGGCGGTCTGCGGGATGAGCCCGCCGGCGCTGCCGGCGCCCTGGTCGATCAGCGGCCCGGCCAGCAGGAAGTTCATAAGCTGCACCGCGACCAGGTTGAGCATGATGGTGCTGAGGATCTCGTTGACCCGGAAGTACGCCTTGAAGGCACCGGGGATGGCACCCCACGCCGCGCCGCCGACGGCGCCAGCGAGCAGCACGAACGGGACGAGGATCACGCCGGGGAGGTCAGGGAACGAGAGGGCCACCGCGGCGCTCGCCAGGCCTCCAATGGCGATCTGACCTTCGCCACCGATGTTGAACATGTTCGCCCGGAAGGCGACGCAGATACCCACCGCAACGAGCAGAAGGGGTGCGGCCTTGACGGCCGTGCTGGCGAGGGCGGTCTGGCTGCCGAAGGCGCCCTGGGCGAGCGCGCGATAGCCCTCCAGCGGGCTCGCGCCCAGGACGATCATCATGACCGCCCCCACCACGACAACCGCCAGCAGTGCGAGCGGGAGGGTCAGCCAGGTCAGGACGAAGAGGCGCCATGCCTCGCCCCGGCGCGGCAGCGCCGAGCGGAGTGCCGTCACTCCATGGTCCCGATGCGACGCATGGATGAGCACGCGCAGCTGATGGGGAGATGCATGCTCCAATCCCCTCGATCCCGTCAGACGCCAGTCATCTGACCTCACCCCATTGAATGCAGCCGCCCACCCGGTCCCAAGTGCCATTTGGCCCGTTGTCGGACGTCGCCGCGACACCCCCGGCTCCTCGTCCCGGGCACCCCCGGGGAGAACGTGCCGATTGGCACTTGGACTCCCCCGTCCCGGGTGTCACAAGAGGGGTTGTCAGATGACTAGCGAGTGGTCTGCAGGGAGGTGGCCGTGCCCACGGTGACGAGGTATCCCGGTCCGGCGCTGCGCCGGTGGCGGACGTGCGCGTGAACGCCCTTGAACCGCCGGTCACGCCCGGCCTCGTGTGCGCGCATCACCACATCTACTCCGCCCTCGCGCGCGGCATGCCTGCTCCACCGCGCACCCCGCGCACCTTCCGCGAGATCCTCGAGCAGATCTGGTGGCGGCTCGACTCCGCGCTGGATCTCGAGATGCTCGCCGCCTCCGCCCGGCTCGCCGCGCTCGAGGCGCTCGAGTCCGGGACCACGGCGATCGTCGACCACCACGAATCACCCAATGCCATCGAGGGATCGCTCTCCGTCATCGCCGATGCCTGCGCGGAGGTGGGGGTACGCGTGGTGTGCGCCTACGGCGTCACCGACCGCAACGGCCCCGACGGAGCAACGCGCGGCCTCGAGGAGAACCGCCGCTTCCTGGCCGCCGGCGGACGCGGGCTGGTGGGTATCCACGCCGCCTTCACCTGCAGCGACGCCACCCTCGACGCGGCCGCCGGCCTGGCCCGGGACCTCGACGTGGGCGTGCACGTCCACGTCTGCGAAGGCCCGGAGGATGCGACCGCACCCGACCGGCTCCGACCGCTGACGGACGATCGCTGGCTCCTCGCGCACGGCGTTCACCTGGCCACGGACCACGGCCTGGCCGGCACCATCCTCCACAACCCGTTCTCCAACCTGAACAACGCGGTCGGGTACGCGAATCCCGCGCGGTTCTCGAACCCGGTGGCCCTGGGAACGGACGGCATCGGGGCCGACATGGTCGAGACCTTCCGCCTGGCGTATGCGCTCCATCGGTCCGTGGACGTGACCGCCACCCCCGATGCGGCCTGGCGCTGGCTGGAGACCGGCTGGAACCTGGTGCCCGAGGCACGCGACGACCGCGTCACCTGGTCGTATGAGCCCATGCAGCCCTGGCACCTGGCCTTCACGCCGGGGGTCCGGCCCCTGCGCGTGGAGGTGGGCGGCGAGGTCGTCTGGTCCGATGGCCGCCCCTCCCGCGTCGACCCCGACGAGATCCGGGCCAAGGCCCGGGAGCAGGCGGCCCGACTCCACGCCCGCCTGTGAGCCGCACGCAGAGGATCTGAGCGATGTCCGACCGATTCCACCCCATCTCGATGGAACAGCTGACCGAGTGGGTCTTCACCGAGCTCGAGCGCAAGGACTCCCTGTTCAACGTGCCTCGCAGCGCGTTCTTCGTGCCGCGGCCGGATCATCGGTATCGCATCGGGGAGCTCGGCGTCGAGCTCGAGACACCGTTCGGGGTCGCGGCCGGACCGCATACCCAGCTGGCCCAGAACATCGTGGCCGCCTGGCTGACCGGAGCCCGGGTCATCGAGCTCAAGACCGTCCAGACCCTCGACCAGATCGAGGTCCACAAGCCCTGCATCGACGTCGAGGACGAGGGCTACAACGTCGAGTGGTCGCAGGAGCTCCGGGTCCACCAGTCGTTCGACGAGTACCTGCGGGCGTGGGTGCTGATCCATGCGCTTCATCGGCGCTTCGGCTGGCCGGGTGATCGGCCCGGGGTGCAATTCAACATGAGCGTCGGCTACAACTACGACGGCATCGGGCAGCCCAACGTGCAGTGGTACCTGGATGCCATGGCCGATGCGGGCGCCTGGCTGCCGGGGTACGTCGACATCGTCGCCCGCCACGAGCCGGCCGTCCGGGACATCGAGATCCCGACGCGGCTCTCCGACACGGTCACGCTCTCCACGATGCACGGCTGCCCGCCGGATGAGATCGAGCGGATCTCCGCGTACCTGCTCGAGGAGCGCGGGCTGCACACGTCGGTCAAGTGCAACCCCACCCTGCTTGGGGCGGAGCGCGTCCGCGCCATCGTGAACGACGACCTGGGCTACGCGGACGTCCGCATCCCCGACGAGGCGTTCGGTCATGATCTGACCTGGGACGCCGCGGTCCCCATGTTCCGCCGCCTGCGCGACGTCGCAGCCCGGAACGACCTGACCTTCGGCCTGAAGCTCACCAACACGCTGGAGGTCGAGAACACGCGCACCGTGTTCGATCGCGACCCGACCATGTACCTCTCCGGCCGTGCCCTGCACGCGGTCACCACCAACCTGGCCTCCGCCATCAGCGACGAGTTCGACGGCGCGTTGCCCCTCTCGTACGCCGGCGGAGCCGATGCCTTCAACGTGGCGCAGCTGCTCGCGGGCGGGGTGCGCACCATCACGGTCGCCTCGGACCTGCTCAAGACCGGCGGCTACCTTCGCCTGCTCCAGTACACCGAGCAGACCGGTGCCGCGTTTGACGAGGTGGGTGCCGCTGACACGGCCGATTTCGTCCGGCGCACGGCTGCCCGTCACGGGTTCGATGGCGAGGCGAGCGCCTGCGCCCGGTTCAACCTGCGCCGATACGCGGCCGAGGTCCGCGGCGACTGGCGCTACCAGAAGGCGTCGCTGCGGACCGACCGCTCGAAGACCCGGCGCCCCCTCGGGGCCTTCGACTGCATCGAAGCGCCCTGTGTCGACATGTGCGCCATCGACCAGCAGGTGCCGCGCTACATGGACGCGGTGGGGCGTGGCGACCTGGGCGAGGCGCTCCGCATCGTCCGCGAGGACAATCCACTCCCCGCCGTCCTGGGCCGGGTCTGCGACCACCTGTGCGAGTACACCTGCGTGCGGACCCACCTGGACCAGCCGCTCGCCATCCGCCAGATCAAGCGCTTCATCATGGATCGCGAGGTGGCCGGCGCCGATGTCGACCGCCGCTCGGATGCCGGCCGCGGTCACCGCGTAGCGATCATTGGCGCCGGGCCATCCGGCCTGTCCGCCGCAGAGTGGCTCGCAACCCGCGGGTTCGCGGTCACGATCTTCGAGGCGCGAGGCTACCCCGGCGGCATGGTGGGCGGCGCCATCCCCGCCTACCGCCTGCCGCAGGCGCAGCTGGACCAGGACCTGGCCCGCCTCGAGCGCCTGGGCGTCGAGATCCGCTACGGGATGCGCGCCGGGACCGATGTCACCGTCGACGGCCTGCTGGCCGACGGCTATGCGGCCGTCTTCGTGGCGATCGGGGCCCAGGTCGGCCGGCGCCTTGGCCTGGGCGGCGAGGACGCCGCCGGGATCCTGGACGGGATCGGGTTCCTGCGCGACGTGCGCGAGGGTCACCCGCCGGCGGTAGGTCCGCGGGTCGGCGTTGTGGGCGCCGGCGACACGGCCATGGACTGCGCGCGCAGCGCGCTGCGGGTGGGCGCCGGATCGGTCTCGCTCGTCTATCGCCGCACCGTGGATCAGATGCCGGCCGATCGCGAGGAGATCCACGCCATCCGCGAGGAGGGGGTCGAGATCGTGGAGCGTGCCCGGCCGGTGAGCCTGCACGTGGTCGACGGACGCCTGGCCGGGCTGCGATGCGTGCGGACCGAGTACCGCGCCGAACGCGATGCATCCGGCCGCAAGATCCCCTTCGACGTGGCGGGCAGCGAGTTCGAGATCCCGCTCGACACGCTCGTCCTGGCCATCAGCCAGCACGCGGCGCTGGACTGCTTCGGCGAGACCCTCCCCGAGCTGACCCCCGCCGGGTACCTGGTAGTGGATCCGGACACGCTTGCGACCTCCATCGAGGGCGTGTACGCGGGCGGCGACGTCTCCGCCCACGGCCCGGCCTCAATCGTCCGCGCGGCGGCTGACGGCAAGCGCGCGGCGCGTGCCATTGCCGCCCGGTTCGGCGTGCGCGACGAGCCACAGGCCGGTGGCGACGGCGCCTTCGACGCGCAGGAGCTGTTCCTGCGGCGTGGCCGCCGCGAGTACCGGCAGCCGGTCGCCAACACCCCCCTCGAGCAGCGGGGTGGATTCGCCGAGACGGTGGTGGGCTACACGCCGGAGGAGGCGACCGCGGAGGCAGCGCGGTGCCTGCGCTGCGACCAGATGTGCAGCCTCTGCGTGGGCGTCTGCCCGAACATGGCCCTGCTGACCTACGAGGTGGCCCCTCGGCGGGCCAGCCTGCCCGGCCTGACCCTGGAGGGTGATCGGCTCGTCCGGACCGGGGAGGACTCCTTCGCCGTCGAGCAGGGCTACCAGATCGCGGTCCTGGCCGACCTGTGCAACGAGTGCGGAACCTGCGTGACGGCCTGCCCCACGTCGGGCGCACCCTACCGCGCCAAGCCGCGCCTCTACGTCGACCGCAACGAGTTCGAGGACCAGGAAGGGAACGCGTTCCGGCTGCTGCCGGGTGCGGCGATCGAAGGGCGATTCGCCGGGGCCACCCACCACCTCGAGCTCGACGGCGTCCTGCGGTACCGGGCGCCGGGCATGGAGGCGGCCCTGGACCCGACCACCTTCGCGGTGCTCGAGGCCAGGCCGGTCGGCGCGGTCTCGGGCGTCACGTACTCGCTCCAGCCCGCAGCGATGCTCGCCGTCCTGCTCCAGGGCCTCGCGGACTCTGCACCGCACCTGCCCCGCGCCGACGCGACCGGCGGCTCGTTCGTCGAGGCGCCGGGATCCGACTGAGTCGGTGGCCTAGCGGCGGACGCCGGTGAAGAGGACGGCGACGCGCTCACCGTCGCCGATCTCGCCGCGCGCGCGAAGCGCGACGAGGCCGGCAAGCCCGGACGAGCCGGTGGGATCGACGTCGATCCCGGTGGCGTCCACGGCCAGCGCGTTCGCGCGTCCCAGGGTGTCCTCGTCCACGACCACGGTTCCTCCGCCCGACCGGAGCAGACCCTCGACCACGGCCAGCCAGTCGTAGGTCTCGTCGTCCAGGATGCCGTGCGCGATGCTGTGCGGCTCCTCCTCCCACGGCCACATGAACTCCGAGCGGTGGCGGGCCGCATACGTGAGCGCCGCGCCGATGTCGCCGCCATCCGGCGATGCCGGCAGGCGCGCGGAGAGGCGCTCGAAGGCGCGGGGCAATGGCCAGGCGCCCGTCGTCTGCACCGCGTCGATGCGCGGGACGCGTGCCAGCCGTCCAAGGGCGGCAGCCTCGTCGAGCCCCTCGTAGCAGGCACTGGCCAGCGCTCCGCCGCCGACCTGCACGATGAGCCGATCCAGGGCCGGGCCGTCCGCGAGCGCGGAGGCCAGCTCGTAGCCCAGCGTGAAGCCGCCCTCGACCGCAAGGCCGTTCTCGTTGCCCTGGCAGGTGAACGGCAGCGCCCCGTCAGCGATGGCCTCGCGAAGGCGGTGGTACGTCGGGTCGCCCGCGACACCGGGCCGGCGCGGGCAGACCTCCACCCGCGCGCCGAGGTCACTGAGCCGTGCGACCACCGGCGGGTCGGCGTCGACCGGCACGAAGACGTCCAGCCGCCGATCCCCGGCGGCCGCCACCACGGCGGCGGCCAGGGCCGCGTTGCCGCAGCTGGCGATGGCCAGCGACTGGCGGCGCTCCGGGTGGACCAGGCCGATGCGCTCCGCGACCTCCAGGTACACCAGCAGGCCGAAGAGATGCCGAGCCTTGTGCGAGCCCGACACGTTGCCGGTCTCGTCCTTGACCCAGACGCCGCCCTCGGGCGCGAACCCCAGCCGCGCACTGAGAACATCGGCGCGCCCGAAGGGCGTGACCCGGAAGCCGCGCCCATCCACCGCAGCGATGCGCTCGTCGAGGCGCGCCACCAGTTCCACGTACTCGGCGTCGCCCATGCCGTGCGCCCTCCCCACGTGATACGCGTGGAAGAGCGACCGATACGTGATGTACGGCGACTCGTCGGCTGCCACCGCCGCCGGCGGGAAGGCCACCGCGGATGCGTCGAGCCGCCGCCGCAGGACGTGATCGGTGTCGTCATCCCCGCCCGCGTTCGGGCAACGGAACGGGTACGGCTCGCCCGCCGCCGGGGATGCGCCGCAGCCGGCGCAGACCAGCGTCGTCGCGATTGCGGTTGTTCCGGTCACCGCACCGCTGCCTCGGCATGCGCGCCGGTCCGGGCGTTGAACTCGGTGATCATCCGGTCCCAGTCCTCCACGATGGTTCGCATGCCGGTCCAGAACTGCGGCTGCTTTCGAGACCGGAACTCCTCGATCGAGACGCCCTGCTGCTCGACCCAGGTGAAGTACCCCAGGTTGAAGATGCGCTCCCGATCCTCGCGCGTGAGCTCCATCAGGTGGTCGGTGGTGGCGCCCAGGAGATGCTCGCCAAAGACCTCGCCGGCGGCGACCGCGTCGAACTCGCCGCCGAAGTACTTCGCCAACGCCAGGTCGCGCTCGCTGTGGTACATCGCCGCGCCGTCGGTGGCGACGGTCATGAGGACGTCGTCCGGTCCCATCTCGTAGTACTTGGCCGTCTTGATCGCGGCCAGCACGTTTGCGATCGAGGACAGTCCCAGCGCCGGCAGCGCGGCGATCGTCTCGGCCGGCACCCCCTGGCGTCGCGCCAGGTAGTCGCGGCCGACATCGGTGTTGAAGAGGACGCCAAGGCGGTCCGTCGCGCGGTCGGAGACCGCGAGCGCGACATCGGTGTCCATCACGTTGTGGATCAGCGGGATGTGCTTGTCGCCGATGCCCTGGATGTTGTGCTCCCCGAAGCCGTTGCGGAGCATGGTCGGGCACTCGAGGGCCTCCACCGCCACCGTCAGTGAGCCGGCCTTCTCCTTGAGGTAGTCGCCGGCGGCGATGGTGCCGGCCGAGCCGGTTGCCGAGACGAATGCCCGCAGCCGCAGCGACGGCCGCTGGGCCTGCATCGAGTCGAACACGCGCAGCAGGGCGCTGCCCGTGGCCAGGTAATGCGCGATGTGGTTCCCGAACTCGCTGAACTGGTTGAAGATCACGTTCTCCGGGTCAGCCGAGAGCTCGTTGCACTTGTCGTAGATCTCCTTGACGTTGCTCTCGGTGCCCGGGGTGCGGATGATGTCGGACTCGTCCACGACCCAGTCACCCAGCCAGTCGAACCGCTCCTGGCTCATCCCCTCGGGGAGGACCGCCACGCCGCGGCAGCCCATGATGCGGCTGATGGCCACGCCGCCCCGGCAGTAGTTGCCGGTGGACGGCCAGATGGCCCGATGGCGAGTGGGGTCGAACTGGCCGGTGATGACCCGCGGCGCCAGGCAGCCGTACGCGGCCAGCACCTTGTGAGCGCTGATCATGGGGAAGCGATCGCCCAGGGCCACGACGATGCGCGCCTCGACACCGGTCAGCGACGACGGCAGCTCGACGTACTCCGGCACCTCGACGAGGCCCGCGCGGGAGGCGTCGTTGTACCAGTGGACCCGGAACAGGTTGAGCGGATCCGCGGCATCGGGATCCACCCCCACAAGCGCATCGCGGATCTCCGCGGGAATGGTGGTGGGGTCCGCCAGCTGCGCGAAGGTGGGCAGGACGATGTTGGCGTCCCGGAAGCGCGTGACGGTGTTCTCGTAGACGGCGGGATCGACGAGCTCGCGCTCGAGGCCAAGTCGCTGCATGGTGGCGGTACTCCGTGTCTGGCTAAACGATGGATGGCGTGATGGATCCGATGCGGCGGGCCAGGCGATGGGCCTGCGCCGCCACGGTGTCTTCGTCGGTGGTGACCAGGGATCCGTCACGCACCACGGGACGGCCCTCGACGATGGAATGGCGAACCCGCCCGGGCCAGGCGAGGACGAGTCCGGCGACCGGGTCTGCCTCGGTGCCGGCGGCGGCCAGACCGCGGACGTCAAAGAGAGCGAGGTCGCCGCGCTTGCCGGGTTCGAGCGAGCCGATGTCGTCGCGCCCCAGGCACCCGGCACCGCCGCGCGTCCCGAGCCACAGCGCCTCGCGGGCGGCCATGGCGCCCGGGCCACCGCGCGAGCGAGCGACCAGCAGGGCCTGGCGGACCTCCCCCAGCAGGTGCCCGCCGTCGTTCGACGCCGAGCCGTCGACGCCCAGGCCCACGGTGACGCCGGCGTCGCGGAGCTCGCGCACCGGGGCGGTCCCGGAGCCGAGCCGCATGTTCGAGGTCGGGCAGTGGGAGACGGCGGTGCCGGTGCGCGCGATGGTGGCCACATCGGGATCGGACAGGTGGACGGCATGGGCCAGCCACACATCGGGGCCCAGGAAGCCAAGCTCCTCGAGCAGATCGACGGGTCGCCGACCAAAGCGCTCCAGGCAGAAGGCCTCCTCGTCGGCGGTCTCCGCGATGTGGGTGTGCAGGCGGATGCCCAGCCGCCTCGCCAGGGCCGCCGACTCGCGCATGAGCTCCTCGCTCGCCGAGAAGGGTGAGCACGGCCCGATGGCGATGCGCACCATCGCCCCGGGCGCAGGATCGTGGAAGGCGGCGACCGCCTGCTCCGTCTCGGCCATGACCCGCTCGGTCGCCTGGACGACGCTGTCCGGGGGGAGACCACCCAGCGACGCGCCGAGATCCATGGAGCCGCGGCAGGGATGGAACCGCACCCCCACGTCGGAGGCGGCCGCGATCTCCGCCGCCAGCAGGTCGCCGGCGCCGGCGGGGAAGACGTAGTGGTGATCGGTGGAGGTGGTGCAGCCGGAGAGTGCGAGCTCGGCCAGGCCCGCGGTCGCGGCGATCCGGACCCACTCCGCGTCGAGGCTCGCCCAGACGGGGTACAGCTCGGTGAGCCATCCGAAGAGGCCGCGGTCCTGCGCCCGCGCCCGGGTGAGGACCTGGAACAGGTGATGATGGGAGTTCACCAGGCCTGGAATGGCGATGCAGCCATGACCGTCGAGCGTCGGCCCTCCGCTCCAGCCGTGCGGGCGCCCGCGCCCGACCCAGCGAATGACGCCGTCCTCGATCAGGACCGACGCTCCCGCCAGCTCGGTGCGGGCGTCGTCCATGGTGACGACCACGTCGCAGTCGGCGACGAGCAGCGAGGCCGTCGCCGGAAGGCCGTTCACCTCACTCCCCGCGGTGAGCTGCCGCGCGCGCGAGCCGGGGAACGGCGGCCGCGGCGGCCGTGGAGTCGCGCATGGGAAGCCGGGTCCGGTGGATGCCGTCGAAGGCATGCAGGGCGCCGGCCACGGCCGATGCGGTGGGGACCAGCGCGATCTCGCCCACGCCCTTTGCCCCGTACGGGCCATACGGAGACGGCTCCTCCACGAAGATCGTCTCCACCGGCGGCATGCCGGTGGGCGGGATGATCCCCAGGGATTTCAGCGTCATGGTGGTGGGCCGGCCCTCGGAAACCACGAACTCCTCGGTGAGGGCATGGCCCAGGCCCATGTGGACGCCGCCCTCGATCTGGCCCTCCAGGAGGGTGGGGTTGATGGCCCTGCCCACGTCGTGGGCTGCCACGACCCTCGCCAGCCGACCCTCGTCGTCGAGCACGACGACCTGCGTCGCCCAGCCGTAGGCGAAATGGGTCACCGGCTCGGGCGTGGTCGTCTCCGGTGGCGTGGTCCAGTCCACGGTGAACTCGCCGGGGAACTCGCGGCCGGCCAGCGACGCGAGGGGAGCGTCCCCCAGCTCCTGGCGCAGCCTGGCGGCGGCATCGATGACGGCCCGCCCTCCGAGCATCGTCGCCCGCGAGGCGGTCGTCTGCCCGGTATCCAGCTCGTGGCGCGTATCGACCTGCACCTGCACGGCGCGGGCGGGAAGGCCAAGCTCCTCGCAGGCGATCTGGGCCAGGACGGTGTCGACTCCCTGGCCCATCTCCGTCCAGGAATGGCAGAGCGTGACGGTGCCGTCGTCCTCGGGACGCAGCACCACCCGGCCGCGCTCGGTCATGCCGTTGCCGATCCCCGAGTTTTTCACGGCGCAGGCAATCCCGGCGTAGCGCGCGCCACGGTAGGCGTCGCGAACCGCCAGGAGCGTCTTCTTGAGGCCCACGCCCGGACCCAGCTTCTGGCCCGTCCCGAACTCGTCGCCCTCCTCGACGGCGTTGCGCCACCGGATCTCCCAGGCGTCGATGCCGACGAGCTCGGCAAGCCGGTCGAGCATGCCCTCCATGGCGAAGTTGACCTGGTTGGCGCCGAAGCCGCGCATGGCGCCGCAAGGCGGGTTGTTGGTGTAGACGGCCCGGGCCTCGACGTCCACGTTGGGAACCCGATAGGCGCTGCAGGCATGGCCGGCGGCCCGTTCGAGGACCTTGGCGCCCACGCTGGCGTAGGCGCCGGTGTCACCGACCAGCCGGGCGCGCACGGCCAGGATGTTTCCCTCGGCGTCGCAGCCGACGGTGTACTCGGAGCGGATCGGGTGGCGCTTGACGTGGAAGCCCAGGCTCTCGGCGCGGCTCAGCGTGACGCGCGCGGGACGGCCGGTCAGCCGCGCCAGCAGCGCGGCGTGGCACTGGAAGCCCAGGTCCTCCTTGGCGCCGAAGCCTCCACCGCTGGCGACCATGGTCACGCGGACGTTCTGCTCGGGCTCACCCAGGAATGATGCGATCTGCCGCCGGTCCTCCCAGATGCCCTGTCCCTGCGAGTAGACGTCGATGGAGCCATCCGCGGACGGCACTGCGAGGGCCGACTCCGGCTCCAGGAAGGCGTGCTCGATGAACTGGGTCTGGTAGGTGTCGCTGACCACGTGGGCCGCGGATGCAAGCGCTGCGTCGACGTCACCGTGCCTGACCCACGACAGGGAGAGGAGGTTGCCATCCGGGTGCAGGGCCGGGGCGGCCGCCTCCATGGCCGCGAACGGGTCGGTGAGAGGCCGGAGGACCTCGTAGTCGACGTCGATGAGCTGCGTCGCGGCGCGCGCCGCGTGCCGCGACTCGGCGGCCACCACCGCCAGGACGTCGCCCACGTAGTGGGTGACCTCGCCCTCGGCCACGAGCTGCGGCCAGTCGCGGGTGATCGAGCCCTGGATGCGCTCGCCCGGCACGTCTCCGGCGGTGGCCACCGCGACCACGCCCGGATACGCCCGCGCCTTCGAGACGTCGATGCGCAGCACCCGTGCGCGGGGATGGTCCGAGAAGCGCACCGCTCCGTGCAGCAGGCCCTCCGGCCGCAGGTCGTTGACGTACGGCTTGTCGCCCAGGGCGAGCTCGCGGCCCCGGAGGCGGGCCGTCCGCGAACCCACCCGGCCGCTGGTATCGATCTCGGGAAGCGGTTCGCCACGCCGAGCGGCCGCCGCCAGGCTGACCGCGTCGATGATCTTGACGTAGCCCGTGCAGCGGCACAGGTTGCCCTTCAGCGCCTGCGCGATCTCGTCGCGCGTGGGGTCGGGGTTGCGGCCCAGCAGCGCCTCGGACTTCATGACGATGCCTGGCGAGCAGAAGCCGCACTGCGAGGCGCCGGCGGCCACGAACGCATCGGCCCAGCGGGTGCGGTCCTCCGGCGGCAGCCCCTCCTGGGTCACGACGCTCCGCCCGGCAAGGCGGGACGCCGGCTGGGCGCAGGACACCGCGGCGCGCCCGTCAACGAGGACGGTGCAGGCCCCGCACGAGCCCTCCGGTGCACAGCCGTCCTTGACCGAGGTCAGGCCGCGGGCCTCGCGGAGGACCTCGAGCATGGTCATATCGGCGTCCACCTCGACGCCGACCGCTTCGCCGTTGAGGGTGAAGTCGACGCGCATGGCTACCTCACCGGACGATCCGGGTCCCGGCCTCGCCGTCCAGGGCGCGCTCCAGGTTCTCCGGGTTGGTGATGATGGCCTCGGAGCCACCCCGCTCCAGGAACCCGATGCAGGCGGAGATCTTGGGAGCCATGCTCCCCGCCGCGAAGTGGGACCCCTCGGCCAGGTAGCCCTTTGCCTCGTCGAGCGTCAGCCGAGCGACCCACCGTTGCTCCGGCTTGCCCCAGTCGAGCGCCACGCGCTCGACGGCGGTGCTGATCATGAAGACGTCCGCCTCGGTTACCGTGGCGAGCAGCGAGGAGGCGAAGTCCTTGTCGATGACCGCCGCCACGCCGCGCAGGTCCCCGTTCTCGTCGGCGACGACCGGGATTCCCCCGCCGCCCACCGTGATCGCCACGTACCCGTCGCGAAGCAGGGCCTTGACCGCGCCTTCCTCGACGATCCGCAGCGGGATGGGAGAGGCCACGACCCGACGCCAGCCGCGGCCGGCGTCCTCGCGGACGTCCCAGCCCTCCTCGCGGCGGCGCATGGCCTGGGCCTCGTCCATGAAGGAGCCGATGGGCTTCGACGGGTGCTGGAAGGCGGGATCGTTCGCCGCCACCTCGACCTGGGTCACCACCGTGACGGCCTGGCGGTCCAGTCCCAGCTGCCGGAAGTCGTGGGACAGGTTCTGCTGGAGCTCGTAGCCAATGGCGCCCTGGCTGTCCGCGTTGCAGACGTCCAGCGGCACCTCGTGGAGCTCGTGAGCGGACAGCTCGGAGCGGCGCAGGATGAAGCCCACCTGCGGCCCGTTGCCGTGGCCGATGGCGACATCCCAGCCGTCCCGGATGATCCGCGCGATGTGCCCGCTCGTCTCCCCCAGGGCCTTGTACTGGTCCGGCACGCTCATGTGCTGCGGGTCGCGGATGAGCGAGTTGCCGCCGATGGCGACCACCAGCCTGCTCATCGCATCACCAGGGCCATGACGGCCTTCTGCGCGTGGAGGCGGTTCTCCGCCTCGTCGTACACGGCCGACTGCGGTCCGTCGATGACCGCATCGGCGACCTCGACATTGCGATCCGCCGGCAGCGGGTGCATGAAGATCGCCTCCGGGTTGGCGAGGGCCATCCGGCGCTCGTCAGTGATCCAGTCGGTGTACTTCGCCGCGATGGCGGCGCCATCGGCCTCGTCGGTGGCGGTCAGCATGGCGCCCCAGCTCTTGGCGTAGGCGACATCGGTCCCGCGGAAGCCGGCATCGAAGTCGTCGAGCATCTCGAAGGAGCCACCGGACGCCTTGGCGTTCTGCGCCGCCTCGTCGACGAGCTCGGGCATGAGCTTGAACTCCGGCGGGTGCACGAGCCGCACGTTCATGCCGAAGCGGCTTGCCAGCAGGATCAGGTCCTGCGGCACGCTGATGGGCTTCTGGTAGCTGGACGCGTAGGCCCAGGAGACGGTGATGGTCTTCCCGCGCGGGTCGCCGAGCTTCTCGCGGATGGTGAGCAGGTCGGCAAGCGTCTGGTGCGGGTGATAGAGGTCGCACTGCATGTTGAGGACGGGAACCCGCGACGCCTCCGCGACCTCGCGGATGTAGCGGTTCCCGACGCCCCAGTCCACGTTGCGGATCGCGATCCCGTCGTTGTAGCGACCCAGGATCTCGCCGATCTCCGTGGGCGTGTCGCCATGGGCGATCTGCGTCGTGCGGCTCTCGATGAACTGCGCGTGCCCGCCCAGCTGGGCCATCCCGGCCTCGAAGCTGGCCCGGGTCCGGGTGGAGGAAAAGAAGAAGAGCATCGCCAGCACCTTGTCGCGCAGCAGCGGGTGGGGAATCCCCAGCGCCCGCTCGCGCTTCAGCTGCTCGGCGACCTCCAGGACGGTCTCGATCTCCTCTTTCGACCAGTCGGAAAGGCTGATGAGGTCTCGACCGCGAAGTCCGGTCTGCATGGTGGTATCCCCCTACTCGGCCGCGCCGAGGATCAGGCTCAGGAGCGCCATGCGCAGCGGCACCCCGTTGAAGGCCTCGACCCAGTAGCGCTGGTGGCGCGTCTCATCCACGTCGGGCGGCAGCTCGTCCATGCGCGGCAGCGAATGCAGGATGATCGAGCTGCGCTTGGCCTCGTCGCGCAGCAGCTCCCGGGTGACCCGGTAGGCCTCCGGGGTCAGTCCGGTCTCTCCCGCGCGCTCGACGCGCGACTGCGTGTAGTCGGCCTGGACCACGGGCTCCATGTAGATGACGTCCGCCTCGCTGATGGCTTCGGCGACGCTGCCCGCCACCCGGTACGCCACGTTGAGCTGGTCGAGCTCCGCGGTGAACTCGGGAAGGAGGCTCATTTCCGGCGGGCTGACGACGATCGCCTCCGCGTCGAACTGCGAGAGCGCATAGAGGATGGAGTGCATGGTCCGCATCCGCATATCGCCCACGAGCAGGTAGGTCAGGCCGTCCAGGGTGCCCAGCTCGGACCAGATCGTGTACAGGTCGGTGAGGACCTGGGTCGGATGCTCGCCCCAGCCGTCGCCGCAGTTGATGACCGGGACGCTCGCCCAGCGAGCCGCCTCCGCGGGAGCACCCTGCTGGAAGTGCCGGATGGCGATGACGTCGCCGTAGTACTCCAGCATGTGGAAGGTGTCCTTGATCGACTCCTGGTAGAAGTCGCCGGCGCGGGTCATCTTTGCGTCGGAGAAGCCCAGGACGTGGCCGCCCAGCCGGTGCATGGCCGCCTCCGTGGAGAGGCGGGTGCGGGTCGAGGGCTGGTAGAACGCGGTGAGCAGCGTCTTGCCCTTCAGCAGATCGGTGTTCCGCCGATCCCGCGCGAACTCCTTCAGGTCCTCGGCGACACCGAAGACGCGGAAGAACTCGTCCCGGCTGAAGTCCTTCAGCGAGAGGATGTCACGACCGTTGAAGCTGCGCATGCGTCCTGTAACCTCCTGTGATTCCGGAATGCGGTGCGCATCCCGGCGTGATGGCGATAGGCGGCCTGGCGGCCGTGGGTCCCCTCATCCGCGAACGCTGAGCTGGTTCACGCGGCGGATGACGTGGAACTTAAAGTGCCCTGGCGTGAAGTAGCTGGTGGAGTAATCGACGACCCGGCCATCGGTCGCGTACAGCTGGGCGGTGAGCCGCAGGAGCGGATCGCCCTTTCGGAGCCTGAGCCAGCGGACCAGCTCGCGATCCGCGGCCTCCGCGCAGAGCTCGGTGTAGGAGTGCCTGAGCTGTGGATCGCCGTGACGGAGGAGCAGGTCCAGGACGGACCCCTCGAAGTCATCGCGGAGCTCGCGTGGATCGAGCGCGTCGGCCGGCACGACATCGACGAGATAGGCAATCGGCAGCTCGCCGGAGACCATGACGCGCTGGACGGCATACACCGGGCTGCCCTCGGGGACCGCCAGGTACTCCGCCTCGCGGGCGCTGGCCGTTCGCTCCTCGATCCTGCATTCGCCCATGTGGATCTCGACGCCGATCCGTTCGGCCAGGGTCTCGATGCTCTCGAGCTGCTCGAGGCCCGCCTCCATGAGCGGCATGCCAGGGCTGACGAACGTCCCGATCCCGTGGCGGCGCACGATCATCCCGCCCTGCTCGAGCTGCGACAGCGCCTCGCGCAGGGTCGCCCGGCTGACGCCCAGCCGCTGGCTGAGGACCGCCTCCGAGGGAAGGAGGCCACCCTCGCCGGCGAGGGCTCCTGACTGGATGCCGGCGATGATCTCGAGCGCGGCCTTGCGGGCCAGCGTCGGGCCGCGAACCAGGCCGCTCCCGTCCGGCCAGCGGCCGGACGCGTCCCCCGCATCCTCGATGGCGCGACGCTGATGGTCGTTCGCTCGCCGGACGTTAGTCATCTGACGTCTGTTTCCCACACCGTCGGGAAGAGCCGGTAGTGCCGTTCGGCCTGTTTCCGCCCTCGCGTCAGCGGTGAGCGGCAGACCACGGTTCGACCGCCCCGGCGGTCGGCTACAGTGAGGACTGATCCGCGCTGGGCAGGAGCCGAGGATGACCGAGTTCGTGACGCAGACGACGGACCTGCTGGCCCGCACCCCCGGGGTCCTTCGCGCCCTGCTGGCCGGGTTGCCCGAGGCGTGGACCACCACCCCCGACACGGCGGACGGCTGGCGCCCGCGCGACGTCGTGGGACACCTCATCACCGGCGAGCAGACCGACTGGATGACCCGGATCGGACGAATCATGGAGGATGGTACGAGCCGGCCGTTCGACCGCTTCGAGCGCTTTGCCATGCTGGAGCGCGACCGGGACGTGCCCCTCGACGAGCTCCTGGAGCGGTTCGCGACGCTGCGCGAGGGGAATCTCGCCGCGCTCCGCGCCCTCGTGACGGACGACGACCTCGACCGCCGCGGGCTGCACCCCTCGCTGGGCGAGGTGACGCTCCGCCAGCTGCTCGCCGCCTGGGCGGTCCACGACCTGGACCACGTGGCCCAGGTGCACGCCGGCCTCGCCGGCTCCCACGATGCCGAGGTCGGGCCCTGGAAGGGCTACCTGGGCATCCTGCTGCGCCGCGAGGATCCCTCGGCCACTCCCCGCTAGCCGCGCAGCGCCCGCTCCATCCGTCGGTCCGGCACGATCCAGAGGATGGCGACCAGCGCGTAGATCCCCACCGCGACGGGCGGGGCCACCAGGGCGATGGGCACCGCCACCAGGTACAGGATGGGCGAGATGGTGCCCTTGAGGTCGCGTCCCACGGCGGTCGCGAGCACCGGCGTCTGCCCCGGGACGCGGAGGAGCGCCTGCACCAGCACGTAGTACGCGAGCGCGGCCAGGAGCAGGACCGCCCCGTAGGCGGCCACCGGCAGGGCGGCGAAGCTCGACTGGCCGACCCACGCCGTCGCGAACGGGAACAGCGAGAGCCAGAAGAGCAGGTGCAGGTTCGCCCACAGCACCGGGCCGTTCACCGTGTTCGTGGCCTGCAGCAGGTGGTGATGGTTCGACCAGTAGATCCCCAGCAGGACGAAGCTCAGCACGTAGCTGGCGAAGGTCGGCCACAGCGGCGCCAGGTCTTCGATGGTCACCCCTGCCGGAGGGTGCAGCTCGAGCACCATGATCGTGATGATGATGGCGATCACGCCGTCGCTGAACGCCTCGAGACGCCCTCTGCTCATCCGCCTCCCTGATGCTCCCCCGGGTCCGGCGCGCATCCTACGCCACGGGTCAATGCCACAGCGACGCCCACATCGGGACCATTGGACCTATCGCGTTCCGGGGCCGCACTCGCAGGATCGCGCTGGCCGAGGCTGGCAGCGCCGCGAGGGATGGGAGAGACGTCGCGATGCACTACCTTCGCAACCTTGGACGGCGGAAGCTGCGCACCACGCTGACCGTCCTAGGAATCACGATCGGGATCTGGGCCCTGGTGGTCTTCGGATCCATGGCGAACAAGATCAACGCCCTGGTCTCCGGCGGCAGCACCTACTACGCCGACAAGGTCATCGTCTCCGACGGATCCGGAGGGACCGGTGGCTTCAGCGCGGTGCCGATGTCCATGGCCGTGGCGGACCAGCTGAACGCCGTGCCGGGCATCGACGTCGTGGTGCCCACGGTGATGATGCTCATGGACGAGCAGCCATCAGGCGTCTCCATGGGCGTGCCGCCCATGATCGGCGGCCAGAAGCCCAACGCCGACCAGGGGCGCGAGACGTTCCAGACGAACTACGCCAGCGGCCGCGCCCTCGCCACCTCGGACGAGGGGACCAACGTGACGGTCCTGGGATCGGACATCGCGACCAAGTTCGACAAGAAGGTCGGCGATACGATCGAGCTGCGCGGCGTCACCTTCACGGTCATCGGCGTCCTGGAGCCGACCCTGACGGCTCCCGACCAGGAGGCCATGGTGCCGCTCGCGGCCGCCCAGAAGCTCCTGGTCGCCTCGCTGCCGCCCATCGTGCAGCAGGGCGTGGAGGCCAACCAGGTGGCGACCTCCATGGTCGTCTATCTCAAGGACGGCGCGAATCCGGAGACCGTGGCGGCCCAGATCCAGCGAACCCTCCCGGACGTGGCGACCATGACCGGCAAGGACTTCGACGAGCAGATCGGATCGGCGACCGGCATGCTCAACGCCATCCTGGTGGGCATCGCGCTCATCAGCCTGGTGGTGGGAGGCCTCTCGGTCATCAACACCATGGCGATGTCGATCGCCGAGCGGACCCGGGAGATCGGGATCAAGCGCGCCATCGGAGGCAGCCGCTTCCGCATCGTGCGCGAGCTGGTCGCAGAGTCGGCGCTCATCGGCCTCATCGGCGGATCGCTGGGGCTGGTCCTGGGGGCCGCCGTGGTGGTCCTCGGCAACGAGATGGGACGCTCATCGGGGACCGTGCTCTTCCAGCTGACGGTGGGCACCGGGGTGACGGCCATCCTGTACGCCACCGTGCTGGGAGCCATCGCGGGCTTCGTCCCCGCCCTCAACGCCGCGCGGCTCGATCCAATCGCCGCGCTGCGCTACGAATGACCACCCCGCGGGAAAACGGAGAGCGAACGATGCCACTACTCGAAGGCCGCAACCTGCGGAAGACGTACCGCTTCGGGCGGCACAACAGCGTCCCCGCACTGCGCGGCGTGGATATCACCGTCGAGCGCGGCGAGATGGTCGCGATCATGGGACCCTCAGGCTCGGGAAAGAGCACCCTGATGCACATCCTGGGCCTGCTCCATTCTCCCGACGCCGATGGCGGGCCTGCGCCCGAGCTGCGTTTCAACGACCAGGAAATGGTGGGCCTGCGCGACAGCGAACGGACCCGGCTCCGCGCAAGCGAGATGGGCTTCGTGTTCCAGGAGTTCAACCTGGTCCCCACCCTCACAGCCCTGGAGAACGTGCTGCTCGCGGCCGACTACGCCGGCGTGCGCGGATCGACGGCCAGGACGGCCGGACTGGCGGCGCTCGACCTGGTTGGGCTGGCGGACCGCGCCCGGCATCGCCCCGCGGAGCTGTCCGGGGGCGAGCAGCAGCGCGTCGCCATTGCCCGGGCTCTGGTGAACCGGCCGTCGCTCGTCCTCGCCGACGAGCCCACCGGCAACCTGGACTCGGAGCGATCCGCCGAGGTGCTTCGGATGCTCCGCGAGTTCAACCGCGCCCACGGCCAGACGATCATCCTGGTGACGCATGACAGCGAGGTTGGCGACGCCTGCGACCGGATCGTGATGGTCCGCGACGGCAAGGTTCGCGAGCCGGCAGCGGCAGTTCCGGCCGAGCCGACGTTCACGGCCGAGCGGGTCCTGGTTCCCGCCTGATGCAACCGCCGCGCCGGAGCGCGTGACTCCCGTCCCAGCGGAGGAGAGGCACGGACCCGGCGCGGCAGCAAAGGACCAGGCTGGCGGGTCTGCGCCGGAGCCGCCGGAATGCGGCCACCGCGTCACGCGTTCTCGGCGGTGAGGTCCCTGTCCTCCATCTCCCACGCGTGGTCGAGCGTGTGGTACGCCGAATGCCGGATGAGGAAGGGCAGCGTCCAGTTGCGCAGGGGCCGGGCAGCCTCTCCGGCGTTGTAGGCTCGCATGGCCGCGACGAACGCCTCGCGGTGCCGTCGCAGATCCTCCGGCGTGACCACCCCGCCCTCCGGGGGCGGCACCCCGATCCGCTTCGCGAAGTCGCCGCTCTCGACGCGGATGGCGTGGCCAATGATCTCGTCACGTTCACGACCGCCGCCGCGCGGGCCCTTGCGCATCTCAGGCGAGACGCGTGCCGCAACGCCGTCGAAGAACGCCCAGCATGCGCGGAGCAGCGTGATCCCGCGCTCGAGCGCCGCCTCGTCCATGGGCTCCTGGCGCTCCTCCGTCGACGGTGAGAAAGAGATCGCCCAGAAATCTGTCGAGCCGGTGCCGACCTTGTCCTCGACGATCTCCAGCCGGCCGGCGGCGTCGAACTGGGGGGCCATGCCTGCGAGCTCCGCGATGCGCCGATAGCGTGCGCGGTACGCCTCGAGGGTCTCCAGCGCCAGCTCGGGGGTCCTGGCACCACGGCTCCATCCCGGCCAATCCAGGCCAAAGGCAACGGCCTTCTTCCCCTTGGGTCCGCGGTCGATGACGGTACGGACGGGCATGGCTGCATTCTGCCACCGAGCAGCGGCCGGCTGTCCATCACACGGTCAGGAATCGAGAAGCGCCTGTCGTGGCTGCCGGGTACATTCAGCCCACAGCAGCAGCCTTTCGCAGAGGGAGCCGTCCCATGTCCTACGTCGTGGATTTCACCAACGTCTCGACCATCGGCCTGGAGTCCTCGCCGGTGGCGCCCGCGCTTGCCGGTCTTCGGGCGAACGAGGCCCGCTATTTCAAGAACAAGTACGACCATGACTTCACCGTTGAGTCGGCGGCCGAAGCCAGGGAGGACGTCGACCTGGTGAGCCGCATCCTGCGCGACGAGCGCGGCATCACCATCGCCGCCCGCCCCCTGGAGGCAACGACCTTCCAGGTCGAGAACATCCGATGGACCTATGTCTTCTACGAGAATGGCCTGTCGATCAACGCGCTGTACTCGCTCGACGACGCCGGCAAGCGGGCGGTCGGGTTCAAGCTGTCCGACGGAATGGAGATTCCCGCCGAGCTGTCGACGTTCAAGTTCGTGCGGCAACGGTCGAAGCTGGCAGGAACCATCCGCGGCTCGTACTTCGTGATCAAGGGCGAGTACTGATCTCGACACCGGGTTTGCCGCGGTCCGCCGAGCCTGACGTGCATCGCCGCTGGGAAGAGCCCGACTGACGCCGACGCGACCGCTACAGTGCCCCCGATGCAACCGGCAGATGACACGCCCGTCGCAAACCCGGGATGGCGCGACGTGCTGCTGGGCACGGACCCAGCGCTCCGCAAGTACTGGCGGATCATGCGGCGCATGCCCGGCGGCCCGCGCTGCCACCTCTGCAGCGCGCCGTTCGCAGGGGTTGGCGCACCACTCGCCCGGCTCATGGGAAGCCCTCGATGGCACAAGAACCCCAACTACTGCCGGCGCTGCTTCGCGATCCTCGACAAGGAGCGCGGCGGCGCAGAGGTGGAGTGCAGCCTGCTGTTTGCGGACGTTCGCGGGTCGACCTCCATGGCGGAGCGCATGGCCCCGGCCGATTTCCAGCATCTCATCCAGCGCTTCTACGCGGTTGCCGGAGAGGTCCTATTCCGCCACGACGCCGTCCTGGACAAGTTCGTTGGCGACGAGGTGATGGCCATCTACATCCCGGCGCTGACCGGTGAGCTCCATGCGGCCCGCGCCGTGGAAACCGGGCGCGAGCTCCTGCGCGCGACCGGCTACGGCACTGCGGACGGCGCCTGGCTGCCCATCGGCATCGGCGTCCACTCCGGCGTCGCGTTCGTGGGCTCCATGGCGGCTCCTCCGGAGGCCACCTTCACCGCGCTGGGCGATGTCGTGAACGTCGCGGCTCGCCTCGCGGCTGCTGCGGGAGCCGGCGAGCTGCTGGTCAGCGATGCAGCCGCCGCGACTGCCCGGCTGGAGGCGACCGCTCCCGAGGTTACGGAGCACCGCGACCTGGACCTGAAGGGGAGGTCGGAGCGAGTGGGAGCGCTCGTCATCCGGGTGAGCTGAGCCGGGAGCGGCCCCTCATCGAATGACGCGCCACTCTGCCAGGAGGACACCGGCTGCTCTGTCCGCATCCTCCCGGGATATTGCCAAGCCCTGGCAGGTGTCACCTCTAAGATGGCCATCGAGGCAGGCCGAAAGGATGGTGCGAGATTGGCTGGCTGGAGGTGGGCACGGCTCGAGGCGATCGAGGAGCTCGACGACGCGGGGCGCCGCTACCGCCCGGTTCGACTTGACCTCGGGATCACCGCGTTCGGTGCGACGGTCTGGACGGGCAGGGCGGCCGGCGACCTCGTGGTCGCGGAGCACGACCCGGGTGATCCGACCGCGGACCAGGAGCTTTTCCTCGTGCTACGAGGCGGCGCGGTCTTCGAAATCGACGGCGACCGCCTCGACGCCCCGGCCGGAATCTTCCTCTTCGCTCGGCCCGGCGCGCGCCGAACGGCACGTGCCAAGGAGGCCGGCACGGAGATCCTGCTGATCGAGGGCACGCCCGGGAAGAGCTATGCAGCGCGAGGCTGGGAGCTCTGGGCGCCCCTCGCCCCACTGTATGGAGCGGGCCGGTATGACGAGGTCGGACACCAGCTGCAAGCCATCGTGGAGGCGCACCCCGAGTACGGGATGCTGTTCTTCAACCTCGCCTGCTGCGAGAGCCTGACTGGCAGGCCGGCTGAGGCCCTCAACCACCTGCGACGGGCCATCGAGCTCTCCGAGGAGTTCCGCGAGAACGCCCGGGATGATCCCGACCTGGATCCGCTCCGCGGGGAGCCGGGCTTCTCCGAGCTGGTAAGTGCGGTCCCCCACGGCAGTCCTACCATCGACGACCAACCGCTGCGGAGCACCGACCCATGAAGCTGATCGCCACCATGATGCTGACCCTGGACGGCGTGTACCAGGGCCCCGGAGGACCCGACGAGGACCGACGCGGCGGATTCGACCGCGGCGGCTGGACCTCGGCACATGCCGACCCGGAGATGTGGCCGATTTTGACCGCGATGTTCGACCGCGCGGACGCGCTCCTCCTCGGCCGGCGGACATGGGAGATCTGGGAGCCGTACTGGCCGCTCCATGACGACAATCCGCTCGGCCAGACCATCAACCGCCTGCCCAAGTACGTCCCATCCACCACGCTAACCAACCCGACGTGGCAGAACACCCACGTCCTGTCAGGCGACGTGGAGGCGGCGATCCGCGAGCTCAAGGCCGCGCCTGGTCGCGAGCTCCAGGTGCATGGCAGCGGCGTCCTCCTCCGCTGGCTGCTGGATCGCGATCTCGTCGACGAGCTCAACGTGCGGCTCTACCCCGTGGTGGTGGGCGACGGCCTTCGGCTCTTCCCCGAGCACGGCCCGACCCATGACCTGGCCCTGGTCGAATCGCGGTCCCTACCCGCAGGCGTGACGCTCCTGACCTATCGACCCATGGGCCGTGCGACCTTCGCGACTGCCGGCTAGCGAGCTCACCGCAGGACCATCGCGATTGACCGTTGCCGATCCTCGGCCGAGGTCTGCCTCGTCGAGGAGGTGGCGCCCCGGGTCGCTAGGATCATCCAGGTGATGGTCACGGCCGAGGCTGCGCGCCGCTTTCTCGTGGCGCGCCACGTCCTCACGCCTGCCCGGGCTCTCCAGGGAGGTCCCAACGCAGTGCTTGAGATCCTGCGGAGGCTCGGGTCGATCCAGTTCGACCCGATCGCCGTAGCCGGGCGGAACCATGACCTGGTGCTGCACGCACGCGTCGCCCGGTACGACCCCGCGTGGTGCGATGGGCTGTATGAACGTCGGGAGATCTTCGAGACCACGAACAAGGCCCTCTCGTTCATCCCCATGAGCGAGGTTCCCTGGTTCCGTTCGAGCTCCGGTCGGAAGGGAACCCGCTTCCATGCACAGGCCCTTGCCGAGAACGCAGCGGTGGCCGAGCAGGTCCTCGAGCGGATCCGCGTCGATGGACCACTGTCATCGCGCGACTTCGAGGGCGGGGCCGGATCCACGAAGAACTGGTTCGGCATGCCGGAGAACGCCGTGCGCTCCGTGCTGGAGGCCTACACCGTAGCCGGCGTGGTGGGCCTTGCCCGACGCGAAGGCAACCTCCGCTACTACGACCTCATCGAGCGCCTCGTGCCGGCCGAGATCCTCGCCCGGCAGGTGCCGGTCCACGATCAGCTGCGCCACAAGCTCCTGTCCCGGTACCGAGCGCACGGCCTGCTCGGCGCGGGCGGCGCCGGGGGAACCTTCGCTCGCATCGCCGAGCCGTCCGAGCGCAACAAGCTGCGCAAGGAGCTGGTCGAGCGGGGCCTGCTCCTCCCCGTGGACGTCGAGGGCGTGCACGGCAAACGCTTCATCCTCCCCGAGGAGCGTCCACTGCTGGAGGCTCCGCCGGAGGCGAGCCCATCGGTCGCGTTCATCGCTCCATTCGACTCCCTGCTGTGGGACACCTCCCTGCTGGCCAGCGTGTTCGGCTTTGACTACGTGTGGGAGGGCTTCTTCCCGCCAACGAGGCGCCGATGGGGCTATTACGTGCTCCCGATCTTGTTCGGGGACAGGTTCGTGGGGCGGATCGAGCCGCGGATCGACCGCGACCGATCCAGCGTGCAGATCCTTGGCGCCTGGTGGGAGGACGGCTTTGAGCCGAAGCGGGCGGAAGGATTCGTCGACGCGATGCGGGTCGCCCTCCAGGCCTACCTGCGCTTTGCCGGCGCGAGCGAACTCGAGTGGGCGCCCCATCTGGGGAGCCTGGGGAGCCTGTTCGCCTCCCCCGCATGACGTCGTACTGGGGGATTCGAGTCAGGTGGCATGGGGCCCGTCGAGATTGACGGTGACCGGCCCCTCGCCGACGCGGACGATGACACCGTCGTTGGGCTCGGCCCCGGCATTGCCCTCACGGTGCACAACGCCCTTCGGGATGAGCACGAAGTCGCCAGGCTCGATCTCCAGCCGCTCGGAGCCGCCCGGGCCGAACTCCACGAAGAAGCGGCCGCGGATGACGTGCCCGTACGTGTCGTGGCCGGGATGGACATGCCAGCCCGAGGCCTGGTGGGCGGCGTTTTCGAGACGGCCCACCCACACCCCCTCGTCCGCGAACGCCTCGAAGCGGGTGACGCCGGGAGTCGGCGTCGGCTCGCCGCGGAGCTCGCTCTGCCTGACCACCGTCGGTCGGTCCACGCTTCCGCCTCGCCGTAGAATCACCGGCCAGGGTCAGGCCGGTGGCTGAGACCCGAAGAGTACCGCGCGGGTCATTCAGCGGAACGGCTCACAGCCACAGAAGCCAGTCGTACAGGTTCATGCGGTAGGTCTCCTTGTCGGAGGCACCATCGCACGGCATACTTGGTGTTGTCAAATGATTGAAGTACTCCGGCCATTGGAGCGGTACATGGGACGAAGGCGATCGGCTAGGCTGTCCCCGTGAGCCGATACGAACCCAGGGCGGCGCTGGCAGCGGAGGCCTGGCGCGCCATCATGGACTTCATCGGCGCCACCGCCCGGCAGCGCACCCAGGCCCTCGCGGAGCTGGGACTGACGGTAAACGACAGCCGCGCCCTGAGCGCTCTCGATGCGAAGCACGGTCGGAGCATGCGGTCCCTGGCGGACGAGTGGTCGTGCGATGCCTCGACCGCGACCTTCATCATCGACCGGCTCGAGCGCAAGGGCCTGGCCGAGCGACGATCCGACCCTGACGATCGGCGTGTGCGCCTGGTGCTGCTCACCGCGCGGGGCATCCACACCCGCGACGAGATGCTCCGGCGTATGTACGCCCCGCCCCCTGAGCTCGCGGAGCTGGACCACCAGGCACTCACCGCGCTCCGGGACGGAGTGGCACAACTCCCGGCAGCGGAGAACCGCTCGGCAAGTCCTCGGGCGCCTCGGCGTCGCCAATAGCCCAGGGCATGCCGGCCACCTTCCGGGCACAGGTGCTCGGTCGGACCGCCGCCAGCCGTAGGATGCGACGGTGCTGATCGTCCTCCCGCCATCGGAGACAAAGCGGCCGCCGCCCTTGAGCGGCGCGCCCCTCGATCTCGACCAGCTGTCGTTTCCGTCGCTGACCGAGATGCGCGAGCGCGTCATGGACGCCCTGGTCGCCACCAGCCAGCGCCCCGATGCGCTCCGCCGCCTGCGGGTTGGGCCAAGGCTGGCAAATGACGTCGCACGCAACGAGCACCTGCGCGACCTTCCGACGAGGCCCGCCGTCGACACCTATGCCGGGCCGCTGTACCAGGGGCTCGACGCCGAATCGTGGTCGTCCCACGCTCAGAACCGCGCGGCGCGCCGTCTGGTCATCGTGTCGGCGCTGTGGGGCGCGCTACGCTCGGCCGATCACATCCCGGGATACCGGCTTTCCCTGCACGCGCGGCTGGTCGGCATGGACCGTCTTGACACCACGTGGCGTCCCCTCCTGAATCCCGTCCTTGCCGAAGCCGCCGGGGCGCGTGGACCGATCCTCGATCTGCGCTCACCGGTCTACCGGGCCGTCGGTCAGCCCTCCGGCCTGGATGACCAGACCCTGACCCTGCGGATCCGACCGTCGCCAGGAGGCCCGGCCCACATCGGCGATGTCGTCGCGAAACGGGTTCGCGGTGAGGCGGCGAGCCACCTCCTTGCGTCGGACGCCGATCCCGAGGACCCGCTGGACATCGCCGAGGTTCTCGCCACGCGCTGGTCGATCGAGATCGATCCCCCGGCGGGCCGGACCCGAAGCTGGACTGTCACACTGCAGTCCACCGCGGTGGACGGTGGGACGCAACGCCATCGGCACCAGGCCGATACGACCTGAGCGGCGCCTCCGGAGGTCACGTCGCCTGCGAGGAAGTGCTGCGCACCGTAGCCGACCGGCTCAGCATCAGCGTGCGTGGCGGAGACGCGGCGGGCCGCATCAGCGACGACGAGTTTCTCGTCGTCTGTCCGTCGATCGAGGATGCTGCCGGCGTGGCGTACACGCGTCGAAGCTGACCGCGGAGGGCAAGCCGGTCCTGGACGGCGCGCCACGCTCGGCGAGAGGACGCGATGCCCCAGCGCGGATCGTGCTTGACGGTCGACCTATTCGACGCGGCCCGCTCCCGACCTGCGCCAGCGCCATCGGCCCTGAAGCACGAGGATCAAGATCCACACCGCATTCCATGACCATGGGGCGAGATCCGGACGGGCAACCGCAACCGGGATGGACAGCCCGAAAGGACGCGCGGAATAGGCGATCACAGGGAGCCGCCGGTGATCATCGCCCCACGGTTATCCAAGCCCTTGGATGGGTGCCATAGTTTGACACCTCCAAGTATGGCGGATAGCATGGCCCGCACCGCTACGTATCTGGAGTCGTCGCTCCCATGAAGCTGGGCCTGCACATCGCCGAGACGAGCTGGGCCGGCGGTGCAGCGCACATGCGTGACACGCTGGCGCGAGTCGTGGAGACGGCCGAGGAGGCCGGGTTCGACCTGATCGACGTGTCGGACCACGTCTGGCAAAGCCCGTATCTCGGCGGCGACCTCGAGCCCCAGCTCGAGGCCTACAGCACCCTCGGCTTCGTCGCGGCCCACACGAAACGCGTCCGGCTCTTGTCGCTGGCGAGCTGTGCGCCGTACCGGCCGGCGGGACTGCTGGCCAAGATGGTGACCACCCTCGACGTCCTGTCCGGCGGCCGAATGATGCTCGGCATCGGCGCAGGCGATTACGAAGCAGAGGCGCGTGGGCTCGGTCTGCCGTACCCGTCGATGGGGGAGCGGTTCGACATCCTCGAAGAGACGCTCCAGGCCTGCCTGGCGATGTGGACCGGCGAGCGTGGGGACGAGCGTCCGTTCGAGGGTAGGCACATTCAGCTGGGCCGAGCGCTCAACGTGCCCCAGAGCCTGCAACGACCGCACCCGTCGATCCTCATCGCCGGAAGTGGTGAGCGACGGACGTTGCCGCTCGTCGCTCGGTATGCAGACGCCTGCAACATCGCACCATCGCCGGAGCTTGCGCGCAAGCTCGACCTGCTCCGCCGACTTTGCGACGAGGGCGGACGCGACTACGAGGCCATCGAGAAGACGGTGCCTTTCGGTTTCGACGTCGGGGACGGCGGCTCAAAGGTCGGCGGGCTCATCGGTCAGCTGCAGTGGCTCGCGAGCATGGGCGCCGAGACGGTGCTCGGCTGGGTCGTCGGCGTGGACCGGATCGAGCCCCTGGAGATCATGGCCCGCGACGTCATTCCGGCTGCGCGCGAGCTCTAGAGTGGCCACGGGGCAGGGAGATCTCCGTGCGCTACCGCTTGACGAGGTGGCGAAGGCCTCCATCACGGAGCGGGTGCCCGTTTGACCCAGGCTCTGTTCTGCCACTCGTTGAGCTCGAGGGTACCCACGCGACCCGGCCGGCGGCTCATGAACGCAGGTCGGATAGCACCGAGTCGGGATTCGGTCAGCAGCCCAGGGCGTAGGCCACTGCCGCGCAGACTCGATCCATCGTCTCTTCGTCCACGGAGCCGGCGTACGTGGTCAGAGCTGCCCTGGGAATCGTGTGAAGTCCGTCGCAGTTGATGACCGATGGTCGGTCGAGACCCGCCTCTTGGTGATCGAACGCGACCTCGGGGCCGATGTCGCGCATGGAGGTGGTGATCTCAGCGACGGTGACGAGTGCGCGAACATCGATCACCTCGGGCCGGGTCAGTACCAGGACCGGCCGACGCTTGCGGCCAACTTGCGCGTACCAGATCTCACCGCGGGTCACTCGTCCGTCCAGGCCTCAAGGTCAGACCAGAACGGATCGGGTCGCTCGGGACGACGCCGATAGGCTTCGCGGTCGGCTCGCGCCATCGCGGCTCGCACGGCGGCCTCCACGCCCTCTCGAGCCGCAGCCGAGACGTTGATTTTCAGGCGTCGCGCGCGCTCCGCGAGCGCGCGGTCGATGGTGATGCTGGCGCGCGTCGATGACATACTCATATGCTAGCAGGTGATGCTAGCGCCGCAAGGTGGACCGGTCCCCATCTCAGGACCACGTAGAACAAATGGGTCGGGGCGAGAGGACTTGACCCGATGAGCGCGAAGCCCGAATCGCCTTCGCGCTCCTTCCCGCTGGTGCGGGTCCACGGCCATTCGTACGCAGCCGAGGTGGACCGGATCGCTCCAGCCGCACTCGCCCACGTGGCGGCGAATGTGAGCGCGAACGCCTTCGTGGAGTTCGTCTCGGTGCCGAAGGCAAGGCAGCGACCGTGCATGACCGGATGGCGTCTGAAAGCCGGGGGTCGTCGAACCTTGACCCCGAGTCCCGATGCGAGATGCCGGATGCCGGGGAGCGTCAGCAACGCCATGAGGTCCTGCTGCTTCCGCCACTTCTCGTCGGTTAGGCCGGATAGGCGGCGCGCCAGGGCAGGACTGTCGCCTGGTATTAGGCGAGTAGTTCAGCAGGTGGCCCGAGCGCAGAGAGCCAGGAGGCTCGCGGGATGCTCATGCGGATCGATGATGCGGCTAGGCCAGGCGCACTTCGGTTCCGGCAATGCGATCGTGAAGGGCCCGATGCCGCCGATCAGTGAAGGTCATCGCGATCGTGATCGCTACCAGCAGCCAGGCAGCAATCAGGAGAAGCGTCCCGGCGATCGACCCGCCCGACCCCGCGAACGCAAATTGCCAGATTGCTCCATGCGAGAGCTCCCACGGAAGGAATTTCACGGCGGTGCGGACCGTTGAACGGCCGAGACCGATGCCCCGGCCTCCGTCGGTCACCACGTGCAGCCCTAGCCTGCGCTTACCCCAAGTGGCGCCAGCTGGCGCCGCCTCGAAGAAGACGAAGTAGGCGGAGACCGGGAGGGTGAGGAGCGCGAAGCCTGCCAGCTCACCGGTGGCCGGGTTGCTGAACACCGCCTCCACGACACCACCTGAAACCTGCCGAAGCCCCCATCCTGCAGCCGTCACCCCGGCCAGGTACACCGCGATGACCGCGTAGTCGACACCGACCGCGGCCAGGCGGCGCGACACGGGTGCGATGCGCTGGGGCGGCGCGGTCACGGACGCATCGAGTCCCGTCAGCCGGCTGGATCTGAGGCGAACGATTCGCGCGCCATTGTCATGAACGCATGCTGGGCCGGGCTGATCTCCCTTCGGGCATTCCACACGATCTGGGTGAAGACCTCGAAGGACGGCTTCCACGGCAGCCTCACCAGGCGCCCTGCGGCGACATCGGCCTCGACGGCGACGCTGGGGACGACCGAGACGCCCATGCCTGACACGACGCACTGTTTCACGGTCTCGATGCTGGCGAACTCCAGGGCGCGGTCGGTCATCACGTGCGCATCGGCAAGCTGCTGCTCGAACTGGCCCCGGTAGGCGCAGCCGTGGTCCGGCGCCTCGGGCAGGAGGAGGGGCTCGCCATCGAGGTCCCGCGGCGACACCTTGCGGGCGGACGCCAACCGGTGGCCAGGTGCTGCGATGACGCTGATCGGCTCGGCGGTCAGGACGGCGGCATCGAAGCCGCTGAGCCGAAGCCGGGTGTCGAACACGACCGCCACGTCGACCTCGCCGCTGGCGACCGCGCGGCGCGTCTCGCTGCGGAAGCGACCGATGGGCGTGGGTCGCAGATCGAGGGTCACGCCGGGGTGCGTGGCTCGCAGCCGATTGAGGATGGTGGGGACGCGGTAGGTGAGGAGCGATTCGGGAGCACTGACCCTGACACTGCCCACCGGCTCGCCCCCCTGCGTCCCCGCCCCTGACGCGGCCGAGCGTGCCTCGAGCGCAATGCCGAGGAGGCGCTCCGCATGCGGCAGCAGCGCCTGGCCAGCCGGCGTCAGGACGATCGTCCGCGGCAAACGGTCGAAGAGCTGCACACCCAGGTCGCGTTCCAGCGACTGGATCTGGGCGGTGACCGTGGACTGCACGTAGCCGAGCCGATTCGCGGCCCGGCTGAAGCTCGACTGCCGAGCGACCTCCCGAAAGGCGGCGAGCTCGCGGAGTTCCATCTATCGGTTCCCTCGATGCGTTCGTTCACGAACATTCGTTGGACTTGATCGAATGCTAGTCCCACGATGACAGGCATGCAAGCCGGCGGCCAGCGGCCGCACGTCCGACGAACTGGAAGATCCAGGGGAGATTGGAACCATGACAAGAGAGCCAATGGAGACCGTTCGAGGACGCTTCCGGATCGTCTTCGCGCTGTGCGTGCTTTACTTTGCGGCCACCGTCGCGACCATCGGGTTCCTCGTGTGGGCGCGCGATGACCGTGCCCTCGTCACCACCGAGGCCTGGGTCCACGGGGTGATCCTTCTGCTCTCGGCCGGCGTCCTGTTGTGGATGACCCGGCAGGCGGCAGCGGGCAGCGCGCAGGCCTACCTCCGCTTGCGGATTATCGCCACGCTGCTCGCCGTAGCCAGCTTCGCAGAGGCCGCGATTCCCGGCCTGTTCCCCGGCTGGATGCGTATCGAGCAGGCCGGCTATGGAGCGTGGCTCCTGCTGATTCTGGCTGTGAGCCTGGCGCCGCGTGTGCGGGCCGCCCTCTCGACCTGATGATGCCGGCCACAACCCGATCGACGGCCAGGACCGAGCTCCCGCCCGAGCTCTTCTTCGTGGTGAGCGCTGTCTTCCATTACCTGGGCCCGTCGTTTGCGGTCCTCCTGTTCACCTACGTCGACGTCCTCGGAGTCGCGTGGCTGCGGATCGCGTCGGCCGCGATCGTGTTCGCCGCCTGGCGCCGTCCTTGGCGAACCCTGGCATGCCTCGACGCTGGCACGCGCCTCACCGTGATGGTCTGGGGCGCCGTGCTGGCCGTCATGAACTGCGCCTTCTACCTGGCGATCGCCCGGCTTCCGCTCGGGACGGTTGCGGCCATCGAGTTCCTGCCGGTCATCGGGCTGGCGGCGCTCGGCAGCAGGACGCAGCGGAACGTGGTGGCCCTCGCGCTCGCCGTGACCGGGGTCTACCTGCTCACCAAGGTCGTCCTGGTCGGATCGCCGCTCGGCGTGGCCTTTGCGCTTGCCAATGCCGCCCTGTTCGCCCTGTACATCGCCCTCGCGCATCGCGTCGCGCAGGCAGGTGCGGCCGCAGGCATCGACGCACTCGCCGCCGCCATGCTCGTCGCGGCCGTGGTGGTCACGCCGATTGCCGGCTGGGCAGCCCTGCCGGCATTCGCCATCCCGCTCGCCGTGCTCGCCGGCATCGGCGTGGGTGTCACCTCCTCGGTGATCCCCTACCTCACCGATCAGCTGGCCATGGCCCGCTTGAAGCGATCCTCGTACGCCCTGCTCGTGTCCCTGCTGCCGGCAACGGCCACCGTCATCGGCCTGGTCGTGCTGCGGCAGGTCCCCACGCCAACGGAGGTGGCCGGCGTCGGCCTGGTCGTCGCCGCCGTCGCCATCCATCGCAACCAGGAGGCTCTGTGATCGTGAATGCACCACTCCGCATCGGCGCCAACTGCTGGAACCAATGGACCGATTGGCCCGCGCTGCTCGAGGCCGGGATCCGTGCTGATCGCCTGGGCTACGACACCCTGTGGACCTGGGATCACCTGTATCCCATCCTCGGCGACAGCCGCGGCCCGAATTACGAGGGCTGGCTGACCATCACCGCCTGGGCGGCATATACCCAGCGCGTCCGCATGGGGCTGATGGTCGGCGGCAACCCCTATCGGGAGCCGACCCTGGTCGCCAAGATGGCGACCACCCTCGACCACATCAGCGCCGGTCGCGCCATCCTGGGCATCGGCGCCGCCTGGGATGAGGAGGAGGCGCACGACTTCGGGTTCGACTTCGGCTCGGGCATCCCCGAGCGGCTGCGCTGGTTGGGCGAGGCCCTGCCCGTCATGCGCGGGATGCTGGATGGGACGGAGCCGACGGCAGCCGGGCCGCGCTACCGGGCGCAGCACACCCGAAACCTGCCTGCGCCGATCCAGCCTCACCTGCCGATCTTCGTGGGCGGCGGCGGGGCGAAGGTAACCCTGCGCCTGGTGGCCCAGTACGGCGACATGAACAACCTCGGCGGTGGCGTTGACGTCTGCCGGGCCAAGGAACGGATCCTGCTCCAGCACTGTGAGCGCGTTGGGCGCGATCCCGTCGAGATCGAGCGCACCGCCTCGGTGGGGACGGTCTTCATCCGCGACAGCACAGCACAGGCTGAGCGGGTCGGCCGGGCCGCGTTCGAGCAGAACCGTGTCCAACCGTGGCACCCCCACTACGGGAGCCCGGAGCAGATCGCAGAGGAGCTGGCGCCCTACCTGGACATCGGTTACCGGCACCTCATCGCCAACTTCCCCGCTCCGTACGACCCCGAATCCATGACCCGCTTCGCGACCGAGGTACGAAACCTGCTCGCCCAGGGGGCGGGCCCTGATCCAGCCAATCACGAACGAGAGGAGCCGGCATGCGTCTGAACGGGATCCACTACGACATCGGCATTCCGACCATCGGCGGGGCGTCGACCCGCCCCGACCTGCCCGTCGAGGTCATGGAGCGCGAGATCGCCGACATCGCCGGTGGCCTGCACGCCAATGCCATACGCATCACAGGCGATCAGATCGAGCGGATCACGCAGGCCAGCGAGATCGCGGCCCGCCACGAGCTCGAGGTCTGGCTGTCGCCGATGCTCCCCAATGCCGGCGCGGAGACGACCCAGCAGGCCATTGCCGACTGCGCACGGGCGGCGGAGGAGCTGCGGCGCAACGGCGCGAAGGCCTCGCTGGTCATCGGCTGCGAGCTGTCGGTCTTCATGGCCGGCATCATGCCCGGCGCCACCCACGCCGACCGGCTGACGCTGCTGGCCGATCCGGTGCGGCTGATGACCGAGGTGGCCGGGGCCGGGCTCGATCCGCAGGCGGCGTTTGCCGCTTTCCTTGCCTCGGCCGCGGCCACGGCGCGCGGCCTGTTCGGCGGCCGGATCACCTATGCCGCCGGCCTGTGGGAGCAGGTCGACTGGTCAGCATTCGACGTGGTCGGCATCGACGCCTACCGTGACGCAACGAACCGGGAGGGATACGCGAACGCGCTGCGAGCGCAGGTCGCCGCAGGCCTGCCGGTCGTCGCCACCGAGCTCGGCTGCGCCACCTACCGCGGAGCAGCAGAGGCTGGGGGGATGGGCTGGGCGGTCGTCGAGAGAGCACCCGAAGCGCGGTTGCGGAACGGCGTCGTCCGTGACGAGGCGGCCCAGGCGGCAGAGGTCGATAACCTGATGGACGTCATATCATCGAGCGGCCTCGCGGGCGCCTTCGTCTTCACCTACGTTGCGCCGAGCTACCCGTCCGCGACCGATCCTGCCCACGATCTTGACACGGCGTCCTTCGCGCTCGTTCGCAGCTGGCCGGACGGCGGAACCGAGCCGAAAGCCGCCTATCACGCCGTCGCCGCGCGCTACGGCGACCACTGAGGAGGCATCCCATGTCCCTGCCCGACCTGCACGGCGTCAACCAACCCGGGCCGCACTATCCGGAGCCGCGCTACACCGGCGAGGGTGGCCTGGTGAACGCGCGCCTTCGAGCCAGCGACCACCAGCCCGAATTGCGATACCCGGCCGGCGGCACCGTCCACTACCTCGCAACCGACGCCTCGACCGGCGGGCTATTCGGCCTGTACCGATGGGAGATGGCGGAAGAACCGAGCGGGCCGGGTCCGCACTTCCACCGCACGATCAGCGAGAGCTTCTACGTGCTCTCCGGCACGGTCCGCCTGTACGACGGGAACGAGTGGCGGGAAGGCCACCCCGGCGACTTCCTCTACGTCCCGGAGGGCGGCATCCATGGCTTCCGCAACGAGTCCGGCGCGCCGGCATCCATGCTCCTGCTCTTCGCTCCCGGCGCGGCCCGCGAGGCGTACTTCGAGACCCTGGCACATCTGCGCGAGGGCCTGGTCATGAGCGATGAAGAACGCGCGGCCTTCTACCTGCGCCACGACAACCACTGGATCTGACCATGCGCACCGGAAAGCTGCGCATCGACCGCTCTCCTCGCGGGCGCGGAATCGACCAGGAGGCGAGCCAGGGGAGGGCATCTGGGCACCGCGCTTTTCATCGCCCGATTCCACCTATGGGTGACGACTCCGCCCGCCGCCTGACGCATCGTGAGCCGCGCGGGCCGCAATCTGGAGGATGAACAATGGGAAACAGCACGAGTCTCGGTGAGCCACGCGCGGTTGACCCGACGGTGGTTCCCGGGCAGGTGGGGTCGCCGCAGCACGCGTATCTCGCAGAGCTTGATCTCGAGTTCGCCCGATGGTCCGAAATCACGGCCCTCGTGCGAATTCTGACCCCGGAAGAGCGGCTCGCTCCTGGGTACTTCAATGATCCGAGCTGGACCGTCAAGGATCTGGTCGCGCATCTCGCTGCCTGGCTGGCGGAGGCGGCCACGCAGCTCGCCGACATCGCCGCCCTCTCGTACGTGCCGCACGACGTGAACGTCGACGCCCGGAATGACGAGGTGTTGGCGGCGACCAAGGAGGACCCATGGGAGTTCGTATGGGCTCGCGCCACTCGGGCGCGTGCAGAGATGCTCCAGTCATGGTTCCTGCTGCGCGGGCCCACGGAGTCAGCCACCTGGTGGGTCCGCAAGGCGGGAGCCGAGCATTACGGCGAGCATCTCGAGCGACTGCGAGCATGGGTCGCTGAGCTGGTCGACGCTCGAACGCGGCCGCCGAGCGACGATTGGGATTCGTAGCGGGCCTCGAGCCGGTGGATGGTCAGGACCGCGATGAAGCTGCTCGCCGTGCCGGGGTGGAGCGCAGATACCTCGAGCGCCTCTCGCAACTGGGCATCATCCGCGCGGATGGCGCCCTTTCGCGCGGGGATGTGCGACGCGTACAGGTCACCAAGCTGCTGACGGATTGGGGCATTCCCCTCGAGGCGGTCGCCGCCACGCTCAACAGCGGGCGCCTGACACTCGACTTTCTGGATAACCCCGTGTACGAGCGGTTCGCTGCGTTGACCACTGAGACGTTTGCCC
>CAVXEH010000009.1:0-224387 GCA_963760875.1 uncultured Chloroflexia bacterium | reverse complement strand
GGCGATGATCTGCGCGGGTCCGTCCGGCAGGGTGGCCGCCGCGCGCTGCTCCGGATCCAGCCGTCCCAGCATGGCCGCCAGCGGCGAGCCGGCCCCGCCGGTGCCGTGAACGTGATGCCCGCCGGGGGAGGGCGGCGCAGCGGTGCTCATCGGCGGATGGTGGCCGGGCGCCGCTTACCGGCGGCTCAGTGACGGCTTATCGAACGGCGGGCGGCGTGCCGGTCAAGCCGCTATCCTGACCGCCGACCGCGGTGCGGGCCAGCACCGTGCCATCGCGACTGGAAGACACACGAGGACCGATCGGCCGGATGACGTCCCGATGATGCGCCGGGGCCGCAGGAACCAGGCGGTACCCACGGCGCGGGCAAGGCGGCTGCGCGAGGAAGCTGCGCGGGCCGCCGCGACTCAGAAGGGCGGCGGGTCGGGCGAGGCGGGACCGTCACCGTGGGGTCGGTCGCGCAGTGCCGGCACCGACACGGACGTTCTGCCCGTCGCCCCTGCCCGGGTGAGGCCCGCCCGGCGGCCGGTGAGCCTCAAGCGCATCGCGCTGATCGGCACCCTGCTGCTGCTCGCCGTCGTGGTGCTCGGATCGGTTCTCATCTGGCAGCGGGTGAGCGCCTTCAACGCCGCCGTCTCGAGCCGGTCCATGCTGTCGAGCGCCCTCTTCGGCCCGCTGGGCGGCAAGGACCCGGTCAACGTGCTGCTCATCGGGTACAGCGGCGACCCCAACCACGGGGGAACCTACCTCGCCGACTCGCTGAACATCCTGAGCGTCGATCCGCAGACGAAGACGACGACCCTCATCCCCGTCCCGCGCGACGTGTGGGTCCAGGGCCTGCCCGAGATGCCGCACAACGGGAAGATCAACGAGGCCTTCGCCGACGGCTGGGACTCCGGCGGCTGGGAGAACGCCGGAGCTGTGGAGGCCGAGGTCGTGTCGAAGGTCACGGGCCTGTCGATCGACCACTTCATCAGCATCGACTTCGCGGGGCTCAGCGACGTCGTGGATGCGGTCGGCGGCGTCACCGTGAACAACCCGCGTGCCTTCTCGTACACCTGGTGGCAGGGAAACTACGAGCGCGGCAGCTGGGTCGCCACGTTCAAGAAGGGAACGCTGCACCTCGACGGGACGGAGGCGCTGACGTACACGCGGGCCCGATACACGAGCGTGCCGGCCGAGTCCAGCGACTTCGCGCGATCCGTCCGCCAGCAGCGGGTGATCCAGGCCCTGCGCACCAAGATCGGCTCTGGCCTGGGAGCCATGGGACCCGGGCTGGCGATGATGGACGCGCTCAAGGGGCACCTCAACACGGACCTGTCCGCGTTCGACCTGTTCCTGCTCTCCGGGCACCTGCACGTGGATCGCCGGCTCGAGCTGAAGGAGGACGTAGCCCTGAAGGCCGGACGCAACGATGCCGGCTCGTACATCCTCTTCCCGGTGGGAGCCAAGAAGCTCGGCGACTACGCGCCGCTGCATGCCTTCATTGCGACCGAGCTCGCCAGGCCGATACCGTCCGCCAGCCCGACGCCGAGCCCGACACCCGCCGGATAGCCCGGGACGTCGGGCGTCGCCATCGGCCTAGAATCGGATCGTGCCAGCCGTTCGAGATCCCGCCCGCGAGGCGCACCTGCGGGCCATCCTCCGCCAGCTCCCGACCAGCCCCGGCGTCTACCTGATGAAGGGTGCCGATGGTCGCGTCCTGTACGTGGGCAAGGCCGACGTCCTGCGCAACCGGGTGCGCTCGTACTTCGGCAGCAAGACGGGCCTCGACTCGCGGATCGTGCGGATGGTCGCGGAGGTGTCGGACATCGAGTACATCGTGACCGACACGGTGTCCGAGGCCTTCCTCCTCGAGGGCAACCTCATCAAGGAGCACCGGCCGCGGTTCAACATCCGGCTCCGCGACGACAAGAGCTACCCGTTCGTGAAGATCACCCTGGGCGAGGACTTTCCGCGGATCGTGCGGACTCGCAGGCTGGCCCGGGACGGCAGCCGCTACTTCGGCCCCTACGCGTCGGCCTCCAGCGTCGACGAGACGCTCAAGCTGCTGCGCAAGATCTTCCCCTTCCGCACCTGCAACCTGGACATCCCCGAGGGCAAGCGCGTGCTGGAGCGGCCGTGCCTGCTGTACTACATCAAGCGCTGCCAGGGTCCGTGCATCGAGGCCATCGGCAAGACGGAGTACCGCGCCACGATCGACCGGGTGGTCGACTTCCTGGACGGGAAGCAGGAGGGGATTGCCCGGGAGCTCGAGCGCGAGATGGCCGAGCAGGCCGAGGCGCTGCGCTACGAGGCCGCGGCCGTCGCGCGGGACAAGCTGCGGGCGGTCGAGCGAACCATTGAGCAGCAGAAGATGGCGGCCTACGCCACCACGGAGGAGGACGTGGTGGGGATGGCGCGCGAGGAAGGCGAGGCCTGCCTCCAGCTCTTCGTCATCCGCAACGGCAAGATGATCGGGCGCGAGCACTTCATTGTCGAGAACGCCACCGATGCGACCGATGGCGAGGTGCTCACCTCGTTCCTCCAGCTGTACTACGCGGCCGTGGAGCGGCCCCCGCGCTCCGTCGAGCTGCCGGTGGCCCCCGACGATGCCGACGCCCTTGCCGCCTTCCTCGCCGAGCGGCGCGGGTCGCGGGTTGCCCTTCACGTCCCCGAGCGCGGCGAGAAGCGCCGGCTGGTGGCCCTCGCCACCCAGAATGCGGTCGAAGCGCTCGCCAAGGAGCGGGCAGAGTGGCTTGCCGACGAAGGGAAGCGCGACGAGGCGCTCACCGAGCTCGCCGACGCCCTGGCCCTGGAGCGGCCCCCCGAGCGGATCGAGTGCTATGACATGAGCAACATCCAGGGCACGAGCGCCGTGGGCAGCATGGTCGTCTTCGTCAACGGGCGGCCCGACCCGCGGGAGTACCGCCGGTTCCGGATCCGGTCCGGGGACACGCCGGACGACTTCCGGATGATGGCCGAGGTCCTGCGGCGCCGCTTCACCAGGGCGGCACGCCTGCGTGCCGAGACCGGGGCGCTCTCGCTGGCGGCGGTCGGGGCGGACGAAGCCCCCGAGGAGACGGAATCCGAACCGGGAGCCGATGGCGACGCCACAACGTCCCGTGATGCGGCGTGGGCCCTGCCGGACCTGGTCATTGTCGACGGCGGAAAGGGACAGCTGTCCGCGGCCGTGGGCGTCATGCGCGAGCTGGACCTCACCGAGGTCCCGCTGTCGGGCCTGGCAAAGCGCTTCGAAGAGCTCTACGTCCCGCACCGATCCGATCCCATCGTGCTGCCCCGCCGCAGCCAGGGGCTCTACCTGGTGCAGCGCATCCGCGACGAGGCCCACCGGTTCGCCATCACCTATCACCGTGAGCTGCGTGGCAAGCGCGCGCTGCGCTCCGAGCTCGACGGCGTGCCGGGCATCGGCTCCGGTCGCAAGAAGGCGCTCCTCAAGCGCTTCGGCAGCGTCCGGCGGATCCGCGAGGCGAGCGTCGAGGAGGTGGCCGAGACCCCCGGCATCAGCCGCGCCATCGCCGAGCGGGTGAAGAGCCACCTGGCGCGCGAGGGGATGCTCGCGTAGGCGCGTTGCGGGCCCGACGCGCCCGCCCCTATACTCTGCCCGCCCGCCGCGAGGAGCGGCGTGTTCTGTGTCTGCGCCTTCGCACGTCGCGAAGTGGCGGTGACCCCGAGCGAAAGGACCAGCTGGCCGAAGCATGACCTGGCGTCGCATCGCCCCGTGGGTGATCATCGTGATCGCCGTACTGGCCATCTACTACGACCTTCCCCGCAAGACGCTGGGGCTGTTCAACAGCACCACCCAGTCGAGCACGCTGCCGGCGCCCGGATTCGGCGGCGATGCCCACACGGTCCTGGGCCTCGACCTGCAGGGCGGCATCCGTGTCACGCTCAAGGTCAACCCGCAGCCGGGGCAGGTGGTCAGCGACGACGACGTGAGCGTCGCGCGCAACATCATCGAGCAGCGCGTCGGCGGGCTTGGCGTGAGCGAGCCCCAGGTCCGCACCGAGACGAACGGCTCCGGTGACCGCCTCATCGTGGTGGAGGTGCCCGGCGTTTCCAACGTGGAGGAGGTCCGCAAGCTCGTCGGGTCCACCGGCCAGCTGCAGTTCATCGATCCCAAGGCCGAGACGCTGACCGTGGGGGAGGATGTCACCGGCCTGCTGCAGCAGGGCAAGGTGGGCGTCATCTTCAACGGAGGCGAGATCAACGCCGGCAGCGTGGCCCCCGACTCGCAGAACGGCGTCGCTCGGCGTGAGCTTCAGCCTGGACAGCCAGGCGACCACGGCCTGGTGCAACTACACCACCGCTCACGTCAACGCTCCCGGCCCGGTGGCCCTGGACGGCAAGATCATCACTACGCCCACCATCCAGAGTGCGATCTGCCAGGGCACCACGATCATCACGGTGGGGACCGGCACCACGGCGGAGCAGGACCGCACCACGCTCTACAACCAGCTGCGCTACGGCGCCCTGCCGGTTGGCCTGCAGGAGATCGGCTTCGACCGCGTGGCACCGACGCTGGGTCGTGGCTTCCTGGCCCAGGCGCTCTTCGCCGGCGGCGTCGGCCTGCTGCTCGTGCTGCTCTTCATGATCGGGAGCTATCGGCTTCCCGGTGTCCTCGCCTCGGTCGCGCTGGTCTTCTACACCCTGGTGAACTACGCGGTCTTCCGCATCGTCCCGGTCACCCTCACCCTCGCCGGCGTGGCGGCGTTCATCCTCTCCATCGGCATGGCGGTGGACGCCAACATCCTCATCTTCGAGCGGATGAAGGAGGAGATCCGTGCCGGCAAGACCCTGGGCCCGGCCATCGAGGCGGGATTCAACCGCGCCTGGTCGAGCATCCTGGACTCGAACGTGAGCTCGCTCCTGGTCGCCAGCTGGCTGTACTGGCAGGGGACCACGGTCGTGCGTGGCTTCGCGCTGGTCCTGATCATCGGCGTGCTGCTGAGCATGTTCAGCGCGGTGACCGTGACCCGCACCATGCTGCGCTGGGTCGTCCGCCACGAGTGGGGACGGCGCATCGAGCTGTACCACGTGGAGCGCTGAGCCATGTATGACATCGTCGGCAAGCGCCGCTGGTACTTCCTGTTCAGCGCCATCATCACCATCCCCGGGCTGATCTTCATCATCCTGGGTGGGCTGAAGCCGACCGTGGACTTCACCGGGGGCACGGTGTGGCAGGTGCGCTTCGCCGATCGGCCGACCGCCTCCGAGGTCCAGTCCGCCCTCGTGGCGCTCAACCACCCGGAGGCCACGGTGACGACCCTGCAGGACGATTACCTGCAGATCCGGACGAATCCCATCGACCTGCTCCCGCCCGAGACCCCCGCCCCCATTCCCTCGGTCATCCCCAGCGCATCGACCGAGGCCACGCCGGCAGCGTCACCCGCAGCGACGGCGAGCCCGACGGCCTCACCCACGCCGACGCCGCAACCCAGTCCCGGCGCGACCGCCTCCCCGGCGCCCATCCCCGCAGGCACCCCGTTCGACACCCTGCGCACCGCGCTCGAGGACCGGTTCGGGACTGCGACAACCGCGAGCGTGACCACGGTGGGGCCGATCATCGGCGCCGACCTGATCCGCAGCTCGATCATCCTGATCGTCATTGGCGAGATCGTGATCATGATCTACCTCGCCGTCAGGTTCGGCCTGCGCTTCGGCGTCTCGGCGATCATCGCCCTGCTCCATGACGTCGTGGTCGTGGTGGGCACCTTCGCGATCCTGGGCTTCTTCTTCGGCCTGGAGTTCGATGCCCTCTTCGTGACGGCGTTGCTGACCATCATCGGCTTCAGCGTCCACGACACGATCGTGGTGTTCGACCGCATCCGGGAGAACCGCATCCGCCACGCGGCCGAGCCGTTCGGCGCCATCGTCAACCACTCCATCCTCCAGACCCTGGGTCGGTCGATCAGCACCAGCCTCACCGTGGTGGTCACCCTCACCGCCCTCCTGCTGCTGGGGCCGGTGACGATCCGGACCTTCACCCTGGCCCTGCTCATCGGCGTCATCAGCGGGACCTACTCGTCGATCTTCAACGCCAGCCAGATCCTGGTGGCCTGGTACGAGTGGGATGCCAACCGCAAGAGCCGGGCGCAGGCAGGCGGCCGCCGACAGGTTCGCCCGCTGAGCCGATAACCAAACCGCGCATCGCCGGGTAAGCCGGCCCCGCTACCATGACCGGCGTGATCGCGCCGCGACTGGAATGGCTCCTGCCCGAACCCGTCGTCGCCCCGGTCCTGCCCGGTTTCGGCGCGCCAGTCGCGACGCTCCTCGCCCGCCGGGGGATCCGGGAGCCGACGGCCCTGGAACGCTTCCTGTCCGCCAGCGAGGCGACGCTGCACCCCATGGCTCTGATGGCGGATGCGGAGCCCGCGCTCGGCCGGATCGAGCGCGCAGTGGCGGAGGGGGAGCGCATCGCCATCTGGGGTGACTACGACGCGGACGGCATGAGCGCTGTCGCGGTCTGGACGCTGGCCCTGCGGGCCCTGGGAAACGAGCCGCTGCGGCACGTGCCGTCGCGATGGACGGACGGGTACGGCCTGTCCGTGCCGGGCCTCGCAGCGCTCGCGGGACAGGGCGTGGGACTGGTCATCACCTGCGACTGTGGCGTGACGAACGTCACCGAGGTTGCGGCGGCGGCGGGCATGGGGGTTGACGTCATCGTGACGGACCACCACCTGCCGGGCCCGGTGCTGCCGGCTGCCTGCGCGGTGGTCGACCCGCATCGCTCCGACTGCAGGTATCCGGACCGCGATCTCACCGGCGCGGGCCTTTCCTACCGGCTCGCAACGGAGCTGCTTGCCCGGGGCGGCCGGACGGCGGCAGATCTTGCGGCCGTGGCCGCCATCGGGACCGTCGCCGACCTTGCACCCATGACGGGAGAATCGCGGACCATCGTCATGCTCGGCGTCCGTCAGCTCGCGACGACGCAGCGCCCCGGGCTGCGAGCCCTGCTGGCACGCGCCGTAGCTGAGCCCACGGCACCGACGGCCCGCGACCTGGCCTACGCCATCGCGCCGCGAATCAACGCGGCGGGGCGCATCGCCGAGGCCGAGCTGGCCATGGGCCTGCTGGTGTCGGAGGACCACGACGAGGCAGAACGGCTTGCCGACGAGCTCGAGGCGGTGCATCGCCGCCGCCGGGAGCTCACCACCTCGGCCCTCGCGGAGGCGCGCCGCGAGGCCGCTGTCTTCTCCGGTGCGGCCGACTGTGACGGACCGCTCGTCATCCGGCACGACGCCTGGGAGCCCGGGCTCATCGGCCTGGTCGCCGGTCGGCTCGCGGACGAGCTGGCACGCCCGGTGGCGGTCGTCAGCGCGGCGGACGACGAGCTGCGTGGCTCCGTCCGCGCCCCTGCCGACTTCCACGTGGCTGCCGCCCTGGAGGCGTGCGCGGCGCACCTGACCAAGCGTGGGGGACACGCGGCCGCAGGTGGCTTCAGCCTGCGACCTGCCGCGTGGGACGCCTTCTCGGCGGCATTTCACGCCCTGCCGCGCCCGTTCGGCATGGAGCCGGCCGGGGTGGCGGCTCGCGCGGGGACGCTGGGCGTCGACCTCGTCCTGCCGGCGAGCCACCTGGGCTGGCCGCTGGCGGAGGAGCTGGCCCGCCTGGAGCCGTACGGCCCGGGGAACACGGAGCCGGTGCTGGCCGTGACGGGGCTCACGGTGGGGGAGGCGCGACGGGTGGGGTCGGACGAGGCCCACGTCGCCTTCCGCATGCGGCGCGGCCACGAGACGTTCGACGCGGTCTTCTTCGGCGCGCCGGAGGACCGTCCGCTCCCCGAGCCGGGGACCGCCGTGGACCTGGTGGGGACGCTCGAGCGAGATCGCTTCGGGGGCCTGGATCGGCTGCGCATCCGGGTGGTGGACTATGCCGATGCGGCGGCGAGCCCGCTGCTGGCCCGCCGCCTGAGCGCACACCAGCCGGCACTGGCGGCAACCGCATGACCGCGCCGATGTCGGGCTCCGCCAGCACGCCCCTCGGTCGGCTGCGGAGCCGGGTCGAGCAGCTGGGCGCGCCCCTCTGCCTGGGCATCGATCCGCATCCCGACCAGCTCCCCGAGGACCTGCCCCGCTCGGTGGAGGGGATCGAGCGCTTTGCGCGGGGTGTGATCGAGGCTGCCGGGGACGAGGCAGTGGCGATCAAGATCAACGTGGCGTTCTTCGAGGCCTTCGGCTCGGCCGGCATCGCGGCGCTGGAACGCGTGCGCGCCGACGTTCCGGCGGATCACGTGGTGATCCTCGACGCCAAGCGCGGCGACATCGGCACCACGGCGGAGCGCCAGGCACAGGCGCTGTACGGTCACCTCGGGGCGGACGCGGTCACCGTGTCTCCCTACCTCGGCGCCGATGCCATCGAGCCCTTCCTCGCCTGGCCCGAGCGCATCGTCTACGTGCTCGCCAGGACGAGCAACCCCAATGCGGGCGAGGTGCAGGACCTCGTGGCGGACGGGGTGCCGCTGTTCCGGCAGGTCGCGCGGTGGGTGGCGGAGCGCTGGCCGGACCCGCGGGTGGGCCTGGTGGTGGGCGCGACGGCTGCCGAGGAGCTGCGCATTGTGCGCGCGGAGGTTCCCGGCCCCGGATTCCTGGTGCCCGGTGTCGGAGCGCAGGGTGGCGACCTGGCTGCGGCCGTGGCCGCCTGCCAGGGCCAGCGCGCCCCGGGGGTGGTGTCGGTGTCGCGGGGCATTGCCGCAGCCAGCCGTGGGGCGGACTGGCAGGCCGCCGCGGGAGCGGCGGCCCGGCGGCTGCGGGGCGAGATGCGCCGACTCGGTGCTACACTCGACCGGTAGCGCTGCCCGGCCGCGACGGGCGGGCGGACCGCATCAGCACGAGGTGCCAACGCAGGCTCATGCCGTTCAACATCGGCCCGGGCGAGCTGATTCTCGTCCTGGTCATCGTTCTGATCATCTTCGGCCCCGGCAAGCTTCCCGACATCGGGAGCGCGATCGGCAAGGGGGTGCGTGAGTTCCGCAAGGCATCCACCGACCTCGAGGACTCCATTCGCGGCGAGCCGGCGCCAAAGCCGGCCGCGGAGGACACGACGAGCACCGCCTCGACGGCCGGCACGGGGTCGTCCGGAAGCGCGGCGTCCAGCCCACCTCCCTCCGAGCCGAAGTAGCAGCTGGCGCCCCGCGCCCTGCACGTGGCTCCGCCCAGCCGCTCCACCGAGCTCGCTGACTCGATGACTCGATGACCCACGACGAGGCGTCGATGTCGCTTATCGAGCATCTCGAGGAGCTGCGTCGTCGTCTCATCATCCTCGTCATCGCCGTCGTCCTGGCGGCGATCGTCGGGTTCGTCCTCGCCAAGCCGGTCGAGGACCTCCTTCGCCGCCCGCTCCCTGATAACTACGAGACCCTGTACTTCACCACCGTGGGCGGGGCCTTCGGGGTGCAGGTCAAGATCGCGGTCTTCGTCGGGATCGTGCTGGCCATGCCCGTCATCCTCTTCCAGGTCTGGCGATTCGTGACCCCCGGCCTCACCTCGCGCGAGCGGCGCCTGGTGTGGCCGCTCCTGTTCGCCGCGCTGGGCCTGTTCGTGATCGGGATGGGGGTGGGGTACTTCATCATCCCGTTCGCGCTGGCCTTCCTGCTGGGCTTTGCGGACGAGGCCCTCAAGCCACTGCTGACCATCAACGAGTACATCGGCTTCGTGACCACCATGATGCTGGCGTTCGGGCTGGTGATGGAGTTCCCGATCGTGCTGCTTGCCCTCGCCCGGGTCGGCATCCTCTCCTACCGCCGGGTTGCCGCCCAGCGACGTTTCGTGATCGTGGGCATCGTGATCTTCGCCGTCGTGGTCACTCCCGGCGGTGACCCGTTCTCACCCTCGGTGCTGTCCGCGGTCATGTACGTCCTGTTTGAGGCGGCCCTGTTCGTGATGCGCTTCGTTCGCAAGTGACCGGTGTTCCGCGGGTCCTGCTGCTGAGCGACCCGTCAATGGAGCGGCACGCAGCACCCGGCCACCCGGAGCGCCCCGGCCGCCTGCAGGCGGTGATCGACGGGGTTCGGCTGGGCGCAGAGCGGGCGGATGCGATCGTGGAGGAGCGCTCGCCCGGCGAGGCGGACGCGTCGACCATCGCGGCGGTCCACGACCCGCAGTACGTCGCAGCCCTCGATGCGTTCGAGGGAACCGGGGGCGGCTGGGTCGACCCCGACACCTACGTCGTACCGGGCAGCATGGCGGCCGCCCGGCTCGCGGCCGGAGGCGCCTGCGACGCCGCGCAGGCCGTTGCCCGCGAGGAGGCCACCCTCGCCTTCGCCGCGGGCCGGCCGCCCGGCCACCACGCCGGTGCGCGGCGGGCCGGGGGCTTCTGCCTGCTCAACAACGTCGCGATCGCAGCGGAGGCGTTGCTGCGATCGGGGGCCGCACGGCGGGTGGCCATCCTCGACTGGGACGTCCATCACGGGGACGGCACCCAGGAGATCTTCGACCACCATCCCGAGGTGCTCTACGCGTCCACCCACCAGCGTCCGCTGTACCCCGGGACGGGGGATCCCGGTGACCGCGGTCGAGGCGAGGGCGAGGGGACCATGCACAACGTGACCCTGGCGCCCGGGTCGGACGACGAGGCGTTCGCGGCGGCCTGGATCGGCCGGCTCCTTCCCGAGGTCGACGAGTTCGCGCCCGATGCGCTGCTCGTCTCGGCGGGCTACGACGGGCACCGGGAGGACCCGCTGGCCCACCTGTCGCTGAGCGAGGCGGGGTACGGCCGCGTAGCGCGCGCCGCGGGTGCCCTCGCCCGGCGCCACGGCATCAGCGGGGTCGCCCTCGTGCTCGAGGGCGGCTACGACCTCGTCGCCCTGCGGGACTCCGTCGCGGCGACCGTGGAAGGCCTCCTTGCCGGGCTGGCCGGCGAGGCGCCCGGGCCACCCTCCTGACGGGGCCGATGGCGCGGCTATACTCGCAGGCGACCGCCAACCCAGGGGAGATGCGCGTGCCACGCAGCGTCGGAAGCACAGCCACGCGGCGGGCGGACCGTCCCGATGCGCAGTCCGCCCGCGGATCAGCGCGCCGGCGATCTCGCGCTGGCGCGGCGGCGGAGCAGCCAGAGGCCCGCGCCGGGCACGTCGTGATCCTCAGCGGCCTCTCGGGTGCCGGCAAGAGCCAGGCGTCAAAGCTCTTCGAGGACCTGGGCTTCGCCTGCATCGACAACCTGCCGACGGACCTGCTCGACGGCTTCATCGCGCTGCGAGCCGCGAACCCGGAGCGCTTCCGTGACGTCGCGCTGGTGCTCGACATCCGGGGAGGCGATCCGGCGCCGGCCATCCAGCGCGCCCGCGCGGCTCTTGCCGAGCGCGGTGCAGAGCCGGTCGTCATCTTCCTGGAGGCCAGCGACGCGGTCATCGTCAGCCGGTTCGCGGAGACGCGGCACCGGCACCCCCTCCTGTCGCGCGCAGGGGTCCAGGCCTCCATCACCGAGGAGCGCGATCGGCTGCGCGCGACCCGCGAGCTGGCTGACCACGTCGTGGACACCAGCGGCCTCTCCATCGGGCAGCTCAAGGAGCGCCTGTTCCGTCTCGTCCCGAGCCGCTCGGCGGACGATGCGCTGCAGATCGAGATCGTGACGTTCGGCTTCAAGTTCGGCGTTCCGCTGGAGGCCGACCTGGTGTTCGACGTCCGGTTCCTGAACAACCCGTACTGGGTTCCGGACCTCAAGCCGCTCTCCGGCCTCCAGGCCCCGGTCCGCGACTTCGTCCTGGGTCAGCCCCGAGCTCGCCGGTTCCTCGAGCTGGTGCAGGAGCTCCTGGACCTCACCGTCCCGGCCTTTCGCGCAGAGGGCAAGGCGCACCTGGTCGTCGCCCTGGGCTGCACGGGCGGCTACCATCGGTCCATTGCGCTCGCCGAGGAGCTGGCAGAGCGCCTCAATGGACGGGAAGGGACGAGCGTGAGCGTGTTCCACCGGGAGCTCGAGCGATGAGCCGGCGACGGCTGCCCCGCTGGCTCTACCCGGGCATGCACCTCAAGCGCTGGCTCCTGCTGGCCTTCCTGGGGATCACCATCCTGGGGCTGGGCGCGGCGATCTTCCTCGTGGACCTGTACCGGCGACTGAACGCCGACAACATCGCCATCGTCTACTGGCTGACCGGCGCCGGGCTCGAGCGGCCGATCCGCGCGGTGGTCGTGGCAGCCGTGGGCCTGGCCGTCACCGGGCTCGGGGTGTGGGGCCTGATGCGGAGCATCGTGTCCCCGTTCGTCGCGCGCGGCGACAGCGTCCTGGAGGTGCTGTACACCAAGCGCTACCTGGCGCGCGGCCCGCGGATCGTGGCCATCGGCGGTGGAACGGGCCTCTCGACGCTATTGCGCGGGCTCAAGGGCTACAGCGCCAACATCACCGCCGTCGTGGCCGTCGCCGACGATGGCGGGTCCTCCGGGCGGCTTCGGCAGCAGCTGGGGATCGTGCCGCCCGGCGACATCCGCAACTGCATCGCCGCCCTCGCCGATGCCGAGCCGCTCATGACCCAGCTCATGCAGTACCGCTTCCCACCCGGCTCGGGCCTGGACGACCACGCGTTCGGCAACCTGTTCATCGCCGCCATGACGGCCGTCACCGGCGACTTCGAGGAGGCGGTGCGCGAGTCCAACCGGGTCCTTGCCGTTCGCGGCCAGGTGCTGCCGGCCACCAGCGTGCCGCTCAACCTGTCCGCGCGTCTGTCGTCCGGTCGGCGCATCGACGGCCAGGTCGGCGTAGGCACCGCGGAGGAGCCCATCGAGCGGGTCTTCATCGAGCCGGCCGACGTCCGTGCCAACCCCGAAGCGCTGGAACGCATCCTGGAGGCCGACATGATCGTGATCGGCCCCGGGAGCCTGTTCTCCAGCGTGCTGCCCAACCTGCTGATCAGCGACATCCGCGACGCGCTCGCCGCGGCGTCCGGCCTGCGGGTCTACGTGTGCAACGTCGCCACCCAGCCCGGCGAGACGACGGCCTTCTCCGCCGCGGAGCATCTCGAGGCGCTGTTCGCGCACACCGGGGAGGGGCTCATCGATTATGTCCTTCTCAACCACAACCGGGACGCGCGCCGGCCCGAAGGCTGGCTGGGCCAGCCAGTGGTCATCGACGCGCGCCGGCTCGAGGAGCTCCCCGTGGTCGTGGTCGAGGAGGACCTCGTCGACGTGACGAACGCCCATCGCCACGATCCGGCGAAGCTGGCAACTGCCCTGATGCGGCTCCAGCAGGAGGATCGCGTGGAGCATCCGCGAACGCGCCGGATCGCCCGGCCGGACGCAAGGGCCTCCTGACCGCGCCCCATGCTCGTTGCCAGCGAGGTGAAGGGCGAGCTCGCCCGGATCGTTCCCGCGCGAACCTGCTGCCGTCGGGCCGAGCTGGCCGGTCTGCTGTGGGCGGACCGCACGGTCGCCGGGGTCAGCACCTTCGACCACGCGACGGCACGCATCGCCGTCCAGCTCGCCGGCCTGCTGGGCGTGGAGACATCGGGCCCGTTCCCTGCTACGGCGCGGACCCACCCGGGCTGGGCGATGCGCGGCCGTGGCCGCCACCATCTGGTCGTGGGCCTCGACGCGGCATCGGTCGCCGGCTGGGAGTGGGAGCCGGCACCGGCCTGCGACCACCGCGCCTTCCTGCGCGGCGTCCTCCTGGGAGGCGGCTCCATCTCGCTGTCCGCCAGGGGACCGCACGTGGAGTTCGTGTTCAGGGAGCGAGGCAGGGCGACCGAGCTGCTGCGCCGGCTGGCCGTGAGCGACGTGCATGGCGGCCTCCTGGGACGACGCGGGCGCTGGGTCGTCTACCTGAAGGGACGCGAAGAGATCGCTCGTCTCCTTCAGCTCACCGGTGCCAACCGCGGCCTGCTCGACTTCGAGACGAGCCGCGTCGGGCGTGACGTCCAGAACCGCCTCAACCGGCTCGTCAACGCGGAGGAGGCGAACCTGGGGCGGACCGTGCGGGCGGCAGACCGCCAGCTGAGGGCCATAGCCTCGCTGGAGCAATCCGGCCGCATGCACACCCTGCCAGAGGGCCTTCGGGACGCCGCACGCGAGCGCCGCATGCAGCCCGACGCAGACCTTGAGACACTGTCCGCTGCGCTGGGCGTCAGCCGCAGCGCGACCAACTATCGCCTCCGGAGGCTCGTGGAGCTCGCCGAGGGCGACGAGCACGATCAGGCCGCGACACGACGAACCGTACGGAGGGCCGCATCGTGAACCCGAATCGAACGCCGGTGATCGCCGGCAACTGGAAGATGAACCCGACCGGGCGCGCAAACGCCCTGGCGCTCGCCGCCGGCGTCGCCGACCGCATGGCCGCCCTGCCGGTCACGACGGTGGTCTGCCCGCCGACGATCTGGCTGGAGGCCGTGGCGGCCGCGGTCGCGGGCCGGGTCGAGGTGGGCGCACAGACCATGGCGGCGGCCGAGAAGGGCGCCTTCACCGGCGAGACGTCCCCGCTGATGCTGTCGGGCGTCGCCGGCTGGGCCATCATCGGCCACTCGGAGCGACGCCAGTACGACGGTGAGACGGACGAGCGGGTGGGGGAGAAGGTTGCCAGCGCCGTCGCGCACGGTCTGCACCCCATTGCGGCCATCGGCGAACGCATCGAGCAGCGCGAGGCGGGTGACACGGAGGCGGTCATCGATCGGCAGCTGCGCGCCGCCATCGGCCGACTGGAGGTCATGGCCGGCAGCGGCCTGGCGATCGCCTACGAGCCGGTGTGGGCCATCGGGACGGGGAACGCGGCGTCCGGCGCGGACGCCCAGCAGGTCGCGGCCCAGATCCGTGCCATCCTCGCCGAGGTCGGCGGGGCCGATGCCGCGGCCGAGGTGCCCATCCTCTACGGCGGCAGCGTGACGGCGGCCAACGCGGCGGAGTTCTTCTCGCAGCCCGACGTGGACGGTGCCCTGGTGGGCGGCGCCTCCCTCGATCCGGAGGGGTTCGCCGCCATCGGCGCCGCCGCCGTCGCGGAACGACAGGCCAGCCGGTCATGACCGATGCCCGCGTGCCGCGCCCGGTGGTCCTCTGCGTCCTCGACGGATTCGGCATCAACGACGACCCGCAGCGCAACGCTCTCCTGGCGGCGCGCATGCCGACCTGGGACGCAATCCGCGCCCACTGGCCGGTCAGCCGGCTCCAGGCTGCCGGGACCGATGTCGGCCTGCCACCCGGGCAGATGGGCAACTCGGAGGTCGGGCACCTGAACCTGGGGGCCGGCTTCCGCGTGCTGCAGGATCTGCCGCGCATCACCGAGGCCATCGAGGACGGCAGCTTCTTCGAGAACCCGGTCCTCACCGCAGCCGCCGGCCACGCTCTGCGCAACGGGACTCGCCTGCACCTGATGGGGCTGGTGGGACCGGGAGGCATCCACGCCGTCGACGGCCACATCGAGGCCATGGTGGAGCTGGCCCACCGCGCGGGGCTGCCGCCCGAGCGGGTCATCGTCCACGCCTTCACCGACGGGCGCGACACGCCGCCACGCTCGGCAATCGAGTTCGTCCCCGGCCTCGAGGGCCGGATCGCCGGAAAGGCCACCATCGGGTCGGTGTCCGGGCGCTACTACGCCATGGACCGCGACAAGCGCTGGGAGCGAACCAGGCAGGCCTGGGACGCCCTCGTCCATGGGCAGGGGCGGGAGGCACCAACCGCCAGGGAAGCGGTCAACGCCGCCTACGCGCGCGACGAGAGCGACGAGTTCATCGAGCCCACCGTGATCCGCGGCCAGCCGGCCATCGGCGACGGTGACGCGGTGGTCCACATGAACTTCCGGGCGGACCGGGCGCGGCAGATGACCCAGGCGCTCGTGCTGGACGGCTTCGACGCGTTCGACCGCGGCCGCCGTCCGGCGGACCTGCTGGTCAGCACCCTGACCGAGTACCAGTCCCCCGACGAGCTGCCTGTCCCGGTGGCTTTCCCTCCCCTCGAGATCGACTCGCTGGGCGCCTACCTGTCACGGCTGGGCAAGCGCCAGCTGCACGTGGCCGAGACGGAGAAGTACGCCCACGTAACGTACTTCTTCAACGGCGGCGTCGAGGCGCAGCTTCCCGGCGAGGAGCGCATCCTGGTCCCGTCGCGCCGCGACGTGCCCACCTACGACCATGCCCCGGAGATGTCCGCGGCAGCCATCACCGACGAGCTGGTGGCCGGCATCGGCTCGGGCTCCTTCGATTTCATCGTGGTGAACTACGCCAACCCCGACATGGTGGGCCACACCGGGGTCTGGGATGCCACGGTGCAGGCGGTGGAGTTCGTGGACGGCTGCCTGGCGCAGGTCGTGGCGGCGGTCACCGCGGCGGGCGGCGTCCTGCTCGTGACCGGCGATCACGGCAACGTCGAGGAGATGCGCGACGAGCAGGGCGAGCCGCAGACCAAGCACACCACCTCGCCGGTTCCCCTGGCCCTGGTGGGGCCAGGATACGAAGGGTCCGGCCTGGCGGATGGGATCCTCGCCGACGTGGCGCCCACCATCTGCGACCTGATGGGCATCCCGCCCGGCCCGGCCATGACCGGCCACAGCCTGCTGACCCGCCCATGACCCTGCACGACGGACGAAACGCGGTCTCCGCTATACTGCGCCGGCCATGAACCCACTCGTCATTGCCCAGGTGATCCTTGCCGTGGCGCTCATCGCCGCCATCCTCCTGCAGCAGCGGGGGACCGGCCTGGGTGGCGCCTTCGGTGGCGAGGTCACCGCCTATCGCAGCCGCCGCGGCATCGAACGCACCCTCTTCCGGCTGACGATCGTGCTGGGCGTGCTGTTCGTCGTCTTCAGCCTGCTCAACCTGCTGCCCCAGACATCGGTCTAGGCGGCACAGGCGGGCACCTCCGGCGCCCGCCGGGGGCTGTGCTATGATCGGCCGCGCTTCGCCGGTGGCAACGCCCGTGGAGCGTCGCGTGCCGAGGTGGCGGAATAGGCAGACGCGCTAGGTTCAGGACCTAGTGACCATTACGGTCGTGTGGGTTCAAGTCCCTCCCTCGGTACCACCCTTGAGGCCCAGGTGGCGGAATTGGTATACGCGTACGTTTGAGGGGCGTATGGGGAAACCCATCCGGGTTCAAGTCCCGGCCTGGGCACCACTTCGCAGCAGCTGATGAGACCGATGGCGCCGCTTCCGCCAGGGAGCGGCGTTTTCGTATGCCGCCCCTCCGACCACCATGCCGCACGAACCTCGTGGCGGCCGTTGCTGCTCATCGCATCGTTATGACCGTCGATCGACGGTTCGATGCTCGTTTCGCTGCGGGGCGCAGCAGTGCGACCATCCGACGGTGGATTTCGCGCGTTCGATCGTCATAACGCCGCCATGGCTACCAGGCCTCCTGCGTCGGCGGCGTGCCCGGACCGACCTGGCGGGAACGCGGCCCACTACTTCGCGTGCTAGGCTCCGTCACCGGGCGGTTAGCTCAGCTGGTTAGAGCGTCTCGCTTACACCGAGAAGGTCGGGGGTTCGAGCCCCTCACCGCCCACCACGACGTCCCGGGATCGGCTCACGCGGCGTCGCCTTTTGCCCGGCCCGCTGGTACGATGCCGGGGTCCATCCCCGAGCAACAGGGAGTTGACCTACTCCGATGCCTACCGTCTGGATCGTTTTGATCGTCCTCGCGGTCATCGCGCTCTTCCTCGTATTCATGTACAACGGGCTTGTTCGCCTGCGGAACATGGTCGACGAAGCTTGGAACCAGATCAGCGTGCAGCTCAAGCGGCGGCACGACCTGATCCCGAACCTGGTGAGCGCCGTCAAGGGCTACATGGAGTTCGAGCAGGAGACCCTCACCAAGGTCATCGACGCTCGCAACGCCGCCGTCACCGCCCAGGCCGCCGGGCCGTCCCAGGCCGGGGCCTCCGCCCAGGCAGAGAACGTGCTCACGGGCGCCCTGCGCCAGCTCTTCGCCCTGGTGGAGAACTACCCCCAGCTCAAGGCGAACGAGAACGTCATGCAGCTCCAGGAGCAGCTGACCACCACCGAGAACCAGATCGGCTTCTCGCGCCAGCACTACAACAGCACCGTCCGGGAGTACAACACCTCCATCCAGACCTTCCCGAACGTCCTGATCGCCGGGATGCTGGGCTTCACGGGGCGCGACTACTTCCAGATCGCCGAGGAGGATGCCGCGGTTCCCGCGGTGGACCTCAGCCTCAAGTCCTGACCGCGGATCGTTCGTCCATGCAGGTTTGCGGCGCCGCCTGACCGATGAGCTCGTCGGCGGCGTCCACCACCTTCTTCCGCGAGATCGACCGCAACCGGCGCAGCAGCTGGCTGCTGGTCGGTGTCGTCATCGTGGTGCTCGGCGTGCTCGGGGGTGCGATCGGCTACGCGACCGGCTTCGGGTGGGTCGGGGTCATCGTGGCCGTCGGCATTGCCACGGCAATGAGCCTCGGCTCCTTTTTCGCGGGCGACAAGCTGGTCCTCGCCTCGTCGGGAGCCAAGGAGGTCCCGGTCGCCAACCCGCCGGACCAGTACAGGCAGCTCGTCAACGTGGTCACCGAGATGAGCCTTGCCTCCGGCATACCCATGCCCCACGTCTACGTCATCGACGACACCGCGCCCAACGCCTTCGCGACCGGTCGGGACCCGAAACACGCCTCGATCGCGGCGACCACCGGGCTGCTGGAGAAGATGGATCGTGAGGAGCTTCAGGGCGTCATCGGGCACGAGATGAGCCACGTCCGCAACTTCGACATCCGCTTCACGCTGCTGGTCGGGGTCCTGGTCGGCTCCATCGCACTGCTCTCCGACTGGTTCCTGCGCTACACGTTCTGGTTCGGCGGCGGACGCCGTCGCAGCAGCTCGGATCGCAGCAGCGGCGGTGGAGGCCTCCAGCTCATCCTGTTCGTGGTGGCCATCGTGCTCGCCATCGTGGCTCCGCTCATCGGTCGCATGATCCAGCTCGCCGTGTCGCGCAGTCGCGAGGAGCTGGCCGACGTCAGCTCCGTGGAACTCACCCGCAACCCGGTCGGTTTGGCCCGTGCCCTGCGCAAGATCAGCGACGATCCCGAGGTCCTGGAGGTGGCGAACCGGGCCACGCAGCACCTCTACATCGTCAACCCCATCAAGAGCTTCGAGAAACGGTCGAAGTCGATGTGGGACACGCATCCACCCATTGCCGAGCGGATCAAGATCCTGGAGCGGATCGCTGGCCAGATGGGCCAGCCGTTCCCGCCCGGGTTGGACGTCCCGGCAGCGGTGGGAACGGGAGGAATGCCCTCCCCGCAGTAGGCCGATGGCGCCTTGCCGCTCGCCGAACGGCTGTGCTATCGTCCTCAGCCGATACGCGACCACGAGCGGGCCGCAGATCCTCAGGATCGAACGGGCGAGCCGAGGTAGCTCAGTTGGTAGAGCACCGCCCTGAAGAGGCGGGTGTCGTCAGTTCGATTCTGACCCTCGGCACCACGCTGGGGCGCGCATCGGCAAACGGGCGGAAGTGGCTCAGTTGGTAGAGCATCACCTTGCCAAGGTGAGGGTCGCGGGTTCGAGTCCCGTCTTCCGCTCCATTTTTCTGCCCGGTGGCTGATGACCTGCTAGCCTCGTGCGACGGCGCCCGGTGCCCCGTCGTCTAGTGGTAGGACAGCGGACTTTGGATCCGTGAACCGAGGTTCGAATCCTCGCGGGGCAGCCACGGTGCTAACGTCGGGGCGACGTGCCCGAGTGGTTAGGGAGCGGTCTGCAAAACCGCGTACACCGGTTCAATTCCGGTCGTCGCCTCCAACATCTGGGCCTGGCAGCGATGGACGTCTCGCCGCCGCCCCATCCGGCGCTACACTCTCGTGCGAGGCTCCAGGCGCATCCGACGGCTCGCCTTCATACGCTCCTTGAGCGGGACGAGGTCGCACAGGCGCTTTCAGCGACCCGAGGAGCGCGCCGGTGGCTGATCGAAGGCTCGAAATCGACGCGATCTCCAAGCGCTACGGAAGCACCCCTGCCGTGCAGGGCCTCAGCTTCGAGGTCCGGGCCGGCGAGCTCTTCGGTTTCGTGGGGCGCAACGGGGCGGGCAAGACCACCACAATGCGGATCGTGCTCGGGGTGCTCGAGCCGGACGCGGGTGAGGTGCGTTGGGCCGGGACCCGCCTCGACGTCGACGCGCGCCGGCAGATCGGCTACATGCCAGAGGAGCGCGGCCTCTACCCCAAGATGAGGGTCGCCGAACAGCTTGCCTACCTCGGAACGCTTCACGACATGACCGATGCCGAGGCGCGGAGCGCAGCCGAGCGCTGGCTTGACCGTTTCGATCTCGGCGAGCGCACCAGGGACGAGGTCCAGGCACTCAGCCTCGGGAACCAGCAGCGGGTCCAGCTGGCAGCCGCTCTTGTCTACTCCCCCGACATGCTCGTGCTCGACGAACCATTTGCAGGGCTGGACCCGGTCGCCGTTGACGTCATGAGCACGGTGCTCCGCGAGCAGGCACAGGCAGGCCTCCCCGTGATCTTCTCCAGCCACGAGCTCGAGCTCGTGGAGCGGATCTGCGACCGGGTTGGAATCATCGACCGGGGCCGGATGGTCGCCTGTGGCACCGTCGCCGAGCTGCGGGCGGGCGGCCCAGAGCGCCTGTGGCTCGACGTGCCCGAGGCTCCGGTGGACTGGGAGGTCGGTGTGCCTGGCGTTCGGATCGTCCAGGCCGATGGCTCGCGCCGGCTCCTGGAGCTCGAGGACGGGGTGGACGACCAGGTCGTGCTCCAGGCCGGCCTGGCGACGGGGCCGGTTCGCGAGTTTGAACGAGCACAGGCCACCTTGGGTGAGCTGTTCCGATCCGTCATCGAGGAGAGTGCGCCATGAGCGCAGCACGTCGCCGGCGGCCGACGATTCTGCTCGTTGCCCGCCGCGAGATCCTCGTCCGGGTTCGCTCTCGCGTCTTCGCGGTGACGACGATCGGGATGGTGGCCGCCGTCGTCATCGGGATCTCGATCGCATCGCACTTCGCAGGGAGCCCTCCTGCCGTGCAGGTGGGCTTCGTGGGCGGATCTCAAGCCCTCGAGGAGGGCTTCGCGGCCAACGCCGCATACCTCGGCGCGACGGTCACCGTCAGCGACGTCGCCGATGAGGCGACCGGCCGGGGTGAGGTCACGGCCGGCACGCTCGACGCGCTGGTGACCGGGTCCGCGACCTCTCCAACGGTCGTGGTCAAGGATGCGGCCCCGGAGTCGATCGATTCCGCGGTGTGGCTGGCCGCGGAGGCAGGGCGCCTCGGCCAGGCCGGCCTCTCGCCGTCGGCGATCACGTCGGCGATGGTCGCCGTTCCCGTCGTGAGCCTTCAGCCGAGCGACCCCCAGGCCACCCAGAACGTAATCGGGGCTCTGGCCACCGCGATCCTGCTCTTCGTGTCCCTCAGCGCTTACGGGAACTTCGTCTCGCAGGGCGTGATCGAGGAGAAGTCAACGCGGATGATGGAGATCATGCTGGCAACGGTCCGTCCCAGCCAACTGCTGGCTGGGAAGGTCATCGGCATCGGGCTGGTCGGGTTCGCTCAAATGACGTGCGTGGCCGCGGCTGCCATTGCCATCGTCGCGCTTACCCATTTCGCATCCATCCCGGCGCTCGGGTTGGCCACCATCCTCTCCGACCTTCTCTGGTTCGTGCTGGGCTTCCTGCTCTACGCCATGGGGTATGCGACCTTCGCCTGCCTCGTGTCACGCCAGGAGGAGGCCGCCGCAGCGGCCACACCGATCACGCTCGTGCTCTCGGGCGCATACATCTTGATGTTCTTCGCCCTGCCAGACCCGTCAGCGCCGTGGGTCGAGGTCCTCTCTCTGCTGCCACCGCTGTCGCCGATCTTCATGGCGATCCGCATGGCGACCGGCGGCGTGCCACTCTGGCAGCTGGCGCTCGCCGTCACGGTGACCGTGGCGAGCATCGCGGGGCTCACGTCGCTTGCGGGCCGCATCTACGCCCGCGCTGCCCTGCGGACGGGCAAGCGCATGCAGCTGCTGGAGGCGTTGCGGGGCGGGTAGCAGCGGCAGCGTTGCATGCCGGCACCAGCCCGCCGGAGTGCGCCAGGGCGCGGGTCAGCAGTCGAAGACAAACCAGCAGATGGCGTTGCGCTGGCGCTGGTCGTCCAGCACCAGCTCGCGGATCGCGTCCGGGAGCTGGTCGCGCTGCCAGCGGCACTCGAGCTGCGCCGCCTCTTCACAGGCCCCCGGCGGTGCGGCCACGCGGGCGGCCTTGATCGCATAGGCGGCCGCCCCCAGCTCGTGGGCGGCGACGTGGGCCACGGCGGCGGCCTGGGCCGCAGCGTAGGCAGCATGCCGCGCGGCCCCACCCAGGTCCCTCGCGGCGGCGTTGGCATGGCCGGCCGCCGTGCGAGCCTGGGTCATGGTGACCTCCCCGCGCGCCCAGGCCCGGCCGAGCTCGATGGCGTGGCGCGGGCGGTCGTCGTCCGGCCGGGCCTGCTCGAAGAGGCTCAGGACGTGCTCCGCGCAGTCGGCGGCCCAGACCGCCAGCCGGCGGTGATCGTCATCCGTCAGGCTGCCGCCCCTCCGGATGGTGATGAGCCTGGGGTCACGGACGTCGCTCAGGATCACCTGTCGAGCCTCCCTGCGGTGGGAACGGTATCATCGGCGACGTGGACCGCGACGATCTGGTACGTCTGCGGCGCGCCCGGGATCAGATGGATCGCGAGTACGCGCGGCCGCTCGATGTCGAGGCGCTGGCACGCACCGCGTGCATGTCGTCGGGGCACTTCTCGCGGAGCTTCCGCGCTGCCTACGGCGAGAGCCCATACAGCTACCTCATGACCCGGCGCATCGAGCGTGCCATGACCCTCCTGCGGCGTGGCGACCTTTCGGTCACCGAGGTGTGCTTCGAGGTCGGCTGCTCGTCGCTGGGAACCTTCAGCACCCGCTTCACCGAGCTCTTGGGCGAGACGCCCAGCGCCTACAAGGCCCGGGACCACTCCTGGACCGAACCGCTTCCCAGCTGCCTGGTGAAGGCTGCCCTGCGACCGGTCAGGAATCGAGAAGCGATTCCCGCCGGGGGTGGATAGGATCGGCGCCATGGACGTGAAACTGCAGAACTGCTTCCTTTCGGTGGACGATCATGAGAAGGCGATCGCGTTCTACCGCGACGCACTGGGCTGGGAGGTACGCAACGACGTCAGCGCCTACGGCATGCGCTGGGTGACGATGGGAGCGCCATCGCAGCCCGACGTGAGCGTCGTGCTCGAGCCACCAGCCGCGGATCCGGGCATCTCGGCGTCCGATCGCGAGGCCATCGGCGACCTGCTCGCCAAGGGCCTGCTGGCGCGGCTGAACGTGAGCACCGGCGACGTGGACGCGGTCTTCGACCACGTGCAGGCCACCGGCGCCGAGGTGGTCCAGGAGCCGATGGACCAGCCCTACGGGGTCCGCGACTGCGCCTTCCGCGATCCGTCCGGAAACCTGATCCGGATCAACCAGCCCCGGGGATGACGGCGAAGCCTCCGGCACCCGCTCGCGCGGACGTGCACGACCTGATCCGGGTGCACGGCGCGCGTGAGAACAACCTCAGGAACGTCAGCGTCGAGATCCCGAAGCGCCGGCTGACGGTGTTCACCGGCGTCTCGGGCTCGGGCAAGAGCTCGCTCGTGTTCGCGACCATCGCGGCGGAATCGCAGCGGCTCATCAACGAGACCTACAGCGCCTTCGTGCAGGGCTTCATGCCCACGCTGTCGCGCCCGGACGTGGACCTCCTCGAGGGCCTCACCACGGCGATCGTGGTGGGCCAGGAGCGCATGGGCGGCAACCCCCGTTCCACCGTGGGCACCGCCACGGACGCCAACGCCATGCTGCGCACGCTCTTCAGCCGGCTGGGGCAGCCGCACATCGGCTCGGCCAGGGCGTTCGCCTTCAACATCCCCTCGGTCAAGGCCAGCGGCTCCATCACCGTCGAGCGTGCCGGTGGGAAGACCATCATCCGGGACTTCAGCATCACCGGTGGCATGTGCCCGCGCTGCGAGGGGATGGGGTCGGTGACCGATATCGACCTGTCCCAGCTCTACGACGAGGCCAGGTCGCTGGCCGATGGCGCGCTCACCATCCCGGGCTACATCCAGGGAGGCTGGCTGGTGCGGTTGTACGCCGAGTCCGGCTTCGTCGACCCGGACAAGCCCATCCGCGACTACACCGAGCAGGAGCGCCACGACTTCCTCTACCGGGAGTCGACCAAGGTGAAGATCAACGGGATCAACATCTCCTACGAGGGGCTCGTGCACCGGCTCCGGAAATCGATGTTCTCCAAGGACATCGAGTCCCTGCAGCCGCATCTCCGCGCGTTCGTGGAGCGGGCCGTGACCTTCACCGTCTGTCCCGAGTGCGGCGGCACGCGTCTCAGCGAGGCGGCCCGGTCCTCGAAGATCGCGGGCATCAGCATCGCCGACGCCTGTGCCATGCAGATCAGCGATCTCGCCGCCTGGGTCCGCGGGGTGGACGAGCCCTCGGTGGCGCCGCTGCTGGGTACGCTGCAGCACACCCTGGACTCCTTCGTCGACATCGGCCTGGGCTACCTCTCGCTCGACCGCTCATCGGGCACGCTCTCGGGCGGTGAGGCACAGCGGGTCAAGATGGTCCGTCACATCGGCTCGAGCCTGACCGACGTCACCTACGTCTTCGACGAGCCGACCACGGGCCTGCATCCCCACGACGTGCAGCGCACGAACCGGATGTTGCTCGAGCTGCGCGACAAGGGCAACAGCGTGCTCGTCATCGAGCACGAGCCCGAGGTGATCGAGATCGCCGATCACGTGGTCGACCTTGGCCCCGGCGCGGGCTCGGACGGAGGCATGGTCTGCTTCGAGGGCAGTGTCGAGGACCTCCGGGCCAGCGACACGCTCACCGGGCGCCACCTGGGGTACCGGGCCGGGCTCAAGCCCCAGGTTCGGCAACCGAAGGGCACCCTGGATGTCCGCCATGCGACGTTGCACAACCTCCACGACGTGAGCGTCGACATCCCGCTGGGGGTGCTGTGCGTGGTGACCGGCGTCGCGGGATCGGGCAAGAGCTCCCTGATCCACGGCTCGCTGCCCGTGGACGCCGGGGTCGTCTCCATCGACCAGGCGCCCATCCGCGGCTCGCGTCGCAGCAACCCGGCCACCTACACCGGCCTTTTGGACCCGATCAGGAAGGCCTTCGCGAAGGCGAACGGGGTGAAGCCCGCGCTCTTCAGCGCGAACTCGGCCGGGGCCTGCCCCGCCTGCAACGGGAACGGCGTGATCTACACCGAGCTCGGGTTCATGGACACGGTCGAGACGGTGTGCGACGAGTGCGAGGGCAGGCGGTTCGATTCCAGCGTCCTGGAATACAAGCTGGGCGGCCGTGACATCAGCGAGGTGCTCGCGATGTCGGTCAACGAGGCGCTCGCCTTCTTTGGCGGCGGGGAAGCGAGGACGCCGGCGGCGCGGGCGGTCCTGCGGCGGATGGCCGACGCGGGACTGGGGTACCTGCGCCTGGGCCAGCCGCTCACCACGCTGTCAGGCGGCGAACGGCAGCGGCTCAAGCTGGCCATCCAGATGGGCAGCGACGGGGGGATCTACGTCCTCGACGAGCCGACCTCCGGCCTGCACCTGGCGGACGTCGAGCAGCTCCTTGGCCTGCTGGACCGCCTGGTCGATGGCGGCAAGTCGGTGATCGTCATTGAGCATCACCTGGCGGTGATGGCCCACGCCGACTGGATCATCGACCTCGGGCCTGGCGCGGGGCATGATGGTGGTCAGGTCGTCTTCAGCGGGCTGCCGGGGGACCTCGTCGCGGCTCGCGACACGCTGACCGGCGAGGCCCTTGCCGACTACGTGGGCTGAGGCCGGTTCGCGCGCAGAGGCCCCGAGGCCGGTCCGCGACGACCACGCAGCCCCGCTCGGGTACTCTGTGCGCATGATCGATCGTCTGCGCCGCCTGCTGCGCCGGTTCGGCATGGGTGAGCGCCGATGGATCCCCGAGGGCGATGAACGTCACCGCCACACGGAGCTCGTGCGCAACCGACTGCCGGCTGACGTCCCGGAGGCAGAGGCGGTCGACGGCACCACACCGGGCCGGGCGGCTGATCCCACGGATTCGGTGACCGCCGGACCCTGATCGGCTAGGCTGGGAGCGACGGGACGCCTCGGGCGTCCGTTCCGCGCCGGAGTGGCGAAACGGCAGACGCGGCCGGCTTAAACCCGGCGGCCCCGCAAGGGGCGTGGGGGTTCGAATCCCTCCTCCGGCACCACCACCAGCCTGGCAGCAGGCGCCCGGCGCGGCGCCGGATCAGCGGCGGCCGAAGAGGCCTCTCCGTTGCGGAGCCGCGGCCTGGGGTGCCGCCTGGGAGCTGATTCCCATGATGTCCTGGGCGACGGTCCGGATCGCGAGGGCGGCCGGCGACGCAGGCCGGCTGGTGACGACCGGGACCCCCTCGTTCACGGCGCGGATCATCTCGACCTCGGTGTAGGGGATCTCCGCCACCGGCCGTGCGCGGAGCAGGTTCTCGATGTCGCGCGTCTTGAGCAGCTCCTTGGGGAAGATGTGGTTCACCACGAACTCGGTCCGGGCGCGCAGGGTGGCCGTCTCGGCCAGGTAGCCCAGCATGAGGCTCGCCGCACGCAGGGCGGCGATCTCCGGGAAGATCACGAACAGGTGGGTGTCCGCCTGCTCCAGCACCCAGAGGACCCGTGGGTCGAGCGCGCTGCCGCAGTCGACCACGATCACGTCGAAGCGCGGCCGCAGCAGGTCGAAGATCCGGGAGAGCTCTTCCACGCCGATGCGTGCCTCCGCGTCCGGGATGGATGGCGCGGCGAGGACCGATACGCCGGACTGGTGGGTGGTGAGGTAGGAGGTTGCGAGCTCGGGATCTCCGAGCGCGGGCTCGTCCCCGGCCAGGCCGGCGATGTCGAAGCGTGGGCTCAGGTTCAGGTGCGTCGCGACCTGGCCGAACTGCAGATCCAGGTCCACCAGGAGGACCCGCTGGGTCGGGAAGCCCGATCCGGCGTGCTCGCCACCGGCGAGGAGGACCGCCGTGTTCACCGCCAGGGTGGTGGTTCCCACGCCGCCCTTGGGGGAGAAGAACGTCACCAGGTGTTCCGCGGCCGCAGAGCGCTCGCTGCTGGGGCGAACGCGGCCGGACCGGATGAGGAGGGCCTCCACCCGCGCCTCCAGCTCGCGCTGCCTCCATCCGGCGGCGAGGACGTCATCGGCGCCGGCCTCCAGGAAGGCGATGCGGGCCTCGACGTCGCCGGCCGGGGCGACGACCAGGCAGGGGGTCGGAACAGTGGACGCGTTGCGGATGGAACCGATGCCGCCGGTGACCGAGAGCCCATCGGCGACCACGAGGTCGAAGCTCGCGTCGCGCAGCGCGGCCACGGCGTCGGCCGGCGTGCGAACCGTGCTGACGGGGTACCCGGAGGCGGTGAGCTCCTGTTCGAGCCTGTCGCGCAGCTCACCCGGAGGTGAGCAGAGGAGAATCGGGTTGCCTGCCATTCGTCCTTGCAGCTGTGAGCGGCGGGAGGAAACGAGTATAGGGCCACGGTGCCCCGTCGTTGCCGATCCGGCGGGAGGCGGCTATACTTCGCCGGCGCCTCCGAACGCGGAGGCGGTTGTGTTGTCTGGCTCCTTTCTGCCGCATCGTCCGCGCCCGCGGAGGAATGCCGCAGTCCCATAGAGAGGAGGCGTTCGGCTCCATGCGCCGATACGAGCTCATGCTCCTGCTTCGCCCCGACCTGGAGGACGACAAGCTCCAGTCCGCGGTCGAGAAGGTCACCCGCGCCATCGTCAATGCAGGCGGCAGCCTGTCCAAGGTCTCGCCCTGGGGCAAGCGCCGGCTTGCGTACCCGATCCAGCACCTCCGTGAGGCGAGCTACTTCCTGATTCACTTCGACATCGAACCGTCCGCGGTCCGCGAGATCGAGCGCGGCATGCTGATCAGCGAGGAGATCCTTCGGCACCTGGTGACCGTGATCGAGGACCGCGGCCCCGCGCCCGACGAGCTCGAGCCCGCTGCCGGGATGCAGGACGAGGACGGTGGCGAGGACCACGACGGCTTCGCGTCCGACGACGCGGAGACCGAAGGCCTGGACGACGCCCCCGACGAGGCCGACGCCGCCAACGACGGTGAGGCTGCCGACGAGGAGCCCGAGGTGGCCGCCGCCTCGTCGGAGGGATGAGCCGCGCCCACGGCCGGAGGAGGATCTGAGCAATGACCCTGAACAAGATGATGATCATCGGCAACCTCGGCGCCGACCCGGAGCTGCGCTACACGCCGAGCGGCAAGGCCGTGACCAACCTGCGGGTCGCCGTGAACAGCAACCGGCGCGGGCCCGACGGGGAGTGGGTCGAGGAGACCCTGTGGCTGCGCGTGGAAGTGTGGGACCAGGCGGCTGAGCGCGCCGCCGAGCAGCTTCGCAAGGGCAACAAGATCTACGCCGAGGGCGAGCTGCGTGCCCGCGAGTACGAGCGCAACGACGGCACCAAGGGGACGAGCCTGGAGCTGCGCTTCGCGCGAATCGTCAACCTGGAGCGACGCAGCCGCGACGAGGCGGAGGGCGGCTTCGCGGACGCCCCGGCCGGCGGTCCGCCCGCCGCCAGGCCGCGAGGCGCGGCACCGGGCGGAGGCGGCGGCGATGAGCCGTTCGTCGACGTCGACGACATCCCGTTCTAAGCGTACTGAGGACCGAACTGATCCCATGGCAAGCCCACGATCCCGCCGCGAGACGGCGGACTACTACCGTGATCGCCGGCGGCGCAAGGTCTGCAACTTCTGCGTCGACAAGGCCGAGAGCATCGACTACAAGGAGGTCAACCGCCTCCGCCGGTACCTGTCCGAGCGCGCAAAGATCGAGCCGCGCCGCAAGACGGGCACCTGTGCGCGTCACCAGCGGATGCTGACCGTGGCGCTCAAGCGTGCCCGCCACGTGGCCCTGCTGCCGTACGCGCCGCAGCACCTGCGTCCCTAGCCATCCGCACCCGCCAGCCGGCCGCATGCGCCGACGGCTGGCCCTGCACCGGGGAGGGGTGACGTGGACGTCGTCCTGCTCATCGGCTCGCTCGCGCTGATTCTCGTCGGCGCCGAGTTGTTCACGAACGGCATCGAGTGGTTCGGGCACGAGCTGAACCTCGCCGAGGGTGCCGTGGGCAGCGTGCTTGCCGCCGTGGCGACGGCGATGCCCGAGACGCTCATCCCCCTCATCGCCATCGTCGGTCCCATCGTGCTTGGAGGCGGGCAGGCTCATTCCGCGGAGGTGGGCGTGGGCGCCATCCTGGGCGCCCCGTTCATGCTCTCGACCCTCGCGATGTTCGTGACCGGCATCGGCGTCATCATCTTTGCCCGCGGTGGCCGGCGACCCACCGGCCTCCGGGTGAACGTCCGGGTCCTGGGCCGCGACATCGGCTACTTCGTGGTGGCCTACGCCATGGCCATCGGGGCGACCTTTCTGCCGGAGCCGATCCATTGGCTGAAGTGGCCCGTGGCAGGCCTGCTGCTGGTGCTGTACGCCGTCTACGTGCGGGCCCACTTCGCCGACGAAGGCGCCGACACGGACGCCGCCGACCTCAACCGGCTGCACCTCACCCGGCTGCCCGGCATGCATGGCCCCCATACCATGGACCTCGATTTCCTTCCCGGCGAGGTGGATGCCTGGGAGGCAACCGAGGGAACGCCGCGGCTGCGGATCGTGGTCGGGCAGGTCATCCTGGCCCTGGCGGCGATCATCGCCGGGGCGCAGGTCTTCGTGGGGGCCGTGGAGCATCTCTCGACAGTGATCGGCCTGGACCCACGGATCCTGGCGCTGGTCATCGCCCCCATCGCCACCGAGCTGCCGGAGAAGGCGAATTCCATCCTGTGGGTGCGGACCGGAAAGGACACGCTGGCAATGGGCAACATCACCGGCGCCATGGTCTTCCAGAGCTGCATCCCCACCGTCCTGGGCCTCGCCTTCACCGACTGGGTCTTCAGCCCGGAGAGCGCGCTCTCCTTCGCATCGGCGGCCGCGGCCTTCCTGTCGACGTTCCTCATCTTCGGGCTCATGCTGCGCGTTGGGCGTCTGAGCGCCTGGCTCCTGCTCATCGGGGGTCCGATCTATGCGACGTACATCACGCTGGCATTGATCCTGCCGGTCCCGGCCGCGGGCCACTGATTCCGCAAGCCACTCGCGCGGGGTCGAGACCGCCCTGGGCGAAGGTATACTTGGAATCGCCGCAAGCTGGCGCGCGCGCATGATGCACGCCCGGCCCATGAGGAGAGCACGTTGCTGAAGCAAGCCACACCGACTCCCGCCTCCGGACTGGAGAAGACGCCGGACCTGTGGGCGTTCTTCCACGGTGGGTTCGTCCCGCTCCGCGACGCGAACATCAGCGTCATGACCCATGCGCTGAACTACGGCACCGCCGTATTCGAGGGGATTCGCGCCTACTGGAATGCCGACGAAGGTCAGCTCTACGCGCTCGACCTGCTGCCGCATTACGAGCGCATCATCCGCTCCGCCCGCGTGCTGTACATGGCCGTGCCGTACACGCCGCAGCAGATGGCCGATGCCACCCTCGAGCTTCTCCGGCGCGACCGGTTGCAGGAGGACGTCTACATCCGTCCCCTCATCTACAAGTCGAGCGAGCTCATCGGCGTCAGGCTTCACAACCTCGACGCCGATTTCACGATCTTCGCCATCCCGTTCGGCAAGTACATCGACACCGAGTCCGGCGTCCGCGCCCAGGTGAGCAGCTGGCGGCGAACCGACGACAACGCCATTCCCGCCCGCAGCAAGATCACCGGGGCCTACGTGAACTCGGCGCTGGCCAAGAGCGAGGCGCAGCTCAACGGGTTCGACGAGGCCATCGTCCTGACGCAGGACGGCCATGTCAGCGAGGGCAGTGCCGAGAACCTCTTCATCGTGCGCGGCGGCATCCTCGTCACGCCCCCGGTGACCGACAACGTCCTGGAAGGGATCACGCGGAAGCGGCTGATGTCGGTCGCCAACGACCTGGGGATCGCGGTCATCGAGCGGTCGATCGACCGCACGGAGCTGTACAGCGCGGACGAGATCTTCCTGTGCGGCACCGGTGCCCAGGTCTCCCCGGTGATCGAGGTCGACCGCCGCACCGTGGGCGATGGCCGGCCCGGACCCATCACCAGCCGGCTCTCGCGGACGTACTTCGATGCCGTGCGCGGGAAGGCGGACGCCTACCGCTCCTGGGTGACGCCGGTCTACTAGACGCCGGAGCGACCGTCCGGCCGGGCGGCCGCCCGGCCGGAAAGGCTCCATGGTCGAGGACGCGCAGGCAGATCGCTATCGGTGGCTCCAGCGCCTGCTGGAGATCGTTCCGGGGCTGATCAGCTGGGCCATCATCCTGGGCCCCATCTGGCTCAGCTTCAGCTACCCGTGGCTGGTGGCGTATTTCGTCCTGACCTTTGACTTCTACATGCTGTGCCGCTCGCTGTGGCTGGCGGTCACGGTGATCGTGGGCTACCGGCGCGTCCGGCGGGTCGAGGCGACGGACTGGATGGCGCGCCTGGAGGCGAAGGACTTCGCCGGGAGCGCGCTGGCGGATGCGGCCGTGGAGTCCCATGGTGCGGCTGCGGCCGCGGCCGACTGGCGGGAAATCACCCAGCTGGCACTGATACCCACCTACACCGAGTCACTCGACAAGCTGCGCGAGACGGTGCGCGCCCTGGCGCAGGCCCAATGGCCGCGGGAGCGCAAGATCTGCGCGATCATCACCCGGGAGACCGATGAGCAGGGGATCGAGAACGTCCGCATCCTGCGCGAGGAGTTCGGCGACGCCTTCAGCGACTTCATCCACGTGCTGGATCCGCTGGAGCCGGGCATCGTGGTGGGCAAGAGCAGCGCCATGGCCTGGGGTGGCCGGTACCTCTACCGCCTCCTCGTCCGGGAGCGCGGCATGGACCCGGCCCGGATCCTGATCACGGACCTGGATGCCGATTTCCGGGTGCATCCGCAGTACTTCACCTACCTGGCCTGGACGCATTGCGGCGATCCGAATCGCGACACCCAGCTCTACCAGCCCATCCCGTACTTCCACAACAATATCTGGGAGGCGCCGGTGCTGCTGCGGCTGTTCGCCGCGATGCTGACCCAGCTGCAGCTGTGGCGCAACGTGATGCCCGAGAAGCTGGTGAGCTTCTCGAGCTACTCGACGACGCTGAAGGTGGTCCACGAGGTGGGCTACTGGGCCACGGACGCGATCCCCGAGGACAGCCGTTTCTACTGGAAGAGCTATTTCCGCTACGGCGACCGGTTCCGCGCGGTCCCGCTCTTCATCCCCATCTACGGTGACGCGGTGAGGGCTCGGACGTACTGGCGATCCATGATGGTGCAGTACACGCAGGCGCGCCGCTGGGCGTGGGGCGTCACGGATATCCCGTTCGTAGTCCAGAGCGCCTTCCGCCATCCCGAGATCCCGCGCTTCAGCCGCATCTGGCGGGTCATGAACCTGTTCTGGGAGCACATCACCTGGGCCATCGGGCCGTTCGTCATCACCTTCGGCGCCCTGATCCCGCTGCTCCTCAACCCGGCCTTCGGCCAGACGATCCTGGGACAGAACCTGCCGCTCTTCACGAGTACCATGCTGTCCCTGGCCTTCGTGGCCCTCATCGTGATGATCTACGTTGAGAACGCCATCGTGCCGCCACGCCCGGCAAGCTGGGGGCTCATCCCGCGCGCCATCAGCTACGCCCAGTGGCTGGGGCTGCCGATCATTGGCATCCTCTTCAGCAACCTGCCGGCGCTGGATGCCCAGACCCGGCTCATGACCGGTCGGTACCTGGAGTACCGCGTGACGGAGAAGGCCTGATGGCCGACGACGCCATTGCCATCGCCCGCGTGAGGCTGGCCCGCGCGCTGCCACGCGTCCTGGCCGTTCCGGGCGGGATGCTGCTGATGGCCGCGGCCGCCCTGGCCGGCGGCTTCGTCGTGCCTCCAGGCGCCGACGTGGCGCTATGGATGCTCGCCGGTCTTCTCGCCGGGGCCTCGGTGGCGCTTGCGCTCGTGCCGCTCACGCTGAGGCTCGAGGTCGAGGTGGGGGGCCTGCGGATCCGCTGGCTGGCGGGGAGCCGCCAGTTCCACCTCGTCCCGGGCGCCGTGACCCGCGTCGCCATGGGTTCCAATGCGCAGGTCGCCGTGCGGTCGCGGTTCAGCATGCTGGGCTGGAGCTACGGCCGGGCCACGCTGCGCGGCGAGGAGCGCATCTGGATCCTTAGGCTGGCCCCCACCCGGACCGTGATCCTGGTGCCCACGGATCGGGGTCGGCTGGCCATTGCGGCTGCCTCGGAGCCGGAGCTCATCGAGGCGCTGGGTGCCGCCGCCCGGGTCCAGCAACGCCTGGACGAGGTGAGCGGTCGGGTGCAGGCAGCCCTCCCTCCCCTGGCCGATGCGGCGCAGGCTGCCGAGCCTGCGGGATGGTTCGCCGCCGGGTCCGCGCCCGCGGAGCCTGCCCTGAGCCCGCCGCGCGTCCTGACCGGCATCGAGCGGGCACGCCTCGAGGCGGAGCTGGCCGCCGCACGGCAGGCGGCCCTGGAGGCTGCCGAGGCGGAGCGGCAGGCGATCGAGGAGGCACGGCTGGCGGGCGCAGCGGCACCACCGGGGACCGTGTCCGGCGAGCCCGCAACGACCCGCCGGGAGGAACCGATCGTCCCGTGGCGAGCGCCGGGCGCGGCCCGCCAGCGGGTCCGCGGCACCTGGACCAGGCCGGTGTGGGCCACGGACCAGCGGCTGCGGGTGCTCGTCACGATCGGGTGGGCGCTCGTGCCCCTGGTGGCATCGCTGGTCGCCTACCTCGCCGTGGGTGGCGGCGTGACGATGAGCGCGGACGACGTGTCCGCGCGGATGGAGGCGCTGGCGCTGCTGGCCTGCGGCCCGCTCGCCGCGGTGGGCGTGCTGGTGGCGCGCGCCTGGTGGCCGCGCCTCTCCGGCCTCGTCACGGTGAGCGCGCTGTCCGCCCTGGTGCTGCTTGCCCGCGCGGTGACGGCCTGACCCGCTGACGACGCTCGGCGGGGCCCGCATTGACAGCGCGGCACGGCGCTGCGACGATCCGCCCAGATCCAGACGGCTGTGACGGAGCCAGGGCTCCTGTCCCCACGAGCCTGCAGCGAGCCCGGACGGTGGAAGCGGGCGGCATCGAGACGGCGGGCCATCCCTCCCGAGCCGGAGGCGCGAAGCGCCCCGCGGTGGTGCCGCGGGCGTGGGTAGCGGCTCCCGGGGACGCCCCCCGATATCGGTGGCGACGCCATCGGTCCATGCCCCCTGGGCGGCCCGTGGCGGGTGAGCGGATCGGTGCGCCGGCGTGGCGCCATCGGTCAAGCGCGGGTGGTACCGCGGGATCGCAGGCGTTCCCGTCCCGGCAACGGGACGGGTTTTTTCGTGTGCCGCGGCGGCGGCGAGCAGGACGAGATCAGGACGAGAACAGGAGGAGCGGTGTTCAGGCCGGTCAGCCCCAAGCTGGACGTACCGTCGCTCGAGCGCGAGCAGATCGCGCGCTGGGACGCAGCGGACACCATGGCCCGCTACCTCGCGCGCAACGAGGGATCGGACCGTCGCTACAGCTTCCTGGACGGGCCGATCACCGCCAACAACCCCATGGGCGTCCACCACGCCTGGGGTCGCACCTACAAGGACCTCTACCAGCGCTACCACGCCATGCTGGGCGAGCACCAGCGCTTCCAGAACGGGTTCGACTGCCAGGGGCTGTGGATCGAGGTCGAGGTCGAGCGGGAGCTGGGGTTCAACAACAAGCGGCAGATCGAGGAGTTCGGGATCGGCCGCTTCGTGGAGCTGTGCAAGGCCCGGGTGGACCGGTTCGCCGCCATCCAGACCGAGCAGAGCAAGCGCCTCGGCTACTGGATGGACTGGGACCACAGTTACTACACCAACTCGGACGAGAACAACTACACCATCTGGGGCTTCCTGGCCGAGTGCCACCGTCGCGGGCTGATCTACAAGGGGCACGACGTCATGCCCTGGTGCCCGCGCTGTGCAACCGGCCTGTCCAACATGGAGATCGCCACCGAGGGCTATCGCGAGCTGAGCCACCTCTCGCTGACGATCCGGCTGCCGCTCACCAGCCCCGGGCATGAGGGCGAGGACCTGCTGGTGTGGACCACGACGCCCTGGACGCTGTCGTCGAACGTGGCGGCCGCGGTCCGTCCGGACCTGACCTACCAGCTCGTCGAGGGCAGGGACGGGCGGCGCTGGTGGGTGTCCGCCGGCTCGAAGGCGCGCGTGGCCGGTGACGCGCCCGTCCTCCAGTCGGTCGACGGCGCGCAGCTGGTGGGCCTGACCTACCAGGGCCCGTTCGACGACCTCCCCGTGCAGGCCGGGGTGGAACATCGGGTCATTGCCTGGAACGAGGTCTCGGACGAGGAGGGGACCGGGATCGTCCACATCGCCCCTGGCTGCGGGCAGGAGGACTTTGCGCTGGCAAAGGCCAACGACCTGGCCGTGCTGGACCCCATCGACGAGTTCGGCATCGTGCGGGAGGGGTACGGCTGGCAGACCGGCCGCTTCGCCGGAGCGACCCAGGACCCGGGCGACGACATCGCCCGGGACGTGGCCGCCGACCTGGAGCGCCGCGGGCTGCTGGTCGCCAGGGAGACATATCGCCACAGCTACCCGGTCTGCTGGCGCTGCGGCACCCAGCTCGTGTTCCGCCTGGTGGACGAATGGTTCATCCGCATGGACCCGCTGCGCGAGCCCATCAGCCGGGTGACCCGCCAGATCACCTGGCTGCCGGAGGGCGTGGGGCTCGAGGAGCGAGAGCTCGATTGGCTCCGCAACATGGGCGACTGGATGATCAGCAAGAAGCGCTACTACGGACTGGCCCTGCCGATCTGGGTCTGCTCCGACTGCGAGGCGTGGGAGGTCATCGGCGGGCGTGACGAGCTCCGTGAGCGGGCGGTCGCCGGCTGGGAGGCATTCGAGGGGCACTCGCCGCACCGGCCGTGGGTGGATGGGGTGGAGATCGCCTGCGCCGCCTGCGGCGGACGGTCTCGCCGAATCGGCGACGTGGGCAACCCGTGGCTGGATGCCGGGATCGTGGGCTTCTCGACCCTGCGCTGGAAGGACGACCGGGAGTACTGGCGCCGGTGGTTCCCGGCCGACTTCGTGACCGAGTCGTTTCCAGGGCAGTTCCGCAACTGGTTCTATGCCCTGCTGACCATGTCGACGGTGCTCGCTGACGAGCCCATGACCCGGACCCTGTTCGGCTATGCGCTCATGCGCGACGAGCACGGCGAGGAGATGCACAAGAGCAAGGGCAACGCCATCCCCTTCGACGAAGCGTCCGAGCGTATCGGCACCGATGTCATGCGCTGGATGTTCATGGCCACCAACCCGGCCACGAACCTCAACTTCGGCTACGGTCCGGGCCACGAGGTGGTGCGCCGCTTCCTGCTGCCCCTGTGGAATGCGTACGCGTTCTTCGTGACCTACGCACGCCTGGACGGCTGGACGCCGGATTCCGGCGATGCTGCGGAGGCCGATGGCGGGCGCAGCCTGCTCGACCGATGGATCCTGTCCCGGCTGGACGCGGTGGTCGCCGATGTGCGGTCCGCGCTGGACGGCTACGACGCCCAGCGCGCCACCCGGGTCGTGGAGGCGTTCGTCGAGGACCTGTCGAACTGGTACATCCGCCGCAACCGGCGGCGCTTCTGGAAGGGCGAGCTCGACGCCGACAAGCGCGCAGCCTACGCGACGCTGCACACGGTGCTGGCGACGCTGACGAGGGTCATGGCGCCATTCGTCCCGCACCTGGCCGATGCCCTGTGGGACAACCTCGTGGTGGCGGTCGATCCTGCGGCGCCCGACTCGGTGCACCTGGCCGACTATCCCGCGACCCAGGCGGGACGGCGCGATGCGGCGCTCGAGGAGGCGGTCACCCGTGCCCGGGCCGTTGCCGCGCTGGGGCACTCGGCCCGCGCGAGCTCGGCCGTGCGCGTTCGTCAACCGCTGGGCGTGCTCCGCGTGCGGCGGGCGAGCGGCGGGTCGCTGGCCGAGGACCCCGCGGTCGACGCCGAGCTGACGGCCCAGCTCCTCGACGAGCTGAATGTGAAGTCCCTCGAGCTCATCCCCGACGCGTCGTCCCTGGTGGAGCGCACCCTGCGACCCCTGCTTCCGGTGCTGGGTCCCCGGCGCGGGAGCGCGGTGGGGGCCATCATGGCCGCGGCCCGCAGCGGCGCATGGGAGATCCTCCCCGACGGCCGGGTGGCCGCCGGCGGCGTGACGCTGGAGCCCGACGAGTTCGAGCTCGTGGCCCGTGCGCGAGTCGGGCATGCCGTGGCGGAGGAGGGTGACCTGCTGGTGGCGCTCGACACCACGCTGACGCCCGAGCTCGAGGCGGAGGGAATCGCCCGCGAGGTCGCCCACCGGCTGCAGGGGCTCCGCAAGGAAGCCGGCTACGCCATCAGCGACAGGGTCGAGGTGGCCGTTGCCGGTGATGCTGGTCTTGTCGCGGCGCTCGAGCCGCACCGTGCCTGGCTGGCCGATGAGCTCCTGGCAACGGCGCTGCACATCGGCGCCGACGCGCGCCTCGACCGGGCGGATCGCGCCGAGCCGATGGAGATCGATGGCCGGCACCTCGAGCTCTCGGTCCGGCGCGCGGTGTAGGCTTCGCCCCTGATGGACGAGCGACACGGCACCCCACGGCGCGGACGCGAGCTCGCGACGCTGCTGGGGGTCGCGGCGGTCCTGCTCGTCGCCGACCAGGTCAGCAAGGCGCTCGTGGCGGCGAACGTCGCGATGGGGCAGCAGGTGGACGTCATCGGCTCGTTCGTGCAGATCTGGCATGCGGAGAACGCCGGGGCCGCCTTCAGCCTGTTCCAGAACCTGCTGCCGGTGTTCCTGGCGGTCAGCGTCCTGGCGCTGGGCCTGGTCGCCTACTTCGCGCGCGCCTTCCACGGACGGAGCCTGTGGTTCTTCCTCGTCCTGGGCGTGGTCCTGGGTGGCACGCTGGGCAACCTGGTCGACCGGGTCGTCCGGGGCGGACGGGTCATCGACTTCGTGTCGGTGGGGGTCGGGGACGTGCGCTGGCCGACGTTCAACGTCGCCGACAGCTCGCTGGTGACGGGGATCCTGGCCCTGGTGGTGATCCTGTGGTTCTTCGACGGCGAGCAGCGCACGGCATCCATCCCCGCTTCCGAAGGCCCCGGGCAGGCGCCCGGAGCCGGACCGGCGTCTGGGGCCGGGGAGCCGACACGCGACGGGGGACCGCGATGACGGATGCGCGCCGTGACGGCGCACCCGCCCGCGTGCCGGTGGTGGACCGGGAGGCGGGGGCGCGAGTGGTGAGCGGTCCGGCGATGCCGGGCCGCTTCGATGTCTCCGTGGCGGCGGTGGGCGGGATCAGCCGGGCGCACGCTCAGCGGCTCATCGGCGACGGGCGAGCCCTGGTCGAGGGGCGGCGGGCGCGCTCCAGCGACCGCCTGCGGGGCGGCGAGGAGGTCCGCGTCGAGCTCAGCGCGCCTCCCGACCCGACGCTGGTCCCCGAGGCGATTCCCCTGACGGTGGCGTACGAGGACGCCGCCATGCTCATCGTGGACAAGCCGGCGGGCATGGTCGTCCACCCCAGCGCCGGCCATGGGTCGGGAACCCTGGTGCACGCGCTCCTGGGGCGGGCTCGTGCGCGCGGCGAGCCGCTGGGTTCCATCGCGGGCCTCGAACGGCCGGGCATCGTCCATCGGCTCGACAAGGAGACCTCAGGCCTGCTGCTCGTGGCCAAGACGGACGCGGCCCAGGCCAGCCTCATGCGGCAGTTCGGCGAGCGGACCATCGAGAAGGAGTACCTGGCCCTGGTCCGGGGGACGCCGCCTGCGCTCCGCGGCCGGGTCGAGGCGCCGGTGGGCCGCGATCCCCGCGACCGGCAGCGCATGGCCGTGGTTGCCAACGGCCGCGACGCGGTGACCGAGTACGAGGTGCTCGCGACCGACGGCGCCCACTCGCTCCTGCGGCTGCGGCCGCGCACGGGTCGCACGCACCAGCTTCGGGCCCATCTCTCCTACCTGGCGCTTCCCATCGTCGGGGATCTGCGCTACGGCGGAGGAGCAGGCCCGGGCGGCCTGCGCCGCCAGTTCCTGCACGCCGTCCGGCTCGATCTGTCCCGGCCCCTGGATGGACGGAGGCTCCACGCCTGGAGCGAGCTCCCGCCGGACCTGCAGGATGCCCTGGACCTCGCCGGGTTGAGGGCCAGCGGCCTGCCGCGTGGGATCGGCGCGGCACTGGGCGATGCGGAGCAGGAGACGACCCTGTGATGCACGAGCCCAGGCCCGCGGACGAGGCCGCGAGCGGCGACGGCGCGGCGGAGACGCAACCTGCCGACAAGCGGATGACGTTCCCCAACCCGCTGCTGGTCGTGGTCTCCGGCCCGTCGGGGGTGGGCAAGAGCACCATCGTCGCCCAGCTGGCCCAGGCCCATCCGCAGGTCGTTCCCATCGTCACCAACACCACCCGACCCCGGCGTCCCGGCGAGGTCGACGACGTCCACTACCACTTCCTGCCGGAGGCGGAGTTCGAGGCGCTGCGCGCAGCCGGCGGCCTTCTCGAGTGCGCGAACGTGCATGGCTACTGGTACGGGACTCCCGTCCAGCAGGTGCGCGGGATCCTCGCCGCAGGGAGGGACGCCATCCTGACCATCGATCCGCAGGGCGCAGGCTCCGTTCGGCAGCTCGTGCCCGACGCACTTCTCATCTTCGTCATGCCGCCCTCGCTCGAAGACCTCGACGCAAGGCTGGCGGGCAGGGGGTCGGAGTCGGCGGAGTCGCTCGCCATCCGCCGTCGGAACGCGGAACGCGAGATGGCGTCTTCCGGAGACTACGACTACGTGATCGTGAACGAGACCGATCATCCCGAGGAGGCCGCCGAACAGATCTGGGAGATCATCCAGGCGGAAGCGCGCCGTGAGCCGCCGCGCCGGCCCCAGGTCTGAGCCGGGCGGTCACGTCGTCGGGGTTGCCGTCGATGCGATTGCCGACCGACCCGAGCGCACGTTCAGCTACCGCCTGAGGCCGCAGGAGGACCTGCCCCGGCCGGGGTCCCTGCTCCTGGTGCCGTACGGCCGCCGCCAGGCCCTCGGGTACCTCGTTGAGGTCGACGGCCGGGAGCCGGAGGACGGGACCGAGCTGCGAACGGTGGAGGCCGTGGTCTCCGGCCCGATGCTGACGCCGGACCTGATCGAGGTCGCGCGACGGATTGCCGTCTATTACCGGGCCCCGATCGGGACCACCATCGCCGCAATGCTGCCGCCCGGCCTCGAGTCGCGGCTGCGACGCCGGTGGCGGATCACCGATCCCGCGGGGCTGCCGGCCGGGGTGGCAGAGACCGCCGCCCTGGATGAGGCCGGGCTCCTCGAGGAAGGCGAGCTGCTGCGGTTTGGCCCGGTGCGCAACGCGGGCAGCTGGCTCGAGGGCCTGCGCCGACGGGGTGCGCTCGCCGCCGTCTGGTCGCTGGCCGGACCGGAGCTGCGGCACCGCCGCGTGCGCACCATCCGGCGTCTCCCCGGTGAGGATGCGCCGCTGCGGCGCGCACCCGTGCAGCGCGCGATCCTGGCGACCCTCGGAGACGGCGTGGAGGATCTGCCGGCGCTGGCGGAACGGATGGACGTGGCGCCCGCAGCGCTGCTGGGTCCGGCCCGCCGGCTCGAGGCCTCCGGCAGGGTCGTCCTGGGCTGGCGCGAGGCGGTCCGCGATCCGCTCGCCCACCGCCTCAGCGGGGCGCCCCTGCGCGACGAGCTCGCCCCGGAGCAACGCACGGCGCTGGCCGCCATCGAGGCGCTGGATCCGGGTGGTCAGCTGCTCCTGGAGGGCGTGGCCGCATCGGGGAAGACGGAGGTCTACCTGGCCGCCATCGAGGCGACGGTGGCACGCGGGCAGTGCGCGCTGGTGCTGGTGCCGGAGCTGGCCCTCGTCCCGCAGCTCGGGGATCGGCTGTCCGCGCTGGTTGGGCCGGGCCTGGTGGTGATGCACTCCGGCCTTTCGGCGGGGGAGCGCCACGACTCGTGGTGGCGGATGCTGCGCGGTGAGGCCCGCGTGGTGCTGGGGACCCGGATGGCGGCGTTCGCGCCGCTCGCCGACCTGGGCCTCATCGTGGTCGACGAGGAGCACGACGGCGGCTACAAGTCGGACCGGACACCGCGCTTCGACGCGCGCTGGGTCGTCCGGGAGCGCGCGGCGCTCAGCGGCGCGCGGGTGATCCTCGGCAGCGCGACGCCCGACCTGGTGACGCTCGCCGCGGTGCGTGGCGGCCACGTGGAGCGTGCCCGCCTTCGCGAGCGTCGTGTCGGCCGGCTGCCAAGCGTGGAGATCGTCGATATGCGCGCGGAGCTGGCAGCGGGCAACCGCTCTGTCCTGTCCGGTGCCCTGGCCGATGCGGTCGCGGGCCTGGGTGACGGGAGGGGGCAGGGAATCCTGCTCATCAACCGCCGTGGAGCCTCGACGTTCGTCCTGTGCCGCGACTGCGGCAACAGCCTGCGCTGTCCCGATTGCGACCTGCCGTACGTCTTCCACCTTGCCGGCGGCCAGCTTCGCTGTCACCACTGCGGGCGAACGGCCCCGGTGCCGGACCGCTGTCCGTCCTGCGGATCGGCGCGAATCCGCTACTTCGGTGCCGGAACGCAGCGGGTCGAGGCCGAGCTTCGTGCCCGGTTTCCGCGCCTCCGGGTGGGGCGCCTGGACAGCGATGCCCTGGCGGAGCGGCGCGCGTTCGAGTCGGTGTACGACGACTTCCGGGAGGGACGTACCGATGTGCTGGTGGGGACCCAGCTGGCTGCCAAGGGCCTGGACCTGCCCAGCGTGGTGCTGGCCGCGGTGGTCGCCGCCGACGTCACCCTGAACCTGCCCGACTACCGCGCGGCGGAGCGCACGTTCCAGCTGCTGGCCCAGGTTGCGGGCCGCGCAGGACGGGGGCCACGTCCCGGCCGGGTCATCTTCCAGACCTACGCGCCGGACGATTTCGCCATCCGGGCGGCGGCCCGCCTGGACGTGGACGGCTTCGCCGACGAGGAGCTGGCCCGGCGGCGGTTGCTGGGCTATCCGCCATCGGGCGTCCTGGCCCGGCTGCTCATTGCGGATCCCGACCGGGCGCGCGCCGAGACCCGCGGCCGGGCTGCCGCAGCGGCCGTGTCAGGTCCGGGTGTCGAGGTCCTGGGGCCGGTGCCGGCCTACGTGGCGCGCCGCGCCGGCCGATGGCGCATGCAGGTCGTCCTGCGGGCGGCCGACCCCGCCCGGCGGGCGGTGGCCCTCGAAGCGGTGCCCGCCGGCGTGGCGGTGGACGTGGACCCGGAGGCGCTGCTCTAGGGCGGTGCCAGCCTCTGTGCCGTGCGCATCGCGCGCGGCCGCCATCGGTACAATGGCGCCATGGTGATCCGCCGCATCCTCACCGCCGAGGAGCCCATCCTCCACGAGAAGACGAAGAAGGTCTCGACCTTCGACGCGTCGCTGCACCGTCTCCTGGATGACATGCTCGAGACGATGCGTGACGCCCCCGGCATCGGCCTGGCGGCGAACCAGGTCGGTGTGCCGCTGCGGGTGGCCGTGATCGAGCTGGAGGACAAGGTCACCGAGCTGGTGAACCCGCAGATCGTCAAGTCCTCCGGTGAGATCATCGACTGGGAGGGGTGCCTCTCCATCCCCGGCTTCGTCGCAGAGGTGGCCCGGGCCGAGAAGGTCACCGTGAAGGCCCAGGACCGCCACGGGAAGGAGTTCCGGGTCAAGGGCGAGGAGCTCTTCGCGCGGGCGCTGCAGCACGAGATCGATCACCTCAACGGCATCCTGTACATCGATCACCTCGAGTCCCTCGAGGAGCTGGTCCGCGTGGGCGAGCACCCGAGCGACGTGGAGGAAGGGCAGACCGCGGGCATCTAGTGGCCCGCATCGGCCGCGTCGCATTCCTCGGCACCGGCGCCTTCGGCGTACCGCTCCTCGCACGCCTGCCCGACCTTGCCGACGCCCTCCTGGTGGTGTCCGCCCCGGATCGCCCGGCCGGCCGCCGCCTCCAGCTGCGGCCCTCTCCGATCTCGGCGCTCGCTCGCGAGCTGCAGCTTCCGCTCGTGACCCCGGCGCGCCTGCGGTCCCAGGAGGCCCGCGCGGCGCTTGCCGCCTTCCGGCCCGACGGGCTGCTGCTGGCCGCCTACGGCCAGCTGGTCCCGGCCGACCTGCTGGCGATGGGGGATCGGCCTCCGCTCAACGTGCATCCCTCGCTGCTGCCACGCCACCGCGGCGCGGCGCCCGTGGCCGGGGCCATCCTCGCCGGTGACGCCGAGACGGGCGTGACGCTCATGATCATGACCACGGCGCTCGACGCGGGCCCCATCGTCGCCCAGTGGCGCATTCCCCTCGACGGGCGCGAGGATGCGCCCGCGCTCGAACAGCGCCTCGCCGACGTCGCCGCGCAGGAGGTCCCCACGATGCTGGAGGCGTGGCGGGACACCGTGCTGCCCGCGGAGCCGCAGGACGAGGCGCTCGCGACCGTGGTCCATGCCTTCACCCGCAACGACGGTTGGATCGACTGGCGCGCTGATGCGATCGGCATCGACCGTCAGGTTCGCGCGTTGCAGCCGTGGCCGGGCGCCTGGACCACGCTCGACGGCCGGCGCCTGCACGTTCGTCGGGCGCACCCGCTGCCCGGGGTGAACGACGTGCCGGTGGGGGCGCTGCTCCCCGGGGACGAGCCGCGGGTCGCCTGCGGCCGGGGGGCCCTGGGCCTTGACCTGGTGCAGCCCGAGGGCCGTCCCTCGATGCCCGCCGCGGACTGGCGGCGCGGGCTCCAGCGCGACCACGTCCTGCTGGGAGCGCTGCGGCCCTGAGGCGGGTGTCCCGGCGCAGGGCGCACGACCGGGAGGCGTCACGGAATCGCAAGGGACTCCCGGGTATACTCGCCTCACTTCCCTCCAGGAGGTGGGAGTACCGAGATGATTTTTGGAAACTTTGGGCTCTACATCCTGCTCGTCCTGCTCCCGAGCCTGGCGCTCACCGGATGGGCAGCGCTTCGCGTCCGATCGACCTATGCCAGGTGGGCGAAGGTCGACTCGGGCATTGCCATGGACCCCTTCGACTTTGCCCGCCGGCTGCTGGACCGGCAGGGACTGACAGACGTCCGCATCGAGCCGACCCCCGGCCAGCTGACGGACCACTACGACCCGCGCGGCAAGGTGCTGCGCGTCTCCCAGGCCGTCGCCGGCCAGCCACAGCTGGGCTCCTACGATCCGCGTCGCTCGGCGGTTGCCATTCCGGCCCAGGATGCCCCACGGCTGTCCGTGGCCTCGGCGGCGGTGATCGCCCACGAGGTCGGGCACGCCCTCCAGGATCGCGAGCGCGACCCGTGGATGACCGTGCGCATGGCGATCGTTCCGGCGGTCCAGTTCGGCTCCGGTGTGGCGCCGTGGCTGATCATCGCCGGACTGTGGATGAACCTGCTGGGCCTGGCGTGGGTTGGCCTCATCGCCTTTGCCGCGGCGGTGGTCTTCACGTTCGTGACGCTCCCGGTCGAGATCGGGGCGTCGGGGAAGGCGCTTGCCTTCGTTTCGAGCCTCGGCATGGTCGGGGAGCGGGAGGTCGGGGCCCGGGACGTGCTGAAGGCCGCGGCCTGGACGTACGTGGCAGCGGCGCTGACCGCACTCCTCACCTTCCTGTACTACCTCAGCCTGGTGACGGGCATGGGTCGCCGTGCCTGAGCCGGCGGTCGTCGGACCGCGTCCGACGATCAGCGACGTCGCGCCGGACCAGCTCGCCGCGTGGCTCACCGCCCGCGGCGAGCCCGCGTATCGGGCTCGGCAGATCCTGACCGGGATCCATCGGCCCACCGTTCGCGGGTTCGAGGACCTCACGGACCTGCCCCTCGCCGTCCGCACCGCGCTCGCGCAGGACTTCCGCTTTTCCGCCATCGGGGCGACCCACGTCATTGGCGCCGACAGCGGGCTGACGGCCAAGGCCGTGCATGAGCTCCATGACGGCCAGCGCATCGAGTCGGTGCTGATGCGGACCCCCGCGCACGGGCGCAGCGCCGCGCGCACGACCATCTGCATCTCCAGCCAGGCCGGCTGCGCCGTGGGCTGCCCGTTCTGCGCCACGGGCCAGGCCGGCTTCGGCCGCCAGCTGACCCCCGGCGAGATCGTCGACCAGGTCCTCCACTGGCACCGCACGCCCTGGCTTGCCCTTGGCGAGGACTGGCGCCCGGGCGAGCACAGCGGGCACTACAACGTCGTGTTCATGGGCATGGGCGAGCCGCTGGCGAACGCCAACCGGGTCTTCGCGGCGGTGCGGCTGCTCAACGACGCGGGCCGCCTGGGGATCGGCGCGAGGCACATCACCGTCTCGACCTCCGGCGTCGTCCCCGGGATCGAGCGCATGGTCACCGAGCTTCCGCAGGTGAACCTGGCGATCAGCCTGCACGCCCCGACCGACACCCTCCGCGACGAGTTGGTACCACTGAACCACAAGTGGAAGGTCGCCACGCTGATCGGCGCCGGCCGCGCATTCGCCGAGCAGACGGGGCGTCGGGTGAGCCTGGAGTACGTGATGATCGACCGGCTCAACGACACGCCCGAGCTGGGGGCTCAGCTGGGCGACCTCGCCGCGGGCTGGCTGAGCCACGTCAACCTGATCCCCCTGAACCCAACGCCCGGCTCGCCGTGGAGTGGCTCGCCCCGACCCCGGATCGACGCGTTCGCGGCCATGGTCAGGTACCGGGGCGTGCCGGTCACGGTGCGCGACACGCGTGGCCGCGACATCGAGGCCGCCTGCGGGCAGCTGCATGCTCAGCTCGCGGGGCGGGCCCTCCCCAGGCCCACGGTTCCCATGGAGGCGGGTGTGCCGATGTCGCTCGGATGAGCGCCCTCGAGCCGCGACCCGCGCAGATCAGCGCGAGCATCCTCAATGCCGACTTCGCTCGCCTGGGCGAGGAGGTCGAGCGCGCCGCGAGCGGCGGCGTGGATTCGATTCACCTCGACGTCATGGACGGGCATTTCGTGCCGAACCTGAGCATGGGTCCGGTCGTGGTCGAGTCGGTGCGGACCCGGACGCCGCTGCCATTTCACAGCCACCTCATGATCAGCCAGCCGCTCCGCTACGTGGAGGCATTCGCCAACGCCGGGAGCGACCTCGTCGTCTTCCACGTGGAGGCAGAGGACGATCCCCACGCAGTGATCGAGCGCATCCACCGCACCGGACGCGGTGCCGGGCTGGCCATCAATCCCGAAACGCCTGCCGAGGCGCTTCACCCGTACCTGGAGGAGATCGACCTGCTGCTCGTCATGACCGTGCATCCCGGATTCGGCGGACAGGCGTTCATCGCTGACGTGCTGCCCAAGCTCACCGCGCTCCGCGCCGAGGCGGAGCGGCGATCGCTCGACCTGCCGATCGGCGTGGACGGCGGCGTCAATGAGGACACCATCGGTGCCGCGTACCACGCCGGTGGTGACGTCCTGGTCGTGGGCTCCGGCCTGTATCGTCACCAGGGCGACCTGCGCGGTGTCGTGGCTGACCTGCGTGCCATGGCACGGCGCGGTCCGGTCGGGCCGGCGGTCGCCGGCGAGGCATCGGCATGACGGCCCGTTGGCGACATCGGCGTCTTCGCGGGCGCCCCTGGCTCGTCATCGTCTCGCTCGCGTTGCTCCTGGGCGCCTGTGGGGGCGTGGACCTGCCGTTCACGGGCTCGCCCACGCCCGAACAGCCTCGCGAGGTGACCCTCCATGCGGTGACGACCACCGGCGGCTCCCCGGTGCCGAACGCCACGGTGACCGATGGCGCCGTCACGGCAACCACCGATGCCAACGGGGTGGCGAACCTGACCGCCGTGCGCGGGACCAAGGTGACCGTCACCGCCGTCGGGCACGACGACGGGACCGGCACCGTTCCGGGAGACGGCGACCTGACCGTGCAGCTCCGGCCGAACGTGCTTGCCGGCACCATCACGGACGAGAAGGGCGCCCCGCTGGCGGGTGTCAGGGTGTTCGTGGACGGCCAGCAGACCGTGGTCCGGACCGACAAGGACGGGCACTACGCGCTGCCGGGCGTGCCCACCTCGGGCAGCGTGGTGTTCAAGCGTGCCGGCTATCGCCTCACCGAGCTCCCCATCCCGCAGTCGATGTCGCAGGACATGGCAATGCAGCCGTTCACCGTCCGCGCGCTCTACGCGCCGGCATCGGTCTTCGAACGGACGGGCGGCCTGGACGCCATGCTCAAGACGATCGCCGACACCGAGATGAACGCCATGGTCATCGACGTCAAGGAGGGCACCGGGAACCTGTACTACGCCACCGACCTGCCGCAGGCGAAGGCCGCGGGCGCGGTGATGAAGAGCCCCCTGCTGCACCTCGACACCCTGATCCCGATGCTGCACGCCAAGGGGATCTACGTCATCGCCCGCATGGTGGTCATGAAGGACGACACGCTGGGCAAGGCGCAGCCTAGCCTGGCGGTGCAGAACTCGAAGACCGGCAAGGCCTGGACCGATTACCACGGCGACATCTGGCTCGATCCCAACCAGCCGGAGGTCGCGAACTACATCGCTTCCATCGCCGGGGACCTGGCCGCCAAGGGCTTCGACGAGGTCCAGATGGACTACGTCCGGTTCTTCAGCGACGGCGACTACAGCACGGCCCAGACCGTGCTGCCCAACACGCAGTCGTTCCGGCTGCCCGCCATTCGCCGCCTGTTCCGGATCGTCTCCGGGACGCTGGCCCCCACCAGGGCGATGCTGGGCGCGGACGTCTTCCCGATCAGCTTCATCGCGGCCGACGACCAGGGCATCGGACAGCGGCCGGAGGTGATCATGCCCTACGTGGACTACTTCGACCCCATGGTCTACCCCAGCCACTACGCGCCGTACACCTGGGGCTACGCGAACCCCAACGAGCATCCGTACGAGATCATCTCGAAGTCACTGCAGAGGATGATCCCCGAGGCGAAGGGCCTGCCCATGGTCATCCGTCCCTGGATCCAGGACTTCGGCTTTGGGCCGTACCGTGCCTACACCGCGGCGGACATCCACAAGGAGATGAAGGCGCTCGCCGACAACGGCGCCACCGGGTTCATGATCTGGAACGCGGCGGCGCGCTTCACCGTCGCGGCGCTGGGGCCGCCGCAGCCGGACGAGGCGTCCGCTCCGGTGACCAGCCCGATCCCCATCCCCACGACCTCGGCGCAGCCATCCGCGAGTGCCTCGGCCTCTGCCTCTGCCGAGGCTCCGTCTCCGGCGCCCAGCGCAACCCCCTAGGCCGATGCGGCTCGTCGTTCAGCGCGTCAGCCGCGCGGCGGTCCGCGTCGAGGGCGAGGTCGTGGGTGCGATCGGGACGGGCGCGGTGGTCCTGGCGGGGATCGGGGCCGACGATACGCCGGTGATCGTGGACGCCATGGCCGAGAAGCTCGTGCGCCTGCGCTACTTTTCCGATCCGGATGGCCGAACGAACCGTGAGCTCGCGGATGCGGGTGGTGCGCTGCTGGTGGTGAGCCAGTTCACGCTGTATGCCGATCTCCGGCGGGGTCGCCGGCCGGGCTTCAGCCACGCCGCCGAGCCCGGGCTGGCGCAGCCCCTGGTGGATCGGTTCGTGGCCCGGCTCCAGGAGCTGGGCGCGCGCGTCGAAACGGGGCGCTTCCGCGCGGAGATGGCGGTGGAGCTCGTCAATGACGGCCCGTTCACCCTTGTGTTGGACTCGGCGACGGACCTTTCGGCCGCCGATCAGTGATCCGAGGGAGGCTGCGACCCGCGGGCCGCGGGCGGTCAGACCTTCTCGGCGGTTCGCCGGCAGCGCGAGCAGGCCCGGACGCGGACGCTGTGACCGTCGCGTTCGATGGTCATGGGCTGCAGGTTAGGCAGCCAGCGGCGCAGGGCGCGCTTGCGGTTCATTCCGACCGATTGCGGGTTCCAGCCGGTGATCGGCTTCTTCCCGCAGATGTCGCACTCTCGTGCCATGAGCGAACTCGAGACTCCATGCATGAACGAACCGGCCCGCCGGTCGGCGGCGCCGGAACGCGCGGATGGTAGCACGCTACGATCGGGCCATGCAACGCGCCGCCGACGCGGTCGATCCCCTGGACCTCCCCCTGCGACGCGCCGTTCCGGAGCTGGGCCGCGGCGCGGCTGCCCTTGCGCGCCTGGGGATCGCGTCGCCCCGCCAGGCACTCTTCTACCTGCCGTACCGCTACGACGACTTCAGCGAGCTCCGTCCGCTGGGAGAGCTGCTGCCCGACGAGAAGCAGTCGGCGCGCGTACGGGTGACCGATGTCCGCGTCGAGGCGGGGTTCGGGCGCCGGCCGCAGCGGGTCATCGCCCAGCTGGTGGATGACTCGGGCAGCGCGGAGGCGATCTGGTTCGGCCGACGCTTCGTGGAGCGCCGGATCCGCCCCGGCGACGACATCGTGGTCAGTGGCAAGGTCGCCCTGCGCGGATGGCGTCCCCAGTTCACCTCCCCCGACTTCAGCCCGGCGGAGGCCAGCTCCCTGCACACCGGTCGGGTCGTGCCCATCTATCCGCTGACCGCGGGACTGACCCAGCGCAGGGTGCGCGAGCTCCTGGCGCGCGTGCTGGACCGATGCCTGCGCGACGTTCGCGACCCGCTGCGGCCGGAGGAACGGCCCGGGCTGCCGCCCCTGGCCGATGCGCTCCGGATGGCTCATTTCCCCGGTGAGCTGGCCGACCTGGTTCCCGCGCTCGACCGCCTGGCACACGACGAGCTGCTCGCATTGCAGCTGGTCCTGGCGCAGGCCCGCGCCGCCCGGGCCGGGCAGCGCGCCCCCCGGATCGAGGTGGTCGCCGACGAGCTCGCAACGCTGGTGGACGCTCTTCCCTTCACGCTCACCGCTGACCAGCGCCGGGCCGTCGACGAGGTGATCGGTGACCTGGGCGCGGAGGTGCCCATGCGTCGCCTGCTGCAGGGCGACGTGGGCAGCGGCAAGACCGCCGTGGCGGCCGTGGCCCTCGCGGCCACCTGCCGGGCGGGATGGCAGGGCGCGCTGATGGCGCCAACCGAGATCCTGGCCCGGCAGCACTACGCCGGCATCGGGCCCCTGCTCGAGGCCCTGGGCGTGCGCGCGGAGTTCCTGTCGGGCAGCCTCACACCGGCTCGCAAGCGGGCCATCCACGCCGCCGTCGGAACCGGGGAGGTGGAGGTGCTCATCGGCACCCATGCCGTACTGAGCAGCGGCGTCGTCTTTCGCCGCCTGGGGCTGGCCGTGGTCGACGAGCAGCACCGGTTCGGGGTCCAGCAGCGTGCGGCGCTCCAGGCCAAGGGCGAGGACAGAGAGCCGCATGTCCTCGCGCTCACGGCCACGCCCATTCCCCGCACCCTGGCCCTGACCTTCTATGCCGACCTGTCCATCAGCACCCTCCACGAGCTGCCGCCGGGCCGGCAGCCGATCCGGACCGAGATTCGCGACCGGCGAGGCCTGGGCCGGATCGAGGCGTTCATCGCCGACGAGGCGCGAGGGGGCCGGCAGTCGTTCGTGGTGGTGCCGCTCGTCGTCGAGAGCGATGCGCTCACCGCCGCCTCGGCCGAGGCGGAAGCCGAACGGCTCAGCGGAGCGTTGAGCGGGGTGCGGGTGGGGATCGTTCACGGCCAGCAGAAGGCGGACCTGCGCGACGAGACCATGACCCGGTTCGCGGCCGGGGAGATCGACGTCCTCGTGGCCACCACCGTCGTCGAGGTGGGAATCGACGTGCCGAACGCCTCGGTGATGCTCATCGAGGATGCCGATCGATTCGGCCTGGCGCAGCTCCACCAGCTCCGGGGCCGCGTGGGACGCGGGCCGCATCGGTCCTTCTGCATCCTGCTCTCGGACGGGAGCGACCCGGTCGCGCGCGAGCGGCTGGAGGTCGTCCGTGGCTCGACGGACGGCTTCGTCATCGCCGAGGCCGACCTGCGGCTGCGGGGTGCGGGCAACATGCTCGGCACCCGGCAGAGCGGGCTGCCACCGCTGCGCGTGGCGTCCCTGTTCGATCCGCGCCACCTGGCCCTCGCCGAGCGTGCCAGGACGCTGGCCAGCCGCCTGGTGGGGGAGGATCCCACGCTGGCCCGGCGGCCGGACCTCATCCGGCTGCGCGACGACTTCGCGCCACGCGAGGACGACGATGCGAGCTGATGGCTGCGCGGAGGCGGGCCGGTGCGGGTGATTGCCGGCATCGCCGGCGGCCAGGCGCTGCGGGCGCCGCGGACGCGTGACACGCGGCCCATCACCGACCGGGTCAAGGAATCGCTGTTCGGCATCCTGGGCGAGCGCGTGGTCGATGCCCGCATGCTCGACCTCTATGCGGGAAGCGGCGCCATCGGCATCGAGGCCCTCTCACGGGGCGCCGCGCACTGCACCTTCGTCGAGCGTGGCCGCGAGGCGCTGGAGGTGCTGCGGCAGAACCTGGAGCACACCCGTCTCGCCGATCGGGCGACGGTGGTTGCCGGCCCGGTCGAGCGCTTCCTGGCCGGGCGCCCGACAGGGGCATTCGACCTGGTGATCGTGGATCCGCCGTTCGCCGAGCATGCTATTCTCGCGCCGCTCGAGGCCATGCTTCCCGTGCTGGCCCCGGGCGCGATCGTCGTGGTGCGGACCTTCTGGCGAACGCCGATCCCGCTGCCGGCGGCGATGGGGGTCGTCCGGGACCGCCGGTTCGGCGAGACGATGCTGACCTTCCTGGAGCAGGGCGCCGGCGCGGGACCGGGAGTGGGTGAAGGAGGCGATCGATGACTCGCACCGCGGTCTTCCCCGGATCGTTCGACCCCATGACCAATGCCCACCTCGACGTGGCCCGGCGTGCCGCCGGCCTGTTCGACCGGCTGGTCATCGGCGTGCTCGACAATCCTGCGAAGCGGGCGCTCTTCAGCGCGGCCGAGCGCGCGGACCTCATCCGGAGCTGCGTCGCGGATCTCGGTGAATCCGTCACGGTCGAGACGTTCGACGGCCTGACGGTGGAGTTCGCCCGGCGTCACGGCGCTCGCTTCGTGGTCCGCGGTCTCCGCGCCGTGAGCGACTTCGAGTTCGAGCTGCAGCTGGCGCACACCAACCGCCGCCTGGCGCCGGAGGTCGATACGGCCTTCCTGATGACCGCGCTGGAGTATGGCTACATCTCCTCGTCGCTGGCGAAGGAGGTTGCGCGCTTCGCGGGCGACGTCTCGGGGATGGTCCCGCCCCCGGTCGACGCCGCGCTGCGGGCGCGGGCCGGACGGCCCATGCGACCCGAGTAGCCGGGCACCGGCGCCGACAGATCGCATCGCGATCCCTGCGTCACGGCGGTCGCGGCGATATGCCATGCGGCGCCGGCGACGACGCCCGCTGTCGTTGGCGTGCGGGGGCGCGACTATAATCTGCCGCAATCCGACCCGGGTCGGTGAGTCCCGTGTCGATGGAGGGCGTGGCCACGGACATCCTGTTCCTCGTCGAGCGTCTGGAATCGCTCGTTGCGGCTGGCAAGAAGCTGCCTCTGACGAACAACGTCGTGCTCGACCAGGCGTCGATCCTGGAGCTGATCGACCAGCTCCGCGTCGCTGTGCCCGATGAGGTGCGACAGGCAAAGCGAATCACCGAGGACGCCGGCCGCATCACCGAACGCGCCCGGGACGACGCCGACCAGGTCATTGCCAGGGCGCAGGAGCAGGCCGCCCAGATGCTCGAGGAGCGCGAGCTCGTGAAGCTCGCCCAGCAGCGGGCCGGCGAGCTCATCGACCAGGCCAACGAAGAGGCCGTGGAGATCCGCCGCGGCGCCGACGAGTATGCCGCCGGTGTGCTCATCCGCCTCGAGGGCGAGTGCATCAAGGCCCTGACGAGCATCAAGCGCGGTATCGACATGCTCGATGAACGGCACCGCGGTGGCCAGCCGGCAGGGACCGATGGCGCCGGTGCCGACGTATCCGAGGAGCCGTCCGGCGCCCCAGCCCGCTCATGACCGCCGTGAACGTCGCGGGCCTCCTTCACGAGGCCACGGGCGCGACGCGCGACCTGCGCCTCCGCGACCACTACCTTTCCCTCGGACCCGACGTGGAGCTTGCGGGGCCGCTCAACGGCACGTTGCGGCTGCAGCGCACCAATCGCGGCATCTTCGTTCGAGGCTCGGTGTCCGCCCCGTTGCGGCGGACCTGCGCCCGATGCCTCGAGCCCTTCGTCGAGGACGTGGAGGTCCTGGTGGCGGAGGAGTTCCTGCCGACCCTGGATCCCATCACGGGTGCGCCCCTCGAGATGACCGAGGAGGCGTCGCGCATCGACGAGCACCACGAGATCGACCTGGCGCCCGTCCTCCGCGACGAGCTGAGCCTGACCGAGCCGATGCATCCCCTGTGCCGGCCCGACTGCCCCGGGCTCTGCTCAGTGTGCGGCGAGAGCCGTTCATCGGGCCGCCACGACCATGAGACCGACGAGGTGGATCCGCGCCTCGCCGGGCTCGCGCGGCTGCTCGGGAACGAACCCGAGGACTGACCTGCCGCGGGACGGCACACACCCGGCTCGTCAGGGCGCACCGCGGACCGCTATACTGCGGCGTCCCGAATTCGTTGCTGTACAGGAGTGTTCGCGTGGGCGTCCCCAAGCGAAAGGTTTCCAAGGCCCGGCAGGGCGAGCGTCGCGCTCACCTTGCTCTTGCGGCGCCCGCCCTGGTGGAGTGCGACCACTGCCACGAGCTGAAGCGGGCCCATCATGTCTGCCCGACGTGCGGCTACTACGATGGCCGCGAGGCGGTGTCGGTCGAGACGGTCACCCCGGCGGAGGGGCCGCGCTGATCCACGCCACCGCCGCCCACCGGTAACGGGCCATGCGCATCGCGCTGGATGCCATGGGCGGCGACCACGCACCGCGTGAGACGGTCCGCGGCGCGGTCGACTTTGCCCTGGGGCGCCCGGACGAGGTCCTGCTGGTCGGCGATGTCGAGCGCATCGAGCGCGAGATCGCCGAGTACGGCAAGGGTCACCCCACCGGCATCTCCCTCGTCGACGCCCCCGACGTCATCACCATGGGCGACCATCCCGCGACGGCGATGCGCACGAAGAAGCGGGCATCGGTCGTGGTCGCCACGGAGCTGGTGCACGACGGCCATGCCGACGCGGTCGTCTCCGCCGGCTCGACTGGAGCGACCATGGCCGCCGCGGTCTTCCGCCTCGGCCGCATCGAGGGCATCGACCGGCCGGCCCTGGGCGCGCACCTGGTCACCGCCGAGGGGCCGATCATGCTGCTCGACGTCGGCGCCAACGTCGACTGCGATGCCGACAACCTCCTGCAGTTCGGGGTGATGGGCTCGATCTACGCCGAGCACGTCCTGCACGTTCCCCAGCCCCGTGTCGCTCTCCTGAACATCGGCGAGGAGGCGCAGAAGGGGAACCGGCTCGCGCAGGAGGCGAACCATCGGTTCCGCGGATCGAGCCTCAACTTCGTGGGCAACGTGGAGGGCAACGACCTGATCGCCCACGTGGCCGATGTCGTGGTCTGCGACGGCTTCATCGGCAACGTGATCCTCAAGTTCTTCGAAGGCCTGACCACGTACATCTTCAGGTCCGTGCGAGAGGACCTCCAGCAGGGTCCGATAGCACCGCTCGCGCTCCTCGCCCTGCGGCCCGGCTTCAACCGCATCCGCCATCGCTTCGACTACGAGCGGTTCGGCGGCACACCGCTGCTGGGCGTGCGGGGCGTGAGCATCGTCACCCACGGCCGTGCGAAGGCGCGGATGATCCATTTCGCGCTCGAGGCGGCCTCCGATGCCGCGGCGGCGCGGGTGCCGGAGCTGATCGGCCAGTGGATGAAGCAGCATCCAGCGCGGCTCCGCGGCGAGCTGCGAGCCAGGCTTGCCGCGCGCCTGGGACGCGGCGAGCGCGACTGACCGGCATGGCCACGCCGCATCCCGCCCGAAGCGCATCGCGGCGCCGGGCACGCCAGCAGCGGCCCGGGCGCGTCGCGCGGCGCCTGGCGTTGATGGCCCTCTTCGAGGACGAGTTCCGGCCCCGCCAGGCCCTCGAGGCCCTCGACCGGATGGCGGTTGACCGGGGCGCCTCCGCGGCGGTCGCCGACCACGCGCGCCGGATCGTGACGGGAGTGCTGGAGCACCGTGCCGAGCTCGACGAGCGGATCGCGGCGCTGGCCCCGGCGATCCCCGTTTCGGAGCTCGGACGAGTCGAGCGCACGATCCTCCGGAGCGCCATGTTTGAGGTGCTATACTCCGCCGCGACCCCGAGCGGGGAGACGATCGAGGACGCCGTTTCTCTCGCCCGGATCTACGCCGGAGACGCGGCCCGGCGCCTCGTGAACGGGGTGCTCGGCAGCGTCGCGCGATCATCGGGTGGAGGAGGATAGACACTGGTGGCCGAAGGCACTACGTTCGAGCGTCTCAAGAAGCTCATCGTCGAGCAGCTCGGTGTCGACGAGGACGAGGTGACGCCCCAGGCGTCGTTCGTCGAAGACCTGAACGCCGACTCGCTGGACCTCGTCGAGCTGATCATGAGCCTCGAAGAGGAGTTCGGCATGGAGATCTCGGACGAGGATGCCGAGAAGATCCAGAAGGTGCAGGACGCCGTCGACTACATCGAGGAGCACCAGCAGTAGCGATCAGCGCCGATGGCCGATCCATCCGTCGACGAGCTGGGCGAGCGGCTCGGCATCGTCCTGCGAGACCGGGAGGCCATCGCACAGGCGTTCGTCCATAGCTCGTACTACAACGAGAACCCGAACGCCGCGAACGGCCACAACGAGCGCCTCGAGTTCCTTGGCGACGCCGTCATCGGCCTCGTGGTGAGCCGCCTCCTCTACGAGCGATATCCGGAAGAGGACGAGGGGTTCCTCACCGCGCGCCGCGCCGCCCTCGTCAACCGCAATGCGCTCGCCGCTCTCGCCCTGGACCTCGGGCTCGATCGCCACCTGCAGCTGGGACGCGGCGAGGCGGAGGCCGGCGGCGCCACCCGCCCATCGCTCCTGGCCGCCACCATGGAGGCCGTGGCGGGGGCCATCTTCCTGACCGAGGGGATCGAGGTGACTCGGACCGTGCTCCGCGCGCTCTTCGATGCCCGCCTCGATGCCCCCGGAGACGTGTCCACGCCGTTGAAGTCGGCGAAGAGCCGCCTCCAGGAATGGACGCAGCGCTACCGGCACACCAAGCCGCTCTACGTTCTGCTCAGCACCGCCGGGCCGCCCCACGACCAGACCTTCACCGTGGCGGCGGTCGTGGAGGGAACCGAGCTGGCGGTGGGGGAGGGATCCAGCCGGCAGCGCGCGGAGGAGCGTGCGGCGGAGGCTGCGCTCGAGATCCTGTCGGCGGTCCCGCAGGCCGCGGGCTCGGCGGACGAAGAGCGGATCCAGACGTGACCCATCTCCCATCGACCCGCCAGCCATGAGCCGGCTCAAGGAGCTGCGCCTGCACGGGTTCAAGACGTTCGCGGATGCCACCCGGTTCGTGTTCCAGCCGGGGGTCAACGCCGTCATCGGCCCCAATGGGAGCGGAAAGTCCAACATGGCCGATGCGGTCCGCTGGGTGCTCGGCGAGCAGTCCAATCGGTCGCTGCGCACGCGGCGTGCGGATGACGTCATCTTCGCCGGGTCCCAGCAGCGCCGCCCGACCGGGATGGCGGAGGCGATCCTGACCCTCGACAACGCCGACGGGTGGCTGCCCATCGAGTTCGCCGAGGTGACGATCGGGCGCCGCTCGTACCGCTCCGGCGAGACGGAGTACCTCATCAACGGGGCCCGGGCCCGCCTCCGGGACGTGGTGGAGCTCCTGGCCGCGGGCCAGCTGGGCGCCAACTCCCTCGTCGTGGTCGGCCAGGGCACGGTCGACGCCGCCCTCTCGCTGCGGCCCGAAGAGCGCCGGCAGCTGTTCGAGGAGGCGGCCGGGGTCAAGAACCTCCAGGTGCGCAAGAACGAGGCGCTCTCGCGCCTGGCCCGCGCCGACGAGAACCTGATGCGCGTCGCCGACGTGCTCGGCGAGCTGCGCCCGCAGGTCCGCAGGCTGGCGTTGCAGGCGCGGCATCAGCAGGAGCACGACGCGCTCCGCGCCCGCGGGCGCGTGCTGGTGGTTGTGGGGCACCGACGGCGAGAGCGGGCGCTGCGCGAAGCCCTGGGCGACGCCCGACGGCGCGCGGCCGCGGCGGAGTCCGCCGTGCAGGCGTTCCGCGACGAGCAGGCACGGGCCCGCCAGGCAATCGAGGCCGCCGAGGCGCGGTACTGGGAAGCCGATGCCGCCGCACGCGCCGCGGCAGAAGCCCGCGAGGCCACCCGGGAGGCGCTCATCCGGCTCGAGAGCCGGGTCGAGGCCCTCCAGGCTCGCCAGGGGGAGGCCCGCGAGGAGGTGGCCCGCGCAGGCGGCGAGCTTGCCGAGGTGACCGCGGCGATGGCCGCGCTGGACGCGCGTCCGGACCCTGCTGCCGCGGAGGGGCTCGCCGGCCTGGCTGATGCGGAGCGGGCATGGCAGGAGGCATCGGCCCGGCTGACCGCCGCGGACCGGGAGCTCGTCGCCGCGGAGGAAGCCCTTGCCGATGCTCGGCGGCGCGATGCGGATCTGATTGCCGGCGAGGCGCGCCGCGCGGAGGCGGTCGCGGCCGCAGCGGCGCGCGTGGAGCGCCTGGAGGCGGAGCTCACGGCCGCGCGCGCGGATGCGATCGACCAGCGCCCGGCGATGGACGCGCTTCGGACCGCCGCGGCCGAGGCGGAGGCGGGAGCGCGAGCCGCCCGCGAGCGCCTGGAGGCGGGGCGCGCCCGCATGGAAGAGACCCGCCACGCCGCGGACGCAGCGCGCCACGAGGCGACCACCGCGGCCGAGCGGGTCGCTGCTGCCCAGGCGGAGCTCGACGCCATCACGGAGCGCGCCACGCTGAGCGCTCGTCTTGGCCATCGCCTGGCCTCCGCGGGCTGGACCTCGCTGGTGGACACGCTCGCCCCTCCGGACGATGCGTGGCCCGCCATCGAGGCAGTCGTGGGCGGGGAGGCCGCGGAGGCGCTGCTGTGGCGGGACGCGAGCCCGCTGGACGCGACCCGGGACGCGCGAGGGACGGCGCGCCTCCTCGACGGGCGTCAGGCGCCCCCGGCCGCGGAGCGTGTTGCGGCGCTGGGCGCCGTGGGCGCCGAGCGCACCCTGGCCCAATGGATCGGCTCGGCGCGGAGCCCCGGTGTGTTCGACCGCGTGGCGCTGGCTCCGGACCTCCCGTCGCTCCTCGCAGGCTGGAGATCGCTGCCACCCGGCTGGTGCGCGGTCACGCCTGCCGGCGATCTTGCCGATGGGCGCGGCATCCTCTCCCTTCGCGGCCGGGCGGACCCGCCGGGCGGCGTGGCCGCCCGCCAGCTCGCCAGGCGTGGTGAGCTCGCTCGCCAGGTCGAGACCCTCGGGGCAGCGCACGGCTCGCTGGCGGACACGGCCGCCCACGCCGTGGCGGAGGCGGCGGCCGCGCAGCGCCGATGGGTCGAGCTTCGCGATGCCGCCGATGCGGCCGAGGCGGCGGCACGCCGCGCGACCGGCGAGGTCGCGTCAGCCGAAGCACGCCATGCCCGGGCCGAGCGGATGGTCGGCGAGCTCGAGCCGGCGCTCGCCTCGGCGCGCGCGACCGCGACCGCGCACGCGGAACCAAACCCGGAGCTGGGCCGTATCGATCACGGACTCGGGGAGGCACGCGTTGCCGATGCACGGCGCGAGCGGGCGGATGCGGCGGCGATCCGCGAGGAGGCTCGCACGACCTGGCAGACCCTTCGGGACCGGGCCGAGGCGGCCGAGCAGGCCGCGATGGGTGCCGGCAGCCGCCGCGTTGAGCTGGAGGCGCGACGCGCCCAGCTGGCGGCCGCCCTGGACGCGGCAGACGCTTCGGGGTCGCGGCTGGCGGGCGAGCTCGAGGCGGCGACCGAAGCGGCCGCGCGGGCACGCCTGGATGACGAGGGTGCGGGTGAACGACGCCGTCGCGCCGATGCCCAACGCGACGAGCTGCGCGCCGCGCTGCTGCGGCTGGAACGCGACCAGGGAGGGTCCGGGGCGAGGCTCGCGGAGCTGGACCGGGCCGCCCAGGCTGCGGCGGTGGATGCGTCGCGCCAGGAGGAAGCCCTGTCAGCACTGGCCCGCGAGCGGGAGGCCGCGATGGAGGCGTTCGACGAAGCGCAGGACGTGGAGGCGGCCGATGCGGGGGTGGATGCACCGCCCGCCCGGGCCACCGCGGAGCCTCCAGCCGAGCTGCTGGCCGAGGTCGAGTCCCTGGACGATGGAGAGCTTGACGCCGAGCAGCGTCGCGTTCGCCGCACCCTGGCCCAGATCGGATCGGTGAACCCCTTCGCGGTGGAGGAGCACGCCGAGCTATCGGCTCGCCTGGAGGACCTCAGCGGGCAGGAGACGGACCTGCGAGCGGCGATCGAGTCCACCAATGAGCTCATTGCCCGGCTGGATCGCGAGATCACCGAGCGGTTCGGGGCGGCCTTCGAGGCCATTGGCAAGAAGTTCGACGAGTTCGTGCGGCTGCTGTTCGCCGGCGGTTCCGCCGCGCTGCAGCTGGGTGACGCCGAGGAGAGCGGGGAGGCAGCCGGCGGGATCGAGATCGTCGTTCGGCCGCCCGGCAAGCGCCTGCAGCGGCTGGCGATGCTCTCCGGCGGCGAGCGGGCGCTCACCGGGGTGGCACTGCTGTTCGCCATGCTCAGCGTGAACCCGGTGCCCTTCTGCATCCTCGACGAGGTGGACGCGGCCCTGGACGAGGCGAACATCGGTCGGTTCGCGGAGGCGCTGCGCCGGCTGGCCGAGGAGATCGACTTCGTCGTCATCACCCATAACCGCGCCACCATCGAGGTGGCGGACACGATCTACGGCGTGACCATGACCGATGCGGCGGTCAGCCGGGTCCTCTCGCTTCGCCTCTCGGACCTGCCCGCCGAAGTGAGCGCCTGATGTTCTGGCGTCGTCGCGGGGGTCCGGAGGACGACGCGGCCCGGGGCCAGACCGAGCAGCCGCAGGATGCCATCGAGCCGCAGGCTCCGGAGCCGATGGAGCCTGAGCCGATGCCGCCTGAGCCGACGGCACCGGCCACGATGGCACGCCCGTCCCGCGGCCCGTCCGGGCTCGGGGCCCTGGGCCTGCGATCGCGACCCTCGGGCCTGGGGGCGCGCCTGCGCGCAATCCTGGGTGGCGGTGCGACCGAGGAGACCTGGGAGGAGATCGAAGAGGCGCTCATCGCGGGGGACGTCGGGGCCGCGACGACCCTGGAGCTCGTCGAGGCGGCCCGGCAACGCGTCCAGCGAGGGGGCGGCCGCAGCGGCGACGAGGTGCGAGCGGCGCTTGCCGCCGAGATCCGGGAACGCCTGGAGCGGGCGGGATCCGGCCGGTTCGAGCTCGGTCCGGCGCCATCGGTGATCCTGTTCGTGGGCGTCAACGGCACCGGGAAGACGACGACCATTGCCAAGCTCGCGCGGCGGCTGCAGGCCGATGGCATGCGGGTGGCCCTGGCCGCCGCGGATACGTTCCGTGCCGCGGCAATCGAGCAGCTGCGCATCTGGGGCGAGCAGCTCGGCGTGCCCGTGGTGGCGCAGCGGGCGGGAGCGGACCCGGGGGCGGTGGCGTTCGATGCCCTGGCCGCGGCCGAGTCCCGCGGCCTCGACGCCGTGCTGGTGGACACGGCCGGTCGGCTCCAGAACAAGACTCAGCTCATGGCCGAGCTGGCGAAGATCCGGCGCGTCATCGAGCGGCGGATCCCCGGCCAGCCACGGCACGTCCTGCTCGTCCTGGATGCGACCACCGGGCAGAACGGCTTGCTCCAGGCGGAGGCCTTCAGCCGGGAGGCTGGGGTGACCGGCATCGTGCTCACCAAGCTGGACGGCACGGCCAAGGGCGGGGTGGCACTCGCCGTCGTGGATCGGCTCGGCGTGCCCATTCTCTTCGCGGGGGTGGGGGAGGAGGTCACCGACCTGGCGCCATTCGATCCGGCCGGCTACACGGAGTGGCTGCTCTCCGCCTGATGGGCGTCCCGCGTTGCCGCTGCCGGGGGCGGGTAGTAGCATGAGCAGCCGTTTCGCGCCGGCAGCCGCAGGTTGCCGGCGCGCCTGCCGCCATCGGGTGCGCGGCAGCCACAGCTAGCGAGCACCATGTTCGAATCCCTCTCCAGCCGCCTGCAGGGCATCGCCGAACGACTGCGCGGCAAAGCCAAGATCACCGACGCGGACCTCGACGCCACGCTGCGCGAGATCCGCCTTGCGCTGCTGGAGGCCGACGTCAACTTCCGGGTCGTGAAGGACTTCGTCGCCCACGTCCGGGAGCGCGCCACGGGCACGGAGCTGCTGACGGGCCTCAACCCCGGCCAGCAGATCGTGAAGATCGTTCACGACGAGCTCGTGGCGACCCTGGGAGGGGACCGGCACCACCTCACGCTCGAGAAGCGCCCCTCCGTGGTCATGCTGGTGGGGCTCCAGGGTTCCGGCAAGACGACGACTGCCGCGAAGCTTGCCGTGCGCCTGCGCAAGGACGGCAGGAAGCCGCTGCTCGTCGCAGCCGACGTCTACCGGCCGGCCGCGGTAGACCAGCTGGTCCAGCTTGGCGACCAGGTCGGGGTCGAGGTCCATTCGCGGTCGGTGGGCACGCCCGCGCTCGAGGTGGCGCGCTCCGGCCTTGATGTCGCGCGGCAGCGCAACCTGGACGTCGTGCTCCTCGACACCGCGGGCCGGCTCCACGTGGACGAGGCGATGATGGACGAGCTGGTGCGCATCGCCGGCGCGGTCACCCCGGCCGAGACGCTGCTCGTCGTCGATGCCATGACCGGGCAGGAAGCGGTACGGGTCGCGGAGGCGTTCCATGCGCGCCTGCCGGTCACGGGCCTGGTCCTCACCAAGATGGACGGTGACGCCCGCGGCGGCGCAGCCCTTTCCATCCGCAGCGTCACCGGGCTGCCCATCGCGTACATCGGAACCGGGGAGCGTCCGGACGGCATCGAGCCCTTCCACCCAGACCGCCTGGCGCAGCGAATCCTGGGCATGGGTGACGTCCTGTCGCTCGTCGAGCGCGTGCAGGAGAGCGTCGATCGGGAGGAGGCCGAGCGGGTCGCCCAGCGGATGATGGAGGCACGCTTCAGCCTCGACGACTTCCGCAGCCAGCTGCAGCAGATCAAGAAGATCGGACCCATTGGCCAGGTGCTCCAGATGATCCCCGGAGCAGGCCAGATGGCCGGCGCCGCCCAGCAGGCGGTGGATGCCGGCGAGCTGAAGAGGATCGAGGCCATCATCGACTCCATGACGCCCCACGAGCGGCGTCACCCTGAGGTCATCAAGGCGAGCCGCCGGCGGCGGATCGCCGTGGGCAGTGGCACCTCCACCGCGGATGTCAACCGGCTGCTCAAGCAGTTCGGCGAGATGCAGCGCCTGATGCGCTCCCTGGGCAGTGGTCGACTCCCCGGGCCGTTCCGGGGCATGCTGCGGGGACACTGAGGCCCTTCGCCCATGCAGCGGCTCGTCATTGCCCTCACCACGCTCCTGGCCCTCATCGGGGCGGCCGTCGTCGCGGGCTACCTGTTCGTCTTCGGTCCATCCGTGGACCGCGCCGCGCGCATGGCGCCGGCGGACACGCTCATGTACGCCAGTGTGTCGCTCACTCCCTCCACGGGCCAGCAGCTGAGCCTGGCGGACCTGCTCACCCGGCTCCCGGGCTTCGCCGACCGGGCCAGCCTGCCGGAGAAGCTCGACGAGCTCATCCAGAAAGGGTTCGGGGCCACGGGAATCGACTACCGGGCCGACGTCAAGCCGTGGGTCGGCGACCAGCTGGCGATGGCCCTGGTGCCCGGCGGTGGAGCGGCGGGGATTGCCGGCGGGCAGCCGGCCCTGTTCGTCATGGTCCGGGATCACCAGGCCGCCGATGCCGCCATCGGCCGGATCGCCGCCTCGTCCGGGTCGACGGTCAGCACTGAGAGCTACGACGGCCAGACCATCACGGTCCTTGCCGGTGGGTCGGTGACCGGGCGGGCGACGATCGACGACGGCGTCCTGATCGTCACGGCCGACGCGGCGACGATGCGGACGCTCATCGATGTGACGGCCGGACGCAGCGACCGCCTCGCCGACGCAGCCTCCTTCCGCTCGGCGATGGCACGCCTGCCGGGCGACCGTCTCGCCGCCCTGTACCTCGACATCGGCGGTGTGACTGCCGGAGCGGGGAACCTGGTGGGCACCAGCGGCTACGGCGCCGCGGCGCTGGCCGTGGTCGCCAGGGCCGAAGGGCTGCAGATCGTCGGCAGCGCGCCCTTCGATCCGGGTGCCGCCACCGCCTCCACGAAGGAGAGCTTCGCCCTGGCCAGCGAGCCGTCCAGCCTCCCGGACTGGATGCCCGCGGACACCGAGGCGGAGCTGGTCTTCTTTGGCGCCCAGCAGACGTTCACCAGCGTCACCGCGCAGCTCGGCTCGCTCCCCGGTGGCGCCGATGCAGCCCAGGCGCTCACCCAGCTCCGGGCTCTGGCGGCGCTGGGTCTCGGGATCGACCTCGACCGCGATCTGTTGCCGCTCTTCGATCGCGAAAGCGCCGTCGCCATCACCGGGCTGCGTGGCACGACGCCACACGGCGTCCTGCTGCTGCGCCCGAGCGACGCGGGAGCCGCGGCGGATGCCCTGTCGGGAATCGCGGATGCCCTCCGTGCGCGAGGTTCCACGGTGACCCAGCAGGATGTGAGCGGAGCGACCATCACGCTGCTCTCAGTGCCGCAGCTGGGACAGGTCGCCTATGCGATCTCGGAAGGCGTGGTGGTGGCCGGGCTGAGCAGCGACGATGTCGCGGCAGCCCTGGCGGCCCACGCGTCGGGCGAGACGCTCGGGGCCTCCGCGGGGTATCGTGCGGCATTCGACGTTGCCGGAGGGCGTGGCGGGAACGAGCTGTACCTGGACGGATCGCGGGCGACCGACTTCGTGCTGGGCCTTATCGGCCAGCCTGCTGAGAGCCTCCCGTCCGACCTCCGAGATGTCCTCGGCCACATCGACGCGGTCGCCCTGTCGGTGCCCGCGAAGCAGAACGAGATCAGGATCCACGCGACGGTGACGGTCCATTAGGCCGCACCACGCAGTCATCGCACAACGAGGAAGGTAGGAACACAACCTTGGCAGTTCGTATCAGGCTTTCCCGAGTGGGGGCCACCAAGCGACCCTCCTACCGGGTGGTCGCCATTGACGGTCGCAAGCCGCGCGATGGCCGCGCGCTCGAGATCCTCGGCTTCTACGATCCGTTGACAGACCCGGCCACGGTGAACCTGGAGGGCGAGCGCATTCGGGCGTGGATCAGCAAGGGCGCCCAGCCGTCCGAGACGGTCGTGAAGCTGCTCCGGCAGGCTGGTCTCGACGCGAAGGGACAGGCTGCCGAGACGGCCGAGGCTCCCAAGCCAAAGACCAGGAAGACGGCGGCCAAGAGCGCCGCGAAGGCCTCGGCGTGAAGGAGTTCCTCGAGTACGTCGCCCGCTCGCTGGTCGACAACCCCGACGCGGTGAGCGTGGAGGTGGACCAGCAAGGTGATGACGTTGAGCTGACCCTGGTGGTTGACGAGGCCGACATGGGTCGCGTGATCGGTCGCGACGGCCGGATCGCGAATGCGATTCGGGGCCTGCTTCGAGTGATGGGCAGCCGCGCCGGCGTTCACGTCGAGCTGGAGATCGTCGCAAACGACTGAGCGCGTGGCGGTGGCCCGCGTCCTCAGCGCGAAGGGACTGGCCGGCGCGCTGAAGGTCGAGCCGCTTACCGACTGGCCCGAGCACCTCGAACCGGGCGCCAGCGTCTTCCTGGAGGGCGAGGAGCAGCCGCGCACGATTGCGGCCGCCGAGCGGGGCGGGCGCGTTCCCGTCCTCAGCCTGGAGGGCATCACCACGCGCGAGGCAGCCGAAGGCACTCGCGGGCCGCTACCTCGAGGTCGAGCCGGGACCCCTGCCCGCGGGTGAGTACTACTGGCACCAGCTCGAGGGCCTGCGGGTGGAGGACGAAGCAGGCGCGACCCTGGGCGTGCTGCGCGAGGTGTTCCGTGCCGGCGGAGCCGAGGTGTACCGCGTGGAACTGACCGATGGCGGCGAGCTGCTCGTCCCGGGCATCCACGACGTCGTCCGCGGGATCGACCTCGCCGCGGGTCGGATGATTGTGCGGTACGAGGTGGAGGAGATCGGCTGACCTGATGCGGATCGACGTGGTGACCCTGTTCCCGGAGCTGTTTGCCGCCCCCCTGTCGACGAGCGTGATCGGGCGGGCGCGGGAGCGAGGGCTCCTCGACGTGGAGCTGCACGACCTGCGGGAGCACGGGCTGGGGCGCCATCGGTCGGTGGACGACTACCCGTATGGCGGGGGAGCGGGCATGGTTCTCCGGCCAGAGCCGCTCTACGCCGCCGTCGAGCCACTGCGCGATTCCGGAGCAACGGTGATCCTTCTCGATCCCGCCGGGGAGCGGCTGACGGATGCGCTCGCCCGCGAGCTGGCCCGCGTGCCGCACCTCGCGCTCGTCTGCGGCCGCTACGAGGGAGTCGACGAGCGAGCCAGGGCGCTCGCTGACCGGGAGGTCAGCATCGGCGACTACGTCCTCACCGGAGGCGAGCTGCCGGCGCTCGTCCTCATCGATGCGGTCGCTCGCCTGGTGCCGGGCGTGATCGAGACCGAATCGCACGAGGAGGACTCATTCGCCACCGGTCTGCTCGAGCACCCGCAGTACACGCGCCCGGAGGAGTTCCGCGGCATGCGCGTGCCGCCGGTGCTCCTGAGCGGCGATCACGGCGCGGTTGCCCGCTGGCGTCGGGACGAGGCGCTGCGGCGCACCCGCGAACGGCGGCCGGATCTCCTCGACACGACGCCCGCTCTCGACGCCGAGCCTGCGGCGAGCCGCGACGCCACCCACACGGAGGACTGAGCCCGCTTGCCGCTCGCGAAGGGCCGCTGGTATACTCCGCCGGTCGCGGCCGCTCGAAGGCGGTCGCGTTCGTGTGTCGCAGCGCAGGGTCGCTCCGGTAAGCCGTGGCGCATTCCGCAGTAATGAGGGTTCCCTTTCAATGAACGCCATCGCTGAGCTTGAGCGCGAGCAGCTTCGGACCGATCTTCCGACCATCGCCCCCGGTGACACGGTGAAGGTTTCGGTCAAGGTCGTGGAAGGCAACCGCGAGCGCGTCCAGGTCTTCGAAGGAACCGTCATGCGCATGCGCGGCGGCGGGTTGAACCAGTCGATCACCGTGCGCCGCATCGCCAGCGGCGTCGGCGTCGAGCGAACGTTCTTGATCCATGCCCCGCGCGTCGAGAAGATCGAGGTGGTCCGCCACGGTGTCGCGCGTCGCAAGCAGCTCACGTTCCTGCGGCACCGCATCGGCAAGGCCGCCACGCTCCGGGAGCGCCGCGTCAGCAGCTGACAGGCACCCGCTCGCCCGGGAAGCATGCCCATGATCCCGTCATCGCGACCCAGGCGCCGCACGGCACGGCCACGGGACGCCCACATGCGCCACGAGCGCGAGCTGCGCCTGGCGGGTTTCCAGCGTATCGCGGGCATTGACGAGGTCGGGCGCGGCTCGCTTGCCGGCCCGGTGGTGGCCGCCGCCGTCATCCTTCCCGAACGCCATCGGATCAAGGGTCTTCGCGATTCGAAGGTGCTGACCCGGCGACGTCGCGAGGCGCTGTACGAGCTGATCCTGGATCGGGCCGACGCGGTCGGCCTCGGGGTGATGGAGGTCGAGGTGATCGACCACGTCAACATCCTGCAGGCCACGAAGCTGGCGATGGGGGAGGCCGTGGCGCGCCTCAGCCCGCCGCCGGACCACCTGGTCATCGACGCCCTGAGCCTGCCGTACGTTGATCTGCCCCAGCGGCCGATCATCGACGGTGATGCGATCAGCGCGTCCATCGCGGCGGCGAGCATCGTGGCCAAGGTCACGCGCGACAGGATCTGCGCGGAGTTCGACGCGCGGTATCCCGCCTACGGCTTCGCGGTGAACAAGGGCTACGGAACCCGGCGCCACTATGACGCCCTGATGGCGGAGGGCCCGTGCGCCTGGCATCGGCGCTCCTTTGCGCCGGTGCGGATGCTCCTGGAGGGAACCCAGCTCCCGCTGGACCTGGTCTTCGAGGACCTGCCGCTCCTCGACGAGGAGGACCTCGAGCCCATGGAGGAGGACACCTCCCCGGGCCTGGAGCTGCAGCCCGCTCCCATTCCCTGAGCTCGCCTCTCAACCTGGCTCGCCTCCGTATCGGAGGTTCGCGCATGTCCAGCCCCCGGCACCGCCTCGGCGCGCAGGCGGAAGCGATGGTGGCCGCGGCCCTGGAACGCGGCGGCTGGCGAGTCCTCGCGCGACGCTGGCGCGTGCCGGAGGGCGAGATCGACCTGGTCTGCCTCGATCCCGCCGGCGTCCTCGTGGCCGTGGAGGTTCGCGCGCGCAGGTCCGGCCGGGCCGGGGGCGCGGCCGAGAGCGTGGATCGGCAGCACCTCGCGCGTCAGCGCAGAGCGCTTGCCCGCTTCGCGGGGTCGGCGCCACCACCCCATCGCGGGCTGCGGGTCGATCTCGTCGCGGTGGAGCGGGGTGCCGGTGGGTGGCGAGCGGTGCGCTACCCGGGCGTCGGAGCCTGGTGAGGGCCCGTCAGGAGCCCAGCGCATCCTCGAGAGCGAGGACTGAGACGATGTACGGACGGCTCACCGGGTAGATGCCATGCTCGTCGACCGAGCGCTGGCCCTGGTAGTAGGCGGCGAGCGTCAGGCTGCGATTCCCGTGGTAGCGCGCGAGGTAGTGGGCCAGGAGCGCGACGCCGGCCCGCACGTTCTGCCGGGTGTCGCGCACGTTGACCGGGGCATGCAGCATGGAGCCCGCCACCCAGTCGGCAGTCGACGGCAGCAGCTGCATGACGCCCACGGCACCGGCACCGCTCACGAGCCCTTCCTGCCACCCGGACTCCTGCCAGGCCACGGCGAGCGCGAACGCAACCGGGACGCCGGCGCGGCGTGCCTCGGCGGAGATGACGGTGCGCACCGCGGCGCGCGCCACCATGCGGTGGACCACGTCGGTTCCGAGGATGCTGGACGACAGGGTGATCGTCCCCGATGCCGCCGCGGCAGTGGGGACGTGCAAAACGTCGCCCGCCCGGATGGCGTTGGGATCGATTAGGTGGTTGAGGGCGACGATGGCCTCGATGGTCGTCCCGTAGTGGTTCGCGATGGATGTCAGCGTTTCGCCCGCGGCAACACGGTGCGCGACGCTGGGAGCCGCGGAAGGCTTGCGCGGTGCGGCCGTCGCCGCCGCGGCCCCCGCCGACGCGGCCCCCGCCGACGTTGCGGCGACGGGCACCAGGAGGTGCTGACCGGGGAAGATGCGGTTGGGATTCGAGATGCGGTTGAGCTGCACGATGGCGTCGATGGTCGTCCTGTACCGGTTCGCGATCCCCGTCAGGTGCTCACCGGCCGCGACGATGTGCACGCGGGTTGCCGGCTTCGCTCCGCTGCCGCCCGCCGCGTTCGTGGGTGCTGGGCCCGTGAGCACAAGGCGCTGGCCGGCGAAGATCAGGTTGGGGTCCGCGAGGTGGTTGAGGGTCACCAGGCGTGCGACGGTCGTCCGATGGCGCAGTGCGATGGCGCTGAGCGTGTCGCCGGGCCGGACCACGACCGAGCCGCCGGCGGCGCGCGTGACGGGCGCGGCAAGCGGACAGGCCGCGACGAGGAGGGCGATGGAGCCGGCGGCGATGCCGAGGGTGCCGGTTCGACGGGACATGCGGTCTCCAGTGCGTGTCATCGGTGCGCCACGCGAGCGCAGCTCCGATGCTCGGGGGAGGACCCGGAGGCGGTCAAAGGTACGAAGGGGAGGCGTGCTGGTACCTTCGTACCGGTTCGGTGCGGTGGTGGGAGGTCAGGGGCCGAGCGCCACCGGCTCCGAAGCCGATGAGCGCCGGACCGCGCGCGGAGCGCCAGGGAGCCGAGGCGCCCAGCCGGGATCCTGCGGGGGCCGTGCTATACTCCCGGCCGGCTTCGCCCTCGGCGCTCGCGCCGGTGGGGAAGCCAGCATCCCATCACACACGCCTGCCGATCCCCGGATCGAGGTGCCCGTCGCCGGCCGCGACGGGTCGACCCAGGGGAGCAGACCGCAGGCGGAGGAACAACCGAAGGAGAATCCTCAATGACGGCCACCAGCATGAAGCAGCTGCTGGAGGCGGGCGTCCATTTCGGACACCAGACCCGCCGGTGGAACCCGAAGATGCGCGAATACATCTTCGCCGAGCGCAACGGGATCCACATCATCGACCTTGCCCAGACCGTGGCGCGCCTCGAGGCCGCCCTCGAGTTCGTGCGCGAGACGATCCGCCACGGCGACAGCGTCCTCTTCGTGGGGACCAAGAAGCAGGCCCAGGAGGCCGTTGCCTTCGAAGCCGAGCGCTGCGGGCAGCACTACGTGAACACGCGCTGGCTGGGCGGCATGCTCACGAACTTCACGACCATCAAGCGCCGTATTCAGCGACTCGAGGCACTCGAGGCGCGGCGCGACAGCGGCGAGTTCGAGCGTCTCACCAAGAAGGAGGCGTCGAAGCTCGGCGAGGAGATCGTGCGGCTCAACAACGCCCTCGGCGGGATCCGTCGCATGCGCCGTCTGCCCGGCGCGGTCTTCATCGTCGACCCCCATCGCGAGACCATTGCGGTCGCCGAGGCGCGTCGCCTCGAGATCCCCATCGTGGCAATGACCGACACCAACTGCGATCCGGACCTGATCGACTGGGTGATCCCGGCCAACGACGACGCCATCCGCTCGGTGAAGCTCATTGCCTCCAAGATCGCGGATGCGGTGCTTGGGGCCCAGAGCGAGCGCCAGGCCCAGCTCGACGAGGAGTTCGAGCAGGCAGAAGCGCTGCCGCCAGTCGACGAGACGACCCTGGCCGACGAGACGAGCTACAGCGCGGCCCTGGCGGCCGGCGAGGCGCTCGTCTTCGAGCCGGAGCCCGAAGAGGATGAGGACGAGGAGCGTCGCGCACGCGCTCGGCGGACCGCCGAGTTCCGTGGCGAGGAGCGCGACGAGGAGAATCCGGACGACGACGCGAAGTAACCACACGCACCGATGTCCGCCCTCGGGCGGCATCGGCGCAGGCCCAGGAAGGAACGAATGACGACCACGATCACCGCCGACGAGGTCAAGCGGCTCAGGGAGCAGACCGGCGCCGGCATCATGGACTGCAAGCGGGCCCTGACCGAGGCCGATGGCGACGTCGAGAAGGCTGTCGTCTGGTTGCGCGAGAAGGGTCTCTCCACGGCGGCCAAGAAGGCCGATCGGGAGGCCCGCGAAGGCATCGTGACGAGCTACATCCACCACGGGAGCCGGCTCGGCGTCCTGCTCGAGCTCAACTGCGAGACGGACTTCGTGGCCCGCACCGACGACTTCAAGCAGCTGGCACGCGACCTCGCGCTGGCGGTCGCCGGGCACAACCCGTCGTACGTGTCGCGCGACGACGTGCCCGACGAGCGGCTGACATCGCTGCGTGCCGAGTTCGCGGACGAAGCGGCGTCGGAGGGGAAGTCCCAGGCGGTGATCCCCGCGATCGTCGAGGGCAAGCTGAACAAGTGGTACGAAACCGCCTGCCTGGTGGAGCTGCCGTACCGGGATACGGACCGGAAGATTGGCGAGCTCATCACCGAGAAGGTGGCGCTGCTCGGAGAGAACATCAAGGTCGCGCGCTTCGCGCGGATGGCCGTCGGCGAAAACGCGGAATGAGAGGGAGCGCCTGACCGCATGACGGACACCACCCCGACCATCGGACCGTACCACCGGGTGCTCCTGAAGCTCTCCGGGGAGGCGCTGATGGGCGAGCGTCCGTATGGGGTGGACCCTGGCGTGACCCGCGGCATCGCCAACCAGGTCTCGGAGGCGCTGCAGGGCGGCTGCGAGGTGGCGGTCGTCGTGGGCGGCGGGAACATCTTCCGCGGCCTGGCCGCCGCGGCCCGCGGGATGGACCGCGCCACCGGCGACTACATCGGCATGCTCGCCACGGTGATGAATGGCCTCGCGCTGCAGGACGCCCTGGAGCAGGCCGGCTGCCCGACCCGGGTGATGAGCGCCATCGCCATGAACGAGATCTGCGAGCCGTATATCCGCCGACGAGCGATCCGCCATCTCGAGCGCGGCCGGGTGATCATCCTCGTGGCCGGCACGGGGAACCCCTACTTCACGACCGATACGGCGGCGACCCTGCGTGCCGTCGAGATCGGCGCGGACGTGATCCTGAAGGCGACCCGGGTGGACGGGGTGTACGATGCCGACCCCGAGCTGCACCCGGAGGCGACGCGCTACAGCCAGATCGGCTACACGGACCTCCTGGCCAACAGGCTCGGCGCGCTGGACGCCACGGCGGTCAGCCTGGCGATGGACAACGAGATGCCCATCGTGGTCTTCGACATGACCCGGGAAGGGAACATCGGTCGCGCCATCAGCGGAGAACCGATCGGAACGCTCATCACAGGGGAGGTGACCCGATGACCCACGAAGCGGTCCTCGCAGTCGAACCGAAGATGCAGCGGGCCGTCGAGGCCATGGAGCGCGACTTCGCCGGCATCCGCACCGGCCGCGCCTCGACCGCCCTCGTGGAGCGGATCAGCGTCGACTACTACGGGACGCTCACGCCGCTCAACCAGCTGGCCGGGATCAGCGTTCCCGATCCTCATCTGATCGTGATCCAGCCCTGGGACCGGTCCGTCCTGTCGGCCATCGACAAGGCCATCACCAAGAGCGACATCGGCATCATGCCCAACGTGGACGGCACCGTCGTCCGCCTCAACGTGCCGCCGCTCACGGAGGAGCGCCGCCGGGAGATGGTGAAGCAGGTTCGCAAGCGCGCCGAGGAGGGACGGGTCGAGATCAGGCATCACCGCCGAGAGGCGGCAGATCAGCTCAAGAAGGCGCTCCGCGACGGAGAGATCTCCGAGGACGAGGAGCACCGCGAGCTCGACGGGCTCCAGCGCGTTCACGACCGGTTCATCGAGATGATCGACGGCCTGAGCGAACGCAAGGAAGCCGACGTGATGGAGGTCTGAGGCCCTGCCTGTCCATGACCACCCGCGACACGTCGCGATCATCATGGACGGAAACCGTCGATGGGCGGCAGCCCGCGGCCTGCCCAGCATCGCCGGCCACATGCAGGGAGTCGAGGCCATCAAGCCCATCGTGCGGGTGGCGCCTGATCGCGGTATCGAGGTCCTCAGCCTGTACGTGTTCAGCCAGGAGAACTGGCGTCGGACGGAGGAAGAAGTCGCGGGCCTCTTCGCGCTCATCGATGGCGCGGTGCGCCAGAACACCGACGAGCTGATCGCCGAGGGTGTGCGAGTGCATGTCATCGGCCGGCTGCATGAGGCACCGGGGGACGTGCAGCGCTCGATCCTGGACGCGGAGGAACGGACCCGCAACGGGCAGCGGATGGCACTGAACATCGCGTTCAACTACTCGGGGAGGACGGAGATCGTGGACGCCATGCGGTCCCTGCGCGCCGCCGGCACCCCGGCCGCCGAGATCGGGGAAGAGCGCGTCGCGGAGCACATGTACACCGCCGGCCAGCCGGACGTCGACCTGCTCATCCGCACCGGCGGAGAGCAGCGGACGAGCAACTTCCTCCTGTGGCAGAGCGCCTATGCCGAGCTGGTGTTCAGCCCTGTCCTGTGGCCGGACTTCGCCGAGGCGGACCTGGACGCCGCGCTCGCCGAGTTCGCCAGCCGGCAGCGCCGGTTCGGCTCGTAGGCAGGCCAGGTCATGCTGCTCACCCGCCTGCTCACGGCCGCCATCCTGGCGCCCATCGTCGTCGCGGTCGTGCTGGTAGGGCGAACCATGGGTGAGCCTCGTCGTCGCCGTGGTGATGTTCCTGGCGCTCACCGAGCTCATCAGCCTGCTCGACGCCGGCGGATTCGAGCCGCCGCAGATGCTTGCCCTCATCGCCGGCGTTGCCCTGGGCGGTGCCGGCCTCATCGTCGCCAACGCGCAGAACGTCTCCGGGCTCCCGGCGGACCTCCTGCGCCAAGCCCAGCCGGTCGGCCTGGTGGCGGGGACCTTCATGGCCGTCACGCTCGTGCTGGGGTTCGCCGGGTTCACCCGCGCGGATCCACGCAAGGGATTCACGACCTGGGCGGTCACCAGCTTCGGGGTCGCCTACGTGGGCATCCTGGCGCCCGTCATCATCCTCGTGACCCACCTCGCCCCGGCGGGGGGAGCCGTGGATACCCCCATCGGGGGGCTCTCCCTTCGCAGCGGCACGGCCTGGGGCCTGCTCCTGCTGCTCATCGTGTGGGGCTATGACACCGGCGCCTATCTGACGGGGCGCTGGCTGGGCCGCACCCGGCTCATCGACCACATCAGCCCGTCCAAGACGGTGGAGGGCCTGGCGGGCGGCCTGGTCACGGCGACGATCGCGGCCGGCATCGGCGCCTGGCTGGTGGGACTGCCTGCCTGGCATCCGCTCGTCCTGGGACCCCTGGTCGGGCTCTCCGCGCAGGCTGGTGACCTGGCCGAATCAATGCTCAAGCGAGCGGCCGGACGCAAGGAGTCCGGATTCCTGGTACCCGGGCACGGCGGGATCCTGGACCGCATCGACTCGTTTCTGTTCGCGGCACCGGTCTTGGCCGGGTGGGCGCTCCTCGTTGCGGGCTTCGTGGTGTGACGCGGGCGCGCACCCGCTGCACGGTCCACCGAGCCACGCGATGGCCGGACCGCGCGGTCTCCACTAGAATCGGCCTCGTGATCCACCAGTGGACGCGACCCCCTCTGGCTGTCTGTCCCGCCACGAGACGTGCGAGCTGATGGGCGTCCTCAGCACGATCCTGGCCTTCCTGGTCGTGATCGTGGTCCTCGTCCTCGTGCACGAGATGGGCCACTTCGTGGCGGCCAAGCTCTCCGGGATCACCGTGCAGGAGTTCGGGGTCGGCTTCCCGCCGCGCCTCGCGTCGGTGACCTGGCGCGGCACGCGCTATTCGATCAACGCCATCCCACTTGGCGGGTTCGTGAAGATGCTCGGCGAGGACGGTGACATCGAGGCGGACCGCATGCGGGAGCGGGGGATGAGCGAAGACGCCATCGACCGAGCCATGGTCGGCGCCTTCAACCGCAAGCCGATCTGGGTGCGCGTGGTGGTCCTGCTTGCCGGCGTGGTCATGAACGCGCTCCTCGCGACGGTCCTGTTCGCCGCGGCCCTGAGCCTGCCCGCGCCCGCCCTGGTCGGGCCGTTGACCGTGACGTCCATCCAGGACAGCTCGCCGGCAGTGGGCCTTCTGAAGGTGGGGGATCAGATCACCGGTGCGGACGGCCACACCTTTGGCGATGGAGCGGGCGACTTCCACTTCTCGAGCGACCTGACCTCCTACGTCACCCAGCACGCTGGCAGCCCGGTGACCCTGACGGTGCAGCGCGACGGCGCGACGCTGGCGGTGACGGTCACGCCACGGGTCCTGAGCTCTGAGCAGGTGCAGCAGGGCGTCGGGCCGGTTGGGTTTGCCTGGACGGCGGACACGGTCCAGGTGGCGCCACGCGCCGGCAACCCGGTGGAGGCCGTGGCGCAGGGCGTCCAGCAGACGGCCGAGATCGCGGTCCAGATCCCCGGCGCGCTCGCGGACACGGTGGCGGGCCTCGTCGGCCTGGCGCCCAACACCGGCGATGCGCGCGGACCCATCGGCATCGCCCAGGTGACGGGTCAGGTGCTGCAGGAGCCCCTCGTGACACAGCTCGCCTTCATGGGCCTGCTCTCGGTCAACCTTGCGGTCCTCAACGTGCTGCCCTTCCCGCCCCTCGACGGCGGCCGCATCCTGGTGGTGGTCATCGAGGCGGTGCGGCGGCGACGGCTGCCGGCCGAGCGCGAGGCGCTGATCTACGTGACCGGGTTCCTCGTGCTGATGGCCCTCGTCATCCTGATCTCGATCCAGGACATCGCCCGCCTCCCGGGGAGCTGAGCCCTCAGTCGACGTAGGTCATGGGCGCCAGGCCGGCCAGGACGCCGTCGGACTTCGCCTCCGGCAGCTCCGGCTCCGCCCGCCGTCCCCGGGCGCGGTCGGCCCCGGCGGACTCCAGCTGCGCGACGAGCTCGGGGAAGCGCGACTGCAGAGCCTCCCCATAGGCTGGAGCGATCACCTGCATCGCCGCGTGCTCACGCCGGGTTCGCGGCGCCGCGAACCGGATGTGGATCAGGGTGCCATCCGTGGTCGGCTCCAGTTCGATGGTATGCAGGACCTTCACCGGGCCATCGGGCGCCTGCAGGATGGTGCGGTCGGTCACGTAGTCGTATGGCCGCCAGTCGAGGATCTCCTCCAGGACGGCATCCTTGCCGTGCATGCAGTGATTCGACGAGCCGGGCCCGCGCCGACCGCCGGTGCGTCCCTTTTCCGTGACCCGGGTCACCCATGGCTGCCAGCTCATCCGCTGGCCCGGCCTGGTCAGGAACTCCCACGCGACCTGCGGCGGCGCCGTGGTGGCGACCGAGAAGTTGAGCACCGCGTCCTCGTCCGAGACCCGCACGCGGGCGCGCGCCTCCTCCGAACGCCAGCGACGATCGAGGTCGTGAACCCATGCCGGCACCTTCCCGATATGCTCGTACGCCTCCGCATGGGGCTGCATGCCCAGCGCGACCGGATCGAGGCCGGCAGCGTCCAGGCACTGCTGGGTGAGGAGGGCGTAGGCCCCGATGCCGGACTCCTCCACGACGCTGTTCTTGAGCAGGCGATGGACGACGATCACGTCCGGACCGATGAGCTCGGTATGGCCGGCGACGCGGTGCAGGAGCGCCTCCCCGCGATGGACGACGAACTTGAGGTCGAGATCAGGGATCGAGGCGCAGGCGTTGCATTCGCAGGACGTCGCCTGCCGCACGTCGCGCCGCCGGCGCCGAAACCCGAAGTAGCAGCGCTCGATGACGTCCAGCAGCACCGAGCCGTCCATTGGTTCGCCGGGCGCGTGCATGAACGCCGCGTCGCCCTCCAGCTTGGCCAGCCGGAAGGACGGACGAAGGCTCGAGACGACGCTGCCGATGAGGTCCGCCAGGATGTCCTGGGCGTGGTCCAGCTCGACATCGGCGAGATAGCCGGTATACCCGGAGATGTCGGCGATGAGAAAGGTCGCGGCCTGGGCAGAGGCGTGCATCGCTCGAACGGGCGCTCGGACTGCGGGTCAGGCACCCACTATACGGCCGCCGGTCGCCCTGGGACGCGCCTCCAATGGGTCGCCGTGACCTCGCCTCCGGTGGCGGGTGAGGGGGTCGGCTGCTATACTTCCGTCCGGTTTCCCCGGCCGTTTGTTTGCGGACCGAATTGATATCGAGCTGACGAGGACGTGGGTCGGTTCGCCATCCCACGTCCTGTTGTTTGTCCCGGAGGCATGGTGCGCCGTGAATCGAGATTTCATCGGAGCGCTGCTCCAGCTGAATGCAGAGAAGGGCGTGCCGAAAGAGGTGCTCATCGAGACCCTCGAGCAGGCCATCGAGTCCGCGTACCGCCGAAACGCTGACGCACCTGAGAACGTGGTCGTCAAGGTCGACCCTGACACCGGCGAGATCAGCGTGTATCGCGAGTACGACGTGGTTGCCACGTCGGAGGAGGTGGAGGACGAGAACCTCCAGATGCTCGTGCAGGAGGCGCAGAAGATCGACTCGTCCACCGGCGTGGGCGCCAAGGTCCGCGTGCCGGAGAACGTGACCCAGGCCCAGCTGGGCAGGATCGCGGCGCAGACGGCCGGGCAGGTCTATCGCCAGCGCCTCCGCGAGGCGGAGCGGGACGTCGTCTTCCAGCAGTACGCCAGCCGCGAGGGCGAGATCATGACCGGGGTGGTCCACCGGACCACTGAATCGGCCGTCATCCTGGACATGGGCAAGGGCGTCGAGGCCGTCCTGGCCGTGACCGAGCAGCTCCCCGGTGAGCACTATCGCATCGGACAGCACCTGAAGGCCTACGTCCTCGAGGTCCGCCGCACCACGCGCGGACCGGTGATCGTCGCGAGCCGCACGCACCGCGGGTTCCTCCGTCGCCTGATGGAGATGGAGATCCCGGAGATCTATAACGGGACGGTCGTGATCCGCGGCATCGCGCGCGAGGCAGGCAGCCGATCCAAGGTCGCCGTGGAGTCTCGCCAGCCGGGGGTGGACGCCAAGGGTGCTGCCGTCGGACAGCGCGGATCGCGGATCCAGGCCATCGTGGCCGAGCTCAACGGCGAGAAGGTCGACGTGGTCCTCTGGCACGAGGATGCCGGCCAGTACGTGGCGGAAGCGCTGTCGCCTGCGGAGGTGCTCAACGTCCGCATCGACGAGGAGCACAAGATCGCCAACGTCGTCGTTCCCGAGCGCCAGCTGAGCCTGGCCATCGGCAAGGAGGGCCAGAACGCCCGCCTCGCCGCGAAGCTCACCGGGTGGCGCATCGACATCCGGTCCGATGCCGGGGTGGCGGCGGCCGCCGGTGGCGATGGAAGCGAGGCTGATGGCAGCGGCGAGGCCGATGCCACCGAAGCAGAGGCGCCGGCCGATGCCGAAGCGACGACCTGACCATGTACCCATGCGGACCTGCGCGGTCTGCCGCGAGGTCCGGCCCAAGCGATCGATGACCCGGGTGGTCCGAGGACCGGACGGGTCGATCGCCCTCGATCCCGGCGGCCGTGCCGCCGGTCGGGGAACCTATATCTGTGACAGCCCGGCCTGCCGGGAGCCCGTCCGGCTGGCACAGGGAATCAACCGGGCGCTGGGCGCAGAGATCGCGCCGGGAACGCTCGAGCTCGAGGAGAAGCATGCCGCCACGTAGATACCGTCCACGCCGCGGGCCGCGTCCGCAGCGCCGCCGGCCCTCATCGGCCGCCGCCGGCGCCGAGACGACGTCGGCCGTTGCCGCGCGACCGACCGGACCGGTCGAGATTCCGTCGTCCATTCCAGTGAAGGACCTCGCGGAATCGCTCGGCGTGAGCCATGCCGACATCATCAAGGAGCTCATTCGCAACGGGATCTTCGCGACCATCAACCAGGCGATCGACTTCGACACCGCCTCGTTGGTCGCCGGCGAGCTGGGGTTCGAGGCCATCGAGCGCGGGTCGGCTGAACGTGCCGCCGCGGAGGCGGCAGGTCCGGCCCAGATCGTGGCTCCGGGCTCGGCAGAGGAGATCGCCGGCCGGCAGATGCTGTGGACCGAGGACGCCCCGGCGGACCTGGTGACCCGCGCGCCCATCGTGACGATCATGGGCCACGTCGATCACGGCAAGACCAGCCTGCTCGACGCCGTGCGAAGCACCCGCGTGGCGGCGGGCGAAGCGGGCGGCATCACGCAGCACATCGGCGCCAGCGAGGTCGAGCACAACGGGCGACGGATCGTGTTCCTGGATACGCCGGGTCACGAGGCCTTCACGGCGATGCGGGCCCGGGGCGCCCAGGTGACCGACATCGCCATCATCGTCGTCGCGGCGGATGACGGGGTCATGCCCCAGACCCGCGAGGCGATCGACCACGTGCGCGCGGCGCGGGTGCCGATGATCGTGGCCATCAACAAGATCGACAAGGCTGATGCCAACCCGGACCGCGTCAAGCAGGAGCTCGCCGATGTCGGTGTCCTCATCGAGGAGTACGGCGGCGACGTGATCGCGGTGCCGGTGAGCGCCAAGCAGCGGACCGGGATCGACGGCCTCATGGAGATGGTGCTGCTGGTCGCCGACCTGCAGGACCTCAAGGCCAACCCCACGCGCGCGGCGGTGGGCACCATCGTCGAATCGAAGGTCGAGAAGGGGCGCGGCAACGTCGCAACCGTCCTCATCCAGAACGGCACCCTGCGCGTGGGCGACATCGTGACCGTCGGCCGGACATGGGGCCGCGCGCGAGCCCTCCAGAACGCGGCCGGCAAGCGCGTCCGCCAGGCGGAGCCTGCGACCGCGGTCGAGATCATCGGCCTCCAGGAGCTGCCCCAGGCGGGCGACATCCTGCGAGTGGTCGCCGATGAGAAGGCAGCCCGGGATGCCGCGGAATCGGCGGCCCGCGCCGCGAACGAGGGCGACGGGCAGGCTGCGTTCTCCCTCGAGGACATCAGCGCACAGATCCAGGCCTCGGAGCTCAAGGAGCTTCGCGTCGTGCTCAAGACCGACGTGCAGGGGTCATTGGGCGCAATCCGCAACGCGCTCGACAAGCTCAACACCAGCGAGGTCCGGATCAACGTCATCCGCGAGTCGGCTGGCGACATCAACGAGAGCGACATCAACCTCGCCTCGGCCTCCGATGCGGTCGTCATCGGCTTCAACACCCGGCTCGACCCCGGTGCCCAGCGCGCCGTGGACGCCACCGGGGTCGACGTTCGCCTGTACGACGTGATCTACAAGCTGACCGATGACATCGGCGATGCGCTCAAGGGGATGCTGGCGCCCAAGGTCGTCGAGAAGGTCGAGGGCCACGCCGAGGTGCGCATGGTCATCAAGGCCGGCAAGGCAGGGAACATCGCGGGCTCGTACGTCACCGACGGGCGGATCCTGCGGGCCGCGTCGTACCGGCTGCTGCGCGGGGGCAAGGTCATCGGGGAGGGCCGCATCGAGTCGCTGAAGCGCTTCAAGGACGACGTCCGCGAGGTGGCCACCGGATTCGAGTGCGGCATCGGCCTGTCCGGGTCACCGGAGCTCGAAGAGGGCGACCTGGTCGAGTGCTACCAGATGGTCGCGGAGCAGCCAGCCTGACATGACGCCGGAGGCGCCTGACCCAAGAGCCAAGCGCACCGATCGGCTCGACAGCCAGATCCAGCAGGTGCTCATGGCCCTGCTGCAGCGCGAGATGAAGGACCCGCGGCTGGGCTTCGCGACCATCACCAGGGTCGAGATCTCGCGCGACCTGGGCCATGTGACGGCATGGGTCTCGATCCTCGGCAGCGAGGAGGAGCGCGCGGCGAGCATGGCCGCGCTGGCCGATGCCACACCCTGGCTGCGGCGCAAGCTGGGCGAACAGGTGCGGCTCCGGCATGTTCCGGTGCTGTCCATCCGCCACGACGACTCGATCGAGCGCGGTGACCGCGTGCTTCGTCTGCTCGATGAGCTCGCCGAAGGGCGGGACGCATGACGGGCGACGTTTCCGCCGTGGTGGAGGCCCTGCGCAGCGCTCGCCGGGTCACCACGATCTGCCACGAGAACCCCGATGCCGACACCCTGGGGGCCGCGATGGCGCTGGCCCTCGCCATGGAGCGCCTGGGCAAGGAGGCCGAGGTCGTCTCGGGTGACCCGGTCCCGCCGTTCCTGGCCTTCCTCCCGGGGGTCGAGCGCGTGCGACGCGCACCCCGGCTCGAGCCTGACGTGGCGGTGGTGCTCGATGCCGGGGACCTGGCTCGCACGGGGAGCGTGGCCCGCGAGGCCGGGGAGTGGCTCGAACGGGCGCGGATCGTGAACATCGACCATCACGTGAGCAACCCGGGGTTCGGCGCGGCGGTGCTCCTGGATCCCGAGGCCGCCGCGACCTGCGAGATGATCGCGCTGCTGCTGCCCGAGCTCGGCGTGACCCTCGACGCGGAGCTGGCCACGTACCTGATGGCCGGGATCGTGCAGGACACCCACACCTTCGCGCACCCCAACGCCACGCCACGCACCCTGCGCGTTTCTGCGGACCTCGTGGCGGCCGGCGCCCGGCTGTCCGCCATCAACCGGTCGATCTACGCGGACAAGCCGTTCAGCGTGCTGCAGCTGTGGGGTCTCATGCTGGCCTCGATCGAGGAGCGCCTGGATGGACGCATCGTGCACAGCGCCATGACCACCGCAATGCTCGAGCAGACCGGCTGCGAGCCGAGCGCGGCGGAGGGATTCGTGGACCTCCTCGGATCCACGCGGGACGCGCAGATCAACGTCCTCTTCAAGCAGGCGGAGCCCGGCCAGGTTCGGGTCAGCGTGCGAACGACCGAGGCGGCCGATGCCGTGGCCATCACCCGCCAGTTCGGGGGTGGCGGGCATGCCCGCGCGGCTGGGTGCACCGTGGAGGGAAAGCTGGCCGAGGCGCGCGATCGAGTCCTGGCGGCCTGCGAGCGGGAGCTCGTCGGAGGCGCTCCCGAGGATGATGGGGGTCGTTAACCTCGACAAGCCCGTAGGCCCGACCTCGCATGACATGGTCGGGCTGGTGCGACGCCTCAGCGGGATGCGACGGATCGGGCACGCCGGCACCCTGGACCCGCTCGCCTCGGGGGTGCTGCCCATCCTGGTCGGTCCGGCGACCCGCTTCAGCGAGGAGCTGACCGGCGGGCCGAAGCGCTATGAGGCCGTGATCCGGCTGGGCTGGCGCTCCGCGACCGATGACGGCGAAGGACCGCTGGAGCAGGGCCACGGCCCCCTGCCCTCGCCCGCGGCGGCAGGCGAGGCGCTGGCGGGGTTCGTGGGCACGCATGACCAGCGGCCGCCGGCATTCTCCGCGCGCAAGGTCGGGGGTCGTACCGCGCATCGCGCTGCACGAGCCGGATCCGCGCTCGAGCTGCCGTCGCGGCCGGTGACCATCGAGGGCATCGAACTCCTGGGCTCGTCGGCGAGCGACGATGCGCTGGACCTGCGCATCGACCTTCGGTGTGGCCCGGGGACCTACGTGCGATCGCTCGCCCGCGACCTGGGTGATCGACTGGGATGCGGCGGCTACCTGGCGGCATTGCGCCGCACCGAGGCGGCGGGCTTGCGATCGTCCGCGGCGCTGGATCCCGGGTCGCTGCAGGCCCTGGCGGCCGATGGGCGCCTCGCCGAGGCGCTCATCCCGATCGCGGACCTCCTGCCCCTCCCTCGCGTGGAGCTCGACGAGAGCGCGGCGGGCCGCTTCCAGAACGGGTCCGCCGTGGCCGTAGGTGGGCTCACGGCCAAGATCGGGCGGCACGTCGTCCTCCGTGAAGGGCGGTTGCTGGGGATCGGCCGGGTGGAGGCGGGGATTCTCCGGCCAGAGAAGGTCGTGGCCGGGGAGGACTCGTGAGCCACGATCAGGCCGTCCATGCCATCGACGCCCTGCCCGCGATCGGCCCCGCGGCGTTGTGCATGGGGGTGTTCGACGGCGTGCACCGCGGGCATGTCGCCCTCGCCGCTGCCACCGCGGCGGCCGCCCGGGCGCGGGGCGCCGCGAGCGTTGCGCTGGTCTTCGAGCCGCATCCCGACGAGGTGGTGCAGCCGGGCGTCGTGGTCCCGCGCCTGGCGCCGCTGGCGGAGAACCTGCGACGCCTGGCCCTCGCGGGCATCGACCACCCGCTGGTGGTCCGCTTCGATGCCGCGCTGCGGGCGCTCGAACCGGAAGCCTTCCTGGCGGCGATGGCTCCCGGCGTCACCCTGCGCGCGCTGGTCATGACGCCCGAGTCCGCCTTCGGACGGAACCGGGCCGGCACGCCCGCCGCGATGCGCTCCCTCGGCCATCGGTCCGGGTTCGACCTGGTGCTGGCCGACGACATCGTCCGCGAGGGCGGAGCGCCCATCTCGTCCGCGCGGGTGCGGACTGCGCTCCGCGGCGGGGACATCCGCGATGCGGTGCGCCTGCTGGGTCATCCCCTCTGCCACGCTGCGCTCGGTGAGCCCGCGGCGGGCGGCGGCCTGGTGTTGCGGTTCGACTACCCCGCGGCGCTGCCCGATTCGGGGAGCTATCCGGTCATGGTCCGGACCGGGGCCGCAGGTTCCGGCGTTCCAGCCCAGCTGCATGTGGCTGCCGCGGCGCCTCCCAGTCTGACCGGGCGAGGGCTGCGCGGCGGTGCGCTCGTGCTGGAGCTGGGTGCCTGAGCCGGGGCGCCAGGCGGGACGGATGGGCCGGCGACGTCGGTGTACGGAAAGCGTCCGGAGCCACGGAGACAGCCTGAATCTGGTACGATGCGCGGAATAGTGGAATGTGATTGTGGAGGAATCTGTGCCGCTCGCCAAAGACGCGAAGAGCGCGATCGTCGAGGACTACGCCACCCATGATGGTGATACCGGATCCCCCGAGGTGCAGATCGCGCTTCTCACCGAGCGGATCAAGTCGCTGACAGATCATCTGCGGACCTTCCCCAACGACAATCACTCGCGCCGCGGCCTGCTCAAGCTGGTCGGGCAGCGTCGGCGTCTGCTGGCCTACCTGGTCCGCAATGACGTCGACCGCTACCGCGAAGTGATCGGCCGTTTGGGACTCCGCCGCTAATCGAGCCTTTGCGATCGACCCAGGAGCCGTATCGGCCCTGGGTCTCGCACATTCGGCGCACACGCGCCACCGGCAGGGCCGCTTCGCGCCCATGCCTCATCGCGACAGTGCGTCCTCGTATGGCCATGGACGGCACGCTGAGCCGGCAGAACGGCTCGCGGTCCACCCGCACGGACGCTCACCAGAATGAACAGATCATCGGAGGATTCAGTGGCAATCAAGGTTGAGGCCGAGATCGGCGGCCAGGGCTTCTCGCTTGAAGCCGGCAAGCTCGCCGAGCAGGCCGATGGCGCCGTCATCGTGCGCTACGGAGACACCGTGGTCCTGGCGACCGCGGTGGCCAGCAAGGCACCCCGGGAGGGCGTCGACTTCTTCCCGCTCACCGTGGACTACGAAGAGCGGATGTATGCCGCCGGCAAGATCCCGGGCGGCTTCATCAAGCGCGAGTCGCGACCGTCGGAGGCGGCCATCCTCGCCATGCGCCTCACGGACCGTCCGCTTCGACCGCTCTTCCCCAAGGGGTTCCGCAACGACGTCCAGGTGGTGCTCACCGTCCTCTCCGCGGACCAGGAGAACGACCCGGACATCCTGGCCATCAACGGTGCGTCCGCGGCGCTGTCAATCAGTTCCATCCCGTTCATGGGGCCCATTGGGGCCGTGCGCGTGGGTCGCGTCGACGGCCAGTTCGTGACCAACCCGACCAACAGCCAGCTCGACGAGAGCGAGCTGGACCTCGTCGTGGCGGGCACGCGTGACGCAGTGATGATGGTCGAGGCCGGCGCCAAGATCCTCCCCGAGTCGGTCATGGCCGATGCCATCGCCTACGGGCAGAGCGAGCTCCAGAAGAGCATCGCCCTGCAGGACAAGCTGGTCGCCACCGCGGGGAGCGCGAAGAAGATGCCCTTCGTCGGCCCCAAGGCCGAGTCGGTGATCAAGCTGGGCCAGGCACTGGCCCACGGCGAGGGTGAGTTCGTCGTCTTCGACATCGAGACCACGGCGATGAAGCCGGAGAACGGCTACATCGTCGACCTCGCGGCGCTGCGCGTCCGCGGCGGCCAGGTGGTCGATCGCTTCGAGTCGCTCGTCAACCCCGGACGCTCGATCGTGGGGCACCAGGTCCACGGGCTGTCGGACGCAGACGTGGCCTCGGCACCCACGGCCGCGGACCTGCTGCCCAGGTTCGCCGAGTGGGTCGGCGACACCCCGGTGGTTGCGCACAACGTGAGCTTCGACCTCCCATTCGTCCTGCGACACCTTCCGAACGACGTGAAATGGGAGCCCAAGGCGGTCTACGACACGCTGGAGCTTGCCTACCAGCTCTACCCCGATGCGGGAAGCTGGAAGCTGGGCGACCTGATCCGGTTCGTCTTCGGGCGCGAGCACGCGAGCGCGCATCGAGCCATGCCTGACGCGGAGGCGACGGCCGAGCTGTTCATCGAGATGACGAACGGCCTCGCCGACCGGCTCGACGCGGTTCGGGCCGACATCGCCGACGAGATCCGGCGCGGTCGCGAGGGCTACAACCGCAGCGAGCAAGGTGACCGGCTGGAGGACATCCGCCGCCGCCACGGCATCGGCTCCGGCCTGATGGACGTCCTCACCAAGGCGACGGTCCGCGAGCTGGTGCTGAGCGAGAACATCCGGATCGACGGGCGCGACACAAGCACCATTCGCCCGATCAGCGTGGAGGTGGGCGTCCTGCCCCGCACGCACGGCTCGGGCCTCTTCACCCGCGGCCAGACCCAGGCGCTGTCCATCGCCACGCTTGGGCCGTCCAGCGACGTGCAGCGGCTCGACACCATCTCGCCCGAGACGGAGAAGCGCTACCTGCACCACTACAACATGCCGCCGTACTCGGTGGGGGAGACCCGGCCGATGCGTGGCCCCGGTCGCCGCGAGATCGGCCACGGCGCGCTCGCCGAGCGTGCCCTGGTCCCGGTCCTGCCGCCGGTCGACGAGTTCCCCTACGCGATCCGGGTGGTGAGCGAAGTCGTCAGCTCCAACGGCTCGACCTCCATGGCGTCCACCTGCGGGAGCACGCTGGCCCTCATGGACGCCGGCGTGCCCATCTCGGCTCCGGTCGGTGGCGTGGCCATGGGCCTCATCACCGATGCCTCCACCGGACGCTACGCGGTCCTCACCGACATCAACGGCAAGGAGGACGCGTACGGCGACATGGACTTCAAGGTGACGGGCACCGCCGAGGGCGTCACCGCGCTCCAGATGGACATCAAGGTCGGCGGGATCACCCCGGAGATCATGCGGGATGCGCTCGAGCAGGCTCGCGTCGGCCGCCTCTTCATCCTGGACAAGATGACCGCGGTGATCAGCGCCAGCCGCAGTGAGCTGAGCCCGTACGCACCGCGGATCCACACCATGAAGATCCCCGTCGACAAGATCCGCGACGTCATCGGGGCCGGCGGCAAGGTGATCCGCCAGATCACCGCCGAGACCGGGACCCAGATCAACGTCGAGGATGACGGCACGATCCAGATCGCGGCCGTCTCAGGCGAGTCGGCCGAGAAGGCGATCAAGTGGATCGAGGGCCTGACCCGCGACGTCGAGGTCGGCAAGGAATACCTGGGGAAGGTGACCCGGATCATGAACTTCGGGGCCTTCGTGGAGATCCTGCCCGGCAAGGAGGGGCTGGTGCACATCAGCCAGCTTGCGGACTACCGGGTCCCGCGCGTCGAGGACGTCGTCTCCATTGGTGACGAGCTGATGGTCGTGGTCACGGAGATCGACCGCATGGGTCGGATCAACCTGAGCCGCCGGGCGGCGATGGAGCGGCACATGGCGCGCAGCGGAGCTGACGCCGGTTCGCACCAGGAGGACTAGGCAGCCGCAGCGGTCCATCGCCGGCGCCGATGCGCCGCGGTGGACCGAATCGAAGAGGACGGGAGGTCTGGCTGAAGGCAGCCGATGGGCACCGAGGCGCTGCTGGACGAGGTCGCGACCGAGGTTCGCGGCTGCACTCGCTGCCCGCTCGCGACGGGGAGGACCCGGGCCGTGCCCGGCGAGGGCAATCCGCTCACCGATGTCCTGCTCGTGGGTGAGGGTCCCGGTGGACGGGAGGATGCCACGGGGCGACCGTTCGTGGGACCCGCCGGCCAGCTCCTCACCGAGCTGCTGCGCTCCATCGGCTGGGGGCGGGAGGACGTCTTCATCACGAACGTGGTGAAATGCCGGCCGCCCGGGAATCGCGACCCGCAGCCGGAGGAGATCGCCGCCTGCGGGACCTACCTGACCCGCCAGGAGCAGGCGCTCGATCCGGCCGTGGTCGTGACCCTCGGCCGCTACTCGCTGCAGCGTTACCTGCCCGGTGCACGCATCGGCGAGGCGCATGGCCGCCTGCGGCGCAGCGGCGGTCGGTTCGTGTTCCCGATGTACCATCCAGCAGCGGCCCTGCACCAGTCATCGCTGCGCGAGACCCTCTTCCGGGACATCCGTGGGCTGCCGGCGGCTCTGCTGACCGCTCGCCAGGCGATCGAGGAGGAACGGACGGCATCGGTCGAGGTGGATCCATCGGCTCCCATGGCGGGCGGGCCCGGACCGGATGCCGAGGGGACGGCCGGGGCCGTGGCCGACAACGACGATCAGCAGCTCACCCTGTTCTAGCGAGTACGACATGACTGACACCCTGCGCATCATTCCGCTCGGCGGGGTGGGCGAGGTCGGAAAGAACATCACCGTGGTAGAGGCGGCCGGAGAGATCCTGGTCGTCGACTGCGGGCTTGCGTTTCCCGATCCTGACATGCTCGGGATCGACCTGGTCATCCCGGATGTCACGTACCTCGCGGAGAACCGCGAGCGCGTGCGCGCCATCCTGATCACCCACGGGCACGAGGACCACACCGGCGCCCTGCCGTACGTGCTGCCGCTGCTGCCGGGGGTGCCGATCTACGCAACCCGCCTGACGGTGGGCCTGATCACCGGCAAGCTCAAGGAGCACAAGCTCCTCGACTCGAGCCCCATCCGGACCATCGAGCCGGGCCAGGCGTTCCGGGTCGGGGCGTCGTCCGTCACCGGCTTCCGCGTGAACCACTCGATCCCCGACGGGATCGGCTACATCATCCGTACCCCGGCGGGCACGGTCGTCCACACCGGCGATTTCAAGATCGACCTGACGCCGCCCGACGGGCGTCGCGCGGACCTGGGCCTCCTGGCCGACGTGGGCACCGCCGGCGTCGACTTCCTCCTCAGTGACTCGACCCGCGCCGAGAAGGAGGGATACACGCTCTCGGAGCGCACGGTGGGGGAGTCGTTGACCCAGCTCATCGGTGACGCTCCGGGCCGCGTGATCGTGGCCACCTTCGCCAGCAACATCGGGCGGGTCCAGCAGGTGCTCGACGCGGCGGCGGCATTCGGCCGGCGGATGGTGGTCCTGGGCCGCAGCATGGAGCAGAACACGTCCATCGCGCTCGATCTGGGATACATGAAGGACCCGTCGGGCACGCTCGCTCGGAAGGACCAGCTCACCAAGCTGGCACCCGAGGAGCTGGTGGTGATGACCACCGGCTCGCAGGGTGAGCCGATGTCGGGGCTGACCCGGATGAGCAACCGCGACCACCGCAGCATCACCGTCGAGCCTGGCGACACCGTCATCATCTCCGCATCGCCGATCCCCGGGAACGAGGAGGCGGTGGCCAAGACCATCGACAACCTCTTCAAAGAGGGGGCGATGGTTCACTACGAGCCGCTCAAGCACTGCCACGTCTCCGGGCACGGCTCGCGGGAGGAGCTCAAGCTCATGCTCTCGCTGGTCCGGCCGCGGAACTTCATCCCCATCCACGGCGAGTACCGGATGCTGGTCCAGCACGGGCTGCTGGCCGAGGACGTCGGCGTCCGGCCGGACGGCATCTTCGTCCTGGAGAACGGCCAGGTCGTGGAGTTCGACGGCGAGCGTGCCCGGATTGCCGGCTCCGTCCCCGCGGGCGCGGTCCTGGTCGACGGCATGGCGGCCATCGACGGGATCGACGGGGTCATCCTCCGCGACCGGCGTGCACTGGCGGCCGATGGCGTGGTGATGGTGGCCCTCACCGTCGAGGGTGCGACCGGGCGGCCCGTCAGCGGACCGGACCTCGTTGGCCGCGGGTTTCTCTCCGATCCGGAGGATCCGATCATGGAGCAGGCTCGGATCTACCTCGCCGAGGCGCTCGCCCAACCGGCAGGCGGGGAGCACACCGCCGAGGCGGGGTATCTCAAGGCGAAGATCCGCGACACACTGTCGCGCTTCTTCTACGAGCGCACCAAGCGCCGGCCGATGATCATGCCGGTCGTCATGGAGGTCTGACGCCCCAGGTGAGCACGCGCCGCCCGACCCGCCGTCGCCGATCTCCGCGACGTCGCCGCGCGACGACCACGGTCCGCATCAGCGGACGGGTCGCGCGCGAGCTGCTGGCGCTTGTCCTCGTGTTCCTGGCGATCGTGAGCATCATCGCGCTGTTCGCGCCCAACGCGGGTGCCATCGTCCGGCCCTGGCATGACCTGCTCGGGTACCTGCTGGGGTGGGGGATCGCGTTTGCGCCACCGCTGCTGGCCGGGTTCGCGCTCATGCTCTGGATGAAGACCATGCCGGCGGAGCGCTGGATGGCGGCAACGGGCGCCGTGCTCGTGGCCCTGGCCCTCCTGGGCGCGTTTCACCTCGCGGCCGGCGGCGGCATGACCACGGCGCAGCACTACGAGGGGGGCGGCGTCCTCGGGTACGGGGTGAGCGCGGCGCTGCTGGGTGCCCTGGGCGTGCCCGGCGCCTGGGCGGTGCTCTCGCTCCTGCTGGTCGTCGGCCTGCTGCTGTACTTCAACATGACCATCGGCGACCTGGTGGCGGCGTATCTCGCCGAGCGCGACGAGCGGCGGCCGGCGGACGAGCCCCCGCGGCGTGCCGCGGCGACGGCCCGGCGTCCTGAGCCCGAGCCGGTGACCGAACCCGAGCGGCCGGGAATCCTCGGCAGGATGCGGGAGGTCCTGATGGGAGGCGGAGAGGACGACGAGCCCCCACTCATCGTGCGTCGCCAGCGGCCACCGGAGGTTCCGGCCGAGGCGCTGCGGCAGCGAGCGGACCGCGTGGCCGCCGCAGCGCCGTTGGGTGACGCGGGCACCATTGAGACATCGGGGACGAACCACGGGCCGGAGCCCGCCGAGTCCGAGCAGCTCGCGGCGGCCGTGGAGGGAGCCGCCAGCAGCGAAGGTGCCGACGCCGCGCTCGAGCATGCCGAGCGAACGTGGATCCTGCCCCCCATCGAGCTGCTCACCGAGGCGGCGCCCTCCAGCGCGGCGCAGATGGACCTCACGTCAAAGGGACAGCGCATCCGAGAGACGCTCGCGCACTTCGGCATCGGCGTGAAGGTGGCGAGGATCCAGGAAGGCCCGGTCGTCACCCAGTACGCCCTCGACGTGGAGCCGGGCATCAAGCTGTCCCGAATCGAAGGGCTGGCCGACAACCTGGCCCTGGCGCTCGCGGCCCGCTCGATCCGTATCGAGGCACCCATTCCGGGCGAGCCCTTCGTGGGCATCGAGATCCCGAACTCGGCGTTCGACCTTGTGACGCTCAAGGAGGTCCTGGCCTCGTCGAACTTCGAGGAGGCCAGCACCCGCTCGAAGCTGGCCTTCGCGCTGGGGCAGGACGTTGCCGGCCAGCCGTTCAGCGCCGACCTGGCCAAGATGCCTCACGTGCTCATCGCGGGGGCGACCGGTTCGGGCAAGAGCGTCTGCGTCAACGCCATCATCTGCTCCCTGCTCATGCGCGCCGACCCCACCGACGTGAAGCTGATCCTGGTGGATCCCAAACGCGTCGAGATGGCCCAGTACAAGGGCCTGCCCCACCTCCTCTGCGAGGTGATCGTGGATACCGACAAGGCGGTGAACGCGCTCAAGTGGACCGTGGGCACCATGGAGAGCCGGTACCACGAGTTCGCGAAGCGCGGCGTGCGCAACATCGCGGGCTACAACGAGTCGCTGCGTCCCGGCGAGCCCCGGATGCCGTACATCGTGCTCGTCATCGACGAACTTGCCGACCTGATGATGGTCAGCGCCTACGAGGTCGAGGCCACCATCACCCGCATCGCCCAGCTGGCCCGGGCGACCGGGATCCATCTGGTGGTCGCCACCCAGCGGCCCTCGGTCCAGGTCATCACCGGTCTCATCAAGGCCAACATCCCCAGCCGCATTGCGTTCGCCATGACCTCCGGCGTGGACAGCCGGACCATCCTGGACACCACCGGCGCGGAGGACCTGCTGGGCCGCGGCGACATGCTCTACCAGCCCATCGACGCGCCGCGCGCCGTGCGCCTGCAGGGCGTGCTGGTGACCGACGACGAGATCGAGACGCTGGCGGGCCACTGGCGCGGCCAGGGCGGACCTCGCTACCGGCCTGAGATCACGGCACCCAAGCGTGACGGGAAGGGCGGTGGCCATCCCGGCGACGAGGATGCCGATGACGGAGCCGATCCGCTCCTGCGCCAGGCGGTGGACATCGTCCGGCGCTCGGACAAGGCCTCGGCCTCGCTCCTCCAGCGTCGCCTCCGCATCGGATACGCCCGGGCCGCCCGGATCCTCGACCAGATGGAGGATCGCGGGATCGTGGGCGCCGCCGACGGGAGCCGCTTCCGCGAGGTCCTGGTGACCAGCGACGGCTGGGGCAGCGAGATGGAGCCGGACGAGGAAGAGCGGTGACGGAGCCGATCCACAAGCTCGGCGAGGTCCTGCGCGCCGCCCGGGAGTCCAAGGGCATCGATCTGGCGCGCGTCGAGCGCGAGACGAAGATCCGCACCCGTTACCTCTCTGCGCTGGAGCACGGCGAGTACGGCGAGCTGCCGGGTGCCGTCTACACCAAGGGCTTCCTGCGGAACTACGGCCAGTTCCTTGGCCTCGATCCCGAGTACCTGATCGACCTGTACCGGCTGGAGACCTCGGAGTCCGCCGTGCCTCAGCGCCCCTCTGCGGCGCCGCCGCGACCCATGACCGTGCGCCGTGCGCGCGCCTTCGTCGTCACCCCCGGGGCAATCGCCGCCGCCATCCTGACGGTGGCGGTAGTGGCCTTCGTGGGATACCTGGTCTACGAGTTCGTCACGTTCGCGCGGACACCGGACCTCCAGATCACGAGCCCTGCCGGCGACGTTGCCAACTACCGCGAGCTGAAGTACACCATCGAGGGCAAGACGGTCGCGAATGGGCAGGTCACCGTCGACGGGCCGAGCAGCAGCCGGGACGTGACCGCGGATGCCAACGGCCGCTTCACGGTCAGCGTCGACCTCGTTCCGGGATCCAACGTGTTCAGCGTGGTGGCCAACGACCCGGTGACCCATCGCGACTCCGCCACGCAGACGCGAACCATCGACGTCAACCTGTCGAGCCCGTCGCCGTCGCCGGTCAGCGTGGTGGCGCTCACCGAGCCCGCCGACGGGGCAAGCATCAGCGGGGCGCTAACGGTCAAGGGCACGGCACCGGCCGGCAGCGTCGTGCACGTCGAGGCACGGCTGGGCAGCGCGGCAGCGCCCGGATTCAGCATCAGGACGCTCGCCGGGGAGGTCGTTCCGGTTCCGGCGCTGGCGCCCGGGACGATCGTCGCGTCCGACCCGACCGCCGGGTCGGATGGAACCTTCAGTGCGTCGCTCGCGCTGGCCGCGGGTAGCTGGCGGATCTCGGTCTCGCCGGGGACCGCGACGGCATCCGGCAGTCCCGGAGCGCAGGTCACGCCGGCTCCCAACGCGACGCCCGCGGCCGGCGCGACGGCTGCGCCGGGGTCGGTCACGGTGACCGTGACCGCGCCGGCAGGCCTGAGCGGGAAGCTGGCCATCGCGGGGGGTCCCTCGTACCTGATCGTGCTGCAGGACAACGTCCCTCTGGCGGGCGTCTCGGGTCACACGCTCCCCGCGGGCAAGAAGGTCACGCTCAGCGCGAAGGGGACCCTCGTCGTTCGCGCCGGGAACGCGGGGGCGGTGACCATGACCGTCAACGGCGTGGTGATCGGCAAGATGGGCGGCGCCGGGCAGGTCGTGGAGTGGCACATCAAGGTCGGCGGATGATGCCGGTGAGGTCCTTCGGCACGCGACGCCGGCCGCGCGATGGGGCAAGATACGGCAAGGGAACACGGTAGCGAGGAGCGCGATGGCAGGCGATTCCACGTTCGACGTCGTGAGCGATTTCGACCAGCAGGAGCTGGTCAACGCGCTCGACCAGGTGCGCCGCGAGATCGGCACCCGCTTCGACTTCAAGGGGAGCCGCTGCTCGCTCGATCTGGGCAAGGACGGGATCACCCTCCTCGCCGACGACGAGTTCCGGGCCAAGGCGGTTCGGGACCTGGTGGAGTCGAAGGCCGTTCGTCGCAACCTGTCGCTGAAGATCTTCGACTGGGGAAAGCTGGAACCCGCGGCGGGCGGCACGGTCCGCCAGCACATCGGGTTGCATCGAGGACTGAGCTCCGACCAGGCCAAGGAGATCGCCAGGCTGATTCGCGAGAAGTTCCCCAAGGTCAAGCCGGTGATCCAGGGCGACGCCGTCCGCGTCGCCGCGAAGAGCCGGGACGAGCTGCAGGGGGTGATCGGGCACCTGCGTGGCCTCGACTATCCGGTCGCGCTGCAGTTCACGAACTACCGCTGAGGAGTGGTATCGATGTGGGCCATGCGTGCTCCCGACGACGCCGCGCTGGCAACCCTGGCAGCGCAGCTTGGAGAGGTGCTCAGACCGCGGAGCTGGCGGGTGGCGACTGCTGAGTCGTCGACCGGTGGACTGATCGGTCATGCCATCACCATGATTCCCGGGGCAAGCCAGTATTACGTCGGCGGGGTGATCTGTTACTCGAACCTGGCCAAGGAACGTGAGCTCGGCGTGGAGGCGACCCTCATCGCCGATTGCGGAGCGGTGAGCTCCGAGGTTGCGGGCGCCATGGCGGAGGGGGTCTGGCACCGATTCGGGGTCGAGATGGGGATCGCCGTGACCGGCATCGCCGGCCCGGAGGGCGCGACACCCGGCAAGCCCATCGGCCTGCACTACATCGCCGTGGCGCGAACGGGCCACCCGCCCGTCGTGGAGCGCCACGAGTTCGGCTTTGCCCGGGACGGGAACCGCGGCGCCGCCGCCGCTGCCGCGCTCGAGCTCGCCATCCGGGAGGCGGCGGCCTAGGCCCATGGTCCGCGCCGGCGAGCGGATCCACGTCATCGGCATCGCCGGCTCGGGGGCCGCGGGGGTGGCACTGCTCGCGCAGCGGGCCGGGGCCCGCGTGGACGGATGCGACCTGGATGTGCCCTCGCCGTACACGGCCCCGCTTGCCGCCGCGGGCATCGACGTCGCCGCGGGCCATGATCCCGCGCACCTGGCGGGGGTGGACCGCGTCGCCATCACGGCGGCCATCCGCGCCGCGCCCGGTCACGAGGAGCTGGCGGCCGCTGACGCAGCCGGGATCCCGGTCGTGGCCTGGCAGGCGCTCCTGGGCGAGCTGATGGCCGCGCCGGGCCGCATGGGCCTGGCGGTGACCGGAACGCACGGGAAATCCACCACCACGGCCCTCCTGGGGCACCTGCTCATCACCGCCGGCCTCGACCCCACCGTGGAGGTGGGCGCGTTCATCGCGGCGTGGGGCGCGACCGTCCGACCCGGAAACGGGACGCCGTTCGTCGTGGAGGCGGACGAGTTCGGGGACAACTTCCTCCATTACCATCCGGCCGGCGCCATCGTCACCAACGTCGAAATGGATCATCCCGACTATTTCGCCGATCGGGCGGCGGTCCTGGATTCATTCGAGCGCTTCGTGCGGGGGATGGGGGAGGATCCGCGCCTTGGTGGTCGCCTGCTGCTGGTCGCGGAGGATGATCCCGGTACGCGGGAGCTGCGCCATCGGCTCGCCGATTGGCAAGGGCGCATCGTGGGCTACGGCCCCGGAAGCGAGGTCGTGGCGACGGATGTCGACCTGCTCCCGGCGGTCACCCGCTTCCGGCTCTTTGGCGAGCGGTTCGAGACGGCCCTGGCAGGCGAGCACAACGTCCTCAACGCCACCGCCGCCGTGGCCCTGGCCCGACAGGCTGGCGCTCCGCTGGCTGCCCTCGTGGATGGGCTGCGGACGTTCCCCGGCGCCGGGCGGCGCATGGAGCTGATCGCGGATACTGCCGGCGTGCTGGTCTACGACGACTACGGCCACCATCCCACGGAGGTCCGGGCTGCGCTGGCCGCTGCCCGCCAGAAGGTCGGCGAGCGGCGCCTGTGGGCCGTGTTCGAGCCGCACATGTACTCGCGCACGGCACTCTTCCTCGATGACTTCTCGCAGGCATTCACCGATGCCGACGAAGTGGTCATCGCCGACATCTTCGCCAGCCGCGACAGCGCGGAGGCCATGCGTGCCATCAGCGCTGCTGACCTGGCCGATGCCATCGAGCGGGCGACGGGTATCCCGGCCATTGCGGCAGGCGACGTCGAAGAGACCACGACCTACGTCGCCGAACACCTGCGCAGCGGCGATGCCGTGCTGGTCATGGGTGCCGGGAAGTCGTATCGCATTGCGCGAGGGCTCGTGGCCGAGCTGGCCGCGGGCGTCCTCGATCGACCCCGGCCTGCCGGGCTTGGAGGGAGCGGCGAATGACCAGCGCTCGGGCGGGTCTGATGGGCGCCGCCCTGGCGCTGGCCGTGGCGATCTGCGAGCAGGGCTTGGTGCGCCTGGTTGACGCCTCCGGCGCCAAGGACCAGCCGGCGCTGGTCCTGGCGCTGCTTCTCGCGGCGTTCCTGGGGGTGCTCACGGCGGTGATCACTCGCATGCTGCGTCTCCCGGGAGCCACCGCGCCGACCGCGCTCGTGCTGGGTTGGATCGCGGTGCCGCCGATCCTGGGCGCGATTCCCAGCGCTGCAACCGACCTCTTCGCCGGCAGCGCCGCGCTAGACGCCAACCAGGCCCTGGCCCTGCTGGTGGCGACCGTCGCGGCCGCGGTAACGCTGGGAGTGCCGGCAGAACGATGACCTCGGCGCGTGGCGCCGTGCGCTCTCTCGCGGCCGACCGGATGCTGCGGTGGGCCGTCCTGCCCGGCCTGGTGCTCCTCGCCAGCCTGGTGACCTTCGCGCACCCGTTCCGCGACGGACCCCTGGCCCTGTTCGAGGCACTGGCTCCGGTCGTCTATGGCTCGCTGCTTCTCCTGGTCGTTGTGGCCGCCGTTGCCCGTTCGCCGGCTCTGGCCGTCTTGACCGTGCTGGTCGTGGGATTCGGGTTCGTGGCCTACGGCCCGCCCTCGGAGCACGTCGCCGCGGCGCCCGCGCCCACCCTGACGCTCATGACCTGGAACCTGCACGGAGACGACCTGGGCGAGATGGGCTTCTCCGCCGTCTTGGCCAGCGCCCAGCCCGATGTCGTCGTGCTGGAGGAGGCGCGCTTGCGGGGCAGGGACCTGGATCTGGTCGCCGATTGGCCCTTCCGGGTCGTGCTGCCCCAGGCGGCGACGCCACCGGGAATGGTGATCCTCAGCCGGCTTCCGATCGATGCGCAGGGGGTCGTGAACCAGCCCGCGGCGGTGTGGGACAAGCCACGAGCGCCGTGGATCCGGATCAGCCTTGGGGGACACGAGCTCACCCTGGTGGGGGTCCATCTCACGTTTCCGCTGGCCAGCCTTCCGTGCCCGTACTGTCCGGACGAGCGCGACGGACAGGTGCAGGCCCTGGCGAGCTTCGCGACGGGTCTCATGGCGGCCGGCGACCACCTTGTCGTCATGGGCGACTTCAACCTCACCGAACGCGAGCCGGCCTACCGTGATCTGAGCACGGTCATGGCCGACGCCGGCGATTCCGCGGGCGCGACGTGGCGACCAGTGGCCGTGGAGGGGTTCCCACCCATCCTGAGGCTCGACCACATCTTCACGTCACCGGACATCGTGGCCTCGGATGCGCGGGTGCTGTGCAGCGGGACCAGCAGCGACCACTGTCCACTGGTCGCCACCATCGGGCTGCGCAGCGAAGGCGGATCGGCCCGACGGCGCGAGATCGCGCAGGACCGGTCGCCGCTGCCGAACGCGCCGCAGCTTGTCAGCTTGTCAGCTCGCCCAGCGTGACCGTCACCGATGTCTTACTGCCGTTGGGCCTGACCAGCGAGACTCTTACCTGGTCGTCGGGCTTGTGCTGGGCGAGCAGCTCCGACAGGCTCTGGTTGTCCGGTGTCGGAGTCCCGTCGATGGCGGTGATCAGCTCACCGTTGGTGATTCCGGCGTTCGCCGCCGGTCCGCCCGTCGCAACGCGGACGACGTAGACGCCCAGTCCGCCGAAGGTGTCGGCGGTCTGGATTCCGAGATAGGCGCGCCCGGAGCTCACGACGTGGCCGCTGGAGATCAGCTGCTGGGCGATGTCCTTCGCGGTGCTGCTGGGGATGGCGAAGCCGATGCCCGGCGCCGTGCCGCCAATCTGTGGGTCGGTGGCCGCCAGGGTGGGAATGCCCACGACCTGGCCCGCCAGGTCCACCAGGGCGCCGCCCGAGTTGCCGGGGTTGATGGCCGCGCTGGTCTGGATCACCCCCGGCAGCGCGACGCCGCCAGGCTCGCTCACGGTGCGGTTCAGGGCGCTCACGATCCCCTCGGTGACGCTGGACTGCAGCCCCAGGGGATTGCCGATGGCCATGACGATGTCGCCAACCTGGAGCCGGCTCGAATCGGCGAATGCCGCCGGATGGAGATTGCTGGGGCTGGCCATCCTGAGGACCGCCAGGTCATCCGATGCGAAGCTGCCCACCAGCGTGGCGGACTGCTGGCGCCCATCGGCGAGCGTGACGCGGAACTGCGAGGCGCCTTCGGTGACATGAGCGTTGGTGACGATGTCGCCCTTTGCGTCGAAGATCACGCCGGATCCGAGCCCCTGGTCGGTCTCGATGACCACGACCGACGGCGCGACCTGCTGGACCACCGCGACGAAATCGTTTTCGAGCTGCTCCGCCGTGCCGCTTCCGACGGGTGGCGACAGGGGTGCCGCGCTCGCCATCGGCGAGGTGGAGGCCGATGGCGCAGGGCTTGCTGCCGCGCTGGGAGATGTCTGCATGCTGCAGGCGCCGAGGATGAGTGCCAGGGCGGACGCCGTCACTGCGAGGAGCAACCGTGGGTGGGACATGCGGGTCGCGAAGCCTCCTGCCGGAACTCTGCGGGCGGTGCGAGCGCGCCAACCGTCCTCCGCTCCGGCCGGCACGGCTGCGCCGGCTGCTGCAAGCGTACCGCGATCGGGCGCCCTCGTCAGGCGAGCCCCACCCTTACGTAGTTGACGCTGCAAGTATCGGTGTATCATGCAGGCATGCCAGCCGTGACCGTGGAGGACATCACCGTCCTCCCGCGCATTCCGCGACCTGACCCCGTTGCCGGCCGCCAGCGGCCCGTCCAGGGCGTCACCGAGGCCCCGCGCGGCTTCGAAGGCGAGGGTTTTCCGGTACGCCGGGCCTTCGCCGGGGTGCACCTCACCGAGCTCGACCCGTTCGTTCACATGGACCAGATGGGGGAGGTTGAGTACGCCCCAGGCGAGGCGAAGGGAACGCCGTGGCACCCGCATCGCGGGTTCGAGACGGTGACCTACATGATGGATGGCGTGTTCGAGCATTCCGACTCGAACGGCGGTGGGGGAGTGATCACCAACGGCGACACCCAGTGGATGACGGCCGGGGCCGGCATTTTGCACATCGAGAAGCCACCCGAGGCGTTGGTGGTGAGCGGAGGGCTGTTCCACGGTATCCAGCTGTGGGTGAACCTGCCGCGTGCCCGGAAATGGGCTGCGCCGCGCTACCAGGACCTGCGCGCGAGCCAGGTGGCGCTGCTGGCATCGGCCGATGGCGGGGCGCTCCTGCGAGTCATCGCCGGCGAGGTGGGGGAGCACCTGGGACCGGGTTCCACGTACACGCCCATGACCTTCGTCCACGCCACGATCAGTCCCGGGGCCCGGCTGGAGCTGCCCTGGCGCCCCGACTACAACGCCCTGGTGTACGTCCTCTCGGGGCACGGCGCGGCGGGTGCCGAGGGCTGGCCGATCCAGACCGGCCAGCTCGCGGTCCTGGGCCCGGGCGATGCGATCACCGTCACCGGCGCACCGGTGCAGGAGAGCCGGAGCCCGGCCCTCGACGTGCTCATCCTGGGCGGACGCCCCATCCGGGAGCCGGTCGCGTGGCTGGGTCCCTTCGTGATGAACACCCGCGAAGAGGTCGTGCAGGCCTTCAACGACTACCAGGCAGGACGCCTGGGACAGATTCCCGCGGTGCACAACACGCCCACGAGCGTCGTCGAATCCTGACAGCCGGTCGGCTTCATCCCCTGCCATGATGGGCCGATGGAGCCGATTCCGGCGGAGGTTCTCCTTGACGAGATTCCTCCTGAGCTGGCGCGCATCGGGGAGCGGATGCGCGGGCTCGTCCGCGAGGTCCTGCCCGATGCTCTCGAACGGGTGCGGCCCGGGTGGCGTGTCATCGGCTACGACCTGCCGTCTGGCGCGCGGCGGACGGTCTTTTTCGCCTGGATCCTCCCGCAGCAGGAGCACATCCACCTGGGCTTCGTCCACGGGAGCGCCCTGGACGACCCACGCGGCCTCCTCGAGGGTCAGCGAGGGGTGAGGTACGCGCGGTGGACGACGTACGCTCCCGGGGACGCCTTCGACGAGGAGCCGCTGCGAGCTCTCCTGCTCGATGCCGCCTTCGTCGCGGGGCTCCCGCGTGACGCTCGCCGGGCGGAGCGCCGGCCGGGCATCCCGGGTGGTCCGGCTCGCTAGTATCGGCTTGAAACGCGCTCGAGGTGGGTTCGTGAGCAACCGGCACCAACGTCCGCCCGACGCCGTGGTCCCCGACGCCGGGACCACGGACCGCTGGGTGCGATGGCACGACGCGTATGACGATCCGACATCGGCGCAGACCCGGCGCCTGCGGCTCGTCCAGGCGCAGATCCAGCTGGTGCTCGACCAGGCTCCGGCAGGGCCGATCCGGGTGCTGAGCCTGTGCGCGGGACAGGGTCGCGACCTGCTCGAGGTCCTGCGCGACCACCCGCGGCGAGCCGACGTGTCCGCTCGGCTGGTGGAGCTCGATCCGCGGCTGGCGGCGCAGGCCCGTGCACTGGCGGCCGAGGTGGGGGAGTGCCGGATCGAGGTCGTCGAGGGTGACGCCGGGACGACCGATGCGTGCGTGGGCGCCGTGCCCGCCGATCTGCTGCTCCTGGCCGGAATCTTCGGGAACGTGCCGGACGCGGACATCGAGCGCATGGCGCAGGCCACGTCCATGCTCTGCGCGGCGGGCGCCACGGTCATCTGGACGCGCCATCGGCGCCCGCCTGATGTCACGTCGACCATCCGCGGCTGGTATCGGGCTGCGGACGTGCAGGAGCTCGCGTTCATCGCCCCGGATGACGAGCTGTTCTCGGTGTGGGTGGGCCGATTCACCGGCCCACCGGAACCGGTCCAACACGGCGGGCGGCTCTTCACGTTCGTGAAGCCCTGATGCGACGGACGCTTCTCCTGGGTCCGTGGTGCCTGGGTGCTGCTCGCAGCGCTTTCCGCCTGTGCACCGACAGCTTCGAAGGTCCGCCAGAGCCGAGCGCGATCACGGGCGTCTTCCGCGGGATGCCCCCGAGCCAGTCCGGAACCGTCGTGGCTGGAGGCGTCGGACGGACGGCACCCGTCCATGGTCTGGCGGCAACGCGTGCACCTCGCGGTCCGGCTCCAATGTCTGCGAGGCGTGCGTGCTACGCTGCCGAAGCGGTTCGCCGCACGGCTTCGATCACTCGCTCACGGTGCTCAGAATGCGCATGACAGACCTGCACCCCGGATGGGCGGTGGTGACCAACGACGACCATAGGCTCGGCCGAATCCGCGACGTTCGTCAGCACTTCATCGAGGTGTCCGGCGGGCTCTTCTCCGGTGCCATCTACATTCCCGCGTCGGCCATCGCCAACGTCGAGCACGAGACCGTCTACCTGAACCTGGCCAACGCCGAGGTGAGCGCCATGGGTTGGCAGCAGGCGCCACGCTCGGCGGATGAGCTGCACACCGCTCCCGAGCGCGACGTCGACCGCGACGTCTGATTAGCGCCCGTCCGCCGTCACAGCACCATGGTGCCGGCCCGCCCGCTTCGAAGGCGCCGTTCGGCTCTAGCCTCGGATTGCGCTGGCGGCGACGGTGACGGCGGCTGCGCGGATGCCTTGAACGAAACGAGCCTCGGACCAGCCAATCCTCATGGAGGGAGTCATGAGCGCGGAGCTGGTGGAGCGTGCCCGGGCGGGTGACCAGGCGGCCTTCGAGGCGTTGGCCGAGAGCGTTGCGGATCGTCTGTATGTGACCGCGGCGCTGGTGCTCCACGACCGTACGCTCGCGGAGGACGCCGTGCAGGAAGCGTTGATTCGGACCTGGCGTTCGCTGCCACGGCTGCGCGACCCGGCGCGATTCGACGCCTGGCAGCGCAGGATCCTGGTTCACGCCTGCATGGACCTCGCGCACCGGGAGCAGCATCGACGGACCGAGCAGGAGCTCCCTGACACGCTTGTCGCCGATGTCGACATCGAGGCCGTGGCCGTAACGCGCGACGCGGTCTCCGGCGCGTTCGCGATGCTCACTCCCTCGCATCGCGCGGCGTTTGTCCTTCGCCACTACTTCGGCCACTCCGTTGCGGAGGTCGCCGATGCCCTGCATGTACCGCTGGGCACTGCCAAGTCCCGGATCCACTACGCGGAGCAGGCGATGGCGCGGGCGATGGAGGGTGCCGGCGGCCCCGCAGTCCTGGGAGGTGTGGCGTGACCGAGCGCAACGACCCCGGCGGCCGATATCACGAGTGGCTCGAGGAGCAACGCCCGGGTGAGATTCCCCCGGACGTGCTGCCTCGGGTGTTCGCGGAGATCCGATCCAATCCCTCCCGAGCGCGGCCGCCATGGACGCTCAATCGCGGCTGGATCGGCATGTCGTCCCTCGCGGTGGTGGCGGGCGCCCTGGTCGTGACCGTGGTCATGCTGGGCCTGCCACATGGTGCGCGACCGATGGCGGAAGCGACCGGCTCTGCGGATGCCACCCCGGCAGGGTGGGGGAGTGGCTCGCAGGCTGCGTCGGCGTCGGCATCATTTGCCGGTCCGTCGGAGACGGCGTTCCCCGACGAGACCGGGGCCGTATCACCGACCGCGCTCGCAACACCCACCACGGCGCCCACGCCAACGGCGACACAAACGCCCCGACCGGTCGTGCCGGGCACGATCACGGTGCGGCTGGAGGTGGACACCGTGCCGGCAGACACGGCCTACTTCGCGGTGAACATGATGAACTGGCACGACTACCGCGACCCGGAGGGGATGACTCCCGACCTCGACCAGTGGTCCACGTGGTACTTCTGCGGAAGCGGCGTGCATCCGGTGTGGCCGTACGGCCGGCAGGGCACCGATCCATCCCCGTGCGTGAAGGGCGTCACCTACGAACAGCGATTCACCGGCATGGAACCCACGTATCCGGTGTGGTTCGCCTTTGAGAGGGTCACCACGTCCGGACGAGTGGAGCCCATGACCGTGCTATCACACATTGCGGATGGGTCACTCCTCGCGTTCGGCTATCCGGGGGATGTCCATCGCGTGCCGGCGCCCGGAACGCCGCCCGCTGCGCCCACCAACTGCATGCCCCACGGGGACGATTGGGGGCCGTCCGCCTTGAAGGTCGGCGGTGTGACCAACGACGGTAGCTTCACCTGGGACGCGGTCACGTCGGCGCCGCTGTGCGTCAACCTGATGGAGATCACGCCGCTCGTCGGCGCCCCAGCGGTCGGCTCGATGACCCTGAGCGTGGACGGCAAGCCTGTGTGGACCCTCGATTTCGCGGACTACCTGAATATTGGCCAGGAAGGCGCCGGCAGCGGCGAACGAGTCATCCCGGTCGATACGCCCATCCCGATCGCTGCGGGCCAGCGCCTGACGCTCGCCTTCACCGGTTGGCCGGAGTGCTGGGGGAACATTGGTCTCAACGTCCACGGGTATCCGCCGGGCGTCTGAGCCTGCGCCAGGGTTCTCCACGTGCCATCGTGGTGGAACGCAACATAACTTCTATTTGCGGAAGTGGTAGGACAGACGGAGTACCAACCCCTGCCCCGGACGAACGGACCGTATCGCGCGCATTGGCCTGCGTCCTAGGCGGAGAGCCATGGACAAACAGCACTTGCTGCGGAACTTCGGGATCGCCGGGCTGGTCGTGGGCGCCGTGGCGCTCGTGGCCGGTCCATTTACCGGTGAGCTCGGCAGCATGCTGGGCGGCTACGGCGCCATGGTGCTGCTGAGTGCAGCGTACCTGCTCGCCGGGCTGGCCATCCGCGACCGGGTTCGCCGTCGCGCGCAGAGCACGCGGCCAGTCCCGGTGTACGGCAGCCAGCGCTAGTCAGCCCTCGTCGACCACCTCGCCAGCGTCGCCGCCGGGCAGGATCGCCCGGCCGGCGGCACGCCGCTGCCTGAGCACCTCGAATCCGATGAGGGCCGCCGACACCGCGGCACCCAGGGCATGGGCGCCCCGACGGCCGTAGGGGATCCGGAGCAGGAGATCGGCCTGGTCGATGAACGAGCGCGTGATCCCCCGCCGTTCGCCGCCAACCAGCAGGAACGTGCCCGAGACGAGGTCGGCATCGTGGATCCAGGTGCCGTCGGCGCGCGTCGTGGCGCAGGCCACCTGCAGCCCCGCCCGTCGTGCGGCATCGGCGGCCCCGTCGGGAGTCCCGACCGTGGCGGTGGGCACCAGCTCGGTGGCTCCGGCGGACGCACGGGTGACGACCGCGGTCGCCGATTCCCAGGATCGAGCGCGCAGGACGAGACCATCAACGCCCGCCGCGAAGAGCGACCGGACCGCCTGGCCAAAGTTGTAGGGGTCCTCCAGGCCGTCGAGCATCGTCACGAAGCCCGCCGGCCCAACCCGGTTCATGAGCGTCTCCACCTCGAGGTAGCTCCGCTCCCCCGCCAGGGCCACGACCCCACCGTGGGTCTGGCCGGTGACGAGGCCGCGCAGGACGGCAGGCGTCACCCGCCGAATGGGGACGTCGTGCTCCGCCGCGACCCGCCGAAGGACGGCAAGTCGGCGGTCGCCGGGGCTCACGGCGAGGATCTCGCTGACCGGGCGGACCCCCGCGGTCAACGCCGCCTCGATGGAGATGCGGCCCTCCAGGACAACGGGCGCGTCCACGGCGGCGGCGTGACGGGGAGGCATTCGGATCGCGGTCCCCGTCAGCCTTCGCCGCGCTGCCGACGGCGCCGGGGCTCCGTGACCGCGGCGATCTCGGCGGCGACCGCGGACGGGAGGTGGCCGCTGATGCGGACCCCGCCCTCCGTGTAGGCCTCGCGGATCTCACCGCTGATGCGGGCGCGGCTCACCAGCTCGCCGCGCGCGTAGGGCACCACCGCATCCACCGGCACCATCTGGGCCCTGAGCGCGTCCGCGATCAGCTCCAGGAGCCCGTCGATCCCCTCCCCCGTGGCCGCCGAGACGAAATGGGCGCGGTCCGAGGTGGGTGCGCCAGCGCCGTCCAGGCGAGCGTCGAGCAGGTCGATCTTGTTGAAGACGGTGATGCGCGGCTTGCCACCGGCGCCCAGCTCGTCGAGCACGGTCTGGACGGCGACCTGCTGCGCCATGAAGTCTGGATCGGCGGCGTCCACGACCTCGAGGAGCAGGTCCGCGCGCAGGACCTCCTCGAGCGTGGCGCGGAAGGCGTCGACCAGGTCGTGCGGGAGCTTGTTGATGAAGCCCACCGTGTCGGTTGCCACGACGCGCTTGCGGGTGGGCAGGGTCACCTGCCGCGACGTGGGATCCAGGGTGGCGAACAGCATGTCGGCCGTGTAGACCTCGGCATCGGCCAGGCGGTTGAGGAGGGTGCTCTTGCCAGCGTTGGTGTAGCCCACCAGGGCAACGGTGGCGACCTCGCCCCGCTCGCGCTGGCGGGCGGCGGTGGCCCGCTGGCGCTTGACCTCATCGAGCTCGGTGCGCACCTTCTTGATCTTCTCGCGGATCACCCGACGGTCGGTCTCGAGCTGCGTCTCGCCGGGGCCGCGGGTCCCGATCCCGCCACCGGTCCGGGACAGGTGGGTCCACATCCGGGTCAGGCGCGGGAGGTGGTACTCCAGCTGGGCCAGCTCGACCTGGAGGCGTCCCTCGTGCGTTCGCGCATGCCTGGCGAAGATGTCGATGATCAGGGCCGAGCGGTCCAGCACCTTGCAGTCCACCAGCTTCTCGAGGGAGCGCTGCTGGGTGGGCGTGATCTCGTCGTCGACGATGAGCAGGTTGAAGTCGCTGGCGGCCTTCTCCTCGACGAGCTCGGCGGCCCGCCCCTTGCCGAAGTACCAGAGTGGATCTGCGTCGTCACGCCGCTGGAAGGCGCGGCCCACGACGACTGCGCCCGCGGTCTGGGCGAGCGCGGCGAGCTCGGCCAGGGAGCGCCCCACCGGCCACCCGTCATGGGTGTCGAGACCGATCAGGAAGGCGCGCTCCTCGGGCGTGGTGAGGTCGATCATGCGGGAGCGGTTCGTCATCGTGCGAGGGTGATGGTAGCCGATGCGGAGGAGGAGACCTCCGAGGGGCCCGGCGTCGCCACCGGTACTTTCAGCCTAGTGCGCACCGGCACCATACCGTGCGATACCTATCCACACCCAACGGGGGGCAGCGGGAGAGCCCATGCCGGACGATGCGAGGACCGAGCCGATGGCGCGTGCGCACGAGCCTCGGCTGCTCCGCGACATGAGCGGCCAGCTCGGCCTCGTGCTGGCCGGCAGCGCGATCGTGGCCGTCGTGGCCTACTGGCTCCTCGCCTTCGTGCTGCCCGATCTCAGCCTGCGAGCGGTGGTCGCCACCGGCGTCTCCGTGGGCGGAGCCGGGATCATGCTCCACCTCACCGTTGTGCGGCCGCTGGTCGAGGATCGGGCCGAGCTCCACGACCGCTATGCGGCGGCCCTGGCCGACGCCCTGACCGACCAGCTGACCGGGCTGGGCAATCATCGCGCCTTCCAGGAAGAGCTGGATCGGCAGGTCGCTCAGGCCCACCGCTACGGCGTCCCAGTCTCGCTGATCCTGCTGGATCTCGACGCGTTCAAGGCGGTCAACGACCAGAGCGGGCATGCCGCCGGTGATCGCACTCTGTCCGATTTCGGGCGGCTGGTCCTGGCCAGCCTGCGCCGGGTGGACCGACCCTTCCGCATCGGCGGCGACGAGTTCGCCATCCTGCTCCCCCACACCGATGCCGAGGGTGCCTGGGTCGTCGGGCGCCGCCTGCTGGCGAGCGCCCTTCAGCCACCGCTGCGCGACCAGGGCAACGCGGCCATCTCCTTCTCCGCGGGCGTGTCGGCGGTGCCCGAGCTGGCGGCCACCCGCGAGCAGCTCTACTCGCAGGCTGACGCTGCTCTGTATGCCGCCAAGCGCGCGGGACGGACCGACGTCGTCCTCTTCGACCCGCGGCAGGCGCCCGCCCAGCCGTCGAGCGAGGCCGCGAGCGCCATCTCGGAGGTCATCGCCCGCGGGCTGCTTCGGCCGGTGTTCCAGCCGATTGTCGATCTGGACGGGCTCGGCGTGCTGGGCTACGAGGGTCTCATCCGCCCGGTGGCGCCGGCTCCCTTCTCCGATCCCGGCGCGCTGTTCAACGCCGCGACGGCCAGCGGCCACCTCGTGGCGCTGGACATGACCTGCATCGACACCATCGTCGGCGGGGCGGGGGCGCTGCCCGCCGACCAGTTCCTGAGCGTGAACATCTCACCGCGCACCATCGAGGCGCCCGAGTTCAGCGGAGCGGCGCTGCTGGCCATCCTGGCTCGCCACGGGTTTCCGCCAAGCCGGATCGTGCTGGAGCTCACCGAGCGCGAGGAGATCGGCGATCGTCGAGCGTGTCCGAAGCAAGCTGGAAACCTGTCGTCGGGCGGGCGTGCGTCTCGCGGCCGACGACCTCGGCGCGGGTAACTCCGGCCTGCGCCTGCTCTCGGAGCTGCGGTTCGACATCCTCAAGGTCGACCTGAGCCTGGTCCAGCGCTCGGCCCCCGGCGCGCCGTCGGAGGCGGTGGTGGGCTCGGTGGTCGCCTTTGCCGGCCGGACCGGCGCCCTGGTCATCGGCGAGGGGATCGAGGAGCCTTCCGAGGCCGCGCATCTCGTCGCGCTGGGCGTGCGCGCCGGCCAGGGGTACTTCTTCGGGCGACCGGGACCCCTCCCGGCTCCCGAGACCGTCGGCGTGGCCGCAGCGCCTACTGCCGCGACTGCGGTTGAGGTTCCGGCAGCCATGGCCGCCTGGCGCCAGTCGATTGGCCTGCCGACCCCGGTCGGCGGCTGAAGCGACGCCGCCTCAGACCAGCAGACGCCCCAGCAGGTCGATTGCGCGGTCCACCAGCGCGGGGTCATCTGCCGCGCCATCTCCCGCCGCGAGCCAGACGATCCGCGGATCGCGACCGAACCAGCTGAGCTGTCGCTTCGCGTACTGGCGTGTGCGGCGTGCCGTGCGAGCAAGCGCCTCATCGAGCGACCACTCCCCCGCCAGGTAGCCGGCCGCCTCGCGGTACCCGTGGCCCGTCATGGGTGGAAGGTCGGGTCCGTAGCCCGCGTCGAGCAGCGCGCGCACCTCGTCGAGCAACCCGGTGTCGAACAACCTGCGGGCCCGCTCGTCGATGCGGCGGTACAGTACCTCGCGCGGCCGGCTGATGCCCAGCAGGGCCAGCCGGCCGGGATAGGGCGCCGCCCGCGGGAATTCCCCCGCTCCCCCCGCCTCTGCGCGCTCGAGCGCGCGCAGGACACGGCGCGGGTTGCGCAGGTCCGTGCGTGCCGCCACGGCCGGATCGAGGGTGGCCAGCCGCGCGGCGAGGGATGCCAGGCCCGCAACCTCGAGCTCGCCTGCCAGGCGCTCGCGGACCTCGGGTGACCAAGCCTGGGATGCGAAGTCGAAGCCATCGACCAGGGCGGACACGTAGAGCCCGGTGCCGCCGACCAGCAGCGGCCGCGCCCCACGAGCGGCGATCTCGTCCACCAGCGGCCGCGCCAGCGCCACCCACTGCGCGACGGTGAAGGGCTCGTCGGGTGCGACCAGGTCGAGGAGGTGATGTCGCACCGCGGCCCGCTCCGCGCTCGATGGCGCGGCGGTGCCGATATCCATGCCGCGGTACACCTGGCGGGAGTCGGCGACCACGATCTCCGCGTTGAGCCGTGGGGCCAGGGCCATGGCCAGGGTGGACTTCCCGCTGGCGGTGGGTCCGACGATGGCGGCCAGGGGTGGTGCGCCGGGTGACTTCCGGCCGGCGGCCGGCGCCATCGGCCTAGTCGACCTCGACGGTTCGCTGGACCTGGACGATGCCGGTGGCCCGCCCCGTCGCGAGCTCGGCTTCCACGACGACCGCGTTGAAGGAGACCGGCCCGCTGCCAACTTCGAAGCGCGTGGGAAGGTGACGGACGAAGCGTGGCAGGACCGTGTCGACCTTGAAGCCGATGATCGAGTCGCGCGGGCCGGTCATGCCGATGTCGCTGATGTAGGCGGTGCCCTTGGGCAGCAGCCGCGCGTCCGCGGTGGGGACGTGGGTATGGGTGCCCACCACGGCCGAAACGCGTCCGTCGAGGTACCAGCCCATGGCGTTCTTCTCGCTGGTGATCTCGCAGTGGAAGTCCACGATGCGCACCGGCGGCAGTGGCTCGGCGGCCTCGTCGAGGAGCTGGTCCAGGGCGATGAACGGAGAATCCAGCTGGTTCATGAAGACCCGGCCCATGGCGTTGATGACGGCAACCTCTCCCCCGCCGGGCAGGTGGTGGACCAGCCAGCCGCGCCCGGGGACCTCGTGCGGATAGTTGATGGGTCGCAGGACGGGCGGGTCGCCCTCGAGGTAGGAGTAGATCTCGCGCTTGTCCCAGATGTGGTTGCCGGAGGTGATGACGTCGATGCCTCCGCCCAGGAGCTCCTCGGCGAGGGACGGGGTCAGGCCCATCCCGGCGGCCACGTTCTCGCCGTTGGCCACGACCACGTCGATGTCGAGCTCATGGCGGAGGTCAGGCAGGATGTGGCGCACCGCGGTGCGTCCCGGCTTCCCGATGATGTCGCCGATGAGCAGCGCGCGCACCAGGCCGGCGCGCTCCGTCATCGCGCGTAGTCGACCGCGCGCGTCTCGCGGATCACGGTCACCTTGATCTGGCCCGGGAACTGGAGCTGCTCCTCGATCTTCTTCACGACGTCGCGGGCCAGGCGGCTCGAGGCGATGTCGTCGATCTCCTCCGGCCGCACGATGATGCGGATCTCCCGGCCGGCCTGGATCGCGAAGCTGCGCTCCACGCCGGGGAAGCTCTCGGCGATCTGCTGCAGGTCGTCAAGCCGCTTGACGTAGTTGTCGAGCGTCTCGCCGCGCGCGCCGGGCCGCGAGGCGCTGATGGCATCGGCGATCTGGACGACCACCGCCTCGATGCTTGCCTGGTCGACCTCCTGGTGGTGGGCGGCGATGGCGTTGCAGACCACCGGGTTGATGCCGTAGCGCTGTGCGATCTCGCCACCGATGAGGGCGTGCGGCCCTTCGACCTCGTGGTCGACCGCCTTGCCGATGTCGTGGAGCAGCCCGCCCTTCTTGGATTCGGCGATGTTCGCGCCGATCTCCCCGGCGAGCATGCCCGCCAGCCGCGCCGTCTCGACGCAGTGGTTGAGGACGTTCTGGCCGTAGCTGGTGCGATATTTGAGCCTGCCGATGAGCTTGATGAGCTCGGGGTGCAGGCCCGGCACGCCGGCATCGTAGGCCGCCTGCTCGCCGGCCTGGCGCATGACGACCTCGATCTCGGCGCGGCACTTGGCGACTGTCTCCTCGATGCGTCCCGGGTGGATGCGACCGTCGCTGATGAGCTTGGTGAGCGCCATGCGCGCAACCTCACGACGCACCGGGTCGAAGCCGGAGAGCACGACCGCCTCCGGCGTGTCGTCGATGATCAGGTCGACCCCCGTCGCCTGCTCGAGGGCGCGGATGTTGCGACCCTCGCGGCCGATGATCCGGCCCTTCATCTCCTCCGACGGCAGGCTGACGACGGTGACGGTGGCCTCGGACGTGTGATCCGCGGCCATGCGCTGCATCACCGTGGTGAGGATGCGGCGCGCCCGCTCCTCGCCCTCCTCGGTGGCCCCGCGCTCGATCTCGCGGACGCGATGCTGTGCCTCCGCCTCAGCCTCATCCACGATCTGCTGGATCAGCGTCTGGCGCGCCTCGGCGATCGAAAGGCCGCTCACCCGCTCGAGCGCGGCCAGCTCCTGGGTGCGGAGCTCGGCCAGCTGGGACCGTTCCGACTCCAGCTCAGCGAGCCGGCCCTCCAGGGTCGACTCGCGTCGCTCGAGCGCCTCGCCCTTGCGCTCCATGCTTTCCGACCGGTCGAGCAGGAGACGCTCCTGGCGCTGCAGGTCGGCCCGCTTCTCGCGCGCCTCGTCCTCGGCCGCGCGCTGGATCTTGAGTGCCTCGTCCTTGCCCTCGAGAACGAGCTCCTTCTGCTTGGCGCGGGCCTCCGCGATGATGCGCTCCGCGTAGGAGTCGGCATGGCGCACCTTGCTCGCGGCGAGGAGGCGGCGGGCCGCATAGCCCAGCACGGCGCCGATGGCAGCGGCGACGACCGCCACCACGAGGACGAGGATAGACTCCGGCATCCTGGCTCCCTCCGTCGGTGGAGCCCCAGATTGGGCACTTCCCGCCCGCGCCATGCGGGCGTCCACTCTGCTCGTCGCTGGCCCATCAACCGGACTCGGAGGTTAACGGGCGATCAATTCCCTGCCCGAGTGTACCCCAACTCCCGGCCGTCGCTTCCAGGGCTCCCGACGCGTCCGATCAGCCGCGCACCAGGCGACCCATGAGGCTCACCATCTCGAGGTCACGCGGCAGGAAATCCTGCAGCATGATGCGCTGGACGCCCGCCGCCTCCAGCGCCCGCACCCGTTCCTCGGCCTGGTCAAGGGTGCCCATCACCCAGCGGCCGCGACGTTCGGCCAGCCAGGCCTCTGCGTCGTTCCCCGCGCCGGTGAAGGCCAGCACCTCGTGCACCCGGTCGGCGACGTCCTGCTCCGTCTCGCCGATGAGCACGCCCACCATCGCGGAGTAGACGACCGAGTCGGGGTCGCGACCGATGGCCCGGCATGCCTCGCGCACGTTGTCGTACGCGGCCCGGACCCGATCCGGGGTTGCCGACCCCCGGTTGTACTCGTCCGCGTAGGTCGCCACCAGGCGGGAGAGGCGCGGACCGCCGTCGCCGCCCAGGATGAGATGCGGGTGGCGGCCGCCGCCGAAGGTCGGCCGCGGTCTGAACCGCGCGTCGCGCACCTGCCAGTGCGTTCCCGCGTAGCTCCAGCCGTCGGGCTCCGTCCACAGGCCGTGGACGATGGCGAGCGCCTCCTCGAGGCGGTCGTAGCGCTCCCGGAGCGACGGGAACGGGATGCCGAGCTCCCGATGCTCCTGCTCGTTCCAACCGGCGCCCATGCCGACCTCGACGCGCCCGCCGCTCATCTCGTCGACGGTGGCGACCAGCTTGGCGAAGCTCCCGGGGATCCGGAACGTCACCGGCGACACCAGCGCCCCGAGGCGGATCGTGCTCGTTTCCCGGGCAAGACCGGCCAGGGTGGCCCAGGCATCGGTCGTGGGCTGTCCGGCCGCGCCGGGAAACGAGGTGAAGTGGTCGGAGCGGAAGAACGTCTCCAGCCCGGCGGCCTCGGCGCTTCTCGCCGCGGCGAGGATGTCCGCGTAGCTCAGCCCTTGCTGAGGCTCGGTCATGAGGGCGAACCGCATCGCTGAATGGTAGCCGCGGCAGGTCACCCGCGGTCGAGCGGTCCGGCCTCCTCGTCGTTGCTCCGCGACGCCTCGCGGATCGCGGCGCGGGCCGTGTCGGGATCGAAGCCGCGGCGCACGAGGTACATGCCCAACCGCTGACGTGCGCCCGCGTCGTCGGGAATCGAACGGCCGCGGAGGTGCTGATGAAGCGCCATCCGCGCCCTGTCGTCCTCCGTCTGTGGGAGGTCGCGCTCGTCGAGCGGACCCTGCCAGGTGGCGACGGGCTCGGGTTCGCCGACCGCCATCTCCTCGCGAAGCAGGCCGATCACCTCACGGTCGACGCCGTGCTGCCGGAGCTCCGCCTCGAGCATCCGTCTGCCCCGTGGCGCGTGGCGGTCGCGCTGCTCCAGCCACCAGCGCGCGAACGCCAGGTCGTCGAGGAGTCCCAGCTCCGCCAGGCGACGCAGGGTGCCCTCGATGACTGCCGGCTCCGTGCCCGCGCGCCGCAGCCGTCGTGCCACCTCCCAGCGGCTTCGCGGCCGCGTCGCGAGGTACCCGGCGGCCAGCTCGAGGGCGGCCTCCGCGCGGGGAGGCTCCCGGGGCGTGGCGTGACCCGGGCCCCGCTTCCCCCGCGAGCGCTCAGGCATCCGTCCAGTCTCGCGGTCGTGACCCTGCGAGCAGCCGCGCCACCGGTGTCCACCCCAGCGGACTGGGTGCCGCCCATCCCGACGCGGACGGGAGGTGGGCGATGGCCTCGATGGGGTCGATCCTCACCACGTCCCAGGCGTGGACCAGCGCACCGTCACCCAGGGAGATCCCCACGTGCCCCCAGTCCTCGACCACGCCAGCGATCTCGCCTCGCCAGGTGAAGAACACGAGCGCCCCGCGTGGCGGCACGCCGGTGAGGGGCTGCGTGCCGTGGATCTGCGCGGACTCCGCGGCGGAAGCACCGCCGTAGACCTCGATCCCGTTGGCCCGCTCGTAGGCGTCCTCCACGAAGGCGAGGCAGCGTCCCGCGTATGCGCTCGCGCCGCAGCGGGCCAGCGCCCAGGCCAGCGCCCGTTCGACGGGCTCCGTCGAGGGGACCTCGCCGCCCATCCGGCTACTCCGCCTCGCTGATGCCCTCGACGCCGACCTCGATCGAGGCGACCTTGCCGCGGATCTCGTCGTCGACCTTCCTGGCGATCTCCGGGTTCGACTTGAGGAAGTCGCGCGCGTTCTCGCGGCCCTGGCCCAGGCGAGTGTCGCCGTAGTTGAACCAGGCGCCGGTCTTCGAGAGGATGCCGGCGGCGATCCCGACGTCGAGCAGCCCGCCCTCGCGGCTGATGCCCTCGTTGTACATGATGTCGAACTCGGCCACCCGGAACGGAGAGGCCACCTTGTTCTTCACCACCTTGACCCGGGTGCGGGAGCCAACGGCATCGGTCCCCGTCTTGAGCGTCTCGATGCGGCGGATGTCCATCCGCACGCTGGCGTAGAACTTCAGCGCCCTGCCGCCCGGGGTGGTCTCCGGGTTGCCGAACATGACGCCGATCTTCTCGCGCAGCTGGTTCGTGAACACGAGCGCGGTGTTGCTGCGGTTGACGGCGCCGGTCAGCTTGCGGAGCGCCTGGCTCATGAGCCGTGCCTGGAGGCCCATGAAGCTGTCGCCCATCTCGCCCTCGATCTCGGCGCGCGGCACGAGCGCGGCGACCGAGTCCACGACCACCACGTCCACGCCGTTGCTGCGGATCAGGGTCTCGGCGATCTCGAGCGCCTGCTCGCCGGTGTCCGGCTGGCTGACGAGGAGGTCGTCGACGTTGACGCCGACGTTCTTGGCATAGCCCGGGTCGAGCGCGTGCTCCGCGTCGATGAACGCGGCGACGCCGCCGTTGCGCTGGGCGTTGGCCATGATGTGGTAGCAGAGCGTCGTCTTGCCGCTTGACTCGGGGCCGTAGATCTCCGTGATCCGGCCGCGCGGCACGCCGCCCACGCCCAGGGCGAGGTCCAGGGCGACCGATCCGGTGGGGATGACCTCGACGGCCACCACGCCGCGGTCGCCGAGCCGCATGATGGCGCCACGGCCGAACTGCTTCTCGATCTGCAGGATGGCGGCGTCGACCGCCCGGCCGCGGTCGCCGTTCCGCTCGGGATTCTTCTGTGCCACCGGGGCATCCATCGTCGTCTGGGGCTCCTTCCCTCTATGGCTCCCGGCGGGCGCTGGAGGTCACTCGCTCTGCTCGGGCTCGCTGCGCGGCTTGCGCTTCTTCTTGATCAGTTCGACCGACATCGGCGGTGGCTCGAAGGCGGCGGTCGGCAGGCTCTTGGGAGCCTTCTCCTTTGGCTTCCGCTTCACCTGGTGACGCGGTCGATCCCGGCCCTTGGCCATGCTGTGAGCCCTCCGATCCGAACCGGTCGGCGACGACGAGCCTGCGCCGGTGTCCCTTACGGGTCCGTTATCGCCGGCTTCTCGTCGGTCCCGGCTGTTCCGTATCGTGCTGTGACGGCGTCCCGAAGCGATGCGAACGACCCGTCCGCAAGGGCGGTCCGGATGCTCCGCATCAGGTCCAGAGTATAGGTGACGTTGTGGACCGTCGCGAGGCGGTAGGCGAGCAGCTCCCCGGCCCGGAACAGGTGCGCGAGGTAGGCTCGCGAGTGGTTCGTGCAGGTCTCGCAGCGGCACGTCGGATCGACGGGACCCGGATCGTCGACGAAGCGGGCATTCCGCAGGTTCAGCCGTCCCTCGGCGCTCCACAGCTGCCCGTTGCGGGCCACCCGCGTGGGGAGGACGCTGTCGAACAGGTCCACCCCGCGCTCGACCGCGGCGAAGAAGTCCGGCGGTGAGCCCACGCCCATCAGGTAGCGCGGCCGCGGATCGTCCCCCAGCGCCTCCGCGATCGTGTCGAGGGTGGCGGCCATCTGGGCCTTCGACTCCCCTACCGACAGCCCGCCGATGGCGATCCCGTCGACGTCGAGCGCCGCGATGCCGGCCACGGACCGCAGACGCAGGCCCGGGTCGATCCCGCCCTGCACGATCCCGAACAGGGCCTGGTCGGCGCGCTGGTGTGCCGCGACCGAGCGGACGGCCCAGCGCTGGGTGCGCTCCATGGCGTCACGCACCTCGGCCTGCGGGCGTGCAGGATCGACGAGCTCGTCGAAGGCCATCGCGATATCGCTGCCGAGCAGGGCCTGGATCTCCATGGACCGTTCGGGCGTCAGGCGCTGCGGCGACCCGTCGAGGTGGCTGGCGAACGTGATGCCGTCCTCGTCGATGCGTCCCAGGTGTCCCAGGCTGAAGACCTGGAACCCGCCCGAATCGGTCAGGATCGGTCCATCCCAGCCCATGAACCGATGGAGGCCTCCCAGGCGGCCGATGCGCTCTGCTCCGGGCCGCAGGCTGAGGTGGTACGTGTTCCCCAGGATCACCTGGGCGCCCGCCGTCCGCAGGTCGCCGGGCGTGAGGCTCTTGACCGTCGCCTGGGTCCCCACCGGCATGAACTGGGGCGTGTCGATACCGCCGTGCGGCGTCTCGAGCCGGCCGAGCCGGGCGCCGGCGACCGTCGCCGGGCGCGAGGTGAAGCGGATCGCCGATGTCATCGGCTGCTGAGCATACCGACCCGCGGGGTGCCCGGCGCGGACCCCTCGCGCCCGCCGGGCTGATCGGCTACCGTTGCCCCGGAGGTTACGCGTGCGCCTGTCGGATTGGCCGCGGATGCCGTTCCTGAGCGACGAGCTGTGCGGCTGGGTCAACGAACATCTCGCCACGCTGGGCGTCGAGGAGCTGGCGATCTACGCCATCGAGGACGGCCGGGACGATGATGCGCGCCGTGTCCTGGTGGCCACGGAGATCGGGCTGATCGACTACCGCTACGGGCCGCGCGCCTCCACGGCGCGCTTCGCGATCGCCGGGCGCATTCTCCCCTGGCAGGCCGTCCGTGCCGTCGACCTGCGGGTGGAGACCTTCCGGCTGTGGGCCCTGGAGCACCGCACGCGATGGTCGCTCGCCATTGGCCGGCCGCGCTTCCGTGCCGCCACCGAGGATCCCCAGCTGGGTGCGGCCCTCGCCGATTTCGCCAAGGTGGCGGTCATCATGGCCGAGCCTTCGGGCTGGCCGCCGCCCGGCGACGACGGAGGCCCCGATGAGGAGCGGGCCCCGCGCACATCCCAGCCGTCCCGGACCTTCTCGCTGGAGGGCCCGGTCCGTCCGCCGGCGCGCGGTGATCGCCCCGGGGTGCCGGCCGGCTGATCGCCGCGTGACCGCCGGCCGGCCGCTGGTCGGGCTATTCGACGGTGGTCTTGAGAACGACCTTCACGCCACGGATGGTGCCCTGCAGGGCCGCCTTGACCCGCTCCCCGGCGGCTCCCCCGATGCTCGACGCGGCAGCCACGGCACCGGTGGCGGCGGCCGCTGCGGCATCCTCGGCGCTGACCGAGGTGTCCTTCGCCACCTCGATGGCTCCCTCCACGGCGCCCACCGCCGCTGCCGTGATGTCGGCGCCCACGGCGGACGCTTCGGAGACGGCGCTGCGGCTGGTCCGGCTGATCGCCTGGAGCGTGTCGACGCCGGCATCCGACGAGCCCTTCACGGCCCCGACCACGGCGCCCTTGGCCGCGTTGCCGATGGATGATGCGGCCTGGGAGGCGGCCTTGGCGGTGGTGCTCACCGAGTCCGCGGCGGTGAGCGCAGACAGGCCTACCACGTCACCGACGGTGCGGATCGCGCCCTTCGCGGCGCCCACGGCGAGGTCGACCGCCGCGCCGCCGGTGGCACCGGTCTCCTTCAGCGTGCGTTGAATAGCGCCCGAGAGTGTCCCGACCGCAGCCTCGGTGATTTCACCGGTGCCGCGGATCGTCCCGATGATGCTGTCTCGTACTCGTGCTCCAACCTCTCGTTCGTCCACGCGGGTCTCCTGTCGCGGTATGTGTTGTGCAACAAGAATAGAGACGGGTACCAAATGCGGCAGTCGCGGCGGCGCGACGCGGCCGTCAGACGATGAGCATGGCGTCCCCGAAGCTGAAGAAGCGGTATCCCCGTTGGAGCGCCGCGCGGTACGCCGCCAGCAGCGTGTCACGCGCTTCATACGGGCCCCCCGGGGATCCCCCGTCCTCCACGAATGCGGTCACCAGGAGTAGGAGAGAGCTCTGCGGGAGGTGGAAGTTGGTGATGAGCGCGTCAACGGCCGCGAAGGGATAGGGCGGCGTGATGTAGAGGTCCGTCCAGCCCGATGTGGCGGCACGCGTGGCCGCGGTCTCCAGGACCCGGACCGAGGTCGTTCCCACGGCCACGATCCGTCCGCCGTTCACCCGGGCCTGGCGCATCGCCTCCGTGGTCTCGGCCGGGATCTCGTACCACTCGGTGTGGATGTGGTGCTCATCAACGTACTCGCCCTCGAGGGGCCGAAAGGTGTCGAGGCCGACGTGAAGGGTCACCCGCGCGCGGCCGATCCCGCGCGCGGCCAGCGCGTCGAGAAGCTCCGGCGTGAAGTGCAGCCCGGCGGTGGGCGCAGCCGCGGATCCGGGCGGGCGCGCGTAGACCGTCTGGTAGCGATCCGGAGGGCTCGACCGGTCGTGGATGTAGGGAGGCAGCGGCGTCTTGCCGGCCGCCTCCATGACCGCTGCGGGATCGCGGGGGAAGCGGACGACCCGGGTCCCGTCGGCGAGGATCTCCCCCACTTCGAGCTCGTCCCCGCTGGCGAGACGGACCCGCTCGCCGGGGCGGACCCGGCGCGAGGGCCGGACGAGCGCCTCCCAGCGGTGCTCGGCGAGGTCGCGGAGCATGAGCAGCTCGACCGCGCCACCACTGGCCCGCGTTCCGGGCAGGCGCGCCGGAATCACCCGAGAGTCGTTGACCACCAGCAGGTCACCCGGCCGCAGCCAGTCACCAATCTGCCGGAAGGTGGCGTGCTCGAGGTGCGGGGCTCCGGCGCGGGATCGTGAGCGATCGAGCACCAGGAGGAGTGATGCGTCGCGCGGGTCTGCCGGCGTCTGGGCGATCGCCGACTGGGGCAGCGCGTAGTCGAAATCGTCGACGCGCAGGCGCGGCGACGGACCGGGCTCCGAATCGGACATCGGGGGCAAGGGTAGCGCCCGGCCGGGAAGCCCGGCCGGGCGCCATCGGTCTCGCGTGGAGGCCGACTACTTGATCAGCATGTTGATCCAGTCCTGGGCGAAGAAGACCGCGAACGCGATGGTGACCAGCCACATGAGCCAGTGGATCTGGTCCATCTTGCCCCGCACGATCTTGATGACCACCCAGGTGATGAATCCCGCGCCGATGCCCACCGTGATGTCGTAGGTCAGCGGCATCAGGATCATGGTCAGCAGGGCCGGGAAGCCCTCCTCGATGTCGGAAACCGGGATGTCCTTGACGATGGTGAACATCAGGAAGCCCACCAGCACCAGCGCCGGCGCGGTTGCGACACCCGGCACGATGCCGGCGATCGGAGAGAGGAAGACGGCGAGCAGGAAGAGGACGCCGGTCACCACTGAGGTGAACCCGGTGCGACCGCCATCGGCGACGCCGGCTGCGCTCTCGATGTACGTGGTGTTGGAGCTGACTCCGGCGGCACCACCGGCGACGGCCGCCAGGCTGTCCACCAGGAGCACGCGTCCGACGCCGGGGACCGTCCCGTCCTCCTTGGCCAGTCCGGCCTCGGCGGCGACCCCGGTCACCGTGCCCATGGTGTCGAAGAAGTCGGTGAGCATGATGGCGAAGATCGTCAGGAGCGCCGTGATCAGCGGCAGCTGGCTGAAGACCTGGCCCAGGTCGAACTTGCCGAGGGTGTCAAAGCTCGGCGTGGCGATGAGCCCGCCTTCGGGGACCTTGGTGACCCCGACAATGAGGGCGATGACGGTGGTGAGCAGGATGCTGATGACCAGCGATCCCTTGACCTTCATCACGTACAGGACCGCCGTGATCAGCAGACCCGCCAGGAACACCCACTGGGCCGGCTCGGTCGGGAACCGGAAGAAGACGGCCGGCACGCTGCCGTAGGTGGACTCCTGCCCGCCGATGAGGCCGCCGTTGGCGAACCCGATGAACAGGATGAACAGGCCGATGCCGACGCCGATGGCGCGCTTCAGCGCGATCGGCACCGCGTTCATGATCGCCTCCCGGAGGCCCACGACCACGAAGAAGGTGACGGCCAGGCCCTCGAGGACGATGACGCCCATGGCGCCCGCCGGGCTCAGCCCCTTGCCGGTGAGCGTGAACGCCACGATGGCGTTGATCCCCAGGCCGGCAGCCAGGGCAAACGGGTAGTTCCCGACGATGCCCATCGCGATGGTCATGATGCCCGCGACGAGCGCCGTACCCGCCGCCAGCGCGACCGCGGTGAAGGCCGGATCCTTGTCGCCGAACCCGGCGGTGAGGATGCTGCCGTTCACGAAGATGATGTAGGCCATGACCATGAAGGTGGTCAGGCCCGCCCGCGCCTCCGTCGCGAGGTCAGTCCCGCGTTCCCTGAACTTGAAGAACGAGGCTATGGCGTCCACCGATCAGGAACCCTCCGCTGCCTGACTGCGGCCGCTCGCGATGCCGCGTTCCGTCCCGCGGCGCGACCCGTTGCGGATCGTAGCGGTCCGGCGCAACCCCCACCGCTCGTTTTCCGCAGTGCCGCCGGTCCCACGGCGGGCTCAGCGCCGGGTGAACAGGTTCCAGAGGATGGTCAGGACGATGGACGCAAGGATCATGGTGGTGATGGGAACGTACAGTCCGCCGTTCTTGCCGGTGATGGCGATGTCCCCCGGCAGCCGCCCGATGGGGAGGCGGACGCCCAGGACGGAGAGCCCGCCGACGACCACGAGCACGATCCCGATGACGAGGACCAGGCGCCCGATCTCCGGAGGCATTGGCCTAGTCGAAGAGGCCCGGCTGCTGCGCCTGGGCCGATGGCGGCGGCGTGAGGCCCAGGTGCGCCCAGGCGCCCGCGGTCAGCTGCCGGCCGCGCGGGGTGCGGGCCAGCAGCCCGATCTGCATGAGGTACGGCTCGATGACGTCCTCGAGGGTCTCGACCGGCTCGCTCACCGTGGCGGCCATGGTCTGCAGGCCCACCGGGCCGCCGGCGTGGTGCTCGGCCATGGCACGCAGCAGCTGGCGGTCCATGGCGTCCAGGCCGCGATCGTCGATCTCCATGAGGTTCAGCGCCGCCGTCGCCAGCTCGATGGTGACCCGGCCGTCCCCGCTGCCGCGGACCTGGGCGAAGTCGCGGACGCGTCGCAGCAGGCGGTTCGCGATGCGGGGGGTGCCACGGCTCCGGCGCGCGACGATGGCGGCCGCCTCGGCCGGCAGGTCGATACCCAGGATGCCGGCGCTGCGGCGCAGGATCTGCTCCAGCTCGGGCTGGGCGTAGTAGTCCAGACGGTACGTGGCGCCGAACCGCTCGCGGAGAGGCCCCGTGATGCTCCCCACCCGCGTGGTGGCGCCAATGACCGTGATGTGCTCGATCTGCAGGCGCACCGTCTGGGCGCCGGGACCCTTGCCCAGCACGACGTCGAGTGCGAAGTCCTCCATGGCCGGATACAGGATCTCCTCGACGGCGTGGCTGAGCCGATGGATCTCGTCGATGAACAGCACGTCGCCGCGGCCCAGGCTGGTCAGGACCGCGGCGAGGTCGCCTGCCCGCTCCATGGCCGGGCCGGAGGTGGTCCGGATCTGGGCCCCCAGCTCCGCGGCGACGATGTTGGCCAGGGTCGTCTTGCCCAGGCCGGGCGGTCCGTAGAGAAGGATGTGGTCCACCGGCTCGGACCGATGGCGGGCGGCGTCGATCAGGATGGCCAGGTTCTCCTTGACCCGTTCCTGCCCGGCGAACTCGTCCAGGCGCCGAGGCCTGACCGTCGACTCCAGCGCGAGCTCCTCCGGAGCCACCTCGGCCGCAGTGACGCGCTCGATGGTCATGCCCCTCCCCCGCCGTGGCGCAGGGTCACCGCCGAATCGAACATGTGACCGATTCTACGGCGCCGGCCGGGTGCATGAGCCCGATCATGCGTTCGGATGCTGCTCCGCCGACTCCACTGCGGCGAGGTCGGAGGGATGGTCCACGTCGATCGGATGGTGGCCCACCGGGACCGCGGTGACGAGGTCGGGCGCGGAGGCCATCAGGTCCCGCAGGCCGACATCGCCGCGCAGCCCCGCCGCACGCCCGAACGCGCCGCGCTCAATGAGGACCGGCGGTGCCACATGGCCATCGGCCACGGCCGCGACGATGGGTCGCTCGCCGCGCGCGGCCAGGACGGCGTCGATGGATCGGGGGTCCACGGTCGGCTGGTCTCCGAGCAGCACCAGCGCCGCGCTCGCGGAGGCGTCCAGGGCGTCCAGGCCCAGCTGCAGCGAGTAGCTCATCCCGCGGCCGGGGTGCGGGTTGCGGATCCACCGCACTGCGGCCTCCGCGGAGTCCGGGCGGGTGAGCCAGGGCGGCACCACCACGATCACGGGCCGCAGGTCCGCCGCCAGGGCCCGCTCGATGACGTGCTCGAGGAGGGTCCGGCCCGCGAGGCGCGCCAGCTGCTTGGCGGAGCCGAAGCGTCGCGAGCGGCCGGCCGCGAGAATCACGGCCGCGACGGGGCCTCGGGGGCGGTGCGCAGGCGACATCGGTCCATATACTGGCGCAAACGCCCACGGAGGACGCTGGCAATGACCGATGGCGACGTCTACGACGCGATCCCCAAGGTCGAGCTCCATTGCCACGTCGAGGGCACCGTACGTCCCGCGACCGTCCTCGACCTGGCGCGCAAGAACGGCCGGACCCTGCCGACCGACGATCCCACCGAGCTGTACCGATACACCTCGCTGAACTCGTTCCTGGAGATCTTCTGGCTGGTCCAGGAGCTCCTCGCTGATCGTGATGACTGGGCGCGGGCTGCCCATGAGTCCGTGGTCGACGCCGCGCCCCACGGGCTGCGCTACCGGGAGATGTTCTTCACCCCGGCCCGCCATCTCGCCGCGGGGCAGGACCTCGGGGAGATCGTGGCGGGACTTTCCGAGGGCATCGAGCGCGCCGAGGCTCAGACGGGGGTGCGGTGCATGCTGGTCTGCGACATCGATCGCGCCTACGGCGGCGCCGCGGGCCTCGAGCTCCTCGAGCGCCTTGCCGAGCTCAAGCGGGCCGGTCGTGCCGAGCGCGTGATCGGCATGGGCATGGATTCCACCGAGCGCGGCGTCGACCCGCGCGACTTCGCGAAGGCGTTCGCGGTCGGTCGCTCCATCGGCCTGCACCTGACCAGCCACGCCGGCGAGGACACCGGGCCGGACAACATCGCCACCGCGCTCGACGCGCTGGGCATCGAGCGCATCGACCACGGGCTGGCAATCCTGGGCGACGAGGCGCTCACCCAGCGGGTGGCCGAGGCCCGGATCCCGCTGACGGTCTGCCCGAACTCGAACATCGTGATCGCCAACCGCTACGAGCGGCTGGAGGAGCACCCGTTCCGGCGCATGCGCCAGGCGGGCTTGCTCGCCACCCTGAACACGGACGACCCGGCCATGACCGACCTGGACCTCGGGAAGGAGTACCGGACCGTGGCCCGCGCGCTGCAGATGCCCTGGTCCGAGGTCGAGGCGGTGGCGCTCGACGGGGTGGAGGCCACGTGGCTGGACGACGGTGAGAAGGCCACCCTGCGTCGCTCGTTCGAGCGCGACCTCGCCACGCTGCGACCGGCTGACCCGGCGGCGGTGATCTAGCCCGCACGGCCGGAGCGTGACGGTGTCCCGCGGTCAGACTCGCGGAGCCTCGCCACCGCCGTCGCGGACCGAGAGGACGGCCGCGGAGGGTCACCAGGCCCTTATCGCGCGCGTATCGGAGCGCTAGCATCCACCCGTGAGCCGACCGCCCAGCGACGAGCAATCGCCAATCCCCGAGGGACCACCCTTCGTCATCAGGGCCGCGTTGCTCACGCCGCTGGCGGCCGGCGGCCACCGCTACGAGCGCGACGCCCGTATTGAGGTTGGCGCGGACGGACGCCTCGCCGGGGTCGGTGCCTGGGACGGCGGCCGGACGTCCGCCACCGCAGCCGGGGACGCGCGCGGCACCGCAGCGGACGCCATCGACCTGCGTCCGTGGGTGGTCCTCCCTGGGATGGTGGACCTGCATGCCCACCTCCCCCAGCTGCCGAGCGCGGGGCTGGGCGCCGGGCTGGACCTGCTCACCTGGCTGGATCGCTACATCTTCCCGCTGGAGCGCGGCTTCGACCGGAGCGCCGCCGAGGTGCTGGCCCCGGCAGCCTGCCGTGCCTTCGCCGCGGCGGGATCCACGACGGCGGTCATGTACGGCGCCGTCTACGAGGACAGCCTGGACACCGCCTTTCAGGCGGCGGAGGCGCACGGCCTGCGGGCGGTCATCGGCAAGGTGATGATGGACCGGCTCCGCTATGACCCCACGCTGCCGGAGGCCGTGGTCCTGGAAACGAGCCTGCGTCAGACCGCGGACCTCATCGCGCGCTGGGACGGGCGCGATGCCGGGCGGTTGCGCTACGCCGTCACGCCGCGCTTCGCGGTGAGCTGCTCGGGCGCCATGCTGAGCGAATCGGCGCGGCTGGCGGCCGAGACGGGCACCTACTGGCAGACCCACCTGTCGGAGGATCGCCACGAGTGCACGGAGGTCTACCGGCTCTTTCCGGAGGCCGCTGACTACACCGATGTCTACGACCGCGCCGGCGGGCTGGGGCCGCGCAGCATCATGGCCCATGCCATTCATCTCGTCGATCGCGAGATCGCCCGCCTGGCCGAGACCCGCACCCGGATCGCCCACTGCCCGGCGTCGAACCTGTTCCTGGCCAGCGGCACGATGCGCCTGGGCCGCTACCTCGAGGAGGGGCTGGTTGTGGGGCTGGGCTCCGACGTCTCCGCCGGGCCCGACCTGTCCCTGTTCGGCGTCATGCGCGCCGGCGCCTACACCCAGAACGGCCTGCGCGCCATGCTCGGCGACCGCCATCGGCCGCTCTCCCCCGTCGAATGGCTGCGGCTCGGCTCGCTTGGTGGCGCAGAGGCCTTGGGCCTCGAGGACGCCATCGGCTCGGTCGAGGTCGGCAAGGAAGCGGACCTGATCGCGGTGGATCCATCGCTGACCCTGCCCATGGCGCATCTCGATGCCGACGAGGACGAGGACCTGGCCAGCCGCCTCATCTTCCGCTCCCACCCCGCCATGGTCCGCGCGGCATGGGTTCGCGGACGGCGCCTGGACGGGCCGGCCGCGACCTGATGGGGGCCGCGCCCGACCTGCTCATCCGGGGTGGGACGGTGGTGGACGGCAGCGGGGCGCCAGGCTTCCGGGCCGATGTGGCGGTGCACGCCGGGCGGCTGCGGCTCATCCGCGATGCGGCGGCCAGCGCGGACGAGCCTCCTGCCGATGTCATCGACGCGACCGGGCGCATCGTGGCCCCGGGGTTCATCGACCTGCACAGCCATTCGGGGCTGTGGATCCTCGCGGAGCCGCGCCACGAGCCCAAGGTGCGCCAGGGCGTGACGACCGAGGTCGTGGGCGTGGACGGCAACGCGTATGCCCCCTTCCGCAGCAGGGCCGACCTGGAGGCCTTCGCGCGCCTGAACGGCGGCCTTGATGGCCGGCCGGATGTCGCCCTGGACTGGCGGACCGTCGCCGAGTACCTCGACCGGTTCGATCGTGGCGTGGCGGTGAACGTGGCCTTCGTGGTGGGCAACTCGGCCCTGCGCATCGACGCGCTGGGCTGGGACGATGTCCCGGCGGACGCTCGCGCGCTCGACCGCATGCGCGGCACCCTTCGCGAGGCGATGCAGGACGGCGCCTTTGGCGTCTCGAGCGGCCTCGACTACCCCCCGGGCTCGTATGCCTCCACCGATGAGCTGGCGGCGCTCACCGCGGAGGCGGCCCGGTTCGGCGGCTTCTATCACACCCACGTCCGCTATCCGCTGGGCGACCGCTTCCTCGATCCGTTCCGGGAGGCCATCGAGATCGGCCGCCGGGGTGCCGGCCCGGTGCATCTCACCCACCTCTACCACCGGCCCACCTACCCGGGCGACCCCGGCGAGCTCCTCGGGCTGGTCGACGATGCGCGCGCCACGGGCATGGACGTGACCTTCGACATGTACCCGTACGAGTGGGCTGCCACCCGCCTCGTCATCCAGGTGCCGCCATGGGCGCAGGCGGGCGGGCCGGACGCCCTGCTGGATCGCCTCGCCGACCCGCGGTTCCGCGACCGGCTCCGCGAGGAGATGACGCGCCGCGGCGCTGCCTACACCAGCGCGGCCGGCTGGAGCGACGTACGCCTGGGCTATTTCGCGGATCCCGCCCACGCGGCCTGGGAAGGCCGCACCCTGGCCGAGGTCATGGCGCAGACCGGCGCCGATGCGGTCGACACCATCTGCGACCTGCTCATCGCGGAGGACCTGCGGCTGGCGCAGGTGACGTCCGGGCCGGAGACGGAGACGCTCCCCCGCTACTTCGCGCATCCCGCTGCCATGATCGGCACCGATTCGACCTTCCTGGGCGCCAGGCCGTCACCGCGGACCTACGGCTCGTTCCCGCGGGTGCTGGGCGAGTTCGTGCGGGATCGCGGCGCCATCGGCCTGGAGGCGGCGGTGCGCAAGATCACTTTTGACCCGGCTGCCCGGCTGGGACTGCGAGATCGCGGCCGCATCGCCGATGGCATGGTCGCCGACGTGGTGGTCTTCGACGCGGGGCGCGTGGCGTCGCGTGCCACCATGGAGGATCCTCGACGCTATCCGCTGGGCATCGACCATGTCATCGTCAACGGAACGCCGGTCGTGCGCGGGGGTGAGCATACCGGCGCCCTGCCCGGCCACGCCCTGAGGAAAGGAGCCGATTGAGCGAATGACCAGCGACTTCCCCGCCGATGGCATGGCCGTGACGGTCCTGCGGGTCGTCTCGGACCTGGAGCGTGCGGTGGCCTTCTACCGCGACGTGCTGGGTGCCTCCCTCTATCGCGAGTACGGCGGCAGCTCAGCCGTGTTCTCGTTCGCGGGCAGCTGGCTGCTCCTGGTCACCGGCGGCGATCCCACGCCCGACAAGCCCGGGGTCATCTTCGCGCCTCCGGACGATCGAGCCCGCGTCTCCACGGAGCTCACCATCCGTGTGCCGGACTGCCAGGCCGCGTACGACACCCTGCGGTCGCGGGGCGCGGAGTTCCTCACGCCGCCGTACGACTGGGGCGCCGAGATCCGCTGCTTCTTCCGTGACCCCGACGGTCACCTGCTGGAGATCAGCGAGGCTCGCTGAGGTCGGGCTCCGGGCCGGCGGAGTCGGTGTTATCGTCCGGGCCGGAGGAGGTGGGCGTTCCAAGATGACCACGCGAACCATGCCCGGCGGGACCTCGGCTCCCGCCCCGGTGATCGTCCCGCCCGGCGAGCGCGTCCCGGGACGGGCCAACCCCGCCCTTCCGCTCCGCCGCGAGGGTCCGGCCAAGCTGACCGGCGTCGCGAAGTACGCGGACGATCTCGTCTTCCCCGGGGCGTGGTTCGGGGCGACGGTGCGCTCCCGTGAGCCGCATGCGCGTCTCGTGGCCATCGAGCTGGACCCTGCGTTCGACTGGTCGCAGATCGCCGTGGTCACTGCCGACGATATCCCCGGCACGAACGTGGTCAGCCTCATCAGCGACGACCAGCCCATCCTCGTCCCGCTCGGCGGCGAGATCCAGCATCGCGAGGAGCCCGTCTGCCTCCTTGCCTCCGCGGACCGCGACCGGCTTCGCGAGGCCCGGCGGCACGTGACCCTGCGAACGGAGCCCCTGGACCCGGTCTTCGACCCCGCCGCATCGGAGAAGGCGTTCGCGACCTACCGCATTGCCCGTGGCGACGCGGAGGCGGCCCTGGCCAACGCCGACCTGGTCGTCGAGGGTACCTACCGGGTCGGCCACCAGGAGCAGCTCTACATCGAGAACCAGGCCATGATCGCGGTGCCGCGCGAGGATGGCGGGGTCACGGTCCACGGCTCCTGCCAATGCCCGTACTACATCCACACCGCCATGACCCGCGCGCTGGGCATGACCGCGGAGCAGGTGGTCGTGGTCCAGTCGGAGACGGGCGGGGGGTTTGGCGGGAAGGAGGAGTACCCGTCGATGATCGCCCTCCACGCGGCCCTGCTGTCCCTCAAGGCCCGGCGGCCGGTGCGCATGATCTACGACCGCCACGAGGACATCAGCGCTACGACCAAGCGCCATCCGGCGGTGGTCCGCCACCGCACCGGGGTGAGCCGCGATGGTCGCCTGGTGGCCCAGGTGGTGGAGATCGTCATGGACGCCGGCGCCTACTGCACCCTGTCCCCGGTGGTCCTGTCGCGCGGCGTCCTCCATGCCGGCGGGCCATACGCCTGTGACCACGTGCTCATCGCGGGCCGGACCGTTGCCACCAACACGCCGCCCAACGGCGCCTTCCGTGGGTTCGGTGCCCCGCAGGTCGAGTTCGCCGCCGAGATGCAGGTCAACCGGGTCGCGGAGGCTCTCGGCATCTCGCCGCTCGAGCTGCGACGCAGCTGGGCCTACGACGAGGGCGACGTCACGCCCACCGGCCAGGTCCTGCGCGAGAGCGTGGCCGCTCACGAGGTGCTCGAGGCGGCCGCGGAGGCCTCGGGATACGAGCGACGTCGGCATCAGACCGCCCAGGCACGCGTGCAGCGGACGGGCGGCGCCCGGGTCGCATCGGGCATCGGCCTGGCCATGGCCTGGCACGGCGCGGGCTTCACCGGCGCCGGCGAGGTCCATCTCGCCAGCGTGGCGTCCGTGGAGCTGACCGACGCCGGCCGGATCCGGGTGCTCACCGCGTCGACGGAGATGGGCCAGGGCACCAAGACCATCTTCCCGCAGCTCGTGGCGGAGGCCCTGGGCGTGGATCCGGACGAGGTCGAGGTTGCACCCACGGACACATCCGTCGTGCCGAACTCCGGTCCCACCGTTGCCTCGCGCACCGCCATGATCGTGGGCGGGCTGCTCATCAAGGCGGCGCGCCGGCTCCGCAAACGCGTGGAGGAATCCACCGGGCGATGGTTCGCGGACTCCTATGCCGCCTATGCGCGGGAGCGCGGCGGGCTGCGCATGGACGAGCAGTTCACGCCGTTCGCCGGGGAGCCCTTCGACGAGGAGGCCTACACCGGAGACGCGTATCCCTGCTTCGGCTGGGCCGCCTGCGTGGCGGAGGTGGACGTGGACCTCGACACCGGCGAGGTGACGGTGAAGAACGTGACCGCCGCCGACGACGTGGGCCGCGTCATCCACCCGGTGCTCTGCGAAGGGCAGGTGGAGGGCGGGACCCTGCAGGCCGTGGGCTACGCCACCATCGAGGAGATCAAGCTGACCGATGGCGGCTACGTCAACGATCGCCTGGCGACCTACCTGATCCCCACCGCCCTCGACGCTCCGCGGATCCACGCCATCCTGGTCGAGAAGCCGTTTTCCGGCTCTCCCCACGGCGCCAAGGGCGTCGGGGAGCTGCCCATGGACCTGGGAGCGCCCGCGGTCCTCGACGCGATCCATGATGCCACCGGCACCTGGATCTCGGAGCTGCCGGCGACGCCGGAGCGGATCCTGGCCGCGCTGGCCGGGATCGATCCTCCCCCACCGCCGGGCACGAGTGCGCCACGTCCCGGAGCATCGGCATGACGTACCACCTGACGGTCAACGGCGATCCCGTGGAGCTCGATGCGCCCGGCATGCGCCGCCTGCTCGACGTGGTCCGCGAGGACCTGGGGCTGACGGGGACCAAGGAGGGCTGCGGCGAAGGCGAATGTGGCGCCTGCTCGGTGCTCGTCGACGGCGCCGTGGTGGATGCCTGCCTGGTGCCCCTGTGCCAGGTCGACGGGCGCTCGGTGCAGACCGTGGAGGGGCTCGCCGACGGCGAGCGGCTGGATCTGCTGCAGGCCGCCTTCCTGGAGACCGGCGGCGCCCAGTGCGGCATCTGCACCCCGGGCATGCTCATGGCCGGGCACGCCTACCTTGCCGAGCTGGCGCCGGACGCCGCCCCCGACGAGGATGCGATCCGGACCGCGATCGCCGGCAACCTGTGCCGCTGCACGGGCTACACCAAGATCGTCGAGGCCATCGCGCTTGCCGCGGAACGGCGCACGCCCTGGCCGCTCCGGAGCGCTGAGGCTGTCCATGCCACGTCCGTACGAGCCCGCCGTCGACTCACCCCGGACCCTCGAGGACGCGTATGCCCTCCTCTCCGGTGCCTCCGACGGACGCGTCCGTCCCCTGGCCGGGGGGACGGATCTCATGGTGCAGATCACCGGTGAGCTCGGGGAGCCGCCGGAGCGGGTGGTGGACCTCTGGGCGCTGGACGCCCTGCGCGGGATCCGGGTCGAGGATGGGGAGCTGGTCATCGGCGCGCTGAGCACGTACACCGAGATTCGCCGCTCCCCGCTGGTGGCCGAGCACTTGCCGGTCCTCGCCGAGGTTGCCGCCACCATCGGGGCGGTGCAGATCCAGAACCGCGGGACGATCGGCGGGAACGTGGCCAACGCCTCGCCCGCGGGCGACACCCTGCCGCTCCTGCTGGCGACCGATGCCGCGATCACCCTGGGCAGCGTCCGCGGGCAGCGCAGCGTGGCGGCGGCGGACTTCTTCCCGGCCTACCGGCAGACCGCGAGAACGCCCGACGAGCTGATCGTGGCCATCCGGATTCCCATCGACGATGAGCGACAGGTCCGCTTCCGCAAGGTCGGGACGCGCCGCGCCCAGGCGATCAGCAAGGTGGTCATGGCCCTGGGCTGGCGCCGGCGAGGCGCCGGCACCGCTGCGACCTGGCACGACGTACGCCTCGCCATCGGCTCCGTCGCGGCGGTGCCCATCCGTGCCGCCGTCACCGAGGCCGTGCTCGAAGGCGCTCCGCCCACCCAGGCCACCGCGGACCGCGCGGCAGCGGTGCTGGAGGCGGAGATCCACCCCATCGATGACGTCCGATCCACGGCCGCGTACCGGCGCGCGGTGGCCGCGCGCGTCCTCCATCGGCTCATCCGCGACGAGGGAGGCTGGTGAAGCGTCCGACCCGAGACCAGGTGATGGTGTTCCCCGACGCTGCGGCGTTTCGGGCCTGGCTGGAGGAGCACCACGGCGACCGGTCAGAGGCGTGGGTCGGGTATTACCGCAAGGGCGTGCCCAAGGCCTGCATGCGCTATCCCGAGGCGGTTGACGAGGCCCTCTGCTTCGGATGGATCGACGGGATCGGCTACGGGGTCGACGACGAGGTCCACACGAACCGCTTCACGCCGCGCCAGCGGCGCAGCACCTGGAGCGCGGCGAACGTTCGCCGCGTCGGTGAGCTGCTCGCCGAGGGTCGCATGCACCCGGCCGGCCTGGCCGCGTTCGAGGCGCGCACCAGCGACAGGACCGGCATCTACTCGTACGAGAATCGCCCGGCCGACCTTCCCGCGCCATACCGACGCGCCCTGCAGGCAGATGCCTCCGCCTGGGCGTGGTGGCAGGCGCAGCCGCCCGGCTACCGGCGAACCGCGACGTGGTGGGTGGTGAGCGCCAAGCAGGAAACGACGCGCCAGCGACGGCTGGCGACCCTGATCGGCGACTGCGCGGCCGGCCGGATGATCAAGCCCGCGACCTATGGTCGCCAGCAGGTGGAGCAGCCATGACCGATCTGCCGCCCGGCGTCGAGATCACCCGGACCGGGCTTCCCCACCTCGATGAGGTGCTGACGCCGGAGGCGCTGGCGTTCGTGGCGGCGCTGCACCGCCGTTTCGATCCCGAACGGCGCCGGCTGCTCGCCGCGCGACGGGACCGGCAGGCCGCCTTCGACGCGGGAGAGCTCCCGGGGTTCCTCCCGGAGTGGGCGGAGATCCGCGACGATCCGTCCTGGCGGGTGGCGACCACGCCCGCCGATCTTGCCGACCGACGGGTCGAGATCACCGGACCCGCAGAGCCCAAGATGATGATCAACGCGCTCAACTCGGGTGCGAAGGTCTTCATGGCCGATTTCGAGGATGCCCTCTCCCCGACCTGGGAGAACGTCGTCACCGGGCAGTGGGCGGTCCACGAGGCGGTCCGGCGCACGCTTGCCTTCGACGCCCCGGACAAGGAGTACCGGCTCAACGACGCGATCGCGACCCTGCTCGTCCGTCCTCGAGGGTGGCACCTGGACGAGGCCCATGTCCTGGTGGATGGCTCCCCCATCTCAGCCAGCCTGTTCGACCTGGGCCTGGTGGTCTGGCATAACGCCCGCGAGCAGCTCAATCGCGGAACCGGGCCGTATTTCTACCTCCCCAAGCTCGAGTCGCACACCGAGGCGCGCCTGTGGAACCAGGTCTTCGTGGTTGCGCAGGAGGCGAGCGGCGTGCCGCGCGGCTCAATCCGGGCCACGGTGCTCATCGAGACCATCCTGGCGGCGCTCGAGATGGAGGAGATCCTCTGGGAGCTGCGCGAGCATGCGGCGGGCCTCAACGCCGGCCGCTGGGACTACATCTTCAGCCTGATCAAGAAGTTCCGCTCCCGTGACGACATGGTGCTGCCGGACCGGGGAAGGGTGACCATGGCGGTTCCCTTCATGCGGGCCTACCAGCAGCTGCTGGTGCGGACCTGCCACGCCCGCGGAGCCCACGCCATCGGCGGCATGAGCGCCTTCATCCCCAACCGTCGGGAGCCGGAGGTGACCGAGCGCGCCCTGGCGGCCGTGCGCGAGGACAAGGAGCGCGAGGCCGATGACGGCTCGGACGGGACCTGGGTCGCCCACCCCGACCTGGTGCCGGTGGCACAGGAGGTGTTCGACCGTGTGCTGGGCGACGCGCCGAATCAGAAGGCGAAGCAGCGACCGGACGTGCAGGTCAGCGCGCGTGACCTCCTGGACGTGCGGATCCCCGGCGCGCGCATCACGGAGCGCGGGGTGCGGACCAACGTGAGCGTGGGTCTTGCCTACCTGGCCAGCTGGCTGGGCGGCAATGGCGCGGCCGCCATCAGCAACCTCATGGAGGATGCCGCGACCGCCGAGATCAGCCGCTCGCAGCTGTGGCAGTGGCGCACCCACGCGGCGCTTCTGGATGACGGCAGGCCCATGTCGGCCGAGCTGTACGCCAGGGTCCGCGACGAGGAGCTGGCCCGGCTGCGCGACATGGTGCCGGATGCCCCCTGGAGCGAGGCCGCGACCACTCCTCGACGACCTGGTCCTGGCCACGGAGTTCGTCGAGTTCCTGACCCTGATCGCCTATCCCCGCCTGGGCTGATCAGTCCGCCGGCAGGTCCCGAACCATCGCCGCCAGGGCCTGGACCGTGCGCCAGTTTCGGGCGGTGGCCGGCGTCCCGAAGTCGAAGGTGAATTTCGACCTCCCCATGCCGTTGGGGAAGTGCACGTAGACTTCGCGGCCGTCCACCACGGCCTCGTCGGGCGCGTAGCGCTCCGGGTGCCAGGCGGCGACCTTCTTCGAGCTCAGGGTCGCCGGCGAGGAAGAAGACATGGAGCTTGGCCGGCTCCTCCTCGCGTTCCTCGAACGGGTGCCGCGCCGCGATGCGCTCGATCTCGTCTCGACTGCGCAGGACGACCGGAACCGCGAACCCGAAGCGTGACGCGAGCGCGGCCTCGAGCTCCGCGGTGATGTCGTCCACGCCTCGGGCAGCGGCGGCGGTGAAGACCACGTTCCCGCTCTGCACGTAGGTGGCGACGTCCCGATGGCCGAGCTCCTCGACGAGCGAGCGCAGCGCCGCCATTGGCACCCTGTGGTGGCCGCCGAGGTTGATGCCGCGCAGCAACGCGACCCATGCGGTCATGGCCTCATTGGACCACGGATGCCATTACGCAAATCGCATCGGGCTGCTAGCCGCCTGACGCGACGGAGGTCATCTACTCGACGATCTCTACCGCGTCGCCGTCGGCGAGCGGGTGGGCTGCGGCCGACGCGCTGACCGTCGAAGCGGGCTGACGGCCCCCAGATCCGGGCCCCGCTGAAGCGATTCGCCAGGTCGTCGTGGATGGCACGCCGCCACGTCGGCGACGGTGGCGCCCGGCTCCAGGGCCAGCGGCTCGGGCTCGATGGCGCCATCGGTCCGGAGGTGCACCCGGATGAGGCCGGTCAGGCTCCACACGGCGTCGCAGAACGCCTGCAGGCTCGCGTCGTCGAGCACGGAGACCGTCACGGCATCCAGATCCGGGAAGGCCGCACGCAGGCGGGTCGCGGAACCGGGCGCGGCCGCCTCGTCCGCGCGCGTGATGGCCAGCATCGCCGGCTTGTCGATGCCGGCCGCTGCGACTTCATCGCGGACGACGGTGAGCTCGGACGGGTCGCCATCGGCGCGTTGGCAGTAGACGATGGCGTCCGCTGAGCGAAGGACACCCAGGAGTGCGCGGCCGCCTCCTCGGTCGTCCCCCGCGCCCGCGATGAGCCCCGGGATCTCCACCAGCTGGACGAGCACCCCTCCAATGCGCGCCAGGGCGGGCACCGGACGAAGGGTGGTGAACGGAAAGTCCCCGGTCTTGATCTGGATCGCGGACAGGGCCTGGAGGAGGCTGGACTTGCCCACGTTCGGGGGTCCCACCAGGGCAACCTGGGCCGCGCCCTCGCGCCGAACCGCGATCGAGTCGCGATGGACGGCATGGGCTCGCTGCCGAGTCTCCCCCATCTCAGCCTGCAGCCACTTGCGAAGGTCCGCGTACGGGCCGTTGCGGTAGTCGGGCAGCTCGGCCATGAGCGCCCTGATCTCGCGGACGCGCTCGCGTCCTTCCTTGCCGATGAGCCTGCGTTTCGCCATCTGGGCGAACGTGCGATGCGGCATGGGCATCGCCATGTCCTCCTTGTCTCGATCAGGCGAGCCGACGCGTCACGCGGGCTTCAGGGCCCGGATGCGTGCACGCGTCGCTGTCTCGCCCCTTCCGTTGACGCTGGTCTGGTCGGAAGGGGCGGCTCAGCCGTTGCGGTTCGAGATGAGGGTCAGCCAGGCATCGGTGGGGAGGCGTCCCCGGATGTGGCCGGCGTGGGCGGACATGGCGCGGGAAGGATACAGGGCCAGTGGCGCGGCCTCCACTGGCAGGCGGGTGGCATCCTGAACAGCCCCGTCGGCGTATGCTCGTACGGAATCCGAAGGAGGTGCCGGATGGCCGAGAAGCGGAGCCACGCTGCCGTGGCGGAGCCGGCACGCTCCGGCGAGGTCCGCACCATCAAGACCAAGGTCTACGAGCGCGAGCTCGCGACGCTCCAGATCGAGCTCGTGAAGCTCCAGGAGTGGATCCGCCACGAGGAGATGCGGATCGTCGTCATCTGCGAGGGTCGCGACGCGGCCGGCAAGGGCGGTGCCATCAAGCGCATGACCATGAGCCTGAACCCGCGCTACGCGCGCGTGGTGGCCCTGGGCACCCCCACCGAGCGCGAGAAGACGCAGTGGTACTTCCAGCGCTACGTCCCGCACCTTCCCGCGGCCGGGGAGATGGTCTTCTTCGACCGCAGCTGGTACAACCGCGCCGGCGTGGAGCGGGTCATGGGCTTCTGCACCGAGGAGGAGTACACCGAGTTCCTGCGCTCCTGCCCCGAGTTCGAGCGGATGCTCGTGCGCTCCGGCATCCAGCTCATCAAGTACTGGTTCAGCGTCAGCGACGAGGAGCAGGAGCGACGGTTCCAGGCCCGGCTCGACGATCCCACCAAGCGCTGGAAGCTGTCGCCCATGGACCTCCAGTCACGCGCGAAGTGGGTGGAGTACTCGAAGGCCAAGGACGTGATGTTCGCCCATACCGACATCAAGCAGGCGCCGTGGTACGTGGTCAACGCCGACAACAAGAAGCGGGCGCGCCTCAACGTCATCGCCCACCTGCTGAGCCTGATCCCCTACCAGGACCTCACCCCGCGCAAGATCGTCCTGCCGCCGCGAGAGCCGGACACCGGCTACGTTCGCCCGCCGATGTCGGACCAGAACTTCGTCCCGGAGCGCTACTGACCGACGCGCCGGCCGGCGCGATCCAGGGCCTCCTCGATGGTGGAGCGATAGGCGCCTTCGGGTAGCTCCCGTGCCGCGTCGCGGGCTCCGCCGTACTCGGCGCGTGCCTCGTCCATCCGCCCGAGATCCTCGAGCGACCGCCCAAGGTTGAGCCGCAGGGAGGCGAGGAATCCATCGGCCCGGCCATCGGCCACCGCGAGCGCCTTCTCGAGGGCCAGGGCGTTCCAGCAGTGTCGGTCTTCGGCCGACGCCTGGACGCGAGCGAGGTAGTGGGCGGCCATGCAGCGTTCGTAGTCGTCGGTGGCCAGCTCCCACGCCTGGCGATAGGCGGCCGCCGCGGCATCAGGCTCGGTCGCCTCGCGGGCTGCCGCGTCGGCGAGCACGCGGACCACGCGATTCTGCGGGTCGATGGTCATCGGCTCAGGACTTGCGCTGGACCACGGAGAGGACGTTGCCGTGCGGGTCCATGAACCAGGCCGCCCAGATCCAGCCCATATCGGCCACGCCATCGGTCGTCACCGGGTCGGGCTCGGTGTACTCCTCGATCGTGATTCCGCGTGCCCGCAGCTCGGCAACAACGGCGTGAATGTCCGGCACTCGCCAGCCAACCTGTGTCTGGGTGTCCGAGGTGCCGACCGTGCTGCGGCTCAGGGCGAGGGTTGTATCGCCTCCGCAGCGGAACACGACGCGATCCTCGTCCTCGTGCAGGACCTCGAGGCCCAGGACGTCGTGGTAGAAGCGGCGGCTGACCGCCAGGTCCCTGGAGAGCAGGATCGGGAAGATCGGGTACTCGCCGAGCATCAGGGCCTCCTCGGGAATGGATGGCGTCGTCGGGGGGCAGGACGTGCATTCTGCGACATCGGTGCCAAGATCCGCCTCCCCGTCCACGCGCGTCGCGGGTACGATCCGCCTCGTGACGGCCGACCAGCACAACGAGGAGATGTGGCGCCAGGTTCTCAATGGGACCGAGCCCACGCTGGTCCGGTGGCGCCGGATCGCGAAGCGGATCCCCACCGAACCTCGCTGCAAGATGTGCGCGACGCCGTTTGGCGGGATGGGTGGCATCATCGCCCGGCTGATTGGCCATGCACCCATGCCTCGCAATCCCCTGCTGTGCAAGGCATGCAACGGAACCCTGGTGAAGCATCCGGGCGGTGCCCAGATCGACGTCAGTGTGCTGTTCGCCGATGTCCGCGGTTCCACCCACCTCGCCGAGGATAGGAGCGCAGTCGAGTTCCGCGATCTGCTGCAGGGCTTCTACGCCGCCGCCCGCGAGGCGATCACCGCCCAGGACGGCATCCTCGACAAGTTCCTTGGCGACGGCGTGATGGCCCTGTTCATTCCCGCCTTCGCCGGCGAGGCCTATGCCGCGCGCGCCATCGACGCCGGGCGGGCCCTGCTGCGTGCCGTCGCGGCGGCGCCCGAGCCCCGGCTCCCCGTCGGCGCGGGCATCCACAACGGCCTCGCCTTCGTTGGCGTGGTGGGCAGTGGCGACGACCAGGACTTCTCTGCCCTGGGCGACGTCGTCAACGTGGCGGCCCGGCTAGGAAGCCAGGCCGCAGCGGGCGAGCTCCTGGTGTCCGTGGATGCCGCCCGGGCCGGCGGCCTCACGATCCAGCCGGCCGAGGTCTCCACCATCGACATCGCCGGTCGCGAGCAGCCCCTGGAGGTCGTCCGCCTCGAGGCATCCAGACCGGAGCCGCAGATCGGCTAGTCGACGGTCGCTGCCAGCTCCTGGTGCGGAGGGACTTGCGATGTGGCACGCCACTCGCTATGCTTAACCATCGTGTTAAGTATCTTGGACGCGACGAGCCACGATCTCGATCTCCTCTTTGGCGCGCTCTCCGATGCCACGCGCCGCGGGATCGTCGAGCGTCTGGCCGGCGGTGAGGCCACGGTCACCGAGCTGGCCGAGCCGTTCGACATCAGCCTTCCGGCCATCTCCCGACATCTCAAGGTGCTCGAGCGTGCGTCGCTCATCACCCGCAGCCAGGAAGGCCGATGGCGCCACGCGCGCCTATCCCCCACCACCCTCGCCGCCGCGAGCGACGTGGCTCGCCCGGTACGAGCGGCTCTGGACCGAGCGCTTCGACCGCCTGGACCAGCACCTCGCCCGCATCACATCCGAGGGTCCGAGTCGGCACATACACCCCACAGATCCAGATCACGAGAGGAAGCGATGACCTCGACCGCGTCTCCCCAGGTTGCCTTGACGCGCGTCTTCGACGCGCCGCGTGCGCTCGTCTACCGGGCATTCACCGACCCCGACCAGTTCGCGTCGTGGTGGGGCCCCATCGGCAATGCATTGCCTCGCGACGGGATCGACTTCGATGTCCGCCCCGGAGGACACCTGCACTGGAAGGAGCTGTTCCCGGCTGATCCCAACATCTGGACCGATGGCCGCCTCGACCTCACCGAGGTCGTAGACGGCGAGCTCCTCGACGGCATCATGCGCGTCACCGGACACCTGCCGGGTGGATTCGAGCCGTTCGAGACGAGGGTTCGGCTCGAGTTCCACGACGAGCCCGATGCACGAACGCGGCTCGAGATCCGCCAGTGGCTTCCGGAGCATCTTGCGTCGCCCACCGAGAACGGTTGGGCGGAGGCGTTCTCCAAGCTGGAGCCGCTGCTCGCGGCCCTTGGCGGCAACGCGCGCTAGCCGATGACCAGTGCTTCGTAGGCAGGGAGGAGCTCGTCCCAGCGGCGCTCCGCGTCACCAAGCTCGCGACCGCCGAGGTACTCGGCCAGGTGCTCGACGTGAATCTGGATCCCGACCCCGTAGGCCGGCAGCAGGTCGAGGGGCAGGCCGCGCTGCTCCCAAACCAGCCTGGTCCGGGCGCCCTCGGCAACGAGCCGGGCCTCGATCGTGGTCTGCTCCGGCTGGCCCGGTCGAGGATCCGGATCGCGCATCGCGAGCAGCAGGCGCGTTGGGACCTCGCACGCTTCAACCCGCCCCGTGCGCTCTCCGGAGAGGGTGATGCGAACACGGAACGCACCGCCCTGGTGAAGGTCGCCCTCCACCTCACCGTACCAGTGCACGAGGCGAGCGGGATCGGTGAGCGCTCCCCAGAGGTCGTCGATGCCGATGTCGAGGCGAGCTTCCACCCGCACGACGCCCTCGCCATCAACCGAACGCAGAAGCCCCAGAACGGATGCGTGGTCGGACACCGGAATCCTCCTCTGTCGCGCTGTGCCGGTTACGACACGCGACCGGCTCGGCCGCCGCGTCCGTCAGCGAATGACAGGACGGCAGGGCGGAGGGGAAATCATCGGAGGTCGCGCGCAGGCCGCGCTATCGATCTGCCGCGATGCCGGGATCACATGCTCTGCTGACTCCATGGCGCCGGCTGGCGAGCCGAAAGCGAGTCCTCCGATCATTTGCGATCAGGTGGCCAACTCCTCGGGTGGCTCGATCATGGCCAGCCACGCCTCCCGATCGGCGACCTGGGATCGCGCGCACGAGAGCCACAGTGCCCAGGCGCCGGACTCGCTTGCGACGAAATACTGCATGTGGACGACGTCGGCGGCGGTTGGGTCCGCCATCTGAAGGCGGAGGGCGTGCCCCAGCGGAAGTCGCACCCGCGTCATCGTTTCGATGGTTGCGCCCTGAGCATTCGGATGGAGACCGTAACTCCAGCCTCCCATGCGGCTCGAATCCGTTGGCACGATGTCCCTTCCCGATTCGTTGCTCAAGACGATACCAGCCATCGGGCCGTGGTTCACGACCTGCTGCCGGGCGGCCCATCCGTCGTGGCTGTCAAGCGGTCGAGTCAATGGTGCGGGCGTGGGTGGCGGACGGCCCGTCAGCCCTGCGCTTCCAGACGCGCGATGTCCTCGCGGACGGCGCGCTCGTCGTCGACACTGGAGTAGCCGTGCGCCCGAGGGTTTCGGTACGGTCACCAGAGCGCTAGGGTGCGTCGACCTGCATCAGGGAGATCTGCCCGGCGACGTCGGTGGCTTCGAACGTCAGGCTTCCGCTCCCTGTCAGTCCCACGACGACGGTGCCCAGCCACTGGCCCGCGCTCGGCGTCGGGTGGGGTGAGGCTGATGCTGTCCAGGGGAGGGCTGCCGGCCGGACGGTCATCCCGATCACCGAGGCCAAGCGCTGGCTGAGCGCTGCGGTGACGGCGTCGATGATCCGGGCGCAGTCTTCGGTCGTGATGCGCGGGTCACAGAGCACGCCGGGATCGAACGTGGGCGCGGAAGCAGCGCCGGCGTGGACCAGCGCGTCTGCGCCGACGGTAACCGTCACGGAGGCGGAGGCGACCCTCGGACCGACGGTGGTTTCGTGCGGGTCCGAGACCGAGAAGGTGCCGTATTCGGCCGTGGTGCGCAGGCTCGTCAGGCACCGCGCGATCGGCTGAACGGGCGCGGGTGTTGCAGCGGCAAGTGGTCCGGCGCCCAGTCCCGCCCCATAGGTGAGCCACTCACGCATGGCCACGGCGTGGCAGATCGTCGTGTCGCCATCGATCGTGGCGCGCGCCATTGCGGCGAGCCAGGTGACCGGTGCGCCCACGTCGGTGCGAGGCCAGCCGAAGGGATCGTGCGGGCCGATGATTGCCTGCCAGTCGGAGCGCAGGGTGAGGTCGCAGAATGTGCGCAGCCAGTCGGTGGGCAGCGGGTCGCAGTCCGCCGGGGTGCTGATCAGGGCGATCGGTCCTGGTGTGCCGACGACCTCCTGCGCGCTCAACCTGAACGGACGGTCTGCAGCGCTGGCGGGGCTGCGGGCGAAAGTGGGGCTCGCGGCGGCAGCCGGGCTCGAGGGCGCCAGGGAGCCCGGTGACGCACTTGGAGTGCATCCACCACAGCCAGCGGCAATGACCCAGGCCAATGCCGCTGCGAGCGGAATCCGCCGATGGTTCACATGGCCCCCGCGACGTCGTGTTGTCTCTTGCTCTGCGCGTGGCTAGGCCAGGTTGAACCGCGCATCCTGCTAACGATACGACCGGGCGGACGGGCATGGTTCAGATCAGGTTGGCGCGGCCCTCCCCTGCGCGAGGGATGTCTTACTGGAGGGCCCGCTCCAGGAAGTGGCCCATCCCCCGGCGCCCGACGAAGATGCCGTCGCGGACAACTGGCTGGCCTCGCAACAGCACGGTCCGGACCGCTCCCGTGACCCGCAGGCCCTCGAACGGCGTGAAGTCCGAGCTGTGGTGCAGCTCCGCCTGGCGGATGGTGCGTGATGCATCCGGGTCGAACAGCACCAGGTCCGCGTCTCGTCCGACCTCGATCGCTCCCTTCGACGGCATCCCGAACAGCCGCGCCGGTGTCGTCGCAAGCAGGTCCACCATGCGCTCGAGCGTGATGCGGCCACGCGCGACCCCCTCGCCATGGACCACCGCCAGCAGGGTCTCGATGCCCGGCGCCCCGTTGCTGATCTGCGGGAAGGGGGGCGCCGGCAGTCGCTTGTCGGTGTCCAGGCGGTCCGGGACGTGGTCGGTGGCCACCAGGTCCAGGCCACCGGCCCGCAGGCCCAGCCACAGTGCGGACCGGTCGGCGTCGGAGCGGTAGGGCGGCGAGATAACCGAGCGGATGGCCTCTGCCTCGTCATCGGTCTGGTAGCGGTCATCGGTGTAGACCAGGTAGGGCGGCGTGGTCTCGGCGTACACCGGCCAGCCGCGCGCCTTGGCCGCGGCGACCTCGGCCAGGGCATCGGCGCAGGAGAGGTGGACGATGAAGAGCGACGCCCCCGCGGCGCGTGCCAGGGCGATGGCCCGGTGTGTCGCTTCCGCCTCCGCATACGGAGGGCGCGTCTCGGCGTGGTATCGGCAGGCAACGTGGCCGGCTTCGATCGCCTCTGCGGTCAGGGCGTCGATGATGGTGGCGTTCTCGCAGTGAACCTGGAGCATCCCGCCGGAGCGCCCGGCCACCCGCAGGATCTCGAAGAGCCGGTCGTCGCTAAGGCGGAAGTCGTAGATCATGAAGGCCTTGAAGGTGGGCACCCCGGAGCCGATGAGGCTTGGCAGCTCGCCCATGGGATCGGGCTGCGAGCCGGTCAGGACTGCGCTCAGCCCGTAGTCGACGGCCGATTCCCCGTCCGTCCGCGACCGGAACTCGGCGAGGCCCCGGAGCAGCGACGAGGCGCCCCCCTCGCTGATCCCCGTCCCGGGGTTGTTGAAGGCGAGGAACGTGGTGGTCCCGCCGAACGCCGCCGCCACCGAGTCGTCGTAGAAGCGGTCCGGACGCTCGTCGAGGGGCAGGCGGGTGTGGGTATGGACGTCCACGACCCCGGGGAGCACCAGCAGGCCACTGGCATCGATGCGCGCCGCGTCGTGATGCCGTGCCGCCAAACCCGGTGCGACGGCCTCGATCCGGCCGTCATGCACGGCCACGTCCGCCGCGAACGAACGCGACGCGGTGACGACGGTGCCCCCGGTGACGACGAGGTCTGTCACCGGCTACTTCGGCGGCGGGCGGTCGTCGCCGCGATCAACGCCGGGAGGCGCTCCCCCGCCGTCCGGATGGTCGATGTACGGGGTCGGCGGCTCCCAATGGGACTCGCTGGATCGGCCGTACAGGTTGGGCTTGTTCGGGTCGAAGGCGGCCGCGGGATTGTGAATGCCGCGCTGCCGCGGTTTGTCTCGCCACTCACCGAACGCCGCCAGGCCCACGAGCGCGAGGACCATGGCCACCACGCCCACCACCACGGTCACGACCTTCAGCGCGACGAGCGCGATCAGGACGGCCACCACGCCCAGGATGAGCCACACCATCGGTCTTCAAACCCCCTCTTCGGCGGGCAACTAGCGTCGCCCGAGCCAGTCGTTGAGCCGGTCGCGGACCATGAAGAAGCCAATCACGATGAGCGCGATGGCCAGCAGGCCGAACAGGACCTGGATGACCTTGATGATGACGAGGACGACAAGCAGCACGACGAGGATCGTGACGATCCAGGCAACCATCAGGAAGCCTCCGTGATCTCGATGTCCTGTGCGCCCTCCCACAGCGTGCGCCGCCCGACTTCCGCCAGGCGCTCGCGCCATCTATCGTCGGGGTCGAGCGTGGCGAAGTGGTTCCCGGCCAGCTGGCCCAGCTTCGAGCTGAACGCGCAGGCGCCATACGGGAACAGGATCTCGCACTCGGACAGGTCACCGGTGTAGATCAGCAGCTCCCCGGGCGACGGATGCGAGGTGTGGTGCTCGTAGCCGACCCCCAGGCGCAGGTCGCCAAACGGGATCCACGTTGATTCCCCGCTCCAGCGACAGTGGATCAGCTGGCGCCCGATGGGCAGCAGCCCGCGCACCACCGCCACGGTCCGGGGCGCATCCGGCTCCCAGCGGGCGGTAAAGTGAAGGTCTCCAACCCGGATCTGCAGCCTACCCACCCGCGGAGGATACCGTGGCGGACGCACTCCCGACCATCTCCACCCACGTCCTGGACCTCGAGACCGGCGAGCCGGCAGCCGGATTCCCGGTCGCCCTGTTCCGCCTGGCCGCTGACGGGCAGCCAGAGCTCCTCACCGAGGCGGAGACCGATGGCGACGGTCGCATCCGCTCCCTCCTGAAGGGCGGACTCGCCACGGGCAGCTACCAGCTCGTCTTCGACGTGGCCGCCTGGCTCGACGCGGAGGACCGGGACGCGTTCTTCGAGAACATGGCCGTGGGCTTCCGGATCGACGATCCGGACCGCAGCTACCACGTGCCGCTGCTGCTGACGCCGTTCGGTCTGTCCACCTACCGCGGCAGCTAGGGTCTCCCATGGACGCGCTGGTCGTCGGCGGGGTCGAGGTCCGTGACTTCGGGCCCGCTGACCGGGCATGGGCGGAGCGCTTGCTCGCCGATCATGGAGGTGGTGTCCGCGTGATCGCCCGCCTGGGGGAGCTCATCGATCCACTCGAGCTCCCGGGCCTGATCGCCGAGCGTGCCGGCAGACCGATCGGGCTGGCCACCGTCCAGGAGTCACCCGACGGCGGGATGGAGATCGTGACCCTGCACGCGGAGCCGCGCGGGACGGGTGCCGGCACCGCCTTGGTCGAGGCCGTGCGGCAGGTCGCCGTGGCCAGTGGCCATCATCGGCTCTGGCTGGTGACCACCAGCGACAACCTGTCCGCCGTTGGCTTCTACCTTCACCGCGGCTTCCACGTCGCGCGGCTGCACGCCAATGCCGTCGCCGCGGACCGCGCGCTCAAGCCACAGATCCCGCCGACCAACCCCGAGAACGGCCTGCCCGTTCGGGACCTCATCGAGTTCGCGCTGGACCCCACCGCGGATCCGGTCGGCCAGGTGGCCTTCCCGGCAACGGACGACCTTGACGCCCTGCCGGCCGAGGCGGCGGCGGACCAGCTGGCGCCTCTTTTCGAGGGCGCGCCGCGATTCCTGACCTGGCTGGCGGCAGCGCGACCCTTCGGGGACGACGACGGGCTTGTGTCGGTGGCGCGAGAGGTCGGACGCGCGCTGCCCGAACCTGAGGCCATCGAGCTGGTCAACGCCCATCCCCGGATCGGCGCCGACCCCGGATCGCTCTCGGCGGCGAGCTACGCGGAGCAGGGCTACGACGGTGAAGCCGACGAGGGTGAGGACGACAGCCGCGAGCCGGCGTGGGTGGCAGAGGAGCTCGCCGGCCTGAACGAGGTCTACGAGGCGAGATTCGGGTTTCGGTTCACGGTGTTCGTCGCGGGACGGCCGCGCTCTGCGATCATCCCGCTCATGGAGGCTGCTCTCCGCAACGATCGGGACGCGGAGCTGCGTCGCGCGGTCGACGACTGCGTGCGGATCGCGGCGGATCGGCTGCTGACCCTGCGTGGCGGGCCGCCACCGGAGCCGGAGGAGTGGGCATGAAGCACGAGATCCGATATGGAAAAGCGGAGGTCCGGGTCTATCGCACGCACGGGACGCCGCTCCATGGCGTCCGCACCATCCCTGAATCGGCCTTTGCCGGACGCGACAACCGGCTGATGGGCGCGGAGATCGAGGTGACGGTGCACGGCGACGCGTTCTGGGCCGCCTACACCGATGGCGACAACCGGATGGTGGTGGCCACCGACACCATGAAGAACTTCATCCAGTCGGTGTCGCTGGAGACGGTCGCACCCACCCTGGAGGGCTGGATCCACGACGTCGGCGCCCGCTTCCTGGCGACCTACCCGCAGATGGAGTCGGTCACCATGCTCGGCCGTGAGCTCCCCTACCCCGCCGCGCTGGTTCCCGGGGACGAGCCGGGCTCCTTTGCGCTCTCGGACGTGCTCTTCACCCGGGATCGCTGCGACCACGCCACGGCCAGCATGCACCTGGAGCGAGCCGATGGCGGCGTCCGCATCACGGAGCATGCCTGCGGCCGAGCGGGGCTGCAGATGATCAAGACCACCGGCTCGTCGTTCGCGTCGTTCGCCCGCGACGAGTACACGACCCTGCCCGAGCGCCGCGACAGGCCGCTCTACGTGTGGTGCGACATCGGCTGGACGTACCTCGATCCGTCCGATGCGCTCGGGGCGCATCCCGAGCGCTACGTCGCGGGAGAGCAGGTCGCCGACCTTGCGGCATCGGTCTTCCATGCATTCGTCAGCCTCTCGATCCAGCACCTGCTCCACGAGATCGGCCAGCGCATGCTGACCCGATGGCCGCAGCTGGCGTCGGTCTCCTTCGATGGCCAGAACCGGCTCTGGGACGTGGGCGCCGAATCCGAGGAGGACGATCAGGTCAGGGTCTACACCGACCCGCGTCCGCCGTACGGCCGCATCGGGCTGGTGCTGCGAAGGGACGGCTGATGGACGACGCGCTGCGGCAGCGCTTCTCCGCCATCGCCCACGGGGAGATGGCGATCATGAACCCGCTGTCGGCGGACACCGTGGACCGTGCAGTCGGGGCGCTGGCACTCACGCCGGGTGCGCGCGTCCTGGACCTGGGCTGCGGAAAGGCGGAGCTGCTGGCACGCATCGTCGAGCGCTACGACGCCGTGGGCGTGGGGGTGGAGCTCTCGCCGCATCTGCTGGCCGTCGCACGCGAGCGGGTGGTGGACCTCGCGTCTGGCAAAGTGGAGCTCGTGGAGGGAGACGCGCGGACGTATGCCGGGTCCGATCCGTTCGACCTCGTGGTGTGCATCGGCCCCGGATGGGAGCACCACGGCTTTGGTGCCCTCCTCGAGGATCTGGAGCGGCACGTGGTCGCAGGCGGCCAGCTGCTGGTGGCTGACGGCTACTGGCGCACGGAGCCCAGCGCCGAGTACCTCCAGCTGCTGGGTGCCCGGCGCGACGAGATGACGACGCACGACCTCAACACCATGGTCGGCGTTGACCTGGGCATGCAGCCCCTATGGAGCGGCTCCGCGAGCCAGCAGGACTGGGACCGCTACGAGTTCGGGTACTTCGCGACCGTGGATCGTTGGGCAGCGACCCATCCCCACGATCCGGACCGCGAGGCATTCCTGGACGAGGCAAAGCGCGTGCGCGACCGCTATCTGCGTGGTGGGCGCGACTGCCTGGGATTTGGGATCTACCTCTTCCGGGTCCCCTGAGCGGGCGGCGTCCGCGGTTCCCGGCGGCGGGGTGACAGCCGCAGGCGCATCCGCGGCAGGGTGCGCCCCTGGACGACGGCCGAGGGTGAGCGCGCGAACTCGCGTCCTCCCATGATGGTGTAGAACCCGGTGGCGAACGGCTCCGCGTCCCACTCGAGGCGGTTCGCGCCGCCGCGGCGCGCCACGGCCACCGCGTGCTCGAACAGCGTGCGTCCGTGCCCGTGGCCGATGAACGCCGGCTCCACCCACAGGTCCTCCAGCTCCGCTCGGTCGCCGTCAAATCGCACTCGGTGCCAGCCGATGCGGGTGCCGTCCGCCTCGAGCACGTGGACTTCATCGCGGCGGATGTCGACCGGCTCCAGGACCAGGAGCGGGCGGACGGCCTCCAGGAATTCCGCGCTGTATGGCCAGTGTGCCTTCGACCGATGCGCGAGCGCCCGCAGGTCAGCGGCCTCGTCGGGCCGGGCGCGGCGGACGAGGGGGCGGCTAGCCGAGCTGCTCGTTACGGCGGACCCGCTCGGCGAGCGCCTGGAGCACGGCGGTCTGCACCGTGGGGAAGTCCGCCATGAGCTGATGGAACTCGCGGTGGCCCACCACCAGGAGCCGGGTGTCGCCCATGGCCCGGGTCGTGGCGGATCGAGGCTTGCCGTCGATCAGCGCGATCTCTCCCAGGAAGTCGCCCGGGCCAAGATCCGCGACGCGTGTGCCGCCGATCTCCACCGAGACACGACCCTCGAGCACGACGAAGAACTCGTGCCCCGACTCGCCCTCGCGCGTCAGGGCGCGGCCGTCCGCCACGTCGATCTCATCCGCCAGGGTTCCCAGCTCGGTCAGCTCGCGCTTTCCGAGTCCGGAGAAGAGCGGGACCCGGCGCAGCTCATCGAGCTTGTCGTTCGCGGCCATCGCGGGACAGGATATCGCGACACCGGTCCGCCGAACAGTGGGTCTGGGCGGTCGCCTGCTGACGGTCAGCCGCGCGGGCGGTCAGCCGCGCGGGCGACGAAGCGGCGGATCCAGGCGCGGGAGCTCGATGGCCGGGCAGCGATCCATGACCACCAGCAGACCGGCGTCGCGCGCGCGTTGCGCGGCCGCGGGATCGATCACACCCAGCTGCATCCACACGGCCCGTGCGCCAATGGCGATGGCCTCGTCGACGTGGACTCCCGCCTCCGCGGAGCGCCTGAAGATGTCCACGACCTCGATGGGGTGGCCATCGGCCGCTGCGGACGCCGCCGCCGACGCCAGATCTGGGTACGCACGCCGCTCGAGGACGGTCGGTTCGCGAGGATTGACCGGGATCACCTCGTATCCGTTGGCAAGCAGCGTCCGGGACACGCCGTGGCTGGGACGCATGGGATTGGAGGAGCAGCCCACGACGGCCCACATGCGGGTTTCCCGAAGGACCTGCTCGATCTCGCCCGCGTCGGCGAACGGGTCGGATCCTGCGGGGTTGCTCACCGCGCGCGCGCCAGCTCCTGGAGGGCGGCCTTGATCCGGGTATCCAGTCCGCCGTCCGATCCGGCCACCGCCGACGCGGCGCGGCGCGCCTCCGTCAGCGTGTAGCCCAGCGACTCCAGCGCGGCGACGATGTCCGAATCCGCGCCCACGCCGCCCCCGCCCGCGGCCAGGCCCGCGGCGTGCACCTTCTCCTTGAGCTCCAGGATGATGCGCTGCGCCGTCTTGCGCCCCACGCCCGAGACGGAGGTGAAGACATCGACGTCGTCGTTGAGGATGGCGAGCTGGAGCCTGGTGACCGGGTGGGCGGCGGTGATCGCCAGGGCCAGGCGCGGCCCCACCTGTGAGACGGTCATCAGGAGCTCGAAGAAGCCCAGCTCGTCCAGGGACGCGAAGCCGAACAGCGCCTGCTGGTCTTCGCGGACGAGGTGATGGGTGAACACCGATGCCTCGCTCCCCAGCCGGAGGCGGGCGAGGAGCGAAGGACCGGCGACGACGCGGTAGCCGATGCCGCCCACCTCGATCAGGGCGAAGTCCAGCCCCAGGTGGGTGACCCGTCCCCGGATGGAGCCGATCACCGCGCGATCACCTGCCGCGGTTCGGAGCGGGCACGGTACAGGCAGCCGATGGCGCAGGCCAGGGCGTCGGTCGCGTCGTCCGCGGCCCCGGTCAGGCGCACGCCCAGCAGCCGCTCGACCATGCTCGCCACCTGGCGCTTCCCGGCGGACCCGTTGCCGCAGACCGCCTGCTTCACCTCGTTCGGGGTGGGCTCGTCGATGCGCAGGCCCGCGTGGGCGCCCACCAGCAGCGCGACTCCCCGCGCCTGGCCGACGGCCATGGCGGTCTGGACGTTGCGCTGGAAGAAGAGACGCTCAACGGCCATGCGCTCGGGGTGATGCTCGGCGACGAGCGACCGCATCGCCGATTCGAGCTCCGCGAGCCGCTCGGCGTCGGTTCGCTCCGGCCCGGTGCGGACCACGCCGGCGTCGAGGAGGCGAAGGCGGTTCTCCTCGAGTGCGACGACGCCGAACCCCAGGCTGGCAGTGCCGGGATCGATGCCCAGGACGATCACCGGCCTATCGTAGCGGGCCTTACAGACCCAACCCGTCGACGATCTGCCGGGCGAGCCCGTCCGCGAGGACCGGCTGCACCGCGATGGGCGAGGTGAGGTCGAGCGCGGAGCGCGTCCGCCATCGGCCTGGTCACCCGTCAGGCCACGGAGGCCTCGAGCTGCTCCATGAGCTCGGTGGGGATGTCGAAGTTGGCGTACACGTTCTGCACGTCGTCGAGGTCCTCGAGGCGCTCGACGAAGCCGAGCACCTGCCGGGCCACCTTCTCGTCGCCGATCTCGACCCAGGTTGTGGGCTCCATCGACAGCTCCGCCGACTCCGCCTCGTAGCCGGCGGCCGCCAGTGCCAGGCGAACCTGCTCGAGCTCGGTGGGCTCCGTGGTCACCGAGATGGAGCCGCCCTCGGGCGCGCCGACGTCAGCCGCGCCTGCGTCGATGGCGGCAAGGGTGACTTCGTCGGGATCGCGGCCGTCCAGGGGCAGGGAGATGATCCCCTTCTGCTCGAACTGCCATGCCACCGGGCTCAGCGACCCGCCGATCTTGTTGAAGATCGACCTGATCTCCGACGCGGTCCGATTGCGATTGTCGGTCATGGCCGCAACGATGACCGCCACATTGTTCGGGCCGAAGCCCTCGTAGGTGATCTCCTCGTACTGCTCCGCATCGGCGCCGCTGCCCGTCGCACGCTCGACGGCCCGCTTGATATTGTCCGCGGGCATGGACTCGCGCTTCGCCTTGTCGACGGCCATGCGCAGGCGGTAGTTCGCCTCGATGTCGCCGCCCCCCTGCCGCGCGGCGGTGATGATCTCGCGCGTGAGCTTGGTGAAGAGCGCGCCGCGCTTCGCGTCGTTGGCGCCCTTCTGTCGCTTGATCTGCGACCACTTGCTGTGGCCGGACATCGGTCCTCCTTCATGGGCTGCCCGGCTGCTGCGACCGATGGCGCAGGCACGTCGGGTCTCATACATGTTCGGGTGCTGTCGGGCGATTCTACCAAGCGTCCGGCATGCTCCGGACTGGGGCCGTTCTGGCTTCCCTCCCGGCTCCCCTCGCGGGTTGTGAAACAGCCCCACTACTCAGGGCTGGCCGATGGGCCCTTCCAGCCCCCGGTCCCGCCCGCTGTGAACAGCCCCGCTACTCAGGGCTGGCCGGGGGACCTCTCTCCGGGCGGGCGCCGCCGGCTGTGAGTAGCCCCACTGCTGAGGGCCAGCCTGGGGGCCCCTGGCTGGGCAGCTCCGCCGGCTGTGAGTAGCCCCACTGCTCAGGCCCGGGCGAAGCAAACCTCGCGCGCGTGGCGCAGCGCTGGGACCCGGTCCCGCTCGTGACCTTGCCAGCTGCTCGGCACCGGAACCGCCGCACACGGATCCACGTCGCCGAACGGCCAACACCGCGGGCTAGAATGAGCACAACTCTGACACGAGATCGCCCGGGCGGAAGGCTCCCGCCGGAGCCGCTTCAGCCCGGCTGCGCACACACAAGGAGCACCGATGAGGCCCACCTCCCCCGACAAGATCCGGAACGTCGCTCTCATCTCCCACGGCGGCGCCGGCAAGACGAGCCTCGCCGAGGCGATGCTCTTCGACGCCGGCGCGATTCAGCGGCTGGGAAGCGTGGACGCCGGCACCGCCACGCTCGACTGGGATCCCGACGAGCAGAAGCGCCAGCAGAGCATCAACCTGGCGATCGGCTCGCTCGAGCACGACGGCGTGCGCGTCACGCTCGTGGACACGCCCGGATACGCGGATTTTCAGTCGGACGTCGTGGAGGCCCTAGCCGCGGTGGATGCGGCGATCGTCGTGATCGACGCCAGTGCCGGAGTCGAGGTCGGCACGGAGCAGGTCTGGAACCTTGCCGATGAACGCGGCCTGCCGCGCTTCGTGTTCGTCAACAAGATGGACCGTGAGAACGCCAACTACGACGCCACCCTGGACCAGCTGAAGGCCCGCTTCGGACCCAAGATCGCCCCCGTCTACCTGCCCATCGGCTCCGCCGAGGCGTTCCGCGGCTACATCGACGTCATCGAGGAGCACGCGAACGTCTACGCGGACGGAAAGGCCAGTGAGGTGCCGATCCCTCCCGAGATGGAGGGAGCCGAGCACTCGCGCCGGGACGCCCTGGTGGAGGCGGCCGCCGAGGCCAGCGACGAGCTGATGATGAAGTACCTCGAGGGCGAGGAGATCAGCGACGAGGAGGTCGGCGCGGCGGTCCACAAGGGCACCCGGGAGGGCTCGGTGGTCCCCGTCTTCGTGGGCTCCGCGGCGAAGAACATCGGCGTCCGGGAGCTCCTCGACATGATCGTGAAGCATGTCCCCTCCCCCGCAGAGGTCGGCTCGCGATCGACCACCGACGGCAAGACCATCGCTCCCGACCCCAAGGCGCCGTTCGTGGCCCAGGTCTTCAAGACGACCTCTGACCCGTTCGTGGGCCGGCTGACCTACTTCCGGGTCGTCGCCGGCACGCTGAGCTCGCAGGGGCACATCTACAACGCCTCGCGCAAGGAGGAGGAGCGCATCGGCAACCTGCTGGGCATCCTTGGCAAGGACCAGGAGAACCTGCCGCAGGTCGGCCCCGGGGACATCGCGGCGGTGGCCAAGCTGACGAGCACCCAGGCCGGCGACACCCTGGTCGCCGATCGCTCGGAGGCGGTTGAGCTGCCGGGCTTTGCCTTCCCGGCCCCCAGCCTGCAGGTCAGCATCGAGCCGGAGTCCAAGGCGGACCTCGACAAGCTGGGGCAGGCGCTCAGCCGTCTCCTCGAGGAGGAGCCCTCGGTGCTGGTCCGTCGGCAGGACGGAACCGGCGAAACGGTCCTCACCGCCATGGGCGACGCCCATGTCGACGTCATCGTCGAGCGGCTCAAGCGCAAGTTCGGCGCATCGGTCAAGACCGGTATCCCGCAGGTGCCCTACCGGGAGACCATCCGCCGTGGTGCCAGGATCGACAACAAGTTCAAGCGTCAGACCGGCGGTCACGGCCAGTACGGGCACGTCGTGATCGAGTTCGAGCCGCTTGAGTCCGGGAGCGGGTTCGAGTTCGGTGACCGGATCGTGGGGGGCGTGGTTCCCAAGCAGTACATCCCGGCGGTGGAGAAGGGGCTGCGCGAGGCGCTGGACGAGGGTGCGCTGGCCGGTTTTCCCATCGTCGACATCCGGGCCACGCTGGTCGACGGCTCGTACCACACCGTCGACAGCTCGGAGATGGCCTTCAAGATCGCCGCGTCGCAGGCGCTCAAGCGTGCCTTCACCGACGCCGACCCCATCCTCCTCGAGCCGGTCATCGAGGTGGAGGTGGTGGTCCCCGACGAGTACATGGGCGACGTGATGGGCCAGCTCACCGCCAAGCGCGGTCACGTGCTGGGCATGGATTCCAAGGACGGGACGCAGCACCTGCGTGCCCAGGTGCCCCAGGCGGAGATGTTCCACTACGCCACCGAGCTGCGGAGCATCACCCAGGGCCGCGGCCGGTTCACCTGGAACCTCGACCACTACGCGGAGGTCCCGCACAACGTCGCGGAGCGGGTGATCAGCGATCACCAGGCAAGGATGGCCGCCGGCGACAGGCACTGAGGAGGATGTCATGACCCCGCGCGCCGCGTTCCGCATTGGTGCCGGCGTCCGGTTCGCCCCGGACCCGGCGGGCATGCTGGAGCGCGTGTTGGATCACGCCAGGACTGACCCGGGGATCCACGCCCTGATCCTGCTGGGCTCGCGGGCCCGCGAGCGGCACCCCGCCGATGAGTGGTCCGACACGGACCTTCTCGTCGTCGTCGACGATCCAGAGCTCTTCCTGGCCGATGCCGGGTGGCCCGCCCACCTGGGGCCCGTGGCCATCACCTTCCTGGAGGCGACCGGCCACAACCGGCGCGAGCGGCGCGTGCTCTTCGCCGACGGCACGGACCTGGACCTCATTCCCGTCTCCGTGGACGAGATCCGGGGCGGACCCGATGACATGGCGGGCCTCGAGGTGCTCAGCCGTGGATTCCGCGTCCTGCTCGACCCGACCGGACTCCTCGCAAGCCTGCCCGACTGGGTCGAGAGCCGGGCGCGCACCGAGGACTGGCCGCCGTCACTGGTGGAGTTCGAGAACCTGGTCTCGGACTTCTGGTACCACGCGCTGTGGACCGCACGAAAGCTGCGCCGCGGGGAACGCTGGGTGGCGCTGTGGTGCCTGGACGGCTACATGAAGGCCCGTCTGCTGACCATCCTGGAATGGCAGGCGCGCAGCCGCGATGGGGGCGACGCGGATCCGTGGTTCGGGGGCCGCTTCCTGGAGCGCTGGGCAGGCGCCGACGTGCTCGAGGCCTTGCGCGACGCATTCGCCCGCTACGATCCGGCGGACATCACGCGCGCGCTTCGGGCCACGATGGATCTCTTCCGCCGCCAGGCGACGGATCTGGCCGTGCGCCTGGAGCTCCCGTACCCTGCCCGCGCCGACGAGGTTGCCACTCAGCTGGTCGAAGAGCTGCTGGCCTGAGCGCGCTCAGGTCGCCTCCACGGCGGCGAGGGCGCGCCGTCCCCGGCGCAGGATCAGCCAGCGGCCCGCCAGCAGGTCGGCGCGCTCCGGGCACGCGCCGGCATCGCTGACCCGCGTGTTGTTGAGGTAGACGCCCCCCTCCGCCACCGACCGCTTGGCGGCACCGCGGCTCTCGCACAGCCCGGTGGCCACCAGCAGGTCCACCACTGAAGGAAGGTCATCGGCGCGCGTCTCGGCTCTGGGCAGCTCTGCGGCGGCGGCGGCCAGGGTTTCCGCGTCCAGCGCACCCAGGTCTCCCTGGCCGAACAGCGCCCACGAGGCCGCCACCGCCCGCTCCGCCTCCGCCTCACCGTGGACCAGCGCCGTGAGCTCGGCGGCGAGTGCGCGCTGCGCGGCGCGCTCCTCCGGCCGCTCGGTGGTCTGCTTCTCCAACGCCTCGATCTCGTCGTGGGAGCGGAAGCTGAACGTGCGAAGGAGCGGTCCCACGTCGGCATCGGCCTGGTTGAGAAAGTGCTGGTAGAAGGCGAAGGGGCTGGTCATCTGCGGGTCGAGCCAGAGCCCACCCGACGCGGTCTTGCCGTACTTCGTGCCGTCCGCCTTGGTGATGAGCGGTGTCGCCAGCGCGTGGACCGCCTCCCCCTCGACCCTGCGAATGAGCTCCACGCCGGCCGTCAGGTTGCCCCACTGGTCGCTGCCTCCGGTCTGGAGCACGGCTCCGTGACGACGGTGCAGCTCCAGGTAGTCGATGGCCTGCAGGACCTGGTAGCTGAACTCCGTGTAGCTGATCCCCTCGCCCTCGAGGCGCGCCTTCACCACCTCGCGATCCAGCATGCGGTTGACGTTCATGTGCTTGCCGATGTCGCGCAGGAAGGTGAGCGCCGGCATCGTCCCCGTCCATTCCAGGTTGTTCACGACCCGGGCGGCGTTGGCCCCCTCGAACGAGAGGTGGCGCTCGCACTGGCTCCTGATCCGTTCCACCCAGTCGGCGACCACGTCCTCCGCGTTCAGCGCGCGCTCCTCGCTCTTGCCGCTGGGGTCTCCGATGAGCCCGGTCGCGCCGCCGACGACGACGATGGGGTGGTGTCCGGCGAGCTGCAGGCGGCGCATGGTGACCAGCTGGAGGAGGTTGCCAAAACCGAGGCTGGGGGCCGTGGGATCGAAGCCGCAGTAGAAGGCGATGGGCTCGCCATCGAGGAGCCGGCGCAGCGCATCGGGGTCGGTGCTGTGCGCAATCAGACCGCGCCAGGCAAGGTCGTCGAAGACGGAGGCGCTCATGGCCGGTGGAGTATACCGGCACCGTCCGTGCTACTCTGCTCGGCCGATGACCCGACGCACCCCGCCGCGGCCGCACCGCGGCGCCGTTCCGCGCCGCCCGGCGCGTCCCCGACCGTCCGGCTCCTTCGGCGCCGTGCCGGCGCTGATCCTGGGCGTCTTCGCCGTCCTGGCCGCCGGACTGTTCCTGGGGGTCATGGCGGTCTACGCGTCGTATACCTCGGGACTGCCCAACGTCGCCGGCGTGGAGGATTTCCAGCTCGCGGAAGGCTCTGAGGTCCTGTCCGCCGACGGCGTGCAGCTGGCGACGTTCGCCGCCGAGCAGCGCCGGTCCATCAGCTTCGACCAGATCCCGCAGATCATGGTCGACGCGCAGGTTGCCGCCGAGGACGGCACGTTCTGGACGAACCCCTGCGTGGACTTTCACAGCATCGTGCGAGCCTTCTACCAGAACGTGACGTCGGGTCGCGAGGTCTCGGGCGCCTCGACCATCTGCCAGCAGCTGGTTCGGATGCGCCTGTTCAGCGCGGACCTGCTCGCCGACCCGGGCCGCCAGGTCGAGCGCAAGCTCAAGGAGGCGGTCCTGGCGCTGCGCCTGGGGCAGCGCTACAGCGGTGACGCCGGCAAGCAGAAGATCCTCGAGATGTACATGAACCAGATCTACTACGGCGACAACGCCTACGGGATCTGGGCCGCGGCCAACGCCTACTTCGGCAAGGACATCACCAAGACGGATGCGGCGAACACGCTGACCGTCGGCGAGGCGGCCATGCTGGCCGGGCTGGTGCGGGCACCCTCTGCGCTGGATCCGACCAAGGCCGCCGTTCAGCAGACCGATGCGCAGGGCAAGACCGTCCTGGTGGTGCCGGCCGACGCTGACGCCGTCCGCGTCCAGGGGTACGTGCTCGACGGCATGCTCTCGGGAGGGATGATCACCCGCGCCCAGTACGACGCCGCCAAGCAGGAGACCATCGTCCTGGCGCCGGGCAAGACCGCGCAGTACAAGGCGCCCCACTTCGTGTACGCGGTGCGCGCGGCGGCCAACGACCTGCTCGGAGGTGAGGAGCTGCTCGACTCGGGCGGGCTGACCATCACCACCACGCTGGACTACAACGGCTATCAGGTCTACGCGGAGAAGTGGGCGGCGATTGCCTACGACATGAACCACATGACCGCGGCGCAGCTCACCACGAAGTACGGCAAGGCGGCCATGGCGTGGATCAACAAGCTCAACCAGAAGCGAAACATCAACAACGATGCGCTCGTCACCGTCAACTACCGCACCGGCGCGGTGCTGGCCTACGTGGGCAGCGCGAACTACTACGGCCAGGGGACGCCCGCCTTCCAGCCCAACTACGACGTGGTGGGCACGGCCTACCGCCAGGCGGGATCGGCCTTCAAGCCCATTACCTACTCCACCGGCTTCGAGCTCAACAAGATCACGCCGGCCACCATGTTCATGGACGTGCGCGGCACCATCGTGGGCAACTACTCGGTGCCCGATGCCGACGGGCAGGAACGTGGCCCGGTCCGCATTCGTGACGCGCTCAAGTACTCGCTCAACATCCCCGCGGTGAAGGCGCAGCAGGTGATCGGCAGCCAGAACGTGGTGGACGAGGCAAAGAAGATGGGCATCAACTTCGACCCTCGCCAGGCGAACGACCTGGCGGTGCCCTCCCTGACCTTGGGCACCATCGGCGTCCACATGCTCGACCTGGCCGGCGCCTACGGGGCCATCGCCAACGGCGGCGAGCTCGCGACCCCGTACCTCATCGAGAAGATCACCGACCGCAACGGAACCGTCATCTACGACCATGCCACCGACGGCACCAAGCCGGCCCGCGTGCTCTCGGCGCAGGCCGCATACCTGACCACCGACATCCTCGCCGACAACACCGATCCGAAGGCCAACCCGTGGTGGGGACCCAGCTTCCAGCTGCCCGGCCAGAGCGGCGGCCGCCGGCCCGCGACCCTGAAGACCGGGACCACGAACGACTTCAAGGACCTGCAGGCCTTTGGCTACCTGGCTCCCAGCAAGGACACCAGCGACAGCACCGGGGCCATCGTCACCGGCGTCTGGGTCGGAAACAGCGATAACTCCCCGATCAAGGGCGTCTTCGCGGCGGACGGCCCAACGTTCATCTGGCACGACTACATGGCCGAGGTCGCGGCCAAGAACAAGCTGCCTGTCAACGACTTCATCCGGCCCGACGGCATCGTCGAGAAACAGGTCGACGCGATCAGCGGCATGCTGCCGGGTCCGCACACGACCAAGACGGTCACCGAGGTCTTCAAGGCCGATGACGTGCCCACCCAGCAGGACACGACCCACGTCGAGCTCACGCTCGAGGCGGCCACCGGCAAGGTCTGGCAGCCCGGCTGCGGCGATCCGCTGGGGGCGACACCGGCACCCGGGGCATCGGCCAGCCCCGGCGCGAGCCCATCGGCCAGCGCCCCCCCGTCGAGCGCGACGGGCACGGTGTTCCTGGACCTGTCCAAGTGGAACGCGGACCAGCCGACCTGGGTGAGCGCCAACGTGAAGTGGATCGACAAGTGGCGTGGCAGGGAGTCGAAGGTCCCGCGCTTCCCGACGCCCGCGCTGGACGCGCCGCTGGCGCCGACCCAGCTGTGCACCCCGGGCGAGGTGCCCACCTCGACCCCGACGCCGTCTCCCAGCCCGTCGCCGAGCCCGACGCCCGAGGCAACCGTCACGCCGGGTCCCGGCGTGACGCCCACGCCCAAGCCGACGCCGCAGGGCTCCCCCACCCCCACGCCGTCCGCGACGCCGACGCCCATCCCGTAGGGGCCTAGAGCTCCACGATCGTCGCGCCGTCTCCGCCCTCGTCGCGGCGGCCGGGTCGGGTCCCGCGCACCCGGGGATGCTGGGCCAGGTGCTCGCGCACGGCCCGCCGCAGGGCGCCGGTCCCGGCGCCGTGAATGATCGCCACGCTGTCGAGCCCGGCCAGCAGGGCGTCGTTGAGGTACTCGTCCACCCGCTCGAGAGCCGCGGCAACCCGTTCGCCGTGCAGGTCGAGGGTGGGCCCCACCCGCTCGGCCGCACGCCGGCGCATCTCGTCCGCTCCGGCGTCGCGGGGAGCCGGCCCGCTGACGGGCTCCGGGACGACCTCCACGTCCTCCGCAGGCAGGACCAGCCGCGCACCCTCCGTCTCGAGGGTGAGGCGTCCGGTCTTGCCGGATCGCTCCACGATGCGGCCCGTGCGTCCCAGGGTGCGACTGCGACCCCATAGGCCCACGCGAGGCTGGGTCGCGACAGTATCGACGTCCTGGTCGGATGGGGCGGCGTCTGAGTCGGGTTCCGCGCCGGCGGCGTCGTCGGGTGCCTGGGTGGCGGCCCTGGCCGCCGCCGCCCTCCGCTCCAGGGCCTCCAGCCCGGCCTCGCTCGGACGTTGCCCGCGGGTGCGGCCCCGGGTGAGGTTCTCCAGGCGGTGCATCTCGCGGCGAAGGTCGGCCACCTCTCGTTCCGCCCTCGCCAGGAGCTCATCGGCCGCATGCCGGGCGTCGGCAAGGATCTGCGTCGCCTCGCGACGGGCACGGGCAACCCCGGTGCGCGCGCGGTCCCGCTCGTCACGGGCATGCTGTCGCTCGGATCGGGCCTGCTCCAGCTCCTCGCCGCGCGCGACCTCGGCGCGCTGGATGGCGGCCAGCGTCTCCTCCATGGACAGGTGCTCGGCCGACAGGCGTTGCCGGGCATCGGCCAGGACCTCCTCCGGCAGGCCGAGCCGCTCGGCGATCGCGAAGGCCTGGCTCTTGCCCGGCAGGCCGATGGTGAGCCGGTACGTCGGGCGCAGGGTGGCGACGTCGAACTCGACCGATGCGTTGGTGACGTTGGGATGCTCGGTGGCGAAGGTCTTGAGCTCCGCGTAGTGGGTCGTGGCGGCGACCGTGGCCCCGGCGGCCAGCAGCCGCTCGACGATGGCCATGGCGAGCGCCGAGCCCTCCGTCGGATCGGTCCCCGCGCCGATCTCGTCGAGGAGGACCAGCGTGCCCTCGCCGGCGGCGGCGACGAAGCGCACCACGTTGCGCAGGTGGCTGGAGAAGGTTGACAGGGACTGGGCGATGCTCTGCTCGTCGCCGATGTCGGCCATGAGCCGCTCGAACACGGGGAGCCGGGCACCCTCCGCGGCCGGCACGCGCAGGCCAGCCTGGTGCATCAGGGCCAGCAGGCCCAGGGTCTTGAGGGAGACGGTCTTGCCCCCGGTGTTCGGGCCGGTGATGACCATGGCCCGGTAGCCGAAGCGCTCCCCCAGGCGCAGGTCGATGGGCACCGCCCCGGGGCCCAGGAGCGGGTGACGCGCGGAGAGGAGCTCCACGGCATCGGGCGCCACGGACGGCCGCACCCCGTCGAGCTCCGCGCCCAGGCGGGCCCGGGCCATCCACAGGTCCGCGCGGGCCAGGGCTTCGAGCGATGTCCCCAGCGACTCGGCCTGCGCCTCCACGCCGCGCGACAGCCCCTCCAGCACCCGCTCGATCTCGCGCTGCTCATCCAGGGCGGCCTGGGTCCAGGTGTTGTTCAGCTCCACCACGCCCAGCGGCTCCACGAAGAGCGTCGCACCCGACGCGCTCTGGTCGTGGACGATGCCCTTGACCCGGCCCTTGGCCTCGGCGCGCACCGGGATGACATAGCGGCCCGCGCGGACGGTGACGATCGCCTCGCCGATGGCGCCGGCAAGGTCGCTCGAGCGCAGCATCGCGTTCAGGCGTTCGCGGACCCGGTCCTGTGCCGTGCGCATTCGCTTCCGAATGGCCGCGAGCTCGGCCGACGCGCTGTCGAGCACCTCGCCCGACTCGTCGACGCTGCGCTCGATGCGCTCGCGGAGCGCCGGCGCGTCATCGAGGAGGTCGCGCACCTCGCCCAGGTGGATGCCACGCCACGCGGAAAGCCGAGCCGCGAACAGGGTCGTGGCCCGCAGGGTGTCGGCGATCTCGAGCAGCTCGGGTGCGGCAAGACGACCGCCGCGACGGGCACGCTCGAGTGGCCCGCGGATATCTCGCGCCCCTCCCACCGTCGCCTGGGCCTGCTCGTCGAGGAGCCGGGCAGCCTCCTCGGTCTGCTCCTGGAGCAACGCCACGTGGCCGGCGTTGGACACCGGCACGGTCGCCTCGGCCAGCTCGCGGGACGGCGCAAAGGCGGTCCGGGCGGCGAGGCGCTCCACGATGGCGGCGAACTCCAGCGCGCGGAGCGTCCCCGGGTCGGCGGCGGCGCCGGGGAGCGGTGTCCGAGCGGTGTCAGCGGCGGGAGACGTGCGGGTCATCGGTCACCAGGAAGCGGTAGGGAAGGGCGGCCCAGGCACCAGCGTAGGCGACGCCCACGCGGGGTCGCCGGGATATGCGGGTTGGGGGGATGCCGTCCGTGATCGTGACCGGCCCCGACAGGAGGTCGACGCCGTCCAGGGAGCGGTCGATGCCAAAGGCCTTCGCCACGTTCCCGGGCCCCGCCGCCAGGCGCTCCGCCGGCACGCGCGATCCGCGGCGGGCACGGGCCAGCGCCAGGCCGTCATCGAGGGCGACCGCCCGGATCAGGACGGCCTCGGGCTTGGTCCCCGGTCCGCAGACCACGTTGATGCAGTGGTGGATTCCGTAGACCAGGTAGACGTACAGGTGCCCGGGCGCTCCGAACAGGGTCTGCGTGCGAGCGGTCCGGCCGTGCGAAGAGTGCGCCGCGAGGTCCTCGGGCCCCGCGTACGCCTCGGTCTCGACGATGCGCCCGGCGACCATCCCCTCCGCCGCGTGGTGCGCGATGCGACGGCCGAGAAGATCCGGTGCGACCTCGAGCGCAGGACGATCGAACCAGGCCCGATCGGTGATGGATGGACGCGTTGCCCGGTTCGGAGTGTCCGCGGCCGCCGGGTCCGCCGGCACGTCCGCGGGAGGCGCGGTCACAGCTTCAGGAATTGCGCGATCTCGCTCGGGACGAAGGGCCTCGCCAGCGTGCCGGCGATAGGGATCACCGTCCGGTTGAACACACCTACCAGCACGGAGTCGTTCATGGCCTGGTAGAAGCCCTTCAGCCAGTCGGTCTGGGCGGCGGGCAGGCCGACCCCGCCCGGCAGGGTCGCTGCGCTCTTGAACAGCGTGTCGAAGACCACCAGGAAGAAGACGATGAACGTCGCGGCGAAGGTGATGCCAAGGAGGGCGCCACCGATTTCGTCGAGCTCCTTCACGATGGGCAGCCGCGTGGTCCGGTAGAACATGCGGACGATGAACCAGCCGGCGACCGAGAAGCCCAGGAACAGGACGATGAAGACCCAGAACTCGCGTACGGTGGGGTCGAAGGCGGTCCAGAAGGTCGACAGCGCATCGGTCACCGGGCCCTTGAGCTGCGCGGCAAGGATGAAGGCCACGATGAGGGAGACCCAGCTCAGGACGTAGCGGATCAGGCCTTGCTGGAAGCCAAAGAACGCCCCGGTGGCCAGGACGATGATCAGCGCGAAGTCGACCCAGTTGAGATTCCCGATGAAATCGAGCACAGCCAGCCCCTCGTGAATGACGACCCGGGCGGAGCAGCCGCCGCTCGAGCGCGCGAAGCGTAGCAGGCCGCCTCGCGCATGGACAAGGTCATCCGGGCAGGACCCTCAGCGGATTTCCGCCCCCAGATGATGACCGACGGCGCCGCGGATCCGGTTCATGGCCTTCTCGACCGCCTTCTCATCGCCGGCGCCCTCGGGCTGGAACCGCAGGGCGATGGCGTAGGAGACCCGGCCCTCGCCGACCTGCTCGCCCCGGTACTCATCGAAGAGATGGGCGTCCACGAGCAGCGGGCCGGCGCTCATCCGCACGATCCGCAGGAGCTCCCCCACCGGCGTCGCCTCATCGAGGACCGCCGCGAGGTCGCGGTCGACGGGCTGCGCCGCCGGGATGGGGATGGCGCGCGAGGTTTCGGGGACCTGCGCCAGCAGGGCGGGCAGGTTCAGCGCCGCCACCTGCGCCCGACCGTTGATGCCCCACGCCTGGGCCACCGCGGGGTGCACCTCGCCGATGCTGCCGTAGGCGTGCCCCGCCGCATCCACGATCCGGGCCGCACGGCCGGGATGCAGATGGGGGTGGCGCTCCTCGACCTCCTCCGGCCGATAGGCGGGCAGAGGAACCCCCAGCGCCTCGTGGAGGGCCTCGACGATGCCCTTGAGGTCGCTGATATCGGCGTCCGCGGGTGTGACGCCGACGGATCTCGGTGTGCGAGGGCCCAGGACGGCGATGCCCGCGTGCCACACCTCGTAGCGGCCCTTTCCGGCGGTCTCGGCGCCAACCGGCGGGCGGCCCGTGGGGTCGAAGTGGTACGTCTTGCCGATCTCGAAGATCCACGGGTCGATGCGGCGCTGACGGACGTTCTCGGCGAGCGAGGCCAACAGCGACGGGTACAGCACGGGCCGCAGGATGGCGTGCTCTTCGGAGAGCGGGTTCGCCACCCGCACCAGCCCGTCATCGTCGGGGTCGTACCCGGTCCGTCGCAGTGCATCGGCGCCAATGAGGGCGTGGCTGATGGTCTCATCGAGTCCCAGGCCGGCCAGGATGCGGCGCACGCGATGGCGCGGCTCGGACGGGTCGGGGCGGAATGGTGGCAGCGCGGGCGCCGGCAGGCGGCCGGGGATCGCATCGTAGCCGTAGGCCCGGGCGATCTCCTCGGCCACGTCCGCGTCCAGCACCACGTCGAGCCGGTGCGGCGGCACCGTGACCGCAATGCGCGCATCCCCAAGGTCGACGACCTCGAAGCCAAGCGGTGCCAGCAGCGCCGTCACGGCGGGGACGCTGAGCTCGATGCCCAGCAGGCGCCGGGTCCGCGCGAGGTCGACCGGCACCTGCACCAGCGGCCTGGGACCGGGGTCGTTGTCGACGATCCCGGCGGCGACGTGGGCGCCGGTGATCTCCGCGATCAGCTGCGCGGCACGGTCGACCGCGTAGCGCGGCAGGGCCCAGCCGATCCCCTTCTCGTGGCGCATGCTCGCCTCGGAGCGCAGCGCCAGGCGCCGGGCCGTATTGCGGATGGTGGGACCGTGAAATACCGCGGACTCGAGAATGACCCGCGTGGTGCCCTCCCCCACCTCGGTGGCCTCGCCGCCCATGATGCCGGCGAGCCCGATGGGCCGCGACTCGTCCGCGATGACCAGCATCCGCTCGTCCAGCGTCCGCTGCTCGTGGTCGATGGTGACCAGCGTCTCGCCAGCGCGGGCACGACGGACGACGATGCGTCCGCCCGGCACGGTGTCGGCGTCGTAGGCGTGCATCGGCTGGCCGAGCTCGTGCATGACGTAGTTGGTGACATCGACCACCGCGCTGATGGGGCGCATGCCGGCCGCCAGCAGCCGGCGCTGCATCCACTCCGGCGAGGCGCCGTTGTGAACGCCCTCGAACCAGCGCGCGGTGAAGCGCGGGCAGAGCTGCGGATCCTCGATGACGACGCTCACGTGACCGTCCGCCGCGTCGTCCGACTCGAGAACCGGCGCCGGCGGCGATCGCAGCTCGTTGCCGGTGAAGGCCGCGATCTCCCGGGCGAGGCCCACGAGCGACAACGCGTCCCCGCGGTTCGGTTTCACGTCCACATCCAGGACCACCTCGCCGAAGATCGTCCGCAGGTCGGTGCCCAGGGCGAGCTCGTCCCCGGTGCCCAGGATATGGATCCCTTCGCCATCGGTCCCCAGGTCGAGCTCGCGGGCCGAGCAGAGCATCCCGTTGGACACCACGCCGCGAATCTTGGTGCGTTCGATGCGACGGTCGCCGGGCAGCACCGCACCGGGAAGCGCGACCGGGACGAGCTGGCCGGGCTCGATGTTCTGTGCGCCGCAGACGACCTCGAGCGGCTCGCCACCTTCCTCGGTGACCACCCGGGTGAGCCAGAGTGTGTCGGCGTTCGGATGGCGCTTCACCTCCAGCAGGCGGCCGACGACCACGTTGTCCCATTCCGTGCCGGTGATCTCGATGCTGCTGACCTCCATGCCGCGCAGCGTGAGCAGGTCGGCGAGCGCGCGCGGCGAGAGGTCAAAGCTCACGTAGTCGCGGAGCCAGGACAGCGGCACGAGCATGGTCAGCGACCCTCCGCGAACTGGTCCAGGAAGCGCAGGTCGCCACCCATCAGCAGACGCAGGTCGGGAATGGCATAGCGCAGGAGCGTCATGCGGTCCAGGCCCATGCCGAACGCATAGCCCTGGTATTCATCGGGGTCCAGGCCACCGCTGAGCAGCACCAGTGGATGGATCATCCCGGCGCCCAGGATGGTGATCCAGCCGGTGCGCCCGCAGGCCGGGCATCCCGGCCCGCCGCACACCAGGCAGGCGACATCAAAGGCCACCGACGGCTCGGTGAACGGGTAGTAGCCCGGGCGGAAGCGCGTGGCGGTCTCCGGTCCGTAGATGGCACGCGCGTATTCCTCGAGCATTCCCTTCAGGTCGGCGAGAGACGTATCGCGGTCGACGACGATGCCCTCGACCTGGAAGAACTCGAAGTTGTGGCTGGCGTCCACCGCCTCGTAGCGGAAGCAGCGGCCGGGCATGATCGCCCGGATGGGTGGAGCCAGTGCCTTCATGGCGCGGATCTGGACCGGGCTGGTGTGGGTGCGCAGGATCGTGCCGTCCTCGGCCGGCCGCACGACTCCGTCCTTCCAGCTGCCTGGCTCGGCCACGTACAGGGTGTCCCACAGGTCGCGCGAGGGGTGGTCCGGCGGGATGTTGAGCGCCTCGAAGTTCCACCAGTCGTCCTCGATCTCGGGACCCTCGAAGACCTCGAAGCCGAAGGCGTGGAAGATCTCGCGCAGGTCGCGCTCCACGGTCATGGTGGGATGCAGGTGACCCACCCGCATCGGGCGACCGGGCGCGGTCATGTCCAGCCGCTCGGCCTGCAGGCGCGCGCTGAGGCCGCTGGCGTGCACGGAATCCAGGCGCTCGCCCAGGGCTCGCTCGATGCCCGAGCGAACCTGGTTGGCCAGCACGCCCAGCGCCGGTCGCTCAGCGGGATCGACCGCCCCGAGCTCGCGCAGGAGTGCAGTGACCGATCCCGAGCGGCCCAGGAGCTCCGTGCGCAGGATCTCGAGCGCGGAGGCGTCGGCTGCGGCGTCGACCGCGGCGGCGGCCGTGACGCGAACCTGCTCCAGGCGCGTCCTCAGCTCGCTTGCGTCCATCGGTCGTCTCTCCTGAACTGTGGTTCATGCTGTCCGGGGGATTGTTGCGCGAAAACAAACGACCCCGCTCCGCGAACGGAGCAGGGTCGGTGGCCGGCGTCGTCGACGACGCCGGCTAGCTGGTAAAGGCGGCCTTGGCCGTCTCGACCACCTTGGCGAACGCAGCGTCGTCCCGGACGGCGAGATCAGCGAGGACCTTGCGGTCCACCGCGACACCCGCAACCCGCAGGCCCGCTATCAGGCGACCGTATGGGAGGCCGTGGCTGCGCGAGGCGGCGTTGATCCGCTGGATCCACAGGCGCCGAATGTCGCGCTTCCGGTTGCGACGGTCCCGGTAGGCGTAGACGAGCGCGTGGAAGAGCGCCTCCCGTGCCGGGCGGACCAGCGTGGAGCGCGTTCCGCGGCGACCCGAGGCCTGGGCCAGGAGCCGCTTGTGGCGCTTGTGGGCGGCGACGCCGCGCTTGACGCGTGCCATGGCTACTCGTACGGCATGAGGCGCTTCAGCTGGCCCTCATGCGCCTTGCTCACGATTGCCTTGCCCGCGTAGCGACGCGTGCGGCGGCTCGACTTGATCTCAAGGTGATGGCCGCGCCAGGCTTTGGGCCGGACCCATTTGCCGGACCCGGTCTTCTTGAAGCGCTTGGCCGTCCCCTTGTGGGTCTTGATCTTCGGCACTGTCCTACTGCTCCACGGATGGCTTTGCCGGCTCTTCCGCCGGTGGCGGAGGCGAGGCCGGTGCCTGTCCCTTCGCCGCCAGCGCCTCGCCGATGGTCTGCCCGTTTTCGGCGGACGGCTCCGACGCGTCGTCGTCGCCCTTCTCGTTCTTCTTCTCGGCCCGCCTGTCGATAGGGGCCATGACGATGTACATGCTGCGACCTTCCATCAGGGGCTGCCGCTCGATCGTGCCGCTCTCGGCAAGCATCTCGGCGGCCCGCTGCAGGAGATCACGCCCGAGGTTCGCGTGCGTCATCTCCCGCCCCCGAAACTGGACCGTCACCTTGACCCGGTCCCCGTCATCGAGAAACCCGGCCGCCCTGCGGGTCTTGGTCCGCAGGTCGTTGGTGTCGATCTTGACCCGGAGACGGATCTCCTTGAAGGTCTGCGACTTCTGCTTCTTCTTTGCTTCGCGCTCGCGTTTCTGGAGCTCGTACTTGTACTGCCCGTAGTCGAGGATCCGGCACACCGGCGGGACCGCTGTTGGCGCGACCTCAACGAGGTCGAGACCCTTCTCCTGGGCCAGCGCGTACGCCCGCGATGTCGGCATGACGCCAAGCTGCTGCCCTTCATCGTCGATGACGCGCACCTCGCGGATGCGGATCATCTCGTTGACTCGGAGGTCCCTTGCGATCTTGTCCAGCTCCTTCAACAAACAGGCCACCGGCCAGGATGGTCGGAGGCCTTCGTCCAACGCGAAAACGCCGCGAGACTATACCCCGAACGGGTGTTCTCGGTCAACGCGGACGAGCACGGGCGAGGGGTCAGGAGGGCCAGTCGTAGAAGACGGCGACCTGGCGGCCATCGGGATCGGCCACGCGAAACGAGCGGCTCCCCTCCCAGCGATCGCCGGACGGCGGAGCCACGAGCGCGAACCCGCGCTGGGCCAGCTCCTGCGCCCATGCGTCGACCTCGGCGGCCGTGTCGACCCGGAACCCGATCTGGATCCCGTCCCGGGTGGCCGACTCCCCACGACGGAACGAGAGCTCGAATCCGCCCAGCTCCAGGTCGGCGCCGCCATCGTCGGCGGCCCGCACTCGGAACCCGAAGGCATGCTCGTAGAACTCGGCGCAGCGCGCAGGGTTGACGGAGCGCAGGGCCAGCTGCCCGACGCCGCGCATCTTCCTCAAGGTCGCCTCCCCGCCGGCTCACGGCCGTGGCGCGGCGCCTCACTCAGCGGGCGCATTGTCCTCGTAGGGCCACAGCTCCCGGGCGTCGTTCCGTGATCGGAGATGGTCGACGAACTCGGCCAGCGGCACGCCCTGCCGGGTGCGGCCGGTGCGAAGGCGCGGGCTCACCGCCCCTGCTTCCTGGTCCCGATCGCCCACCACCAGCATGACGGGGATCTGCTGCTCCTGGGCATCACGAAGCTTGGCCTGCATGCGTTCGGAGCGGTCGTCCACGGCAGCGCGGATGCCGGCCGCGGCCAATGCCTCGCGGACGGACCCCGCGTAGTCGATGTGTCGATCCGCGATGGGGATGACCACGACCTGGACCGGGGCCAGCCAGAGCGGGAAGGCACCGGCGAAGTGCTCGACGATGATCCCGGTGAAGCGCTCGAACGTGCCGTAGATCGCGTAGTGGATCATCACCGGGCGTTCGAAGCCGCCATCGGCCGTGCGGTATTCCAGGTCGAAGCGCTGCGGCAGCTGGTAGTCCAGCTGGACGGTGGCCATCTGCCACTCGCGTCCCAGCGCATCCTCGATGAAGACATCGATCTTGGGCGCGTAGAACGCCGCACCGCCCGGGTCGAGGGTGTACGCGAGCTCGTCCACTTCGAGGGCGTCCCGGAGCTTGCCCTCGGCCATGTCCCAGAACTCGTCGCTGCCAAGCTTCTTCTCGGGGCGCGTCGCGAGCTTGAATCGCGGCTCGAAGCCGAACGGCGCGAACTGGCGCTTCACCAGGGAGAGGGCCAGGCGCAGCTCATCGGCGATCTGGTCCTCCCGGCAGAAGACGTGGGAGTCGTCCTGGGTGAGCTGGCGTACGCGGAACATCCCGGCCAGCGCGCCGGTGCGCTCCTTGCGGAACAGGGTCGAGTAGTCGGCGAAGCGCAGCGGCAGGTCGCGGTAGGAGCGGGCCCGCGTCTTGTAGATCAGGATCTCCTGCGGGCAGTTCATGGGCTTCAGCCCGGAGGGGTGGTCGTAGTCGTCCAGGACGAACATGTTGTCCTGGTACAGGTCCCAGTGGCCGGATTGCTCCCAGAGCTCGCGGCGGACGAGTGATGGCGTGCGCACCTCGTCGAAGCCACCATCGGCACGGACCTGGCGCGACCAGGTCTCGAGGGTGCGATAGAGCACCATGCCCTTGGGGTGCCAGAAGGGGGCTGCCGGCGACTCCGGGTGGAAGGTGAACAGGTCCAGCTCGCGTCCCAGGCGCCGATGATCGCGGGCTCGTGCCTGCTCGAGGCGCCACAGGTACCGGTCGAGGTCCTCCTGTGACTCCCAGACCGTTCCGTAGATGCGCTGCAGCATCGGCCGCTTCTCGTCCCCGCGCCAGTAGGCCGCCGCGGAGTTCAGGAGCTTGAACGGCCCCAGGCGCCCGGTGGTCGCCACATGCGGACCGCGGCACAGGTCCTTGAAGTCGCCATGGCGGTAGAAGCTGACGATGCGCGCCTCCTCCTCCGGGAGCTCGCGCACGATCTCCACCTTGAACGGCTGGCCCTCAGACTCCAGCTGGGCGAGGGCTGCCTCGCGATCGAGCTCCGTCCGCTCGAAGGACAGGTCGGCCGCGACCTGCTCGCGCATCTTGCCCTCGATCGTCTCGAGATCGGCGGGAGTGAGCGAGCGTGGCAGGTCGAAGTCGTAGTAGAAGCCGTCCTTGATGGCGGGGCCGATGCCCAGCTTCGCGTCCGGGAACAGCTGGAGCACGGCGGCGGCCATGATGTGGGCGGCCGAGTGGCGCATGGTGTCGAGCGGGTCGTGCGCGCCGGCGTCGAGGAGCTCGTCCGCGGCGGAGCGGTACTCGTCAGAGTCGATGGCCATGCCGCGAAGGGTAGCGCCTCCCTGCGGCAGGCGCAGGTGCTTCGAACCTCAGCTCGGAACGAGGGTGTTCGCGAAGACCTGCCATGCCAGCGCCGACTTGGCGACAAGGCTCAGCAGGATGTACACCGACTCCCCGAACGCGTAGTTGCGCCACGGGCCGATCTGCCGGTACTGCAGGACCATGTTCAGCGCGAAGCTGTTGAAGAAGACGAAGAGCGACACGAAGATGCCGTAGACGAAGGCCGGCGGCTCCGCTGCCACGCCCGGCGCCCACAGGTAGATGCCAATGGCCACCCAGGGCACCGCGCCGGTGAGGACGCCGAACCAGAAGCTCAACCAGCTCGGCCGGCCTGGCTGCTCGTACTTCTCCATCAGCCAGCCGAATAGGATCATCGACGCGTTCACGCCGAAGAGCCCGATCAGCGCCGCCACGTCGGAGATGCCGGTGATCATGGCGATCAGCACGATCATCACCGATGAGCTGAGCGAGTACTCGACCCAGCGCGCGTAGTTGCGGTTCTGCTGCAGGTTGGCGCGGTACCAGCCGAAGATCCCCGGTGCGGCGATGATCCAGTGCGCCGCCGCGCTCAGCAACAGGAAGGTGGCTACGGCCGGGCCGAGGGGTACCGTGAAGAGCTGACGCAGGACGCCGGTGGTTCCCGGCGGGCCTTCCATGAAGGTCGCCGTGACCGGCAGCGAAAAGCTGTTGGAGAGGAGCAGGATCGCCCCGCCCTGGGCCGCATGCACCAGCCCCATGACCAGGTTGTACCAGCGCAGGCGCCTGAAGCGACTTGTCTCGGTGTTCATCGTTCTGCACTACGGTCGCGCGATGAACTTGGATCTGTCGAGGGCATTTCAGACCGACTTGAACTGCTCGAACGGCTGGTGGCAGCTGTCGCAGTGGTAGATGGCGCGACAGAGCGTTGGCCCGAACGGGTTGTCCAGCGACGTGTTGTGCGATCCGCAGTACGGGCAGGGCGTGTCGTCGATCATGGTGAGCAGGCTGCCGCCCGGCACCGGTGGTGCGAAGCCGCTGCCGCGCAGCTTCTCGCGGCCCGCCTCGGAGATTCGGTCGGACGTCCATGGCTCCGCGAAGCTCAGCTCCACGACCACCGCAGAGGCGATGCCCAGCCGGCGAAGCCGCTCCCCCACCTGCTCGCGCATGATGTCGATGGCCGGGCAGCCCACGAAAGTCGGCAGCAGCTCGACTCGCAGGCACTGGCCGCCATCCGCCTGCTCCTCGAAGGCGATGCCGCGAATGACCCCCAGCTCCACGACGCTGATGGTCGGGATCTCCGGGTCCGGCACCTCGTCGAGCGCGGCCCACACGACCGTTTCGCGCGGGTCGCGGGTGGCTACCACGTCGCCTCCGGATCCGAGCGGGCGACCATCGTGAACTCGCCGTGCAGCCAGCGAAAGTCGTCGGTGCGCCGCCGTCGGCCGTCCGCCGCCGGCTCGGGTCCAGGATCCGGGACCGGCAGGTCCAGGCTTCGCAGCGTCTCCCCCACCACGTTCACCCAGCGGCGGCGGAGCGCCGCCATCGGCTCCGGCAGGACGCCGGCGTCCACCAGCGCGGCTTCGCCCTCGAGCGGCGTGAAGACGGTCTGGGCGTCCGGCCACAGCGCGACGAGCGCCCGCGCCAGGCGGCCGTGCGTCTCCGGGCCGCCGTGCGCCAACCGGTCCATCCAGGCCCCCAGATGCATCAGGTGGTAGCGCTCCTCGCGCCGCATCTTTGCCGCCAGCCGGGCCAGCGGCTCGTACATCGAGAGGGCCAGCGCCTCGAGGCGCACGGCATCCGCGGTCTCGTACAGGTAGCGGCGGGCGACGGTGAAGGCCCAGTCCGTGCGGGGATGGTTGAGGAGCGCGGCGTGGCGGAACTCCTGCGGTTCGCGTCCGAAGGCAACCTGGTCAGGATCCTCACCGGTCAGCGCGGCCCGCAGCTCGTGCAGGGCCTTGGCATGACCGATCTCGTCCTGGCTGATGGAGCTGGTGGCGACGTCCTCCTCGAGCATGGGCGCGATCCCGGTCCACTCGGAGTCCCAGAAGCCGATGACGAACTCGTCGTCGGCCATGCTGAGCAGGAGCTCCGCCACCGCGTCGCGCGGCAGGGTCGACTGCGGTGCCGCAGCGCTCGTCATGCGCCGGGCTCCCCACTGAGGTCGGGTTCGTCGGCCTTAGCCGCGGCCCCCGTTCCGGCCCGTGCCTTGGCCGCCTCCAGCTTGTGCTTGATGATGTAGCCGCCGGGGCGCTTGAAGGACCGATCGAAGGGCGGCTTGAGCAGGTCGGGATCGTCGAGCTCGGTGATCCGTTCGCGGTCCACGACCCACAGGCGGTGGCTCTCCTGGCGCCGCCCGTAGAACTCGCGAGCGTAGTGCAGCGCAAGCTCCTCGTCCGGCGCCCGGACGTTCCCGGAATGGATCATGGGATCACCCTCAGCCTCCTGGCGGAAGACCTCCCAGACCCGGTCGCGCGGCGGCGCCTGCTCCTCCATGGGGGAAGGGTACCGCGCCGCCGGCCGCGCGGCATCCGGGTCTGCGGGCGCCGATCCGAGACCTGGCGACGGTCCCGCGGGTTGGGGGGCCGCGGAGTGGGCGCTACGCGGCGGCTGGCGCCGCTCCCAGGATGGCGTCGCGGACCCACTGCGTGGCGTCGTGGTTCGCGCGGCGGAAGGCGAGGCGCTCCTGCGAGCGAGGCCCGTGCCCCGTCACCACCGAGCGCAGCTCGTCCCAGTCCGGTTCGGTGTAGTGCCAGAGCGCATCGTCCTCGTCCCAGCGGAGGGCCGGGTCCGGGATGGTCAGGCCCAGCTCGCGAATGCGCGGCACGTAGATTGAGAGGAACTCCTGGCGCAGCTGCTCGTTGCCCTTGGCCTTGATCTTCCAGATGAGGTCACGGTCCTTTGCGGGATCGGTGGGCGGGCCGTGCATCTGCATCAGCGGGCCCCACCATCGGTCCAGGGCATCCTGGACCAGCGCGCGCTGGGCATCGGTGCCGTTCATCATGGTCAGCACCACGTCGCGTCCGTGCATGATGTGGACGCTCTCTTCCCAGCAGATCTTCTTCATCGTCCGGGCATACGGGGCGTAGGAGGAGTCCCGCAGCGCCTGCTGGGACACGATGGCCGCGGCATCCACGAGCCAGGCGATGATGCCGACATCGGCCCACGACTCGGTCGGGTAGTGGAAGACGTTGTGGAACTTGGTCTTGCCGTCCATCAGGTCCGCGAGCATCTGCTCGCGCGGCTTGCCCAGGTCCTCCGCCACGCGGTACAGGAGCTGGGCGTGTCCCACCTCGTCCTGGACCTTGCTGGTGAGGGCCAGCTTGCGCTTGAGGGTTGGCGCGCGAAGGATCCACTCCCGCTCGGGCAGCACGCCCATGAGCTCCGAGTTGGCGTGCATCTCGACGAACTTGAGCACGGCCGCCCGGTAGTCAGCCGGCATCCAGTCGTCCGCCTCGACCTTCCCACCGCCCGACACGTGCGCATAGAACGCCTCTGCGCGGGCGGTCTCGCTGACGGGCTCGTCGATGGTCGCGGTCACGAGTGCACCTCCTGGGGTCTCACGTCCTAGGGTAACGCATGCCCCGTGCCCACGCCTCAGCGCGGCACGAGCTCGAGGGTCGTGGACAGGACGCCATCGGCGACCATCGCCGGCGTGGCCGAGTCGTCGGGGTACTTCGCCAGGAAGCCGCGGCTCGCCGCTTCGATGCGGTCGTCATCGGTGGCCACCACGGCGGTGGCCGGGATGCGGCGACCGCCGGCCTCCACGACCACGGACGAGCGGCTGAGCGCCTCGCGATACCAGCGCGCCCTGGGTCCACGATAGGAGCGGATCAGGGCGCGGCCACGGTCATCGACCACGATCCAGATGATCGTGGAGTGGACGGAGCCCGCATCGGACGAGGTCTCGATGCGAACCTCGTCGCTCGCACGCAGCAGGGAGAGGACCTCTCCGCCAAACCGGTCCGGCATCGGAGACAGCGTAGCAGGCCGTTCGTCCGCGGCCGATGGCGGCAACGGCCCGGGAAACGGTCGCTCAGGCGTGCGGGGCGCGCTTGAGGGGGCGGTGCCAGCGGTCGTACGCGCCCTCTGCGGGTTCACCCAGCAGGACCCGATCGCCCTGGTTCCCCACCACGGCGCTGAGCGGAACGTAGAGGTCAACGGGAACCAGGGTGGTGGTTCGCACCAGGAGGTAGTCCGCGAAGGCGGCGTCCACGCGCCCCAGCTGGCGGCCATCCGAGCCGAACACACGGGCGCCGCTGGGGATCGAAGGGACAGGTCGCATGTTCATGCTGCCGATACCCTACTGCATGGCCTCAGGCCCCGAACCCGGCGTGGGCGTGGGTGCCGACGGCGCAGCGACGTCCAGCGCAGCGTGCAGCACGTCGAGGCGCAGCGGCACGGCACCGAATGGCTCGCCATCGAGGTGGACGCGCGTGCCGTCGTCGCCCTCGAGGATGACGCTGCGGGCCCGCTGGAACTCCACCGCGGGATGGGTCACGTGGGCGCCGTGGTACATCCCCGGCAGCTGCCGTACCGCCTCCAGGCGGGAGATGTCACCCACGATGCAGAGATCGAGCCAGCCGTCCACGACCGTCGCCGAGGGGCAGATCTGCATCCCGCCGCCGTAGTACATCCCGTTCGCAAAGGCGATGAACAGGACGCGCCGCTCAAGCTCGAGCGGGCCGTCGGGAGTCTCGAGGCGGAGGCGAAGCGTCCGGTTGTGGAAGCGCTGGAGCTCCCACAGGGTCGAGAGGAGGTAGCCGATCCTGCCGTGCTGCCACCAGGCGCGCCGATACATGACCGCCGCGACCTGGGCATCGAATCCCACGCCGCCGGCAGCGGCGAAATAGCGCTGCTCCGCGCCGGCACCATTACCACGGGTGGCGACCCCCACGTCGATCCGCTGCAGCTGATCTCCCAGGGCCATGGCCAGTGCATCCTCGCCGCGGTGCGGCAGGCCAAGGCTGCGTGCCAGGTCGTTTCCCGCGCCGCCGGCCAGGATCCCCAGCGAGATCCCCGAACCCGAGTCGAGGATGCCGTTGACCACCTCCTGCACCGTCCCGTCGCCGCCCACGGCGATGACACGGTCGTGGCCGTCGGCAACCGCCCGAGCCGCCAGGTCACGCGCATGGCCGGGAGCCTCCGTCTCCACCATGCGGGCCGATGGCGCCGCCACCTCGAGGTGGCGCCGAAGCCACGGCTCGAGGTGCAGCGCTCGGCCGTCACCCGCGACGGGGTTCACGATGAGCAGCGGGGTCCTGGCGGTCGGCACGGTGCAGATTGTGCATGCTGGAACGTGCTCGCGAAGCCTGCGGCCGGGACGTCGTTCACGTCCAGGAGGTTCCCGTCGGGGCCGTCAGGAGACCTGGATGCTGACCTCGTGGTATCCGGTGGCGCCATTGGGAGCCGGATCGTGTGGCGTGGCCACCTGCAGGTTGCCGTCGCCATCGGTCGCGCGTACGCGCAGGGTGTGGCGTCCGGACGTCGCTCGCCAGCGGTACACCCACTGCACCCACGTCGCGTCCGAGATGGCCGTCGCGAGGTCCGCGGTCTGCCACGCACCGTCGTCCACCTGGACCTCGACCTTGCTGATGCCGCGGTCCGGTGCCCAGGCCACGCCGGCGACGGGCAGCGTGCCGGCGTTTGGCGAGGAGCCGCTCCGCGGCGTGTCGATCCGGGATGCGGTCTTGATGGGACCGAGCTTGGACCAGCCAAGCGGTACCCAATAGGCGTCGAAGGCCTCCAGGGTCGTGAGCTCGATGTTCGTCAGCCACTTCGTCGCCGACACGTAGCCGTAGAGGCCGGGGACGATGAGGCGGGCCGGGAAGCCGTGGGCCGCCGGCAGGGGGTCGCCGTTCATCGCAACGGCGATGAGCCCCTCCCGATCCGATGCGGTGAGCCATGCCGTGGGAAAGCCGCAGGTCCAGCCGTCGACTGCCCGCCCCACGATCTGGGTCGCGCCCTGCTGGACGCCGGCCTTGTCCAGCACGTCACGGAGCCGGACCCCGCGCCACAGGGCGTTGCCCACCAGGTTGCCGCCGACCTCATTGGAGACGCACTGGATGGTGTCGTACTGCTCGTAGAGCGGCATGGCCAGCAGCTCGTCGTAGGTCATGGTCAGCTCGTTGTTGACCATGCCCGTGACGGTGAGCTTCCAGTTCGAGGCATCGACGTGTGGGGTGATGAGCTGGGTGTCGATGCGATAGAAGTCCTTGTTCGGCGTGACCAGGGGCGAGATGCCCGCGACATCCAGGCTGGCGTTCGCGGGGATGGGCGCCACCGTCGCCGCCGGGGCGGGCACGTCGGCGATGGGCACCTCCGCCGCGTTGCGGTAGTTGATGAGGAGGCGTCCCAGCGTGCCGCTCGCGACGGCGCCGGCGCCCACCATCAGGCTGGTGCCCAGGAAGCGGCGACGAGACCAGTCGGGCATCTCCGCCACCGTGCCGCGCCCGGCCCGCTCCCCCGCCCGGCGCAGCAGCAGCGCGAGGACCTGCCAGGCCACGACGACGGCGAGGGCCATGGAGGCAATGGCCAGCACCGGATTCACCGGAGGGTTTGCCAACGCCGCCACCACCGCCACGACTCCGACGGCGGTGAAGCCGCCCACCGCCACGCGGAACCGCGCCGGGTTGGGTCCCTCCTCCCCGCGCCCGGACCGCGCCAGGATCCCCAGCCCCGCGGACAGGACCAGGGCGACGACGAGGACCGCCAGGGTCAGCACCAGCTTGTCGTTGGTGCCGAACAGGTCGGCCACGACCTGCTTGGCGCCCGGGGGCTGCAGGGCAATGACCAGCGAGCCGATGGCGTTGACCGGCGACGGAATGCCATCCACCAGGCCGGCCAGGAGCTCGGCGACGCCCAGGGCGGCGCCGCCGGCGAGCAGTCCGGCAATGGCGCCCGCGAGGCGTGACGGTCGATGCATGCTCGTCATTCAACCCGCTGTATGTGACGGTCGTGTGAAAAGTCGACGAAGCGCGCTCACGGCGGGGGTATCGTCCGGCCATGGCCCCGCTCGTGTACCTCGCGCCCGGCGCGTCCGGCTCCGTCGCCGGGTTGCGCCCGCAGCTGGATGGTCTGCGGGCCCGCGGGATCGACGGGGTGGCGGTGTCGCTGCCCCGCGGGCTCGCCGAACGCGCGGTTCCTGCCTACCATGCCGCGCTGGACTCTGTCGGGACCTCGGTGATCGGCGGGCACTCGTTCGGCGGGCGCGTGGCGAGCCTGCTGGCGGCGCAGGAGCCGGTCGCCGGCCTCGTGCTCTTCTCGTATCCCCTGCACCGGCCCGGGCACCCCGAGCAGTGGGAGGATCGCACCGCGCACTGGGCGTCCATCGGCTGCCCGGTCCTGCTTCTGTCAGGCGAGTCCGATCCGTTCGCGCGCATCGGCCTGCTGCGCAAGGCCGTGAGGCGCCTGCCGCATGCGGAGCTGGTGACCTACCCGAAGGTCGGCCACGGGGTGGGACCGGTGCTGGACGACGCCCTCGACAGGGTCGCCACCTGGCTCGCCACGCTTCCCGAATGAGGCGCCCCGGTCTGCGGCGACGGCGCCATCGGTAACGGCTGCGGCAGACCATCTACACTCCGGCTGGAATGAATCGGGTGCAAACCACACGGTGCCCGAGCTGCGACCGGTCCGTTCCGGACCGGTTCCGTCGTTGCGGGTACTGCGGAACCATCCTCGACCCCGGCCGTGCCCCCGAGGAGATCCGCAGAACGGTCACCGTCGTGACCTCGGACCTCAAGGGGTCCACGGCGCTGGGCGAGCGCCTGGATCCGGAGTCGCTTCGCGAGCTCCTCACCCACTACTTCGACGAGATGCGCCTGGTCTTCGAGGCACGCGGCGGCACGATCGAGAAGATCATCGGCGACGCCATCGTGGCGGTTTTTGGGTTGCCCACCCACCATGACGACGATCCGCTGCGCGGGGTGGTCGCCGCGCTGGAGAGCCTGCGCACCCTGAGCGCGCTCAACGATCAGTTCGAGCGGGTCTACGGCGTGCGCCTCGTGGCCCGCACCGGCATCGCCACCGGCGAGGTCATCGTGGGCGAGGCCAGCGAGGGACAGCACGTGCTGACCGGCGACACGATGCGCCTGGCCACGGTCATGGAGCAGAACGCACCGCCGCTCGAGGTGCTCGTCGCGGCGTCGACCTACGACGTCGTGCGCGACCAGGTCGAGGTCGAGCCGATGGGGCCGTTCGTGCCCAGGGGCCTCGATGAGCCAATCACCGCCTACCGCCTGGTGTCGGTGTCGGAGGTGGCGGAGCGCTCCGTCGGCGCGTCAAGCGCCCGGGCCGCGGCGGACGGCAGGCTCTGCCCGAGCTGCGGCGAGGACAACCCGTCCGACTTCGTTTCCTGCGGCACCTGTGGTGCATCACTCGACCGCGCGAGCGCTGCCGCCGAGCGCCGCAAGACCGTCACCCTGGTCTTCGCCGATCCGCGGCCGGTGACCGCCGGGGGCGATCGGCCCAGCCCCGAGGCACTGCGGGCGGTGATGTCGCGCTACTTCGACACGATGCGTCCGATCCTGGAGCATCACGGGGGCACGGTCGAGAAGTTCATTGGCGACGCGGTCATGGCCGTGTACGGCCTGCCGACGCTCCACGAGGACGATGCGCTGCGGGGCGTCCGCGCCGCCCTGGAGATGCAGGAGGCGCTGCCGGCGCTGAACACCGCGCTTGCAGCCGAGTGGGGCGTCACGTTCGAGAGCCACATCGGCGTCAACACCGGAGAGGTCATCGCCGGCGACGCCAGCCTGGGACAGCGCCTGGTGACCGGCGACGCGGTGAACACCGCCGCTCGCCTCGAGCAGGCCGCGGGGTCACGGGAGGTGCTGCTGGGCGACCTCACCTATCGCCTGGCGCGCGACCAGATCGACGTCGAGGAAGTGGAGCCGCTCACCCTGAAGGGCAAGGCCGAGCCGGTGCCCGCCTACCGGCTGCGCTCGGTGGCCACCGTGGACCAGGCGGTCCGGCGTCGCAACGACGCGCCGATGATCGGCCGCGAGAAGGAGATGGCGGCCCTGACCGATCTCTATGCCCGCGCCGTGGAGGCCGGCTCGTGCGAGCTGGCCACCGTCGTGGGCGACGCGGGCGTCGGCAAGTCGCGCCTCATCGCGGAGTTCACCGCGGGCGCCGCCGCCGATGCCCGGGTGATCCGTGGCAAATGCCTGCCATACGGCGACGGCATCACGTTCTGGCCACTTCGGGAAGCGGCGCGCGACGCCGCCGGCATCGGTGTCGACGAGGGCGCCGCGTCGGCGCTCGAGAAGCTGCGGGCGACGATCGAGATTGATGAGGTCGTGGACCGCCTCGCGTCGGTGATGGGCCTCTCGTCGACGCCGTACCCGGTCCCGGAGATCCAGTGGGGTGCCCGCAAGTTCCTGGAGCACCTGGCCGGCAGCCGGCCGGTGGTGATGATCGTCGAGGACATCCACTGGGCCGAGACGACGTTCCTCGAGCTCCTGCAGAACCTGGTGACGAGCGTCGAGCATGCCCCGGTCCTGCTCCTGTGCACCAGCCGCCACGAGCTGCTCGACCGCGATCCAGACTGGGGCCTGGCCGATGGCGCCGTCCGGCTCGTCCTGCGGCCGTTGAGCGACGCGGATGCTGGACAGGTGGTGGCCGGGCTCCTGGGTGGCACCGGCCTGCCGGGCGCGGTGCAGCAACGGATCGTGGATGCCGCGGCCGGCAACCCGCTGTTCGTGGAGCAGCTCCTGTCCATGCTGATCGACAACGGGTCGCTGCGGCAGGCCGACGGGCACTGGGAGCAGGTTCGCGACCTGGCCGCGCTGGACGTGCCCCCCACCATCCAGGCGCTGCTGGCAGCCCGCCTCGATCTGCTCGAGGCGCCGGAGCGGGGTGTCATCGAGCCGGCATCGGTCATCGGCCAGACCTTCGCGCAGGCAGCCGTGACCGAGCTGGTCGGGTCGGACCGGTCGGCTGACGTGCCAGAGCACCTGGTGGCGATCGCGCGCCGTGAGCTCATCGCCGCAAACCCCGTGACCAGCGACGAGGAGGCCGCCTACCGCTTTGCGCACATCCTGGTGCGGGATGCCGCCTACAACGGGCTCCTCAAGCGCGCGCGAGCCGATTTCCACGAGCGGTTCGTGGACTGGGCAGAGGAGCTCAACCGCCGCCAGGGCCGGGCCGGCCACGAGTTCGAGGAGATCCACGGCTATCACCTCGAGCAGGCGTACCGCTACCTGAGCGAGCTGGGCACCATCGACGAGCACGCGAAACGGGTCGGAATGCGAGCATCAGAGAAGCTGGCCAGCGCGGGGCGCCGGGCCCAGGCGCGCGGCGATGTTCCGGCCGCGGTCAGCCTGCTCCGTCGTGCAGCCGCCACGCGGTCACGCCTCGACCCTGGTCGCCTGTCGCTCCTCCCGGACCTGGGAGAGGCGCTCATGGAAGCCGGTGAGTTCGACGATGCGGACAACATCCTTCGCGAGGCAGCGGCTGCCGGCATCGAGACCATGAACGAAAGCCTCAGCGCCCAGGCGAACCTGGTGCGGCTGCTGGTCCAGTCCTATTCGGGGGAGAGTGACGACTGGAGCGGACGTGTTGCCGAAGAGGTGGAGCGCGCGCTCCCGATCTTCGAGCGCGCGGATGATGCGGCCGGAATGACGCAAGCCTGGCGCTTGCGTGCCGGACTCAACGGCACGGCCGGGCGCTACGCGGAGGCTGCGCGGGCTCAGGAGGAGGTGATCCGCCACGTTGCGCGCACAGGGAACCGCCGAGCCGAGACTCGGGCCGCTGCCGGACTGTCGATCTCCCTTCTCTACGGGCCGACGCCGGTGCCCGAGGCCATTCGCCGCTGCGACGAGCTCGTCCAGCGCGCAAGCTCTGACCGGCGGACGGTGGCGCTCATCGACGCCCAGCTGGCGCAGCTGCACGCAATGCTGGGCGAGTTCGACACGGCGCGCCGCCTCTACCGCGAAACAAAGGCGACCCTGGACGACCTTGGCGTCCGTGTCCTCGCCGACTCGACGTCGATCGATTCCTCGCGGGTCGAGATCCTGGCCGGAGATTACGCCGCCGCGGAGCGCGAGCTGCGTCGAGATCACGAAGCGCTGAGCACCATTGGCGAGCGCTTCCTGCTGTCCACCATTGATGGCCTCCTTGCGAGAGTTCTCGAGGCCCAGGGCAAGCTCGACGAGGCCGAGGAGGTGACCCACGCGGCGGAGGCCATCGCGGCCGAGGACGACGTGGATGCCCAGGCCATCTGGCGTGGCGTGCGGGCACGGATCCTGGCACGCCGTGGACAGGTGCCCGAGGCGATGGACCTGGCGAACCAGGCAGTTGCCCTGCGCAATACGACCGACTCCCTCATCCTCCAGGCGGAGGCACTCATCGATCTGGCGGAGGTTCAGCTCGCCTCCGCCGATCCGGCGGCATGCACCGTCGCGCTGGACCGTGCGCTCGCCCTGGTCGAGGCGAAGGGCGACCTCGTGACGTCCGGGCGGCTCCGCGCGCGACGCGCGGCGATCACGGCCGCCTCAGGCGGCTGAGCCCGGGGTACCGAACGCCGGGGCTGCGTGCCCCGGCGTTCGGATGAATGACTGCGCCACCGCGGATCAGTAGCCCCGGTAGTTGCCGTTCGTGTAGGTCCAGATGGTGATGGTTGTCGTCGTGCCGTTGTCATGCTCGATCAGGCACGGGGCGTTGGTGGGGTTGGTCGACGAGTTGCAGATGTCGCCCCCCTCGTTGGCCTCCTCGCCGTTCAGCTGCTCGTAGCCGCCGCCGTCAAGGACGTGGATGACGTTGACCTCGTCATAGGCAGGGGGACCGTCGTCCTCGTTGTCGGGCGTGATCAGCGAGTGGTCGATGGTGAGCGTGATCGGGAACGGGGCCCCGAAGGTCTGACCGTTGCCCACGTTCACGTTGGACCACTGCCCGATGCAGCTCAGCTGCAGCTGCGCGCACCAGTCAGTGCCGGCGATGGTATTGGTCTGCTGCAGAGCAACGACGATGTTCGAACCGGACGGGGCGGTGACGTCCGTCGATTGCTGCGTGCCCCCAGTGCTCAGCTGCTGGCCACCTGAGAGGAACGCGAAGGCGCCGGCAAGGCTGGCATCGGTGGTCAGCGTCGTGGTCGCCGACATGGTCTGCGCGTCGGCGATCCACCGCCCGGTGACTGCCTCACCGACCCGAATGGTCATGCTCGTACCGCTCGCTGGCGTCTTGTAGGCGACCGTGACGCCAGCCTGACCTCCCGGTGCGACCGGGCCGATGTCGCACAGGAACGCGCGAGCGGCGCAGGTCCCCTGGTCTGGCACGGCCTGTGTGAACGACGCGCCGCGCGGGGCCTTCGCAGCGAGAACGACGTGATTGAAGGCAATGCCTGAGTTGTTGGTTACCACGACACGGTAGGCGGCATCTGATCCGTTGAGGACGATGGATGGGAGCGGCGTGACGGTCATGCCGGATGGATGCGTGTACGCGGACGTCGTCCCGGCGAGCGTTCCCGCGAGCAGAGCGCCAGCGACGCCACTGACAACGAGCGCGCGGCGGATGCGATGGATGTGCATGCTCGGCAACCTCAGTTAGCGGGGCGGGAATCGGGGCCACGAGGCGTTCCGGCGTTCGGTGCGGGGTCTCTGTGGCCCCATGGGGAGGCCATGGGCTCAGGGGGACCAGTTGAGAATCCTGAGGCAATCTCCCTTTCAGCGACGTGCTCGAACTCCCGCAGATTGAGCCGCGCAGCGAGGCATCCGCTGGAGCATGCGTGAGTGTAGCCGAGCACCAGGACCAAGGTAAGGGTGGCCACCTGCCGAGGTCAGTACCTCTGGCGCGATCTGTGGTGCATTCACGCACCACGGTAGCGACGGCAGCGCCCCATCTGACATGATCCCCGCCGTGGATCGTTGGGCTGTAAGCATCGTCGTTGCCAGTGCAGGGCTGTTGCTCATCGCGCTGGTGCTGTGGGACATCTTCCAGACGGTGGTCCTCCCCCGCCCGGCGCACACCCGGATCCGCCTGGCGCGCACCCTGGTGCGCGTGAGCTGGCCCCTGTGGCGTGGCCGCGCCGTTCGCAAGGTGACGAACATCGACCAGGAGAAGATCCTGGGCTCCTACGCGCCCGCCCTGGTCCTGATCCTGCTGATGGCGTGGATGGCGCTGATGATCGTGGGCTTCGGGCTCGTTGTGTATGCGCTCCGCGACGAGCTCAGCCCGGTCCCAGATTTCGGCAGCGCGCTGTACTTCGCCGGGGAATCGGTCCTGACCATCGGCTTCGGTGATTTGAGCGCCACCGGGGGCCTTTCGCGCGTGGCGGCCATCGTGGCGGGCGGGCTGGGCCTGGGGGTCGTGGCGCTTGGCATCACCTACCTGTTCAGCCTGTACGGGTCGTTCCAGCGCCGCGAGACACTGGTCGTTCGCCTCGAGCCACGGGCCGGCGCGCCGCCGTCGGGGGTGGCGCTCCTCGAAACCTATGGCGCGCGGGACATGCGCGCCGCGCTGCCGGCGTTCTTCCTGGAGTGGGAGGTCTGGGCGGCTGAGGTGCTCGACACCCACGTGGCCTACCCCATCCTGCCGTACTTCCGCTCCTCGCACGACAACGCGTCGTGGGTCTCTGCGCTGGGCGCGGTGCTTGACGCCGCCGCGTTGGTCCTGACCTGCGTGGAGGACGGTCCCACCGGGGAGGCGACCATGGTCCAGCGCATCGGCGGGCACGTGGTCGAGGACCTCTCGAACTTCTTCGGCTGGAGGCAGGTTCCCGTGGCCCTCGTGGAGCGCACGGAGTTCGACGAGGCCCGGGTGAGACTCGCGGATGCCGGCTGGGCGCTTCGCGACGCGGACGTGGCCTGGGACCGGTTCGTGACCCTGCGGTCGGGGTATGCGGCCCGCCTGAACGAGATGGCGCTCTTCTGGGTCACGCCACCGGCGCTGTGGATCGGCGACCGCGGCGCGATTCGTCATCTGCCGGCGCCGCCGGCCTGAGCCAGGCGGAGGTCAGTCCTCCAGCCGGCGGACCAGGCGGAACCGCTCGGCAACGATCAGCGTGTCGTCGGTGACGCGCCAGTCCGGATCTCCCAGCCAGGCGCGCGTCTCGTCGGCGTACCCGTGCCAGAAGCGCTCGTGCGCCGCACGCCAATCCGCCACGGAGGCGAATCCCTCACCCTCGTCGTGGGCGAACGACTCGTCGACGTCGCCCGCCCGGATGACGCGCGCCTCCAGGATCTCGATGATCGCCACGGGTCGCAGCGCGGAGTCGATCACGACCTGCCGCTCCCCGGGCTGGGCAATGGCATCGCCTTCGCGCTCGTAGTCGGTGAGCAGTCCGGAGGTGGAGGTCTTCTCGCCGCGCAGGATGGCCGCGACCAGCTCATCGCGGAGCGGTCCGGGAAAGGCGAACTCGGCGACCGCCATGCCGTCGATCCGCATTGGGGCCTTCTCGCTCATGGACCGATTGTCGCCGATGGCGCATCCGCCACGAGCTCCCGCGCCCGATCGATGGTCGCCAGCGCCGCGTCGCGGTCCCGGCGCCCAAGCCCGCAGGAGGTGGCCACGTCGACCCGCCGCCCCACCAGCGACTCGATGAGCGCCAGCGTCTCCTGCTGCTCCGCCAGCGGTCGCGACTCGTGGACGAAGCCGGCGATGAAGCGGCTCTGCGGAGGGAGCCGCAGCCCGCGCAGAGGGCGGTAGAACGCCGCCCCATCCGCCGTCGCGGGAGACGGTGGCGGCAGCACTGCGGCGGCGAACGGCGCATGGACGAACTCGAGGCTGCGCCCAGCCGGCCAGGCTCGAGCGATGGCGTTGGCCAGCCGGACGAGGGGCGTGACGTCGCGGAGGTTCGCCAGCGCGCGGTGGTTCATGTCGCCCACGCACAGGTGGATCCCGAACCGGGTGCCCTCCGGCGAGCGCGCCGCCAGCCGTGCAACGCCGCCGCCCAGCCAGTGCGCCACGAGCGGCTGGAGCGCCGCGGGAACGCGAGCAACGAAGACGAGCTCCGCCGGGATCTCGAGCTGGAAGACCACGTCCGGACGTCCCGAGGCATCCCGCCCCGCCGCCCCGCCGATCCGGGTGATCTCCGTCAGCGTCGCATCGGCAAAGGGTCGGCGATGACGGAACGGCCCGGTGGGGCCGAAGACGAAGAGGGCCATGTCGAAGTCCCCGGGGATCCCAACCTGGAAGGCCAGGTCGCCCGCGCCCGGAACCCCGGCCGCAACGGCCGCTTCGCGACGCTTGAGGAACGCGGGATACGCCGCCTCGAACGGGGCGACGTGCTGGAGGTCGAGCGACGCCGCGTCCAGGTGGTGTCCCTTCCGCACGCGGAAGACCGGAGTCCGATCGTAATCGGACCAGTCGCCCTCGCGCGCCACCTCCAGATCGGGGTGGGCGCGCAGTGCCTCGACGATGTGGACGATCCAGTTCCGGCGATCACCGGTTTCGCCGTCCGGCACCGAATGCAGGTGGCCGCCGAGACGGTCGAGGGCGATGTCGATGGCCTCGTCGGCATCGGTGAACGGGGTGCTGCCCACGAGATGGGCGGCGCGAGTGGCCATGGTGGTGCCTCCATCGGTCTGTCGCAGAAAGCAGGGAAGTCGGCGGCGCGCCGCCGCGGGATGGAGGTGGACCGATGTCGGCCGGTCTACGAACCCTCACCCGAGCAGCGGGGCCGCCCGGGCATCGCCATGGTGGACCAGTGGGGGTTCCAGCGCGTCATGGTGCCGCGCAGCGTAGCACCCGCGTCGAGCGCCGCAGGGCACACCCGGTGCCGTGCCGCATCGGGTACCAGTCCCATTTCGTCTCTTGTGCCCCCGGCCGGCCTGACCCAGAGTGGGAGGACACGCTCCGGAGGATTGCCGTGCCTGCTGATGCATTCACCACCCAGCCGGTGGCCACGAGCCTGCTGCTTGCCGGATTGGCCATCGCCACGTACCTCTACGGCACGCTGCTGCGACGACGCCACGCCGCGGACCGCGCCATGGAGACGAGCCTGCACGCCATCATCGACAACTACGGGCGCGACGGCCTGCCCTAGGCGCCGCCTCGCGCGCCATTCACGCGTCGGTTGCGCGGGCGTCATCGGCGTGTCACATGCGCACGGCATCCTCGCTTCCCAACGAGCACGAGGATCCGCCATGAAGCGCAATCCGCGACGCGCCCTCCGGGTGCTGGGCGCCCTGTCCCTGCCTGTCGTCATCGCCCTGGCCGCCTGCCAGCCGTCCGGCGCGGGCGCCACGACCTCGCCATCCGAGGCGATGATGGACCACTCCGCCTCGCCGTCGGAGGCGATGATGGACCACTCCGCCTCGCCGTCGGACGCCATGATGGAGGCATCTCCCTCTGACGCGATGATGGACCACTCCGCCTCGCCGTCCGAGGCCATGATGGAGGCGTCCGCCTCGCCATCCTGAGGCTGGGCACGAACCGATGACACGCACGGAGTAGCGACCGCGACATGGGCCTGGTCCTCGTCTTCGCGTTCATCGCCGGGGTGCTTACCATCCTGTCACCCTGCACGCTGCCGGTCGTTCCGCTGCTGCTGGGCGGTGCCAGCGCCGGCGGCCGGCGGCGCGTGCTCGGCCTGCTGCTCGGGTTCGCCGCGATGTTCGTCGCGGTGACGGTCGTCCTCGCTTCGGCACTGGCCGCGGCCGGCCTGACCACGGACCGGCTGCGGCTGGTGAGCGCCCTCCTGCTGGGCGCGTTCGGCGCGGTCCTGGTCATCCCCGCCCTGGGCCGATGGCTGGAAGCACGCGCAGCACCGCTGACCAGGCTTGGAACGTCGCTGGCCGGCTTGGCGAGGGGGGCCTCATCGACCGGGGACGCGCCACGCTCCGGCTTTGCCGGTGGTGTCGTGGTTGGCGGCGCCATCGGCCTGATCTGGGCTCCCTGCGTGGGACCCATCATGGCCGGCGTCATCGCGGTGGCGGTCACCTCCGGTCCGTCGCTGCAGACGGTGGCCATTGCCCTCGCCTACGTGGGAGGTGCGGCGATCCCGCTGGCGCTGGTTGCCGGCGCGGGACGTGCCGCCGTCCAGGGCCTGGGCCGTCCCGAACGGCGTGCACGGCTGCAGCGGATCTTCGGCGCGGCCATGGTCGTCGTGGCCCTGGTGGTGGCAACCGGTCTCGACGTTCCCCTGCAGACATCGGTGAGCGATCTCCTCCCCGACGGCTGGGGAACGGCGCTGCTCGCGGTCGAGCAGCAGCCGGCGGTGCAGGACGAGCTTGGCGAGCTGGGCACGGGTGCCGGGGTCACCGCCGGCCCCGTCACCGATGCGAACGGGAATCCCCTGCCGACGCCGGTGGCATCCTCCCTGCCCGGGTCGGTGGCGCTCCAGGACCTTGGTCCGGCGCCGGAGCTGGCCGGGATCACCGACTGGATCAACTCGGCTCCGCTGACGCTCGCCTCGCTCCGCGGCAAGGTGGTGCTTGTGCAGTTCTGGACCTTCGCCTGCATCAACTGCATCCACGTGCAGCCCTACGTGAAGGCCTGGTACGACCGGTATGCGGATGACGGCTTCGTGGTCATTGGCGTGCACACTCCCGAGCTCAGCTTCGAGCGCGAGATCGCCAACGTGCGCAAGGCCGTCGCCGATGACGGCGTTCGCTTCCCGGTCGCCTTCGACCCCCGGTACGCCACCTGGAACGCCTACCACAACAGCTACTGGCCGGCGTTCTACTTCATCGACAAGCAGGGCACCATCCGCCATACCCACTGGGGCGAGGGCGACTACGCCGGCTCCGAGCAGGTGATCCGGGAGTTGTTGGCCGCTCCTGCCTGACCACCGCCGCCGTCACCGCCGGCCGACCGTCGGCTGGACCGACCATCCGGCGCGGGAGCGCTCGCCCCGGGGCCCGTGGTGCGTCGTTTCGTCGGCTGGGCCGACAGCTGTGGCAGGTGGTGACCGTGAACGGGCGCGCTCCCTCTTGGCGCACCCTCGGAGGCGTGACCCGCGCCTAATCGGCGGATAACGGTTCGTCGTGATATTGGGGCAGCGTCGGGGGTCGGGAACTCGGCCTCAGTAACGCACCAGTGTCAGAGCCTCGTCCGAGGTCGCCCTTGGGGCAGTTAGGACAGGGTCACACACGGGTTGCCGGGAAGAACGCGAACGCGGCGCTTTCAAGCCTGCGCCGCCACATCTCCCGCTCCTCATCCGAATGGACCTCGCGGCTCGGATCCATTTCCGCGGCGCACAGCGAGCAAAGATACTGCCGCGTCTCGCCCTTTGTGCTCACACCACGATCCGAGAACAGCGGGGAGCCAGCCGCTGTGTCCTCTCCGCACACAACGCACGGTTCGACTTGTCTTGCCATGGTTGTTCTCCCCCGCGATGAATCGTGATCGAGATGCCAACAGTCTCCCGCGTAGCCCGAGTATGTCAAGAGCCGTATGGTGGGAGGTGATCACCCGTCTCACCGACGTCCAGGCGCAGGTCCGAGCGCTGACGCTCAAGCGCACGGCCGCGGGCCTGAACCGACTGGTGATCGTGCTCGCAGGACGTGCCACAACCAGACGGCACTCCGCGAGGCCTCGCTGAACCCTCAACGCGGCGTTTCCTCTTCGCACCCGGGAGGTCCTGAAGGATCTGCGTGCCGGCAGGGCGCCGGAGGCCGATGGCGTGATCCTGCTCCAATTCGCGTCTCCTCGGGAAGGACGCGTGGCTCCGATTGACTCGCGGGCTAACATGACCAATCAAACGTTCGTTCGGGAGTCCGGCCTCGGCCTCGACCACAGGACCACATGACCACCATCACTCGTCCCCGCGAATCCGAGCTGCTGGCCGCCGCCACCCGCCTCTTCCGGCAGCGCGGCTACCACGCCACCTCGATGCAGGACCTGGCTGAGGCGCTGGGCATGAACCGCGGCTCGCTTTACCACTACATCGCATCGAAGGACGACCTGCTCTGGTCCATCCTGAACCACACCTTCGACCTCCTGGACGAGACGGTCGTCCGGCTCCTGCACGCGGACGTTCCCCCGCTGGAGCGGCTGCGCAGCGCGATCCACGCCCACCTGCGGGTGGCGGCCGACCATGCCGACGAGCTGAGCCTGCTGCAGATCGAGCTGCGATCGCTGGAGCCGGAGCGCCGCGCGCGCCTGATCGAGCGCCGTGATGCCTACGAGGCGCCCTGGCGCGGCACCATCGCTGCGGCCGTCGCCGACGGCACCCTGCGGCCGGTGGACGTCCGGCTGGCCGGCATCGGCATCCTCTCGGTCTGCAACTGGTTCACCCAGTGGTACCGGCCCGATGGCGACCTGACCGTCGACCAGATCGCCGAGGCGTTCGTCGCGCTGTTCCTGCGCGGCCTCGAGCCGCGCGCGGAGGCGTCGTGACGGCCACCGCGCGTCTGGGCCACGCCGTCGTCCTGGGCGCCGGCACCATGGGCTCCCAGATCGCCGCCCTGCTCGCCGGCAACGGGGTCCGGGTTTCGCTCCTCGATCTCGACGCCGATGTCGCCCGAGTCGGGCTGGACCGGGCCGCGAAGCTCCGGCCGTCACCGTTCTACCTGCCCTCTGACCGGCGCAACATCCGCACCGACGGGTTCGACCACCTTGACGAGGCCCTTGCCGGCGCGGACTGGGTCGTGGAGGCCATCGTCGAGCAGCTCGAGCCCAAGCGCGCGCTGCTTGCCCGCGTCGACGAGGCCGTGGCGGGTGGCGAGCGTCCCCCGATCGTGTCGACCAACACCAGCGGCATCTCGATCAACGCGCTGCTCGACGGCCGCAGCGACGCATTCCGGCGCCGTTTCCTGGGCACCCACTTCTTCAACCCGCCGCGCTACACGCGCCTCCTGGAGCTCATCCCGGTGGAGGACACCGACCGGGCGATGGTCGCTGCGCTGGGCAACATCGGCTCACGCCTGCTGGGCAAGGGCACCGTGGTCGCACGCGACACGCCCGCGTTCATCGCCAACCGGCTGGGCGTGCATGGCCTGATGGTGAGCTTGCGCGTGGCGCAGGAGCTCGGCCTGGGGCCGGACGAGGTGGACGAGCTGACCGGTACGCTCATCGGACGGCCGAAGAGCGCGACCTTCCGGACGCTGGACCTGGTGGGAATCGATGTTGCGGTGGCGGTGGCCGATCACTGCCACGCCGACCTGCCGGACGACCCTCACCGCGAGGACTTTGCCGTGGGCCCCCTCCTGCGCTCCCTCGTCGCCAAGGGCGCCCTTGGCGAGAAGACCGGCGCCGGCTTCTTCCGCAAGGAGCGTGGAGAGATCTGGGCGCTGGACTTCGACAGCGGCGACTATCGGCCGCGGCGCCGCGTGCAGTCGGCGGTGGTCGAGATGGCGCGCAACGAGCAGGATCTGCCACGCCGGATGCTGGCCTTGCTGGCGGCGCGCGACACGGCGGGCGAGTTTCTGCGGCGGACGTTCAGCGCGGCGCTGGCCTATGCGGCCGCCACGGGGCCGGCGATCGCGGACGACGCCCGCAGCGTGGACGACGCCATGCGGTGGGGGTTCGGCTGGGAGCTGGGACCGTTCCAGCTCCTCGACGCGCTGGGTTCCGACGCGCGTGGGACCCTGCTCGGCGAGGCCGCCGTCTCGGCTCCGCGGGCGTACTACGTCGATCGGCAGCGGATGGAGCTTCGCACGCCGGCAGCCTGCGACCGCTACGAGTCGGGAGGGCGCGGTGCCCTGACCTTCCCGCCGCCCGGACGCGGCCGCGGCCGCCGGGCTCCCGTCGGGCACATCGGCCTCGGTGCTCGAGCTTCCGGATCACATCCTTGGGCTGGAGCTGCACGGGAAGCTCAACATCATCGGCCCGGAGACGATCGAGATGGTCCGGCGCGCCGTCGACCTCGCCACGGACCGCTACGACGGCCTGGTCATCGGGACCGCGGCACGCCGACTTCTCCGCCGGCGCCAACCTGGCCCTGCTGCTCATCGAGGCCGAGGAGGGCGAATGGGACGAGCTGGACCGGGCCGTCCGTGCCTTCCAGGCGGCGTCCACCGCCATCCGCCACTCCCCCATCCCGGTGGTCGTCGCGCCGCGAGGGCGGACCCTGGGCGGCGGCGCGGAGATGGTGCTGGCCGCGGATCGGGCGCAGCCGCTGATGGAGACCTACATCGGGCTGGTGGAGGTGGGGGTCGGCCTGATCCCGGCCGGGGGCGGCTCCACGGCCATGGTCCGGCGGGCGGCCGAGCAGCTGCCGGCCGGTGCGACACGCGGACCTCTTCCCCATCTTCCAGCACGTGTTCACCGGCATCGCCACCGCCCGGGTGGCGATGGGCGCGCCGGACGCGCGTGACTACCTCCTGCTCCGCGACTGCGACCCGCTGACCGCCGATCCCGACCGCCAGTGGGCCGATGCGGCCCGGACCGCCGCAACCCTGGCAGCCGCGGGCTATCGGGCCCCGGGCGAGACTCGCATTCCGGTGCTGGGTCGGCGTGGCATCGCGGCGGCGGAGTCGCTGACCTACAACCAGCTCGTGGCGCGCCAGATGAGCGAGCACGACCGGACGGTGGTCCTGGAGCTGGCCCGCGTGATGAGCGGCGGGGACGTGGCCGAGGGGACACCGGTCAGCGAGGCGTACCTGCTGGACCTGGAGCGCGAGGCGTTCCTGCGCCTGCTGGGCGAGCGGCTCACGCGCGACCGGATCCGCCACACGCTCAAGACCGGCAAGCCGCTGCGGAACTGAGGAATGCACCATGCGTGACGCCGTCATCGTCTCCGCCGCCCGCACCGCCGTCGGGAAGGCGCCGCGCGGCACGCTGCGCGAGACGCCGCCCGAAGAGCTGGCCATGACCGCCATTCGCGCCGCGCTGGAACGAGCCGCGGGGTTCGACCAGGCCGAGGTCGAGGACCTGGTCCTGGGCTGCGCCATGCCGGAGGGGGTGCAGGGCCTGAACATCGCGCGGCAGGTCGCGCTGGGCGCGGGGTTGCCGGAGAGCGCCAGCGCCATGACCATCAACCGCTTCTGCGCCTCCGGCCTGCAGGCGCTGGCCCTGGCCAGCCAGTCGATCCAGACCGGGGTCCATGACGTGGTCGTGGCCGGCGGGATGGAGTCCATGAGCTTCGTGCCCATGATCGGGCACCGCTTCAGCCCGGATCCCGGCCTGGCGGACACCCGCCCGCAGGTCTACCTGTCCATGGGCCTGACCGCGGAGAACGTCTCGGAACGGTTCGGGGTCAGCCGCGAGGACCAGGATGCGTGGGGGCTGCGCTCGCACCAGCGCGCGTCCGCCGCACAGCGCGCGGGACGCTTCACCGACGAGGTCGCGCCGGTGCAGGCGCACGTCACCGAGACCAGCGCGGAGGGCCGGCCCGTGACCCGTGACGTCGTGTTCGACGCCGACGAGGGCATCCGCCACGAGGCCGATGGCGCCCAGATGGCGGCCCTTCGGCCGGTCTTCGCCACGGGCGGGACGGTCACCGCGGGCAACTCCAGCCAGATGAGCGACGGCGCGGCGGCCATGCTGGTCATGACCGGCGAGCGGGCCGCGGCGCTGGGATTGGAGCCGTTGGGCCGGCTGGTGAGCTTCGCCACCGCCGGCGTGGACCCCGCGATCATGGGCATCGGTCCGGTCGACGCGGTCCCCAAGGCCCTGGCCAGGGCCGGGCTGACGCTCGATGACATCGCCGTCACCGAGCTCAACGAGGCCTTCGCCGCGCAGGTGGTGGCGGTTGTCCGCGCCCTGGGCCTGGACCCCGAGACCACGAACGTCAACGGCGGCGCCATCGCCCTGGGCCACCCGCTGGGCGCGACCGGAGCAAAGCTCACGGTCCAGATCCTCTCGGAGCTGGCGCGGCGCGATGCGAAGTTCGGCCTGGTGACGATGTGCGTGGGCGGCGGCCAGGGAGCGGCGGGAATCATCGAGTGGCTTGGCGGGCGGCAGCCGGCCCGCGCAACGGCAGCGGACATGGAGGCGGCAGGATGACCACGGAGACCCGCGCCGCGCCGGCGGCAAAGGGCGGCAGCTTCATGACCGGCGCCGCGCCGGCCGACGGCGTCTTCAGCCCGGAGCGTCTCAGCGAGGAGCACCGCGCCATCCGCGAGGCGGTGGGTGCCTTCGTGGAGAAGGAGGTGCTCCCCCGCCGGGATGCCGTGGAGGGCGTCGGCGGCAAGGACTACGCCGTGCACCGGGCGCTTCTCGAGCGCCTGGGTCGTGACGGGTTCCTGGGGATCGACGTCCCCGAGGCGCACGGTGGTGCAGGCCTGGATCGGGTCAGCTCCCTGGTGGTCAACGAGGCCATGGCCGCCGCGGGCTCCTTCGCGGTGACCTACGCCGCCCACACCGGGATCGGGACCCTGCCCACCGTCTTCTTCGGTACCGATGACCAGAAGCGCCGCTACCTGCCCGGGCTCGCCGATGGCACCATCGTGGGCGCCTATGCGCTCACCGAGCCCGGCGCCGGGTCCGACGCCATGGGTATCCGCACCCGCGCCACCCGCCAGCCGGACGGCTCGTGGCGCCTGGACGGCGCAAAACAGTTCATCACCAACGCCGCGTTCGCGGACCTGTTCACCGTCTACGCCAAGATCGACGGCGAGGCCTTCACCGCCTTCCTGGTCGAGCGCGACACCCCCGGCCTGTCCATCGGGGCCGAGGAGGAGAAGATGGGCCTCCACGGGGCGTCGACCTGCCCGCTCACCCTGGACGGGGTGGTGGTTCCCGCCACGAACCTGCTGGGCGAGCCGGGCAAGGGCCACCGGGTCGCCTTCAACGTCCTCAACGTCGGCCGCTTCAAGCTTGGCGCCGCCTGCCTGGGCGGCATGCGCCCTGCGCTGGGGATCGCCACGCAGTACGCCAGGGAGCGGACGGCCTTCGGCCGCAAGCTCGCGGCCTTCCCGCTCATGGGCGCCAAGCTGGCGGGCATGGCGGCGCGGACGTACGCAGTCGAATCCGCCGTGTACCGCATCGCCGGCCTCCTTGAAGGGAGCCTGGCCGCTGCGGAGGATGCCAGCTCGCCCGACGCCGTGCGCACGGCCCTGGAGGAGTACGCGGTCGAGTGCAGCCTCGCCAAGGTCCTTGCCAGCGAGGAGCTGGGCCGCGTGGTGGACGAGGTGGTCCAGGTCCATGGCGGCTACGGCTACATCGAGGAGTACCCCGCCGCCGGCTTCTACCGTGACGCACGCATCCATCGCATCTGGGAAGGCACCAGCGAGATCAACCGGCTCCTCATCCCGGGAACGCTCCTCAAGCGGGCGATGACCGGGCGCCTGGACCTGCTGGGGCCGGCGCGCGGCGCGAGCGACCTGCTGATGGGCGGCGAGCTGCCGTCCTTCGATGGACCATTCGCCGCTGACGATCGCGCCGTGTTCGCGACCCGGGCCGTGACGCTGTTGCTGGCCGGCGCAGCCGTCCAGCGCTATGCCACCGCCCTCGACGAGGAGCAGGAGCTGCTGGCCGGTCTTGCCGACCTCGCCATCGACCTGTTCGCCATGGAGAGCGCGGTGGAGCGGGCGCGCCAGGCGGCACGGGACGGCGTGGCGTCGGCATCGGTCCATGCGGACCTCGCGCGACTGATCGTCGTGGAGCGGCTGGGGGCCGTCGAGCGTCGTGCCAAGGTCCTGGCGGCGGCGGTCGCCGTCGGCGACGAGGCGCGAACCCTGGTGGCGGGCATCCGACGTCTGCTGCGCGCCGATCCGGTGGACGGGATCGCCATTGGACGCCGGGTCGCGGCAGCCGTCGTCGAGCGCGGAGGCTACCCGGTCTAGCGGCGAGAAGCACCAATGACTGTCACTCCTCCGTCCCTCACCCAGCCACCCACCGGGGATCGGCCGTGGCTGGCGCACTACGAAGCCGGCGTTCCCGCTGAGATCGAAATCCCGGAGCTCACCGTGGACGGGTTGGTGCGGCGGGCGGCCCGCGAGCACGGAGCACGTGACGCCCTCCTCTTCTTCGGGGCGCGGACGACGTACCGCCAGCTGGACGTCGCGGTGGACCACTTCGCCCACGTCCTGCAGGGGATGGGTGTCGCGCCCGGGGATCGCGTCAGCCTGCACCTGCCCACCTGTCCCGCGTTCGTCATCGCGTTCATGGGCGCCCTGCGCGCCGGCGCCGTGGCGGTGCCGATGTCGCCGCTCTATGTGGAGCGCGAGCTGGGCGTCCTGTTCGAGCAGACCCGGCCCAGCGTGGCCGTCTCGCTGGACGCGCTGGTTCCCCGGTTGCAGGGCATGCGCGGCGGTGCTGGCGTTCCGCAGCGGCTGGTGGTCACCGGGATCCAGGACTCGCTGCCCGTTCCCCTGCGCTGGCTGTACCCCGTCAAGGCCCGCCGCGACGGGACCTGGCATCCCCAGCCGCACACGGGGGCCACACCGAACCTGTTCCGGATGCTGCGCGAGGCACCATCGGCCCCGTTCGCCTCCGCAGCCGTGCCCGACGACGTGGCCGTCCTGCAGCCTACCGGCGGCACCACGGGCACGCCCAAGGCGGCCATGCTCACCCACCGCAACCTGGTCGCAAACGCCCAGCAGGTCTCGGTCTGGTTCCCGGGCGCGGAGGAGTTCCCGGTGGTGCTGGCCGCGCTGCCGTTCTTCCACATCTATGGCCTGACCGTGGACCTGGACTACGCCATGCTGCGGGCCGGCACCCTGCTCCTGCTCCCCCGCTTCGACCCGCACCAGGTCTTCGAAGTTATCGCGAAGCACCGTCCCAGCCTCTTCCCCGGCGCGCCGATCATGTACCAGACCCTGGCCAACCACCCGGACGCGGCGAAGTTCGACCTGCGCAGCATTCGTGCCTGCATCAGCGGCGCGGCGCCACTGGCCCCCGAGGTGCAGCAGGCCTTCGAGGCGGCCACCGGGGGTCGGGTGGTGGAGGGGTATGGGCTCACGGAGGCGGCACCGGTGACCCACTGCAACCCGGTGATGGGCGATCGCCGCAACGGCACCATTGGCCTGCCCTTCCCGGGTACGCAGGCGCGCGTCGTGGACCCGGCGACGGGCACGCCGCGGCCCGCCGGCGAAGTGGGCGAGCTCGAGGTCCGCGGGCCGCAGGTGATGAGCGGGTACTGGGAGCGGCCCGCTGAATCGGCGGCGGTCCTGCGGGACGGGTGGCTGTGCACCGGGGACATGGCACGCATGTCCGACGACGGCTACTTCACCATCGTCGACCGCAAGAAGGACCTGGTCATCGTGGGTGGCATGAACGTCTATCCCCGCGAGGTGGAGGAGGTGCTGCTCACCCACCCGGCCGTGGCCGACGCGGCGGTGATCGGCGTGCCGGAGGCGCGCCATGGCGAGGTGCCGCATGCGTTCGTGGTGCTCAAGGCCGGAGCATCGGTCACGCCGGAGGAGCTGGTACGGCATTGCGAGGCGAACCTGGCCCGCTTCAAGGTGCCCCGGACGATCGAGCTGCGGCCATCGCTGCCCAAGACCATGATCGGCAAGGTCCTGCGGCGCGACCTGCGCGCGGAGTTGGAGCGGGAAGCCGCGAACGACGGCGGGCGGTAGGCGCCATCGGGCCGGGGGTTGGCAGAGGTGCCATGATGGCGCCCCACCCACAGAGGTATGCGCATCATGGCCGAGCATCCAAACGCGGCGCTTGTCCGGCGGTCCATCGCTGCCATGAACTCCGGCGACGGCGACGACGTCGCGGCGACGCTCGCGCCGGACGTCGAATGGCACGAGATCGGCCGGGACGAGGCGATCCACGGCCTCGAAGCTCTGGCTCAACGCTACAGCGAGGGAACGGCGGACTACTCGATCGTCGGGACGGTGCACGACGTGGTGGCCAATGACGAGCACGTGGTCGCCCTGGTGCAGGCAGAGGCGGACCGCAACGGCAAGCACCTGTCGTACCGGACCGCGGAGATCTATCACGTGCGCGACGGCAAGATCACCGCGCGCTGGGCCTTCTCGGAAGATACGGCCGCCATCAACGACTTCTTCGCCTGACCCGCTCGCCACTGCATCCGGCCGCGGCGGCCGGCCTCCTGTTCGGACGACCAGGCGAAAAGGGCTGCCCGCCGCCGGATGCGGTGGCGTTCGCCCGCTTGCCGGACACCCGCGGGTACTCCGCTGATGCATGCCCGCCCACGAGCGGCGGTCAACGCGGCATAATCGATCCGTGGCCTCCTCCACTCCCGAGCCCAGCAACCCGGAGAACGGTACGCCCACCGCGGCTCCCTGGGTCCAGCCCCTTGGCGGCAGCGCACTCGATCCGCGCGTTCAGCCGCAATGCTCGCTCGTGGTCCAGATGCGGCGCGTCACCGGCTCCATCGTGGGGCGGGCCAGCGAGCTTGGCGCCATCACCAAGGAGCTCAAGGAAGCGGGACAGCGCTTATCGGCGCTGACCCTGGAAGGCGAGCCAGGCGTCGGGAAGACACGTCTCCTGCTCGCCGCCGCCGACATGGCGACCACCGCCGGATTCACGGTCATCGCCGTCACCGCCGACGAGGAGATCCGTGGGCCGTTCCTCTTGGCGCAGAGCATCTTCGCGGCTCCCTCCCTGCACGAGGCCATTGGCGGCACCCCGGCCGAGGAGGCCGTGCAGCGGGTGATCGAAGCCATCTCGGGGCGTAGCGAACCGGGGCTGGAGACGCTCGGTGGAGATGCCAAGGTCCTGCGCGCATTCGACCTTGCCGGCATGGCGCTGGGCATGGCCGCCGGGCAGCAACCGCTGGCTCTGCTCATCGACGATGCGCAATGGGCCGATGACGACACCCTGCGCCTGCTGCGCTACGTCGTGCGCGCCGATGCCGACCGTCCCATCTTCCTGCTGCTCACGATCCGCCCGAACGAGTTCGCGACCGTCACGGAGGCCGTGAACTTCGTGGCGGACATGGAACGCATGGGGCTGGTTCAGCGCCTGCGACCGGGCCGCTTCGGCCAGCTGGAGACCGGTGAGCTCGCCCGCCAGGTGCTGGGCGGAACCATCGATCCCGCCTCGGTGGCGGCCATTCACGGCCAGTCCGAGGGTGTGCCGTTCATCATCGAGGAGCTGGTGCGGACCTACCGCGAGGCGGGCATGATCCAGCAACTCGACGGAGCCTGGACGCTGGGCCGCAACGCGGCAAAGCTCGTGCCCTCCGCGGTCCGAACGCTGATCAGCCGGCGGGCGGCGCATCTGCCGCAGGAGACGCGCTCGATCATGTCCGACGCCGCGGTCCTGGGCCGCAGCTTCAGCCTGCGGGACCTGCGCGAGATCCGGTCACGGCTGGACGGCGAGGCGCCGGCCCCCGGCTCGCTGGCCGATGCCCTTGAGCCGGCGACCAATGCCGGGCTTCTCCTGCGCCATCCCGAGGGTGCACCCGCCGACTACACGTTCACCCACGAGCAGGTCCGCGAGTTCGCCACCGGTGAGCTCGCGCAGTCCCGCCGCCGCGCCGTGCACCGCGCCATCGTGGACCTGCTGCTCGAATCCGGCGAACCCACGCCCGCCGCCCTCCCGCTCATCGCGCACCACGCGCTGGCCGGGGGCGACACGGAGCGCGCGGCGCGGCTCTCGATCGATGCGGCCCACGCCGCCCTGCAGGCCAATGCACCCGAGGAGGCCCTGCGCCTGGTGGAGCAGGCGCTGCCCAACGTGACGACGTCCCAGGACCGGCGACAGCTGCTCGTCGCTCGCGACGACGCGTACGCGAGCCTCCGGAACCCGGAGGATCGGCTGCAGGGCCTGGCGGAGCTGGCGGCGCTGGCCGAGGCCATGGGCGACCCGAGCCTCGAGCTCGACGTCCAGCTGCGGCGCGCGGCGGCGCTCCGACTGGCACACGATGACGAGGCCGCTGCCGATCTCGCGCGTCGCGTCCAGATCCGCGCGGCCCAGCACGACGACGCACGGGCCGAGCTGCGAGCGGACCTGGAGCTGGGCCAGGCGCTGGTGCACTCTTCCCTTGGCGAATCGTTCGGGGCGTCGGCGGTGGAGGTCGACCTGGATGCGGCGGAGGCGTCGTTCCGGGCGGCCATTGCGCTGGCCGAGCGGCTCGGGGACCAGCGAAGCCTCGCCGCCGCCCTGCGCGAGCTGGGCATGATCCTGCTGTCCCGCATCCGTGCCTGGTTCGTGACCCAGGTTCAATCCGGCGAGGTCTTTGCCCTGAGCCAGCGAGTCCTGGCCGGCGAGGCCGTCGACGCGGTGCTGGCAACCACGGTGGTGGCCCCCCAGGTCGTGGAGACCAGGGCCTGCCTCGAGCGCGCGCTATCGCTCTACGAGGAGCTTGGTGACCGGAGCGGCGTCATGTCGACGGTGATCGCCATGGCCTACGTCAGCTACGCGCCCACCATCCACATCAGCTCATCGGCGCGCCACCTGGAGGAGATCCGACGCGTGACCTCGCGCCTCTCGGCCCTGGTCACCGAGTCCGAGCGCGCGCGCCAGGAGCTCCAGATGCTGTACGGGGTCCACGTCTTCGCGCGCGCCAAGGTGGTCCCGGACCTCATGATCGCGCGCGGGATGGAGGCGCATCGGCTGGCGCGGACCCTGGGTGACCGGACCACCGAGTTCCTGGCCGCGGGTGGCGTGGCCCTGAGCCACCTTGATCTGGGTGAGCAGCCGGAGGCCGAGGAGTGGGTCGGGCGCGCGGCGACGGCCGCGGCCGCCTCCCCCACCCCGCTTCGGGCCCGCCAGCTCGCGACGTGGCGAGGCCTGTGCAGCGCCGCCGCCGGGAACGTGGCCGGGATGCGCGAGCACCTGGAACAGGCCCTGAAGCTGGCCACGGACACCGGAAGGCCTGCGGCACGCTGCCAGGCGCTGGCCCAGCTCGCCCTGACGGCGGCGCGGACGGGGGCCACGGCACAGGACGAAGCCCTGCTGGCCCTGGCGGAGCGTTCCGCGCAGGAGGCGCTCGAGCTGGTTGGCCTGCTCCCCGGACACCCTGCGTGGGGGCCGCGGGCGAATGCCGCACTGGCCACCGTGGCCCTGGCCCGGGGTGAGACGGAACGCGCTGTCGGCTCGGCCGCCGCCGCACTGCAGGCCATGCAGGCGGCTATGCAGGAGGACGCAAACCTGGACATCGTGCTCCCGGCCGCGCGGGCGATCCTTGCGGGCGGGCCGCCGGAGGCCCAGCAGCAGACCCGCTGGTTCCTGCAGATGACCCTGTCGCGCATCGCCCAGGGCGTCGTGGATGACCAGGTGCGCGTCCGCTGGCTGCGTGGCCCGGTGGGCAGCGAGCTGGCGGAGCTTGCCGGCCCCATGGACCAGGCAGCTCCCGTCCAGCCGGGCGCCGACGACAAGAAGGAGGCGCTTGATCCCGCCGACCAACGGCTGCTGCGGCTGCTGACGCAGGGCAGCACGAACCGCGAGATCGCCGCGGAGCTGTCGCTCGACGAGGGCGAGGTGGCGCAGCGGCTCGCCCGGCTGCTGGCCGCCATCGGCGCGTCCACCCGTGCGCAGGCAACCTCCCTCGCCTTCCGCAGCGTGGCGCAGTCGTGAGGGCGGTGCCTCCATGCTGAGAGCGCGCGTCGACCGGCACAAGTGCATCGGCGCCGGCAACTGCATCACCATCGCCCCCACCGCCTTCGACTGGCTGGCCGGTGACTTCGGCAAGGCCGACGTGGTGGGGCCGAACAGCGTCGAGGAGGAGATGCTGCGCATCGCGGCGGATGCCTGTCCCACGGGAGCCATCGTCATCGAGGACGTCGAGGAGCTGCTGCCGTGGCAGCTGCGCGGCAAGGCCGGCCCCTCCCGCCGCGTGCTCAAGACGTTCATGTTCACCGATATCGTGGGCTCCACGAACCTGGTGGAAGTCCTGGGCGACGAGGCCTGGGAGACGCTCCTGCGCTGGCACGACAACACGCTGCGCGAGATCTTCTCCGCGCACGCCGGCGAGGAGGTCTCGTCCACCGGGGATGGCTTCTTCGTGGGGTTCGACTCCCCGGACCAGGCGTTGGCCACGGCCATCGCCGTTCAGCGTCGGCTCGCCGAGCATCGCGCCAAGAACGGCTTCGCGCCCCAGGTCCGGATTGGCATCCACGCCTCGGATGCCACCCAGGCCGGCGGCTCGTTCAGCGGGAAGGGCGTGCACGAGGCGGCGCGCATCGCGGCCCTGGCGGGCGGCGGTGAAATCCTGGCCAGCGCATCGACCGTGGTGGACAGCGCGGTGCCGACCTCGGCCGCGCGCAGCGTGATGCTCAAGGGCCTCTCCGAGCCCATGGACGTCGTCGCCGTCGACTGGCAGTAGCCCTCTTGACTCTCACGTAACGTGAGGGTGCATAGTCCGCGACATGGTTGACGGGACGGCCCTCGAAGGCATGCGCGTGGGGGCGGTGGCCCGCCTGGCGGGCATCACGGTGCGAACACTGCATCACTACGACCAGATCGGCCTGCTCAGGCCGGCCGGGCGCTCGGATGCGAGATATCGGCGCTACACGGACGAGGACCTGGAGCGCCTGCAGCAGATCCTGTTCTATCGCGAGCTCGGGTTTGCGCTGGACGAGATCGGCTCGGTCATGGCCGAACGCAACGGGACCGATGGCGACGCCACGCCGTCCGACCACCTCCGGCGCCAGCACGCCCTGCTGCTGGACCGGATCGCGCGACTGCAGCGGATGGCCCGGGCGGTCGAGAAGGCACTGGAGGCACGAACCATGGGAGTCTCGCTCACGCCGGAGGAACGCCTGGAGGTGTTCGGCGATTTCGACCCCGCGGAGCACGCGGCCGAGGTCGAGGAGCGCTGGGGCGACACGGACGCGTACCGAGAGTCGCGGCGGCGCGCCGCGTCGTACGGGAAGGCGGACTGGACGCGGATCCGTGACGAGATGGGTGCGATCACGCAGCGCATCGTGGCCGCGCAGGCCGCCGGGCTGCCGGCCGACTCAGACGAGGCGATGGACGCGGTGGAGGCACATCGGCAGCAGATCAGCCGCGACTTCTACGCGTGCTCGTACGACCTGCATCGCGGGCTTGCGGAGCTGTACGTCAGCGACCCGCGGTTCACGGCCACCTACGAGAAGATCGCGCCGGGCCTGGCGCAGTATGCGCACGACGCGATCCTGGCCAACGCGGCCCGCCACGCCTAGCCGGGCACGCCCCCGGCGGGCCGAGCGCGTCTAGGCCCGGTATCGCCAGGCGGACCGATAGTCTGCGATGCAGGCATAGCAGGTACCGCCGTCCCAGGGCTGACCCGGATGCCCGCAGGCATAGACCGATGCCGGCCGCGGGCGCGGCGGGAACGTGGGTCGGGCGCCGGTGGCCACCGGAGCGGCGATGCGAGCCGCCGGCGCGAGCCGGGTCGAGGCCTCCAGCGGCGCCAGGGTGCCTCGATGAAGGACGCCGCCCAGGCGCGCAAACGCGGCGTCGAGCCCCGCGCCGCGCAGCTCCGCGGCCCATGCCCGGAACTCGGGTGACGCATCTGCGCGCTGCCACATGGCGAGAAGCGGCTGCTCCCCGGGGAGGAGCAGCGTGGCGAGGTCCCGCCAGACGGCCATGCGTTCGGGCTCCGTGAAGGTTCGGCGCCGGACGCGCAACGGCACGCCAGCCGCATCGGTCAGTCCCTCGACCACGTCCAGGAGCTGGGTCTCCCCCACCCCCACCGGATCCACCCACACCGCCACGACATGCTCGAAGCCGACCGGACGCGCCGATGCGAGCGCCAGCTCAACGCGGGTCCCTGGCACGAGGCGCTCGCCCCACGGGTGGCCGTCCGCGGCCGTGCGCAGGAAGCTGCGCGCAACCTCGCCGGGCTCCACCAGCTCCTCGACCGTCCCGGCGCTGTGCCGGGTGGCGGACAGGGTGGCCACCGACCACAGGATCCGCGGATGGAGCTGCACGGTGATGGGGCCGCCGACGCTCGGCAGCAGGCGCCACGCATGGGCGAATCCCTGGCCGATGTCGTCGAGGTCCACGACCAGCCGCGGGCCATCGCGGCGTGCCGGATCGGCGGGATCGGGCGTCATGGGTCTGTCCACCAGGCCCGACCGGGCAAGCTCGGACGGGGTGCTGATGCCGCCCAGGCGCAGGTATCCGGCCAGCTCGTCGAGCTGGCAGGCATGCCAGAGCGATGCTTCGCGCGTGCGCAGGATGGCGACGAGGGCGCTCATCGCCTCCCGGTCGAAATCGGTTGCTCCCATGGGTCTGCGGCGAGCGTAGGAGCCGTCGGGGTCAGGGTCGATGCGACGGAAGTCCTGGCCCGGTACCGGCGGGGCCCGATGAGCGCCGTCTGGTTGCCCCATCGGCAAATGGGCAAGACGCCCGGATGCCACCGGCAACGGCGGGCGAGATGGCACTTGCACCCGGGGTCGTGCGTCATGAGAGTGTCGTTGAAGCGGGGCCGTCAGATGGCGGCCCAGGGAGGGGTTGTCATGGCTCGGCGCATGCTGGCGACACTGCTCGTGGGCGGTCTTGTTATCTCGGGGTGCTCGGCGGGACCGGCCGCCAGCCCCTCGCCCACCGCCACCCCACCATCGGCCAGCCCGAGCGCGACGCCCAGCGCGACGCCGCAACCCACGCCGGCCCCGACCCCGGGCGCCGACGGCATCATCCTGCTGCAGGCCAGCGTGCCGCGCGCTTCGGCGAGCGCCGCTGATGCGACCCGGGCCGCCAGCAAGGTCAACGCCTTTGGCCTCGAGCTCTTCTCCCGGGTGGCCTCCGCGGACGGCAACACGGTGGTCTCCCCCGCCAGCATCGTGCTGGCCCTGGGCATGGCCCGGGCGGGTGCCGTGGGCGCCACCGCGCAGGAGATGGACAGCGTGCTCCACGACGCTGCCTCGCCGGAGAACGCGGCACTCCTCAACGCCCTGTCGCAGGCGCTCGCCAGCCGCAGCGCCGCGTACGAGGACCCGGAGGGTGTGGAGCGCAACGTGACCCTGCGCATTGCCAACGCGCCGTTCGCCCAGGAGGGGATGAACGTCGAGCAGGCCTACCTCGACGCGCTCGCCTCGCTGTACGGTGCCGGTCTCCGGCTGGTCGACTACGCCAGGGATCCGGAGGGGTCGCGCCAGCTCATCAACGCCTGGGTGGCGGCGCAGACCGAGCAGCGGATCAAGGAGCTGCTGGCAGCTGGAGACATCGGCACGTTGACGCGCATCACCCTCGTGAACGCCATCTACCTCCAGGCGCCCTGGGCATGGCCCTTCGACGAGCACGACACCAAGCCGGCGCCCTTCACGCGCGCCGATGGCTCGACGGTGAGCGTCCCGCTCATGCAGGGCATGCTCCTGGCCCGTCACTACGCCGAGGGCGACGGCTGGCAGGCGGTGGACCTCGCGTTCCTTGGCAACACCATGGCCATGACCCTCATCCTGCCAGATGACCTGGCGAGCTTCGAGGCGGGACTCGACGCCGACCGGTTTGCCGGCATCGTCAGCCAGCTGGACTATGCCGAGACGACCGTCGAGCTGCCGAGGTTCTCGATCAAGACGCACGCCAGCCTGGTTCGGGCCCTGCAGGCCCTGGGCATGACCACCGCCTTTGGTCCGGAGGCCAACTTCTCGGGGATCACCCACGACCTGCCGCTGCAGATCAGCGACGTGATCCACGAGGCCACGATCGACGTGAACGAGGCGGGGACCATTGCCACCGCGGCGACCGCAGTGACCGGGCTCGGGTCCGCCGGCCCCGGCGAGCCGCCCAAGATCCACGACGTCCGCCTTGACCACCCGTTCCTGTTCGCGCTGCGCGACCTCGAGACGGGCACGGTGCTGTTCCTGGGGCAGGTGATGGATCCTTCACTGGGTGCGGGCGCAGACTGACATGCACCGATGGCGCCCGATGGGCCATCTCCCGCGGAGGTAGCCTCCCGGCATGACCCACGAGTACACGCTCCTCGTCGGTGGTGTCGTCCTGCCCGGAGGCGATGGCCCGGATGCCACGGCCATTGCGTGGGCTGGCGACACCGTCCTGGCCATTGGCTCCGACACAGAGGTGCGCGCCATCTCCCGCGGCGATTCGCACGTCGTGGACCTGCGCGGCACTGCCGTGATCCCCCTTGCAGGGGACGCAGAAGCTTCCTGGCCGACCGGCGGCAGGCTCGAGGTGGGCGGTCCGGCGGATCTCGCCATTCTCGAAGACGATCCCCGCCGCGCGCGACTGCGCGTTCGCGCGGTGGTCCGCGCCGGTCACGTGGTGCAGGGCTCGATGCCGGCTGGCGACTGACGCGGCGCCCTGACAAGCACGCGACACCAACGGTGACTGTGGCGGAGCACAATAGCGGCCGTGTCCGCCGTGCCGCGGCGGGTCCCAGCCCCAACAGGAAGCCGTGCCCGTGACGTCCCGCCGTCAGGCGCCCAGACAACCGAAGAAGCACCCTGCCGCCCCACCGCCCGAGGTGGCTGACCTGGATGCTGCCCGTACGCGCATCGCCCACCTGGAGGCCCGCGAGGCTGCCCACGAGCGAGCGGCCGACCTCCAGGGAGCGCTGTACCGGATCGCGGAGACCGCCAGCAGCGCCAGTGACATGCCCACTTTCTACGCGGCGATTCACACGATCGTCGCTGGAATCCTCTCCGCGGAGAACTTCTACATCGCGCTCTATGACGCTGAGCGCGGCCGCATGAACTACCCGTATTACGTCGATGCCGTCGACACGGACGTCCCCGACCCCAACGCCTGGGAGCCGTTCGGCGAGGGCCAGGCGCGAGGGATCACGGCGTATGCGCTGCGCCTCGGTGAGCCGTTGCTGGTGGAACCTGCGATGTACGAGCGGCTGGTCGCCGAGGGCGAGATCGAACGGCTCGGCGTGGTGACGCCTGATGCGACCTGGCTCGGCGTTCCTCTCAAGGCGGAGGGCCGGATCCTGGGCCTGCTCGTGGTGCAGAGCTATACCGGCGAGCACCGCTACACCCACGAGGACCAGGAGCTCCTCGTGTTCGTGGCACAGCACATCGCCTCGGCGCTGAGCCGCGCCCGCGCCATCGAGGAGACGCGGGCCCGCAACGCCGAGCTGGCCATCGTCAACGAGGTGGGGCTGGCCCTTGCGCGACAGCTGGACTACACGGCCGTCATCGACCTGGTGGGTGACCGCATCCGCGCCATCTTCGACGTGGACACCGGGAACATCGGCCTCTATGACGAGGCGACGGGCATCATCGAGCTCCCCTATTCCATGGACCGGGGCAAGCGCCTCGAGCCGCTGCAGCAGGCCATGGGCGCCGGCCTCATGTCCGAGGTCATAACGACCCGGATCCCGCTGCGCCTCAACACGAACGAGGAGGCGGCTGCCCACGGCGCGGTGATCTACGGCTCGGACGAGGCGGAATCGTGGCTGGGGGTCCCCATCCTCGCCGGCGACAGGGTCCTGGGCGTCATCGGCCTGGAGCGGACGCCGCCGTACGCGTTCAGCGAGTCGGACGAGCGCCTCCTCTCGACGCTGGCCGCCAGCATGGGCGTGGCCCTGGAGAACGCGCGCCTGTTCGACGAGACCAAGCGCCTGCTGGCCGAGACGGAGCAGCGCAACGCGGAGCTGGCGGTCATCAACGAGATCGGGTCCGCGCTGGCCCGCCAGCTCGATTTCAATGAGATCATCGAGCTCGTCGGCGAGCGTGTCCGCCGCATCTTCAACGCGACGTCGATCTTCATCGCGCTCCACGACGAAGCCGCCGCGCAGATCCGCTTCCCCTACGAGATCGCCGAGGAGGAACGCGTCCACACCGATCCGCTCCCGTTCGGCGAGGGGCTCACCTCCAGGGTCATCGCGACCCGGAAGCCAGTGCGGTTCGGAACGGAGGCGGAGGCGCTCGCGGCGGGCGCGGTCAGCGTGGGGGTGATCAGCGAGTCATGGCTGGGTGTCCCCATTCCGGCCGGCGATCGCGTCATCGGCGTGATTGCCCTCGAGAGCACCCAGCAGGACGTCTACACCGAGGCCGACGAGCGGCTCCTCTCCACCCTGGGCACGAGCATGGGCGTGGCCCTGGAGAACGCGCGCCTGTTCGACCAGACGAAGCGCCTGCTGGCCGAGACGGAGCAGCGCAACGCGGAGCTGGCGGTCATCACCGAGGTTGGCGCCGCGCTGTCCCAGCAGCTCGACTTCCAGGCCATCGTGGATCACGTGGGCGACCGCCTGCGCGAGGCGCTGGGCGCGGACGACATGTTCATCGCCCTGGTGCAGCCCGGCGGGCAGGGTCAGATCGACTTTCCGTATCTCATGCAGGCAGGCCAGCGACGGAGGACCGGGACCCTTCCCCTTGGCGAAGGCCTCACCTCGCGGGTCCTGGAATCCCGCCGGCCCCTGCGCTTCGGAACGCTGGAAGAGCAGATGAAGCTCAACCCGGCATTCTCCCCCGAGATCGACGTCCACGAGTCCTGGCTGGGCGTGCCCATCGTGGCCGGTGACCGCACCATCGGCGTCGTCAATGTCAGTGACCACCGGCCGCATGCCTACACCGAGGCCGACGAGCGCCTGGTCGCCACCATCGCGTCGGGCCTGGGGGTTGCCCTCGAGAACGCGCGGCTCTTCGCCGAGACGAAGCGCCTGCTGGCGGAGACGGACGAGCGTGCAGCCGAGCTGGCCCTGGTCAACGAGGTCCAGGAGGGCCTGGCCCGCAACCTGGACATGCAGGCCATGTACGACCTGGTGGGCGACAAGATCCAGGAGGTCTTCGACGCCCAGATCGTGGACATCGGGATCTTCGACCCAGACACCGACAGCTTCCACTTCGCCTACACCATCGAGCGCGGCGTGCGCTTCCCGAACGAGTCCATGCCCAACATCGGGCCACGGCGGCACGTCATCGAGACGCGGGAGCCGCTGGTCTTCAACGAGGACATCGTGGCCGGCGTGCGCAGGTACGGCCAGGAGGGGGTGGTGTCCGGGGAGATGCCCAAGTCCGCGGTCTACGCCCCCCTGGTCAGCGGCGGGGCTGCGCGGGGCGTCATCTCACTGCAGAACATCGACCGCGAGCACGCCTTCAGCGAGGCCGATGTCCGCCTCCTGATGACGCTCGCCCGGGGCCTGAGCGTGGCGCTCGAGAACGCACGCCTGTTCGCGGAGACCAGGCGCCTCCTGTCCGAGACCGATGAGCGGGCGGCCGAGCTGGCGATCATGAACAGCGTCCAGCAGGGCCTGGCCCAGAACCTGGACATGCAGGCCATGTACGACCTGGTGGGTGACAAGATCCAGGAGATCTTCGACGCGCAGGTCGTCGACATCGCCACCTTCGACACCGCGGCGGGGCTGGTCCACTACCCGTACCTCAAGGAGCGTGGCGTGCGCTTCGGGGACCAGCCCTCGGCCATCGAGACCTCGGAGATGTCCAAGGAGCTGCTGCGGACCGGCGAGCCGCTCCTCATCGACGACGTCGAAGCCTGGCTGCGGACGCGCGGCCTCGAGCACCAGTTCGTCCCGCAGGGCGAGCCGGCGCTGTCGGTGGCGGCCGTGCCGCTGACCTCCGGCGGCCGGCTCGTCGGACGGATCTCCCTCCAGAACCTGGACCGCACGGCCGCCTTCACCGAAGCGGACGTCCGGCTGCTCTCCACCCTCGCGGCGAGCCTCTCCGTCGCGCTGGACAACGCACGCCTCTTCGACGAGACCACCCGGCGAGCGGCCGAGCTGGGTATCGTCAACGACCTGCAGCGCGCGCTGGCGTCGCAGGTCGACGTGCAGGCCATGTACGAGCTTGTGGGCGAGCGCGCCAACGACGTGTTCGACACCCACGTGGTGGACATCGCCGTGTTCGACCATGAGAACGGGACCATGCGCTTCCCGTTCAGCGTCGAGCGCGGCAAGCGCTTCCCGGAGGAGGTGCGGACCATCATGGGCTTCCGCAAGCACGTCCTCGAGAGCCGAATGCCGCTCCTCATCACGGAGAACCTGCGGGAGGTCGGCGCGCAGTACGGCCAGGGGGCGCAGATCAAGGGCGAGCCAGCGAAGTCGGCGATCTTCGTCCCCCTGATCATCGGCGAGGAGGTCGCCGGCGTCATCAGCCTCCAGAACCTGGACCGCGAGCACGCCTTCACCGACCGGGACCTGTCGCTGCTCACCACCCTGGCCGCCAGCCTGAGCGTGGCGCTGCGCACCGGCCGCCTCATCGACGAGACCCGCCAGCGCGTGGCAGAGCTGGCCACCATCAACTCCGTGGGGGAGGCGCTCACCACCCAGGTCGAGATCGACCCGCTGCTCGCAGTCGTGGGTGACAAGCTGCGCGAAGCCTTCGATGCCGATATCGCCTTCATCGCGCTCCTCGACGACGCGGCGGGCATGATCCGCTTCCCGTACTACGTGGAGGACGGCGTCAAGGAGCCCCAGCCGCCCATGCGCCTGGGCGAGGGCTTGAGCTCGCAGATCATCACCACCCGCGAGCTCGTGCTCGCCAACCGCGAGCACGAGCTGGACACGGCCCGGGTGGTCGGCACCCGGTCGCGCTCCTTCCTTGGCGTGCCCATCGTCGTGGGCGAGCGCGCCATCGGCGTCATCAGCGTCCAGAGCACCACCCAGGAGGGGCGGTTCCAGGAGAGCGATGCCCGGCTCCTCTCGACCATCGCCGCCAACGTGGGCGTCGCGGTCCAGAACGCCCGCCTGTACGACGAGACCCGTGAGCGCGCGAACCAGATGGCGGCGCTGGCCGACGTGAGTCGCGAGATCTCCGCCACGCTGGAGCTCTCTGCTGTGCTGAAGATGATCGCCGAGCGCGCCAAGAACCTCCTGCATGCCGACTCCAGCGTCGTCTACCTGCGAGCCGATGACCCCGACGTGTTCGAGGCTCGCGTCGCCCTGGGTGAGCTCGCGGACGCGGTCCAGGGATTCCCGTTGCAACGCGGGATGGGCATCATGGGCGACGTCATCGAGAGCGGCCGTGCGGAGGCGGTGAACGACGCTGCCGGGGACCCGCGGTCGGTGACTATCCCGGGCACCGAGGGCGACGACGAGGACCGCCTCATGGCCGCCCCGCTGATCGTCCAGGGTGAGGTGGGTGGAGTGCTGGCCGTCTGGCGCTCGACCAACGTCCAGAGCTTCACGGACCTGGACCTGAGCTTCCTGATCGGGCTCTCCCAGCAGGCCGCCATCGCGCTGCAGAATGCACGCCTCTTCGAGGAGGCACTGGAGTCGCGGCAGGCCGCGGAGCAGGCCAACGAGGCCAAGAGCTCCTTCCTGGCGGCCATGAGCCACGAGATTCGGACCCCACTGAACGCCGTGATCGGCATGAGCGGGCTGCTCATCGACACGCCCCTCAACGAGGAGCAGCACGACTACGCGGAGACCATCCGCACGTCCGGCGATGCCCTGCTGACCATCATCAACGACGTCCTGGACTTCTCGAAGATCGAGGCCGGGCGCGTGGAGCTCGAAGAGCGTCCGTTCGTGCTGCGGGAGGCCATCGAGGCGTCGCTGGACATCCTGGCGCCAGCGGCGGCCAGGAAGGGCCTGGAGCTGGTCTACGCCGTCGACGAGGACCTGCCGCTCGTGCTCGTGGGAGATGCCGGCCGCCTGCGCCAGGTGGTCCTGAACCTGCTCTCGAACGCGGTGAAGTTCACCGAGGTCGGTGAGGTGCTGGTCACGGTGACCGGGGCTGAGGCGCGGCCCGCCAGCCGCCGCGCTCCGGCCACCTGGGAGATCCGCGTTGAGGTGCGGGACACCGGCATCGGCATCCCGGCCTCCGCCATGGATCGCCTGTTCCAATCGTTCAGCCAGGTCGACGCCTCCATTGCGCGGCGCTACGGCGGCACCGGCCTGGGGCTGGCCATCAGCCGTCGCCTGGCGGAGCTGATGGGCGGCTCGCTCACGGCGGAGAGCCGTGGCGTCGCGGGGGACGGCAGCACGTTCCACCTGGTGGTCCGCATGCCGGTGGGCAAGTCCGATGCGGTCGCAACCACGCGGGCACCCCGCATCGACGCGGACCTTGGCGGCAAGCGAGTCCTGGTGGTGGACGACAACGCGACCAACCGGCGGATCCTGGTCGCCCAGACCAGCGCGCTGGGGCATGGCGCCGCGCGAGACCGGCTCCCCGGCCGAGGCGCTGGCCTGGCTGGCGGCCGGCGAGCGCTTCGACGTGGTCCTGTCGGATTTGCTGATGCCGGAGATGGACGGCCTGGAGCTCGCGCGCCGGATCCGAGCCGCGAACGGCAAGCGCACGCCGCCGGTCGTGATCCTGTCCTCCATCGGCCTGCGCGAGCGCGACGACGGCATGGTCGCCGGCTGGCTGGCCAAGCCGGTCAAGCCGTCGGGCCTGCACGACATGATCGCCACCGTGGTCCTGGGCAAGGTGGCGGCGCAACCGGTCGCCGTGCCCGCCGCATCGGCGTCCCCGGACGAGCCGATGGCCACCCGCCATCCACTGCGCATCCTCCTGGCGGAGGACAACGCGGTGAACCAGAAGCTCGCCCTCCGCCTCCTTGCCCAGCTGGGCTACGAGCCCCCCGTGGCCGGTGATGGCCAGCAGGCCATCGACGCGCTCGAGGCCGACGACTTCGACGTGGTGCTGATGGACGTCCAGATGCCCGAGCTCGACGGGCTGGAGGCGACGCGCCGTATCCGGGCGCGATGGCCGGACCGACGGCTGAGGATCGTGGCCATGACGGCCAACGCCATGGCCGGCGACCGCGAGGCCTGCCTGGCCGCGGGCATGGACGACTACATCAGCAAGCCCATCCGGGTCACGGAGCTGACCGCGGCCCTGGAGCGGGTCCCGGCCCACGCGACGCCACGTGGCCGTCATCGGCCGCCCAGGACCACTGCCGGCTCTTCATCCCGGCCACGCGCCAGCAGGAGGAAATCCCGTGCCTGACGCCGATATCCCCGTTCTCGACGAGGAGGTTCTCGGCGAGCTCCTCTCCTCGACCGATGGCGACGTCGACTTCGTTCGCGAGCTGGTGGAGACCTATCTCGCGGATGTGCCGGTGCAGATCACCGGGATCGCAGATGCGCTGGAGGCCGATGACGCGGCCGCGCTGGTGCGGCCGGCGCACACCCTCAAGTCCGCGAGCGCCACGGTCGGCGCCATGCGCCTCTCGGCGGTGGCGCGCGAGCTCGAGATGGCAGGGCGCTCCGGGTCCCTCGACGCCGGCGCCCGCTCGGGGCTGGCCGATGCCCGCTCGGAGGTCGACGCCGTGGGCGCGGCCATGGCCGGCTGGCTGGATCGGGCGTCCAACCCATGACCCAGGGCACCGCGCTCGTCGTCGACGACTCATCGGTCAACCGCCTGGTCCTCACCAAGCGGCTGGAGACGTTGGGCCTCGAGGTGCTGCAGGCCGAGAACGGGAGGGAGGCGCTTGCGCGTGCTGGCGGCGAGACCCGGGGACGTTGACGTGGTCCTGCTCGACGTCCTGATGCCCGAGCTCGACGGCTACGAGACGCTGGCCGCCATGAAGCGCGACGAGGCGACCCAGCACATCCCGGTCCTGGTCGTCTCCAGCGTGGAGGAGCTCGACTCCGTGGTGCGCTGCATCGAGCTGGGCGCCACCGACTACCTGCCCAAGCCCACCGACCCGGCGATCCTGGCGGCCCGCATCAACGCCTCGCTGGCCGCCAAGCGACTCCACGACGTGGAGCAGGAGTCGCTCGAGCGCGAACGGGCGCTGAACAGGACCATCGAGCGGCAGAAGGAGGAGCTCAGCCGATTCCTGTCGCCGCAGGTTGCCGCGCTGGTCTCGTCTCCTGAGGGCGAGGCGCTGCTGGCGGGCCATCGGCGGGAGATCACGGTCACCTTCTGCGACCTGCGAGGGTTCACCTCGTTCGCGGAGCAGGCGGATCCGGAGGAGCTCATCGCGCTGCTGGGTGAATACCATCGCATGCTCGGGGAGGCGATCACTGCCCACGGGGGCACGCTCGAGCATTTCGCCGGCGACGGGGTGATGATCTTCTTCAACGACCCCATAGGCCAGGACGACCACGTCGAGCGCGCGGTGCGCATGGCGGTGACCATGCGGGACCACTTCGCGGAGCTTGCCGCCGAGTGGCACCGTCGCGGGTACCAGCTGGGATTCGGGGTGGGGATCGCGGTGGGGTACGCCACCCTGGGACGGATCGGGTTCGATGGGCGGCACGATTACGGCGCCATCGGCAACGTCACCATCCTCGCCTCGCGCCTGTGCAGCCAGGCCACCGACGGGCAGATCCTCCTCAGCCCGCGCGCCCAGGACCTGCTGGAGCCCATCGTCGAGTCGGAGTCCATTGGCGAGCTGACCCTCAAGGGCCTCACCCACCCGGTCCTGGCCGCCAACGTCGTCGCCCTTCGCTGACCGCACCCCCGGGGCGCTCGCCAAACGAGCCCTGCGACCGCCGGGAGCGGATCCGACTGCTGCTGGTCGGTCATCCGGACCGCCAGGCAAGCCAGTCGACCATCGAAACCCCTAATACGCGCTACCTGCAAGTCTTCGCCGGTCGCAAGGTTTGGCTGACGAGCGCGGCGACCACCCTCCTCCAGCCGGGACATCGGCCGTGGCACATCGCGGCCCGTGCCGGTATGGTGAGGTCGTGAATGCCTCGCAACCTGGCTGCTGCGGGCCTCGCTACTCCGTCTTCGACGACGAAGAGGCGCGCCAGGAGCTGGACGCCTACCGCGACGAGGGGGCCGACCCGCAGTCGGCGGACCTGCTCGACGCCCTGGCGCGGGAGCACCTGGAGGGACTGCGCGGGGTGGACATCGGCTCAGGAGTGGGCGTCATTGGCCATGGGCTGCTCGCGGCCGGCGTGGTCCACGTGACCGATGTCGACGGATCACCGGCCTACCTCGCGGCCGCCAGGGAAGAGGCGGAGCGCCTGGGCACGGCCGACCGCTGGGAGTTCCACGAGGGGGACTACGTGCGCCTTGCGGACGACATCGGTCCCGCCGACGTGGTGACCCTGGGCCGGGTCCTGTGCTGCTATGCGGACTGGCAGGCCCTCGTCGCGGCCTCGACCAGCCGCGCCCAGCGGCTCTACGCGGTCATCTATCCGGTGAGCCGATGGTGGCTCCGCCTGGGCGCAACCATCGCCAATCCGCTCTTCCGCCTGACGCGACGCACGTTCCGGATCTACATCCATCCCGATGCGGCGGTGGACGCCGCGATCCGCGCCGCCGGATTCGAGCGTATCCACGCCCGCCGCTGGGTGGTCTGGCAGACCGCGGTCTACCGTCGCGTAGGCGTCGCCTGAGGCCAGGAAGGCCACCGGCGGGCGCGTCGCTACCGCTCCCCGTGTATGCTTGGTGTATCTGCCGACCTCCGGCAGACTTCGCCTGGTCGACGGGTTCTTCTCGAACCGGCCGTGCGCCGTATGTTCGTTCGAGAAGAGACAGAGGTTTCCACTGTGACCACAGGCACCATCAAGAAGCTCATCAGTGAGCGCGGCTTCGGCTTCATCACGGCCGAAGACGGCAAGGACTACTTCTTCCACAAGGATGGACTGTCCGATTCCCTCGACTTCGATCGCCTGGTCGGCGGCGAGTCGGTCAGCTTCGAAGTCGAGTCCGGACCCAAGGGTCCGCGCGCCGTCCAGGTCCGCGCAGGCTAGGACAGGCCATCGCGACGCCCGCTGCTGAAGCGGGCGTCGCGACATCGGCCTCCCATCTCGCCCGTGACCTCCTCCATGCGCTCCCACTTCCTCGAAGCCGGCGCCAACCGGCGCCTCGCCAACCGCACCGACGACATCCTCCTTGTGCAGCGCACGAGCCGGATGATTGCGGAGTTCGGCGCGGAGCTCGACCGGCAGCTGGCGAAGGAGCGCCGTCCCGCGGAGCGGCTGCGGATGCTGCGCGAGACCACCAACCGCATCACGCGGGCCGCGAATGATGCGGTCCATGCCTACCAGCGCACCAGCCGGGCCCTCCGCGCTGAGCTCGAGCGACCCGATGCCGACCACGACGCCGCCAACGCGGTACGCGCCAGGCTCGAGGCCGCCCGCCGCGATGTGCTCGAGGCGCTGGAGACCGCCAGAGCCCGATACCCCGCGCCCGCTCCCCCGCCGCACTGAACCCGGTTCCGCCCATGCCGCAGCCGCGCACCCATCACCCAGCGCCCGGCATCCCCATGGCGACGCCCACCCGCAGCCGCACCGCGAAGTGGATGGTGGTGTCCCTGGTCCTGGCCCTGGCATTGACGCTGCTCCTGGCAGCCTGCGCTGCAGGCCCGAACCCGGAGATTGGCACGGCGGCCGCAGGCGGCCACGCCGCGGGGTTCTGGCTGGGGCTCTGGCACGGGTTCATCTCCCCCGTCACCTTCATCATCTCGCTGTTCACCGAGTCGGTGAGCGTGTACGAGGTCCACAACAGCGGCAACTGGTACGACTTCGGCTTCGTGCTGGGCGCCGGAATCCTGTTTGGTGGCGGCTTCTTTGGCGCCGGCCGCTCCGGTGGGAAGCACTAGCCCGACCGCTGCCTCCCTGGTGACCCACTCACCACTACGACCGCCGAACCTTCGGAGTCAGGGGCTTCGGTCGCCGGATGGGTGATCTCGCCACCCGACTGACGCTGGAACGGGCGTTCCGAGGCCCTCTGCGGAGAGCCGACGGTCACAGCGGTGACCTGATCACCAGGCCGATGGGGCCGATGGGGCCGATGGGGCCGATGGGCCGATGAGGCCGAAGATGCTGCCCTCATCGGCTCGCCGCCATCGGACCAGGAAGTGTTGCTCAGGGGGTTTCCGCGCCGTTGCAGCCCACCCAGACCACCGGCCGCCAGCCAATCCCCGCGGCGCTGACGTTCATCGCGGCGAAGTGAACGTCCTTGATGAGGCTCGTCGACGGCGGCAGGCACTCCGGACGGCCGCGATCGTGGAGGCTCCCCTGGCTATCGGTCCAGGAGCCGTCCATGGGAACGCCGTAGGACCAGCCATCCGCCTCGATGGTGATCGCGCCCTCGGCCGAATGGGCGGTGCCCGTCAGGTACATGACCGTCGACCGGGCGCCCAGGTAGTAGGCCCCGACCACGGAAAACAGCAGGAACACGACGATCACCCTCATCCGAACGTCGGTACTCATCGATCCGGTCCTCCCCTCCAGCACGGTGCGTCCTTCGTCAATTCGGATGCCCCCAGTGTGCTCTTGACACGATCCGATGGCGACCTGATCGTTCGACCCACAACGCCACGAGGGGAACGGTCCAATGGCGACCTGGCGCACTCGTCTGGTCAACCCATGGACGCTGCTGGCCGCATTCGTGGCATTCGGGCTGCTCGTCGTCTGGATCGGCGGGTGGGCCTCGCCCGGTCCTGCGGATGTCACCGCGGCCGCCCCCACCACCGCGGAAGAAGCCTGCCACCTCCCGCCCTCGTCGACGAAGGACGGCCAGCAGCTCGAGTCCGGCTGGCGCCTGGCGGTTCGCCTGGATCACGTCGACACCGCCGTGCTCCTGTTCACCTCGGGCTCCAACGAGCTCCTGTGCGAGACCACCCGGCAGGCAGACGGCACCTATGGCGGCACGGCCACCGGCCTGGGGGCGCTCGACAGCACGGCAGCGCTCCTCAGCATCGACACGGGCATCGGCCCCGGGGATGGCGATGCGAGGCAGGTCCTCGCCGGCCGGCTGCCACCGGGTGCCGCCAGCCTCGTGGTCGAACAGGCCGATGGCACGCTCACCCAGGGCGTCATCGGCTCCGGTCGGTACCTTGCCTGGATCGACAGCCCTGACCTTCCCGTGCGCGTCACGGCCCGCGATGCGGGTGGTGGCTGGCTGTCCGAGCTCGCGGATCCCAGTGGTCTTTCCGCAGGCACTGCCAACTCGCCGCAAGGGCTGACCGTGCAGCTGACGAACCATGACGCCCAGGCGTACCTGGTCATCCTGGCCGTGCCGGGCAACGGCGGTGAGCTCGACGCGCTCCACGGTTGGGTTCTCCCCGCGGGAGCCACCGGCCGCATCCTGGGTGGCAACCTGGGTGGCGAGCTGCAGGTTCGTCAGCTCAGCTGCGACGCAGTCGCCGCGTGGCCGGCAGCGGACCAGCTGTATGCGGTCGAGATCAGCGGGCAGGCGGCCACCCTGGCCGTGGCCCCGTCGCTGGCGCCGGCGCCGTCCCTCGACAGCGTGGAGGATGTCGCTCGCTGCTACTTCACGGGCGGCCCATAGAACGTCCTCCGACGGTCGTAGCGGTGACGAGGTCACCACTCCAACGTCGCCTGGGCGCGGGCACCCTCCGGGGAAGCACCGTCCCGCCGACCGAGCAGGTACCAGGTCTCCATGTCGCCCTTGCCCTTGATGGGCACGCTGCCCCTCGCCTCGCACACGAATTCATCGCGCAGCAGCTCATAGGTCGCCCGGGTGATCTGGATGCGGCCCGGTGTGCCCTGGGTCTGCATGCGGCCGGCGGTGTTCACCGCATCACCCCACAGGTCGTAGAGGAACCGCTTGCGACCGATGACGCCCGCCACCAGGGGACCGGAGTTGATCCCGATCCGCAGCTCGAAGCCCAGGGACCCCATGGCGCCGGTCGAGCGAACCGCCTCGAGCATGTCCAGGGCCAGGAGGGCGACGGCGCGGGCGTGATCGGGCCGCGGCTCCGGGATGCCGGCCGCGGCCATGTAGCAGTCGCCGATGGTCTTGATCTTCTCCAGCTCATACCGATCCACCAGCTGGTCGAAGTGGCCGAACAGCTGGTCGAGCATCTCCACGATGCGGTCCGGCGCCAGGTGCTCTGCCAGGGGCGTGAAGTCCACGACATCGGCGAACAGGACCGATGCGGCCGAGAACGAATCCGCGATGGTGGTCGTCTCCGTCTTCAGCTTCTCCGCGATGGAACGCGGCAGCACGTTGAGGAGCAGGTTCTCGGCGCGCGCCTGCTCGGCGCGCAGTGCGACCAGCGCGTCCTGCCGCTGCTTGGCGAAGACCGCGAGGAGGGTGAAGACCACGGTGCCGCCCACGGTCACGTTGAGGGCCAGCATGATGCTGGTGAACCAGGCGGGCACCGGTGAGAGTGGGTGCCACAGCTCACCCACGACCCCCGCGACCACGAACAGCGCCAGGAAGCCGGCAAACCACCGGATCCCTGCGCGCACGCTGTCGAAGACCAGCGCGCCCATGGGGCCCAGCAGGCCCCACAGGCCCACCCCGCCCGAGGCGAGGAAGCCGCCGATAGGGATCATGGACAGGCACGTGGTGAGCATGATGTCCAGCTGTTCGGCGCGGAGGAGGAGCATGCGGTTCCGGGTGCGGGCGAACGCCAGGATGGCGAGCAGGGACACCGTGAAGTACACGAACGGGAGATAGCCCACCGGCGAGCCGAAAACCAGGTAGAGGCTTCCCCACACCAGGGAGACCGGCAGGATGAGCACCGAGATGAGGACGAGCAGCCCGTTGCGCCGCCTGGTCTCCTCGTCGTCCTCCGGCCTGGCGCCAATAGTGGCCAGCCACGCGAACAGCGCCGCACCAACGTCGCGGAAAGTGGTCACCGGCGCCAGCAGCCCGTTCCGGCGCCTGGTCTCCTCGTCGTCTTCCGGCCTGGCGCCAATTGTGGCCAGCCACGCGAACAGCGCCGCACCAACGTCGCGGAAAGTGGTCACCGGCGCAGGATACCGACCTGGCTACCTTGAGGCCGCCCGCCGCGGTGTGCCGGACGCCCTAAACGCCGCGCGGGAGCGGTATCCCGCCTCAGTGCCGCCGCGAGCCTGACCGCGATTTCGCCAGGGTCTAAGATCGGACTACGCGACCTGAGACGTTGCGATTTCGCCTGGAGACTGCACCAGGTCCGTGTCGTGTGCTCCCGACGGTGCGCACCTGCCTGAGCCGGGATCGGCACGGATGAGCGTTCGATAACGGTGGGAGTTGGAGCAGACAGATGGCTCGTATTTCGAAATTGGTCACATCCGAGAAGAAGGAAGGCCGCGCGCACCGCAGCGAGGTGGAGTGCCACTGGTCGGCGATCCAGGATGATCGCAGGTACCTTCAGCTTGACTGCTACCGGGCGACGGATCGCAAGAAGCCGCGCAAGGTGAGCCAGACCCTGCAGTTCGACCGTGACTCGGCAGAGGAGCTGGTGACGATCATCCGTCGCGTCTTCCCCCTGTGATGGCCGGCGGGCGCTCGACGCCCGTTGCCGCGACGAACGGAACCGACGTGAGGACCAGCAGCCCGTTGCGCCACCTTGAGGCCGCCCCGGGGCGCGCCCGAAAGACGGTTGGTGACGCACTCCGCTGACGGGTCCGATGACGGTTGATGACCTGCTCACCGCTGCGACCACCGAACCGTCCGCACACGGCCAAAACGGGTCCTCCGTGGTCGTTTAGGTGATCCCATCACCAGGCTGACCCGGGAGCCGTCATCCGTCGGTCGTAAGGGTGATCTGGCCACCACACCCGGCACCGGCGAGGCACCGGCGAAGCACCGCCCGTGCGCTAGGTCTCTGCGGGCGTTCCACCGGCGCGCAGGAGCCCGGACTCGTAGGCGACGACCACCGCCTGCGCCCGGTTGTGGAGCCCCAGCTTGGCCAGGATCCCGCCGACGTGGGTCTTGACCGTCGCTTCGGAGACCACCAGGGCATCGGCGATCTCGGCGTTGCTCATGGCGCGGGCCACCAGCCGGAACACCTCGAGCTCCCGCGCGGTCAGCGCGGAAAGGGCCTGCGCCGCGGCGGGAGGGGGCGCATCGGTCCTGGCATAGCGTTCCACCAGGCGGCGGGTGATGGTGGGAGCCAGCAGCGCGTCCCCGGCCATGACGGTGCGGACTGCGGCGACCAGCCGCTCCGGCGAGACGTCCTTGAGCAGGAAGCCGCAGGCACCCACCTGGAGCGCGGCGTACACGTACTCGTCGAGATCGAAGGTGGTGAGGATGATCACGCGGGGCTCAGCCGAGGAGGTGGCTCCGCCGACCTGTGCCTCTCCCCCGGCGGCGACGATCTGCCGCGTCGCCTCGATGCCGTCCATGCCCGGCATCCGGACGTCCATGAGCACCACGTCGGGCCGATGCCGCCGCACCAGCCGTACCGCCTCCTCGCCCTGGGTCGCCTCCGCCACGACCCTGATGTCCGACTGTGCCTCGAGGATCATCCGCAGGCCGGCACGCACCAGCTGCTGGTCATCGGCGATCAGGACACGCAGGGGCCGCTCGGTCAGCGGACCACCCGGCGACGGCCGGTCGCTCATGCCTCCACCTCGCGCAGCGGCAGCCAGGCACGCACGGCCCACCCGCCGCCCAGCCGGGGTCCTGCCTCGAACTGGCCACCGGCCAGGGTCGCGCGCTCCCGGAGTCCGGCGAGGCCCGCCCCGGCCCCCTGCGACGTGGACGCATGCCCGGGCCCGGAGTCCAGCACCTCGATGCGCAGCTGGGCCTCCTCGTACGCGACCTTGACCAGCGTTGGCGCGTGAGCCGCGTACCGCAGCGCGTTCGTCAGCGCCTCCTGGACGATCCGATAGGCCGTCACGTCAACGCCCGGGGGGAGCGGGCGCAGCGACCCGACGGTCTCCAATGTGAGGGGCAGCCCGGCGTCCCGTACCCGGTCAACCAGCTCGTCCAGACGGTCCAGCCCGGGTTGCGGTGCGAGCCCGCCCCCGTCTCCGGCGGGGTCCTCCCCGTCGTCGCCAAGGGCGCCCAGCAGGGTCCGCAGCTCGGCCATGGTCTCGCGACCGGTCTTCTCCACCGCGCGCAGCGCCGCCTCCGCGTCCTCCGGCGTCTTCTCCATCACCTGGCGGGCGGCACCGGCCTGGATGACCATCACGCTGACGCTGTGCGCCACCACGTCGTGCAGATCGCGCGCGACGTGCCGCCGCTCCTCGGCAACGGCCGCCCGCAACGCGGCCTCCCGTTCGCGGATCTCCTCGTTCTGCCGCGGCCGCGCGAGCCGCGACCTGCAGCCGTCGCCCACGCACCAGGTCCCCCGCCAGCCACGAGGGGAGCAGGACCAGGTAGGGCAGGACGATGGCGCTGCGTGCTTCCGCGCCCAACGCCAGCAGGCCCGCCATCAGGCAGGCAGCTACCAGGAACGTGACCGCCACCGACCTGGTCCGGTCCACGGCTCGCTCGCCCATGGTGTAGCTCGCCAGCGCCATGGCGGCGACATAGGTCCAGATGCTGGACGTGCCCGAGGCGGTGAGCAGAGTCGCGGCGGCCTCCGCCAAGAGCACGACCGTGGGCGCTGCGCGGCGAAGGAAGAGCGGCAGGATCACGATGAGGACGGCAGCCGCAGCCAGGTGATGGTCGAAGAAGTGGGTGGCTCCGGCCACGATGACGAGCGCCGCCACCGGCAGCACGTCGGGGGCCACGCGCCACGCGAGGCGCCAGGCGGGCATCCAGGCCGGCTCGCTTCTCGGGGACGCGGTGGGCAGGGCAGGACCGGACATCCCCCGCACTCTAGCCCGGCTTCAGCCCGGGCGCCTCGGCGGGAAGGCGCAACGGCCCTCATCCAATCGGATGATCCGGCCAGAATATCAGCCCATCCACCGAGGTGAGTCAGGCCGCACGGTGGACGACGCGCCACCCGCAAGCGCCGCACGCTGGCATCGAATTCACTCCCCAACCTTCCGGAGGCCTGCGTGTCCACCCTCATCGAGCTTCGCGGCGTGACCAAGCGTTACAACGGATCCCCCCTCCCCGCGCTGGACGCGGTGGACCTCGCCGTGGAATCCGGCACCACCACCGCAGTGCTTGGTCCGTCCGGCTGTGGCAAGTCCACCCTGCTCAACCTGATGGGCGCGCTCGACCGACCCACCGCCGGCGAGGTGACCCTGGACGGAACCCGGGTGGACCGCCTGTCGGAGGCCGATGCCGCCCGCCTGCGGCGAACCCGGGTTGGCTTCATCTTCCAGTTCTTCCACCTCCTCGATGATTTGACGGTGGCCGACAACATCGCGGTGAGCGCCCAGCTGGCCGGCGTTCCGCGCCGGGATGCCCAGGAGCGGGCAGGCGTGCTCCTGGGCCAGCTGGGCCTGGCCGAGCAGGCACGACGCTTCCCCGCGACCCTCAGCGGCGGTGAGCGCCAGCGGGTGGCGATTGGTCGCGCGGTGGTGAACCAGCCCGCCGTGCTGCTCGCCGATGAGCCGACCGGCGCCCTGGACAGCCGCAACGGGGCGATCGTGCTGGCCCTCCTCGATGACCTGCAGCGCCAGGGCCAGACCGTGGTGCTGGTCACCCACAGCGAGGAGCTGGCTGCGCACCATGCGCAGCGGATCGTGCGGATGATGGACGGGCAGATCGTCGAGCCGGTGGAGGCCGCCTGATGGGCGCCCTGCGGACCACCCTGGGGGCCCACCTGCGACATCGGCGCCTGCAGGCACTGGTCATCGGCGTGGTGCTCTTCCTGTCCACCGCGTCCGCGGCCCTGGCCCTCAACGACGCCCTGGAGGCCCAGGCTCCGTTCCAGCACGCGTTCGACGCCGCCAACGGGGCGCACCTGGCCATCGACTACCAGACATCGGTGACCCATGGGCAGCTGCAGGCCACCACCACCGCGGACGGCGTCACCGGCAGCGCCGGCCCGTGGCGCATTGCACCGGCACAGCTCACCATCCAGGGGCGCTCTGATGGTCCAGGCGGCGGCAAGTTCATCGAGTTCGGGATGATCTCGGACCGTGCCGACCCCGACACATCGGTAGACCACATGACCGTCAGCGCCGGCCGATGGTGGCAGGCATCCGGGGAGATCGTGGTGTCCCAGTCGTGGGCGCAGCGCCATGAGGCTGTCGTTGGCGACCGCGTGGCCGTGCAGGGCGTGGTTGCCACGGCGGTCCTGGGCAACGGTGGCGGCTCCGTGAAGGTGGCGCCCGGGCCGGGCCAGCTACAGCAGCAGGACCTGCCCAGCCGCACCCTGGTGATCGTGGGGATCGCCGGCTCCATCAGCACGCCGAACACCGCGGCCTGGATGACCCCCGAAGATCTGCAGGCCATCACGGACCCCCTGGCACGGTCGGTCCAGATGCTCTACCGGGTCAGCCCGTCGGCGACCACGGCTGACCTGGGAACGGCCACGGCCGCCATCACCGGCAGCCTCCCGGCCGACGCCGTCAGCAGGGTGACGACCTACCTGTCCCTGCAGCAGGACGTCGACCGCACCGCCGCAGTGTTCATCCCCATCCTGCTGGCGTTCTCCATCTTCGGGCTGCTGGCCGCCGCGTTCCTGATCGCCAACGCGGTGAGCGGCATCGTCCTCGCCAGCTATCGCCAGATCGGAATCATGAAGTCGGTGGGCTACACGCCCGGCGGCATCACTGCCGTCCTGCTGGCCGAGATCCTGCTGCCCGCCGCCCTGGGAACCGTGGCCGGCGTGATCGCGGGGACCATTGCCAGCCTCCCTGTCCTGCAGAGCACGGCGCGCGCGTTCGGGCTTCCCGCCGCCGCGAGCCTGTCCATTCCGCTGCTGGTGGGCCTCGCCGCAGCCGTCCTCGCGGTGGCCGGGCTGGCGGCCGTGGGTCCGGCGGTGCGCGCGGGCCGGTTGAGCGCGGTCGGGGCCATGACCCGCGGCAGCATGCCGTCGCCCCGGCACCATTCGGGCTGGGCGGCGCGGCTCCCGCTGCCGCTTCCCGTGGCCCGCGGCATCACCGGTGCCACCGCCCACCCGGGCCGGACGCTCATGACCTTCGGGGCGCTGACGGTTGGCGTGGCTGCGGTGGTCTTCGCCATTGGCCTGCAGGCATCGCTGCACATCGTCGCCAGGGACCTCATCCGCGACCAGGCCAGCCCGGTTCGTATCGAGCTGCGCGGTCCCTCGGTGGACGCGGCGTCAATCTCGTCAACGATCGCCAATGCGCGCGATACGGGGCACTGGGTCGCCATCGGCACCGAGCGGGTCAGCATTCCCAGGGTGGGTCGGATCCCGTTCGTGGCGTATGACGGCGACACGACCTGGCTGGGGTACCAGCTCATCAGCGGCCGATGGTTCGCCGCCCCCGGCGAGGCAGTCGCCCCCAGCAGCTTCTTCCGGACGTCGGGCCTGTCCGTGGGCGACCGGACCACCGTCAGCGAGAACGGTCGGACCGTCACGGTCACCCTGGTGGGCGAGGTCTTCGACCAGGGCGAGGAGAACCAGAGCGGCCTGGTCCTGCGCGGGACCTGGGCCGACCTGCGGACGCTGGATCCCCAGCTCACTCCGGACCGCTGGGAGGTCCGGCCCACCTCGGGGGTCAGCGGCCGCGACTACCTCGCCACGATTGCCCTTCCGGTCAACGAGGTGGACGCCGGCACCGTCAGCAACTCGGATTTCAACGAGACGTTCCTGCTCTTCGAGGGCGCGGCCTGGCTCATCGTGGTCGTGCTCCTTGCCGTGTCCATTGGTGGAACCCTGATCACGGTCCTGCTGGAGGTGCGCCATCGGGCCCGCGAGATCGCCGTCCTCAAGACGCTGGGCATGACACCGCGCCAGACCATGGCCACCGTGTTGGCCTCCGTCCTACCGGCGGGCCTTGCCGCGGGCGCCGTGGGCGTGCCCGTGGGTATCGTCTGCCAGCGGGTGGTGATTGGCTTCATGGCCGATGCCGCCGGTCACCTTGGCGTGCCGGCGAGCGTGTATGCCGTCTTCAGCCTGCCGGCGCTGCTGGGCTTCGGGATGCTGGGCCTCCTGATCGGAGCTGCGGGCGCCTTCCTGCCCGCCCGCCGAGCGGCGGCATCACGGATCGCGCCGGTGCTGCAAACCGAGTAGAAGCGGGGTCCCTAGCCCGGTCGCTCTCCAAGGTGCGCGAGCATGGCGTGGACCACGCCGTCGATCTCCCTGAGCTGGCCAATCATCCGCTGGCGGTCGCTGCGGGACCGATACGCGGTCAGGCGCGAGGCGCGCTCCGCGAAGCTCGCATACAGGTCGTTGTAGGTGGCAAGGCTCTCCGCCGAGGCCGATGGCGGCGCCTCTCCGTTCTCTCTCTGGCGGCGGGCCTCGAAACGTTCGGTCAGGGACGGCACGAAGGCTTCTCCTCCATCGGCGACAGGGCACCTGCATGGCGCTCGAGAGTGCGCCGATGGCTCCGAGAGTGTGACACCTTCGGTCCGCATCGGTATCGGGCACCCCATGCCGTATCCTTGTCCCCTGCCGTTCCCGGCAGACCTCGCATGGTCGATGCTTCCGTCGACGTCCCAACCAGCACCGAGCCTGCACCCATGAGCGACGAGAGCCGACTCCGCAAGGTCCTCCACCTTCGCAAGCTGTGGCGCAGGGGCGGCCGGAAGGATCCTCGCGAGGAGCGGTCCACGGACGACCAGGCGTCGCACCGCCGTTCGGATGCCCTCGACTCCAACGACCGGATTCGCGCCGAGGCCCCGGACGACCTCGAGACCCGGCGCCGCGCCGACCAGCTCGAGCGCGAGATCAAGCGCCCGCACTGACCGAGACGCTGCCACTCGCACCCTGGTGATCCCATCACCGCTACGACCCCCGAACCGGCGGGGTCGGAGGCCTCGCCGGTCGATCCGGTGTGCTGGTCACCGCCACGACCGCCGAACGACCTGATTCGGCCTCCCGCGAGGTTGCCAACGGTCGTAAGGGTGATGTGATCACCATTCGACGCATCAGCCCGCCGCTGACGCAGGGGTGGTCTGATCGACAACGGCCCATGGTCAGAAGATCACGACCCGCCCAAGGACGCCGAAGGCGCTCAGCAGGCCGATGCAGACCAGGACCGCCACGGCCACGGCCGCGCTCAGGACCCATGCCCGGCGAGCCGCGCCGGGACCAAGGACCCGCCAGACAATGGCTGCCCACAGCAGGCCTTCGCCAATGAACCACGGCTCGTTGAACAGTACGTCCTGGACGTTCGCCGCGCGGTGGTCGACCGTCACCCAGAACCCGGCCGGATAGGTCAGCTGCAGCATCCCGGCCAGGCTGAGCAGGTGCGTGATCTCGTCGATGATCCCGTGCATCACGCAACCCACCGCGATCACCCACGCCGCGCCCAGCAGCACCCGCCTCCACGTGCGCCGATGCCACAGCCGCATGGCGACAACCGGCAGGATGGCCGCGCCCAGCAGCGGTACCACGGCCGCGAAGTTGACGAGACGCCAGGTTCCGTCATCCGCGGGCACGCCGAACATGCCGAGCGTGCCGCCCAGCGCGTAGTAGGCACGGTAGGCGGCGTAGAAGAGGGCCCACGCCGCCGCCACGTAGCTCAGACGTCTCAGGGGCTTGCTCACGGTCCTCCATGGGGGTGCAAGCCCGCTGCCAGTGGGCGCGGACGTTCAGCAGGCGTGCCCGATGCTCGCCTGGCGAGCCTTACGTGTCCGATGCTCGCCTGGCGAGCCTTACGACCGGTGAACCGATGCCGGGTGCCTATTCGAGGGTCGTCGGGTTCGCCTGGCGCGTCAATCAACCGGGGAACGGGTGCGATGGGGCCTCGGTCGCGTCGTCGCCGGTCGTAGCGCTCGTTGAACGAGCGTCGGTCACCTCCTGGAGCCGGCGCCAGGTGCGGCGCTCGAGCAGCGGCACGATCTTCTCGTCCACGTTGGACCGGAAGTGCGGACTCTGGCGGTGTGCCTGGAAGGCCGCCTCGTCGCGGTACTGCTCGTACAGCATGAAATGATCAGGGTCATCACTGTCCCGGTACGCGACGAACATGACGCACCCCGGCTCCTCCCGTGTCTGCGCCACGTGGCCAGGCAGGATCCGGGCCAGCTCGTCGCCCCTGCCGGGATGGGCCTGGTAGTCCGCGATCACCGTCACCATCGGCTGCGATGCAACGTCACTCATGGCCGCAGGACAACCTCATCCACCGCATCCATGTGCCTGATTCTAGGCTGGGTCGCCCTCCAATCCGACGCCTGCAGACCGCGGTGTACGCTCCGGACATGGCGCACTACCTGTTCAACTTCTCCGGCGGAGACCAGCAGGAAGCGACCGCGCGTCTCCAGGCGAAGCTGTGGGGAGTCGGCGACCATGAGCCACATCGCGACGCCCTGGCTCCCGGCGACCTCGTGCTGATCTACGCCGCTGCAGAGACGGCGTTCATCGGCCGCGCGGAGCTCACGACCGGGGTGCACGAATGGTCGCCGTCGGAGGCACGGGCCTATCCGGGCAGGTCGCATGGCGGCGTGTCACTGTCTCACGTCGAGGCGTGGAATCCCGCCGTGCCCATGGATGCCGTGGTGCGGCGGATTGACCCGACGGCGTCGAACCCTCGTGTCCAGGCGAATGCCACCACCGGATTCCAGATGGGCGTGGTCCGGATCACCGCTGACGAGTATGAGGCCGCACTCGCACTCAGCCGCGAGGCCCGGGGAACCTGAGCGAGGTCCGAGATTCAGCCGGCGGGCGCCAGTACCTCCAGGCCGGCGCTCCGAGCCGCAGCCGCAAGCCGAGCGTCATAGGTGATGAACTCGGTCAGCTCCTCGCCGATCGCCAGCGCGGAGGCCAGGTGGATGGCGTCCAGCGAGCGCAGCGTGGGCGGCGCAAGGGTGGCAGCCTGCCGGGCGACCTCCTCGTCCAGCTCGACGAGCTCCAACAGCTCGAGGACGTTCTGCACCGCTTCGGCGGCGGACGCCTCGCTCTCGGCGCCTCTGCGCCTGAGCGCCCGCGGCACCTCGACGGTCGCCAGCCGGCTGGTGATGAGATGCCGATGCTGCGCGAGGTGCGCCCGCAGCGCCTGGGTCTCCGCCTCAGCCGTTGCCAGCTTCACGATCGCGGAGGCCTCTGCGGTGGTGATCCGGACACCACTACGACCACCGGACCCGCCGCCGGGGCCTTCTCCGTGGTCGATCTGGTGATGTGGTCACCACCCACCCAGATTCCGCTCGAATTGCGACACGCAAGGTGTCGCAACCCTTACAGACACTCCCCTCATGGAAAGCAGCGTAACCATCCGGGCGGACCGCATCGTCGTCGAGCACCTGGAGCTCCACGACCCGCAGCTGGCCGCCTTCGTCGCGGACCGCGAGCCCACTGAGCGGGCCGGCCTGGTGGAGCGCGCGCTGCACATCGGCCTGGAGACCATCTGCAACGCCGGCGTCAGCCTGACGACCGATGTCGTCCGCACCGAGTTCGCCCGCCTCACCGAGCGCCTGGAGCAGACCAACGCCCGGGCCGCCGAGGCGCTGGAGCAGCAGCTGCGCGCCAACTTCGCCGATGGCGACGGCCGCCTGCCCCGCACCCTGGAGGCGTTCCTGGGCGACGAGGGCAAGCTGCGCCGCCTGGTGGGCGAGCTGTTCGACCCGAACCGCCGCGAGGGCGCCATGGGCCAGCTGCGCGAGCTGCTGGGCCGCTACTTCGACGGCGACGCCTCGCAGCTCGCCCGCCTCCTGGACCCGACCCGCGAGGGCTCGCCGCTCCACCAGTTCCGCAACGAGGTGAGCGGCGAGTTCCGCGCCCTCCAGGAACGGCTGGCCGCGCTCGAGGCGGGCGAGAAGGCCCGCGCCGAGGAGCGCGCCCGCGGCACCGCCAAGGGCACGGACTTCGAGGATGCGCTCGAGGCGCGCCTGGGCGAGCTTGCCCGAGGGACCGGCGACCTGCTGGAGCGCACCGGGGCAGAGGCCGGCGACGCGCTGCGCAGCAAGAAGGGCGACTTCGTGCTGGGCATCGATCCCAGCCGGACGCGAGGGGTGGACCTGCGCATCGTCGTCGAGGCCAAGGACCGCTCCGTGCCCATGCGCCGTTTCGCCGCCGAACTGGCCGAGGCGAAGGAGAACCGCCGCGCCCGCCTGGCCCTGGCCGTCTTCACGCCCGCCAGCGCGCCGGCCGGCATCGCGCCGCTGGCCCTCATCGGCTCGGACGTCTACTGCGTGTACGACCCGGAGGCGGACGAGGCCATTGCCCTGGAGGCCGCCGTGCGCCTGGCGCGGGCACTGGCGCTGGCCAGCCTGCGCGAGTCATCGGTCCAGCTCGACGTGCCGGCCGTGCAGGAGGCCCTGGCCGAGATCGTCCGCGGGGTGGGCGAGGTGCAGGGCATGAAGAGCCGCCTGACCTCCATCTCGAATGCCGCGACCGATGTCAGCCGCAGCCTCGACCTCATGCGCCTGGCCATCCTGCGCGGGGTGAAGGACGTGGAGACCCAGCTGGAGGTGGTCGACTCCCCTGCCGGGACCGATGCCCCCGCCCTGAGCGCC
>CAVXEH010000008.1:0-73895 GCA_963760875.1 uncultured Chloroflexia bacterium | reverse complement strand
GCGGCATCGGCGTAGCTGCCGTGGGCGTCCTCGAAGGCCTGGCGCTCGCCGGCGACGAAGGCGTCGAAGTCGGCCGGCGTGACGAGCTCGTCCTTGGCCCGGTTGATGAACTTCACGAACTCCGCGAACGCCCACGGGCCGTGGTACACGAGGTTGAGGCGATCCCGCAGGTCGCGCAGGAGCAGGAACTGACCGATGCCGTCCAGCACGTCGGGGTGCGGCGGCAGGTCCGCCTCGGAGGCGGACTCGGTGAGGACCTGCACGCAGAAGCTGTGGAAGTTGGCGACCGTCAGGCGCGCTGCCGTTGCCGGACCAATGGCGGCCTGGATGCGCTCGCGCAGCTCGCGCGCGGCCTTCACGTTGTAGGTCAGGACCAGGAGGTTCTCGGGGAGGAGGTCCGGCTGGGTGGCCAGCAGGTGGCGCACCCGCTCGACGATGACCCGGGTCTTGCCCGTGCCGGCGCCGGCGATGACCACCAGTGGCCCGTCGCCGTACTCGACGATGGCGCGCTGCTCAGGCGTCAGCGGCCTGGCGTCACCCCCGGGCTCGTGGTCGCGCGCTTGGGCAGCGGTTGGCGCGATGGCGATGGCTGATCCTCCCCTAACCCCTGAGACCGAATAATGCACTCGTGACATCGGTCTCCGTATGGCCAATTGGTCACGGGGTTCCTGTGCGCCAGCTGCGGCTTGATGCGCTGCGCATCGTTACGGCCATCGAAAGGCCGCTCGAACGCCGTTTGGGTGCGTACGCTGGCCAGGCGACGACGGAAGCGCCGCCATCGGCCACCCGATCGTCGTAACGCTGCTCCTGGCATCAACACTCGCTGGGGGCAGGCCTCCGACCCCTGTGGGATGCCGGCCTGTGCTACGCTGTGCCACATGGGAGCACAACGGCAGCACCTGACCTTTCGCCTGCCCGAGCCAACGCTCGAACGGTTGGAGGCGCGCGCGCACGAGATCCGGGAGACGCGCACCGCCCTGGCGGAGCGCTACCTCGAGGAGGGGCTGCGCATGGATGATCACCCGGGCATCGGCTTCGTGGACGGGCCTGCCGGCCGTCGCGCCGTCCTGATGGGGACCGGGCTCGACGTCTGGGAAGTCATCGGCTCGGTGAAGGCTTCGCGCGGCTCCGTGGCCGCCGCCGCCCGATACCTCGATCTCCCACCCGCGCAGGTCCGCGCCGCCGTCCGCTACTACGCCGACTTCCCCGCCGACATCGACGACATGCTGGCCCGCCAGGCCGCGGCAGGAGCACGTGAAGAGGAGGCTGCCCGCCGCGAGCGTGCCGCCCTGGGATGAGGCTCCTGCTCGACGAGCACTTCTCCCCCACCGTCGCCGCCCAGCTGCGCCGCCGGCGTCATGACGTCATCGCCGCCCGTGCGGACGCCAACCTCCATGGACTGACCGATGCCGCCCTGCTCGCGCATGCCACCGCCGAGCGCCGGGCGCTGGTCACCGAGAACGTCGCCGACTTCGTCGAGCTCCATCGCGCCGCGGTGGTCAGCGGACACCGGCACTACGGGATCGTCTTCACCTCGGGACGGCGGTACCCGCGGACGACGCGGGCCATCGGCCGCCTGGTGCGCGCGCTCGACGCGTTCCTGGACGAGAACCGGGCGGAGGACGCGCTGCGTCGACCAGGTGTGGTGGCTGTAAGGATCCTTCTTCGACCGAGGAACCGGCACAATGTCGGCCGCAGCCGGCAGACGCCGGCCCGCCCCGCGGCGTTTCGGTGGCGATTGATGCAGGACCAGGAGGGCATCGCTTGGACGAGGGTCCGTTCTACCACGGCACCAAGGCCGACCTGCAGGTGGGCGATCTCCTGACGGCCGGCTTCCGGTCGAACTATCGGCCCGATGTCGTGATGAACCACATCTACTTCACGGCGCTGCCTGATGGCGCCGGGCTCGCCGCCGAGCTCGCCCCGGGCGACGGCGAGCCGCGCGTCTACGTCGTGGAGCCCACGGGACCCTTCGAGGACGACCCGAACGTGACCGACAAGAAGTTCCCCGGCAACCCCACGCGCTCCTACCGCAGCCGCGAGCCGCTGCGGATCGTGGGCGAGGTGACGGACTGGAAGCGGCTGACGCCCGAGGAGCTGCAAGGCTGGCGCGACCGCCTGGCGGCCATCCCCGACGACAAGCGGGGCGAGATCCTCAACTGAGTGCTCGACCAGATGTGGTGGCTCTGCGGGCGATGAATCGCGGCCACGGCCGCGTCATGGTCACCACCGCCGACGCTTGCGCCCAGGGGAACCCTCGCCACACCATGGCGCCATGGACAGACCCACGCCGGGAGAGATCGAGGTCGTCGTCGCCCACAGCGAACGCGCGACGCTGCGCGTCGGCGACGTCTTCCTGAAGATCGACACTCATGAGGCGCGTGTCGGCCTCGAGGTCAACGCGATGGCTTTGGCGCCGATCCCGACCCCGGAAGTCCTGTGGTGGAAGCCCCCCGTCCTCGCACTCGCAGCCCTGCCGGGAACCCCGCTCGGGATCCTCGGAGCGCCCTCATCGGCACCGGCGTCGGCATGGACCGCCGCGGGCGCCGCGTTGCGAACGCTGCATGACGCGCCGCTGCCGCCGTGGCGCAGCAGCCGGGCTGATCCGTCGGTCTCCGAGCTCGACGCGGAATGCCAGCGGCTCGTCTCGAGCGGCCTCCTGCCAGCCGATCTGGTTACCCGCAACCGCGAGGTTGCCGAGGCCGTGTTCCGGCCGTGGGAGCCGGTGTTCATCCACGGTGATCTGCAGGTCACCCACGTGTTCGTCGATGGTGATCGAATCACCGGTGTCCTCGACTGGTCCGAGGCCGGGCAGGGCGATGCCCTCTACGACCTTGCCATCCTGACCCTTGGCCACGAGGAGCGCGTCGACGACGTCCTCGCCGGGTATGGCACCGACGTCGACCGTGACGTGATCCGGGGTTGGTGGTCGCTGCGAAGCTTGATGGCGATCCGCTGGCTCAACGAACACGGCTTCGACCCATTCATGCCCGGCTGCGAGGTCGACGTTCTGCGATCCCGGATGTGACGAGAACCGGGCGGGACGACGCACGGCTCGACCAGGTGTGGTGGCGGCAGGCGCGATGATTTGCAACCGCGGCGCTCGTCATATCGGTCAGGCACCCGAAGGAGTACTGAGCAGTGACCAAGGTCAAGGCCGTCATCACCATCTCGCTTGACGGCTACATCACCGGCCCCAACGACGGCCCCGACAAGGGGCTGGGCGAGGGCGGCGAGGCGCTGCACACGTGGGTCTTTGGCGCGCCGTGGACGTACGAGTCCGGCCCAAAGGGCGAGGCGACCGGCGTCGACAAGGAGTACCTGGACGAGGGGATGCGCAGCCAGGGCGCGGCCATCGTCGGCCGCAACATGTACGAGGCGGCCGGGCACTGGGGCGACCGCAGCCCGTGGGGTGTGCCGACCTTCGTCCTCACCCATCGGCGACAAGAGCAGCCACATGGCGACGAGTTCACCTTCGTCGGGAGCCTGGACGAGGCGCTCTCACGAGCCAGGGAGGCGGCGGGTGACAAGGACGTTCACCTCGCAGGTGGTGCCGACCTCATCCGCCAGGCCCTGCTGGCCGATGCCGTCGACGAGCTGTCGATGGTCGTCGCCCCCCTGGTGCTCGGTGGCGGGAAGCGCCTGTTCGAGGGGTTCGGGCGGCGCATCGAGCTGGAGCAGCTGGGCGTCCGCCAGTCCGAGTTCGCCACGTTCATCGACTACCGGGTGAAGCGCAGCTGAAGGTTATCGGCTTCGCCTTCGGAATCGCCGTAGACTCCGGGCGACGCCGGGAGGTTCCGGCACCATGCATCAGTCGCGGGGAGGACGATGCTGCGTCGTTATGGCCCTCTGATCGGGCTGCTGGTCCTGATCAGCGCCTGCTCCGGAGGATCAGGCGGGCCCACCCCGACCCCCGTGGCGGTCACCTACGTCCCGACCTGGTGCGGCGCTGTGCCCGGTCGCCCGGCTCCCGGAAGCACACCGCTTCCCGACTACACTCCCGATCCCCACACCGTCCTGTGCATCTGGATGCGGAACAAATCGCGCGTCGACATGGCGATCGCGAGTCCGTCGTGGATCATTTCGAAGTGCTCGAATTCCTACTTCACCGGGCCGATACCGACGGCACCATGGGGTGTGGATGTGTACCGCGCCGATCCGCAAGGGCGCGTGACGGGGCCGGTCATCGCGACACTCAGCGCAACGCAGCTGAGCGGGAAACCGCCCTTCCTAATCTACGTGAGCGTTGGCCCGGACCAGAACGTATCGGTCACCCAGCGAGCATCGCTGCCCGAGTTCTCGAGCGCGGACCAGTGCCTGGGATATCCCTGACGGCCGCAGGCGCGGTACTCGTCTCTGTCGGTGAGATGTTCGAGCGGCTGTAACGTAACGTCCCCGAAGGGGGTGCTTGCCACGGTCCGAGGACGCCAGGTTACGGCCGTCGTACCACGGCGTCCGTGTAGGGAGTTGGACCAGGCTGCGCCGCGGGTTCCCGGACGTTAGGTTTCAGCAGCCGTAACACCGCGGCCCAAAGGGTAGCGGAGGATACGTTCCAGCTCTCCGGTCAGGTGTCTCAGGACTTGATGGCGAAGGTCGTCGATGCGGCGCCCGTCACCCCGGCCCGTGCGCAGGAGATGGTGACCTTCGCCGTTCCCGGCCCGGTGTTCGACTTGACCGTCCAGGTCCAGCTCACCCCGCCGCTCGATGACGCGGTGTGGGTCTGCAGCAACGCGGCCACGGTCGACACCCGGCCCGATGGCAGGGTCACCTTGATGGTGCAGGCCGCGCCCGCGGTCGTCGTCGCCCAGACGCTCGCCGTGGTGCCATGCACGACCGGGTTGATGACCTTGGTGATGCGGACCGCCAGGGTGCCGGTCGCCACGGACGTCTGGGTCGCGGCCGGCTTCGGGGTCGCCGTTGCTGCCGGTGGGCTGGACGCGCCCACGGCGAGCGGGATGCCGTAGAAGGCGTGGACCCAGTGGTCACCGATCTGCGCCTGGGCCTGGGCCAGCGTGATCTCCCCGGCGCAGACCTGCCGCTTGAGGGCCGACTCGAAGGTGTCCTTGACGCGGGCGCCCGTGTCGCGCCCGTCGGGCAGGGCGTCGGTGTACGGCTCCGGCCACAGGTTCGCGGGATCCCGCGGCGCGCCGCCCAGCTCGAGCGAGATGAGGTGGTCCTCCTCGTAGTCGGCGGTGCTGGTATCGGTGTAGCCGTACTGGGCGATCTGCTGGATCTTCAGGTTGGTGGTGTAGCTGGAGCTGGGCCGGATGGTGGCCGTCCAGCCGGAGACGCAGATGGTGGAGCTAATGGTGGCCTGGGTCACGTCGGGGTTCAGCGCGCCGGGGGTGAGCGCCGGGTTCGGCTCGCCGGGCAGCCAGCCGACCGCCGCTTGGTCCGGGTTGGTCGTCGTCGCCGGCGTGGGCAGCGCGGGCGGAGCGGTGCCCGTTGCTCCGTCGTCGAGATCAAGGGGTGACGAGCTTGCAGACGGGACGGGCGAAGGGGAGGCCGATGGCGAGCTTGCCACGGCCACTGCGCTCGAACCGGACCCCGGCGACGGCCTGGGTGTCGGCGTTCGTGCAGCTGTCGCGACAGCAGCCACGAGCACGAAGACGGTGGCTGCCGCGATGACGGCGCGAGCCCGCGGTGTGGTCCACCGTCCCGCGATCCAGCCGAGTGCTGCGTACACCACGTCGAACCACAGCCCGACTACCAGGTATGCGGGCACCACGATGAAGAGGATCGCGGCGAGAAGAACGAGGCGCCCGGCGGGACCACGTCGCGCGAATGCGCTGCGACCCCAGCCAATGATGCCCTGCCCAATGGGCATGCCCCGCGTACCTCCCCGTAGCGCCGCCCTGCGGGCGGACGCCCGCATTGTTCGCCCAACGGAGCGTCCCGCGCGCAGCGTCGGCGTGCAACGGGAGACGTGCCGGATTCGTGTAGGCCCATTCTCCCAGTGCTCGAGGGTGTCGAAGCTGGCCGCACCTGCCGCGGTCCATCCGCCTCCTGGACCGATGGTGACCAGATCACCGTTACGGCCGCCGAACCGGCCGCCGCGCGCCCTTCAGCCGCCATTCGGGTGAGGAGCGCACCCAAACGACGCCAGAAGCCCCTTCGAGCCGGAACGTCCGCCGGCCCGATGGTCGTAGTGGTGACGGGGTCACCACCCACGCAACCACCGAGCTAGGCGGATTCCGGCTCCGCCACGCTCACCACGGGACCCGGCTGCGCTCCCTCCGGTGGCCGTCCGCTCACCATGGCCACCACCGCACCGATGATCAGCGCGGCTGCCAGCAGCGTCCGCGGGGTCAGCTCCTCACCGTGGAACAGGGCGCCCAGGGCCACCGCCACGATGGGATTCACGTAGGCGTACGTCGCGACCGTGGTCACCGGCACGTGCCTGAGGAGCCAGGTGTACGCGGTGAAGGCCAGCAACGAGCCGAAGACCACCAGGTAGGCCAGCGCCACCCAGGACTGGACCGATACGCTCGCCAGGTCCACCCGCCACACCTCCCCGGCCACCAGGGCCGCGATGATCAGGGTTCCTCCGCCGGCGAGGTGCTCCATGCCGGTCGCCAGCATCCCGTTGCTCGGCAGGGGTCCGTGGCGCGCGTAGATGGAGCCCGCCGCCCAGCCGATGTTGGCGAGCACCAGCAGGCCGATGCCCCACGGCTCCAGTGCCCCCGCTCCCCCGCCGGGCACCAGCAGGACGGCCACTCCGGCGAGCCCCGCAACCACGCCACCCATGGCCAGGAGGCTCGGTCGCCGCCGCGTGACGAGCGCGTCGAAGAAGGCGATCCAAATGGGCTCGGTGGCGATCATCACCGCGGCAATGCCCGACGGGATCACCTTCTCGGCCACCATCACCATCCCGTTGCCACCCAGGAGCAGGAGCGCCCCCACGATGAAGGCCGTGCGCCACTCGACCGCCAGTGGGCGTCGGAGGCGTGCAGCACCGCGGTGGCGTCGCCATCGGTCCTGGGCCAGCAGGAAGCCAACCAGGATGGCACCCGACAGCAGGAAGCGGGCGCCGGCGGCCAGGAAGGGCGGCAGCGTCTCGACGACGTAGGCAATGGCCAGGAACGTCGAACCCCACACCAGGTAGACGGTGAGAAGGGACACGACCACGGGGAGCGTGGACGGCATGGGCCTGCCGCGGATCATGGGCTCCAGTATCGCGCCCGTACGTGCCAGCAATTGGCAGGAGCTGATCGCCTGGTTCGGCGCCTCCGCCTAGGAGCCCACCCGGTAGCCAACCAGAAGAGAACCGCTGGGCGAGACCTCGCTCGCGATGAGCTGCAGCTGGAGGCCCGGCACGCCGTCGAAGAGCCGACGTCCACTGCCGGCCACGTTGGGTGCGATCACGAGCCGCAGCTCGTCCACGACGCCCGCGGCCAGAAACGCCTGCGCGACGGAGATGCTGGCGTGGACCCCGATGGTGCCTCCCGGCTGCCCCTTGAGGTCCCGGACGAACTCGACCGGGTCGCCGTCGATGGCGGTCGCGTTGGCCCAGTCCCGGTCGAGGGGCGACGAGGTCGCGACGTGCTTGGTGACCCCGTTGATGAACGCCGCGAAGGGCTGGACCTCGCTGCTTGGCCAGAACTGCGCCCATTCCGTGTAGGAGCGCCGGCCCAGGATGACCGCGTCCTGGTCCCCGATCACCGCCGCCAGGTTGGCATCCATGGCCGCGTCCCATTCCTCGATGAAGCTGTCCGGGTCCTCGGCTACCCCGTCCAGGGACAGCAGCTCGTACACCACGACCGTTCGCACGTCCTGCACCTCCGCTTGGTTGTCGACCCTCCTGGTGGACGGATCGAACCGGGGGAACTCATCGCTCCTCCTCCTCGACAGATGGCCCGATGGTGACCAGATCACCGTTACGACCGCCGAACCTCCGGTGGGTGGAATCACCATGCGATGAGTGTTGCCGGCGACATCGGTCCAAGATGGTGACCGAACATGCACAGCGGGGATAGGTGGGTATGCTCCGATTCGATCACCTGGGCGTCGTCGTGGAGGACCTCGACACCGCCGTGGATTTCTTCACGGACCTCGGTTTCGAGCGCAGCGACTCCATGGAGCTCGGGGGCTCGTGGGTGGACCGCATCAACGGGCTCGACGGCGTCCGGGCCGAGATGGTGATGGTCCGCACCCCCGATGGCACCGGCAACCTGGAGCTCGTCAAGTACCACGCCCCGGTGTCCGGCGAGGCCGCAGGCTTCCTGCCCGCGAACCGGCCCGGGTTCCGGCACATCTGCCTGCAGGTCGCTGACCTGGACGCGGCCCTGGGCCGGCTCCGGGCGAAGGGGTACGGCACGGTGGGCACGATCGAGCAGTACGAGGACGTCTATCGGCTCTGCTACGTCCACGGCCCAGAGGGGCTGATCGTGGAGCTGGCGGAGCGCATTGGTCCCGGGACGGCGGGCGATCCCGTCGGTGCCCGTCAGTAGGCTAGACAGAGGAGACCGCGATGGAATTCAACAGCTTGATGATCGGCTCGGAGAACCCCGAACGCCTGGTGGAGTTCTATCGGCTTATCTTTGGCGACCCCGCGTGGTCCGACGGTGGCTACACCGGCTGGCAGCTTGGATCCGTGACCGTCATGGTGGCGCCGCACGACCAGGTGAAGGGGGCCAGCGCCGAACCAAGCCGGATGATCTGGAACCTGACCAGCACCGACGTCCCGGGCGACGCCGAGCGGTTCAAGGCGGCGGGCGCCACGGTCATCGCCGAGCCGTACCACCCCGGCGACGTCGAGGAGTCGTGGATTGCCACGTTCGCCGATCCGGACGGCAACTACTTCCAGATCAACAGCCCGATGTAGCCTGGCGGCGGCTCGGGGCTAGGGCTCAACCCCTGGATCGGCCGGAAGCAGCTCGAAGACCGGGTGGTTCCCGGCGGCGGCGACCGGGTCGCCCACCACGTCACCCAGGAAGATCCTGCTCGCCCAGCGCCTGGGCATCGATGATCGCCGGACCCAGGGCGCGAGCACGTCGCGGAAGAACCCCAGGCGGTCCGGCCCAACCAGCTCCACGGCGCGGACGCGCTGGTCGCGACCCCGAATGCGGATGGTCCCCTCCCCCGCCGCCCGCAGGTTGCGGACCCAGTGGACCTCCCCGTAGGCGCCCACGATGAACCGCCGCCCGTCGATCTCCGTCAGCGCCACCCCCGCGGACCGCGGCTCACCGCTCTTCCGCCCGCGCACTGTCAGGAGCACGTTGGGCCCCATGGGCATGCCGGCCCGCATCATCCGCCGTCCCAGCGGGTCGAGAATCCGCACGACCAGCGGTGGCCGGTTCAGGGGCGCCGTGCGAGCGCCATCGGTCTGTACCAGCAGCCATTGGCTGCACCTCCTTGTCACACTTGAGCCCGATATCGGGTCACTGGTGTGACACGCGACCGCGAAGGAACGTGACCGATGGCGGAACCCAACTGGCTGGCGGAGCGCTTCGAGGAGCATCGGCCGCAGCTGCGTGCGGTCGCCTACCGCATGCTGGGCTCCCTTTCGGAGGCCGATGACGCGGTCCAGGACGCCTGGCTGCGCGTCTCCCGGGTCGATACCTCCGATGTCGAGAACCTGCGCGGCTACCTGACCACGGTGGTCGCGCGCCTCTGCCTCAACGTCCTGCGTTCGCGCCGATCCCATCCCGAGGAGCCGTTGGAGGGCCGGCTCCCGGACCCGGTGGTGGAGCCCGTGGGCGCTTCGGACCCTGCGCAGCAGGCCGTCGTGGCCGATGCCGTGGGCCTGGCGATGCTCGTGGTCCTGGACCGCCTTGCCCCGGCAGAGCGGGTGGCGTTCGTACTGCACGACGTCTTCGGTGTGCCGTTCGCGCAGGTTGGCCAGATCGTGGGCCGATCTCCCACTGCCGCCCGCCAGCTCGCCTCGCGCGCCCGTCGCAGAGTGCGCGGCGGCGGGTCCTCGGCCGCCAACCCCGGTGCCGATGCTGACCCCGCTCGCCAGCGGGCCGTGGTGGATGCCTTTCTGGCAGCCGGCCGGACCGGTGATCTCGGAGCCCTCATGGCGCTGCTGGACCCCGACGTCATCGTCCGTGCCGACTTCGGGTCCACACCCATTGGCCGCCAGGTGGTAAGAGGCCCGGAGGCCGTCGCCGCCGAAGCACGCAGTTACGCGTCGCTCGCCCGCTTCGCACGCCCCGCCCTCGTCAACGGCATCCCGGGTTTGGTGGTCATCCGCGAGACCGGGCCGTTCGCCGTGCTGGCCTTCACCGTGCGCGACGGCAGGATCGCCGAGCTCGACATCCTGGGCGACCCGGAGCGCCTGGCCAGGCTGGACCTGTCTGCGTTCGGGGGATGAGGTCGCGTCGCCATCGGTCCCGCGGGCTCAGTAGGCGAGGACCGGGACCCCCTGGCGTTCGAAGTCGCGCCGGTTGCGGGTCACGATGGTTGCTTCCAACGTCGCGGCGACGCCGGCGATGAGAGCATCGGCCAGGGCCAGCTTCCCGCCGGCGCGATGTCGTGACAGGCGTGAGGACGCCGCCCAGCGCGCAGCATGAGGAGACGTCGCCACGTACTCGAGCGCGTCGATGAGGCGCGCAACCGAGTGCAGGTGCTCGTCCGTACCGCCCGAGAGCGCCTCGCTGACGACGACGTCGCATACGAACAGCTCACCGCCTTCATCAAAGAGGCGCGCCAGGGTGGCCATGGCCGGCGGATGACCGTTGGTGTGGTCGATGAGAAGCGTCGTATCCAGCAGATACCGCACCTAGTCGGTCCCCTCGTTCGTCTCCTCGGCTCGGAGCGAGGCAACCCAGTGCTCCACGTCCTCCGGCGTCATCGCTCCAGGGCGGCCCTGCATGATGCCCGCGGTCTCGCGAATGGCCTTCCCCAGCCGATCGCGCTTCACCCGTTGCGCCACTGCCTCGGCGACGTACCGCGATCGTCCGCGGGGACCGGCCAGGGCATCGACCTCGTGAAGGAGCTCCTCGGGAAGCGTGAGATTGGTTCGGCTGGTCGTCATCGCCTCATTCCAATGTGCGCGTGTATGCGCATATGCTAGCACACTGCCCGCTCCGTCCCCTGGTGCCGGGGCCGCGCGCCGGGTTCGAATGGTGACCACGCCACCGTTACGACCGTCGAGCACCGGCCCAGCCAGCTCGCATACCGGATTGAGGCGGACTCAGCCGTCATCTGGGTGGTATGGCCACCGAAACGACGGCGGAGCCACGCTTGGGCCTCGGGTGCTGGCGGTTCGGCGGTCGCAGTGGTGATCCGGTCACCAAGGGCGACAGGCCGCCAATTGCTGACCGACTCTGGCCGGGTCCCCTGCTACGCTGCCCGCCATGCAAGCCGATGAGATCCGCACCCTCTACGACTACGACCGCTGGGCCACGCGCAAGGTTCTCGCGCAGCTCCCGGGGCTGGACTCGGAGGTCTGGTCGCGGACCAACGTGGTGGATGAGCGCGGCCTGGGCGGGATCCTCGTCCACCAGCTGGGCGCCATGCAGCGCTGGCGCCACGGGTTCATGGAGGACGGGAAGGAGCCGCGCCCGGAGGACGAGCCGCTGCCTGCCGTGGAGGAGCTGATCGCGATGTATGAGGCGGAATGGCGGGAGTTCGACGCTTGGCTGCCGACGCTCACTGACCGCTTCGTCAACCACGTGTACGAGGGCGTGCCGGTCTGGCAGATGCTCGTCCACGTCGTGAACCACGGCACCCAGCATCGCGCGGAGTCCGCCGCGCTTCTCACCGCGGAGGGGCGATCCCCCGGTGACCTGGACATGATCGACTGGGCCGAGGGGCTGGCTGCGACGACCGATCACTGAGCGTTCTGACGTCGTTACGAGTGGTCATCGTCTCGCTGTGCGCACCTTCCCCGCCGCTCCCCTGGCTCGAGCCGACAGGACGGAGCTCCCCTTCCGACCCGCAATTGCCGCCGCCCGAGAGAACGCCCGGCTGGCCCCCTGAAGGTCGCCATCGGCCTGGCAGATGCTGCCCATGGCCATGGACAGCTCCCATGCCAGGAAGGGCGCCTGCCTGGGGGTCAGGAGTGCCCAGGCTTCCTCCAGCAGCTGGCGTGGAGCCGCAGTCGAGTTCGAGGCAGCCAGCATGGCCACGGCCAGGGTTGCGCGTCCACGAACCTGCGATTCGACATCGTTTGCCCGGGCGTGCCGGAGGCAGCGGCGTGCGAGAATCGCGGCCTCCACGGGCCGGCCCTGCTGAAGTGCGGCATCTCCCTGGTGTGCCCAGGTGGTGACCACGAGGTTCGCGTCGCCCAGTCTGGCCAAACCTTCGGCCGCCGCGGCAAACGCGCGTTCCGCTTGATGCCACTGGCCCGCGAGGGCTTCGACTTGGCCAGCGGCGGTCGACATCTCCGCTTGCTTGTATTCCAGCCCGAGGCCGGCGAGGGTCCCGTCCACCTCGGATTGGATCCGTCGCGCTTCGCGAGTACGACCGCGGTGGGCCAGAGCCAGAGCGTAGAAGGCTTTGAGCTGCGCTTGCGCCTCCGGGTGGCCCGCGGTCGCACGGACAAGCCCACGAATGCGATCCTCCGCGCGGTCCAGCGGCAAAGGGCCGAAGTCATCGGCCATCGCCAGCGATGCCATGATCCGGATTGGCCGCCGCGGATCACCGCTCTGCTCCGCGAGGGCCAGCGCGCGCTGAGCGTTCTCGCCACATCGACCATAGCGGGCCAGCATCCAGTCGACGTCGCTGAGCGTTTCCCATGCCTTGGACATCCCCGCCGCGTCACCAGTTCGACGGAACCACCTCAGAGCCTCGCGGGCAAGCGGCTCAGCAACCGCCGCCACGTCCCACGTCGCCACGTAGGCGTCCATGGCCACCAGGTCCAACCGGGCATGCAGCTCAGCGCTTCGGTCGCCAGCGGACCTGGCGCGCTCAACGAGGCTCCGGGCGATTCGTTGAGCCGTTGTGGGATCACCGTGCTCCCACACGGCCAGCGCATAGGACTCGCGTAGCTCGACCGACCGGCTATCGTCTCCATCTGTCGGCCTGTCGGCCCCCAGTTCGTCGTCCACCGCCACGGCCCGCTCCAGGAATGACACGGCGCCGACGGCGTTCCCACGCGCGAAGGCTGCCGTGCCGGCAACCTGCAGCGCATCCCGGGCCCGGCTCCCGAGCGACGCCCGTCGGGTTCCATGGAGCCCCAGGGAGGCGAGCGACTGCCACGCCAGCTCGAGGTGCGCGGCGGCGATGGGTTGGTACTCGCGAACTCGTGGCTTCCCGGCCTGCTGCACCCAAGAGGCAAAGCGTTCATGCAGATCCACTCGCCTTGCCTTCGTGATGCTCTCGTAGGCAGCTTCGCGCAGTAGCTGGTGATGAAACGCGAAGGCGGCCGATGCGGGGAGCTCGGGCGTGGCCACATCGAGGAGCCCACTCTCGACCAGCCGACCGAGGTTGCTCCGAACCACGTCTGTCGGCCGATCCGCGAGCTCGGCGACCGCCTCCAGGTGAAACTGCACGCCTTCGACCGAGCCAGTCTCGAGCATGGCTCGCTGCTCGGCGGGCACCCGATCAAGCCGCGCCTGCAGCACTGCCCGCAGCGATTTCGGTAGCGACAGTCGATCCATGGTCCGGCGGCCCGGCCCGGTACCTGCCTCGGTCCATGCGGCCAGCAGCTGTGTGAGGTACAGAGCGTTGCCGCCAGACGCCGACCACAGCTGCCCGACCATGTCTTCCGGGATGGCACCCAGTGCCTTCGCCACCAGGGTCGCCACCGAGCGTTCTGGGAGCGGTCGAAGCTCCATGTCGACGCCCCAGTCGGGATCCACCGTTTCCAGCTCAGGACGCGCGAGAGCAAGCATCAGGAGGCCAGTGCCCGATAGCTCGCCCAGCGAACGGAGCAGCCTTCGCAGGGGAACGGATGACCACTGCAGGTCATCGATGATCAAGAGCGCGGGTGACGGATGTCCCAGCCCCGCCACGATCCGTTGGAGCGCCAGCTCGACCTCAGCCGGCGTCGCGGTCCCCTCATCCTGAATACCAATGGCCAGGCCGGCCACCCGCGCGACCCAGTGCGGTGACTCGGTCTGGTCCGCGAGCCGGCGGAGGCGTCCGCGTGCGGTGGCAGCAGCGGCGTCGGGCCCAACCCCCGCGGCGGCCAGCAGGATTTCGCGAACCGGCCAGTAGGTGATTCCATCACCGTAGGCCAGGCATCGGCCCCGGAAGGAGGGCATCTCGGGCGCGAGCCGCATCTGGAGAGCCGCGACGAGGCTGGACTTGCCGATTCCGGGCTCGCCACGGATCGTGAAGATCCGGGAGCGCCCCGAGCTCCGCACCTCGTTCGCGGCCGCGACCAGCTCACTCAGCTCGTCCTCGCGGCCGATAAACGGTGGTTGTTGCTGCCGCTTCACTTCTCTCCGCCGAGAGTGGTGCCGGGAGGCCTCCACCGGGGTGAAGATACGCAACGGCCCGGACTTGCCCTTCACCGTGAGCGCGGGAAGCTCCTCCAGGCCGATTCCCTCGACGAGGTTCGCCGTTTCCTCACCAATGACGATCTGCCCGGTGCCGGCGTTTTGCTCAAGGCGCGCGGCGACGTTCACGACGTCGCCGGCCACCAGGTGCTGGTGCACGCTTGGGTCGCCAACCACAGACTCGCCAGAGTTGATGCCTATGCGCGTTCTCAGCTGGACACGGTCACCGAAGTCGGCGACCAGGTCATGGTTGAGGGCGTCAAGCGACCGTCGTATCGCGATTGCGGCCGCGAGCGCCCGAGCCGCATCATCCTCATGCGTGATGTCGAGGCCCCAGACCGCCATCACTGCGTCGCCGATGTACTTCTCGACGGTGCCGCCGTGACCCTCGATCACCTTTCGCAAGGTGTCGAAGTACCGCCGCTGTATGAGACGGACAGCCTCGGGATCCAGCGCCTCGGACATCGCTGTTGATCCCACGAGGTCGCAGAAGAGCACCGTCACCAGCTTCCGGCGCTCGGGCTCTGGCTCCAGCGGCGATCCACAGTTCCCACAGAACCGTGAGGTGTCCGGGTTGGATGCGCCGCAGGCGAGGCACTTCATCCTCAGGCCCTCGTGGTTGGCGACCGGGAGGCTGGGAACGCCACCGTCCCCGAGGGGGGCCGGCCATGGCGCGGAGTGTACCGACGGCGCCACCAACGGAGAACCCCACGTCGCGATCGCCGCGCCCCCCACTGCGGAAGGCAACCGTGGGCCGGGGCCGTCTCCCCATGAGCGGGGCGGCACGTCTCAGGTGCGGACGTGGTGATCATCGGTGGCGGGATCGTGGGCACCTCGGCCGCCGCCTTCCTGGCAGATGCCGGCGTGCGCGTGACCCTCGTGGAGCGTGAGGGCCTCGCGTCGGGCGCCTCGGGCGCCAACCAGGGGATCGTCCAGCATCCGTTCGATCCGGTGCTGGATCCGCTGTACCACGACACGCTGGCGCTGTACCGGGACCTGTCCGCACCCGGTTCCGGCTTCCATCTGCCCGATGAGCCCGCCGGGATGCTCTTCCTCTCCCCGCACGAGGACGTCGTGCGCGCCGAGGCCGCGGAGATCACGACCGCCTTCGACCACGTGCGAACCGATGTCCTGGGCGGCGACGAGCTTCGCCGCCTGGAGCCCGGCCTGGGCGCGGGGCTGTGGGCCTGCCGCGCCGATATCGGCTACCCGGTGGCCCCCGGCGCCTCCACGTATGCGTACGCCACCCGGGCAGAGTCGCTCGGGGCGGTCATCCGCCAGGGACGAGCGGCGACGGTTGCGGTGCGCGGTGGCGCGGTCGCCGGCGTGGAGGTGGGTGGCCGCCTGCTCCCCGCCGATGCGGTCCTGGTCGCGGCCGGCCCCTGGACATCGGACCTGCTCGAGCCGCTGGGGCGCGCCGTCCCCATTGCCGCGCGCTGGGGCGTGATCGTCGAGGCGGACCTGGCCAACCCGCCGCGGCACATCATGGAAGAGGCGGGCATCGGCTCCATGCTGGCCGGCGGAGACGAGGGTCCGGAGCAGGACTTCAGCCTGGTCCCCTTCCCCGAGACGAGCGCGGTGGGCGCCACGTTCCTCGCCCATGAGCCCGATCCGGACGCCTGGATCGAGCGGATCCTGGTGCGCGCCTCGCAGTTCGTGCCCGGCGTCGAGGACGCCCCCATCCGCGGCGTCCGGGCCTGCGCCCGACCGCAGAGCGTGGACGGCCGTCCGCTCATCGGTCCCGTGCCCGGCGTGACGGGGCTGTTCGTGTGCGCGGGGCATGGCCCGTGGGGGATCTCGACGGGACCGGCATCGGCCTGGCTGGTGACCGATGCGATCCTGGGTCGCGACCCGTTCATCCCGCCGGAGCTGGACCCCGCCCGCTTCCTGCGCTGATCAGCGCCCGGGACGCCCCGCCCGGGCCGATGCCGCCCGGGCCGATGCTCGCCGGGCGAGCGCTACGACCGGTGAGGCCACCCGGGGCGCCACCTCGAGCGTCGAATGGCTCGCCACGCTGACCTGGCGACCGTTGAGGGGCGCCAGCGACGTCCTTCGTCGGTCGCAGGGCTCGTCGTGCGAGCCTGCGGGGAGCATCCGGGCGGAACCTATCAGGCGGGGCGACCGTCTTGCCGGCCAAAGCCTGCTCGATCAACCACGAGGTGCTCCCAATGACGCTCCCCCGCTCCACGTTCGGCCGGACCGTGCTCGTCGCCGCCATCGGCGTGGCAGTCCTGGCGCTCAGCGCCCTCAACCTGGGTGCCTGGCAGTCCATTGCCCGCGGCACGACGACCACGCTCCCGGTCACCACCGGCAGCGGTGCGCCCATTACCGGCATCACGGTGCAGGGCGTGGGCAAGGTCACCCTCACCCCGGACCTCGCGACGATCAGCGTGGGGATCCAGTCGCAGGCACCCACGGCCAGGGCCGCCCAGTCCGCCGCAAGTGCCGCCATGACCAGGATCATCGCGGCGGCGAAGAAGGCGGGAGTCGCCGAAGTCGACATGGCGTCTCAGTGGGTCTCGCTGCAACCGCAGTACGCCTATTCGTCGAACGGGACCACGCCGCCCAAGGTGACCGGATACCAGGCCAACCAGGCCCTGGCCATCAAGGTGCGGAAGATCGACACCACCGGCGCGGTGATCGACGCCGCCGTCGGAGCAGGCGCGACGCAGGTGAGCGGAATCAGCTTCTCAGTCGCCGATCCCACCGCGGCCACTGCCCAGGCCCGGACTGCCGCCATGGCCGATGCCAGGAAGCGCGCCTCCGCGCTGGCCCAGGCCGCCGGCGTCTCCCTGGGATCGCTGTTGATGGTTACCGAGGTATCCGCTCCCGCGCCGGTGCCCTACGCGGCGGGCGAGCTGAAGGCGGCCGCCGACGTCGCGACGCCGGTCCAGGTGGGCACCACCGATCTCGAGGTCGACGTGACTGCAACCTTCGCCATCGGCGGATAACCGACATCCAAGGGTCGTAGCGGTGATCAGGTCACCACCGCGACGGTGGGCGCCCCCTGCTCGGCCCTTGACAGCAGGGGCCCCGGCATCCGAGGCTGACACGCGGCTGACACTGGCCGACACCGGCCGACACCGATGAGCCCGGCTGGGCAGCGGCGTACAGGGGAGGATCAAGATGACGGCGTCGCGATTTGGCACGCGATTTGGATCGGCTGAAGCTGCCGCGCTCGAGCGGGCCTGGGCGGAAGTCGCCGAGGCCGATCGGGTGCCACCCGAGCTCCGCACGAGCGAGCCCGACGCCGGCTACGCGCGCCTGGCCGGTCCGCGCGTGCTCAGCGCCGCCGTCCGCCACCTGTATGCCGTGCGGCTGGCCGGACGAGACCAAGACCGGTACCGGCGCCTGACGCAGGTGGGGCTGCGACTCACCCTGGACTCCCTCCACAGCGACATCTTCGACGCGTACGTTGCCTGGCTCGACTTCCTGGAGACGTCGCACCCCGGCGTCCTAGACCGCCTGGTCGCGGCCTATCGCCACGCGGATGCGACGCCCATCACCGCGGATCTCCGCCGCGGGTGGAAGCCCACCTTCTCCGAAGTCATCGACGCGTACGACGCCCGGGCCGCCGAGCTGGGATCGTAGCTCCCCTCTTCCCGTCGTCGCGGTGGGGATACTGGGACGCTGCTTCGTCCAACGCGCTCGGACGTCGCCATCGGTCTATCGTGCACGCGGATGCGGTAGAAGGAGGCACCCATGGCGCAGATCGTGGCGTTCGAGTCCATCACCCTCGACGGGGTGATGCAGTCGCCGGCCCGACCGGACGAGGACACCCGCAACGGGTTCACGCACGGCGGCTGGGCTGTCGGATACGCCGACTCCCCCGAACAGGCCAAGGCGGTGGCCGAGTCCATGGCGACGACCGGCGCGATCCTGCTTGGCCGGCGCACCTACGAGGACTTCTACCGGATCTGGCACGGACGAACAGACAACCAGTTCAGCCCGGTCCTCGACAACGCCACCAAGTACGTCGTCTCGCGGACATTGCGCGAGCCGCTGGTCTGGCAGAACTCCGTCCTGCTTCCTGACGGCGCCGATGGCGTGGCCCGGCTGCGCCGGGAGCCCGGGAAGGACATCGTCGTCCTGGGGAGCGGCGACCTGGTGCGGTCGCTGGCCGCTTCTGGCCTCGTCGACCGTTGGATGCTCATGGTCCATCCCCTGGTCCTGGGGAGCGGCCAGCACCTGTTCGCAAATGACGGCCAGCTTGCCCGCATGCGCCTCGTGAGCTCCGTGGCCACCAGCACCGGGGTCGTGATCGCCACCTACGTGCCCGCCTGACCACCTGCAGCGCGACGGCCGTTGCGGCCCGGCGGCCGGGTTGGCGAGACGTGCCTTACGCGGGGCGGTACACGGCGAGCGTGGCGCCGGAGCTGAATCGTCCCGTTTCGACCAGGCGCAGCGCGAGCGGCGCATCCAGCGGCGGGAAGAACGGCGTGCCCCCGCCCAGGGTCACCGGGTGCACCACCAGGCGGTACTCGTCCACGAGCCCGCGCCGGATCAGGGCGCTGGCGAGGGTTGCGCCGCCGACATCGAGGTCGCCGGAGAACTCCTGCCGCAGCGCGGCGATCTCGTTGGTCACGTCGCCGCGGACGAGGCGCGCGCCGTGGCCCACGGACTCGAGCGTGGAGGAGAAGACGATCTTGGGCGTGGCGTTCCAGATCCGGGCGAAGTCGAGCTCGACCGGGGCCGCATCTGGATCGGCCTCCGCCGTCGGCCAGTAGGCCGCCATGGTCTCCCACAGGCGCCGGCCGTACACGAAGGCGTCCGCCTCCCGGGCACGGTCGTTGAACCAGGAGTGAACCTCCTCGTCAATGTCCACCCAATCGAGCGCACCGCGCGGGTCGTTGATGTACCCGTCGAGCGAGACGCTCATGCTGTAGATCAGCCTGCCCATTGGGGCGCTCCTCCTGACGCTGGCTGCATCGTACGGCTCGCCGCGGGTTCGTGGCCCGCGCGCCACCGGTGCAGGCGTGGCGAACGCGCGGTGGTGATGCCATCACCACTGCGACCGGCGGACCGTCGGCCAGGGTGCTCTCGACGGTTGATTGGCCAGCCGGATCACCCGTTCGACCCGGGAACACCCCTTTGGGACCGCTGGCGGCGTTCCCGACGGTCGTAGCGGTGGCCCGGTCACCACACGGAACGACCCTTGCGTTCCGCCGGCCCGGGTGCACACTGCCCAGATCACCAGCGGTCCCGGGTCCCGCAGTCGCACCGCAACGAGGGAGGGTGGCGATGAGCGCGCCAACGACGGCGACCCAGCCGGCCAGGGCCGGAGGATCCGGACGGAGCCGGCCGCTGCCGGGTCCAGTGTCGCAGTGGGCCCTGGAGGTGCTGCTCCGCAGCGTCTCCCGCCGGTACGGCGCGCTCCAGTGGTTCCTGGAGGTGATGCCCGCGGGCCCGGCCGATGCCTTCAGCCAGGCACGAGCCCTGCGGGCCGCGCGCAACGCCGGACGCCACGTCCCGGCCTACCGTGACTACCTGACCCAGGCGGGCGTCAACCCCGACCGGATCCGCCACCTCCACGACCTTCCCGAGACGGACAAGAAGCGCTACATCGACCCGTATCCGCTCCCCCAGCGGTGCATCGACGGCCGATTGCCCCTGGTGGGCACCACCATCGACGAGAGCTCCGGCTCGACCGGCACGCCCTACAACTGGGCCCGCGGCGCGGAGGAGCGCCGTCACGTCCGCCGCATGATCGCCTTCTTCGCCCGCTACACCTTTGGCGACCGGCCCCTGGTGGTGCTCAACACGTTCTCCATGGGCGCCTGGGCCACCGGCATGACCACCGCGGCGGCGCTGGAGCAGCGGGGCCTGGTCAAGCCCACAGGACCGGACCTGGACAAGGTCCTCGACACCCTGGTCGAGCTGGGGCCGCGCCATCGGTATCTCATCGTGGGCTATCCGCCGTTCCTCAAGGTCCTCCTGGACGAGGGCGAGCGGCGGGGCCTGGACTGGTCCGCGTACACCATGTCCGCCCTCTTGGGCGGGGAGGGCAACTCCGAATCCCTGCGCTCGTATCTCGAGCGCCACTTCAGCGCGGTCTACTCCGGCTACGGCGTGACCGATGTCGAGATCGGCCTGGCGGCCGAGACCCCGGTCTGCATCGCCCTGCGTCGGCTGGCACTCGAGCGCCCGGACGTGGCCGAGGCGGTCTTTGGCGAGGCCGATCGGTCTCCCATGGTCTTCCAGTTCAACCCGTTCTTCCACCACATCGAGACGAACGCGGAGCGCGAGCTGCTGTTCACCGTGGCGCGTCACGCGACCCTGTCGCCCAAGATCCGCTACAACCCGCACGACGAGGGGGGTGTCCTGCGCGACGACGAGCTCCGGGCTCGACTCCGGGGCGTGGGCGTCGAGCTCGAGTCGCTGCGTGCCCCCGGTGGCCGGCGGCTGATCCGGATGCCCTACCTGTTCGTCTTCGGGCGCAAGGACTCCACGGTCTCGGTCATGGGCGCCAACATCTACCCGGAAGACATCGAGTCCGCCATCTATTCGGAGGCCGATGTTGCCGCCCGCGTGCTGTCCTACCAGCTCTCCGTGCTCGAGGAACGGCCCGGCGAGACGAGGCCCCGGGTGGCGATCCAGCTCCTGCGCGACGCGCCCGACGATGCCTTCCGCGACCGGGTCGCCGCGCTGCTGACCGCGCACCTGCGCTCCATGAACCGCGACTACCGCGAGGCCTTCGGCGAGTACCCCGCGCTCTTGCCCTTCGTGGTGGAGCTGTACCCCCGTGGCGAGGGACCGTTCGAGGGCGGCGAGAAGCGGATCAAGTTCCGATACATCGCCCAGGGCTGACCGCCCACCCGCCCGCCGTGCCCCGCCCCCGCCGTGCCCTGCTCATGGGGTGAGCGCTGTGACCGCTCGGCGCCGCGTCCTCGGTCGAGGCGGTAGTCCCGGCCGGCGTGGCGACCGAGGAGGCGTTGAGGGGTCGTGCGACATCGGCCGCAGGGCTCACGGGGTGAGCATGAACGCGCCGATACGGGCGGGGTAAGCGGTCGTCGGTCACGATGCGCCGATGGCGACCCGCAATGACCGCGTTGACGAAGCGGCACGGGCGGCGCGGCGGAGGCTCCGCGAGGTCACCGCGGATATTCGCGCCGCCCGGCGTGCCGCGGGCCTGAGCCAGGCACAGGTCGCCGGGGCAGTCGGCTGCTCGCGGCAGCTGATCGGTCATGTCGAGGCCGGGCGCGTTGCGGACCCGGGACCGATCCTGCTGGCTCGCGTGGCCGCCACCGTGGGCCTCGACCTGAGCCTCCGCGCCTTCCCCGGCGGATCGCCGCTTCGGGATGCCGGCCAGCTGGGCGTGCTCCGTCGTCTTGCCGCGGCCCTTCCCCCTGTGTGGACCCTGCGGACCGAGGTGCCCGTGGGTAGGGGCGACCGGCGAGCCTTTGACGCCGTCCTGAGCCGTGGCGCCGACCGCGTTGCGGTCGAGTGCATCACCCGCCTCACCGACGCACAGGCACAGGTGCGCGCCATCCTTCTCAAGGCCGATGCTTCGCGGATCCGGCCGGTGATCCTCGTCTTGTCCGACACCCGATGGAACCGGGCCGCCGTGCGCTACGCCGATCCGACGCTCCGAGCGGCGTTCCCGCTCGGGCGGCGGACCGTCCTTGCCGCATTGCGCGCCGGCGCCGCACCAAACGGCAACGGCGTCCTCCTCATCTGACGATCACGCCCACGACGCCCACGCCCCCGTCTCGAGGCTTCCCGTGGAGTGGCTCATGGGGTGAGCCACGCGACCGACGCGAGGGAGCTCCTCGGTCGCCCCGTATGGACAGGGCAACGCCCGACCGGCCGGTCCGTGCTTGTCGGTCACAGCGCTCAGCGGGTGAGCGGGCGCACGGTGTGCGTCGAACGCCGCTGACGTGGACGCCCGTCGCGGCCGATTGAGCTCCTAGACTTGGCCGATGCACATCGAGCGCCTCGGCGACGGCGGGCCTCGGCTGCTGCTGGTCCATGGCAGCATCGCTCCCGGCTGGGCGACCTGGTCCGCACAGCGCGAGCTGGCCGAGGAGGGCTACCGGCTGGTGGTCCCCCATCGGAGCGGCTATCCACCCAACCCTCCCCTGGATCTCATCGACTTCGAGGTCCAGGCACGCGAGATCGCCGATCTGATCGAGCCGGGGACGCACGTCGTCGGCCACTCCTACGGGGGCGTGGTGTCGCTGCTGGCCTGCGGCCTGGTGCCGCTGCGCGTGCGCTCGCTCACCGTCATCGAGCCGCCGGCCCTCGGGCTGGCGCGCGGCAATCCCGCGGTGGAGGCGGTGATTGCCCAGGTCATGGCCATCCGCGACAACCCCGGCACCCTGCGCGAGGCGTTCGCGAGGTTCGTGGCGGCGGTCGGATCATCCGCGAAGGTGCCGGAGACGCTGACGCCCGCGCAGGAGGCGTCCATTCGCGCCACGCTCGCCGAGCGCCCGCCGTTCGAGGCGGTGTTCGACTGGGCATCGCTGCGCTCCGGCGGATTCCCGGTGCTCGTGGTCTCGGGCAAGCACGACCCTGCCTACGAGGCCATCTGTGACGTGATCGCCGGTGAGCTGGCCGCGGAGCGGGCCGTCATCCCCGGTGCCGCCCACTCGGTGCAGCGCACCGGGGCAGCGTTCAACCGCCGCCTCCGCGCCCACGTGGACGCCGCCGAGGCCAATGCCCCGGGGATAGCCTCCCGGCCAGGCCCGCCGGCCTAGCCGCCGCAGGCGCGGAGGTCGCGGCGCGATCTCACCCCTGGCGAGGGGCCGTCTTGAGCAGGCCGAACATGGCCCCCTGGGGGTCGTTGACGATGGCGAATCGCCCTCCGGGAAAGTCCATGGGCGAAACCATCTCCGTCGCGCCGCCCGCGAGGGCCCGCTTGAAGGCGTCATCCACGTCCGCGACGTTGAAGTAGATCATCCAGTAGCTGGGCACCTCGGCCGGGATCCCGGCGTTCATCTCCATGGCGCCCGCGATGGGGTCGTCGCCATGCTTGAACTGGGTGTAGTCCGGTTGGCCCTCGCCCATGGGCAGCACCTCGGACTCCCATCCGAAGACCGCCCGGTAGAACGGCAGATCCTTGTCGAGGCCCCGGGCGTTGAGCTCTGCCCAACCGTACTGGTTGTCGCCGCCGCTGACGAAGGGCCCCATGCCCTCCGACTGCCAGACGCTGATGAACGCGCCGGACGGGTCGGTGAAGACCGCCATCCTGCCCTGGTCGCCCACGTCGAAAGCCGGCATCACCACGGTTCCACCCGCCGCCTCCACGGCCTTGCCCGTGGCGACCGCGTCCACGCAGCCGATGTAGAGCGACCAGACCGTGGGCGTCTCGGGCGACATCTTGGGCCCAATGCCGGCCACCTGCCCGCCACCGCTGGTGGCGATGGCGTAGCCACCGTACTGCGGGTCCTCGTTGACCTCGATCTCCCAGCCGAACAGCGTTGCGTAGAAGTCGCGCGACGCCGCGGCGTCGCTGCTCGCCAGGTCCACCCAGCGAGCCTTGTTCGCGCTACTCGTGTCAGCCACCGGTCAAACCTCTCTGATCACAGCGGATTCCGTGCCCCGCGGAGGCGGTCCGACGTCCGTGTCGCGGAAGAACGGCATTCTCGCAGGAGGAGACGCTGGTGCCCAGCGTTTCTCATCGGCGCAGCCCTTGTGCGGGCCGGATACGACGAAGGGACCTGCAGGTCCTATGCGGAGCCACAGATCCCTATCGGGGAGCCCATCGGGACCCGGGGCCAAGACCCCGAAACTCAACGAACCCACCTCAGACGTCGCGCCCGGCCTGCGGTGGCTGCTGTGCGACGCTCGTACTAAGCGGCAACGAGCGCGGCACCCCAGTGCCAGCCGGACTGGACTTCAGCAGCTCCTCGTTTGCAGAGCCGCCCGACGGATTCCACACCGTCGAACCAGAGCCGTGGGCCGGCCCGATCGGATTGGCACCCCACCCGAAGATGGCGCGCGCCGGTCCCGGTCGTTGCCTCCGCGCGATGGACCCTTCTCTCGTGACGATCCCGACCGGACCTCGAGGTGGGCTTTTGGCCCTCCTGGATCCGCCCGGGCGAGACAGTGTGCCCACCGAGCATCGGGACGGGAGCTTATCCCCGTCTCCCACGCTTCCTGCGCCCCGACAGTCGGCTCGCGGTGATTGAACAGCGTCAGCACCACGAGCCTTCCCATCGCGCACCTTCCTTGCCCGGAGGCGAATTCCAATGCGCCAGCGGAGTCTAGGCTCCCCGCGTCGCGGGGTCAATGATTTTCGTGGGGCCTCCCGATACCCGCACGGATGGGCCAACCTGCGAGCCCGGAACCACTCGATTTCGCACCCCGACGCGGTACCCTTGGGCCGATGGCGCGCCATTCCCGTGACGATGCCGCGCTCCGAGCGGGTGTCACCCCCGACTACCTGGAGCGTCTCGTCGAGCTGAGGATCCTCGCCGCGGACCGCGACGTGAGCGAGCCGATCGTGCTGCATTCCGAATGACACTGCAGCACCCCGACGCCAGCATGGCCGCCCGTTGGGACAGCGCCTACCGCGAGGGCTGGGCACCCTGGGATATCGGCAAGCCCCAGTCCGCCTTCGTCCGCCTGGCCGATGCCGGCGCCTTCGCGTCCCCCATCCTCGATTGCGGCTGCGGCACCGGGGAGCAGGCGCTGATGCTGGCCGCCCGCGGGTTCGAGGTCATGGGCGTGGACGTGGCGCCCTACGGCCATCCGAACCGCCCGCAGCAAGGCCGAGGAGCGCGGCCTGTCCGTGGAGTTCCACGTGGCCGATGCTCTCCGGCTCGAGGCACTCCAGCGCACCTTCGCCACTGTCGTCGACTCCGGCGTCTTCCACACCTTCGACGACGACCTGCGCGCCGAGTACGTCGCCAGCCTGGCCCGTGTCGTTCGGCCAAACGGCGTGATCCACCTCCTGTGCTTCTCCGAGATGACCCCGGGGCAGGCCGGGCCTCGTCGCGTGACGCAGGCGGAGCTCCGCGCCGCGTTCCGCGTCGGATGGCGGGTGGAGCGCATCGAGGAGGAGCGGTTCGACGTCACCACCGCATTCGGCGCCGACCGTCCGCACGCCTGGCTCGCGCGGATCGTGCGCGAGGCCTGAGGCGCTGTATGGTTGCCTCGGCCAGGAATGTGTCCGTCTGAGGGGAGGGAGAGTCGATGCGATCCCTGCGTATCGGTGCAGCGCTCGTTGTGGTGGTCCTGCTGAGCGCGTGCGGCGCCACCGGCACCTTCAGCGTCGAGGCCACACCCTACGTGAGCTCGTCGCCCGGAGCGAGCACCAGCGGCAGCGTGGCAGCCTCGCCGTCCGGGTCGTCGGCGGGTTCGCCATCGGCGCAGCCCACGGTGTCGCCCACCGCCGCGCCCGTGCTGGCCGCGCTCACCCTGGTACGGGTGACGGTGAGCACCCTCAACGTCCGGGTGGCGCCATCGGCTTCCGGCAAGCTCCTCCAGCCGCCGGCGTTCCCGCCGGTCAGCCTGCCGCTGACCTCCGGCAGCCGCGTGCTCGTGCTCAGCGGTCCGGTCCAGGCCGATGGCTACGCGTGGTACGCGGTAGGCCTGCCCATGGACCCCAAGGTGAGCACCGCGCTGATCCCGGTGGGCTGGGTTGCCGGTGCGTCCGGCGCGACGCCGTGGCTGGTCCCTGACACGCGCTCCTGCCCCACCCCGGGCGTCCAGGCCATCGCCACCCTCACCGGCATCGAGCGCATCGGCTGCTTCGGATCCTCCACCCTGTCCTTTGCTGCGCACCAGACCGCCGAACCCCCGGACGCCGGCCTGGGGGGAACCTGCGGAGCCCCGGCGGACCAGCCGGCCTGGCTCGTGTGCGAAAACATCAACTACAGCTGGGTCAACGCCGACGGCGGCACGACCGGGCTGCTGCTCCTGCATTTCGACCCGGCGACCGGCATCTCTCCCACCAATCTCGCGGCGCCAAACACCACTGGGCCTGCGTACCAGATCACCGGGCATTTCGACGATACCGCGGCCCAGGCCTGCGGCGACACCAGCGACCCCACCAACCTCGCAGAGATGAGTGCCTGGCTGACCTGCGCGTCCGAATTCGTGGTGGAGACGCTCAAGACCAGCTAGGTCCGCAGCGCCACCCGATCAGGGGGCGGCCGAAGGCATCTGGCTGGCGGGCTCGACCTCGTCCACAAGGTCCGCGACCGAGCTGACGATGCGGGAGGGCCGGTAGCCGAAGCGGTTGGCCTGCTCCTCCGTCCCCGTGATGCCGCTGAGGACCAGGATCGTCTCGCAGCCGGCCTCCAGGCCGGTCACGATGTCCGTGTCCATGCGGTCGCCGATCATGACCGTCGACGCGGAGTGGGCGCCCAGGGTGCGCATGGCGGATCGGATCATGAACGGGTTCGGCTTGCCGATGTAGTAGGGCTGGACGCCGGTGGCGCTGGAGATCAGCGCCGCCACCGAGCCCGTTGCCGGCAGCGGGCCATCCGGGCTGGGGCCGGTGGGATCGGGGTTGGTGGCGATGAAGCGCGCGCCGCGATCGATGAGCTGGATTGCGCGGCTGATGCGCTGGAAGCTGTACGTGCGGGTCTCGCCCAGGACCACGTACTCCGGGTCCAGCTCAGAGAGCGTGTAGCCGACTTCGTAGAGGGCGTTCGTCAGCCCTGCCTCACCGATCACGAAGGCGGTCCCGCCTGGACGCTGCTCGGCCAGAAACTGCGCGGTGGCGAGGGCCGAGGTGAAGATGCAGTCGGGAGCGACCTGGACGCCGATCTGCCCCAGCCGGGCGGCGAGGTCACGTGTGGTGAAGATCGAGTTGTTGGTGAGGATCAGGAACGGGTGGTGCGTCTCCGCCAGCCGGGCGAGGAACCGGTCCGCGCCGGGAACCAGGTGCTCCTCGCGGACGATCACGCCGTCCATGTCCATGAGCCACGTCGTTCGCTGCCGGTTCACGAAGGGGATCGTACAGCGCCCAACGCTCATCGCGTCGCCTCCAGGCCGTGCGGGAGGGTCGCCCTGGCGGCTGACGGCCCAGCGGCGTACCGTACCCCGCATGGCACGTCGCCGACGCGGGCCGGACGATCCGCTTCCCTCCAACCCCTCCGCCGGTGCGGTGGTGGCCGGGCTGTTCGGGACCCTGGACCACCTCATCGTCAACAAGCCGCGCCCGGTGACCGAGATCTCCGAGGAGTATCACGAGCCCTGGGCCACCACTGACGGTCTGACCGTCGAAGGCCTGGAGGACCGCCCCGAGCGTCCCGAGCCGCCGGATACCACGGGCGCCCGTCTCTAGCGCAGCCTGTCCGGGCCGCGGCGACCCTGCGAGCCGATGAGTCGCAGCGCACTGCACCGTCTCACCAGGCGAACCCGCATGGCGAGAAGAGCCCCTGTCCGCATCGGAGCATGCCCGGCGTGCCATCGTGTGCGATCTGGCACAGGTGGACCTCGCGACGTTCGACACGGTTGACGCGCTTGCGCGCCTGAGGTTGGATGCAGCCCGACTGGGCCTGGGGGTCCACCTGCAGGGAGCCAGTGCCGCGCTGAAGGAGCTCCTCGCCCTGGCTGGTCTCCTCGAGCGCTTCGACGTCGGGGCGTGCGTCGATTCAGGCGTCGAGGCGCGGGGGCAGCCCGAAGAGCGGGAAGAGCCGCGCGGTGTCCAGGAAGAAGGTGATCCCGGCGATCCGGTCGCCTGAGGTCTCGACCACCTGGAGCGCCCACGGCTCCCACCCGTGGCCCGATGGCGACGGCTTGTACTGCCCATAGGCGGGCAACCCGTTGGCCCGCGTGGGGATCAGCCTCGAATCCTTGCACCCGATGCCCGGTCCCAGGCACCAGGCCCGCACGTCCTGGTGCGTGTGCAACCAGAGCGCGTACGGCGGCATGTTCCACGTCGCGTCCTCGTGGAGGAGCGCAGTGAGCCGGTCCATGTCGTACGACTCGAAGGCAGCGACGTACCTGGCCAGCAGCGCCTGCTGGGCCTCGCTGAGAGTGTCCGCCGATGGTGCGTCGCCAGCCACGTGCTCCACGGCGGCCTGCGCTGCCTGTGCCGCGGAAAGCGTGGCCCGCGCACGCTGCAGGGCGGAGTTCACCGAGGCCACGCTCGTGTCCAGCAGCTCGGCCACCTCTGTCGCGCGCCAGCGAAGAACCTCGCGGAGGATGAGCACGGCACGCTGGCGTGCGGGAAGGCGCTGCAGGGCCGCGACGAAGGCGAGTCGCACGGACTCGCGGGTGATGGCCACCTCTTCCGGGTCGCCGGCCTCCGGCAGGAGGCTGGCGTCCGGCATCGGCTCCACCCAGGTCATCTCGGGAAGGGGCTCCCCCAGCAGCGCGATATCGGCCACGCCGGCCGGACCCAGGTCCATGGGCCTCGCGCGCCGCTGGCGGCTGGAGCGCATGTCCAGGCACACGTTGGTGGCGATCCGGTACAGCCATGAGCGCAGGCTGGACCGCCCCTCGAACCGGTCAAGGTTCCTCCAGGCCCGGACCATGGTCTCCTGGACCGCGTCCTCCGCCTCGAACGCCGCTCCCAGCATCCGGTAGGCGTACGCCGTCAGCTCGCGCCGGAACGGCTCGAGGGCTTCGAATCCGATGGGCTGTGCGCCGGTGAACCCCACCGGCGCGGTCGCGGTCGCGTCGTTCACCGCACCATGATATGGCGCGCGCTGCGTTGAGTCTCCGTCTCACCCCCGGGTCGGATGCGTCAGTCTGTCGGGAAGTCGTCCGGATTGAACGCGTAGGCCCACATGGTCACCGGCACCAGCCGGAAGAAGATGATGTCGCCCCAGGTGTAGGGGTCCGATTCGTAGGTCTCCGTCCACGTCCGATGGATGACCTGGTGGTCAGGGTGATCCGGCGTGATCCACTCCACGTGGCCGTTCGCCACCACGGCAATCCGATCGCCGTCCATGTGCACGGCCGAGCAGGCCGGATTGGCATGGAGATGGCGCACCTTGGTGGCGCGCTGCCCCGTGGACATGGTGAACCGGCCGTGGATGAAGAGCGCATCCAGGGGCGACACCCGCGGCTCGTTCTCCGGGCTCACCGTCGCAAAGGCCACGTGCCTGGTGCCCTGGAGGTAGCGCACCACCTGCCGCGCGGTCAGCCGCCGGCCCGGATGGACGATGCTTCGCATGTGTGGGTTGGCGCGGCGAAGCGTCTCGTCGAACAGGCCCTGGAGCTCGGACACCTCGACATCGGTCTCGAACATCGGGCCAATGCTACGCCGATGCCCGCTCTCCGGGCCGTGGGTCAGCTGCGGACGCCGCCCGCCGGCGAGGCGCTCCCCGTCTCCACCGCGTCGGCGATCTCCCGTGCCCAGCTGGCGGCCCGCGCGGTCTCGCCCGCGAGCAGCTCCGGCTTCATGCTCACGATGAAGCTGCCCTCCCCGCCAACGAGCCTGGCTCCCTTCTCACCCAGCAGCTTGCCGATGCGGGATGCCGCCGATCCGGCGAGCACCCGGGGCCACCACAACCGGGTGTCGAACGCGGCCGCGGTCACGCCGCGGACCGTCGCCCGGTCGAGGCGCTCCACGTAGGCGACCACCGCCGGCGTGGCCCCGTGGCCCTCCGTCGGCCCGCCCACCAGCAGCAGGTCGGTCCCCGCGGGCAGCAGCCCCGGCGCATCCTCCACCGCCTGGAGGGTCACGGTGCCCCGCTCGCGAAGGGCCTCCGTCATGGCTTCAGCGACCCGGCGCGTGTTTCCCGTGCGGGTTCCGTAGACGACGACGGTGTTCATCGGCCGATGCGCCGCATGGCCGACACGGAACGGTCCATGGTGCGCGGCCGCTGCACGACCAGGTAGACGAGCGCCACCAGCAGAACGCCCTGCACCACCTTGAGGCCGATGCCCCACGGATCAAACGATGGGTCCCGCTGCGGGGCGACCGCGAAGTACATGGCGATGGCGAAGACCTGGAAGAGCCCGCCCGCGATCCACAGGATGCGCCGATCGAACAGCGTGAGCAGGATCGCGCCCAGCATGAACGCCCCGCCCGACAGCAGGCCGAAGGGCAGAAGCCCCGCTCCATCGGCCGACGCATCGTTGACGACCTTGACCACGCCGACACCGATGAGCACGTAGACGACGGCCGTCCCTGCCGCCAGCAGGGCGGCCACGTACCGGATGAGACGGCGTCCGGGGTCACTCGACATGGGATTGACCTCCACGTCGCGGCACTCGAGACCGATGGGATTGCCGGCTCGATCCTCCTCAACCTGCGCGACCAGCCTCCAGTGCCGTTCCGCCCGAAGAGCTGGGCCGTCGCTCAGGTGTTCACCGAGCTCACCGATAACGAGACCGTGATCATGCACCTGTGGATCTTTGGCGGTTAGCTCCTGCCCTGTTGCCCCGTCACCGAAGTGCCCCGGCCGTGAACCGGGGCACTTCCCGGCCCCGTGGCTCGGTCCATGATGCGTGCGGCGATCTCCTCCTCGACCACGCTGTCAGGGTCGCGAAGGGCACCCATGGCGTCGCGGATGCCGACCAGCGAGGCGTACAGCGGTGGGCAGGTGGGGCAGGACGCAAGGTGCTCCTCCACTCCGGCCTTCTGAGCCGCTGTCAGCTCCGCATCGAGGTAGCCGGAGACCAGGCGGCGCGCCTTCCAGCACCGCAGGGGCTGGGCGAGTGACGCGCGACGTCGGGCGTTGTCCGAGGCCAGCGCGTGGACGAGCATCATCCGGCCGCGCCGAATACGCTGCTTCGCTGCGGGCAGGCCGATGGCCATGGCCTGGGCCACTTCCGGTCCGCTCCAGTCGAGTGCATCGTGCAGCACAACGGGAATCCGGTAGATGACCGGCAGCCGGACCAGCGCATCCTCGAGCTCGTCGCGCAGCTCGGCCCTCTCCAGGACGGCCTGGGGATCCACGGTGAAGTCGTCGTCACGCCAGTCGGCCTCCACGTCAGCGAAGTCCAGCAGCTCCACGGAACGTCGCCGTGACCGGTCGATGACCCGGTTGACGAGGGATCGTCGCAGCCAGGCCCGGAGGGCGCCGGGATCCCGCAGCTGCCCGCGGCGCCGCCAGGCGGCAACCACCGTCTCCTGGACGAGGTCCTCGGCCTCGAGCGGGTCGCGCGTCAGGCGGGATGCGAGCCGGACGAGCCAGGGCGCCTCGATGGCGAGGCGCGTCGCCAGCTGGTCCGGCTCACGCAGATCCGTCATGGACCCATGGTGCAGCCGCCATCGGACACCGAACCAGTGCCGCCAGGCCCATCCGGGCCAGGATCAGTGGCGGACGGGCCGGGTGCTCAGGCGCAGGACGGCGTACAGCGGGCAGAACCCGACCGCGCCGGTGATGGCCAGGATGGCGCCCACGGCAATGCTGAGGTAGAGCCAGGGGGCCCCGGGGATGCCGGCCAGGGCCAGGCCCAGCAGAGCGGCCCCGACGATGACGCGCAGGAACCGGTCGATGGTTCCCTCGTTCTGGAAGGTCATGATGCGTGTGCTCCTCGTTGCGTTGGTTCGCGGTTCACCGGTCCGCAGACCGATGCCGTCACCCATATGGACGAGGTCGCGGTCCAAATGGATACCGGCGACGTCCTGCCACCGGGGAACCGCAGGGTCGCTCAGGCGGCTCCGACCAGGATGCTGCGCCGGAAGCGCCAGATGGCGAGGCCCATCAGCAGCAGCGCCATGCCCGCCAGCACCCCGAGCTGTGGGAGGATCTCCGCCAGGTGCCCGCCCTGCAGGCTGAGCTCGCGGAACGCGTCCAGGGCCCACGCATGGGGGGTCACGTGCGCAATGGTGCGCATCACTGCGGGGAAGACCTCGAGCGGCACCATGGCCCCGCCGAGCAGCGCGCCCAGCATGCCCAGGGCAGGGCCGAAGGCGGCGGCCTGGGAGGTGTTCGCGGCCACCGAGCCGATGAGCATCGCGGCGCCCGCGCAGACGGCGCCGAAGACGAGGATGAGCGTGGTGGTCGCCAGCGGATCGGCCCAGTCAACGCCAAAGAGCAGCGCCGAGCCGATGACGATCAGGAATCCCTGGAAGAGGGCGAAGGCGTAGCGCCCCAGCGCCTCGCCCGCGATGATCGTCGACGCCGAGGTGGGTGTGGCGTACTCCCGCCGTGAGATGCCCAGCTGGCGCGAGGTGATGAGCACCACCGACTGGGTGAGCGAGGTGAGGAACATGAAGAGGATCACCTGCGACTGGGCTCCCACCGTGAACCCGCTGGGGTAGACCGCGGCCTCGCTGACCGCCTCCGCGTTCACCGTCACACCCTTGACGGCCGGCTGCACCTCCTCGGCAGCCGCCAGCGCCGCGTCGAAGGTCAGGGAGCGTTGCGAGGCGGTGAAGCGTGCCGCGCGGACGAGGGCGACGTGCCCGGCGATGGCGGCATCGACGGAGGTTCGCACCGCGCTGGCCACGCTCGACGGCTGCGAGAAGTACTCAAGCGTCACGTCGCCGCCCTCGCGCAGCCGCGCGTCGTAGCCGGCCGGGATGGCGATCCCCACGTTCACGAACCCGCGTTCCACCGCGTCGCGTACCGCTGCCGCGTCGGGGTAGGTGCGCACATCGAGGTTCAGCGTATCGGCCTTCAGCCGCGTCACCAGGTCCTGCGCCAGCGGACCGCCATCCGCGTCCGCCACGCCCACGCGGCCAACCCCCATGCCGCCATAGGTCATGCCCAGGACCACGATGAGGATCATCGGGAAGATGACCACGAAGAACAGCGCCACCCGGTTGCGGATGGTCCGCACCATGCTCACCCGCGCGATGGCCAGGGCCTTCATCGCGCCACCAGGACCCGCCGGGCGCGCGCCAGGCCGATGCCGCCCGTCAGCGCCCCCATGCCCAGCAGGACGAGGATGGATGGCGTGATCTGTGCGAGGCCCGCGCCGGGCACGGACAGGGTGTCGATGGCGCGCAGGAACCAGGCGTGCGGCGTGACGAGCGCAATCCGCGACATGATCTCCGGCGCCTGGCTCAGCGGGATGAACACCCCGCCGATGGCCGACAGGATGAGGGCCACGATGGCGTTGACACCGCCCGCCCCTTCAGCCGTGCGGGCGAATCCGGCCAGGAGGAGGCTGATTCCCGACGCCGCCACCACCGCTGCCACGATCAGCAGCAGAACGGGGAGCGGCGGTCCCCAGTCCGCCTTGCCGAAGGCAGTGGTCGCCCCCTCCAGGACGAGCATCGAGATGAGCCCCAGCGCAAGCGAGGCGAGCGCGCCGCCCAGCAGGATCGCCGAGGCGGGGATGGGCGCCGCCAGGAGCCGGCTCAGGGTTCCCTCCTGGCGCTCCGCCAGCAGGGCGAGCGCGCCGTACTGGGTGGCGAAGAAGACGAACATGATCGCCATGGCCGCGCCGTAGAAGGTCGCGAGGCTCGCCTGGCGGTGCTGCGCGACGAGGTCCTCCACGCTGATGGGGCTCGTGGCCTGGACCGCCTCCTGCGCGGCCGCGATGGTCTGTGCGTCGGCGGCGCCACCGGCCAGGTCGACGGTGGCGACCATCAGCTGCACGGTGCCGATGGCGTTCGCGAAATCGGTCACCACGGCCTTGGCGACCTCCCCTGTCACGGTGCCGCCTCCCGCGAGGATGGTGAGCTCCGCGGGAGCACCGCTCTGCACCGATGGCGTGAAGCCCGCGGGGATGACGATGGCCGCTCCCGCGTCGTCGTCGATCACGGCCTGCCGAGCCGTGGCCGCATCGGGCAGGGAGATGACGTCGATGATGCCGTTCGGGCCGCTCATGCTGCCCAGCACGTCATCCGTGAGCATCGACGCCACCTCGCCGCGGTCGTTGTCCACGACCGCGATGGTGGCGTGGAAGGAGCCGGTGAAGTCCGGGATGATCGAGGCGAAGGCGAGCGCCAGGCCCAGCGGGGTGATGATGGCGAAGACGATGGCCGAGCGGTCCCGCACCCGCTGGCGGAGGATGCGTCCGGCGATCACCAGCGCTGCGCGCATCGGTCCTCGCCCGTCAGTCGCGCAGCGCTTTGCCGGTCAGGTGGAGGAAGACGGCCTCCAGGTCGGGTTCCACCACCTCCACGGTCTTCACCACCACGCCGTCGCGGGAGGCCGCCTGCAGGAGGGCGGGGAGGTGCATCCGAGCCTCGCTCACGAGGACGTCGATGCCGCCCTCGTGGGGTGTCGCCTCGCGGACGCCGTCGATCGAGCGGAGCTCGGCCGCCGCGGCGCCGAGGTCACCGGAGGCGGCAAGGCTCACCCGGTCGAGCTCGCCCACCAGGGCCACCAGCTCGCGACGCGTGCCCTCCGCGATGATGTGACCCTCGTCGATGATCCCCACCCGGTCGCACAGCCGCTCGGCCTCTTCCATGTAGTGGGTCGTGTACAGGATCCCCATCCCTTGGGCGGACAAGGCGGCAACACTGTCCAGGATGGCGTTGCGGCTCTGGGGGTCCACGCCCACGGTCGGTTCGTCCAGGATCAACAGGCGCGGGCGGTTGAGGAGACCGATGCCGATGTTGAGGCGCCGCTTCATGCCGCCGGAGAAGTTGGCGGTGCGCTCCCTGGCCCGATCCGCAAGGTCGATGACGCCAAGGATCTCGTCGATGCGCTCGTGCAGCTCACGCCCGGCCAGGCCGTAGAGGCGGCCGAAGAACGACAGGTTCTCCCGAGCCGAGAGGTCGGGGTAGATCGCCAGGTCCTGCGGCACGTAGCCTATGGCGGCCTTCACCCCGGTCGCGCCCGGCGTCAGCTCCTGCCCGTTGACGCGCACCTCACCGGCGTCGCGTGCCAGGATGCCGCACACCATGCTGATCGTGGTGGTCTTGCCGGCCCCGTTGGGGCCCAGCAGGCCGTACGTCTCGCCATGGGCGATGCTGAAACCAACGCCATCAACCGCCTGGCGCGCCCCGAAGCGCTTCACCAGGCCGCTGCAGGCCAGGACCGGCGGCGCCTCAACGACCACGGCTCGACATGCTGCCCGGCAGGAGCCGCCGGGTCACGGGCTGATCGGCCCGTTGTTGGTGGTGCCGTTGGTCGACTGGTCCAGTCGGGCGGGGGCGCCGTATCCGTGTGCGAACAAACAAGCGTAGGCTTTGCCATGCAGCGAGAAACCACCACCGCGATGACATTCGTTCAATCAACCGGCTACCACGCCGGGGCATGCAATATCGGACCACAGGAGATCGCTGCCCGGCGTCGCGCCGGGCACGTGGGGCTGGCCTTCACTCTGGGCCTGCTCGCCGTCCTGGTGCTGATCGGCGCACCGCCCATCTGGCGCCTGGCCATCGCCGTCCCCGCCGCCGGGACGGCGGTCACCTATCTGCAGGCGATCCTGCGATTCTGCGTCGCCTTCGGCTGGATGGGTGTCTTCAACTTCGGCACGGTGGGCACCACGACCTCGGTGCAGGACGCCGAGGCGCGCCGCGCGGATCGCGCGCGGGCGCTGCGCATGATCGCCGGCGGGAGCGCCATCGGTCTCGCCGTTGGGATCCTTGCCGTCCTGCTCTAGCCGGCAAGCGCCTTCGTGAAGAACTCGCTCGTCCAGACTGCGAAGTCCCCGCTGCACACCTCGGCCGGCATGCCCGCCGGGGCGTTGTGGCCCGCGTTCGGGCACCAGTGCAGCTCCGCGGGGATTCCGGCCGTCACCGCGTCGTCGTAGAAGGCCTGGGTCCGCGCCGGAAGGTCCTCGTTGTCAATCGCCCCGTGGGTCAGGAGCAGTGGTCGCGTCCCGTAGTCGTTGATCGTGCTCGCGGCATCGATCGACTCGATGTCCACGCCGGTTCGGATGCTCACGCCGGTGATGATCGCCCACGTGGTGCCGAAGTAGCCCGGGTAGCCGCCGTGGGTCACGCGAGCCTCGATCTGGTAGCGGATCCTGGTGTGCATGGAGTCCAGGGCCAGCGCCTCAACGCGCGGATCCGTGCGCGCCTCCGCGAGCGCCGTGGCAGCCCCAAGTGAGTTGCCCAGGACGCCGATGTGCATGGGATGCTTCGTCGCCTGCAGCCAGTCCAAGACGGCCTCCAGGTCCATCTGCTCCTTGACGCCGTCGGTCGTCTGGTCGCCGGTGCTGCGACCGGCGTTGCGCATGTCAAAGCTGACCAGGTTGAAGGTGTCGTGCAGGCCGATGGCGTACTTGAGGATGCCGGCCTTCGTCGCGTGGAAGCCGTGCACCAGCACAACCGTCGGTGCAGTGGGTCCCGCGCCGTTGCCGGCGGGCACGTACCAGGCCGCGATGCGGACGCCATCGGAGGTGACGATCTCGTCACCCGCCTGCGTGCCCTGGTAGGTGCAGTGCTCCGGGTCGGCATTTTCGCTGGCGATCCGCGCGTCGTCAGCGCCGTCGTAGTTCACCGCCTCGTAGGCCCAGCCGAACTGCATCATGGGCGTCCGGCAGTCGATCAGCTCCGTCGTGCGCGCCACCGCCTGGCGTGACCCCTCATACCCCACGTACCCGGTGTAGCCGGCCACGCCGAGCACCACCAGCGCGATCACGCCAATGCCAAGCCACCGCCATCGGCGCATGTCCCTACCTCCCTCAATCGCGGAATGCTCTGGATCGTGAGATTCGCGACGAATTCCTGCCAGTGCCGAAGGAACCCACTCGCCTAGACTGGACCGATGGCACCGCCATCGCGCGCTGAGCACGATCCCGGACCGGAGGCTTCCGCCGAGCGAGGCGAGGCGGTCGCCGAGGCCGCGCGGCATCCGTTCACCATGGGCTCCGCCAGCGTGCGGGTGGGGACCGCCTCGTGGACGGATCCCACCATGCTGGCGCCCGGCGTCTTCTACCCGCCCGATGCCACCAGCGCCAAGGATCGGCTGGTCTATTACGCCGACCAGTTCCCCGTGGTGGAGGTGGACGCGACGTACTACGCCCTCCCCACCCGGCAGATGGGCGAGCTGTGGCTGGAGCGAACCCCACCCGATTTCACGTTCGACATCAAGGCCCACGCCCTGATGAGCGGCCAGCCATCCGAGGTCAAGCGCCTTCCACGGGACATCCGAGACGAGCTGCCCGCGGACCTAATCGCCAAGGGCCGGATCTACGGCCGCGACCTGCCGCCGGAGCTCCTCGACGCGGTGTGGGAGACCTTCCGGGACGCCATCATGCCGCTCCACTCCGCCGGCAAGCTGGGCGCCGTGTTCCTGCAGTTCCCCCGCTGGGTCTTTCCCTCCAACGAGGCGCGCGACGCGATCCTTGAGGCGAAGGAACGGCTTGCCGACATTCCCATGGCCGTGGAGTTCCGGGCCGCGTCGTGGTTCAACGAGAAGAATGCGGGGCGGACCGTGGAGTTCCTGGATCGCAACCAGGTGCCGTTCGTGATGGTCGACGAGCCCCAGGGCACGAGGTCGTCCCTGCCGCCCGTCGTGGCGGTCACCTCACCGCAGCTGGCCGTGGTGCGCTTCCACGGCCGCCGAACGGAGACCTGGGAGGCGAAGGGCATCCCGGTCGTCGAGCGCTTCCGGTACCTCTACTCCGAAGCGGAGCTGGGCGAGTGGGTCCCGCGCATACGGGAAGCCGCCGAGCGGGCCAAGGACGTCCACCTGCTGATGAATAACTGCTACGCCAACTACGGGACCACGAACGCCCGGGAGATCGCCTCCCTGCTCAGCCGCCAGGCCTGACCGACCAGGGATCGGCACCCGCCTCGATGGCGGCCAGCTGCCGTCGCAGCCGCCCCGCGAACAGCTGGTTCCCCCGCCGCTCCTCGTCGTTCGCCACCCGGCGCCACTCCTCGGCAGCCTCGCGGCGCGCGCCGGCTCGCAGCAGGACATCGCCCAGCGCAAGGTGCGCCACCGCGGTCAGCTGAGCGTACTCGGACCCCTCCGCCTGCTCGACGGCTTCGCGGGCCATCGCCTGTGCCGCCTGCGGGTCGCCCTGCTGCCCCAGGACACGGGCGCGCGCGGCCAGCAGCTCCACCTGCGTCACGACATCATCGCTTGCCCCGGTCTCCGCGGCGATGCGGCACGCATCCTCTGCCTCCTCGGTGCGTCCCAGGTCGAGCAGGGCGTGCGCGAGTTCGGCAGCCACCGTCGAAAGGCTTCCACGGTCACCCAACCTGTGGAGCGCAGCCATCGCGTTCCGAAGCTCCGCCACGGCGAACTCGGCGTCACCCACCCACCAGGCCTCGGTCGCCGCCAATGGGTCCGCGGCCGCGAAGGCCATCCCGAGCTCGGTCCACATCTGGAGGGCCCGACGGTGGAGCTCGGCAGACCGGGCGTGCTCACCTCGCATGGCGGCCAGCACCGCCTGGCCCATGAGTGCTCCCGCCTCGAAATCCAGCAGGCCGTGCTCGCGGGCGAGGCGCACGCAGCTCTCAAGCTGCTCCTGGGCGGTATGGACGTCGAGGTCTCGGCTCATGATGTAGGACATGCCCCACCGCCCTGCCAGGAGGTGGGTGCGGAGCCCAAGGTCCCCCGCCTGGAGCGCCTGCTCCATCCCCTCGTCGGCCAGCTGCCGGGCTTCCCGGAGCCGTCCCAGGAACCAGCTCACCTTCGACTTTGCGGCGAGCGCGCGGGCGATCCCTGCCGGTTCGCCAAGACGGCGGCGAATCGCAAGGGCCTCGTCGACGCGCACCCCCACCTCCGCAGCGCTCATCCCGAGCTGGAACAAGGGGTAGGCAACCTCCAGGGCGGCGGCGCGTGCGTCTGCGGGCGCTTCCCGGCTCTGGAGCACCGTGTCGATGGCGCTCCGCGCCTCCTTGAGCCTGCCGGCATCGGCGAGTGCTTCAGCCAGCAGGGGAAGGTCTCGCAGACGCTCCTCGTCCTCTGGATCTCTCAGCGCCACGGCTCGCTCCAGGAGCGAGGTCACCGCATTGTTGTCGCCCACCACCTTCGCCCGGCGCGCCGCGGCCTCGAGGTGTCCGGCTGCGCGCATCGCCAGGGAATGCGCCGCCGGGGCGTCGCCTCCGACTTCGCCGCTCAGCCGGGCCGCCTCCGCGAGGTGGTGTCCGATGACCTCGTGGAGCGGGTCTGCCTGCCCGGCACGGGTCCGCTCCAGCCAGCCGGCGAAGAGCTCGTGGAGCCGCGCGCGCTCGTGCTTTGGCAGCGCCTCGTAGGCAGCATCCCGGACGAGCTGGTGGCGAAATCGGAAGCGGAGGTCCTCGTGCAGCTCGTCGTCCGCCTGCGAGCCCTGGGAATCGTCCTGCCGGACGAGCTCCTTCCGGACCAGTCCAAGCAATCGGTCGAGAAGCTCCGGACGATCGGCTGCGGGGGTCAGCTCGCCGACCTCCGACGCGCCGAACTGGCGTCCGATGACCGCACCACGCCCCAGCGCCGCGCGTTCCGGCGTCGGGAGCCGGTCCAGGCGAGCTGCCAGGAGCAGCTCGATGGTCGCGGGCACCGGGATCTCGTCCGGCGTCCGAGCGACCTGGAACCCGCCCTGGGCATCGACGAGCACGCCATCGTCGGCGAGCATCGAGACGAGCTCTTCGACGAAGAGCGGGTTGCCTTCCGCGGCAGCGGCGATCTTTGCAATCAGCTGGTCGGGCAGCACGGCGCCACCGACGAGATTGCCCAGGATGGCACGGACCGCGGCGTCATCGAGCGGCTCGAGGAGCAGCGTCGTGGCGTTGAGCTTGCCCCCGCCCCACGATTGGCGAACCTCGAGGAGCTCCGGTCGGGCCAGGGTGACCAGCAGGATCGGGGCATCGCGGGCCCAGTCGACGACGTGCTCGATGAGATCGAGGAAGGTGGACGTGCCCCAGTGGATGTCGTCGAAGACCACGATAAGGGGTGACCGCATGGCCATCGCCTCGAAAAGACGCCGAACGGCCCAGAACGTCTCCTGGCTCTCGGTCTGGATTGGCCCTTCGCCCAGGCCGATGGCGGCGGCCACCCGCTGTGCAATGACATCGGCACGCGGGACGTTCCCGGCCAGGGCCGTCAGCCGGGTAATGGCCACGTCGGGCGGATCCTCGTCGGCGATTCCCGCCGCCCCGCGCAGGGCCTCGGCGAGCGGCCAATAGGTGATCGCATCGCCGTAGGAGAGGCATCGGCCACGAATTACCGTGGCGCCCTCCACGCTGCCCAGGAACTCGTGCACGAGCCGCGACTTTCCGACGCCCGCCAGCCCAAGGATGGTGACCAGCTGCGGCGCGCGGTCCTCGCGGGAGCGGTTCGCCGCATCCAGGAGGATGCGCAGCTGGCGATCCCGCCCGACGAGCGGGCTGTCGAACCGACGGCCTGCATCCGCGAGCGGCCCAACCGTGAGGATCCGCCACGGCGTCATGGGCTGAGCCTTGCCCTTGAGCTCGACGGCGGGCGCCTGCTCGCTGACGACGGCATGCCGCACCAGGCGATGTGTATCCGGGCCAACGAGCACCTCGTTGGCGCCCGCCACTTGCTCGAGCCGTGCCGCGGTGTTCACCACGTCACCTGTCGCGAGCGATTGGTGCGTGCTCGCGTCTCCGGCGACGACCTCGCCGGTGTTGATCCCCGTGCGGATCACGAGCTCGATCCCCCATCGCGCGCTCAGGTCGCGGTTCAGGATGGCCAGCGCAGCCTGCATGTCCAGCGCCGCGCGAACCGCCCGGAGCGCGTCGTCCTCGTGAATGTGCGGGATCCCAAAGACGGCCATCACGGCGTCGCCGATGAACTTCTCGACCGTTCCCTCGTGGCGCTCGATGGCGACCCGCATGGCGTCGAAATAGCGCTGCATCACCTCGCGCAGCGCCTCGGGATCAAGCCGCTCGCCCAGCGGCGTGGAGCCCACGACGTCCGTGAACAGGATGGTGACTCTCCTGCGCGTCTCGGCGGCCCGCTCCCCCACGCCCTCGGCGGAGAGCGCCCTGCCGCAGCTCAGGCAGAAGCGCGCCCGGTCCGGGTTCTGCTCGCCACAGTTCGGGCACCCCGCCATGTGCGGAGTGTACTTTGGGAGCCTTGCGCAGCAGTGCGCCTTCGTCGCGCAATGAGCCGCCATCGGCTAGTGTCACCGCATGAACGGCAGCGAGCCCATCACCGTCGCGTACTTCTACCGGATCACGTGGGGCTTCCACGAGGAGTGGTGGGAGCTCTTCACCCGCAACCATTACCCCATCCTGGCCGAGCAGGTCCGCAGCGGCCGCCTCCTGGAGGTGCGCGGCTACGGGCCGCGGTTCCACGGTGACGGCGGCGCGGGCTGGACCTACCTCGTCACCATCACCTACCGCGACTGGGCCGCGATCCAGGACCATGCGGAACCGGAGATCGCCCAGCGCCTCTTCCCCGACCAGGAACGCTACCGGGCGGAGGAGCGCCGCCGCTTCGAGCTGGTCGAGGCGCACTGGGACGTTCCCCTCGAGGAGCGACCCCTGCCGTGACCTGGCGCCGGATGCTGCCCGCGGTCCTGCTGGGCACCGTCCTCGCCGCCACGGCCTGCGGTGCTGCGCCATCGGCCTCGCCGTCGCCCTCGGCCGCAGAGAACAGCCCCAGCCTGCTGCCATCCGCGGCCGCGACGCCGACTCCACAACCCACGGACACACCCTCGCCGACCCCGTCGCCCACCCCAGACCAGGCAGACGTTCCCCTCTTCAAGGCCGGCGACCAGCTCAAGACCCTCACCACCCTGCGCCTGCGCGACCTGCCCGGCACCCGCTGGGGAAGCAGCGCCAACCTGCCGCCCGGCGCGCTGGTCCAGGTGGTGCTGGGCCCCATCCGCACCGACGGCTACGGCTGGTACCTGGTCCGCGACGTGGATTCCGCGGCGCCCACCTTCAACGAGGGATGGCTGGCAGCGGGATTCCTGCCGGATGCATTCCTCGCGCCCAGCGGCGCCCAGCCGAGCCCGCAACCCACCGATCCGGTCTTCGTGGCCGGCTACGCCCAGGCCTCCAGCGGAGACTTTGGCCCGGTCCGGGTCGAAGGCAGCACGGCCCTGCGCTGGGCGGTCACCGTCCCGATCGGCGCACAGCCCGACTCCACCTGCAACTTCACCGGCTCGCTCAAGCCCGCGAACGGCGACGCGGTCGTCTTCCTGACCACCACGGTGCTTCCGCAGGAGCCCGCGCCGGGAACCACCCAGCCAAGCTTCTTCGCCCAGCACCCCACACTGACCGGGGATGTGTTCCTGCACGTGGACTCCGACTGCAGCTGGGCCGTCACCGTGGTCCGCCTGCCGCTCTGACCTCCTGCCAGCCGCCGATGCCGGTCTCAGGCCGATGCCGGGATCCGCACCTCGAACCGGGCGCCGCCACCCGGCCGCTGCCCCGCGCTGATGGTGCCGCCGTGGCGTTCTGCGATCCACGACGCGATCGCCAGGCCCAGGCCCAGGCCGCCTTCTGGCGCATCGGCCGCCCGCCAGAACCTCTCGAACACCCGCGCCTCGTCGCCGGGTCGCAGCCCCGGGCCGGTGTCATCGACTCGCAGCAGAGCGACGGCCCCCTCGCGCGCGACCGACACCGTCACCCCGATGGGTTCGCCGCCGTGGCGGATGGCGTTGTCGATGAGGATCACCGCCAGCTGACGCAGCCGGGCGAAGTCACCGGTGACCTCGGTGGGCACCGCGTCCAGCGCCAGCCCAACACCGCGTTCCTGCGCCAGCGGGGTCAGCTCTCCCAGTGCCGCCGCGGCCGCATCGGCCAGGTCGACAGGGTCTCGCTGGAGCTCCACCACGCCGGAGTCCGCGCGGGCCAGGACCAGCAGCCCGTCGACGAGGTCGGTCATGTGGCCAACCTCCGCGTGCATATCCTCCAGCGCCGTGCCCACCTGGCTCACCGGAGTGTCCGGATTGCGCTGCAGGTCCTCGATCGAGGCGCGCAGGATGGTGATGGGCGTGCGCAGCTCGTGCGAGGCATCGGCGGCGAACTCGCGCTGGCGGCGCAGTGACTCGCGGATTGGCACCAGGGCCCGTTGGGCGTACAACCAGCCTCCGGCCAGGGCCAGGATCAGGGCCCCGAAGCCGCCCACCAGCAGCACCAGCAGGAGCGTACGCAGGGTGCTCTCCTCGGCGGTGCGGAATGCCACGACCTGGACCACGTAGCGGCCGTTGGGCAGGTCTACCGGGACGGACAGGACGCGCGCCGACGTCCCACCCAGGCGCTCGACGCGCAGATCGTCCTGCCCGGAGCTGCGAACCTTCTCGACGGCCGCTTCCACCGGGAGGTCCCGGGCGATCGCATCCCTGGGCACCCACGCCACGTTGCCCGGGGTGATGATGGTGCCGATGGTGCCGGAGGCAGGCCCGCCGATGGCCAGGCCGATGGTGCCGTACACGTCCGCGTCGGGAACCAGCGGCCGGCTCAGCCGCTGCAGGGCGACCTGAACCGCGGCGGCACGGGTGCGGAGCGCGGACTCGGTCGTGTTCGCCAGGTTCGCCGATGTCGTGGCGTAGATCGCGCCGCCCAGCACCAGCAGGATGGCGAGGGTGATGGCCCCGCTCCAGGCGACAAGGCGCCATCGGACCCGGTTCAGCAGCCGGGTATCGCCCGGGGTCGCGGGGTCGTCAAAGGCTCGGCGTCGGAAAAGGCGCATCTCAGCCGCCTGCAGCGCGGTCAGGCGCCAGGAGCCGGTAGCCCACGCCCCGCTCCGTCCGGATCCGGTCGCTGCCGGCCGGCCCCAGCTTCTCGCGAAGGAGGTGGACGTAGGCGTCCACGGTGTTCGGGGTGACCGCCACCCCGTAGGGCCAGGCCGCATCCAGGAGCTGATCGCGGGAGAGTGCCTGGCCCGGGTGCCGCAGGAAGCACTCGAGAAGCGAGAACTCCCGGGGTGAGAGGGAGACCGGACGCTCCGACACCGTCACCTCGCGGAGTGCCTCGTCCAGCACGATGGGACCGTTGACCAGGCGCGCGGAGCGTCGCGTCGGCGCCCGGCGGCGGCGTCCCAGGGCTCGCAGCCGAGCGGCCAGCTCCTCGTAGGCGAAGGGCTTGACCAGGTAATCGTCGGCACCGGCGTCGAGCCCGCGGACGCGGTCGTCGATGGCATCCCGGGCGGTCAGCATCAGGATCGGCAGCGAGGAACCACCCGCACGGAGATCGCGCGCCACCTCAAGGCCCGAGCGATCCGGCAGGCCCACGTCCAGGATGATGGCGTCCAGGCCGTCGGTCAGCCGGGCCAGCTCCATCGCGGACCTCGCGTCAGCGGCCTCCTCCACGACGTGGCGATCCACGCCCAGGAGGCGAACGAGCAGGCGTCGCAGCCGATGGTCGTCTTCAACGACGAGCAGGTGCATGGGCCAACTATGGCACCGGTACGCTCAGCGGCTCACTGGCCCGTGACCGTCACGTCGGTGGCGGGCAGGGTCACCGTCCCGGTGCCGCCGTTCGTGCCACCCCCGAACAGCCCGCGCAGCCCGCCCGCGCCGGTGACCTGCACCTTCACCGACTTGCCCGTCGTGACGTCCGACGCGCTGCCGCTGGTCTGGGTGTGATACGTGGTGGACGAGCTGGTCTGGACCTGAATGGACCGCCCATTCGTCAGCTGGATCGTCATGGTGTCACCATTGATCGCGGTTACCTTCCCGCTGACCTCGAGGCCGCCCGCGCCTGCGGCGCCCCCGAAGAGGCCGCCGCCCGCGCCTCCTGCGCCGCCACCGGGGAAGCCGCCACCACCATTGCCGCCGTTGAACGCGCGTCCGAACCCGTTCGTTGCGGCGGTGCTGGACGGCGCCGTCACCCGCCCAACCGCGAAGGCGATGCCCGCGACGGCAACCACCGCTGCGGCCGCCAGCAGGATGGAGGTCAGCGTCACCCTGGCGCGGGGCCTGGCCGTGGCCACGGAGAAGACGGCCGGATTGATGGACGGAGGCGCGCTGAACACCGGCGGAGAGGCCGGCGCGGCCGTGGGAGGCTGGGGGGCCGCGGGCTCCGCCGGCGGGGGTGGGATGTTCGGCTGCTGCTCGGGCGTGTCAGTGCTCATATCTGGGGATTCCTCATTCATAGCGAAGCGCGCTGACCGGGTCCAGGCGCGCAGCCTGGAACGCCGGCCAGACCCCGAAGACAATGCCCACCACCAGGCTGAAGCCCACGGCGAGCAGGACTGTGACCGGGCTGAAGGCGAACCCCCACCCGGCATCCATGCCAATGACCCACGACGCGGCGAGGCCCAGCCCGATGCCCAGCACCCCGCCCAGGAGCGAGAGGGTCAGGGCCTCGACCAGGAACTGGGCCAGGATGTCGCGGCGGCGCGCGCCGATCGCCTTGCGCACGCCAATCTCGCGCGTCCGCTCCCGGACGCTGACGAGCATGATGTTCATGATCCCGATCCCGCCCACGACGAGCGAGATGGAGGCGATCCCGGCGAGCAGGATGGTCAGCAGCCCGGAGACGGAGCTGACCGTGCCCAGCAGCTGCGCCTGGTTGGCAATGGTGAAGTCATCGGTCCCCCCTGCGGGAATCTGGTGCCTGGCCTCCAGGGTGGCCGTGATGGTGTCCTGGGCCACGCTGATCTGGTTGGCATTCGCCACGCTCACGTAGATCGCCCGCACCCCGTCGCCAGACGAGAAATGGCTTCGCATGGTGCTCATGGGGATCAGCACCTGGTCGTCCTGGTTCGCGATCCCAACACTTCCCTTGGGCTGCAGGATGCCGATGACGTCGAATGGGATCCCGTCAATCGTGATGGTCCGCCCCAGATCGCTCTGGCCCAGCCCCAGGTCGCTGGCGGTGGTGGCTCCCAGCACGGCGACGCGCATGGACGCGGCATCGGCGGCATCGGTCAGGAACGAGCCCTGCCAGACCTGGTAGTTGCGCACGTCGAGGTAGGCCGGCGTGGTGCCGACGATGGCGGTGGTCGTGTTCTGGGTACCGGAGATCACCAGTCCCTGGGTCGCCACCTCGGGTGCCACCGCGCCGACGCCCTGCAGCTGGCCGATGGCGGCCGCGTCCTGGGTCGTCAGCGTGCTGGCTGATCCGGCCGCACCAAATGTCCCGGCCGTGAAGACGCGACCCGGACTGACGGTGAGTAGGTTCGTGCCCAGCCCCTGCAGCTGGGAGGTGATTCCGCGCGTGGCTCCGTCGCCGACACCGACGAGCGCGATGACCGCGCCGACCCCGATGACCACGCCCAGCATGGTGAGCGCGGCGCGCAGCCGCGCGGCGGCGAGGCGGGACATCGCCAGGTGCAGGAGCTCGACCACATTCATGCCGCCACGACCTGCTGCTCCTCGAGGAGGCCATCGCGGACGTGGACCAGGCGTGGCGCGACCGCGGCGACATCGGCGTCGTGCGTGATGAGCACCACCGTTCGGCCCGAACGGTGAAGCTCCCTGAAGATATCGAGCACCTCCGCGCCGGCAACGGAGTCGAGGTCGCCGGTCGGCTCATCCGCGAGGATCAGGGCCGGTTCGGTGACGAGGGCGCGGGCGATGGCCACGCGCTGCTGCTGGCCGCCCGACAGCTCGGTATGGTCGTGGCGAAGGCGGTCGCCCATCCCCAGGCGTTCCAGGATGGCCTGCGCCCGCCGCAGGCGCTCGCGTCGCGGCACGCCCTGGTACAGCAGCGGCGCCGCCACGTTCTCCAGCGCGCTCGTTCGCGGCAGGAGGTTGTACGACTGGAAGACGAAGCCGATGGCGAGGCTCCGCAGGCGCGCCAGCCCGTCGTCGTCCAGCGTGGCGACGTCCACCCCGGCCACGAGGTACCGGCCCGCCGTGGGCCTGTCCAGGCAGCCGATGAGATGCATCATCGTGGACTTTCCGCTCCCGGAGGGCCCCACGATGGCCACGAACTCGCCCTGGTCAATGGTCAGGTCCACGCCGCGAAGGGCATGGACGGCGACCCGGCCCAGGCGGTAGTCCTTGGTGACCCCCTCGAGCCTGATGAGAGGACCCGCGGCCGGGAGCGGAGCCGCGGCAGCGGCCGTGGGTGTCATCGCCCGAATGCCCCACCGCCGCCGGTGACGCCGCGCAGGCCACCAAGCCCGCCGCCCAGGCCGCCGAAGCCGTTGCCGGTGGTGGTCGTGCTGCCGGTGCTGGCGTTCGAGACGCCCACCACGACCCGGTCGCCCACGGCGACGCCCGAGGTGACCTCGGTCAGGGTACTGGTGATCAGGCCCACCTGGACCGGGACGTCGGAGACGCTTCCGGTGGCGTCCATGACCCGCACCGAGTAGCTGCCCGCCTGGCCCAGCAGCGCGATGGACGGCACCGCGATGGCGTCAGTGGCCTGGGCAATGGTGATGGAGACGCTGACGCTCATCCCGGATCGTGCCGTCGACGGGGCAGCGGTGAGACCCACGGTGACCGCGTAGGTCACCACGGAGCTGTTGCCGCCGGCCGCGGTGGGAGAGATGGCGGTCACCGTGCCATTGGCCGTCGAGTTAATGGCGGTGATGGCGATCGTCGCCGCCTGCCCCAGCTTGACGTTCGGCAGGTCGGTCTCGGTCACGCTGATCACCGCCTGCAGCCCGCCCGCGTCGAGCAGGATCGCGTCCCCGCTCGGAGCCATGGTCCCGGCGATGACGTTCACCGCCTCCACGATCCCGTCCGCGGGGGCTGTGATCGTTGCATGAGCCTTCTGCGACTCCAGGTCAGCCCGGGTCTGGGTGGCGGTGGCCACCGCGTTCTTCGCGTTGTAGTACTGGCTCCTGGCCTGCCAGATCGCCTGGTCGGTGGTGGCGGCGTTGAGGGTTGCCGCGGCCTGGTCCAGCTGGGCCTGCGCCGCTGCCAGGTTGTTGGTTGCCTGCGTTATCTGGGATGTGATCGCGGACACATCAGCGGTGGCCAGGATGTCCCCCTTCTTCACCGCGTCGCCGGGCGTGACGCTGACCTTGGTCACCGGCCAGGACGTGGACGAGCTGCCGCTGCCGCTGCCGGAGCTGCCGGTGCTGCTGCTCGGGCCGAGGACGGTCGCAGCCTGGCCGAAGTCCAGGCCGTACCGCGTCACCGGGGCCAGGGTGCCGTTCGCGGCGATGTCGCTTGTCACCGTAGCCCGCGTGACCTGCGCGGTCAGGTACTGGTTGTTCCCTGTCGATGCCGCCCCCGGGCGGACGAGCACCACGACCACGGCCGCGACTCCGACCAGCACAAAGAGTCCGGCCCCGACCAGCTTCCATCTCATGGCAGGCGAGCGTGCTCCGTCCCTCTGAATGGACTCTGAAAGCGCCGTCGCGGTCGCTCGCGACAGCCGAGCTGTCACGGCAGCCGCTAGGCTTCCAGACATGAGGGGGACACCGTAAATGCAGGACATCGCCGGACGGACGGTCTACGCGGCCTCCGACCTGGTCGGCTTCCTCGAGTGCGAGCACCTCACCGCCCTCGAGCGCGCCGCGCTGGGCGGACTCGTCCCACGCCCTGTCCGGGACGATCCCGAGCTCGCCCTCCTCCAGGAGCGCGGGCTGGAGCACGAGACCCGGTTCCTCGCCTGGCTGCGCGACCAGGGCCACATCGTCGTCGACGGACGCGTTTCCGCCGACCGCCCGGGTCGCGAGCACCGCGAGGAGGCCCTCAGGGCGAACGCTGATCGGACTCGCCAGCTCATGCGCGACGGAACGGACGTCATCTACCAGGCCACCTTCTTCGACGGGACTTGGCTCGGCTACGTGGACTTCCTGGTCCGGGTGGATGAGCCGAGCGGCCTCGGCCCCTTTGGGTACGAGGTCTTCGACACCAAGCTCGCACGCCGCACCAAGGGCGGCGCCCTCATCCAGATGTGCGTCTACTCCGAGCTCGTCGCCACGGTCCAGGACAGGATGCCGGAACGGATGCACGTGGCCCTGGGAGGGAGCGGCCACCGGGTCGAGACGCATCGCCTGGACGACTACCTCGCCTACTTCCGCAGCGTTCGCGGACGATTCCTGGCCGCCGTGGAGGACTCCCCGCCGCGCTATCCGCTGCCGGTGGTTCCCGACCCGGTGTCCCATTGCGACGTGTGCCGCTGGGAGGCGCACTGTGCAGCCCTGCGCCGCGACGCGGATCACCTCAGCGGGGTCGCCGGCCTGCGCCTGGACCAGGCGCGACGGCTGCGCGACGCCGGGGTGGGCACGCTCACGGCCCTCGCGACCCTTCCGGACGATTCACCGCCCATCGAGGGCATCGCAGAACAGACGCTCGCGAACCTGCGCGCCCAGGCGTCCCTGCAGCACCGCTCCCGCGGAGCATCGGTCCCGGAGTACGAGCTGCTCCCTGTCCAACCCGGCCTTGGTCTGGCAACGCTGCCGCCTCCTGACAGTGCGGACCTGTTCTTCGACATCGAGGGGGATCCGTTCGCCGAGGAGGATGGCCTGGAATACCTCCTGGGTCTCTGGGATCCCATGACGCCGGAGCCGGACGGCACGCCGGGATTTCGTGCGTGGTGGGCACATTCCCGTGACCAGGAGAAGATCGCCTTCGAGGGTTTCGTCGACTTCCTCATGGGCCGATGGCGCCGCCACCCCGACATGCACGTGTACCACTACGCCGCCTATGAGCGCGGGCGCATGGGCATGCTGTCGACTCGCCACGCAACCCGCGAGGCGGAGGTTGACACCATGCTTCGCAACGGGCTGTTCGTCGACCTCTTCAAGGTCGTCCGCCAGGGGGTCCGCGTCGGCGTTGCCAGCTACTCCATCAAGAAGCTCGAGCCCCTGTATGCGCTGGCGCGCGACATCGCCCTCAAGGACGCGGGATCGAGCATCGTCCGCTACGAGGAGTACATCCGCTCCGTCGTTGCGGGCAACCCCGACCCGGCCATCCTCCTCGAGATCGCCGAGTACAACCGAGACGACTGCCGGTCGAACGCCGAGCTGCGGGACTGGCTCGAGGCGAGGCGCGCCGACGCGTCCGTGCGATTCGGGCACGAGGTACCCCGGCCCGGACCGCCGGAGGAGCCGGACAAGCCGCCGTCGCCCCGTGACGAGCGAATCCGCGACCTCGTCGAGCGCCTGCTGGCGTCGGTCCCGCTGGTCGCCGACCAGCGCCGGGCGGATCCGGCGCTCCAGGGAACCTGGCTGCTCGCGAACCTCCTCGAGTGGCATCGCCGCGAGGAGAAGGTCGAATGGTGGGCGTTCTTCGATCGCTGCAGCCGCTCGGACGCGGAGCTGGCAGAGGACGAGGAAGCCATTGGTCAGCTCACCTGGGTCGGTGAGGTGGATAGGCCCAGGCAGTCTGTCCGCCACCGCTATCGGTTCGATCCGGAGCAGCCCTACCGGCTCAAGGTCAACGACGACCCCGTGAACCCCGCGACCAAGGCAAGTGCCGGTCGGATAGTGGCGCTGGATCCGCTGCGTGGAGTCCTGGAGCTGCAGTGGAGCCGCAGGCACCCGAGGCCGCACCCCACCAGCCTGATCCCCCACGGCCCCATCGTCGCCGATGCGCAGAAAGGCGCACTGGAGCGGATCGGCGCGTGGGTCGCCGCCAATGGCATCGGGGCACCGGGCGCCTATCGGGCCGGGCGAGAATTCCTGCTGCGGACCATCCCGCGTGCCGGCCAGCGCGCGGGCGCACCCCTCGTTTCCGGCGACGAGCCCACGGACCGGGCCGCGAAACGGCTGATCGCCACCCTCGATGAGACCGTCCTGCCGGTCCAGGGACCGCCGGGGGCGGGCAAGACGTACATCGGGGCGGACATGATCCTCGAGCTCGTCCGCTCCGGCCGGCGCGTGGGCATCACCGCGTTCACCCACCGCGCATTGACCAACCTGCTCGACGAGGTCATCGCGCACGCCCGAGCGTCCGGTACGCCGGTTCGGGCGGTGCGCAAGCTCGAGAGCGGCGAGGAGGCGGACCCTGCCTGGGGCTACGGCTCGACCAGTTCGAACGACGACGTCGCCAGCGACCTCGCCAGCGGCGCCGCCCAGGTCGCGGCCGGGACGACCTGGCTCTGGGCCCGGCCCGAGCTGGAGAACCTGGTCGACACCCTGTTCGTCGATGAGGCGGGCCAGCTCTCCCTTGCCAACGTTGTTGCCGTCTCGGGCGCCGCCCGCAACATCGTCCTCCTGGGTGATCCCCAGCAGCTTTCACAGGTGAAGAAGGGAGCACACCCGGAGGGGGTCGACGTGTCGGCCCTCGAGTTCGTCCTGGATGGCCATGCCGTCATCGATCCGGCGCGCGGGCTGTTCCTGCCGGAAACCCATCGGCTCCATCCGGACGTCAACCGGTTCACCAGCGAGATCTTCTACGAGCGCCAGCTGCGTGCTGCGGCCGAAACCCGGCTCCAGGGCCTCTCAGCCCCCGGGGAGCTGGACGGCACGGGTGTGCGATGGCGACCCGTGGCGCACGAGGGCAACCGCAATGCCAGCCAGGAGGAGGCCGTCGTCGTTGCCGAGCTCTACCGGGACCTGCTCCAAGGCTCGTGGACGAACCACCATGGAGCAACAGCCCCCCTCGGGCCGGATGCCGTGCTGATCGTGGCGCCGTACAACGCGCAGGTCGAGCTGTTGGTGGAGACGCTCCAACCGATCGCTGCGGCGCGCGGCGGGACGGTGCGGGTGGGGACGGTCGACAAGCTCCAGGGCCAGCAGGCCGCAGCGGTGCTCTACTCCCTTGCCACCTCGTCGCAGGACGAGCTGCCGCGGAGCATGGAGTTCCTCTACTCGCTCAACCGTCTGAACGTGGCGACCTCGCGCGGTCGCTGCCTGGCGGTCGTCGTGGGCTCACCGGACCTGCTGCGGGTCAGCGCGCACACGCCGTACCAGATGCGACTGGCAAACGCCCTGTGCCGGTTCGTGGAGCTCGCGAGCGAACCCGGGGCGCACCGACAGGCGCAGGACCCTACGCCTCGTCCGCTGACCCTGCCCTGGGCTCAAGGGTGAGCGCGGCCGAGTTGATGCAATAGCGCTGGCCCGTGGGCTGCGGGCCGTCCGGGAAGACATGGCCGAGGTGGCCGCCGCATCGGGCACAGCGCACCTCGGTGCGCGTCATGAAGAATGACCGGTCCGTATCCGTCTCAACCGCGGCATCGGCCAGCGGCGCGAAGAAGCTCGGCCAGCCCGAGCGCGAGTCGTACTTCGTGTCGGAGCTGAACAGCTCCGCGCCACAACCGGCGCAGCGGTAGGTGCCCGGTCGATGTTCATCCCAGTAGATGCCGGTGAAGGCCCGCTCCGTGCCCTTCTCGCGAAGGACCCGGTACTGCTCCGGCGTGAGCTCCTGGGCCCACTCGACGTCGGTCTTGGTCAGCTTCTGCATGGAGCTATTGTGCTCCGCCGGAGATGTGGCGCCGATGTCGGCTCCATGACGGAGGCGTGAAGACAAGACGACGCCGGCCCGGGCAGGGGGGCCGGCGTCGCGAACGGAGCGATGGGCACGCTCGCCCCGTGGTCTGTCAGGCGCGATCCGCGTGCGCCGAACGACGGATGAATGGGTGGGCCGCGACGATGAGAAGGAGGCCCAGGACGGTCAGAAGGCTGCTCAGCGGCACTGCGTCCCCAATCGAGGTGTCCGGCAGCTGGTCGGTCGTCGAATCGCCGGCCGGAGCCTGCTCCACTGGGGTCGCCGAAGGGTCGTTGGAGCTCGTCGTACCCTCGACCGCACCCTCTTGTGGCTGCTGCGTGGCCGAAGGAGCGGCGGTCGGGTCCTCGGAGGGCGTGCTCTCCTGGGTGGGGGTGGCCGTCGGGGTCGCGGTCGGTGTGGCCGTCGGAGTTACCGTCGGATCCTCGGACGCCACGCTCCCCTCGGTTGGCGTTGTCGTCGGGCTCGCGGTTGGCGTCGGGGTCGGGTCATCCGACGGCGTCGTGGTTGGTGTCGCGGTCGGCGTGGCCGTCGGAGTAACGGTCGGCGTCGAGGTCGGGTCGTCCAGCGGATCGCACGGTCCCGCAGTCCAGAAGGCCTTTCCCTTGATTGCCTTCTTGCCGCTGAACGTGTACTGCACGCGATAGTGTCCGGCCACCAGCGAGATCGGAGCAGTCTGGTCCGAGCCACTAGAACTCGTGTCGAAAGCGCCGCTGAGCACCGAGACCTTGCCCGGCCAGGTGACGACCTCCCACGTGCCCGTGCGGCTGGGGTTTGAGAACGCGAAGTCGATCACGAACGGGCAGGGCGCCGGATCCTTCTTGGTTGCCTTGATCACGGCGCCCGACGTCGTCTGGATACTGACGGTCGCGACCTTCGGCGCCTTTGCAGCTGCCGGAGCAGCGTTTGCCGCCAGGGACAGGGCGAGGGTAGCCACGGCGACAACGAAGAGAGCGCGGCGGGTGGTGGACGGTCGGGCAACGTTCAGGTGTTTCACACCCGGAGGATCGTCCTTCGGCCCCCGTGTGCCTATGGCGAACTAGTACCTCTGGCTCCCGGCCCTCCTCGGCCCGACTCCACCAAACCGACCAGGTGCGGTATGGTGCAGTACCCTCCCCATACTTCCGGCGTCAGCCGTCGAAGCGCGTAAGGCTGAACAGGCCGATGTCGTGGCTGGTGTCCCCGTGCATCGCCAGGTCGGCCATCACCTCCCCAACGACGGAGCAGAACTTGAAGCCATGCCCGCTGAATCCGGCCGCCACGCTGACCTGCGGCGTATCGCGCAGCGTGTCCAGGATGAAGTGCTCGTCGGGGGTGTTGGTGAAGAGGCATGCCTTCAGCATGACGGTGGACCCCGCGCCATCGGGGAAGTAGCGCTCAGCGAATGAGCGCAGGAGGGCCTCGTCTTCGGCATCGGCAGAGCGATCCGTGCTGTCGGGGTCCACTGCCTCCTCCCGATGGTGGTAGCGACCGAACTTGAACCCTGGAACGTCGTGGACCGGGAAGCCGTAGTAGCTGCCTTCGTCGACGTCGAGCAGGAAGACCGGAAACACGGCTGGCGCGAACCACTCGGGCTTCATGGGCTGCAGCCAGGCCAGCACCTGGCGCTCCGGCTTCGCAAACGGCGCCAGGAACGGCACCAGGCGCCCCGCCCACGCGCCGCCGCAGATCACCAGTCGATCCGCCTCCTCCACGCCTCGGTCGGTCGTCACCCGGACGCCGCCCTCCACCGTGGCCTCCCAGTTGCGGACTGGTTCGCGAAAGCGGAGCTCCGCGCCGTGGTGGAGGGCGCTGTTCACGTGCGCGAGCACACAGCGTTCGGCAAACAGGAATCCGCCATCGGGCTGCAGCACGGCCCGGGTCTCGGCGGGAAAGCCCCGATATGCCGGAAAGCGCCTGGCCATGGCGCCGGCGTCCAGGATCTCGTGCGGCAGACCGTGAAGCCTGGCCGCCGCGAGAGCTCCCCGGAAGGTGGAGCCATGCTCCGGACCCCCCTCTAGGCTCCCGGTCGTGATCAGGAGGCGCTCCTGGGCCTCCGCCTCGAGCGCGTGCCACAGCTCGTACGCGCGGCGTAGAAGCGGCACGTAGGACGGGTCCTCGTGATACGCGAGGCGGATGATGCGTGTCAGGCCATGGGACGATCCGCGCTCGTGGAGCAGGTCGTACTGCTCGAGTCCGAGAACGCGCCGGCCCCTGCGAGCGAGGTGCGCCGCCGTGGCGCTTCCCATCCCACCGAGGCCGACAACGATGTCGTCATAGCGCACGGCTCATCATGCCGCGCGCCGTCAACGGGCGGCTAGCAACCCTGCTGCCCCGCGTTCGCCGTGCGCGGCTCCCGTCCCAGACCCGGGTCGGCGGCCAGGGCCGCTCCCAGATCTACCAGCCGCTCGCCGACCCATCGCCGCACTAAAGCCACGGCTGTGCTGCGCCGGCCCGCGGCCATGGTCTGCTCCAGGGCGCTCGCGTACGCCTCTCCGTGGACGCGCAGCAGCTCCGTGTCGAATCCTTCGAAGTACATCGCGGTAACCCTCTCCGACCAACCCAAACGCCGAGGCGCTGGCTCCATATGAAGTATCTTTACGTCGAACTACCGGGAGTGTAGAGCATTGCTATCTTGACGTCAAGACACTTAACGTGGAGAATCTTGGGCATGAATGATCGTGCTGTGGCGGCGCCGGCGCTGGATTGCGATCACATCGATACGATGCTCGAAATCTGGAAGCGGGAGCTCCCCGATCTCGACCTCGCGACAGAGGGCATCGTCGAACGGATTCAGAAGATCGCGCGCCATCTCGACCGAGCCATGGAGGAGACGCTGGCACAGCACCACCTCAACCGCGGCGAATGGCGGCTCCTGGGCGCCCTGCGGCGATCCGGACCGCCCTACCGCCGCTCCCCGGGTCAGCTGGCCGGCGAGATGGGGCTCTCCAGCGGCGCCATGACCAACCGGCTCGACCGGATGGAGGCGGCCGGCCTCATCCGCCGTCAGCCTGACCCCACCGACCGACGCGGCCAGCAGGTGACCCTGACCGATGCCGGATGGCAGGCGTGGCAGACCTCGACCGACGCCCAGGCGACCAAGGAGGCGCTCATCGCCTCCGCCCTCAAGCCCGATGAGAAGGAACGGCTGAACGCGCTCCTGCGCCGGTTCCTGCTGTCCTTCGAGCAAACGGCTCCCCGCGTGCCGCCGCCCGAGCAGGAGGGCGACGCCGTTTAGCCCGGCTCAGGGAGCGGCATGCTGCGACCCGACCCTCTCCGCGCCCGCTCGTAACGGCGAACGAACGCGCGCTGGCCGGCAGTCTCGACGGCGTCAGGGTGCCGCACCCGCCGCACGTGCGCGATCGCCTCGTCCGCTGAGAGACCCGCCTCCACCAGCGCACAGGCGGCGACCGTGCCGGTTCGCCCCACGCCTCCCATGCATGCCACCGCGACATCCGCGTCCATCCGTTCGGACCGCAGCCGTGCCAGCAGCGACACCATGTCTTCCACCGACCTCGGCGCCGAGCCGTCGGGCAGCGGGTGGCGGTCGACAGTGAGGCCGGAGCGTCCCGCGACCGCAACGATGTCGGGGTCGCCCCACGCCCGTAGCTCGTGATCCTCCACGAGCAGCAGGAGGTAGCGCACTCCCTTCGCTGCCAGCGCAGCGAGATCATCGTCCAGCACGCGCCGGTAGACGAGCCCCGGATAGCGGCCGGAGACACCGCGCTTCCCGGGAAGGAACGTCAGGCCCAGGCGTCCCGGCGCACTGTCCGCCAGCGCATCCGCATCGATCCAGTCGATTCGGTAAGGTCGCTCCGGGTCTGCCTGCTCGAGCGGCGCGCCGCGGCGGCGGTCATCCGCCCACTCGTCACCGATCGAACCGTCGGGCATCAGCAACGTCAACGTTCAGTTCAGATGGCCGTTCATCCGCGGGCAGAAATGCCCGCCGGGATCGAGCGGCTGGCCGCAGAACGGACAGCTGGGCCGCCCCGCCGCCACCAGGGCAGCGGCGGCGATGGCGAACCGGCGGGCAGCACCCGGACTCATTCGAACACGGACCAGGTCCGGTCCATCCGGGTCGTCGTCGGCGACCTCCGGATATTCGCCGTCCTCACTGACGGGTCGTGCCTCGACGAAGACTGCCTCCAGCTCGGGATCCCAGCCCAGCGCCAGGACGCCGACGCGGAACACCTCGACCACGGGTTCCTCGAGCGCCGTGGCCGTGTCGGTCCCGCTCGGACGCCCCTCGTCTGCGTCAACCGCGATGAGCAGCTCACCGATGCGCTGGGCGAGCGCGGCGACCTGGGTCTTCTCCAGCCCGACGGTCACCGTCGCGCGGTCCTGGCGCGCCTGCAGGTAGAACGCGCGGGTGCCCGGCTCGCCCACGGCCCCTGCCACGAACCGGTCCGGACGATCGAAGACGAAGAGGCGTCGAGGCATGCACGCATCGTACTAGGATGGCGACCTGATGCCGTTTCGCCGCAGCCGCCGGCGATCCCAGGCGACGCCAGGCTGGCCGCCGGCCGCCGGCGATCGCCCCATGGCGCAGCGCGGCGGGGAAGGCATCGCTAGCCTGGCACCACTGCTCGGTTGGGTCGCCGTCATTGGCCTGGTCGTGCTGGTCGCGTTCATTGTCGGCCGCCCGAACCGCGACGCGGGTACGGCGGCGGCCACAGGATCCCCCGAACCGAGCGTGCTTCCGGTGGTGTTCGGGACGGCCATCGACCACGACTCCGGTGAGGCCGCCGGTCAGACGACCCGATTCTGGCCCGGCGACCCCTTCGCCTATTCGGTCCGGCTGCCGGCGATCGTGGGGCAGGACACCATCTACGTCGAGGTCCTGCGCGTGACCGCCGAGGGGCTGGAGCAGCTGCAGGCGCCGCAGGCACAGAAGACGCTCGCGGATCGGTCGGTCATCGCCTACCTGGTGACGACCGACGGCCTGATCGAGGCATTCGGTACCGGCGACTTCATGCTGCGCATCTACCTCGACCCATCTGCGCCACCCGCCGCCGCAGGGTCATTCACGGTGATGGCAGCAGCCGGCGCTGCCCCCTCCTGAGCCAGCGGCGCCTCCCTACCCCGGACACAAGGAAGGGATCGGAGAAGTGCCCGCTCTCCGATCCCTCTCCCCCGTCATCCTCAGTTGGAACGCCGCCCCCCTGCAGCGTGTGCCCACCAACTGGGTTGTCGTCAGCGTACGGTGACTAACCCCACCTGTCAATACTCAATTGACTTCCAGGGCTTCCCTCGTGAGCTCGTATGCGCCGCGGTGGTCGCCGTGGCCAGCCCGCAGGTCGGCCCATTCGCGAAGCACGTCGCGAAGCCGCCCGGTCGAACCGCCCTCGCGAGCGATGCTCGCCGCCTCCGCGAAGCGAACCTCGGCCCCCTCGAGGTCGCCGGCGTCGCGCTGCATGCGGGCACCGGTCAGGACGGATGCCATCAGCGCCAGTCGGTTCCCGGTCGCTCGCGCCAGGACCGCGGCCCTGTCCGCCAGGACCTGCGCCTCCGCCCGGTCCCCGCCGGCGGCGGCGATCTGCGCCTCCGTCTCGAGGATGGCGGCCAGCAGCCGTTCGTCCCCCGCCAGCTCCGCCTGGCGATGGGCCTGTCCGGCGAGCTCGCGGGCCCGCGCCACGTTCCCGGATGACATGTAGGCCAGGGCCAGGTCGTTCTCGATCGAGGCTCCCTCGAGCTCGGCCCCCGCGGCGCGGTAGAGCGCCATGGCCTGCGTTCCGGTGCGGATCGCCGCCTCCAGGTCGCCGGTTTCGCGATAGCTCACCGCGAGCCCGAAGAGGAACGTCGCGCGCCTGCGGTCGTCGAGATCCGAGGACATGCCCCGCGCCGCCTCGAGGTGCGCCAGCGACTCGTGATAGTCGCCTGCCCGCGACTCGACCGAGGCGAGGGCCATGAGCAGGCGCAGCTCGAAGTCCGGCTCCACGTTGAGGCCGCCGCGCACCCGCTCGAGGAGGGTCATCAGCAGGCTGCGCGCGTCCGCCTCGTTGTCTGATTCGTAGAGCCCGTAGGCCAGCCAGTAGCGGGACAGCGCTTCATCCGTCGGCCGGCCCAGCTCCGCGTACAGGCGCGCGGCCTCGGACGCGGCAGTGACCGCGGCCCGCCCGTGATCCAGTCGCGCCTCCGCCTCGGCCAGGCCGCGGAGCACCTCGGCGCGCGCGGCATCATCGAGCGTGTCGTCGAGAAGCCCGCGGTACCCGTCCGCGGCGGCCTGCCACTCGCCTGCGGCGAGGTGCATGTCGATCTCGAGCCGCGTCCACGCGGGGTGCTGCTCGTCGAGGAAGTGGCTGGCGGGAAGTCCCAGGCGATCCGCCAGGTAGGTCAGGGCCACCATCGACGGTCGGGCGATCCCCGTCTCGAGCGCACTGACGTAGGCCTTCGTGTATCGGTCCCCCGCCAGCACCTGCTGCGTCATGCCGGCGCGTCGCCGCGCTGCGCGAATGCGCTCGCCTATGCGCGCAGCGAGCGCTGCGTCACGCTCGGTCGGGCGAGCCGCGACCTTGGTTCTCGGCATGGGGGCAGTGTACCCCAGCTGGCAAGCGTGATTTGACCGCCCGCTGCCCCCAAAGTACCGCCCCCTCCGGGGGAGGCGGTACTCCCGGGTCATTGTCCGCGTCACGGGATTTGGCGAGGGTGTTGACAACGACCGGCCAAACGCGCCGGCGGTGCCCAAGGAGTGTCCACCCATGCAGCACGTGACGAACGGCAGCGGCTTCCCCGCCTGAAGGCGGGAACCCGTTCACCGGGCGCCATCGGCGCCATTTCTTCGCATTCGACCGCGCGCCATCGCCCCGACCGGGCGCATGGCGCGCGCCGCTGTTCGGTGCTACAGCACGGGGAGCGCCTGGTCGCGACGGAGCGCAGGAGCGAACAGGTCTCCCACGGTGGCAACGCGTGCACCGACGGTGTGGACCGTCCAGCGGTCCGGGCTCAGCTCCGGATCGTCGAGCTCCGCCCAGCCGATGGGTACTGAGACCGGGCCCCCGGGCAGCGGGCGAACGGCGTACGGCGCGACCAGGGTCCGGTTGACCGCGTTCTGGGTGAAGTCCAGTCGCGCCCGTCCGCGGCGGTCGCGCTTCGACCATTCCCAGCTCACCAGGTCGGGGACGGTGGCGGCAACCGCCCGCGAGAGGCGTTCTACCCAGTCGCGCGTCTCGTCGAAGGTATAGCCGGGCCGCAGCCCGATCCAGACTTGGATCCCCCGCTTCCCGGTGACCTTTGGCGCACCGTCGACAGAGAGGTGCTGCAGGGCCGCGCGGAACAGGCGTCCCAGGGCAATCACCTCGTGCCAGGTGGTGGACGCTCCCGGATCGATGTCGATCAGGGCATAGCTCGGCTGGTCCGGATGGTCGGACGGCGAGGTCCACGGGTGGAGCTCCACGGCCGCCTCCTGGGCAAGCCAGGCAAGCGTCGCCACATCGCCGATGACCGGGTAGCTCTTGGGGCCCTCCCGTCGGTGGTGGAAGGTCCAGCGCTGCACCCATTCCGGGGCGTGGCCCGGCAGGTCCTTCTGCCAGAACCCGGGCTTCGCCGTCCCGTCGGGGAATCGCTGCACCGTGGTCCCCCGGCCGTCGAGGTACGGCAGGAGCAGCGGAGCCAGCGTCACGTAGTGCCGCACCAGGTCGCGCTTGGTCACCGGAGGCAGGCCGCGCTGGGCATCGCCCTCCACGATCACCTTGTCCGGGTTCGTGATCCTGACCTCGCGTCCGTCGATGTGCCAGTGCTCGCCGGGCGCCAGCTGATCGAGCGCCGCGAGCTCTGCCGCGGTCGCGCTGCGGTACGGCAAAGCCCCGGAGGCGTCGCGCGTGGCATCCGGGCCTGGATGGGAGGCTTCGGTCGCACGGCGCCCCGGCGGTGGCCGATGGCCACTGGAAAGGACGCGCCGCAGGGGCTGCGCGCGCTCGCGGACCACGCTTGCTGGGTCGCGGTCCGGCTCCATCCCGGTGAACGCCGCCTGCCGCAGCAGTCCGTCCGACGTCCATTCCGCGAACTCCGCCCTGATCACGAGCCGCGGCTCTGCCCAGTGGACTCGCGGCAGGGCCGGAACCGGATCGAGCGGCGAGTCCGGACGCTCCACGGACCGCAGCACGTCCAGCAGGTCCCGGCGACGTCGAGCGTCGATCCCGCTGCCCACCTGTCCCGCGTGGCGCAGGCGACCGTCCTCGTGGACGGCGACCACCAGCGAACCCAGGTCCTTGTGGGTTCCCTGGCCCTCGAGCCAGCCGGCAACCACCAGCTCCTGCTCGCGGCGCAGCTTGACCTTGAGCCACGCTCGCGACCGCTTCCCGGGCTCATACGGCGCGTCGCGCTGTTTGGCGACCATTCCCTCCAGTCCCTGCTCGTGCACGGCATCCAGGAATGCCTCGCCATCGGCCTCGACGTGGGTGGCGTAGCGCACGATCGGGTGCGGACGGAGGATGCGGCGCAGCGCCGCCTTCCGCTCCTCCAGGGGAACCCCAAGCAGTGAGCGCCCGTCCAGGTAGAGCAGGTCGAAGGCCCAGTACACCAGCGGGATGGCGGACCGCTCCTCCCTGGTCATTGGTTTCTTCTCGCGGCTCCGACGCCGGGTGGCCACCTCGAGCCCGCGCAAGCCGGTGCGCTCCTGGAGGAGGCTGAACGACGGATGCCCCGCGGCGTCCAGGGCCACCACCTCGCCGTCGACGATCGCCTCGCGAGCGGCGATCCAGGGAGCCGGACCCGCCAGATCCGGGAAGTAGGTGGCAGCATCCGTCCGGTTGCGCGTCCAGAGGCGCGCGGCGCCGTCACGCACCACCGCCTCGACCCGGTAGCCGTCCCACTTCACCTCGAACAGCCAGCCCGGCGCGCTGAAGCCCGCGTCGACCGGCGTGGCGAGCATGGGCGGAACGAAGTCGGGCATGGGAGCCTCTCGCGCAGCTGCCAGGTCGGGCGCCGTCGGCGCGGCCGGGGGAGATGCGTCGAACCGGGCGGCCATGCCCGCCGCCAGCTCGTCGTTGGTCCGGCCCGACCGAACGCTGCGCGGATGCTCCTCCGGATCCCAGCCTTCGACCGCTGCCCCATCGCGTTTGTGGAGCAGCAGCCAGCCATCCGGGTCCGTCTTGCGGCCGGATCGGTCCCGCCGGCCGCCGGTATGCACCAGCGTGAAGCGGCCGCGCAGCTTCTCGCCGTGCATCGCGAACTTCAGCTCGCCGGCCTCCACCGCGGCGCGCGGGTCATGGGTCTCCTCCGGCTCGTAGGTGCCCCAGTCCCAGACGATCATGTCGCCGGCGCCGTACCCGGACGGGATCACGTCCTCGAAGTCCAGGTACTCGATGGGGTGGTCCTCCGTGTGGTGCGCCAGCCGGCGGGCATCCGGATCCAGGGTCGGCCCGCGCGGGACCGCCCAGCTGGCCAGCACTCCGCCCATCTCGAGCCGCAGGTCGTAGTGCAGGCGGCTGGCCCGATGGCGATGGACCACGTACCGACCTGCCGTCTCCACGACCGGCCCGGGGGCTGGTTCCGGCGTTCGTGCGAAGTCCCGCTTGCGACGGTAGGCATCCAGCGGCATGCCGCGATGGTAGCGGGCCGGTCGCGGCATGGTTCGTGCTCCGTTGAAGGGCCGCCAGTACGGTCACCAGGAGGACGGACCAATGACCATCACGACGGCCGAGCGGGTGCTCGATCGCCTCGGAGACAGCGGTCTTTCGACCGCGGATCTGGGGAACGTCCCGTACGACGTCTCAGGTCAGGCCATCTACGACCGCTTCGGGACCGAGGTCGGCACCGTTGCCGATGTCCTCGTCTCCCGACGGCTTCTTGAAGCTCCCTTCCTCATCGTCGCGTGGGGAGGAATCCTGGGGCTGCTCCGGCACCAGCGCCTGGTACCGATGGAGCTCGTCACCGTCCGGCGCGACGGCATCGCCGTTGACGGTGAGCGCGAGCAGATCCGTAGCGGGCCTGCCTTCGACGATGCGATGAACGAGGACGAGACGGAGCTCCACTACCTGGCCGTGGCGGACCATTACGGCGTGCGGCCTTACTGGAGCCGAGTTTCGAATCGTTAACCGCGCGGACCATTCCCGCGCAACGTCGGGCCGCCACCCTGACCCCACACTCCGCAGTGAGGCGGCAACGTGGCGGTCCGGCGTTCCCAGAGATCCGAGCTGCGACCGGCGAGCGGTGGCACCGTCGCCACCGCCGCCCTGATCCCGCTGCGCATCTTCCTGGGGGGCACGTTCCTCTACGCCGGGCTCGACAAGCTCATCGATCCCACGTTCCTGGCGATCGCGGGTCCCGGTTCGATCGGAGACCAGCTCCAGGCATTCGCCCGCAGCTCGCCCCTCGCCTTCCTCATCAACGGCGTGGCGCTGCACGCGCCGGTGGCCATTGGGCTGGGCATGGCCGTCCTGGAGATCGCCATTGGCCTGGGCACGCTGACAGGCTGGCTCTTCCGCCTCAGCGCGTTCCTGGGAGCCAGTGTTTCGATCCTGTTCTGGCTCACCGCGTCGTGGTCCACGACCCCGTATTTCTACGGCCCGGATCTGCCCTATGCCGCGGGCTGGCTGACGCTCGCCCTGGCGGGCACCGGCGGCGCCTGGACCCTGCCCGATTGGTTCACGGCCCAGGCACAGCCGCGACGTCGTCCCGGGTTCGACCGTCGCAGCATGATCGCCGAGCCCGCCTCCGAGGAACGACGTCGCTTCCTGCAGATGATGGGCCTGGGGGCCGCCACCCTTCTCATCGCCGGGCCGTCCCTCCTGGTCGGGCGCATCGCGGCCATGACCCGGGAGGGCGGCGGCGACCGCACTGCGCTCGGCACGGCGACGCCAGGCGCCACCGCCGCGGCAGGCGGCACGGCCACTGCAGCGCCGTCGAGCGCGGCTGCCACGGCAACGCCGGCAGGCGGCGGAACCGTCCTGGCCAGGGGCAACCAGCTGGCATCGAACTCATCGGTGTCGACGTTCGATCCGGCCACCGGCGACCCGGTGCTCGTCATCAAGCTTCCCTCGGGGTCCGTCGTGGCCTACGACGCGGTCTGCACCCACGCGGGGTGCACCGTCCAGTACGACCCCGGCAGCGCGATCATGTGGTGCCCCTGCCATGGCGCGGAGTTCGACCCGGCCCACAAGGCCAGGGTGCTCGGCGGCCCGACGTTCACCCCCCTGACAAGCATTCCCATCACCGTCGACCCGTCGAGCGGCGACGTGACCACGACGGCCTAGGGCTCGTCCGCCACCGCGCTGCCCAGGCGCCCCGGCACACGCTCCAGGGTGCCGATGACCTCGGCCGCGCCGGCCCGGCGCAGGGTCGCGGCATCGACGGCGCCCGTCGTCACTCCCACCGGATACATCCCAGCCGCAACGGCTGCCTCCATGTCAAACGTCGAGTCGCCCACGTACCAGGCCTGCGCCGGGGCAACGCCCAGCTGCTCCGCCGCGCGCAGCAGCAGGTCGGGTGCCGGCTTTGCATGGGCCACATCCGTGCCGTCCACCACGACGGGCTCGCGGTCGAGGTGCAGAGCCGACACCGAGGCCGCCACCTGCTCGCGGCGGCTCGAGGTGGCGATGGCCCATGCGATCGCCGCGCGGTCGAGGGCCTCCGTGGCCGCCCGAGCCCCCGGCAACGGCAGCGGATCGACGTTGAGGGCTCCATACAGCTCCCCGCAGCGTATGTCGATCGCCTCCGCTCGCAGGTCGTTGATCGCCACGCCGGCCTCTGAGCCGACCAGCTTCGCAAGCCAGCGCCCGTCCGAGCCGATGAGGCGCGCGACGCGGTCGCGGGTCACCGGGATCCGCTCCTCGGCGAACACCGCCAGCCACGCCTCGATGCGGCGGCCGACGGTATCGACCAGCGTTCCGTCCAGGTCGAAGATGACCGCGGCCGGGCGTCCACCCGCGGCGTGGGTCGCTGAGTCGGAGCGACTGCGCATGGGACTACGATACCGGCCGATGCCGTCGCCGTTCGCCACGCACTGGACCCTGGAGCCGGGGGTCACGTTCCTGAACCACGGCTCGTTCGGTGCGACGCCCCGCGAGGTCCTCGCGGAGCAGGTGGCGTGGCGCGAGCGCATGGAGGCCGAACCGGTCCGCTTCTTCGCGCACGAGGCGGAAGGGGCGCTCGACGCGGCTCGCGATGCGCTCGCCGGCTTCGTGGGCGCCGATGGGGCCGACCTGGCTTTCATCCCCAACGCCACCAGCGGCGTGAACACGGTGCTGCGGTCCCTGGCGCTGCGACCGGGCGATGAGCTGCTGACCACCGACCACGAGTACAACGCGGTCCGCAATGCCATGGACGCGGTGGCGACGGCCGCCGGCGCCAGTGTCGTCACCGTCCCCCTCCCCTTCCCGGGCACGACCCCGGATGCCGTCCTGGCCGCGCTGCTCGATCACGTGACGGCACGCACGCGGCTCGCCATCGTCGACCACGTCACCAGCGCGACGGGCCTGGTGCTTCCGGTGGAGCGCATCGCAGCGGCCCTCGCCGAGCGCGGGATCGAGACGCTGGTCGATGGCGCGCACGGGCCGGGCATGCTCGCGCTGGACGTGGAGCAGCTGGGTGCGGCGTACTACGCCGGCAACCTGCACAAGTGGGTCTGCGCACCCAAGGGTGCCGCGTTCCTGTGGGTTCGGCGCGATCGCCAGGCTGGCCTGCGGCCCCTTGTCATCAGCCACGGCGCGAACGCGCCACGCACGGATCGCAGCCGCTTCCGGCTCGAGTTCGACTGGACCGGGACCCTGGATCCCAGCGCCTACCTCGCCGTCCCCGCGGCGCTGCGCTTCGGCGCATCCCTGCTTCCCGGAGGGTGGGATGCCCTGCGTAACCGAAATCACGACCTCGTGATCGAAGCCAGGGATCACATCTGCGCCGCGCTCGGGGTGCCGGCGCCTGCCCCGGACGAGATGCTCGGATCCATGGCCTCCATCCCCCTCCCCGAGGTGACCGAGCCGGGCAGCGTGCAGGGCGTGGACCTGTATGCGGATCCCGTGCATGCCGCGCTCATCCGCGAAGGCCTGCAGGTCATGGTGACGCCGTGGCCCCAGCGCCCGGATGGCGGCTCCTGGCGTCGCCTGGTCCGCGTCAGCGCGGCGGCCTACAACGATGTCGATGACTTCGACCGCCTGGCCGCCGTTCTGCCCGGCATCGTCGCCGCGACCCACCCGCGATCCAGCGGACGCGGATGATGCCCATCGATCCGGCCGGCCTGGATCCCGATCCGCTGCGCCAGCTCCGCGCGTGGCTCGCTGAGGCGGTGGAGGCCGGTGTGCCGATGCCGGACGCCATGGCGCTCGCCACGGCGAGCGCCGACGGGGCGCCATCGGTTCGCATGGTCCTCCTCCGCGGGCTGGAGCCCGACGGCCTTCGCTTCTACACCAACCGCAGCAGCCGAAAGGGACGGGACCTGGCCGCGAACGGGCGCGCGGCGGGCGTCATCCACTGGGCGTCGCTGGGGCGGCAGGTCCGCGTCGCCGGGGTGGTGGACGCCATGAGCACCGAGGAGTCCACGCCCTACTGGTCCGAGCGGCCGCGAGGGAGCCGCCTCGCTGCCTGGGCGTCAGTCCAGGGAGCGCCCATCGACTCGCGAGAAGCCATGGAGGCCCGCTACGCCGAGATGGATGACCAGTTCCCGGGCGAGAGCGTGCCGCTGCCGCCGTTCTGGGGCGGGTACCGTCTGGTCCCCGACGTCTACGAGTTCTGGGAGAGCAGGGAGAACCGCCTCCACGATCGCGTCGAGTACCTCGACAACGGCAACGGCGGGTGGCGCCGGCGCCGGCTGCAGCCCTAGCCCTGGTGCAGGTGGTGCTCCCGCCGGTGGATGCGGGCGATGAGCGCCTCCATGATCGGAATGGCGATCTGCGGGTGCTCCTTCAGGAGGGCGGTGAACTCCCAGGCCACGAAGAGGATGCATTCGGTGGGCTCGGTCGCCCGGACCGTGGCGGTCCTGGGATGCTCCTCGATCAGGGCGAGCTCGCCAAAGAAGTCTCCCGCTCCCAGCTCGCCCACCGCCTCGGACGATCCTCCCTCGCCGCGCTCGACCGACACGTGGCCACTCAGGATGATGTACAGCGCCGATGCCGGAGCGTCCTGGGTGACGATGGCCTCGCCCGCCGCATAGGTCCGCCGCTTGGCGTGTTCGGCCAGCCGCTCGAGGGTCTTGCGATCCAGCTCCGCCAGCAGGGGCACGCTGGCCAGGGTCGGTACGAGGTCCACGCGTTGTCTCCTCCTGCGCCGCACCGGCATGCACGCCGGCGTGCTTCGCATCCTACCCCGACCGCAGGGCAGCGCAAAGCGATAAGGCGCGCCGGCGCGGGGTCAGGCGAGGTTGTCCGACCCGGGGGCGGCGGCGGAAGGCCCGCTGCCTGGGCCGGTATCCAGCTCGACGACCACGCTCGAATGGCGCGGCGAACGGTTGTAGGCCGTGGCAAGCAGGGCGCCGATGACGCCCCCGACCAGGGCCGCGACCAGCGCGGTGGCGACCGCGACCAGCGGAATGACGAGATACCACGTTTCATTCAGCCAGCGCAGCGCAGGGATCTGGTCCCCGAAGGGGAGCAGCGTGGCCGCAACGCCCAGGGTGAAGGCCAGCTCTCGCTGCCATTCGAGAACCGCTCCCACGAACCAGCTGGTGAGGGCACCCAACAGCGAGCCAAGCACGAGGCCCAGCGCGAAGCCGACCCATGCGCCGGCACCGAACGATGCGCGCACCGAGACGCCGGCAAGCCGACCGCGCACCAGGCGCACGCCGCCGGGTCCGTTCATCGACGCGTCCGCATCGCGGCACGGCCGCCGCGATGGCTCAGGATCAGGACCAGCCCAGCCAGCGCGGCCAGGGACAGGAGCAGCCCGTAGCCGAGATACCCGATCAGGCGCCAGTCGCGCAGCGGATCGACCGTGCGGTTGGCCGTCGCGCTGCGGGTGATGGTGGGCTGGATCTCCTGTTGCGCCCCGCGTCCGGCACCCTGCCCGAAGAGCCGCGCCGCAACGGCCGCCGCGGGTCGCTGGGTGCCGGCAGGCGTGAACAGGCCAAACGATTCCACGCTGATTCCCGGTCGCTCCGTGAGAAAGTCGTCCAGCGTCCACCATACGGCGCCGGCCACGTAGCCGTCCTCGAGAACGTCGCTCCTCTGCGTGAACTGCGGATACGTCGCGGACAGGATCCGCGCCTGCGCGGCCGGGCCGTCGCCGCCGCTCGACCAACGCCCGAACTCCAGGGCGATGATGGGTTTGCCCGGATTGGCTGCGTGCGCTGAAGCCAGCGCCGCTGCGGTCCCGCCGGCGGGATCGCTCCCGTAGAAGACGCCGTAGTAGAACGTGTATCCGGCAACATCGAGCGGCGCCTGCGTGGGGTCTGCCGGCTGCGAGCCATAGGCGGCCTGACCCAGGAGGCGCGTCCCGTCCAGGGCGCGATCGAGGGTGGCCAGGGTGGTCAGCGCCCGCTTGCGTTCCGTGCCGCCCACCGACTCGTTCGCCAGGCCATGGAACAGGACCGATGGGCGGTTGAAGTCGCGCAGCGTCATCTCCGCCAGCATCTGCTGCGGAATGCCACGCGCCATCGCCACGTCGAACGTCTGCGGCGTGTCGTGGTACAGGGGGATCTCCTCCCATACCGCAAAGCCCAGGCGATCCGCGAGCATCAGCAGCAGCGGATTCGCCGGAGTGTGCCCCGATCGGATCAGGTTCGCCCCCACCGTCCGCGCCTGCTCCAGTTGAGCAAGGAGCTGGGTCGGGTCGTTGACGCGATGCCCGGTCATCGGCTTGCCATCGTTCGCCGGGACAATCACCTCGTCATGCAGCCCCACCCCGTGGAAGAAGGCCGGATCGCCGTTGAGCAGCACGCGCGGCGCCTGCGGGTCGACGCTCACCCGGCGCAGTCCGAACGACGTCCACAGCTCGTCATGCAGCCCTTCGCCGGTCACCGCCACCACGTGGAGCACGTAAAGCGCCGGGAACGTCGGGCTCCACTGGTCGGCTCCTCCGAAGAGGAAGGAGACGTGCGCCACCGCGGCCCCGCCGGCGCGAGGCTGCGGCACCGTCAGGTCCGCTGTCGCCAGCGGAGCCGGCCGGCCTTCGACCAGGAGCCTGACGTCCGGGTTCGTGACGTTGTCCGGGGTCACATGGGCAGGGAGCACCTCGACATGGAGGGAGACCTGGCCGGGGCCGGGTGCCGACGGGGTTTCACGCGGCGTGGGTGTCTCCGACGGGCTGGCCGTGGCCGACGCGCCGGCCGACGCGCCCTGCGACGGCGATCGGATGGCGCTTGGCGACGCCGTCGGAGATGGCGTGGGTGACGGAGTTGGCGTGGGTGACGGTGTCGCCTCCGTCGTGGTGTGCCCCGCGTTCCAGAGCACTATCTGCACGTCGGCACCGTCCAGGTGCGGGACGACATCGGCCCGCGCAACCTGCACGGAGTCCCCCGCCTCCAGCCATACCGGGCGGGTGATGCCGCCGTAGTTCCACCAGTCCGCCAGGCCCCAGGGAACGATGTCGTTGCGCGATCCCCAGGGGGGATTGTCCACGCGGACGGCGATCACGTTCCGCTCGCCCGGGTGAATCGCTCGCGAGACGTCGAAGGCGAACGGCGTGTACCCACCCTCGTGGTATCCCAGGTAGGCGCCGTTGACCCAGACATCGGCGACATAGTTGACCGCGCCGAACTTCAGGGTCACCGCCAGCCCTTGCCATTCGGCAGGGACGGTGAACGCGTCGCGGTACCAGGCACCCGTCTCGTGGCTCGGCGGCGGGTTCACGCTGCCGGGCACGGCGATCTGGGCCCACTGGCTGTCGTCGTATCCCGGATCCTGGCGTCCACCCGCTTCGGCGGAGATCCGGTCCAGCGACTGGGATCGGTCTGTCAGCGAGAGCTCGCTGTCGAACGTCGTCCGCTCCACCCGCCAGGTTCCCGACAGGTCGAGGTGCGGCCGAGGCTGCGGGTCGAAGGTGGGGACCGGAATGCCGTCCTGCATCGCAATCTGCCCGCCCGCCACGTCGTGCATCGCGAGGGTGGGCGCCAGCGATCCGCCGCTCGCCGACGGGGCGCAGGCTGCGAGAAGCGAAAGGATCATGCACCCGGTGACGACCCGCGCGAGGTGCCTGGAGGGCGTTGGCGGCAGGCATCTGGTGCGCATGGGAAGTCCCGGGCGAGCAGGCATCGTGCCGGCCATCGGCCCTAGGATGCGCCATCTTGGCCGGTGGAGCGAACAGCTCGCCTCATTCCACCCGGCTGCTCCACGCCGGTCGGCCCATTCGGCCCTGTTGCCGCACGCGGGGCGGCCCGTACGGTCGACACATGACGGCCACTGCCCCGGTTCTCCCGCCGGCCGCGGACGCGAACCTTCCGCCACACGCGTGTTCGGTACAGGCAATCCTCTACCGGCTTGACTCCTCGACCTCCGGTCTTTCCGCGACGGAGGCCGGGACCCGCCACGACCGCTATGGGCCGAACAGCTTGCGCGAAGTACCAGGCATCCCCGTCTGGCAGCTGCTGCTGGACGAGATCCTCAACCCGCTGGTGCTCATCCTGGTGGGCGCCGTCCTCGTTCTGGCAGTGGTCGGCGTCGTCGAGCCGGGTGAGAGCAGCTGGGGCGACGCGCTCCTGATCATCTCCATCGTGCTCCTCAACGGAGGGCTTGGCTTCGCCCAGAACTATCGCGCCCAGCGCGGCATCGAAGCCCTGCGCCGCCTCGAGGTGCCCGAGGTCCAGGTTCTCCGCGACGAGTCGCCCACGGTGCTGCCAGCCACGGAGCTGGTGCCCGGCGACGTCGTGCTGATCGAGGAAGGTGATCGGATTCCGGCCGACGGGCGACTGATTCGCGTCCACGACCTGCGCGTCGACGAGTCATCGCTCACCGGCGAAAGCGTGTCCGTGGACAAGTCGACTGACCCGGTGCCTGGCTCCACGCCCCTCGCGGAGCGGACCGACATGGTCTACCTGGGCACTGCCGCCGTGACGGGGAGAGGGCGCGCGGTGGTGACCGCCATCGGGATGGGCACCGAGGTGGGCAGCATCGCCGAGGCCGTTCAGGGAGTGACCCAGGGCCCCACGCCCTTCCAGCGCGAGGTGGGCACCCTGGGGCGCCGGATCACCGCCATTATCGCCGTGCTCATCGTGGTCATCGCCGCGCTGCAGCTCACGGTCGGCGGCCTCAGCCTGCTCGATACCTTCGTCGCCGCTGTAGCCCTGGCCGTGGCTGCCATCCCCGAGGGGTTGCCGGTGGTGATGACCCTGGCGCTCGCCTTCGGCACGCGCCGCATGCTCGAACGCCATGCCCTGGTGCGCTCCCTTCCGGTGGTCGAGATCGTGGGCGGCGCCCAGGTCGTGTGTACGGACAAGACCGGCACCATCACCGAAGGCCGCATGAGCCTTCGCCGCCTGCATGCCGATGGCGCCTGGATCGAAGTCATCGCCGAGGGCGGCCCGAGGTTCGCGATGGATGGGGAAACGGCGGACATGTCGCGCAGCCTCGCCCTGCTGGCGGCGGGCCTGTGCAACAACGCGCATCGCCGCGACGACGGAGCATTCCTGGGCGACCCCACCGAGGTCGCCCTGCTGGAGGGTGCTCTCCTGGCCGGCGTCAACCTCAACGGCTGGGAGCGGGTCGAGGAGCTGCCCTTCAGCTCCGAACGCAAGCGCATGAGCGTGGTCGTTCGAGCCCATGATGGATCCACGCGTGTCCTCGCAAAGGGCGCCCCCGAAGTGCTCCTGGACCGATGCAGCGGGATCCTGCGGGATCACGGTGCCGTACCAATGACCGCCAACGAACGCGCGGCCATCGAGGCCGCCCAGGCACAGATGACCGGTCAGGCGTACCGCGTCCTGGCGCTCGCCGGTCGTGACGGTTCCCCCACGGACCGCGCCGAGATCGAATCGGACCTCGTCTTCTACGGCCTGGCGGCCCTTGCCGATCCACCGCGTGCCGCCGCCGGTCCCGCGTTGCGCGCGACAGCCGCAGCGGGGATCCGGGTGGTGATGATCACCGGCGACAACGCCCGCACGGCGGCCGCCATTGGCGAGGAGATCGGGCTCGTGGGCCGGGCCATCGAGGGACGCGAGCTCGATGCGCTCTCCGACGATGCAATCGTGAACGAGGGAGGCATCTTCGCCCGCGTGGAGCCGGTGCACAAGCTGCGGATCCTCAATGCGTTTCGCGCCCGCGACCAGGTCGTGGTCATGACCGGCGACGGGGTGAATGACGCGCCCGCCCTGAAGGGAGCCGACGTCGGGATCGCCATGGGCATCCGGGGTACCGATGTGGCGCGCGACGCCTCCGACATGGTCCTCCTTGACGACAACTTCGCGACCATCGTGGCAGCCATCGAGGAGGGCCGCCGTATTGCGGCCAACATCCGCAAGTTCCTCAACTACCTGCTCAGCGGGAACGTCGCCGAGGTGCTGGTCATCCTCATCGCGTCGCTGTTCGGCCTGCTGCCGGTCACCGCGGTCCAGATCCTGTGGGTGAACCTGGTGACGGACAGCGGGCCGGCCGTCGCCCTGGCGGTCGATCCTGCGGCCCCGGGCCTCATGGACCAGCCGCCGCGCCGCGGACCCATCATCGGCCGGGCCATGCTCGCGCTGGTCCTGGGCGTGGGACTCCTCATCTCCGCCATCGTGCTGGCAACCTTCGCCATCGGCCTCGCCCTCTTCGACCTGGAGACCGCGAGGACCATGACGTTCACGGCCCTCGTCACCCAGGAGTACCTGCGTCTCGTGGTCATCCGCCTGCACGAGCACGCGCCCCTGTTCGCCAACCCGTGGCTGGTGGTCGCCGTGGCGGTCAGTCTCGCGCTGCAGCTCGCGCTCCTCTATTCCCCGCTCGGTGGCCTGTTCGATGCCGTGGCCCTGGGACCTGCCAGCTGGGCTGTCATTGCTGCCGGGGTAGTGGTTGGCCTGCCATCCGCCCTGGGCGTCACCCGTTTCGTGCGCGCCCGCTTCGGCCCACTATGACCGTTCTGGACCGCCAAATGGAACGCCCGGCCCGTGCCGTCGCGGTCCATGCTGATTCCCGCGGTGTACGCGCCCATCCTTCGTCAGCATCGCGGACACGCGAGGTACGCCATGATCCCGTCTCCACGTGACATCCTGGGCTCCATCCACGGCGGTGCCGTCCTCGACGTGGCCACCGGCGGAGGCGGATTCATACCCTTCCTGGCGGAGGGCCTGGCGGACTACCAGCGCATCCTGGGCATCGACCACGATTCCGGGAAGGTCGCTGCCTTTGCCGAGGCAACCGCCGAGATCCCGCGCGTGCAGTTCGAGGAGCGGGACGCCCTGGAGATCGGCCTGCCCGATGGCGCCTTCGACACCGTCGCGGTTTCCAACTCGCTGCACCACTTCACCGATCCGGAACAGGTGCTGCGCGAGATGCGCCGCGTGCTGCGTCCCGGCGGGTCATTCATCGTGTTCGAGATGTACCGCGACGGGCAGGAGGCTCCGCAGCAAACCCACGTTGAGCTGCATCATTGGTGGGGCGCGGTGGACACGCGCCGAGGGATCGTGCACCGGCCCACGTACTCGCGCGCCGAGCTCATTGGCCTCCTGGAGCCGGTGGGACTCACAGACCTCCGGCTGACCGATGTCGCCAGCCCAGAGGACGACCCCCTGGACCCCGAATCACTGGCCGAGATGGACGCGGTGATCGAGCGCTACCTGGCCTGGGCCGATGGCGACCCGGCCCTTGTCGTACGCGGGCACGCAGCTCCGCGACCGCCTCCATGCGGTGGGGATCCGGGGCGCGACCTCGCTGGCCATCGTGGGCCGCAAGCCGGAGGGCGTATAGCATCGGCCATCCACCGCGATGGCCGATGCCGCCGCGCATCCGCGGGCTCGCCCGTGCGACCTGACGCGTAAGGTGGTCCAATGCGCCCGCCCATCATTCTGCGCGCCGCCGACCTGGTGGCGGAGCGGCCGCCCGGCACGGCGGACGACATCCACTTCACCGAGGCGCTGGCGGCGTCTGTCATCGGCCACGCGAGCCAGCCCGGCGACCTGGTCCTCGACCCCTTCGCGGGCTACGGGACCGCGGTGGCGGTCGCGCTCAGGATGGGCCGGCGGGCGATCGGCATCGAGCTCGTGCCGGAGCACCTGCAGATCGCGCAACGCCGGGTGGGGGAGGGCGCGAGGCTGATCCTCGGCGACGCGCGGGAGCTGTCCCGGCTCGTGACCGAGCCGGTCGACCTGGTGCTGACGTCGCCGCCGTACATGGCGGGCGTCGGTCATCCGGAGAACCCGCTCACCGGCTACGCGACCCGCGACGGCGACTACGCGGCCTACCTTCGTGAGCTGGGAGCGGTCTTCTCGCAGATCGCGTCCGTGCTGCGTCCCGGTAGACGGCTGGTCGTCAACGTGGCCAACGTCGTGGGCAGAGACGGAACCGTGACGCCGCTCGTGCAGGACATGGCGGCCGTGATCGACCCGCACGTCCCGGTGCTCGGCGTGACGACGTTGCAGTGGGACGACCCACCGGCCGGCCTCGAGGGCGACTCGCTGCTGTGGTGCGCGCGACCGGGTCCGTGACCTGGCCTGAGAAGGCGCGGGCCCTGGCTCCCGGCGCTCGACCAGGTGCGCGGCACGGCGCGCCGGCCCTTCTGCGGGGTGAGCCGCACGGAAATGCAAGGACCGCCGGTATGGCGGTCCATTCGTGATCAGGAAGGGTGTGT
>CAVXEH010000007.1:0-22420 GCA_963760875.1 uncultured Chloroflexia bacterium | reverse complement strand
GGTGCCGGCCGGCACCAGCATCCTGATCCGGGCCACTCGGGGATGGTACGGTTGCCTGGCGCGTTGCTCGGCGCTGCCCTGGCGTAGCAGAGGTGCCCGTTCCGACCCCAATGCGAGAGCGACCCCTGGACATGATTCTGGCCCAGCCGATCAGCCGTGCGCCCGCGCGGCGCACGGCCGGCAGCGGCGCCGGTGAGCAGGCCGCAGCCGACGTCGACAGCGTGGCCCGTGCCGCGGCCGCGGGGGACGTGGCCGCCGTGAGCCGCCTGTACGACGAGCTGGTGGGTCCCATCTACCGTTACGTGGCCGTCCGCGTCCGTCGTCGCGAGGATGCCGAGGACCTGACCCAGCTCGTGTTCGAGCGCATCGTCGGGGCGCTGCCGCGATACCGCGCCAACGGCCGGCCCTTCACGGCCTGGGCCTTCCGGATCGCGCGCAATGCGGTCATCGACCATGCGCGTCGGGACCGCCCGACCGAGCCGCTGAGCCCGGCGCACGACAGGGCCGCCACCCTCGAGGTCGAGGCTATCAGCCTTCGGGGCGAGGAGATCCGCGAGCTGCAGGAGGCGATCCAGCTGCTCACCGCTGATCAGCGCGAAGCCCTCATTCTCCGGTACGTCGCTGGCCTGTCCGCCGAGGAGGCCGGCGAGGTCATGGGACGTCGCGCCGGGACCATCCGGGGCCTTACCTTTCGGGCCATCAACACCCTCCGCCGCCTGCTGGCAGTGGAGCCACCCTCCTCCCGCGCTGCGCCGATTTCGCCGGAACCGCTACCGTGAGTCCTCTGGAGGTGCCGCGGAGGCTCGTCGCGCGGCTGGTTGACCGGCGACCCGTCGAACTGATCGACGATCCCGTCGCACAGCTGATCACCCGGGCCAGCCGGCGCCTTGGTCCGGAGCCTGCGTTCCGGCGTCGGCTGCGGGGACGGATCGTGAACCAGCATGTCGCCCTGCGGGAGGGTCCGGCGCCCCTGCCACCGCGCCCTCGCGAGATGGGAGTGCTTGGTCGCTCGGTCCTGTACGCATCGTTTGCCCTTGCGGTCTCGGTGACGGTCGTGGGCGCCGCGTCCCAGTCAGCTCTGCCCGGAGATCCGCTCTACCCGATCAAGCGCCAACTCGAGGCCATCCAGATCGAGGTGGCACCTGCCTGGGCCCGGCCCATGCTTGTGGCCATCGCCGTAGACGAGCGGCTCCACGAGGTGGCGCAGCTGGCGCGCGATGGGCGCTGGGAACGGGTCGCAGCCGCGACAGCAGCATTCGATGTCCGGGACGTGGACCTCGCGGCCGTGTCGGGGAACCTGGCCGAACCCCAGCGGCAGGCGCTCGCGCAGCAGACGCAACAACTGATTACCTTGCTCCACACGGCACCTGCTGCAGCGAAACCGGCGCTTGAGCACGCTGTAGCCGTGTCCACAAGGATCGGCGGCGGTGGCTCTGGTGGCACGGGCGCTGGCGGCGTCGCCGCTCCGAGCCAGACGACCAACGGCAACGGCAACGGCAACGGGAACGGCAACGGGAACGGCAACGGCAACGGCAACTGGAACGGGAACGGCAACGGGAACGGCAACGGCAACGGCAACGGCAACGGCAACGGGAACGGGAACGGCAACGGCAACGGCAACGGGAACGGCAACGGCAACGGGAACGGCCATGGCCACGGGTCCGAGATACCAGCGCCAAGCCCGGACGGATAGCGCACCCGCGTCCTTCACGAGTCTTCGACAACGGGGAATACGAGAACGCCCCCGCCAGCTGCGGGGGCGTTCGGCTACGCTTGGGCGCGACGGCCTACCGCCGACGTTGGGCTCGCACATTGGCCAGCGCGAGTCCGCTCATGCCGAGCACGAGCACCAGCGCGAACAGAAGGGTCCCGCCTGTGGGTCCGGAGGGGTTGCTACCCACGGCCGTGTTCGGGACGCTGGCCGCCGGGCTCGCGGTCGCCGCCTCGACGGATGACTCAGGGGTCGGTGTGGGCGTGGCGGCCTCGACCGACGACTCCGGGGTGGGGGTCGGAATGGCGGAATCGACGAACGTCACATCATGGTGGAGGCAGTCGCCATCGTTGTCGACAGCCACGGTCTGGCTCGCCGGATCTGGCAGCACGTAGCCGTCCGGCGGCTGGTTTTCCGTGACCACCACGTTGATGTTCTGCGGCAGCCCGGTGACGCAGAAGTCGCCTTCCTGGTCAGTCGTGAAGGTGCCGTAGTCCTCGTCGTTCGGACCAGTCAGGCTGAACACCGCGCCCTGCAGCGGCGCTCCGCTCTCATCGGTCTTCAGGACGTACAGGCTGGCGATGTCGGTGTTGGGGGTCGGCGTTGGCGTCGACTGTTCGCACAGGGTCGTGTTGGCCGCCGCCGACGTCTTCGACGCATGGTCGCTACTCCAGCGGACATAAAGCGTCGTGTCGCCTCGCGGCGTGACTAGGTCATTGTCCCCCTGCGAACCATTGACGGTTGTGAAGGTGGAGAAACCCTCGTTGAAGCTCCAGTCGAAGTTGTAGTTGCTCTCTTTTCCCGAGAGCGTCACCGTCCAGGCGTAGCTGTTCTCGTCTGGCGCGCAGTTGGGCTGGACCGAGGGCGCTGTCCAGGCCAGGACCGGTGCCGCGAGCGCAAGCAGGGCGGTGAGCAGTGCCGCGGTGGAGAGGAACGACAGCATCCGTCGTTTCCTCGACGGATGCCGGGAGTCGAGTCGTGGATCCATGAGGTAGTACCTCGCGTCCTGGATGAATGGGATGAATCCCCTGGAAGGACGAGCATATCCGCAGGTACCAGGTCGCGCTAGTACCCCGGTCCTAGGTCATGGTGGGGCCTTGTGACGATTGAGGGGGTCCGCCTCCGTGGAAGCGTTGCGAATCAGCACCAGACGTCATGGTACGAGTGGGGCTGCGTTCTTCCTCAGGACACGTCGGAATGAGGTCAACCCGTGCGGCCGCGTGCCTCCAGGACGACGACCTGCGTCTCGGCGGGGAGGTTCGTGGGCGTCACCACCGCCTTCGGCTGCCGCGCGGCATCGGCCGCGCCGATCTCGTGCAGGAACTTGTCCACCTCGAGGAGGTCCGTCGAGCCGCCATCGACCTGGTAGTGCATGGGGATCACGATCCGCGGGCCGATCTGGGACACGACCTCGGCCGCTTCGGCGGGGGTGACCGTGTACTGCCCGCCTGCGGGGACCAGCAGCACGTCCACGGGACCCAGCTCCGCCAGCTGCTCCTCCGTGAGGAGATGTCCCAGATCGCCCAGGTGGCAAACGTGCACCCCATCGACCTCGGTCACGAAGATGACGTTCTCGCCGCGCTGTCCGCCGCGCTCGCCGTCATGAAACGTCCGCACGCCGGTGACGAGCAGGTCATGGAACTCGTACTCGCCAGGGCGGGTGAGGGTGAGGCCCGCCGTGATTGACCGGGTGTAGGCGTGGTCCGCGTGGGCGTGCGACATGGTGAGCAGGTCCACGTCGTGCTTGCCGGCGACGAAGCCGGTCGACGGCGGACAGGGGTCGGTGATGACCGTGGCCTCGCGGCCCTTCAGGCGGAAGCAGGCCCGGCCGTACCAGGTGATCTCCATGGGTGGCTAGATGGTAGCCGATGGCGGCTGATCGCCGGTCCCTCCGCGGTCGTATTGCCGAGGCGCAGGAGATAGCACGAGCGCCGGTGCCCGCCCAATGACACCGGCGCTCGAAGGAGGGAGGGTGGAGGTAGAAACCCGTCTGGATCTCCAACTCGCAGGGTGAACAGTAGGAGTGGTGCGTGAATCCCAAACACTCGGCAACATAAAGAAACGTGAATCTTCCCGGGGGCCGGTGCCGGCTGCCGTCGGGATCCGGCGTGCGACAATGCCGGCCGATGTCCCCGCTCTCGCGGCGGATCGCCGCTGCCGCCACCGTCCTGCTCACCATCGCGATCGTCTGCGTGCTGGCGCTCCGCGGCATGGGCGTCGACCTGGCCGTGGGTCCGCTGGCGTCGGCCACACCCGCCGTGACGGCCTCCCCGACCCCCACACCCCTCGGGTCCGGCAGCGCGGCCCCCAGCCAGGATGCCGCCGCCGTCTTCGCCGCCATCGAGCAGCAGGTGCAGACCCTGCGCGGGCTGCCGGCCCCGTCGATTGGTCCGCCGGATGTCATCAGCCGCTCGCAGCTGGAGCAGGAGCTGCGCGACCAGTTCGACCGCGAGTACCCGGCGGATCGACGGGCGGCCGACAACACGACGCTTCGCGCCCTCGGACTGCTGACCGCCGACCAGGACGTCGCCACCCTGCAGCTCAAGCTGCTCGGCAGCCAGGTCATCGGCTTCTACGACGACACCCGCAAGCGGATGGTGGTCGTCAGCGACAGCGGCGTCGGCCCCGAGGCCAAGGTGACCTACGCCCACGAGTACACCCACGCCCTGCAGGACGCCGCGTTCGGCCTGGCCTCGCTGCAGCTGGATGCGGTGGGGCAGGATGACCGCGACCTGGCCCGGCTGTCGCTGGTCGAGGGTGACGCGACCACCGCCATGCTGCTGTGGGCGATCGACCACATGACTCCCGAGGAGCTGCTGGGCATCAGCCAGACCCCGGTGCCCGATGTCTCGGGCGTGCCGGCCTGGATGGTGCAGCAGCTCGAGCTGCCGTATACCGCCGGCGCCCAGTTCGTCAGCCGGCTCTATGCCTCCGGGGGCTGGTCCGCCGTGGACGCCGCGTTCCGGTCGCCGCCCGATTCGACCGAGCAGATCATCAACTACGCCAAGTACGTCTCGGGCGAGAAGCCGGTCGAGGTGGCGCCACCGACGCTGGCCGCGGCCTTGGGCGCTGGATGGACGGAGACGCCGCCGGACACCTGGGGCCAAGCCATGACCGGGATCTGGCTCCAGGCGCTGGGCGAGACGGCGGACGATGCGCAGGGCGCCGCCGAGGGCTGGGGAGGCGACCGCATGGTGGCGGCGTCGGGGCCGGGCGGCGCGGTGGCGGTCGCGATCCACTATGCCTGGGACACGCCGGGCGACGCGAACCAGTTCGCGAGCTTCTACCGCGACGCGGCCAAGTCGCTGTCCCTGGGGCATGCCATCGTGCAGCTCTCGGACCGGGAGACGCTCGTGGTCCAGGGCTCGACGCAGGCGATCGTGGATCGCGCGGTGGCCGCGCTGCGCTGAGCGGCGCTACATCGCGTCGGGCGCGGAGATGCCCATCAGCCCCAGCCCATTGGCGAGGACGAGGCGCGTGGCGTCCACCAGCGCCAGGCGCGCGGCGGACAGGTCGGCATCGGCCGGGTCGCCGGAGAGGACCCGGCAGTCGCGGTAGAACTGCGAGTAGAGCGACGCCAGGTCGTAGCAGTACTTCGGCAGCTCGTGCGTCTCGCGGCGGGCGGCCGCTTCGATCACCACGTCGGGCAGGCGCAGCAGCTCGCGGATGAGCGCCTGCTCCGCGGGATGCGCCAGGAGCTCCGCCACGTGCTCGGTCGCCGCGTGCACGCCCTCCTCGCGCGCGTGGCGCAGGATGGAGCTGCAGCGCGCGTGGGCATACTGCACGTAGTAGACCGGATTCTCGTTGCTCTGGCGCTTGGCGAGCTCGATGTCGAAGTCGATCCCGGTGCTGGCCGCCCGCGACCCGAAGAACCAGCGGGCCGCGTCGGGGCCGATCTCGTCGAGCAGCTCGTCGAGCGAGACGAACTCGCCGGCGCGCTTGCTCATGGAGGCCTCGACGCCGTCGCGCACGAACCGGACCCAGGCGATGAGGATGACCGCCACGCGCTCGGGGTCGTAGCCCATGGCGGCCGCCGCGTTGCGCAGGCGGGCCACCGTCCCGTGGTGATCCGCGCCCCACAGGTAGATGAGCTCGTCGAACCCGCGGCTGAACTTCTCGGCCACGTAGCCGATGTCGGACGCGAAGTAGGTCGGCTGTCCGTTGGAGCGGTACACGACCCGGTCCTTGTCGTCCCCGAAGGCGGTGGACGCGAACCAGGTCGCGCCATCGGCCTCGTAGACGTGGCCGGCCGTGCGCAGCTGCTCGACGCCGCGCGCGACCCAGCCTTCGTCGTGGAGCGAACCTTCCCCCTTCCACACGTCGAAGTGGACGCCGAGCCGCTCGAGGCTGGCCTCGATCCCGGCCCGGACCTGCTCGGATGCCCAGCGGCCCAGCACCCAGCCGCCATCGGCTCCCTCCGCAGTGGCCTCGGCCCAGACCTTGTCCGGGAGGGACGCCGCCAGCTCGGGCACGTAGTCGCCGTGGTACCCATCCTCGGGAATCGGCTCGCCGCGCCGGATGGCGAGCACCGACAGGCCTAGGTTGCGGACCTGGCCGCCGAAGTCGTTGAAGTAGTACTCCCGCGTGACGCGATGCCCGGCGCCCTCCAGGACACGGCACAGCAGGTCGCCCACGAAGGCGCCGCGGGCGTTGCCCACGGTGAGCGGCCCGGTCGGGTTGGCGCTCACGAACTCCACGTTGACCGACATCGGCGCATCCGCCGCCGTGCGGCCGTAGCCGGGACCGGCGTCCAGGATCTCGGCGACCCGGCCCGCCACCCAGGCCTGGTCCAGCCGGACGTTGATGAATCCGGGGGCTGCAATCTCGGCGGTCCCCATCCCGTTCGGCAGCTCGAGGGCGTCCAGCAGGGTTGCGGCAATCCGCATGGGTGCCATGCGGGCCACCGGCGCCAGCTGCATCGCCGCGTTCGTCGCGTAGTCACCATGCTCCGGCCGCGCGGGTCGCTCGATGGACAGGTCCGGCAGTGCGCTGCCCTCGGGCACCGGCAGCGCACCCGATGCCATGGCGCGCCGGCGTGCCTCGAGGAACGCGGAGCGCAGGGTGGTGCTGATGGTGCTGCCGGCGATGCTCATGGGCGGCGAATGCTAGCCGCCCTCAGCGGTCCCGTGCCAGCCTGAGCTCCAGCGCCTGCTCGGGTGAGAACTCGCGGAGGCGCAGCGCGTCGCTGGCCACCTCCAGGAGGGCGCCCGTGGGCGCCAGGCCAACGAGCTCGCAGTGATCCACGTCGGCGCCCGCCTCAAGGGCCAGCCGCCGGACCTCGCGGACCGCGGCGGCGATGCCGGTGCGCTCCCAGTCGACGAGGTTCATGCTGACCTGCGCGAAGCTGCGCTCGCCGGGGTTCTCCAGGAGAAGGCCCATGGCCTGGACCGCCGGGAGGCCGCCGGATGACTCGCGTATGGCGTGGGCGATCCTCTTGGCGACCGCCACGTCATCGGTGGTGAGGTTGACGTTGAAGGCGATCAGCGGCTTGCGGGCACCCACCGCCACGGCGCCTCCTTTCGGATGCAGGCGTGACGGCCCGTAGTCGGGGTCGCGCTCCGGGTTGATCCCGATCTCGGCCTTGAGCCCCTCGTACTGGCCGCGGCGGACGTCGGCGAGCCGCCGGCGCTCCGGGCGCAGCGCCGCCTCGCCGTACAGGTACACCGGCAGGTCGTACGTCTTGGCCACCAGCTCCCCGAAGCGGCGGGCCAGGTCCACGCACTCGGCGAGGCGGGTGTTCCCGAGCGGCACGAAGGGGATGACGTCCACGGCGCCGATGCGCGGATGGGCGCCGCTGTGGGTGGTCATGTCGATGAGCTCGAGCGCGCGGCCGACGGCCGCCGTGGCGGCCCGGACCACCGGCTCTGCGTTGCCGGCGAAGGTCACCACGCTGCGGTTGTGCGTCTCGTCCCGCGAGAAGTCCAGGAGCGTCACGCCGTCGATCTGGCTGATGGCGCGGGTGATCTCCTCGAGCACCTCCGGGCGCCTGCCCTCGGAGAAGTTCGGGACGCATTCGATCAGGCTGGGCACGCCGCGATAGTACCGCGGTCGGGCGGGCCCCACGTGGGTGCTACGCTCCCGACGAATGGCCGGCACCCTGCACGTGGTCGCGCTTCCAATCGGCAACCTCGCCGACGTGACCCTGCGCGCGCTGGACGTGCTCCGGGGCGCAGACCTCGTGGCGGCCGAGGACACGCGCCACTTCGCCACCCTGGCCAGGGCGCACGCCATCACCACCCCGGCCATCTCCCTCCACGAGCACAACGAGGCGCAGCGCATCGGGGAGCTCCTTGCCCGCCTGGCCGATGGCGCCGATATCGCGCTCGTCAGCGACGCGGGCACGCCGCTCGTCAGCGACCCCGGATACCGGCTGGTTCGCGCGGCAATCGACGCCGGGGTGCCGGTCACGAGCCTGCCGGGGGCGTCGGCGGTGACCACGGCCATCGCGGCCGCGGGCCTGCCGCCGCAGCCCTTCCGATTCTGCGGCTTCCCGCCGCGTACGGCCGGCCCGCGGCGCGCCTACTGGGCCGCCCTGCGCGACGAGCCCGCCACCCTGGTCTGCTTCGAGGCGCCCCATCGCCTGGCCGCCTCCCTGGCCGATGCGCGCGCGGCCCTTGGCGATCGAGACGCCTGCCTGGCGCGCAACCTGACCAAGCCCCACGAGCGCTATCAGCGCGGGCGGCTGGGGGAGCTGGTCGCTGCGCTGGAGGAAGAGGGGACGGTTCGCGGTGAATGCACCATCGTCATTGCCGGCGCGAGCCCGGACACCGATGGCGACCGGGCGGAGCTTGGCGCCAGGGCGGCGCGGGTGCTCCTCGACGAGGGCGCGCCGCCGCGCGCCGTCCTGGCCCTGCTGACCGGCGTCCTGGACGTGCCGCGCCGGACGGCCTATGACCTGGCCCATCGCCCCGGTCGCGGAGGAGCGTCGGGACGGTGAGCCCCATCGAGCCCGGACGCGTGGCGAGCGCGGTCAGCGCCGCGCGCCGCTACCGCGACGTGGACACGGGGCTCGTGCAGCGCCTGGCGGAGGAGGAGGCGCCACGGGCGCGCGGCGAGGCGGATGCCGTCAAGCGCGTGAAACGACGGCTCCACCAGGCGGTGACGGCCTACCGCCCGCCGACCGGCACGGCGGACGGGGATCTCGCCGTCCTGCGCGAGGCCTGGCGCGGGCGCCTCGCCGACGCGGCGTTCCGCGACGCGTGTGCCGTTGTGCTGCGCCGGCATGCCTCGACGCGCGAGCGTCTTGCCGATCTCGACCGGGTCTTTCCGGCCATCTGGAGCGCAACCGGCGGCGCGCCGCGGAGCGTGGTGGATCTCGGCTGCGGCCTCTTCCCGCTGCTGCTGCCGTGGATGGGCCTCGAGCCGGAGGCGCACTATCGGGCCGTGGACGTCGACGCCTCCCAGCTGGCCGTGGTGGATGGGTTCCTCTCGCTGGTCGAGCAGCCCCACGCCGTCGAGGTGGCCGATCTGGCAGCCACGGGCTGGCGTGGCGACCCGGTCGAGGTGGCCCTGCTCCTCAAGCTGGTCCCGCTCCTGGACAGGCGAAGCCGCGGGGCAGTGCAAAGGCTGGTCGCAGCCCTCCCGGCGCACCGCGCGGTGGTCAGCTTCCCGCTCCGCTCGCTGGGAGGACGCGGGAAGGGGATGGAGCGGACGTACCGGGAGCGGATGGCGACGCTGGTTCGCGATCTCGCCGAGCGGGTCACCGGTGTGGCGGAGGCATCGGTCCCGCATGAGCTCGTGTTCGTGCTCAGCCTGGCACCGGTGCAGACGCGTGATGCCTGAGCCGCTGGCAACCCGCCGCGGCACGCTGGCGGTTCCCACCTTCCTGCCGGATGCGACACGCGCGGGCGTGCGCGGGGTGACGAGCGCGGACCTTCGCGCGGTGGGTGTCGAGGCGGTCGTCGTGAACGCCTTCCATCTCCTGCGGCGGCCCGGCGCCCGCGTGATCCAGGGCGGGGGCGGGATCCACGCCTTCATGGGCTGGGACGGCCCGGTGCTCAGCGATTCCGGCGGATTCCAGGTCTGGTCGCTCATCCGCCAGGATCCGTCGCGCGGCGTGATCCGCGACCGGCAGGTCATCTTCCGCGAGCCAGAGACCGGCGAGAAGTGGAACCTCACCCCCGAACGGGTCGTTGGCCTCCAGTTCCAGCTGGGCAGCGACATCGCGGTGTGCCTGGACGACTGCACCGATGCCGATGCGCCGCTCGCCGAGCAGGAGCGCAGCGTGGAGCGCACGGTGGCCTGGGCGCGGCGCTCGCGGGAGGCTTTCGACCGGCTGGCCGCCGGAGTCCGGCCGGGAGCCACGGCCCCGCGACTGTTCGCCGTGGTGCAGGGCGGTGCGGACGAGACACTGCGCCGTCAGTGCGCCAGCGCGCTGGCCGCCATTGGCTTCGACGGCTACGGGTTCGGCGGCTGGCCCCTGGCGGCGGACGGCGCGCTGCTGACCGATCCGTTGCGCTGGGTGGCGGCGTCCCTGCCGGCATCGGTGCCCAAGCACGCCCTGGGCATCGGCCGGCCGGATCACCTGGTGAGCGCCTTCGCCCTGGGATACTCGCTCTTCGACTGTGCGCTGCCCACCCGCGACGCCCGCCATGGCCGGCTGTATGCCTTCCGGCCGGGGTACCCGGAGAAGGGCATCGGGCCGGGAGGCGCGTTCTTCCGCGCGATCCACATCCACGACGCCCGCTATCGCGTCGACCGGACGCCCCTCGAGGACGGATGCGACTGCCCGGCCTGCGCCCGCTACAGCCGGGCCTACCTCCATCACCTCTTCAAGGTGGGGGACACGTCCGCCCAGCGGCTGGCCACCCTCCACAACCTGCGCTTCTACGTTCGGCTCATCGCCGCGCTGAGGGACCAGGTCACCGCGGCGGGCTGAACGCGCGCGGGCTCGCCCCGGGGTCAGGCCTCGCCCGCGGCGGCCTGGCGCGGATCGTCGCGGCCGATGGGATCGGGGTTGCGCCCGCGCGCCCGCGCAAGGCGCTCGGTGAGCAGCTGCAGGGGCAGGGCGCAGGACAGGACGGCCTCGATGAGCGGCGGCAGGCGGTTGGCCTCGGGCGCGTTGAGGCGGCCGGCGGTCGTGAGCTCCCCGGGAATCGCGGTGCCGACCCGGGGCGCGAGAATCGCTGCTGCGGGCATGCCCAGGGCAGCCGCCGAGCGCAGGACCGCGCGAGCCCGCTCCCTGACCGACGCGCCGGCCGGTTCGGCGTCGGTGAGGACCAGGACCAGCCCGGTCTCCTCGTCGCAGGCAGCGAGGTGGCCGTGCCGCACCGTCTCGAGCTGCAGGGCGCGGGCCGGCAGCCCGACCCCCTCCTCGATCTTGAGTGCCAGCTCCCGGGCGGCGGGCTCATCGCGACCGGTGCCCACGGTGACGATCCGCGTGACGCTCGCCAGCCCAGCGGCCACGGACTCGACTGCCGCAGACTGGCCGCCGGCCGCCTCAAGCAGGCCCCGCACGCTCGGCCCGTCGAGGTGGCGTCCCCCCAGGCGGGCCGCCACCGCCGCGGCCGCGACCAGCGGCGACAGGTAGCCCACGGTGTGGCACCAGCTCTGGTCCTGCTCGCCGGTCTGGATCACCACCTCGGCCAGGGCCGCGCCCGGCGAGCGGTCGCTCACCGAGACGAGTGCCCGTGAGACGTGCTCGGGCCGGACCGCGCGCAGGGCCTCGTTGGTGGCCCAGGTCCCGCCCTCGTGGCTGATCGCGATCAGGGCCCCCTCCGCAACCGGCTGGCGAACCACGTCGAGCGCCTGGCGGGAGCGGACGAGCCACTGCTCCCCGGGCTCGAGGGCATCGGCCAGGAGCCAGGCAGCGGCCATGGCCGCGTGCTCGCTGGTTCCGCAGCCGGTGGTCACCACCGGTCGCCCGCGACGGACCGCGTCGTGGACCATGCCGGCCACCTCGTCCACCGCCCGCGCCCCTTCGCCGCCGGACAGGCGCCGCACGATGCGCTCGGCCACGGCCGGCTCGGCGGCGATCATCTCCGTCATCAGGTACGGCGGGGCGTCCCGGGGCGGCGGCATCCGGGAGCCTTCCCACGGGTTCGGGGCGCCCGGCAGGGGCGCCTCGGGGTCCACCGCGGCTAGTCCTCCTCGAGCATGGGGATCCGCACGCCACGCTCCCGGGCGACCTCGATCGCCCGCTCGTATCCGGCGTCCGCATGGCGCATGACCCCGGTGCCGGGGTCCGTGGTCAGGACCCGCTCCAGGCGCGCGGCGGCCTCGGGGGTGCCATCGGCCACGACGACCATGCCGGCATGGAGGCTGTAGCCGATGCCGACCCCGCCTCCGTGATGGACGCTGACCCAGGTCGCGCCCGCGGCGGTGTTGAGCAGGGCGTTGAGGATGGGCCAGTCGGCGATGGCGTCCGAGCCGTCGCGCATCCCCTCCGTCTCGCGGAAGGGCGAAGCGACCGAGCCGGCGTCGAGATGGTCCCGGCCGATGACCACCGGGGCAGCGAGCTCGCCCGCGGCGACCATCTCGTTGAAGCGCAGGCCGGCCCTCGCCCGCTCCCCGTAGCCCAGCCAGCAGATGCGCGCCGGCAGGCCCTGGAATGGGACCTTCTCCTGCGCCAGGCGCAGCCATCGGTGCAGGCTGGTGTTGTCGGGGAAGAGCTCCATGAGCGCCGCATCGGTCTTGAGGATGTCCTGGGGGTCGCCCGAGAGTGCCGCCCAGCGGAAGGGACCCTTGCCCTCGCTGAAGAGCGGCCGGATGAAGGCGGGCACGAAGCCCGGGAAGTCGAATGCGTCGTGCACGCCGGCATCTTGCGCCTGCGCCCGGATGTTGTTGCCGTAGTCAAAGGTCACCGCGCCCGCGCGCTGGAAGGCGAGCATGGCGCGCACGTGGTCCGCGATGGACGCCATGGACTTCTCGAGGTATGCGTCCGGGTCTGACGCGCGCAGCGCCGCAGCCGCGGTGAACGGCATGCCGCCCGGAACGTAGCCGTTGAGGGGATCGTGGGCGCTGGTCTGGTCAGTCACGAGGTCGGGCTTCCATCCCCGCCGGACCAGCTCCGGCTCGACGTCCGCGGCATTGGCGACCAGGGCGATGGAGCGCGCCTCGCGCGCGCTGCGCCATCGGTCCACCTTGCTGATGGCCTCGTCGAGGTCGGTGGTCAGCTCGTCGACGTAGCCGGACCTGTGGCGTCGCCCCGCCCGGGCCGGGTCGACCTCGATGGCCAGCACCGTTCCCTCGTTCATGGTCACTGCCAGCGGCTGGGCGCCGCCCATCCCGCCCAGGCCCGCGGTCAGGGTGGCGGTGCCGGCCAGGGTGCCGTTGAAGTGCTGGCGGGCGGCCTCCGCGAAGGTCTCGTAGGTGCCCTGGATGATGCCCTGGGTGGCGATGTAGATCCACGACCCGGCGGTCATCTGGCCGTACATGGTCAGGCCGGCGCGCTCGAGGTCGCGGAATATCTCCCAGGTGGCCCAGTGCGGAACCAGCAGGGCGTTGGCGATGAGCACGCGAGGCGCATCCGGCGTCGTTCGGAAGACGCCCACCGGCTTGCCGGACTGGACCAGGAGTGTCTCGTCGTTCTCCAGGCGTCGCAGCTCGCGGACGATGGCGTCGAACGCCTCCCAGCTGCGCGCCGCACGGCCGGTGCCGCCGTAGACGATGAGGTGGTCGGGGTCCTCCGCCACGTCGGGATCCAGGTTGTTCATGAGCATCCGCAGCGCCGCCTCCTGCTGCCATCCCTTGCAGCTCAGGGTGGTGCCGCGCGGGGCGTGGACGGTGCGCGGCCCCGAGACGCGAGCGGTCGTGGTCATGCGGCGATGGTACGCCGCGTGGCTACGCGAGAGAGCCGGCGTGGATCAGCGGTCCCGGCGGACCTCCACCGGTTCGCGCGCCACGACCCACGCCAGAGCCGCCACGATCGCGATCAGCCCCGCGGAGAGTGCTGCCACCAGCCAGCCCTGGGGGGAGACACTGCCATTCCGGAGCGCGCCGGCGATGTTGTCGGCGGTGGCGCCCACCATCACCAGCCCCAACGCCGCCGCGATGCCGATGGCAATGCGCCGGCCACCCTCCGCCAGCGCCGGGAGGGCCAGCAGGACGACCGTGGCCAGCAGGGCGGCGAGCGGGATCATGGAGATCGTCCCGCCCAGGAGGTCGTCGTCAAAGGTCCCGAATCGCGCGACGACCCAGGCGACGGTGGCCTGGGTCCAGGCCAGCAGGACAATGGCGCACCCCACGGCGAGCGCGACCTTCATCCGGGTCGTGGTCATTGGTGCTCCCCCAACTGCGGGCGTCTGGCTCACCAGACGCACGAATCGTGCCGGATGTTGCGCCGGCCCCTCAGCGGGTCAGCGCCGCGTCAGTCGTCCCCGAACGGATTGCGCCGCTTCGGACGCTCCGGCAGCCGGAAGACGTCATCCTCGGATGGTTGCCGGGGCATGGGCAAGGGCCATTCCTCACCCTCGTCGGCCGGCAGCACCTTCGAGAGGAGGTCGTCCCAGCCAACCTCGTCCCCGGAGCCGGTCAGCTCGCGGCGCATGACCGGGTAGCGCGCGTCGCCGGCCGCGCGGGCGAAGCCATGGTCGAGATAGACCGTCGGCGGCCCTGCCGGTGGCAGCCAGGCATCGCCGATCCCCTCCGGGTAGGCCTCCACCGCGGTGATCCCGCGCCGGTCGAGCTCCTCGCAGACCATCTCCAGCAGGCTCCCGGCCGTCGCCTGGCGGTCCGGCTCCGATGCCGGTACCTGGAGGCAGGTGATGATCCACGGCGCCGGCGAGTCGGGGAGGTCCGGGTAGCGCTCGCGGATGGACTGCGCGCGCGGATAGGCCGACATCGGGCCGAACTGCGCCCAGCCCACCGCCGTCCCGCCGGAGTCATCCGGGCGCCAGGCGAGCATCCCGTAGGCGCCCGCCAGCTTCTCGCCGGAGAGAAGCCGGCTGCGTTTCAGGCTCTCGCGGGCCTCGGTGTCCGTCGCGTCCTCCGCCGGTGCGTCGCGGGTCCCGTCGATGCGCTCCCAGTAGTCGCACGTCTGGCAACGGGCGTTGGGCCTGGCCGGCGCCGGAATCGAGTCGAAGCTGACCTCGTCGACCAGGGTGAACCTCAGCGGTTCGGGCGCCATCGGCTCAGCCTCCATCCGCGGCGGCCAGCAGCCGGCCGCCAACCAGCAGCTCGCGCACGGCACCGATGTCGGGCGCCGGCGATCGATCCTCGACCAGATGCGGCACCACCCCGCGCACCTCGGCCTGGGCGGCCGCCACTCCCGCGCCGGGGCGGAGCGGAGCGCGGAAGTCGAGCCCCTGCGCCGCGCAGAGGGCCTCGATGGCAAGGACGGTCTGTGCCCGCTCGACCACGGTGCGCAGGTGCAGGGCGGCCGTGGCACCCATGCTGACGTGGTCCTCCTGGTCCGCGGAGGTGGGGATGGTGTCGACCGAGGAGGGATGCGCCAGGGTCTGCAGCTCGTTGACCAGGGCGGCCGCGGTGTACTGGGTGATCATCAGGCCGCTGCCCAGCCCCGGATCCTCGGAGAGGAAGGCGGGCAGGCCTGAGTGGCGGGTGTCCACCAGCCGCGCCGTGCGCCGCTCGCTGATGGACGCTAGCTCCGCCACGGCGTTCTTGGCATGGTCCAGGGTGAGGGCCACGGGCTCGCCGTGGAAGTTCCCACCCGAGACCACGCGTCCCTCGCCCGCCTCGTGGGCGGGCGGGAAGACGAGCGGGTTGTCCGTGGCGCTGTTGATCTCCACGCCCAGGATCCGGGCTAGCTCGTCGAGCACATCGCGGACCGCGCCATGCACCTGCGGCATGCACCGCAGGCTGTACGCATCCTGGACCCGGTGCAACGACTCGCGGTGGTTGGCCCCGATCTGGCTGCCGGCCAGGAGCTGTCGCAGGTGCGCGCCGGCAGCGACCTGGCCGGGGTGCGGTCGCGCTGCCAGGAGCTCGGCATCGAAAGCGGCGCCCGTCCCCTCCATGGCCTCCAGGCTCATGGCGCCGATGACGTCCGCGCTCTCCGCCAGCAGCCGGGCGTCGTGGAGCGCAAGGCAGCCGATGGCGGCCATCAGCTGCGTCCCGTTGAGGAGGGCCAGGCCCTCCTTGGCCTCCAGGACGACAGGCTCCAGACCGGCGGCGGCTAGGGCCTCGTCGCCGCGCATGACCCGCCCGCCGATCTCCGCCTGGCCCTCGCCGATGACGACCAGCGCCAGGTGGGCGAGCGGAGCGAGGTCGCCGGAGGCGCCCACGCTGCCGCGCGACGGAACCACCGGGTGGACGCCGGCATTGAGCATCGCGCACAGCAGCTCCGCGAGCACCGGGCGGGCCCCGGAGAGACCCACCGCCAGGGTTGCGGCCCGCAGCAGGAGCATGGCCCGCACGACGTCGGCGGGCAGCGGGTCGCCGACGCCGGCGGCGTGCGAGCGGACGAGGTTCCGTTGCAGCCGGGCCGTCTGCGGTGGGTCGATGCGCACGTCCGCGAGGTCACCGAAGCCGGTGGTCACGCCGTAGACCGTCCTGCCCTCGGCGACCACCCGCTCGACCACCGCGCGGGAGGCGGCCATGCGCCGGACCGCGTCCGGGGCAAGCTCCACGGCGCGTGCGGCGCGCGCCACGTCGACCACGTCCGAGACGCGCAGGTCGCGTCCGGTGAGCGGCAGGTTTGGTGGGTCGGACCGATCGGTGGGCGCCATGGCCGCACCTATACTACGCACCGTGCGTCGCCTCCCGGACCCGACCAGCCGCCTGCTTGTCAGCGCCGACGCCAGGGACCGGCTGGGGGGCGCCGTCCCAAGCCCGGCCGCCGCATTCCTGCTCACCCTGATCGCGCTGCCCAGCCTCTTCTGGCTCATCGCCCTCAAGCGCACGACCCAGGTCACCGAGCCGGAGAAGTGGCTGATGACCAAGATCGTTCCCGCCGTCCACGGCTGGGTGCAGGCGCACGCCGAGCCGGTGGACGTCGTGCTGCGCCTCATCAGTGCCCTGGGATCGGGGTGGTTCGTGGCGCTCGGCTTCGCCGCGGTGGGCCTCCTTGCCCTGGCCAAGGGCCGGCGCGACCTTGCCCTGCTGCTCGCGTTCGGAACCCTGGCGTTCCCCATCGAGTGGCTCCTGAAGTTCTTCACCGCCATCCCCGAGATCAACGTGACGCAGCTCGTGAACGCCCTGTTCAACGTGAACAACATCGGCCTTGACGACATCGCCGACTTCCCGGCCGGCCACGCCCTGCGAGCGTTCGTGTTCTATGGCCTCGTCGCCTTCTGCATCGCGCGCCTCTCCAACGACCGGCGCCAGGGGATGACCGCCTACGCCGTCGCCTTGGCCCTCATCGGTGCCATCAGCCTCATCCGCCTCTACCTTCAGGCCCACTACCCCATGGACCTGCTGGGCGGCTGGATGGCGGGGGCCGCGCTCCTGTCGATCCTGGTCAGCGTCCACGTGCTCACCGTCGACGAGCGTCTCCGGCGCACGGCCGCCGCGGTGGTCGCCGGCGGAGAGGGGCAGGAGGGACGCCAGGTGGCCGTGCCGCTCCACCCACCCGAGCCCGACGGCGGGGACGCCTGAGCGGTGCTGTCCTTCATCGACCGGGTCGTCATCCCGTTCTTCCTGTCGCTCTACGACGCCGTGGGGTACGTCGGGGTGGCGGTCGCCATCGGCCTGGAGACCTTCATCCCCATCATCCCCTCCGAGGTGATCGTGCCCATGGCGGGCTGGAAGGTGAGCCAGTCCGTCACCGACCCGTCCGTCCTCGAGCCCCTGACCCACGCGCCCTGGAACTGGATCGCGGTGCTGCTGATCGCCACATCGGGGGCCGTGGCCGGATCGTTCATCGGCTACCTGGTGGGGCTATGGGGCGGCCGGCCGCTCCTGGACCGCTGGGGCCGCTACGTGCACATCCATCCCGAGGATCTGGACCGGGCGGATGCCTGGTTCGCGCGCTACGGCGACTGGGCCGTGTTCTTCGGCCGGCTGGTGCCGCTGGTCCGGGCCCTCATCAACTACCCGGCCGGCATCGCGCGGATGCCCATGGGCCGGTTCCTGCTGTTCAGCGCCCTGGGGTCGCTGCCCTGGAACGCGGCGTTGGTGCTGGGCGGCTACCTGCTGGGCGAGAACTACCGCACCCTGTACGACGCGGTGCGGCCGTACGAGCTGGTCATCTACGCGGTGGTGCTGGTCGGCTTCGCCTGGGTCCTGTGGCGCTGGCTGCGCGGATCCTCGCCGTCGCAGACCCGAGACGCATGACGCCGCCGCGCAGGTGGGCGCGCGCATCGACCACAATGCGCGGGTGAGCTCGACGGTCCCCACCATCCTGGCGGTCGACATCGGGACGAGCGAGACGAAGGCGGGGATCGTCTCGGTCGACGGGCGCCTGGTCGCCGTGGCGCGAAAGGCGCACCCCTTCGCGCTGGACCCGGCCACCGGGAGCGCGGAGCAGCAGCCCGGCGCGTGGTGGGACGAGCTGCGATCGACGGTCTCCGCGCTGCGTGCCTCGACAGCCGACCCGCCCGCGGCCATCTGCTGCGTCGGGCAGGGTCCGACCCTGGTGGTCGCGCGCGCCGACGGCACGCCGGCACGCCCGGCCATGACCTGGATGGACCGTCGCGGGTCGGCGATGGAGCCCGAGCTGGAGCGGGCCACCGGGCTGCGCGGGTGGGGGCTGGGGGTGCTGCCCGCCGCCCTCTGGGTGGAGCGCCACGATCCCGCCGCCGCCGCCGCCGCGCGCTGGTACCTCAATGCCTGGGAGTGGATGGCGTACCGGCTGAGCGGCGTCGCCGCCACCACGCAGACGCCGGGGCAGGCACTGCCTGACCCGCGGCGGGCCGCCACCGCCGGGCTCGATCCGGCACGCGTTCCCCCGGTCGCCGCGGCCGGCTCGGTCCTGGGGAGCCTCGGCTCCGACGCCGCGTCGGAGCTGGGACTCCCGGCCGGGCTCCCGGTGGTCGCTGGTACGGTGGACTCGTTCGCCACCTTCCACGGCGCCGGGCTCCTGGACGCCGGCGAAGCCGTCGACACCGGCGGGACGTCGGGCGGCCTCGCGATCTACACCGACCGGCCGGTCGAGGTCCCCGGCGCTTGGGTGGCGGCGGCCCCGTTGCCGGGTCGCTGGATCGTGGGGGGTGCGATGAGCGCGACCGGCAAGGCTCTGGACTGGCTCGCCACCAGCGTCCTTGGCGGTGCCGCCACCGCCGACGAGCTGGTGGCGGATGCGATGGGCGTGCGCCCCGGCGCCGAGGGCCTCGTCTTCCTGCCGTACCTGGCCGGGGAGCGCTCGCCGCTGTGGGATCCGCTGGCCCGCGGCGCCTTCGTGGGGCTCACCCTGTCGCATGGTCGCGCGCACCTGGCGCGCGCCGTCCTCGAGTCCGCGGCGCTTGCCCTGCGTCACGTCGCCCTGCCGATCCGGGCTGCGGGCGTCGAGATCGGCGAGCTTCGCATCACCGGCGGCACCGCGCGCGGGGACGGGTGGAACCAGATCAAGGCCGATGTCCTGGGGGTCCGTGTGGGGATCCCCGCGATTCGCGAGACGGCGCTGGTTGGCGCCGCGATCCTGGGGGCGAGCGCCATCGGCCTCGTCGCCGACGTCACGGAGGGCATCGGCGCCATGGTGCACATCGAACGCCACCTGGAGCCGAACCACGCCAACCGGGCCACCTATGACGCGCTCTTCGAGGCGTACGTCGGTCTCTGGCCACCGATCGCGCCGATCGTGCACGAGCTGAACCGGCTGCCCGGCTGAGCTCCAGCACCAGGACCCCACGGGTCGTTCCCGAGCGTGCGTGCTAGACTTGCCTCGTCTTCGGGGCAGGGTGAAATTCCCGACCGGTGGTAGGGGTCCTGCGTGCAGGATCGAGCCCACGAGCGACCCGATGGTTCATCGGGTGTCAGCAGATCCGAAGCGTCGCCGTCGCGGTGGCGTGGCCGGAGCCGACGGTAGAGTCCGGAAGGAAGAAGACGCAGTCCGTGGCCCTGCCATGGGCGGCTGAGGATGTGCCCCGGAGCGACTGGAAGGAGTCCCGGGGACGAACGCTCCATCGATCACCCGTTCGGCCACAAGCCATCCGACCGCGGTCCGCGCGACGAACGCGCCCGCCGTGTCGCTGGAGGACGTCTCCTTCGCCTATCCGCAGGCAGCCGGCAGCCGGCCGGCAGTGGCCTCGGTGAGCCTCCGCGTGACGCGCAGCGAGTTCGTGGCCATCATCGGAGCCAACGGGACCGGCAAGAGCACCCTCCTGCGCCTGGTCAGCGGCCTGCTCGTCCCCGACCGCGGCCGGGTCGAGATCGCCGGCAACCCGCTCACGGGGCCCAGCGAACGCGTCGGCTTCGTGTTCCAGGAACCACGGCTCATGCCCTGGCGCAGCACCCTGGAGAACGTGGCCTTTCCCCTTGAGCTCGCCGGCTGGGAGACGGACGCCCGGGTGCGCAGGGCCACCGAGGTCCTTCGCCTGGTCGGCCTGCACGATGTCGACCACCTCCGTCCGCACCAGCTCTCCGGCGGGATGCGGCAGCGCGCGGCGATCGCGCGCGCCCTGGCGATGCAGCCGGAGGTGCTTCTGCTCGACGAGCCCTTCAGCGCGCTGGACGCGTTGACCCGCGAGCGGTTCAACACCGAGCTGAGCCGGATCTGGCGCAGCATCGGGGCCACGGTCCTGCTCGTCACGCACTCGATCGCGGAGGCGCTCGAGCTGGCGGACCGCGTCGTGGTCCTCGCCGGGCATCCGGGGCGGATCGTGCACGAGGAGCGGCTGTCTCCGGGAGTGCTGCCGGCTCCGTCAGTGAACGGCTCGCGGCCCGGCGGTGCGGCCGCCCGCGTTCGCGCCGCGCTCGACGCCGACGCCGTGCCTGACGCAGAGGAGCCGGCGCCGATGGCGCGAGGACGACGATGAGCTGGCGCCGGATCGCCGGCGATGCGACGCCGGTTCTGATCGCCGCGATCCTCTTCCTGGCGGCCTGGAAGCTGATCGTGGTCCTGGGTGGCTATCCGTCCTTCGTGCTCCCGCCACCGGAGCAGGTGGCGGCGCGCCTGGTGACCGCGTGGGGCGACGGCACCATCGAGCCTCACGCGGCGACAACTGCCATGGAGGTGGCGCTGGGGTTCGTGGCCGGCGCAACGATCGCCGTGGGCGCCGGGTACCTGCTGGCCCGATCTCCGCTCGCCGGGCGGCTCCTGTCACCGTACCTGGTCGCCGCGCAGGCCACGCCGATCCTGGCGCTCGCGCCGCTGCTGGCGCTGTGGTTCGGCACCGGGCTGCTCTCGAAGGTCATCATCTGCGCGCTGATCGTCTTCTTCCCGGTGGCGGTCGCAGCGATGGTCGCGGTTCGCTCGGTGGACGCGCAGCTGATCGAGATGGCCCGCTCGCTTCGCGCTTCGAGGCGCCAGCTCTTCCTCAAGCTCGAGGTCCCGGCGGCCCTGCCGGTGCTCTTCGGGGGAATCCGCGTGGGGGCCACGCTGGCCGTGGTCGGCGCGATCATCGGCGAGTGGGCCGGTGGTGAGAAAGGGCTGGGGGTGCTCATCAACCTGGCTCGTGGCAGCCTCTTTGACACGCCGCTGCTCTTCGCCACCCTGTTCACGATCGCGGGGATGGGGGTTGGCTTCTACCTGCTGATCGTGCTGGTCGAGCGGCGCCTGGTGGGAGTACGAGGATGACTGTGGTGCACCGCGCGCGGGGAATCGACGACCAGGCGCGTGGAGCGCGTCACCGTCGCCGGATGGCGTGGGCCGCTGTCCCGCTGGCCCTGCTGCTGGTGGTGGCGGCCGCATGCAGCGGACCAGGGAGCGGAAGCGCATCGGGCGTACCGTCGCCCTCCGGTCCGCGGCCCTCGGGCTCCACGCAGCTCGTGGTCGGCCTCGGGTACATCCCCAGCGTGCAGTTCGCGCCGTTCTACCTGGCGCAGCAGCGCGGGTACTACCGCGATGCGGGGCTGTCGGTCACCTTCCAGAACAAGATCGATCCGGACCTGGTCACGCTCGTCGGACAGGGAGCCATCGACATCGGCATTGCCGATGGGACCAGCGTGATCCCGGCCGTGAGCCAGGGGGTGCCGATTCGGTATGTCGCCACCTTCTACGGCACGTTCCCGAACGTCGTCTACGCGAAGGCTTCCAGCGGGATCAGGACCGCAGCCGACCTGCGGGGCAGGAAGCTCGGCACGCCGGGCAAGTACGGAAGCGGCTGGATCATGCTCGAGGCGCTCCTCGCATCGGCCAACCTGGCACCGTCCGATCTTGACATCCAGCTGTACCCCCATTTCGGGCAGTCGACCGCCCTCGTCCAGGGCGCGGTCGACGCCGCCACCGGGTTCGCCAACAACGAGCCAGTGGTGCTGGAGCGTGGCGGGACGCCGGTGACCGTGCTCCACGTCGATGCCTCGGTGCCACTGCCCGGGAACGGGTTGATCGCGGGGACGCGGACCATCGCCGACAAGCACGACGCCCTGACGGCGTTCGTGGCGGCGACCCTGCGCGCAATGACGGAGATCCGTGCCGACCCGCAGGCCGGCCTCGACGCCTCGGTGACGGCGGTGCCCGAGCTCGGCAAGGACCAGGCGACGCAGCTGGCCATCCTGAACGCGACGATTGCGCTCTGGTCGACCGATGGCGGGATCGACACGGCCGCATGGCAGCAGACCGAGCAGTTCATGGCGGGGCTGCCGGACGGCCGCTTTCCGGCTCGCCGCCACCGGTCAGCGACCTTGTGGATACCAGCCTGCTCCCCTGACGCCCGCAGGCTGCGTGCGGTTGCGCCTCAACCGGCGCGAGTGCCCTCCAGCCGCGCCTCCGCG
>CAVXEH010000006.1:0-261651 GCA_963760875.1 uncultured Chloroflexia bacterium | reverse complement strand
CGCACAGCCCGCCGCGATCCCGTTCATCCATCCATACGCGCGGCGATACCCGGTGGTTGCATCGCGGCGCGCCGCATCGGCTCAGAAGGTCTCCAGGTAGCGGCCCACCTCCCAGCCGGAGACCTGCATCCGATACTCGTCCCACTCCTCGGTCTTGGCCTCGACGAAGCGCTCGAAGATGTGCTCGCCCAACGCCTCCCGGATCACCTTGTCCGCCTTGAGCTCCTCGATGGCGTCCTTGAGCGTGCCCGGGAGCTGCTTGATCTTCCGGCTCTCCAGCTTCGCCGGGTCGAGGTGGTAGAGGTTCTCCTCGACCGGGGCCGGCGGCTCCAGCTTGCGCTCGATCCCATCGAGGCCGGCTGCGAGCATGGCCGCAAAGGCGAGGTACGGGTTCGAGGAGGGGTCGGGGCACCGCAGCTCGATTCGCGTCGAGTCCAGCTGGCCCTTGCTGATCTGCGGGATGCGGATCAGGGCGGAGCGGTTGATGCGCGCCCAGCCGATGTAGACCGGCGCCTCGTAGCCCGGAACCAGGCGCTTGTAGCTGTTCACCAGGGGGGCCAGGATGGCGATCATCCCGCGGGCGTGCTCCAGGGTGCCCGCGATGTAGTGCTTTGCCGTGTCCGAGAGCCCGTACGCATCCTTCGGGTCCGAGAAGGCGTTCTTGCCCTTCTTGTCGTCCCACAGGCTCTGGTGGGTGTGCATCCCCGAGCCGTTGATCCCGAAGATCGGCTTGGGCATGAAGGTGGCGTGCAGCCCGTGGAGAGCGGCGACGGCCTTCAGCGTGGTCTTGAATGTCACCGCGTTGTCCGCGGTGCGCAGGGCGTTCGCGTACTTGAAGTCGATCTCGTGCTGGCCCGACGCGACCTCGTGGTGCGCCGTCTCCACCTCGATTCCGATCTCCTCGAGGTCGTTCATCATCTCCTTGCGGACCTCGGTCCCCAGGTCCTCGGAGAGGTCGAAGTAGCCGGCCGCGTCATGCGGGTCCAGGGCCACGGTCCCGTTCGAGCGGCGAAGCAGGAAGAACTCCAGCTCCGGGCCGGTGTTGAAGGTGAAGCCCAGCTTCCTGGCCCGCTCCATCTGGCGGCGCAGGACCCAGCGGGGATCACCGGGGAAGGGCTCGCCGTTGGGGGTGTACACGTCGCAGATCACGCGCGCGGCGCCCGTCTCGAGCTGCGTGCCGTCAGCGGCGATGCCCGGCTCCCAGGGGATGGGCGAGAACGTGGACAGGTCCGGGACCAGGAACATGTCGGACTCCGCGATGCGCGCGAACCCCTCGATGCTCGATCCGTCGAACCACTTGCCGTGCTCCACCGCCTCCTCGAGCTGGTGCATGGGCACCTGCACGGATTTCACCGCACCCACGATGTCGGTGAACTGCAGGCTCACGAAGCGAAGGTTCTTCTCCTCGGCGAGCTTGAGGGCGGCGGCGAGCTCCTTGTTGGCCATGCGTCGATAGGCTCCTGTCAGGTCGTGGGGGTTGGCCGATATGGCACCTGCGAGGCTAGCGTCCGGCCGCCATCCGGTGGCCTGTCCGACGGCTCCCGGTCGGGCGACTTGTTGTGCAAAGTGCACAATCGCCGATGGCGGCGCCTCAGCGTCCCCTCGACTCCTCCTCGCGCAGGACCTGGAGCGCGTCCTCCGCGCGGCGGGGGTCCAGGCCGAGCTCATCGGCGGCTCGGCGCAGGCGATGGAGGACGGTGTTGCGGTGGACGCCGAGCGCCCGTGGCGGCTGGCGTCACGCGCCCGTTGGCACGGGCCACCGCCACCAGTGTGGCGCGCAGGACCCCATCCGACCCGCCACCCGGCCGACCCTCGCCGGCGCCCTTCGTGAGCGGCGCGGCCGAGGCTGGGCGGCGGACGGTCTCTGGAGGAGCGGCGGCGCGCCGCTCCGCATCGGGCCGGGCCAGCAGGGCGCGGAGCGTGATGGCCAGCGCATCCACCGCCACCTCGTCGATGCGCGCGAAGGGCAGGTCGTCGAAGAGCCAGACGGAGGCACGCTGGCGGACACGCCGCTCCAGGAGGTAGAGGCCCTCCTGGCTCCGTCGCGCGCTCGCTCGGCCGGGCGATCCGGCCAGAAGCCGGCCATGCAGTGCGGCGAAGCGCGCGGCAAGCGCACGCCCGGCGATCCGCGGGTGGAGGCTTCGCAGCTCGCCGTCGACCGAGACGGCCACCCCGCGGCGGAGCCTGGCGGCAACCACGCCGGCCGGGGTCCCCACCGTCGGCTCGGCGAGGGCCGCCTCCGCGGCGGCCAGGCGCAGCTCCGACGCAAAGCGCTCGAGGGACCGCGCCGGCTGCTCCAGGTAGGAGACGGCCGCATCGGCGAACCTGGCGTGCGGCTGAGCGCTCGCCACTATCGGCATGGCGTCGCCGGCACGCTCGAGCTCGCCTGACTCGGGACCACCGCTGGCGAGCACGACGGCGCCCGGCCGCAGTCCCGCGTCGCGGAGCACGGCGACCAGGCCGTCCAGGCGCGGTCCCGGGAGGAGAGCGTGGTCCATGACCAGGAGCAGGCCCTCGGTCGGCTCGGGGAGATGCGGCGGGAGCGCGCGCGTGGACGCGACGCTGCGCACCGCAGCGCGAAGGCGATCCGGGGAGCCGGACACGAGGCGTGCGGACGGGTCGACGGCCCGCCAGAGGTCGATGACGCTGGTCATCAACCGGCCACGGTCGAGATCAGGCGGCGGCGGCCGCCAGGTCCTCCACCAGGTCGGCGGCGTCCTCGAGGCCCACGGAGACGCGCACCAGCCCGGGCGTCAGGCCGGCTGCGGCCAGCTCCTCCTCACCGAGCTGCCGATGCGATGACGAGGCCGGGTGCGAGCACAGCGTCTCGACCGTACCCAGGCTCGTGGCGTGCACCGCGACGCCGAGGCGGCCAAGGAAGCGCTCGCCGGCGGCCCGCCCGCCGTCCAGGTCCAGCGCGAGCATGCCCCCGCCCATGCCGTCGCGCAGCTCGCGGACGGCCACCGCGTGCTGGGGGTGCGATGCGAGCCCCGGATAGACGACCCGGCGGATGCCTGTCCGTCCTTCCAGCGCCTTGGCGACGGCGAGGGCGTTGCTCGAATGGCGCTCCATCCGGAGGGCCAGGGTCTTGAGCCCGCGCAGGGCCAGGAAGGCCTCGAGCGGCTGGCCGTTGCCGCCGGCGCTGAGCACCACGTGGCGAACCTCCGCAACGGTCTCGGCCGGGCCGAGGACGGCACCGGCCACCAGGTCGGAATGACCGCCCACGTACTTGGTCAGCGAGTGGACGACGAGATCGGCTCCCAGGCCGAGCGGATTGCACAGGTAGGGCGAGGCGAAGGTGTTGTCGACGACGAGCCTCGCTCCCGCGTCGTGGGCGACCGTCGCCAGCTCCGACAGGTCGGCGACGTCGGTGGTCGGGTTCGCGATCGTCTCGGCCCACACCAGCCGGGTGCGCTTGGTGATGGCCGCCCGCACGGCCTGCGGATCGGTCAGCGGGACGAAGCGGGCGATGACGCCGAACTGCGCGAAGAGCCCGGTGAGGATCGCGTACGTGCCCCCGTACAGCGCGCGGCCGGCGATGACCTCATCGCCGGGGCGCAGCATGGATGCCAGGGCCGCATGGATTGCGGCCATGCCCGACCCGGTGATGACGCAGGCCCCCGCACCCTCGAGCTCGGCGAGGGCTGCCTCGAGCGCCGCGTGGGTGGGGTTCGAGTAGCGCGTGTACGAGTGTCCGGCAACGCGGAACTCGAGGAGATCCGCCAGCTCCCGGGCGCTGGCGACCTCGAACGTGCTCGTCTGATAGATGGGGACGTTGACCGGCGGCTGCGGCGCCTCCGGCACCCGGCTGGCGGCGCGGATGGCGCGCGTGGCGAACCCTGGCATGGTCCGGCGAGTCTAGCAGCCGGCACCCGGCGGCCCGGGACCGCCTACGGAGCGGGAGCTGCCGATGGCGACGAGGACGAGCCCGCCGAATCGCCCATCAGGCGCTGGCCCAGCTCGAGAATCGCGGGGAAGTCGGGGACCAGGATGTACGCACCGCCCGGGCCGGGGTACACGGAATGAACCAGCGGGGGCTGGACCACGGCACGCTGCACAGCCGCCAGGCCGGCATGCTGGACCGCCTGGGCGAGCAGCGGGAGTTCGGTGGAGGGCACATCGGTCGAAACGGTGGACTTGACGGCATCGAGCAGGCTCGGCAGCTGGGTCAGCAGGTTGGCCGCGGTGAGCTTGTCGCGGATGGCGGTGAGGACCTGCTGCTGCCGCGCGGCCCGCGTGAAGTCGTTGTCGCCCGCGCCCTTCCGGGATCGCACGTATGCGAGGGCGATCTCGCCGTTGAGGTGGTGCCGCCCGGCCGACAGGTAGAACCCCGTCTTCCCGTTGTCGAACCGGTAGGTGGGGTCGTTGATGGCACGCGTGACGATGACGTCCACGCCGCCGATGCCGTCCACGGCCTGCTTGAACCCGAGCAGGTTGATGGCGGCGAAGTAGTCGATCCTGATGCCCAGCAACTGGCCGATGGTGGCCTTCAGCGTGCCAACTCCCCCGAGCGGATACTGCCGCTTGTTGTTCGTGGCGATGATCAGCAGGCTGTTGATCTTCGCGTTGTAGGTCTGTCCGTCGGGGAGCTTCACGCCGTACAGATCGCGAGGGATCGAGATCATCGCGGTGTGGCCGGTCTCGGGATCAAGGCTCACGACGAGGATGGTGTCGGTCAGGTGCTCGGCCCGGCCCGGCTTCCAGTCGATGCCCACCAGCACAACATTGATGCGACCCTGCGCCTGCGGCGCCTCGGATGGCGACGGGAGGTCCAGCGCAATCCCTCCGAAGGAATCATGGAGCTCGCTGTTGCCTCCCGTTCCGCCCTGGGCGACGCTGCTGAGCGTGTCGATCGCCTTGACGGCCCAGTACCCCGGCAGCACGTGCATGGCGATGGTGAGGACCACGAGCCCCACGCCGGCGTACGTCGACCAGCGCGCCGGGTGCGGTGGCTCTCGTCGCAGGTAGGCCTGGATTACGGCGAAGAGGCGCCAGGCGAGGAGCAGCCCGTCGAGCACAAGGAGGGTGGCGAGGAAGCGGATGTCAAGGAACCGCAGCAGCAGGTCGCCGCCGAGGGCGCTGAGCGCGAAGATGACCCCGACGACGAGCAGGATGATCGGGGCCGCAAGGGCCCAGGCGACACCCGCGTCGCCGTTGTACGCCTGGCCGAGCCCCGGAAATACGAACGAAAGCAGCGCCGCCAGCGGCGCGCGCGGGTTCGACCTGCGCCTGGGGCGCACGTCATTGGCCATTCTGCGATGTGCCCACCTGTCCTGGGGTTAGGGTGCCGCGCACCCCGCGGAGCGGGCCGGAGTATACCGAACGGAGCACGACCGCTTCGACATCGCGAGCCGGGCGGGCCGAACCATTGCGAGCCCGCGCAGCCGCCGGATCAATCCGGTCGGTGAGGCGTGGGTGGCCGGCTGGACGGTGACAGGAACGCGTCCATCGCGGCACGGATCTGATGATCCGGATCGAAGGAGCGCGAGGCCACGGCAATCCGCCGCCGCACCTCGGCGGCATCGGGCTCCTCGTCGCCGGCCTCCACCAGCATTGTGCCTACGGCCGGTGTCTCAGGCTCCGGCACGGCGACCCAACGGTCCGCGACCAGGACAGCGTCCGGCTCTTCGAGGCGGTCGGGAGCGGCGAACCGCAGCTCCGGCCCGGGCATGGGCGCTGCCGCGAGATTGCCCATCACCGACAACGGTGGTCCTCCTCGGTCCGGGGTCCCCGCGGGATCCGGCGGCTCGTCGGCTGGTCCAAAGCTCAGCTGCGGCGGCACCCGGAACGGGCGCGGATACCCGCTGATCTGGTTCTTGCCGAGCGCCTTGGCGTTGTACATGGCGCGGTCGGCGGAGCGCACCAGCTCGTCGGCGGTTCCGCCGTCCTCCGGGTGCGACACCAGGCCAATGGAGACGCTGGTGGCGACGCCCTCACCCTCGAGCCGCAGCCCGATCTCCTCGGCATCGGCTCGGATCTTCTCAGCGACCACGAACGCGCCCGCGTAATCGGTCTCCGGCAGCAGGATCAGGAACTCGTCGCCGCCGTAGCGGTAGGCCGAGTCGACGTTCCGGATGTCGTCGCGGATCACGCGCCCCAGCGAGCGCAGCACCTCGTCGCCACGCTGGTGGCCCAGGCCGTCGTTCACCGCCTTCAGCCCGTCGAGGTCCATCATCAGCAGGGAGAAGCCGCGCTCGCTGCGGCGCGTGCGATGGACCTCCTGCTCGAGGGTCTCGTAGATCTGCCCGCGGTTGAAGAGCCCGGTCAGCGGATCGATGCGCGAGAGCCGGCTCAGCATGGCGCGGATTCGGCGCTCGTTTCCGGCGAAGACCGCCGCCAGGAAGACGAGAAGCCAGAGCGCCCCGAGCAGCAGCGCGACCGAGAGCAGGTTCTGGTCCGTGAACCGGTTCGGCCCCGGGTCGACGGCGACCACGCCCAGGTACACGCCCGTCGCGAGGACCGCCGCCCCGGCGGCGTTCCACCCACCGCCGCCAAGGGCCACGGCGACGGCAATGAGGTCGAGCGTGAAGGCATACGGGGAGGCACCGTAGCCGGTGAGAAGAAGCAGGCCACCCGAGAGGGCGAAGGCGATCAGGACCTCGAGCCAGTTGGTGACCGGGCTCCGCCAGCCCGACGGAAGCAGCTCGTGGAGCAGCACGACCACGACGACGGCGATCCCGCCCAGCGCGAAGATCGCCGCCCGGTTGTCGTTGAAGCTGCCCGAGAGACCCACCCCGACCAGGACGGCGGCCACCGTCACCCACCACAGGATGCGGACGGCCCCGCCGGCGGTGGGGCCCAGCCCCAGCACGCCGGCTTCGGCGATATCGGCATCGACGTCGTACTTCCCGCCTGCTCCCGCGGGAGGCTCCGTGATCCGATCGTGACGGCGCTCACGCTCCCGCACGCCGGCAACGGCACCGCCCAGCAGGAGCAGTGCCGCAACGGTGGCAGAGACGATGATGAAGACGAGGTCGGTGGGCACGGGTCCTTCGTAGGGCACCTCTTGCGGTGCTGCAGCCGGTCCCAGGGTGAAATCGGGTCAGCCCGGGTAGTCTAGGGTCCGGGTCTCGGATGGTGCAAAGGTACTAACCCATCTGTACCACCTCAGATGGCGCATCTGCGCACCACTTCGCGCGGCGGTATACTCCGGCCGCCCGCCGGACGTGCTTCAGCAGCGCCCTCTGACGCGGAGCGGGGCGCCAAAGAGGAGTTGATGCTGCAGAGACCGCGCGCGCGATTCCCGGCCCTTGCCGCGACGTTGTCCTTCCTGTTCCCGGGCCTCGGTCAGGCATACGCGGGCCAACCCATTCTCGCCACGATCTTCGCCGCGCCGGTTGTGCTCCTGCTCATCGGGAGCCTCGTGGTTGCGCTGATGGGGTTCACGCGCTTTGGCGGCGCGATCGTGGATACCCGCTTCCTCACGGGGCTCCTGGTGCTCGATGCCGCCCTGCTCGGATGGCGCCTTATCGCGATCCTGCAGGTCGGGGTCGCACGACCCGCGGAGCCACGGCCATCGCGCGGGGCGGCCCTGAAGGCCGGAGGCGGCCCGCATCAACCCCGTCGCCCCTGGGAGCTGGCCCTGGTCGGCGTGCTGGTGGCAGCAACGGCGGGCATGCACCTCTGGACCGGGATGGTCGTGTACACGCTTGACCGGACGCTGGGCCAGGTATTCGCCGGTGAGGTTCCCACGCCCGGCCCCGGGGATCCCAAGGCGTCGGGCGGACCGCCCAGCTACCGCTGGGACGGCACCAGCCGCATCAGCTTCCTGCTCCTGGGGATCGACTCCGGACCGTACCGCAGCGAGGCCCTGACAGACACGATCCTGGTCATCAGCATTGATCCGGTTGCCCACACCGCCGCCATGGTCTCGGTCCCCCGCGACACGGGGTTCCTGCCTCTCCCGGATCGCCGGATCTATGCCGACGGGCTCTACCCGAACAAGATCAACTCGCTCACCACGATCGCCAGCCAGAACCCCCGTCTCTGGTGCCCTGACCTTCCGACGGGCGCCGACTGCGGCATCCAGGCGCTCGAACGGAGCGTGGGGCTCTACCTGGGGATCGACATCAACTACTACGCCACCATCAATCTTCAGGGCTTCACGGACCTGATCGACGCCCTGGGCGGTGTGCAGCTCTGCCTGCCGGGCGTTCTCGCCGATCCGGAGTACAAGGCGGCGGATCCGCACGGCCCGCCGGGGATCAGCCTGAAGGCCGGGTGCTACGTCATGAACGGGCGCCAGGCGCTCGCCTACGCCCGGATCCGCAAGGGGACCCTGACACTGCCCGACGGCACCGTGGAGCAGCAGGACGACTTCAAGCGAGCGGCGCGCCAGCAGGAGGTCCTTCTAGCCCTCCGCCAGAAGTTCGCGGGCTCGAACTGGATCTTCGCGCTGCCGGACCTCCTGACGGCGGCTGGCGAGACCGTCAAGACCGACTTCCCGCGAGACCAGGCCGGCAACCTCGCGTCGCTACTCCCGTTGATCGTCGGCCAGGACATCCAGCGCGTCGTGCTCAGCCTGCCCGAGTACGCGACGCTGGCGCCGAATCCCCAGCTCAACTACCTGCTTGAGCCCAGGCGCGACGTCGTCCGCGCGGAGGCCAAGAAGCTCTTCGGCGCTGATCTGCAGGGCTGGTACCTGGGCAGCACGGCACGAGTTCCGCCATCATCCTGACCGTGACGTCCCGTTCGCCCCGGATCCTGCTTCTCGCGATGTACCCGCTCGACCGCGGGCTGTGGGGCCCAACCGCCCGAATCACCCGCATACGCGATGCCCTGGCCGCCCAGGTCCGGCTCGAGGTCGTCAGCGGGACCCGTGGCGGGCGGGTCCGCAGCCTGGTCCGATACATGCTGAGCGGCCGACTGCGCGGCCTTGACGGAATCTATGTCGAGAGCTCGACTGCTCTCCCGGGTCCCGTCGATCTCGCCTTCCTGGCCCTCGCGAAGCTGCTGGGCATCCGCGTCGTGACCTATGTTCGCGACGCGTACCAGCTCTACCCGGAGTACTACACGGTCCGTGGTCCGCGGTCATGGCTCTCGCGCGCGGCGTTCCGCCCGGCCATGCGCCTGTTAATCGCGGCGTCCTCCCGGGCTGCCTTCCCGTCACGGGGGCTCGCCGCCGCGCTGGTCGATGAGCCAAACCCTCTCCTCATACCGCCGGGTGCCCACCTCGGCCCGCTCGTCCCTTTGGATCCCGATGCGCGCGCAATCCTCTACGTTGGCTCACTCCGCCAGCCCGTGCAGGGCTCCGAGATCCTGCTCGAGGGCATCGAGCGTGCTCGGAACGCTGGCGTCGAGGCCAACCTCCTCTGCGTGGTTCGGCCTGGCGAGGAGCCCGCGGCCAGGCTCCCGGCGTGGGTCCGCGTCGTGCGGGCCGAGGGGGATGCGATCGAGGCGCTGTTGCCGGGTGTGGCCGCCACGATCATTCCGCGGCTCGTCACTCCGTACAACGATCTCGCGGTCCCCACCAAGCTCATGGACTATCTCGCGTACGGCCGCCCGCTGGTGGTGACCGGCGCCCGCGAGACTGCCGAGCTCGTCAGCAACGTGGGCGCGGGCATCGTGGTCGATGCCGACGCCGAGGGTGTGGCTCGCGGGATCCGCACGATCATGGAGGCCACTCCGCGGCAGCGGGCGACATGGGGCCGGGCGGCACGAGCAGCGGCAGAGGGGAACGGGTGGGATACCCGGGCGAGGATGGTGCTCGACGCGCTGCAGGTTCGGCCTGGCGCGGGGGACGCTCGTTGATCGCATGAGAACCCCCGTCCGCCAGCTGACTCGACAGGCGCCCGACAGTGCGCTGGCGGTGGCCGCTCTCGCAGCCGCCGTCACCCTGACGGTGGCTGCCACGTGGATCTCCCAGCCGGTTGCCATGGCCGCCGCGCTCGCCACTGGCATCGTTCTCGTCGCGCTCAGCTTTCGCTGGCCGGCCCCCATGCTCGCGGTGGCCGCGTTCTCTACCCTTGCCGATCCGTACCTCATCGCGGCCGTCACCGGCCCTGCCTCAGGCCACACGATCTGGTACAGCGGCGATCTCGTCCTCCTGCTGGTCGGGCTGCCCATCGTCGCTCGTGCCTGGCGAGCCGGCCGGCTGGTTTCTGCGCTGTGGCATCCGGCCACGCCGCTCTTCGCCGCGTACGCGGTGGTTGCACTCGTCTCGGCGCTTGTCAACGCCGTTCCCGCGACGGTGGCGGCCGCAGGAGTCGGCGTCACCCTCGATGGCATCGCGCTCTTCTACCTGGTGCGGATGGTCGGCCCGAACGAGCGCTTCCTGCGGCGGGCCGTTGGTGTCTTCGTGGGCATCATGGTGGTCGCTGCAGTCCTGGCGATTGCCCAGGTGGTCCTGGCCCCTGACCTTCTGGGCTTCCGTGCGTTCGCCGGCGACTTCGGGGAGGGAGGACGGAGCACGGCGTTCTTCGGAAACCCGAACCAGCTCGCACCGCTCCTGGCCATGGCCATGCCCTTCCCGCTGCTCGCCCTGCCGCATGTCTCCCTCAGGCGCGACAGAATCGCACTCCTGGTCATCAGCGTCGTCCTCGCCATCGCGTTCTGGATCACCTTCTCGCGCGCGGCCTGGACCGCGTTCCTTCTGGCACTGCTGCTGGTGACCGCCAGGTTCGATCGCCGGGCGCTGTTCCTAGCGCTCACCGTGGGGATTCTCGCCCTGGGCATCGCCATGGCCATGCCGCGCAACCTCGCGGTCCGGGACCAGCCGAACTATGCAAACAGCCAGGATCCCAACGTGGTCGACGCGACCCTGGGCCGCCTCGGCGCCATAGGCAGCGGGAACGACCTGCGAGTGATCTTCCTGCGTGAGGGTCTTCAGGTCGCCGAGCAGAATCTCATGCTCGGCGTGGGCCCCGGCCGGTACGGCGGCGCTGCGGCCAACGTCTTCGGCTCACCGGTCTATTCGCGATACGGAATCTCGCTCCACGGCTTCCACACGGTTCACGATTACTGGCTGCACCTGCTCGTCGAGGTGGGCGTGCTTGGTGTCAGCGCGGTGCTCGCGGCCATGGCGCTGGTGCTCACCCAGCTGCTGCGAGCCGTCTCGCGCCTCCGGCCGCCGCGGCGGGCGATGCTGCTCGCGATCTCGGTGGGGCTGGTCGCCATCTCGCTCAACAGCCTCGCCGAGATGCTGCTCGAGGGCAATACGCCCTCGTTCATGCTCTGGCTCCTGGTGGGCATGGGCAGCGTGGCCGCAGATCAGATCCTTGGCCGCGGGATCCTAGAACTGCCGGCCGGTGGTGATCTGCCAGGCCGTGCGGAGGAGAATGCCCAGATCGGTCGCGAACGACCGTCGCCGGATGTACTCCAGGTCCAGCGCCACTCCCTCGTCGAAGCTCAGCCGACCCCAGCCTCGCACCTGCCATAGCCCGGTCAGACCCGGCGTCACTGCCAGCCGCTCGAGGTGCCACGGTGCGTACAGCTCGACCTCGTACGGGATCGGTGGACGCGGCCCAACCAGGCTCATCTCTCCGCGCAGGACGTTGACAAGCTGTGGCACCTCGTCGAGGTGGCTGCGGCGCAGAAAGCCACCGATGCGCGTCACGCGCGGGTCACGTTCCAGGGGCACCCAGGTCGCGTCGGTGGGCTCCTCCCGCGTGATCAGCCGTTGCACGTATCGGCGATGGGCCTCCTCATCGGCCGCAGCGTGCATCGTGCGGAACTTGTAGAGCGTGAAGCGCCTTCCGCCAATCCCGAGCCGCTCCTGGCGGAACAGGATCGGTCCCGGGGACTCGAGGCGCACGGCCGCAGCGATGACGAGCATGACCGGCGACGTGAGCACCAGCCCGGTGGACGACACCGCCAGGTCCAGGCATCGCTTCGCAATCCGATAGCCCATTGGCGTTGGCGCGACAGGTACCGAAACGAGGTCGCGTACGCCGGTCAAGTGCTCGGCATCGGTCATACGGACGGGTGCGCAGCCTCCAGCTGTGGCAGCCACCGGCCCCCGGCGCCGGCAGCGGCGATCTGGTCGGGGCGGCCGGATTCGAACCGGCGGCCTCCTGCTCCCAAAGCAGGTGCGCTACCAGGCTGCGCTACGCCCCGACGCGGCGCAGAGGCTATCACAGGGGTCGACGCCGACCGGGTCCCGATTGAGCCGCCTGCGTTGGGCGATTCAGGAATCGACCTGATCGCGACCGATGAGGCGCCGGACCACGTCGAGGTATCGCCCCGCCTGGGCCGGCCAGGCGTAGGGGATCGCCTCGTCCCGGGCCTGCGCGGCGATCGCCATTGCCTCGTTCGGATCGCCGGCCAGCCGGACGATGGCACCCGCCAACGCTTCCGGGTCCCCGCCCGGCACGAAGCGGACGGCGCGCTCCGAGAAGTGGGCACGGAACGTGGCGAGATCGCTGGCGATCACCGGAACGCCCATCGCCACCGCCTCGAGGAGCTTCGTGGAGAGCGAGTACTCCAGGTACGGCTCCGGAAGAGAGGGGACGAGCGCGACGTCCGACGCGGCGAGGATCGCCGGCAGCTCGTCCATGGGCACTCGTCCGTGCAGGACGACCCGGTCGCCGGCCGCCGCGCGGTCGATCGTCGCCTGGACCTGCGGTCGGTACGGCCCCTCCCCGTAGACGTCCAGGCGTACGGCGAGATCGCGCGGCAGCCGGCTGACAGCCTCAACGGCGATCTCCAGCCCGTAGATCCGCTGCAGGCTGGAGTGATGCACCAGGCGAAGCTCGCCGTCCTCCATGAACCCCCTGCGCGTGTGCCGCGACGGGTCGAACAGGCGACCATCGGCGCTGTTCATCACGACCGTGATCTTCTCGGGCCGGACGCCGCGGGCCAGGGAGAGCGCGCGGAGCGGCTCGTGGACGGTGAGGATGGCATCGGCCATGGCCGCGGACGCGGAGGCCACCCCGCGAATCACCGGCCGCAGCGGGCGAAGCGGTGCCGCGCCGAAGCGGTCGTCGAAGAAGGCTGGCATGTCCTCGTGGAGATCCAGGAGCAGGGGGACACCGGCGAGCTTGAGGACCGAGGCCGATGCGACGAGGAAGTCCGGCAGGGTGGCGACCTGCACGAGCCGATACCGCCGGCGCCGGTGCTCGCGCGTCAGGCGCAGTGCGGCGAACCCTGTGAACGCCAGGTACTCGGCCATGTGTCCGGCGAACCCGGTGGAGCGACGCCGGACCGGCAGCCGGATCACGCGCAGTGCGCCCTCGACCTCCTCGGAATGCTGTCCGGGGTCCCGGAGCGCGAAGACGTCGACCTCGTAGCCGGCGTCGACCAGCGCGTCCGCCTGGCGTCTGATGCGCGGGTCGTCCGGCACCGTGGAATGGACCACGATGGCGATGCGCTGGGGGCCCGTGATCGTGCTCATCGACCCGCCTGCCGCGCCTTCACCTCGTCCCACAGCGTGTCCTTGCCGGCCAGGTCGAGGTCGCCGAGCGTCACGCCGCGCTCGGCCGCGAGCGCCTCGACCGCCTCGTAGCGGTCGATCCAGCGATGGTTCGCCCGGCGGAGCGCCTCCTCCGGATCCAGCTTCATCCAGCGGGCCAGGTTCACGAGCGCGAACAGGAGGTCCCCGAGCTCATGCAGCCGCTCGTCGCGGCCCTGCGCACCGGCGACGGCACCGGCGGCATGCAGCTCGTCGAGCTCCTCGTGGACCTTCTCCCAGACGCCCTCGATGGCGTCCCAGTCCCATCCCAGGGAGCTGGCGCGCTCCTGGATCTCGCGGCTCGCGGCCAGGGCCGGCAGGGCCCGGGCAATGCCGTCGAAGGCCGAGCGCGGAGCGGCATCCGCCGCGTCGACACGTTCGGCGGCCTTGATCCGCTCCCAGTTGCGCAGCACCTGCTCGGCCGTGCTGGCCTCGACGTCTCCGAAGACATGCGGGTGCCGGCGCACGATCTTGGCACCCAGGGTTCGGTACACGTCGACGAGGTCGAACGTGCCCTCTTCGGCGGCGAGCTGTGCGTGCAGGATGACCTGGAGAAACAGGTCGCCCAGCTCCTCGGCCAGGTCGGCCGCAGTCCCGTGCTCGATGGCGTCGACCGTCTCATACGCCTCCTCCAGGACGAACGGACGCAGCGAGGCGTGGGTCTGCTTGCGATCCCACGGGCAGCCACCCGGTGCGCGCAGCCGCGCCGAGATGGCGGCCATGCCATGGGGGGAGCCGATGTTGTCGACCGGCTCCACCGCGTCGATCAGCCAGGCAGTCGATGCAAGGTCGCCATCGGTCAGCGACGCGACCTCACGTTCCGCGCCCACGGGCAGGGGTCGGGCGTGGTGTCCCGCAGGATAGAGACGGCCCAGGAGAGCCGCGGCGCTGGCGCTGGCGTGGCGCCCGGGCAGCAGGCTCCCGGCGGCGGAACCCGGCGCCGGGAGCACGAGGAGGGCGAGCCCGGGGTCCCACGGCACCGACGCCAGGCGCCCGGCGTCGACGATCTGCAGGCCAGCCCCGGGATCGACGCCCGCGGCGACGAGGAGCGTCGCGAGCCCAGCGGGATCTGGAACCCGGGAGCCCACCTCCGCTCAGCCGGTGGCCGACGTGGTCGACAGGTACTGTGGATCGATCCAGGTGCCGACCTCTGCCTTGATCTGATCCCGCCAGGTGGGATAGCCGGTGGACCTGATGCTGGAGAGGCGGGTGTCGCCTACCCAGCGGGCATCGGACTTCTCCAGCAGCTTGAAGATGTATATCCCGCCCGTGGTGCTGACCGGGTCGCTGATGTCCCCCACGTTCTTCAGGGCGAAGATCGCCTTCTCCAGCGCCGCATCCTTCTCGTACGGGGCCACCCAGCCGATGTCGCCTCCACTGTAGGCGGTGGCGTGGTCAGCGCTCTCTGCAGCGGCCACCGCATCCCACGAGGCAGGGTCGGCCTTGAGCTCCGTCTCGACCTTGTCGGCCTGCTCCTGGGCGGTCGTGCGCTGCCCGAAGACCTCGATGATGTGGTACCCGTACTGGGACTTCACCGGTTCCGAGATCTGGCCGTTGTGCAGCTTGTCGAGGGCCGCCTTGAAGTCGGCGTCGATCTGCGTGGTGGTGGTGGGGTCGTACCAGCCCAGGTCGCCACCGTAGTCCCGCGAGCCGGGATCGTCGCTGTACTTGGCGGCGATGGCCTTCCAGTCGGCGTTGGGCTGTGAGACCAAGTCGTGGACCTTCTCCGCCGTCGCCAGCGCCTGGTTCCACTGGGCGTCCGTCGCGGTGCTCTGGTCCTGGGCACCCGGGATCGGCTGGATGAGGATGTGGCGGACCCGCTCTTTCGGGAGGGGAACACCGGTGTCAGGCTGGATCTGGATCTGCGCGACGTGGCGCTGCGGCATGTAGTTGCCGACCACGTTCGTCCCAAAGTAGTCGGTGAAGGACGTCTTGAGGAGCTCATCGGTGATGTAGGCGCGGTAGTCGGCCTGCGAGGCCTTCACGCTCGAGAGCAGCCGCTGGAAGGTGGCGTCCGGGGCGGCCTTGCGGACATCGTCGACCTTGAGGATGGCGTAGGCGGTGTCGCCCTTGATGGGACCCAGCAGGTCGCCCTTGGCGGCATCCTTGGCCGCGTCGAAGAACGTGCCGTACGACGCGTCCCCCTCCTCCACCCAGCCGATGAGCCCGCTCTGGTCCTTGGTCCCCGTGTCGTCGCTCTTGTCCTTGGCAAGGGTCGCGAAGTCCGTACCCTTCTTGACCTGGTCCAGGAAATCCTGCGCCTTCTGCTTCGCGGTGGCCCACTGCGCGTCGGTTGGCGTACTGCCCGCGGCCGCGTCCGACGGCAGCGCGTTCACGGTGATGATCGACAGCTCGATGCGGAACGGCAGGGTGGTGCGCTTGGCGATCTCCGCGTCGACGGCGCTGGAGCTGACGGAGATGCCCAGGCTCGGCGCCTTGGCGCGCATGTACGCGCCGGTGGTCAGCGAATCACTCGCGTTGGAGGGCAGGTTCTGCAGCGTCTCCTGGACCACCTGCAGCTGCTGCTGGACGAGCGAGTTCTGGGCTCCGACCGCGGCGATGCTCAGGTCGAGCTGCTTCGCCGAGAGCTCCGAGGCGATGATGCCCTCCCGCAGGTTGAGGGCATCGACATCGAACGACTTGCTGCCGACGTATGCGACTTCCTTGAGGTGGTTGTCGTAGTACGAGCTCCAGGCGGTCGCGCCAAAGATCCCCAGGGCGATGGCGATGGCGACGGCGAACCCGCCCACGATCAGCTGCTGGCTGCGCAGCTCATCCTGCCAGCGGGGACGATGCCGGCGATCGAGGGTGGGGCGATTGCGAAAGGACATGGCGACCAGGCTCCGGGGGCGAAAGGGTTGTCTCTGCGAGGGCGCGGGCCATGCTACTCGATGCGGGGATGGCGTGCCACGAGCGCTACCGTGACCGGGAACGCAGGGCTCCGCGAACCACCTCCCAGCGGAGGGCGACCACCCGCAGCATCGCCTCCCGGACGATCCCGCCGGTCATCTTGGAGCGGCCGGCGACCCGCTCTCGAAATACAATCGGCACCTGGGAGATCCGCGCCCCCCGGCGGTGCGCCCACCAGGTCATTTCGACCTGGAAGCCGTACCCGTTGGCCTCGGTGTCGCGCAGGCGGATCGAAGCGAGCAGCTCGCGCCGCCAGGCCTTGAACCCGCCGGTGAGGTCGCGATAGGGCAGCAGGAGCAGGGTTCGCGCGAAGGTCGTGCCCCCGCGACTGATGACCTGGCGGTACCACGGCCAGCCCCGCGTCCCCCCGCCGCGGACGTACCGCGTTCCCAGGACCAGGTCGGCATCAGCCATCAGCGGGGCCAGCAGGCGCGGGAGGTCGCGGGGATCGTGGCTGAAGTCGGCGTCCATCTGGACCACGGCGTGGCAGTCGGGGCGCGCGAGGACCCAGCGGAACCCCGCACGGTAGGCGGCGCCCAGGCCATCCTTCGCTGCGCGATGCAGGACGTGCACCCGTTGCTCCGAGGCCGCCAGGGTGTCCGCCAGGCGGCCCGTCCCGTCCGGAGAGGCGTCGTCGACCACGAGCAGCTGCGCCTGGGGCAGCGACTCCAGGATGGCAGCGGTGATCCCCTCCAGGTTCTCGATCTCGTTGTACGTGGGCAGGACCACCCACACGCCACGGCCGGCCGCCAGGCCGACGTGAGGGACGTCCGCCTCCTCCGGCGAGGTCGTGGGCCCCTCCTGGTCGATCAGCGGCCGATCCCCACGAACCCGATGCCGCGGTCCTCCCACACCGCGCGATCGAGCACGTTGCGGCCGTCCACCATGAGCTCGAGCCCGGGAATCGAGGCCGGGTCCAGCTCGCCGTACGCCGAGTGGCCCGCCTGGAGGACCGCCACCCTGGCGGGCACCGGCGCCGCGAGGTCGTACGGCTCGAAGCCCATGGCGCGCAGGTGGTCCGCGTCGTAGTACGGGTCGTGCGCGTGCACGACGGCGCCCGCAGCCCGCAGGGCGTCGCGCAGCCGGTAGGCGCTGCTGAACGCATCCTCGCGCACGTCGGCACGGTAGGCCACCCCAAGGACCAGCACGGGGACGTCACGCAATGATCCGATGCGGTCCTCGATGGCAGCCACCGCGAAGTCGGCCATCCCGTCGTTGATCGCGCGCGCCAGCGGCGGGATCCGCAGGTCGGGATCCGTGTTGAACAGGAAGTGCGGATAGACCGGGATGCAGTGACCGCCCACGCCCACCCCCGGCAGGTGGATGTGGCTGTACGGCTGGCTGTTGGCGGCGCCGATGACCTCGAGCACGTCGATGCCGCGCGCGGCGGCATAACGGGCGTACTCGTTGGCCAGCGCGATGTTGACGTCGCGATACGTGGTCTCCGCGAGCTTCGTCATCTCGGCCGTCTCGGCGTTCGTAACGGCACGGACCTCCGTGCCCTGCTCCAGCGCGGCCTCGTAGAAGGCCACTGCACGCGCGGTGCTGGCTGGCCCGATCCCTCCCACGATCTTGGGATAGCGCTGCAGGTCTGTGAAGACACGACCGACCAGGACCCGCTCCGGCGAGAACGCCAGGAAGAAGTCACGGTCCGCGCCCAGCCCGGACCCCTGCGCGAGCACCGGTGCGAAGCGGTCCCGGGTGGTGCCCACCGGCAGGGTGGTTTCGTACACGACCAGGGTGCCCGACCCAAGGCCGCGACCGATGTCAGCGGTGGCGGCGTCGATGGGCCTGAAATCGATCTGCCGCGCCTCGTCGACCACGACCGGTACGATCACCACCACCACCTCCGCCTCGCGGACGGCGGCCACGTTGTCGGTGGTGGCGCGCAGCCGTCCCGCCGCGACCAGCTCCGGCACCCGCTCGATGAGCGCCTGCTCGTCGAGGTGCGGCGAGCGTCCGGCGTTGATCGCCTCGACGATGGCCGGGTTGCGGTCCGCGCCCACGACGTCGTGCCCGCGGCCGGCGTACTGCACCGCCAGCGGCAGGCCGATGTGACCCAGCCCGATCACGGCGATCCTCATGCGAGCACCTCTGCCAGCTCGTCGCCGGACATCACCGTGCCACGTTGGGCGGCCTCGACCATCTTCTGGGCAAGGAGGAGGGCGATCATCGCGTCCCGCGGCTCGACGGGCGGCGGACCGCCGGAGCGGACCGCCCGTGCGAACTCGGCGAGCTCGACTGCCAGTGGCTCCTGGCGGTGAATCGAGCGCCGCGCCATCTCGCCCTCGGAGACGGAGGTCGTCATGCGGCCGCCATTGCCCGGACCCGGATGCTCCCAGATCTGGGTGGCGTCAGGATTGGCGTAGTACACGAGGTCCTGGTTGATGTAGTCCGCGACGTACATCCCCCGCTCGCCGGTCACCGTCAGGGTGCGGCGCTTGGTGGGGGTCAGCCAGTTGATGTCGAGCACACCGATGACCCCGTTCGCGAACTTGAGGATCCCGTTGAAGAGGTCCTCGTGATCGGTGTGGATCCGCTGCTCGGTCTCCGCGTAGAGCCGCACAGGCTCGGAGTCGAGCAGGAAGCGCATCACGTCGATGTCGTGGGGTGCGAGGTCGAGCACAACCCCGACGTCACGGATGCGGGCCGGGAACGGTCCGAGACGAGTGGCCTTGATCTGGAAGATGCGACCGAGCTCGCCGGCGGCGAGGCGGTGGCGTAGCTCCCGGATCGCGGGGTTGAACCGCTCGATGTGGCCAACGGTGAGCAGGCGGCCCGTCCGGCGTGCGGCTTCGATCATCGCCTCGGCCTGCTCGCGATCCGACGCGATGGGCTTCTCCACCAGGACGTTGGCTCCCGATGCGAGCGCGTCCAGCGTCACCTGCCGGTGCAGCGAGGTCGGTGCGACGATGCTGACCAGGTCGAGCCGTTCCTCCGCGAACATGGTGGCCGGGTCGGCGTGGCCCCGCGCGGCGCGCCCGGTCGTTGCCCGCCGCACGGCGGCGGCATCGGGATCGGCAACGGCGACGAGCTCGACGTCAGCCAGGACCTCGTCGTACACGCGGACGTGGTTGCGGCCCATCATGCCCAGGCCGACCACGCCGGCCCGCATCGGCGCCGGCCGGCCGGCTGACGGCGCCGGCCCGGCGGTCGGCGGGCTCATGCGGGGAGCGCCGTGGCGGCGGAGATCGGTCCCAGCTCGGCCGCCGTGTCGTTGACCGCGGCGATGACGGCGTCGACCTCCGCCTCCGAGAGGGCGGGGTGGACGGGGATGCTGAGCACCTGCTGGGTCAGCAGGTCCGTGACCGGGAATCGCTCCTCGCCGTAGCCCATGGCGATGAAGGGCGCCTGGCGATGGACCGGAATCGGATAGTAGATCCCGCTTCCGACTCCGCGCTCGCGCAGGCGCTCGACGAACTCATCGCGTCGATTCACCCGGATCGTGTACTGGTGGTAGACGTGCGTGAACCCCGGCAGGACGGTCGGGATGACGACGCCGTGCAGCTCCGCGTCGTAGCGCGCCGCATTCGCCCTGCGCCGGGCGTTGTTGGCGTCCAGCTTGGGCAGCTGGGCCAGGCCGATGCTGGCGTGGATATCGGACATGCGGAAGTTGTAGCCCACCAGGTCGTGGTGGTAGCGCACCTTCATGCCGTGCTCGCGCAGGAGCCGGGTTCGCTCGGCCACCTCGGCATCGGCCGTGGTCAGCATGCCCCCCTCCCCGGTCGTCATGTTCTTGGTCGGGTAGAAGCTGAAGGCCCCCACGCCCCACGATCCCGAGCGGCGATCGCCAATGGCCGCGCCGTGGCTCTGCGCGGCATCCTCGAGCACGGCCAGCCCGTGACGCTCGGCAATGGCCATGATGGCCGGCATCTCCGCGGGCTGTCCGTAGAGGCTGACGGGCATGATCGCCTTCGTCCGTGGCGTGATGGCCGCCTCGATCAGATCCGTGTCGATGGTGAACGTGTCCGCCCGTACGTCCACGAACACGGGACGCGCGCCGGTGAACAGGACGCTGGTGGCGCTGGCGATGAAGGTGAACGGCACCGTCACCACCTCGTCGCCGGGGCCGATGCCCTGGGCCAGGAGGCCCAAGTGCAGCGCCGTTGTCCCGGAGCTGGTGGCAACGGCGTGCGGCACGCCGACGAACGCGGCGAACCGCTCCTCCAGCTGCCGCACCCGCGGTCCCTGCGCCAGCGCGCCGGACTCCAGCGCGCTCCAGACCAGCTCCTTTTCCTCGTTGCCCATCTGCGGGCGTGCTATGGGGATCACGGTCGTGTCGCCTCCATCGGCTCGCGACGCCCTGCCCTCGCGGGCAGCGTCGCATTCCAGCGCGTGTCGAGACCCTCGAGCGCCGCGACGATCCGGGCGGCGCTGCGCCCGTCGCCATGGAGCGGCGGGTGGGCCTTGCTCCTGTCCATGAATGTCGTGTCGCGCAGGGCGTCGGCCACCGCGGACGGTTCCGTGCCCGCGAGCCGGTTCCAGCCCGCCTCCACCGTCTCCACCCATTCCGTCTCGGTGCGCAGGGTGATGCACGGCACGGCAGAAATGTAGGCCTCCTTCTGGACGCCGCCGGAGTCGGTTGCGATGGCGTGAGCGTGCGTCTCCAGGGCCACCATCTCGAGGTAGCCCACCGGGTCCATCACCACGATGTTGGCTGGCGGGGTGATGCCGGAGCGCTTCATGGTCTGCCGCGTGCGCGGATGGATCGGGAAGATGACCGGGCGGTCCAGGTCCATGGTCGCGAGGCGGGCAGCCAGCAGCGCGGGGTCATCCACGTTCTCGGCGCGGTGGAGGGTGAGCAGGACGTACCCGGGGTGCTCCTCCGCCGCCCGTGGCAGATGGTCCTCCGCGCGCTGCGCGGCCCAGGTATGGGCGTCCACCATGACGTCGCCCACGAGCGCCGCACGGCTGTCCAGCCCTTCGTGATGAAGGTTGTCCATGGCAAGGGGCGTGGGTGCCAGGAGGAGGTCCGCAAGGTGGTCGGCGACGACCCGGTTGCGCTCCTCGGGCATGGAGCGATTGAAGGAACGCAGGCCCGCTTCCACGTGGGCCAGCCACGGCCGCCGGCCATCCGCAAATGCCGTCTTGGCGGCAACGATCGCCGCGGCCAGGGTCGAGTTCGTGTCCCCGTACACCAGGATCCCGTCCGGTGCATGCTCGGAGATCACCGGCTCGAGACGACGAAGCATCTCCGCGGTTTGCACCGCATGCGACCCGGAGCCGACGCCCAGGTTCACCGCAGGCTCGGCGATCTCGAGGTCCCGGAAGAACGATGCGCTCATCGCGTCGTCGTAGTGCTGGCCGGTATGGACCAGGATCTCGGTGTGCGTGCCGCGCAGCGCCCGGCTGACCGGAGCCGCCTTCACGAACTGCGGCCGCGCGCCGACCACGGTGAGGACGCGCACGGCTCAGTCCCCCTCCGCCGGGGGAAAGGGACGCCCGCAGCGAGGGCACGGCCCGACGTAGGGGGCGCCATCGGCCTCGTCGCGAAGGGGCGCCCCACAGGAGCAGACGCTGCCCAGCCGTCGAGCCGGATTGCCGACCACGAGCTCGTGATCGGGGACGTTGCGAGTGACGACGCTGCCGGAGCCGACCATCGCCCAGCGGCCGATGGTGACGCCGGGCAGGACCGTGCTGTTGGCGCCGATCGCCGCCCCGTGGCGGACCAGGATCGGCCCCACCTCCCAGTCGTCATCGCTCTTGAGGCTGCCATCGGGGTTGATCGCGCGCGGGATCCGGTCGTTGGTGAAGCAGACGTGCGGCCCAATGAACACGCCGTCCTCCACGGTCACCCCGTGGTACACGCTGACGTTGTTCTGGATCTTCACGTTCGCGCCGATGACGACGTCGAAGTCGACGTAGACGTTCTTCCCGATGACGCATCCAGGCCCGATGCGGGCACGTTCGCGCACCTGTGACTGGTTCCAGATGCTGGTGCCGGAGCCGATCTCCGCCGAGGGCGAAACGTCCGCTGTGGGGTGGATACGCACGGACCCGCGGTCGTTCATGCGATCTCCTGCCAGAGTCCGCGAAATTCTACCCGAGCTCCTCCGACCAAGCACTCGCCTGGGCGCGGATGGCGTCGGCCGCCACGGAGACTGCCCGCCCGCGATGGCTGACGCGGTCCTTCTCGCCCTCCGGCAGCTCCGCGGTCGTCAGTCCGCTGGGGAGCTCGAAGATGGGGTCGTAGCCGAATCCTCCCGTCCCCCGGGCGGCTGCCGCAATCGTGCCGTCCATCACGCCGGAGAAGAGCGCGACGGACGGGCGGCCACCGGATCCGGGGCTGGCGAGCGCGAGCCAGCAGACCATGCGAGCTCGCCGATCCGAGGTCCCGTCAAGCTGGTCGAGAAGGTACGCGGCCCGATCCGCGACGTCCGGGCCGCCGAATCGCGCTGATCGAGGCCCCGGACCCCATCCCAGCGCCGCCACCTCGATGCCTGAGTCGTCGGCGAGGGTCAGGAGGCCCGAGGCACGACAGAAGGCCGCCGCCTTGTCGCGCGCGTTAGCCGCGTATTCCTCGTGCGGTTCGGGAACGTCAAGCTCAATGCCCACGTCCGCGGGGCTCACGACGTGGACGGGCAGGGGCGCGAGCAGCCTCCGAAACTCCGCAAGCTTGCCCGGGTTGTTCGTGGCGACCAGCAGGTCCCTCACTCCGTGGTCGGCGCCTCGATGGCCTGCCGTTGCAGCTCGAAGAGCTGCCGGATTCCCGCCGCCGCGACGTCCACCATCTGGTTCATCTGCTCACGGCTGAAGGCCTTCTGCTCGCCGGTTCCCTGCAGCTCCACGAAGCGGTCGTCATCCATCATCACCACGTTCATGTCCACTTCGGCGGAGGAGTCCTCTGCATAGTTGAGGTCGAGGAGCATCTGCCCGCCCACGACGCCGATGCTCACCGCCGCGACCTGTCCGGCGAGCAGGTGGCCCATGCCGTAGCGCTTCATGGCTCGCGCCAGCGCGACGTAGGCGCCCGTGATGGATGCCGTCCGGGTGCCGCCATCGGCCTGGATCACGTCGCAGTCGAGGGTGATGGTCCGCTCGCCGAGCCGCGTGAGGTCGACCGCGGTCCGCAGCGAGCGCCCGATCAGCCGCTGGATCTCGTGGGTCCGCCCGCCAATCCGCCCCTTGCTCGCCTCGCGCTGGCTGCGCTCCGCCCCGGCTCGCGGCAGCATGCTGTACTCGGCGGTGATCCAGCCTGTGCCCTTGCCACGCAGGAAGGGCGGAACTCGATCCTCGATGGTGGCGGCGCACAGCACGCGCGTGTCGCCGACTCGAATGAGGACCGAGCCCTCGGCGAACTTGAGGTAGTCGGGGACGATCTTCACCGGGCGCAGCTGGTTGGGCGCGCGGCCGTCGGCCCGTCGTGGAGTAGCAATGGAAGCCATGGGCGCCCATTGTACGGGGGACGCAGCGAGCGGATCGGGTACCGTCTCGTTCCATGCGGCTGTTGGTCGTCACTGCGCGCTACCCCTCCGCGGATCGCCCCGCCGCGGGGGCGTTTGTCCGCGACCGTCTCACCGACCCCGACCTCGAGTTCGTGGTGGTCGCCCCGTCGCGCTACGACCGTCCCGGCTGGTGGCGGTACCTGTCAATGACCTGGCACGCTATGACGGTGCGCGGCCGGTTCGACGGGGTGGAAGGGCACTTCGTGCTGCCCTCGGGCGTCATCGCGCTGCTGGCCGCGCGCGTGCGCCGGCTCCCACTGGTGGTCTACGCCCACGGAGGAGACGTCCGCGAGATGGCGGTTCGGAATCCGGTCTTCCGCTGGCTTGCGGAGCGCGTCGTCCGTGGGGCCGACGCCGTCGTCACCAACTCCACCGAGACCGCGGCGCTGGTGCGCGACCTGGGCGCATCGGCCGTCGTGGTGCCGCCGGGGATCGACCTCTCGCGGTTCACCCCGACGCCACGGCCAACGGATCGCCGGGTGCTGTACCTGGGCGGCGACGTCGCGCACAAGGGAGTCGACGTCGCACGGCGCCTGGCGGACACGCTGGCCGGACCGGGCATTCGCGAGGTGCCCCCGGACGAGGTGCCTGCGCTGCTCGCGGCGCACGACGTCCTGCTGGTGCCATCGCGCGAGGAGCCGTTCGGCCTGGTGGCGGCCGAAGCAATCGCCTCGGGGCGCTGGGTCGTGGCCCGCGCGGTTGGCGGCCTTCGCGACATCGTCACCCATGGCGAGAACGGCTTCCTGGTCGAGCGCGAGGAGGACCTGGCAGCCTGCCCTCGGCCGTGTGCCGGACTACCAGCCTTCGAAGGTTGCCTCCATGGCCGGGCGGTTCTCACTCCGAAGCCACCAGGAGAGACTGGCCCGGGTCTGGTTGCAGGTCATCAACGACCTGGACGGCTCCTCCCGCACCACCCCCGACTAGCGCACCGTCACCCCGCCGCCGGTGGGCACCCAGTAGGCGGCCCACACGCCGTTGATGATGTAGACGTAGCTGCGGCCATTGATGACCGCCACCTTGGAGCCGGATGCCGACGAGGCGCGGCTCAGGGTGTAGGGGCGGGTGGCGCTCACCCCCCAGCTCGAGGTGAAGCGGTACCCGGTGTAGGTCCCCGCCGCGAACGACACGGTGTGGGGGCTGGCGAAGTCGGTCTCGGTCGCGATGCCGCGCAGGTAGAGGCGGGTCGACTCCGGCAGCCAATAGCCGGCCCACACCCCGTTGACCACGTAGAACCAGGCACCGGGGTGAGCGGGGATGGCGGTGCTGCGCTGGTTGGTGGCTGCGCCCGAGGCGCGCGACAGGGTGTAGGTCTTGGTGGCCGTCACATTGCCGGCTGCGTCGAACCGGTAACCGGTGTGGCTGCCGCCGGCGAAGTACAGCGAGCGCGCCGGATCATACGATGCCCCCGTGCCCCATGCGGTAGAGCTCGCGGTCACGAAGGTCCAGCTGCGAGCGGCCATCCGGTTGTCGGCCAGGTCGGCGATCCAGGAGCTGACGTCCACCGCGAAGGTGTGGCCGGGGGCCAGAGGGTCGGTCGGGGTCAGCACGGCGCTGCGGGTCGCCGGGTCATAGCTGACCGAGGCCGCTACTGCGGTCCCGGCGGTGATGTCGGTGAGGCGCACGGTCGCCTGGCTGACGTTGGCCACCGGCTCGCTGAAGGCGAGGTTGACGGTGGCGCTGGTGGCCACCCCGCTGCCAGTCGGCGACCAGCTGGTGACGGAAGGGCTCGTGGTGTCTGGTGGAACGCTGACGGTGGTGAAGGGCCAGCTGGTCGAGGTCAGCGGATTGCCCGCCAAGTCTGCGATCGCCGAGCCAAGCCAAATTCGGTAGGTGCGGCCACCGACGAGTGGGGAGGAAGGACGCAGAGTCGCCTTCCGGGCGGTGTTGTCGTAGGAAACGCTGGCAGGGACGCGGGCCAGGGTGGTCCAGTCCACAAGAGCCATGCTTTCGGAACTAACGCCCGTCACCGGCTCGCTGAAGGTCACTGTGACGGGGCTTCCGGTCGGCACGGCGACGCCGACGGGCGACCGGGTGTCTATCGATGGCGAGGTTAGGTCAGCCGTCACTCCCCACCGACCGAGAATGGCGTTGTCCGTGAAGATCGATGGAGCAACGTGGACCCCCCCTGCATCGGAGGCGACGACCGTCAACAGGTAGCGGCCGGGCGGTGCCCACCCGGCTGCGATCCGACCATCCCATGTTGCCGTATGGGAGCCAGCTCCGACCGAGCCGAAGTCGATGCTCGCGACCAGACTGCTGGCTTCATCTCGGACCTCCAGCCTGACTGAGCTGGAAACCGCAAGTCGGTAGGAAACCGTAGCGCCGTCAGACTGCCCATCTCCGTTTGGACTGAACGTCGGCGTTAACGCCGCGTATTGCGAGATCTGTGGCACGAACGCGGTCGAAGTGGGCGGGGGCGCTGCCGTCAGGTAGGGCGCGGACGCATCGCCACCTGCTACCCAGCCCGTCCGCGGATAGGCAGCACTCGGCCACTCAGTGAATCCAAACTGAACTTGGTACCAGTCATAACCGGAGACAGGCACCGGACCGGCCAGTATGGCGACCAGGTCCCCCGACACCAGCTGCGCGATCGCGGAGAAGCCTGTTCCTGCACCCGCTCGGACGTTCAGGTTGGTGACACTGACATCCGCAAACCCGCCAACCTCGAGCGCCGAGCCCGGATCAGCAGAGGCGGGGATCCAGGGCTGGCTGTTTCCCAGGGCATCGCGGGCTGAGACGCGGAACTCGTAGGCATGTCCAGAAATACCCATGAAGGTCGCCGACGTGGCAGGCGTGTTGATAAGCCAATAGCCCCAGGTCGCAGTGGAACGGTCGCGGACCTGCACGTTGTAGCTCGCGACGCCGCTGCCGACGTCGGTCGCATTCCATCGGACCCGGCACGCATAGGCGTCCGTGATTGGAGGCAGAACCTCAATTCCGCCAGTTGGAGGAATCTTGTCGGTCTGGAAACGGTTTGCCAGCAGGTCCCAGAGCTCCGGAGTTCCTTGATCCATCTGGAGGTGCCAGATGCCCACGCCCGCGAGCCCGCGCTGGTTGATCATGTCGTACTTCGCGGCCAGGGACTGGATGTCGTCGTAGTAGCCCTCGTACCAGTTCCCGCTGGACTGATATGCGAACCAAGGCACCTGGCCGAGCGAGTCCCACTTCCGCCCATAGGTCGCTGCCTTGGCCTTCATATTCGTGTAGTAGAAGGAGCCGAAATACCCGCCCGACACCGTTGGCGCGTTCACGGAGTTGGTCGTCGTCTGCCAGACCTCGCCGTAGTAGGGCACGCCCCAGATCAACTTCGAGCCCGACGTCAGCGACAGGTAGTCGTTGACCGATTCGTTCACGTCGAGCATGTAAGAGCTCGACATGGGCGCAATGCCGCCCGCGCGTGACGACCAGCTGCCGCTGTAGTCGTAGCCCATCACGAAGAGAGCGTCGGCCGCGCCCGATGCAGTCAGGCCCGCAATGTCATAGCCAGTGGCCCATGTGGCCGCCCCGGCCATGGTGCAGACCGTTAGGTACGAGCCGACGGAAGCGGACATGAGCGCCGCCTTCAGCTGGCGCACGAAGGACGTGTACTGGCTGCGCAAGGTCGTGGAGAGCGGCTCGAAGTCGAGGTTCACCCCGTCCGCATTTCGCGCCCGAACGGTGGAGATGATGTTGTCGATGAGCGCCTGCCGGTACGGGGCGCTGCCGAGGAGTGTCGCCTGGGCGCTGGCTGACGTGCTGTCCCAGGCCATCATGGTGATGGTCAGCACGACCCGGTCGCCGCGCGCGTGAGCCGCGTTGATGACGGTGGTCATCGCGCTCGAATTCCAGCCCGCCCATGTGGTTGTCGTCACCCCACCGCTCGTCGTGGCCAAACTTCCGTTCGAGCGGGCCGCCACGCCGAAGTACGCGATCGTCGACACTCGGTCGTAGCGCATCCACTGGAGGCTTGCGGCACTCAGCTCCCAGTACGGGAGGAATCCAAGGATCTCCTTGCGCAGGCCATTTGGCAGACTTGATGCGAGTGCGGTTGTGGCAGCGGTACCTCCGATGGGGGCAAGTCCAATAAATGAGGTCGTGTCTGGGGTCGACGCGGAAGTGGAGGTGGTCGCGGCGGTGGCGGCGGTGGCGGCGGTCGCGGCACCCATGGCACGCGGCTGCGCGCCGGGCTGGAATGGAACGAGATCACTCGCATGCGCCGCCAGCGCTTCCGCCATCTCGGACGGCCGGAAGGCTCCAGCCGGCGCCACCGAGAGGATCTTGCCGTTGGGGAGGTGCACTGGGCCATCGGGGTCGCGCGGCGGCACCACAATTGAGGGCTGTCCGGATCCGGGATCGGCGGCGGCCGTCGGACGCGGCTGGCCGACCATCAGCCCAGCGACGATCGTGAGAACCAGCAGGAACCGCATTGCGCGCCGCATTCGGTGAGCTCCCTCGCTTCGGCCGACCATGCCCATTTGCCGCCCGTGGTCGTCACCGTAGGCCCGAAACACGCGGCGCGGAATAGTACCTATCTCCCCTTTACCGTGCCAGACCGGTCACGATAGTCGTCACCATGCGCTCGCGGTCACGAAGGTCCAGCTGCGAGCGGCCATCCGGTTGTCGGCCAGGTCGGCGATCCAGGAGCTGACGTCCACCGCGAAGGTGTGGCCGGGGGCCAGAGGGTCGGTCGGGGTCAGCACGGCGCTGCGGGTCGCCGGGTCATAGCTGACCGAGGCCGCTACTGCGGTCCCGGCGGTGATGTCGGTGAGGCGCACGGTCGCCTGGCTGACGTTGGCCACCGGCTCGCTGAAGGCGAGGTCGACGGTGGCGCTGGTGGCCACCCCGCTGCCGTAGGGGCTCGCCGCGGTCAGAGTGGGCGGGGTCACGTCGGCGGTAGAGCTCGCGGTCACGAAGGTCCAGCTGCGAGCGGCCATCCGGTTGTCGGCCAGGTCGGCGATCCAGGAGCTGACGTCCACCGCGAAGGTGTGGCCGGGGGCCAGAGGGTCGGTCGGGGTCAGCACGGCGCTGCGGGTCGCCGGGTCATAGCTGACCGAGGCCGCTACTGCGGTCCCGGCGGTGATGTCGGTGAGGCGCACGGTCGCCTGGCTGACGTTGGCCACCGGCTCGCTGAAGGCGAGGTTGACGGTGGCGCTGGTGGCCACCCCGCTGCCGTAGGGGCTCGCCGCGGTCAGAGTGGGCGGGGTCACGTCGGCGGTAGAGCCCGCGGTCACGAAGGTCCAGCTGCGAGCGGCCATCCGGTTGTCGGCCAGGTCGGCGATCCAGGAGCTGACGTCCACCGCGAAGGTGTGGCCGGGGGCCAGAGGGTCGGTCGGGGTCAGCACGGCGCTGCGGGTCGCCGGGTCATAGCTGACCGAGGCCGCTACTGCGGTCCCGGCGGTGATGTCGGTGAGGCGCACGGTCGCCTGGCTGACGTTGGCCACCGGCTCGCTGAAGGCGAGGTTGACGGTGGCGCTGGTGGCCACCCCGCTGCCGTAGGGGCTCGCCGCGGTCAGAGTGGGCGGGGTCACGTCGGCGGTAGAGCCGAACAGGCTGAGAGAGCCGAACGGATCGCCGGCGAATGCGTATGTGTAGTACGGGTTCGTCGAACGCCGGCCGAGGTACACGCGATCGCCGGATACGAGCGGATGCGACTGGTTGGTCACGTACATCCCGAAGGGCATGTTCTCGTTGTAGATCTCCCCGTAGGCTGCGTCCGGATTGGAGAGCAACGCGCTCACCAGCGGCGAAGCGCCCCGGTCCGTGGCGAAGTACCCGCTCGCGCCCAGCCCGGACAGCATCGGGCGCGAGTAGTAGTGCCGCGTGCTGCAGCGCCAGCGACGCCGACGCCGGCGGATCCTGCGGCTCGGAGGCGCCCGGGGCGTAGCAGGCGTCCGAGTAGATCATCACGAAGCCCGGGGCCGGGGTGATGGGTCCGCCGGAGCAGTAGGTTCGTTGGACGGATCCATCCGAGGAGGTCAGCGTGCCCAGCAGCGCCTTCTCGCCGCAGTAGACCATGGTGGTCGACCAGTTGTCGGTGTCTCCGCCCGAGGTCGTGCGGTTCAGGCCCCAGCCGTCCACACGATCCGCCAGGAAGGTCCCGGAGTAGGGATTCGGGTAGCCATTGCCGTGGCCGAAGTACACGATGATGTTCGCCCCGTCGACGGCAGCCTTGACGTTCGCCCAGGTGGCGTTCGGCGAGTACACCTTCACGACGTCGGCGCCGGCCGCCGCTGCCGCCGTGGCGGTGTCATCGGCCTGGCTTCGATAGCTGTCAGTGATGCTCCCGGTGGGGCCCACGATGATCACCACCTTGGGCGCGGCGACGACCGCGTGCGCCGGCATGGCTGCGACGAGCAGCCCGATGGTGGAGAGGATGGCGATGAGTGTGGCCCGGATCCGGTCGCGCAATGGTCTGTCCTCGAGGGGTCGGTTCCTGCGGTGGCAGTCCGCCCTTCGCCCCTGACGCTGCCGAACTCGACCCTACCCGCGCAACCGTCCCCAGACCATGGCGCGATGGTCCAGATTGGACCGACCCGATGGAGCCACGACCAGCGGTACTCGGGTGCCATCACCCTGCCGCAGGGCGGCCGGCGGTCCGTCCCGGGTCAGTCCTGCGAGAAGGAGGTCACAACCAGCAGCCGCTCCACCTGTTGCGGATCGAGCGCGGGACGCACGAACGCCGTCTGGGTGAGCGCGTTGGGATCGGGCTCGACGGCCTGCACGGTGCCGATGAGGAGGCCCTTGGGATACGGGCTGGCGAGGCCGGTCCCCAGGGTCAGACCGGCCGTGACGACGGTATCTCCGGGGGCGAGCCGCTCGGTGACGGGGACCTTGACGAAGACGAGCTGACCGCCGAGCTGGCCCTGGACCTCGCCCAGCGCGCGGCTGGCCTGGTCGAGCGCCACGACGCTGGACCGCGTGTCGACGATGAAGCGGACCCGCGAGCTGTCCGGCTGGACGCTGCCCGGCACGATCGTCCCGACCAGGGCGCCGCCACCGGTCGCCGCCCCCACGACCGGCATCCCGTCGGCCACCCCGTCACGGCTCCCTGCATCGATCCCCACCTCCCAGGTGAAGTTCGATGGGTCGCGGGCGATGACGCGGACCGGCAGGAGGTCCATGTTGACCAGCGTCTTGGTGAGCCCCAGCAACCCCCGAAGCGACGTGTTCTCCGCCGCTGCCTCCTGGAGCTCCGCGATGCGCTGCTGGGCTCGCGTCACCTCGCTGCGCAGCTGGTCGTTCTGGGTCCGCAGCCGGTCGATCTCGCCGATGGTGCCCACCAGGCCCGCCACGCCCTGGCCGATACCCGCCACCGCCGCTCGAACCGGCTCGAGCGCCCGGGCGCTCGCCTGCTGGAGGGTCATGGCTGGTCCGGTCTGGGAGGCGAGCAGCATGAGGAGCGAGGCGATGGTGAACGCCCGCGAACCAGATGCCCGGGTGCGAGCGCCGGATCGGCGAGCCGAGCACGGGACGGGCCGCTCCGGCAGCTAGCGCGGCGCGCGGGTGAGCTGCTCGGTGACCAGCACCCGCTCGAGCGTGTCGAGGTCCTCGAGAACCCGTGCCGTCCCGCGCACGACGCAGGTCAGGGGGTCGTCGGCGATGTGGACTGGCATCTGGGTCGCCTCCGCGACGCGCTTGTCGAGGCCGGCCAGCAGCGCTCCCCCACCGGCCAGGACGATGCCCTGGTCCATGATGTCGGCGACGAGCTCCGGCGGCGTCTCCTCGATGGTCTCCTTGATCGCCTCGATGATCTGCGCCACCGACGGCTCCAGCGCCTCGCGGATCTGGTCGCCGCCCACCTCGATGCTGCGCGGCAGGCCGGTCAGCAGGTCCCGGCCGCGGAAGGTCACGGTCCGCTCGTTGCCGACCGGGTAGGCGGATCCGACCGCGATCTTGATCTCCTCGGCGGTGCGCTCGCCCATGAGCAGGTTGTACTCACGACGGGCGAAGCTGACGATGTCGGCATCCATCTCATCGCCGCCGATGCGGATCGACTGCGCGACCACGATCCCGCCCAGCGAGACGACCGCCACCTCGGTGGTGCCGCCACCGATGTCGACGATGAGGCTCCCCGACGGCTCGGAGACCGGCAGCCCGGCACCGATGGCAGCCGCCATCGGCTCCTCGATCAGCCGCGCCCAGCGGGCGCCGGCGTTGATGGTCGCGTCCCGGACGGCGCGCTTCTCGACCTCGGTGACGCCGGACGGGATTCCCACCAGGACCCGTGGCCGCGGGATGCGGGCGTAGCGGTCGTGCACCTTCTGGATGAAGTAGCGAATCATCTGCTCGGTCACGTCGAAGTCGCTGATCACCCCGTCGCGCAGGGGTCGGATGGCGACGATGTTGGCGGGGGTCCTGCCCACCATCCGTTTCGCCTCCGCGCCGATGGCAAGCACGCGCTTGGTGCGCGTGTCCATGGCCACCACCGACGGCTCGCTGATCACGATCCCCCGATGGCGGACCGTGACCAGGGTGTTGGCTGTGCCGAGGTCGATCCCCACGTCGTGGGAGAGCAGTCCGAGCAGGCCGTCGAAGATGCCCAAGGTGCCTCCGGGAAGTGTTCGCGATGATCGCGCGCCCGCATGAGGCGGCGGCGGCGGTGCCCGAGAAGGATGCCCGATCCGGATGGGTTGGGCAATCCGGCGGCGCGCCAAACCCTAGCACGTCCCGCCGCGCGCGGGTCCGGCCTCCGGATTCCGGCTTGCGCGGGCATGGTTGCCTCCCGTATACTAGTCGCATGACCAATTCGGTCGACCGACCAGATCATGCGGGAGAGCATCCCGGCTCCCCGCGTGGCGACACCACCCGACAGGCCATCGTCGAGGCCACCGTCGCGCTCATCGGCGAGGTGGGCTGGGCCGGCGTGACGACTCGCATGGTCGCCCGTCGCGCCGGCGTGACGCAGGGGGTCATCCACTACCACTTCGGCTCCAAGGACGCGCTGCTGCGGGCCGCCGTCGTCACCGCCTTCGCGGGGATGTTCACCGGACCCATGACCGCGCTCACCTCCGCCGAGACCATCAACGACGGCCTGGCCGCCGTGGTGGCCTCGCTGGACGCGCTGGGGGACCAGCACCTGCTGCGCGTGGGTGCGGAGACCCTCTCCCTGGCCCTGCGCGACCCGCAGCTCGGCGAATGGATGCGCGAGGCACTCGTCGAGTTCCGCGGCGTCATCGCGGACGGACTCCGCGAGGCGACGCCACCCAGACAGCGCGACGAGGCACGCATTCAGGGCACGGCGGTGCTGCTCACCGCGATGCTCGACGGGCTTCTCTACCACCGCGCGGTGGACCCGGCGCTCGACCTGGCGGCCGCTGCGGCCGCGTTGACCACGCTGATACGAAACGGAGGAAACCAATGACCGAGCCGATGCCGCTCATCGGCCTGGACGGCGTCTGGAAGATCTACGGCACCGGCGACGTGGCCGTCGACGCCCTGCGGGGCATCGACCTGTCCGTGGACCCGGGGCAGTTCGTCGTGATCCTGGGCCCGTCGGGTTCGGGCAAGACGACGCTGCTCAACGTGATCGGCGGGATCGAGCCCGCGACCAGGGGGCGCGTGACCGTGGCCGGCCACGAGGTCACCGCCGAGGGAAACGGCGACCTGACGGAGTACCGCCGCACCACCGTCGGGTTCGTGTTCCAGTTCTTCAACCTGGTCCCGACCCTGACGGCGCTGGAAAACGTGCAGCTCGTGGGCGAGCTGGCCGGCCGCAGCGCCGACGACGCCCGGGCCGCGCTGGACGCCGTGGGGCTGGGGGATCGCGACAGCCGCTTCCCGGCCTCCCTTTCCGGTGGCCAGCAGCAGCGCGTGGCCATCGCGCGGGCGCTCGTCAAGCGCCCGCCGCTGCTGCTGTGCGACGAGCCCACCGGATCGCTTGACCTGGAGACCGGCCGCCAGGTCCTGGGCGTGATCCGCGAGCTCGGACGACGCGAGGGCATCACGGTCCTTCTGGTGACCCACAACTCCGCCATTGCCGCCATCGCCGACCGGGTGATCCACGTGGGCTCCGGCGAGCTCACCGGGGACGAGCGCAACGCCTCACCCCTCGAGGCGCGGGAGCTGGAGTGGTGAGCACCCTCGATCGCAAGCTCCTTCGCGACCTCGCCGCCCGCCGCGGTCAGCTCGCCGCGGTGGCCGTCACCATCTTCCTGGGCGTGGCCCTCTTCGCTGCCAGCTACGACGCCTACCAGAACCTCACCGCGAGCTACGACCGCATGTTCGTCGAGACGCACTTCGCGGACATGCAGCTCGCCGGCGCTGGCGCCGGGGACCTTCGCGGCCAGGTTGCCGCGCTCGATGGTGTGGCGCAGACCGAGGCACGCCAGGTGGCCGACCTGCCGCTGCGCATCGGCTCCTCGACCCTGCTGGGACGGGCGGTGGGCATGCCCTCGAGCGGCAGCCCCTCCGTCGACGACGTGATCGTCCTGCAGGGCAAGCCCCTCGATCCCACGGATCCGAACGGGGTCCTGGCCGATCATCACCTGACCGACGCCTTCGGCCTGCACGTTGGCGACACCGTGGACATGAACGTCGGCGGCGACTGGACGACCGTCACCGTGCGCGGCATCGTCGCTTCGCCGGAATACCTCTGGACGGCACGCAGCCGCCAGGAAATCCTGGTGCCCCCCGACCAGTTCGGCGTGGTCTTCGTCCCGGGCTCGATGCTCGACGCGCTGCCGGCCGGCCAGGCCACCTCCCAGCTCCTGGTGCGGTACGCCCCCACCGCGGATCGCGCCACCCTTGACGGTCGCCTCGACACCATTGCCGCCGGCGCCGGCCTCGCGACCCAGACCCGCGACCAGCAACCCTCGAATGCCGCGCTCCACGAGGACATCAGCGGCTTCGGCGAGCTCTCGCTCCTGTTCCCGCTCCTCTTCCTGGGGGCGGCCGGGCTGGCGACGTACGTCCTGCTCAACCGGCTGGTGCTCCAGCAGCGGGCCCAGATCGGCCTCCTCGTGGCCTCGGGCTACCGGCGGCGGACCATCCTGCGGCACCTCCTCGGGTTCGGGCTGGTGACCGGTGCGGCGGGCGGCATTCCCGGCGCGGTGGCGGGCATCGCCCTCGGAGGCGTCGTCACCGACCTCTACACCGGCGTCATCGGCCTGCCCGCCGCGGTCCGCGTGGTCGACCTGCGGCCGCTGACCCTGGTGCTGGCCCTCGCCTTTGCCCTCGGGGCAGGCGCGCTGTCGGCCCTCGCACCTGCGTTGCGAGCCTCGCGCATCAGCCCTGCCGAGGCGATGCGTGGCTCCGTTCCCGTCGGCAGCGGAGGCTCGTCGATCTTCGAGCACCTGCTGCCTCCCCTGCGCCGGCTGCCGGCCCGCTGGAAGATGGTGCTCCGCGGCATCGGGCGGAACCGGGTCAGGAGCCTCTCGACCATGGTCGGCGTGGCGCTGGCGGCGATCCTGGTCCTCGTCTCGTGGGGAATGATCGACACCATGCAGGTCATCGTGAACCGGCAGTTCGGGCAGATCGACCGCCAGAACGCGGAGATCGTCCTCGCCGCCCCGGCGAGCGACAGCAGCCTGGCGGCGATCGCCGGCGTGGACGGCGTGGCGGCCGCGGAACCGGTGGCCCACCTCCCCGTGGTGGTGGCCAGCGCCGGCCACAGCTACGTGACCACCCTGAACGGCTTCGAGCCAAAGACGACCATGCACGGGTTCCGGTCACCATCGGGCGACGCGATCGACCTTCCGTCAGACGGTCTCCTCATCGGGTCCGCCCTGAAGGACCAGCTCAAGGTGAACGCCGGCGACACCGTCACCGTGACGCTCACCTCCACCGGGGCCAGCGTGACCGACCGCGTGGCCGGCTTCGTCACCGAGCCGCTGGGCACGCTTGCCTACGCCTCGCTGCCTCACCTCGACGCGCTGTTCGGCGCTGACACCGTGACCGGGGCCACGACCTCGGTGCAGGTCCGGTACGACACCGGCGCGGCGTCGGATGCGGTGATCGGCCGGCTGGAGGCCGTGCCCGGCGTGCTCGCCGTCTCCGACTCGCAGGTCATCGCCAGGATCTTCGACAAGTTCATGGGCCTGTTCTACGCGTTCGTGGGCGTCATGCTCGCCTTCGGCGCGGTCATGGCCTTCGCCATCCTCTTCGTCACCATCGGCTCGAACGTGGCGGAGCGCGGAACGGAGCTGGCCACCATGCGGGCCATGGGCATGCCCATTGGGGCGCTGGGACGGATCGTGAGCGGCGAGAACCTGCTGCTGACCCTGGCCGGGATCATCCCCGGGCTGATCCTGGGCTACCTCGCGGCCGCGGAGTTCATGGCGTCGTTCAACAGCGACCTGTTCTCCTTCGACCTGGCCGTCCGGCCGCTGACCTTCGTGGGGACGGCGCTGGGCATCCTCGTTGCGGCGGCGCTCAGCCAGTGGCCCGCGCTGCGTGCCGTTCGTCGCCTCGACCTGGCCCGGGTGGTCCGCGAGCGCGCGAGCTAGGGACGGGCCCCAGCGTCGGTGTCACGACGCAAGGGGAACAACGGCTCTGGTCGTCGACGGCGCCACCTGCTCGTCTCTACGCTGCAACGACCGGGCTGCTGCGCCCGGGGGAGCGAGGAGAGGGAGGCGTCATCGTGCCCTGGGGTGCCCCGCTGCGCCGTGAAAGCGGCGCGGCATCATGGGTTCATGTCTCGTCGTGCATCACGGTCCTGCTGATCGCCATTGCACTCGCCAGCTCGCCCATGTCCGCACTGGTCGCCCGAGCGACGGACCTGGTGCAGGTCATGGCGACTGCCGAGACCGATTCCGTTCACAGCAGTGGTGACGCAGCTGACGATTCGGCGATCTGGATCCACCCGACTGATCCGAGCCTCAGCCTGGTCATCGGGACGGACAAGTCGACGACGGGCGGCCTGAACGTCTACGACCTGTCCGGCCACGAGCTCCATTTCTACCAGGACGGTCGCCTCAACAACGTCGACGTGCGCTACAACTTCCCGCTCGGCGGCCAGTCCGTCTCGATCGTGGGAGCCACAAACCGGGTTCTGCGCGAGATGGACTTCTACCGGGTCAACGTCCCCGACCGTACCCTGGTCAAGATCGGGAGCGTCCCCGTCTCCTCCGCCATCAAGACACCGCGGGGCTTCGCCTTCTACCACTCGCCGATCTCCGGCAAGTACTTCGCCTTCGTGACCGATGTCGGCAACACGGATCAATACGAGCTGAGCGGATCGAGCGGGACAGTGACTGGGCGACTGGTCCGGCAGTTCACGCTCCCGAACCCAACCGAGGGACTGGTGGCCGATGATCAGCTCGCGCGGGTGTATGTCGCCGAAGAGGACGTCGGCGGGATCTGGCGCTATGACGCCGAACCGAGCGGCGGCACCGCCGGGACCTGGATTCTGAAGACGACGGAGAACGGCGGGCCCATCCAGCAGGACGTCAAGGGCTTGACGATGTACTACGGGCAGAACGGTACCGGGTACCTCCTCGCGATCAGCCAGGGTGGGAACAGCTTCCACGTGCTCGACCGGCAGACGAACGCCTGGATTGGAGCCTTCGAGATCGTCGCGGGGAACGGCATCGACAAGGTCACCGGCATGGACGGCATCGATGCCACCAACGTCAACCTCGGCCCATCCTTCCCCGATGGGTTGTTCGTCAGCCAGGACACATCGAATGACACGGGCAACCAGAACCACAAGCTCGTGCCGTGGGGGGCCATCGCCCGAGCGTTTTCCACCCATCTGATCATCGACACCGGGTGGGACCCCCGGCTGATCGGCGCTGCGGGCAGCGGCGACCCCATCACCACGATCTCATCCGGCCCTGCCGGCACCGTCAACAGCACCACTGCAAGCTTCGCCTTCACCTCGACCGGCGCGGGCGCGACATTCGAGTGCTCGCTGGACAGTGCGCCCTTCAGTGCATGCACCTCGCCCCGGACCTACAGCGGGCTCAGCGAGGGCGGCCACACCTTCGCCGTACGCGCCACCGACTCCTCGGACACGACGGGTCCGGCCGCCTCGGCGACATGGACCGTGGACGTCACCCCGCCGAACGTGAGCGCGACCCACCCCGTCGCCGGCGCGAGCGAGGTGTCCACGGCCACCACCATCAGTGCCACCTTCTCGGAGCCGATGGCGGCGGGCAGCATCACGGGCACCAGCTTCACGCTGCGCCGCAGCGGGGACGGGATGGCCGTGCCGGCATCCGTCAGCTACAACGACCCGACGCGGACCGCTACCCTGGTCCCGACGTCCGGTCTCGGCACCGGCACCGGCTACGTCGCCTCGCTGGCTGGCGGCCCGAGCGGCGTGAGGGACCTCGCGAACAACCCGATGTCCAGCCCCGTCAGCTGGAGCTTCACGACCTCCTCAGGCACCCCGCCATCACAGCCGATCACCCGACAGTCGGTCTCCACCGTGGTGAACTCGGCGGCGAGCAGCGTCATCACCGTCCCTCGGCCGAGCGGCGTGAGCGCTGGCGACGTCCTGGTCAGCTGCCTGGTCACCAACGGGCGTGAGGTGGCCAGCGGTGGAACGCCAGCCGGCTGGATCTCGCTCGCCTCGGTGACCACCGTTTCCAACCCGCACCTCTTCGGCTACTACCACGTCGCCGGCGCGAGCGAGCCATCCAGCTACAGTTGGATGCTGAGCGCCTCAGTCGCCAGCTCGGGCGGGATCGCGCGCTATTCCGGTGTGAGTCTCACGCAGCCAGTCGACGGCAGCGTCTCGACCGCCAGCGGGGGCGCGGCTCTCGCGGCCACCGTGCCCGGCGTCACTACCGCCTCGGCGGGCGACATGCTCGTCGGCTGTCTCGGTGCCAACACCAGCTCCGGCAACGTATCAATCACTGCGCCGTCGGGGATGACGACAGCCTGGGATCTGGGAGGCAAGCGCCAGCAGCTTGCCGACCAGCCGCTGTCAGCGGCCGGCGCCACGGGCGACAGGACCTGGGCCCTTGGCAAGGCCCGCGAATGGGGTGGGTGGCTTGTCGCCCTTCGAGCCAACGGCTCAGCGCCGCAGCCCCCGGAGGCTCCGGAGACGGCGATCACCGCCGGACCCTCGGGCACGGTGAGCAGCACCACTGCGAGCTTTAGCTTCAGCGCCTCGATCGTCGGCTCCACCTTCGCGTGCAGCCTGGACGGGGGCGCCTACGCCGGATGCATCTCGCCGACGACCTACAGCGGGCTAGCCGAGGGTGACCACACCTTCGCGGTCCGGGCCACTGCGGCTGGCGTGACCGATCCCACCCCGGCCATGCAGGGCTGGACGGTCGCCCCAGAACCGCCGCCGTCGGGCGCCATCGCCCGTGCGTCGGTCAGCACAACCGTCAATGGCACCGCCAGCAGCACCCTGACGGTCCCTGCCCCGGTCGGTGTAACCGCCGGTGACGTCCTGGTCAGCTGCCTGGCCCTGAACGGCGGCAGCATCCCGGGCAGCGGGGTGCCGGCCGGCTGGCAGCCGATCGCAGCGGTGACTGCTATCTCCAATCCGCACCTCTTCGGCTACTACCACGTCGCTGGCGGCAGCGAACCGTCCAGCTACCGCTGGACGCTGAGCAGCTCGGTGGCAAGCTCCGGTGGCATCGCACGCTACACCGGTGTGAACGCCATCCAGCCCCTGGATGCCGCCGCCAGCACGGCCAGCGGGGCCCAGGCCACCAGCGCCACGCTGCCGGGCATCACCGCCGGCAGGGCGGGGGTGCTGCTGGTCGGCTGCCTGGCGGTCAACTCCTCCAAGGCGACCCTGCAGATCAGCAGCCCGGCCGGGATGCGCACTGCCTGGGACCTCGACGGCAAGCGCCAGCAACTGGACGACGAGCTGCTCAGCATCGCGGGGGCCAGCGGCAGTCGCACCTGGCAGCTCAGCTCTGGTCGAGAATGGGCCGGATGGCTGGTGGGCCTTCGGCCGGGCTGAGCCTGATGGTCCCGCGGCAAACAGCCCCGGCTGCGCGAGGGCAGTGCCGGAAGGTGCGCGTCTGCGGTATCTCGGGGTAAGGTAGGGCCATGCCACGCCAGACGACGAATCTGGGCGGCGGCATCGGGCGCGAGCTCCGCGAGCTTCTCGCGCCATCGGAGGCCGATGTCGAGCGTCTGGGTCGAGGAGAGCTTCACGACCCACACGGTGTCCTGGGAGCGCACGGGGTGACCGGCGGGACGGTCGTGCGGGCCTTCCATCCGGATGCCTCGGCCGTCTCGCTCCTCCTGCCCGACGTGTCGCCCATCCCAATGACAGCGCTGGGGAGCGGCCTGTGGGCCGCCGCAGTGCCCGACGTGAGCCCGCCGCTCAGCTACCGGCTGCGCTTCGCGTTCGCCGACGGCAACGACTGGGAGCGCGACGATCCGTACCGCTTCCTGCCGACCATTGGCGAGCTCGACCTGCACCTCATTGGCGAGGGGAGCCACGAGCGCCTCTACGACGTCCTTGGCGCACACCCGCGCGAGATGGACGGGACCGCCGGCGTGGCCTTCGCCGTGTGGGCTCCCAACGCCAGGAGCGTCCGCGTGGTGGGCGACTTCGACCGCTGGGACGGCCGCCTCTTCCCCATGCGCTCTATGGGCAGCTCGGGGGTCTGGGAGATCTTCGTCCCGGGCATCGGCGCCGGCGAGCTCTACAAGTACGAGATCATGGGCGGAGACGGCAGCCTGAAGCTCAAGGCCGATCCGCTGAGCTTCGCCATGCAGGTCCGCCCCGAGACCGCCTCGCGGGTCTGGGATCCCACGACCTTCGACTGGACCGATGGCGTCTGGATGGCGGACCGCGCCGCCCGCGACCCGTACCGCTCACCCATGTCGGTCTACGAGGTCCACCTGGGATCGTGGATGCGCAACGAGGACGGCTCCTGGCTGGGGTACCGGCAGGCCGCCGAGAAGCTCGCGGAGCACTGCCGGCGCTTTGGTTTCACCCACGTTGAGCTGCTGCCCATCGCCGAGCACCCGTTCGACGGCTCGTGGGGCTACCAGGTCACCGGCTACTACGCGCCCACGGCGCGCTTCGGCTCGCCGGACGACTTCGCTGCCATGGTCGACATCCTCCATGGCGCCGGGATCGGGGTCATCCTCGACTGGGTGCCGGCGCATTTCCCCGCCGACGACTTTGCCCTGCGTCGCTTCGACGGGACGGCCCTCTACGAGCATGCCGACCCGCGACGCGGCACCCACCCGGACTGGGGGACGCTCATCTTCGACTACGGGCGCCCCGAGGTCCGCAACTTCCTGGTCGCCAACGCCCTGTTCTGGTTCGATCGCTACCACATCGACGGGCTGCGGGTGGATGCGGTGGCCTCCATGCTCTACCTCGACTACAGCCGCAAGGCCGGCGAGTGGACGCCGAACCAGTACGGCGGGAACGAGAACCTGGAGGCCATGGCCTTCCTTCGGGAGATGAATGAGCGCGCCTACCGCGGCTTCCCGGGGATCGTCACCATCGCCGAGGAGTCCACCGCCTTCCCGGGCGTCTCCCGGCCGACCTACCTGGGCGGCCTGGGCTTTGGCTTCAAGTGGGACATGGGCTGGATGCACGACACTCTCGAGTACTTCGAGCACGACCCCATCCATCGCCGCTTCCACCACGACCGCCTCACCTTCCGGGCGCTGTACATGCACACGGAGCACTTCGTCCTCCCCCTCAGCCACGACGAGGTGGTCCACGGCAAGGGCTCCCTGCTGGGCAAGATGCCCGGCGACGAGTGGCAGCGATTCGCCAACCTGCGCTGCCTCATCGCCAACCAGTACGCCCAGCCCGGGAAGAAGCTCCTGTTCATGGGGACCGAGCTGGCGCCCTGGACGGAGTGGAGCCACGACGCCGCACTCCCCTGGCAGACCGCCGACGAGCCGATGCGGGCCGGATTCGCCCGCTTCCTGGCCGACCTGGGCCGGCTCTACCAGCAGGAGCCCGCGCTGTGGGGATCGGATCCCGAGCCGGACACGTTCGCCTGGATCGACGCCGGCGACGTCGAGGCATCGGTCTTCAGCTGGCTGCGTCGCTCGGGTGACGCGGTGGTGGCCGTGGTCCAGAACCTCACCCCCGTCCCGCGCTTCGACTACCGGCTTGGGCTGCCCCGCGGCGGCACCTGGGTGGAGGTGCTCAACACCGACTCTGAGCATTACGGCGGCTCGAACGTGGGCAACCTGGGCGGCCTCTTCGCCGAGGAGGTGAGCTGGCACGGACAGCCGGCGTCCGTGGCGCTGACCCTTCCCCCGCTGTCCACCGTGATCCTGCGCCCCCAGCGCTGAACCGGGGGTGCCCGCGGGGCCGTTGGGTACCCGCGGCTAGGGACGGCGCAGCGCTGCCGCCAGTCGACCCACGAACGGATCGCGTTCGATGGCATCCAGGGTCGCGGGGAGGGCCAGGGACCAGTTCGGACGTTGGGCGCCGGTGGTGCCCGGCAGGTTCGGCCGTCGCTCCACCCGGAGCGCATCCTCCAGCGTCGCGCTCACCAGCGCCGATGGCGACGCGGCCAGCGCACGGTGGACGCCGATGACCGCCGCGTCCAGCGGGGCGTCACCCCTCACGCCCGCAGCGCGGGCCACCCGCTGCCGCAGGCGGTCGAGGTCAGCCGGGTCCGGTTCGGCGCCGGCCGCCCGCTGGTCGTCGAGGTCCGTGCCGTGCCATACCCCCGCAAGCGTGGGAAGGTCGTGGGTCGTCACCGCGGCGTACGCGCCCCGCGGGTAGCGTGACGGCGGCCGGCGCTCGAAGTAGACGACGCGGGTGGAGAGGATCCCGTGGCGGGCCAGCGTCCGGCGAACGCCGCGCTCCACCGTGCCCAGGTCCTCGCCGATGACGACCGCGTTCGCGCGCCCGCTCTCGATGGCGAGTACGGCCAGCAGCTCGTCCGCCGGATAGCGCACGTACGCGCCGCCGGGTCCGGACGCGGGAATCCACCACAGGCGGAAGAGGCCCATGACGTGATCGATGCGCAGGCCGCCGGCGTGGCCGAGCGCCGCTCGGACGGTCGCGATGAACGGAGCCAGGTGCGCCTCGCGGAGGCGGTGGGGCACGAAGGGCGGTAGCCCCCAGTCCTGGCCATTCGGGTTGAAGCGGTCCGGCGGCGCGCCGATGCGCGCGCCATCGGCGATGAGCTCCTGCCAGGCCCAGGCGTCGAACCCGCCCGGGTCGAAGCCGACCGGCAGGTCATTCACCAGCGCGACGCCTGCCGTGCCCGCAGCGCCCAGCTGCTCGTCCGCCAGCCACTGGACCCATTCATGGAACGCGACCCGGTCCGCATGCGCCGCGGCGAATGCCGAGACCGCGGGCGAGGCGGGTGAGCGGTACGCCTCCGGCCAGCGTTGCCACCCCGCTCCGCGCGCCTCGGTCAGCGCGGCGAAGACGGCCCAGCCGTGCAGCGCGGTGCCGCCCCGCTCGCGAAACGCCCGCAGGGGTCCGGCCGTGTCGGCGCGCCGGGCCGCACCCGACTCCCAGATGCGCTCCAGGGCGCGCAGCTTGAGCGACGCCACCCGCGTGCGATCGATCAGCGGTGACGCATTGAGCGCCCGCGCCTCGGCGGCCAGCGCGTCGATGTTCACCGCGGGGTCCGAGGCACCGGATACGGCGTCGATACGCACCAGGAGCGGGTTGCGAAAGCGTCGCGTGCTGGGGTAGTACGGGCTCGGCTCCGGCTCCGGTGATGGATTGGGCGCTCCCAGCGGGCTGACGACCAGGGCGCGGGCCCCGGTCCGCTGCGACCAGGCGGCCAGGCGGCGCAGGTCGCCGAGATCGCCGATCCCCCAGCTCTCCTCCGAGCGCGTCGACGGCAGCTGGGCGGACCAGGCCCAGGCCCTGGCTGGCTCCAGCGGCGCGCGGCGGCGCGGCGGCACCAGGAGCAGCTGGTCGCGCCGGGTGCGCAGGAGGTGGTGGTAGCCCATGGGCAGGTCCGGCGGCAGGCGGGTCAAGTCCCCCAGCGAGGTGCCATCCTCGAGAACCAGCTCGGCCGGCGACGGGAGTGCCGCCCCCGGCGTGCCGATGGTGACCGGCCCCGGATCCGGGGCGCGGCTGCGTTCCGGGGCGCGGCCACCCGGTTCGAGGCCCATGGCCGCCAGCACGGCGAGGCGAGCTGCAGGATCCACGGCCCTCTCGCGGTCGAACGCATCCACGTAGCGCTCCGGGACGACCTGCCGCGGGTCGATCATGGTCCGACCTCCAGGATCGCCACCGAGTCGGGTGGCAGGACCAGGTGTACGCCCCGCCGGCCGACTGAAGCCCTCGACGCGAGCAGCACCCGCCCGCCCTGCTCCAGACGGACCGCATCGGTACCCAGGTTGGCGGCCACGAAGATCGGCGAGCGACGCAGCAGCACCGTCCCGTTCTGCTCCACGCGGACCTCGACGCGGTCCCGGCGGCCGTCGGTCAGGCAGGGCCTGGCACGCCGCAGCGCGAGCAGCTCGCGCCACCACGCCAGGATCCGCGCGTGCACGCCGCGCTGCCGCTCGTCCCAGCGCAGCCGGCTCGCCATGAACGTCTGCGCATCCTGCGGATCGGGCACCTCTGACGGATCCCAGCCGAAGGCGGCGAACTCGGCGCGACGTCCATGGCGCACGGCCTCGCCCAGCGCGGGATCGGCGTGATCAGTGAAGTACCCGAACGGGGTGCTCGCGCCCCACTCCTCCCCGGCGAAGAGGAGCGGGACATACGGGGCGGCGACCAGGAGCGCCGCACCCACCAGGAGCCGGTCCACGCTGACCAGTGCCGACAGGCGCTCGCCCCGCGCCCGGTTGCCCACCTGGTCGTGGGTCTGCAGTGCCGCGACGAAGCGCGAGCCCGGCAGGCGGCCCGGCGGCCGGCCGTGGAGCCGATCGCGGTAGGCGGAGAGCCCACCGGTGAACCGGTACGGCGAGCGCAGCACGGTCGCCAGCGAGCGCATCGGCTCGAAGTCTACGTAGTAGCCGCTGCGCTCCCCGGTCAGGCTGACGTGGAGCGCGTGGTGGACGTCATCGGCCCATGCGGCGTCGAGCCCGTAGCCGCCCCGGGCGGGCGACCGTACCAGCCGGGGATCGTCGAGCTCGCTCTCGGCGGTCAGCACCAGCCGGCGCCCGAGCGCCCGCTGCAGGCGGTCCACGGCGCGCTGCAGCTGCTCGAGGATGTGGATCGCGGAGCGGTCCATGATCGCGTGGGTGGCGTCCAGGCGCAGGCCGTCGAGGTGATAGTCGCGGAGCCACATGACCGCGTTGTCGACCACGAAGCGGCGCACCTCCGGCGACCCACGGTCGTCGAAGTTGACGGCGGCGCCCCAGGGGGTCCGATACCGATCGGTGAAATACGGCCCGTACGCGGCGAGCACGTTGCCCTCCGGGCCGAGGTGGTTGTAGACGACATCCAGCAGCACCGCCAGACCCTGCCGATGCGCCGCATCAACCAGACGCTTGAGACCGATGGGGCCGCCGTAGGCGTGGTGCGGCGCGAACAGGTCCACGCCGTCGTAGCCCCAGCCCCGCGTCCCGCTGAACTCGGCGACCGGCATGAGCTCCAGGTGGGTCACGCCCAGCTCCACGAGATCGGGCAGGCGCTCGATGGCCGACTCGAAGGTTCCGCCCGGGGTGAAGGTGCCGACATGGAGCTCGTAGATGACTCCCGTTTCGAGTGGGGGCGGCTGCCAGCCGGCATCGGTCCACGCGAACGCTGCGTGGTCGACCGCGCGGGAGAGGCCGTGGACACCCTCCGGCTGCCACGGCGAGCGCGGGTCCGGCAGCGGCTCGCCGCCGTCGAGGACAAAGCCATAGGCGGTCCCCGCCGGCAGGGGCGAATCGCGCCGCCACCAGCCCCCCGCGGCGGGCACCATCGGCTCCCGGCGCCCGCCAGCTGCCAGCTCGACGCGCGACGCGCGCGGCGCCCAGACGGCCTCGCCGTTCATTGCACGCGCTCCAGGAGCGCCACCGGGAATCGCTCCAGCAGATGGGCCAGCCGCACCATGGCCGGGCCGTCGTGCTCGCGATCGTCGAGCACGTTCCGCCAGCGGCCCTGCGGCAGAGACAGGACGGTGGAGGACCAGCCGCCGGTCCGGGCCAGGCGCAGGACGAGGCGCGGGAGCACGGCAAGGACCGCGTCACCCGCTCAGGAAGGCGAACACGTGGGCCGCCCGGCCCCCCGCCGCGGGCAACGGGTCGTAGGACGCGCCGGCGCCCAGCGCCTCGGGCCGCCTCCGACGGAGGTCCAGCGCCCGGGCGATGAGCCACAGCTTCGGCAGCCCCGCGTCGGAGCCGGCCATTACCGATGCGGCATCTGCCGCCTCCAGGGAGGCCAGCAGGTCGCGGCGCCGCGCGTAGTCGACGGGCCGGCGGTTGTCGGGGTCCACGAGGCTCAGGTCCCACAGCTCCGTGCCCTGGTAGAGATCCGGGACCCCCGGCGCAGTGACCTTGAGGAGGGTCTGAGCCAGGGCGTTCGTCCGTCCCGGTTCGACCAGTGGAACGGCGAAGCGCTCCACCTCGGCGAGGAACGCCGCATCGCCCAGGCAGCCACGCACGAAACCCTCGAGGGCCGCCTCGTAGCCGGCATCCGGCACCGTCCACGAGGTGCGAAGCTTCGACTCCCGCGCGGCCTTCGTCGCGTAGGCGACCGCCCGGTCCGGCTCCAGGGGCCAGGCCCCCACCACCGTCTGGAAGAACAGGTACTCGTCGCGCCGGTCCGGGGTCGCCGCTCCGGCCCGATGGAGAGCGGCCGTCGAGGCCAGGCGGCTCACCGCGCGACCCCAGGCCGTGGGAATCTCCGAGAGGAGCGCCAGCCGGGCGCGGACGTCGCCGCTGCGCTTGGTGTCATGGGTGGAGGTGGCCAGCTGCGTCCGGGGCCAGTTGGCGGCGTCGGCGGCGAACACCGCGTGCACCTCGGCCGGTGCGACAGCAAGGCGCCCCGGGTCCGATCCGACCTCGTTGCGGGCCACGAACCGCAGGTAGCGGTAGAAGGCAGTGTCCTCGACCCCCTTGGCCATGGCCGCCGGCGTCAGCTGCTGGAACCGCAGCGCCAGCTCGGTGGCGCGCTCGCCGCCGACCTCGAGGAGCAGGATCGAGCGCAGGAAGCCGAACAGGTCGGGCTCGAGGTCGGGTCGCGCGGCCCGGGCGGCGGCGACGGCTGCGTCGAGCGCCGCGCGATCGGCCGCGGAGGGGGCGTCATCGGCTCCATCGCTGATCCGAAGGTAGGTTCGGTACACCTCCAGGCCTACGGCCACCTCGCGAAGGGCGGTGTGCAGCTCGTGGCGGGTGAAGTCCCGGTAGCGGCGGTTTGCTTCGCAGACCTCGACGAAGAGGTGGGTCAGGCGGTTCAGATCGCTCCCAAGCGCGTCGGAGAGCGCCTCGCGACGAGCCTCCCCGGCGATCTCCTCCCAGGACCGGTGATCGCGGACGAAACGGTGGTAGCGCCGGGTCAGCGGCTCCTCTCCCGCGGGATCCACCAGCAGCCCGGCGGCCCGGTCGGCGAACCGGTAGCCGGTGGTCCCGTCGATGGGCCAGTCCTCCCGGAGCGGCTCGTCCCCGGACAGGATCTTCTCGGCCACGATCCAGGCGGCCGGCGCGCGGTCGCGAAGGCGGGCCAGGTACGCGGTCGGGTCGCGCAGCCCGTCCGGGTGGTCCACGCGCAGTCCGTCGATCTGCCCGGCGTCGACGAGCGCGCAGACCAGGGCGTGGGTCGCCTCGAACACTTCGGGGCGCTCGACGCGCAGGCCGATGAGCGAGTCGATGTCGAAGAAGCGCCGATAGCCCAGGTCCCGCGAGGCCGTCCGCCAGGAGGCGAGCCGGTAGTTCTGGTCCTCGAGGAGACGGTCCAGGGCATCGGGGTCCGCGTTGAGCCGCGCGATGGCGGCGTCGAGGGCACGCGCCACCCGGGGCGTATCGGCCACGACGGCGAGTCGCGCGCCGAGCACGGCCGCATCCGCCTGGCGACGGGCGATCTCGGCCGGATCGGAGGCGGACGATGGCGGCAGCTCGCCGAGCGCGCGGCCGATGAAGGCCAGCTCGTCGGAGCCCTGCCCTGGCGCCGGCCCCGGCGATCAGGGACCCCAGCGAGCGTGGATCGAGCGGGAAGCGCGCGATCGCCCACCGCCAGGCCAAGGTGGGTGCCGTCGCGGACGACAGTCAGGCCCCCGGTCTCCAGGACGCGCCCGTAGTGGTCGGGGAGCACGGGGAGCAGGATCACGTTCCGCAGGCGGCTTTCCGGTGGATCCCAGTCCACGTCGAAGAACGCCGCGTAGCGGCTGGCGTGCCCGTGCTCGAGCACGTCCCACCACCACGCGTTGCCCGTGCCGGCAATGGCCATGTGGTTGGGCACCACGTCGACCACCAGGCCCATCCCCCGCTCGCGGAGCCTGGTCACCAGGCTCTCGAGGCCATCGGCACCGCCCAGCTCGGCGCTGATCCGGGCGTGGTCAACCACGTCGTAGCCATGGCTGCTGCCGGGCACGGCCTGGAGGATCGGCGAGCAGTACACGTGGCTCACGCCAAGGGCGTCGAGGTAGTCGACCAGGGCTGCGGCATCGGCGAAGGTGAATCCGGCGTGGAGCTGGACGCGGTACGTGGCACGCGGGACCGGGGCCGGCCGCGCCTTCGTCGCGGTGGGGGCCATGCCAGCTACACCCGTGGCTGGAGAAGCACCACCATGGACCGGCCGCCCACCTCGAGCACGGCACCGCCATCGTGGACGGGCGGAGGGTCCTGGGGAGGCACTCGCGCGGACGCGGTGTCGACCACCAGCTGCCAGGCGTGCCCCTCGTGGTTCGGAAGCCGGAACCGCGCCGCCCGCTCGTCGGCGTTCAGGACCACCAGGATCGTGTCGTCCACGACCCTGCGTCCCCGCTCGTCGACCTCGTCGATGGCGTCCCCGGCCAGGCGCAGGCCAATGGTGTGCAGGCCGGACGCTCCCCACTGCTCGTCGGTCATCTCGTGCCCGTCGGGTCCATACCAGGTGAGGTCCTTCACGCTCGAGCCACGGATGCGGCGTCCCTGGAAGAAGCGACGACGGCGCAGGACCGGGTGCTCCCCGACCAGCCGGACGATGGCCGCGGTGAAGTCGATCAGCTCGCGCGCCGGCGCATCGAGCTCCCAGTCGACCCAGCTGATGTCGTTGTCCTGGCAGTAGGCGTTGTTGTTCCCGCGCTGGGTGCGTCCCATCTCGTCGCCGCCCAGGAGCATGGGTACGCCCTGGCTGACCAGGAGCGTGACCAGGAAGTTGCGGATCTGCCGGAGCCGCGCGGCAAGGATGGCCGGGTCGCTGGTATCGCCCTCCATGCCGAAGTTCTCGCTGACGTTGTCGTCGGTGCCGTCGCGGCTGTCCTCGCCGTTCGCCTCGTTGTGCTTGTGCTCGTAGCTGACGAGGTCGCGCAGGGTGAAGCCGTCGTGCGCCGTGACGAAGTTGATGCTGGCATGCGGGAGGCGGCCGTCATCGGCATAGAGATCCGACGACCCGGAGAGGCGGAAGGCAAGCTCGGCGGTCTGGCCGCCCACCCCGCGCCAGAACCGGCGGACGGTGTCGCGGAAGCGCCCGTTCCACTCGCTCCAGCCGGCGGGGAAGTTCCCCACCTGGTAGCCACCCTCGCCAAGGTCCCACGGCTCGGCGATGAGCTTGACGCGGCTGATGACCGGGTCCTGGCCGATGATGTCGAAGAAGCTGCCCAGCCGATCGACGTCGTGCAGCTCGCGCGCCAGCGTCGAGGCGAGGTCGAAGCGGAAGCCGTCGACGTGCATCTCCGTGATCCAGTAGCGCAGGCTGTCCATGACCAGCTGCAGCACCCGCGGGTGGGTCGCGTCCAGGGTGTTGCCGGTCCCGGTGTAGTCCATGTAGGAGCGGCGATCGTCGGGCATCAGGCGGTAGTAGGCCGCGTTGTCGATCCCCCGGAAGCTGAGCGTGGGGCCCAGCCGGTTGCCCTCGCCGGTGTGGTTGTAGACGACGTCGAGGATCACCTCCATCCCCGCGTCGTGCAGCGCGCGGACCATGAGCCGGAACTCGTGGACCGGGTCCCCGGTCGCGGCGTAGCGGGTGTCCGGCGCGAAGAAGCCAATGGTGTTGTAGCCCCAGTAGTTCACGAGGCCGCGCTCGGCGAGGAAGCGGTTCGTGACGTGGTGGTGCACGGGGAGCAGCTCGACGGCGGTCACCCCCAGCCGGGCGAGGTGCTGGAGCGCATGCGGCGAGGCGAGCCCGGCGTACGTTCCACGCAGCTCCGGCGCGATCTCCGGGTGCTGCGCCGTGAATCCCTTCACGTGGGTCTCGTAGATGAGGGTCCGCTCCCACGGAATGTCCGGGGGCCGGTCGCCCGCCCAGTCGAAGCGCGGGTCGACCACCACGCCGCGGGGCATGTCATCCGCGGAGTCGCGCTCGTCCATGGCCAGGTCCGCGGCCGGATCACCAATGGGGTAGCCGAACAGCCGGTCGGTGATGTGAATGGTTCCGTCGATCCAGCGCGCGTAAGGGTCGATGAGCAGCTTGTGGGGGTTGAACCGGTGGCCGGCTCCGGGGTCATACGGCCCCTGCACCCGGATGCCGTAGCGCTGGCCGGGCCCGATGCCGGGCAGGTAGCCGTGCCACACCAGGTCCGTCCGCTCGCGGAGCCGGATCCGCTCCTCGTGCCCCGCTTCGTCGAAGAGGCACAGCTCCACGCCGGTGGCGTGCTCGCTGAAGATCGCGACGTTGATGCCCGCGCCGTCCCAGGTGACGCCCAGCGGATGCGGGGCGCCGCGCCAGATGGCAGGCATGGTGGATCGTGCCCTGGCGCCTCCGGGTCGCGCGGGCGTGGATGGTGGGCTCATCTGCGACACAGGATACGGGGCTCAGGCGAGACGGGCGAGCGCGTCCAGGGGGAGCCAGCTCCAGTCCGGCCGATTTCCGGCCTCGTAGCGCACCTCGTAGCAGGCCTTGTCGAGCTCGAACGCGGTGAGCAGGTCCGGGTCCGGGGCCGATGGCGCCACGGCGGCGTAGCGTTCCAGGAACACGATCCGCGCCCGCGCGAGCCAGCCATCGGCGTCGAGCGCGCCCGCTCCGGCGTTCCGGGCGACCGTGCGCACCGCGTAGTCGAACGAGCGGAGCATCCCCGCCACGTCGCGCTCCGGCGGCTGCGGCAGGCGCCGCTCCGCGAGCGGTCGCGCCGGCTCTCCCTCGAAGTCGATGACCACGAACCCGTGGGCGGTCCGCAGCAGCTGGCCCAGGTGGTAGTCGCCGTGGATGCGCGTCACGCGGCCGACGCGGGCCGCCCCGAACGCCGAGTCCAGGCGCGCCCGGATGGCCGGCGCCAGGGCGGCGAGCCGCCGACGATCCTCCCCGGCGGTGGCCGACAGGGCCTCGTCGAGCTGCCGCAGCGCCCCATCGTGGAGCGCCCGTGTTTCGGCGTCCGAGGCGGGGCGGACGGGAAAGGCGACGTCTTCCGGGCGGGCCGCCAGCGAGGCGTGGAGCCGGGCGGTCACCGTGCCGATGTCGGCCACCGAGTCCAGCGCGGCCGCGGCGTCGCCATGGGTGCCCCCCAGCTGTGCGAGCAGATGGGCCCAGGCATCGCCGCGGGCGGCGACCCGCTCCTGGAGCATGGCGGCCGCGGCGGTGGTGCCCTCGTCGGTGAGGTATCGGATCGCTCCGGCCATGCGCGGGGTCACCGGACACCCGACCGACTCGAGGAAGGTGCCCATCTCGACCTCGGGATTCTCCCCGGTCTCGAGCCGCCGGTAGACCTTGAGGATGAGCCGATGGCCGACCGTCGCCGAGGTGTTCGACTGCTCGACGCCCAGGCGCTGCTCGGCGGCCGTGTCCCCGGCGCCGGGGCCATCCGCGAGAAGCGACTCCAGCGCCGGCAGGGGCTCGCAGCGGAAGCTTCCCGACTCACCCGGCAGCGTGGCGCGGGTCGCGATGGCGCCCACGAGCGCGCGCCAGGTGCCATCCCCGTCGGCCGGCTCACGAAGGGGAGCGCCCTGCGGACCGACCGCCGGGACGAGGTAGCGGCGCTCGCCGCCATCGGCGAAGGACACGTCCACCACCAGCAGCCAGGCATCGAGGTCGCCTCCGGGAAGCGGCAGCGCGGCGGCGTCGGCGAGTTCGACGCCGGAGATCGCCCGGTCGCGCGCCCCGAACCAGCGCTGCGCGGCCAGCCACTCGGGCCGCAGCAGCGCCGCGGCATCGGTCAGGAGGTCAGCTCGAACCACAGGAAGTCGTGGGGTCCCAGGGTCAGCAGGTACGGCAGCTCGCCGATCTTGGGGAAGTGGACCCGCCCGATGAGCTCCACCGGCGTTCGACCGTTGAACTGGCGCAGGTCGAGCTCCACGTACTGGGCGAACCGCGAGAGGTTGGCGACGCACAGGAGCGTGACGCCCTCGTGCTCGCGCAGGTAGGCCAGCACGCGGTGGTTGTCCGGCCGCAGGAAGACCTGGGTCCCCCGCCCGAAGACGGGGTACGCCTTGCGGACGCGGATGATGCGCTTCATCCAGTTGAGGAGAGATCCGGGGACCCGCTGCTGGGCTTCCACGTTGACCGCCTGGTAGCCGTACACCGGGTCTGCCACCAGCGGGGCGTAGAGAGCGTGCACGTCCGCGCGCGAGAAGCCCGCGTTGCGGTCCCCGCTCCACTGCATGGGCGTCCGGACCCCGTTGCGGTCGCCCAGGTGGACGTTGTCGCCCATCCCGATCTCGTCGCCGTAGTAGATGACCGGCGTGCCGTGCAGGCTGAGCAGGAGCGAGGTCAGGAGCTCGATTCGGCGCCGGGAGTTGTCGACAAGTGGCGCGAGCCGGCGCCGGATCCCCAGGTTGAGCCGCATCCGGGGGTCGATGGCGTACTCGCTCCACATGAAGTCGCGCTCGTCGTCGGTGACCATCTCGAGGGTCAGCTCATCGTGGTTGCGCAGGAAGAGCGCCCACTGGCAGGACTCCGGGATGGCCGGGGTCTGCTCCATGATGTCGATGATCGGCCAGGAGTCCTCCTTGCGGAGCGCGATCCAGATCCGGGGCATGACCGGGAAGTGGAACGCCATGTGGCATTCGTCTCCGTTCCCGAAGTAGGGGCGCACGTCCGACGGCCACTGGTTCGCCTCCGCGAGCAGCATCCGCCCCGGGTGCCGCTCATCGAGGGCAGTGCGCAGCCGACGCAGGATCTCGTGGGTCTCCGGCAGGTTCTCGCCGTTCGTGCCGTCGCGCTCGATGAGGTACGGCACCGCGTCCAGGCGCAGCCCGTCTACGCCCAGGTCGAGCCAGAAGCGCATCACCCGCAGGACGGCGCGGAAAACCTGCTGGCTGTCCCAGTTGAGGTCTGGCTGGTGGCTGAAGAACCGATGCCAGTAGTACTGGCGCCGCTCGTTGTCCCAGGCCCAGTTCGACGACTCGGTGTCGGTGAAGATGATCCGCGCGTCGGTGTACCGCTCGTCGGTGTCGGACCACACGTACCAGTCGCGCTTAGGCCCGGTGGGGTTCGCGCGGGACTCGGTGAACCACGGATGCTGGTCGCTGGTGTGGTTGACCACCAGCTCGGTGACGACCCGCAGGCCGCGGCGATGCGCCTCGCGGACGAAGGTTCGGAACTGGCGGAGCGTGCCGTAGTCGGGGTGGACGCCCATGTAGTCGCTGATGTCGTAGCCGTCGTCGCGGAGCGGCGAGGGGTAGAACGGAAGCAGCCAGATGCAGGTGACGCCCAGGTCCGCGACGTAGTCGAGCTTCTCGATGAGCCCGGCGAAGTCGCCGTTGCCATCCCCGTTGGAGTCGGAGAAGGCCTTCACGTGCATCTCGTAGATGATCGCGTCCTTGTACCAGGTGGGGTCCTCGGGGAGCGGCGGTGGCGCGGCGGCGCGCCGGGGCGCGGTGGTGCTCATCGGTCGCTCGGCCTCCTCAAGCGGGGGAGATGGTGAAGATGCGGTAGGGACGCTCCGGGGTGAGCTCCGTGGGGACGTCGGCCCCTCGCTCGACCCGCGACTCGCCGGTGACCAGGTCCGTGACGCGATACGGCTCCTCCCAGCCGATGCCGACGGCCGGCAGGTCGGGGTGCAGCAGCCCGCTGGCGGGCGCACGGGGATCCACGTTGACCGCAACGTACACCGGATCGCGCCAGCGGTACGGGAAGCCGGTGAGCGGATCGGTCTCGGCGTCGGGCAGCGCCTTGCGGTAGAACAGGACGCGGTCCCCGGTCACGCCCTCGAAGCGAAGGTGCTCGTACGTGCGCAGGGCCGGCTGCTCGCGGCGCAGCCGGTTCAACGTGGTGATCAGCGCCCTGATGTTGCCCGGCGCGTCCCAGTCGCGGACGCGGATCTCGTACTTCTCGCTGTCCGCGTACTCCTCGCGATCACCGAACCGCTTGGCCTCGCACAGCTCGAAGCCGGAGTAGATCCCCCAGCTGCTGCCCAGGGTCGCCGCCAGCACGGCCCGCGCCTCGAACACGGGACGTCCGCCGTCGAGGTGATGCGGGTTGATGTCGGGCGTGTTGGTGAACAGGTTCCCGCGGAAGTACTCGCGCATCTCCGACTGGGTGAGCTCGGTGAGGTACTCGCGGAGCTCCCAGGCGCTCTCGCGCCAGGTGAAGTACGTGTACGACTGGCTGAAGCCGACCTTGGCCAGGGCACGCATCATGGCCGGCCGGGTGAACGCCTCGGAGAGGAAGATCACCTCGGGGTGGGTCCGCTGCACCTCGCCGATCAGCCAGCCCCAGAAGGGGACCGGCTTGGTGTGCGGGTTGTCGATGCGGAAGATCCGAACGCCGCGCTCGATCCAGGTCTCGATGGTCCGCAGCCACTCCCGCCACAGCGCCTCGCGCGCGGCGGCATCGGTCCCGTAGAAATCGATCGGGTAGATGTCCTGGTACTTCTTCGGCGGGTTCTCCGCGTACTTGATGGTCCCGTCCGGCGCATGCCGGAACCACTCCGGGTGCGTGGTCACGAAGGGGTGGTCGGGTGCGGCCTGGAGAGCGATGTCGAGCGCCAGCTCCATGCCGTGGCCCTCCACGGCCTGGCGGAAGTGCTCGAAGGCCTGCAGCCCTCCCAGCTCCGGAGCGACGTCGGTGTGGCCGCCGTCCGACGAGCCGATGGCCCAGGGCGATCCGGGATCGTCTGGCCCCGCTTCGAGGCTGTTGTTGCGCCCCTTGCGGTTGACGCGGCCGATGGGATGCACCGGCGGCAGGTACACGACGTCGAAGCCCATGGCGGCGATGTCGGGGAGGCGCCACTCCGCCTCGCGCAGGGTGGTTGGGGACCCGGGCTTGCGCCCCTGCGACCGCGGGAAGAGCTCGTACCAGGCGCCGGTCCGCGCGCGTTCGCGGTCGACCATCAACGGCAGCGCCGGTTCGTGGCGCGTCGCCCACGATCGGTCCGGGTGGCGCCGCATGGCGGCCAGCAGCTCCTCGCCCATCAGCGCCGCCGCAATCGTCCGCTCGCTGCGGGCCCGTCGCATCCTCACGAGCGTGGCCCCGATGACCGCGGCGTCATCCGCGGCACCGGCGAGGCGCGCACGATCGCGGGAGGCCTCCAGGATCGGTCGCGCCTCGGCCAGCTCTGTTGCCACGCCCACGCCGCCGTCGATCTTCTTGAGGATCGCGTCACGCAGGGTGCCCCAGGCATCGCGCCAGGCCTCCACGGTGTAGCGGTGGCGGCCGATCTGCTCGAGCGCCAGGCTGGCGGACCATCGGTCGTTCTCGACCAAACGCATGGGTGCCTCGAGCCAGGGTCCCTCCGGCTCCGGTCGGAGCAGGAGCGCCGCGTCGAGGATGTCGTGCCCGTCGGCGAAGATGTCCACGGTCACCAGCAGGCGATCGCCGAGCACCCGCTTGACGGGGTGCCGGCCGCCGTCGAGCTGGGGCGCGACGTGCTCGATGATGATCGTGCGGCGCGTGCCGACCGCGCCGGCCGGTGGCTCGGGACCGGCGTCGACCCCCGACTGGATCCGACGCGCCTGCGCGGCGGAGCGCTGCAGGCTGGTTCGCGTGGTCGTCATCGTTCGCCTCAACCCTACCCCATCGGGCGAATCCGATCAGGCGCCCGCCGCACCGGCCCGTGCCGGCGGGGGTACGCTTGAGCCCGTCATGCCTCGCTCGAAGCGGCTCAGCGCCGCCGTGGTGGCCGGCCTGGTCGTGGTGCTGGCGGCCTGCCAGTCCAGCGCGATCGAGTCCGGAACGGTCCCGTCCGGCTCGGTCGATCTCGCCCCGTCCCCGTCCGGCTCGGTCGCGACGCCACCGCCGGGTGGCTCCACGAATCCACCGCTGGAGACCGGCCCCGCTCATCTCGCGCTCGAGCCCGTGGCGACCGGCCTGGACCACCCCATCGGCATCACGAACGCGGGCGACGGGAGCGGCAGGCTCTTCGTCAACGAGCAGGGGGGCACGGTGCGGGTCGTGGAGCGCGGGGGCACCGTCCGCGCGGCCCCGTTCCTGGACCTGACCGACCGGGTGCTCTCCGGCGGGGAGCGCGGCCTGCTGGGCCTCGCCTTCCACCCGGGCTTCCCGGCCGACGGACGGATCTACGTCGACTACACCCGCAAGCCCGATGGCGCCACCGTCGTCAGCGAGCTGACCGCCACGGCGGAGCGAGCCGATCCATCGAGCGAGCGCGTCCTCCTCCTGATCAGCCAGCCGTTCGCCAACCACAACGGCGGCCAGCTGGCATTCGGGCCTGACGGCGACCTGTACATCGGCATGGGTGACGGCGGATCCGGCGGCGACCCGTCCGGCAACGGCCAGAACACGAACGTGCTCCTGGGCAAGATCCTGCGCATCGACGTCGACGCGCCAGCGGCGTCCGGCAAGGCGTACGCCATCCCGCCCGGCAATCCGTTTGCCGCGGGCGGGATCAGGCCCGGAGGCGGCGCGCCGGAGATCTGGGCCTACGGGCTGCGCAACCCGTGGCGCTTCAGCTTCGATCCGGCCAACGGCGACCTGTACATCGGCGACGTGGGACAGGGGTCGTGGGAGGAGGTCGACCGGCAGCCGGGCGACTCGAGCGGAGGCGAGAACTACGGCTGGAACGTCATGGAGGGACGCCACTGCTACAACGGGTCCTGCGACCAGCGACCGTACGTGATGCCCATCGCCGAGTACGGGCACGACAAGGGTTGCGCCATCACCGGTGGCGCGGTGTACCGCGGCAGTGCCCAGCCCGCCCTCGACGGGGTCTACGTCTTTGGTGACTACTGCTCGGGGACCGTCTTCACCCTGCAGGTCGACGAGGGCACGGTCACCCCCAAGGCCGTCCTTGCCTCCGGCAAGCAGGTCAGCGCCTTCGGGACGGGAGAAGACGGAGAGATCTACCTGGCCGACCTGGGCGGTGGCGGGATCTACCGGGTGACCGTCGGCTCCTGACGCGGGGGAAACGCCGGCACACCCTGGCGCCCGGTGTTACGGGTGGGACAGGCACCGCGGAGGCGTGCGGTCAGCCGTGCCAGGCGGGCTGGCCGTTGATCTCGCAGATGTGGTAGCTGCTCCCGGTGATCCGCCCGCCGGACAGGGTGATCTCGTCGCCCTCCCGGAACACGACCGTGCCCTGGGCGTCGCTGACGGTCAGCGGTGGTCCGGCCGCCGCCTTCCAGCCATATGGCCAGATCACGCCGCTGACCTCCACGCCCGCCTCGTCCAGCCGGACGAGGCGAATGCGGGCCACCACGCCGCTGCGATCGACCGTGACCTCGACCTGCAGCTGGGGTGCGTCTCCGCAGGCATCGGCCTGCGCCGGGGCCGCCAGCTCGGTCGGGAAGGCAACCCCGTTGCGCGGAGCGGCGGTCGCCAGCCAGACCCCCGCGGCACGGTTGAGACCGCCCACGGCCAGCACGCGGTCCGGCTCGACCAGCACGGCGGACAGCTGCGTCGCCCGGATGGCCCAGGAGCGATCGGCGCGCGCCCAGCTCCGGCCGTCGGTGCTGACGAGGGCGCGCTGTGGCGGGTCGCCGCAGCACGAGGTGTAGGCAAGCACGAAGGTCCGGCCGTCGAACGCGAAGACCGCGGTGGCACTGCCGGTGTCACCCGGCTGCTCGGTCTCCTGGGCCGTCCCGAAGCTCGTCTGGTTCCAGGTGACCCCGTCGGGCGAGCGCCAGATGCCGATGCCGCCGCGAGAGCCATCGAACCCTGCGCCGTACCACGCGCTGTCGGCGCCGATCCCGATGGCATCGAACCCCATGCCCGACGGCAGTCCGGACGGATCCACGCGCGTCCAGCTCAGCCCGTCGGGCGAGACGAGCGCCGCCGCCTGCACGCCCCCCTGCAGGCTCAGCTGGCTGCCGCCCACCACCACCGACCCATCCGGACGCGAACCGATGCTGGTGAGGAGCTCTCCGACCGCAACGTCCGATTCCCAGGTCCGGTCCCAGGTCGTCCCGTCGGCCGAGGTCCAGATCGCCTCGCGGTTCGTGGAGGTGCGCGCGCCGATGGCGACGAAGCCCGGGCCGGCGGCCGCGATCCGGCCGATCCGCGCGTCCGACGGCGTGGCGTCCGTCCAGGCCCCGTCGCCCGATGATCGAAACACGATCGTCCCCTCCGGGGAGGTGGCCAGGATGAGCACGACCTTGTCGGTTGCGGCTACCCCGCTGGGGACTGCGTCGCCAAGGCTCCGGGCGTCGGTGAGGGCCCACGAGGTTCCATCCACCGACGTCCAGATGGCCGGGTGCACCGGCCCGGTCGCTCCGGTCTCGGTCAGGAAGCCGTCGACGATCTGGCCCACCGCGATGTAGCCGCCCGGACCGTGCGCCAGCCCGGCCGCGACGACCGTCTGCGACGCGGGATCCGCGTTCGTGCCGGGCAGGAAGTCGAGCGAGCGCCAGGTCAGGTCCAGGGCGGTGGTTGCCACAACGCGGGGCGTGGCGGCCGCGGACGGGCTCGGGGTGGGAATGGGCGTGGGCGTGGGCAACCCGGTCATGAGCGGGGACGCCGGAACCTCGGCGCTGGAGCCGGGTGATGCGACGGCGATGCCGGAGGCGCCCGGTCGCCCCGACGCGGGTTGGAGCAGGACGGCGACCACGATCACCGCCCCGGCGACGACCAGCAGCGCGCCGAGCGCCAGCGGAAGCTGCTCGCTCCAGACGCGCGTCCGGCGCCGGGTCTCGAACCCGTCGCCCTTGGCCATTCCGTTCCCTCCTGACGATCGGCCGGGCTCTCTGCACACGCCGCTGCGCCCGGCCGACCCGATCGCGTGACGACATGATGCGGGACACGCGCGATTTGCGGTAGCGAGGCCGCTGGCCGCGCTACAGCGCCCCCAGCGCGCGCAGGCTGACCCATCGGCCGCGGGCAATGACGAGGTGGTCCAGGAGAGCGATGTCCAGCAGGCGACCCGCCTGGGCGAGGTCGGCGGTGATGCGCAGGTCCTCCGACGAGGGTGTCGGGTCCCCGCTGGGATGGTTGTGGACCACCACGACGGCTGCCGCGTTGCGCCGCACGGGTTCGCGGAACACCTCGCCCACGCGCACCGACGAGCCGGCCAGGCTGCCCGCGTAGACCGTCAGCAGCGCGGTGACCGTGTTCTTGGTGTTCAGGACGGCCACCCGCAGCTCCTCGCGGTCGAGCAGCCCCATGGCCGGCACGAGACGATCAGCAAGGTCGGCCGGCCGCCGGATGACCCACCGATCCGCGGGCAGGGCGGTGATGGCTCGCCGGGCGAGCTCGAACGCGCTGGCCAGCGCCACGGCCCGACGCAGGGGTAGCCCGGCGTGCACGAGCTCTGCCGGACGCGCGGCCACCACGCCGGCGGTTCCCTCCAGGCCCTCAAGGACAGCTGCCGAGACGGACAGCGGGCGCCCCACCGCGATGGCGAGCAGGTCGGCGTCGCCCAGCGCCTCCACGCCGGCGACCCCGACCGCCGGAACGGCGCCCGAGGGGATGCGAAGCGGAGCGCGCCCGGAGGCCGGGATGTCCATGCCCCCAGTCTCGCGGATGCCACTGATCCGGCGCTTATCGCCGGCTTAGCGCCTCACTCCGGCGCGGACCGTGCGGCCACTGACCCGTCCGTCACTTCACCAGGAAGAGGACCAGGACGGACGCGAGGTTGAAGGCCCCGTGAAGCCCCATCACCGTCGGAAGGCTGCGGGTACGGACGTACACCGCTCCCAGCACGAGGCCGAGCAGGAACACCTGCACCACCGCCAGTGCCGTGCCTCCGGCGACGTGGACCAGCGCGAACAGCAGCGCGGAGCCGATGACGGCGCGGCTGGTCCCGTACTCGCGCTCCCATGCGTTGAGCACGGCGCCGCGGAAGAAGAGCTCCTCGGCCAGCGGAGCCAGCACCGCCACCGCCAGGATGGCGGAGACGAGCGGGATCTGCGTGGCGAGCCCGGCGACGGCCTGTTCTCCGCCCAGCGGAGACCCTGAGACCGCCTCAACGACCAGGTTGACCACGGTGCTCAGGACGGCGAGCGCCAGCCAGACCCCGACTCCCAGGCCGATGCCCAGCAGGAGCCGGGGGAGGCTGTGTGCGCCGGCCCAGACCTGCACCCCCGGGAGAGCATGCGGCAGGGCAATGAACAGCGCGTAGACGATCAGGAAGCTGGCGGGCGTGAGGAGCAGCTCGACGGTGACCACGAACGGGTCGTCGAGCCGGTTCGCGTCGCCGCCCAGGAGAAGGAGCAGGATCGGAAGCGCGGCGAGGTTGCCGCCGATCACCACGATGGACAGGAGCCCAATCACCGACCCGCCGCGATATCGGTCCGGTCCCAGGACGCGGCGCCGCACGATGCCCGCGACGGCAAGCCACACCAGCCCGCCAACGAGGAGGAACAGGCCGGCAAGTGCCGCGATGCCTGCGGCGACGTCGTTGAAGGACCCGGCACCGTTGCCGGCCAGGTATGCGGATGCGCTGACGAGCGCCGGCATCAGCGCGCTGATCCCCAGGGCGATCGCGACCCAACCCGGCCAGGTGGGAGGACCGGGCGGAAGCTCTTCGAACACGGGCCGCGTGCGGCCCGGAACGCCGCTCTCCGTGGCTGGCCCAGCGTCATCGACGCCCGGCGCCGCGCCGGTCGGCCAAGGACCGATGCCGCCGGGCGGTCGGGGCGTGCCGGGTCCCTCGGACGGCTCGGATAGGTCCTGCGGCTCGGATGGATCCTGCGGCTCGGGCGGGACCGCGCTCGTCACGCTCAGGGGTTCGTGGCGCGACCCAGGGCGCCGGGCTCCGGCGCCACCTCCGGCGTGGCGGTCCGTGCGGTCGTCGATGCGGGCGCGGGTGCGCGGACCACGGGTCGCTCGAGCCGGTCGAGCTCCGTGCCGCAGTACGCGCAGAGCGCCCAATCGGGCTCAGCCAGCCGGGCGCAGGCCGGGCAGACGCGATGCAGCCGGGTCCGGCAGTTCGGGCATACCAGCCAGTCGGCCTCGACGTGCTGCCGGCAGGTGGGGCACAGGCGGTTGCGTTCGACCTCCGCGAGGAGCGTCTCCTCGGACAGCGAGCGCTCGTACACCTCCGCCAGGGTCTCGCGCGGCCGGACGATGAGGTACAGGACCACGGCGAACAGGAACAGGAGCGGGGTGAAGAAGATGATGAGGGCTGCCGCGAAGTAGGGAAGAATGGGGTTCTCCGTGCGCGCCTGCATGTCGCGGAATGCCCAGTAGGCGGTGCCCAGCCAGAGGAGGACGACGTAGATGACGATCAGCTGCCCGGCAAGCTGGACGAGCGGGTTGGTGATGAAGTCGTGCCAGAGTTGTCCGGGATCCGGGAGGCCTTGCGGCATGGGCTTTGGCCCTTTCAGGTGCGTCCGCCAGCGCGTCGGTCGCGCGGCACGGCGGTCATCCTAGCAGATGCTCCCTCGACTGACCCATCGGCGGCCAGGCGCCCGAGGACGGCAACCAGGAGCCGATGCTCGACCTCCAGCACGCGCTGTGCCAACCCGCCGGCACCTTCGCCGCTGCGAACCGCGATGCGTTCCTGGGCCAGCACCGGCCCGGCATCGAGGTCCGGCGTCACGGCGTGGATCGTCACGCCCGTCTCCGCATCGCCGGCCGCCAGCACGGCCTCGTGGACCGCGAGCCCCAGCATGCCGCGCCCCCCATGCCGCGGCAGCAGGCTGGGATGGATGTTGACCGTGCGCCCGGAATATGCCGCGAAGTAGGCCGGCCCGAGCAGCTGGTCGTAGCCGGCGAGCAGGACGAGGTCGCAGCCGGCATCGGTCAGAGCCTGGCCAATGGCCGCGTCGCGCTCTGCGGCGGTCGTGAACGCGCGGCGGGCGAGGACCCGCGCCGGCACGCGGTGGCGCTCGGCCACGGCGAGCGCGCGGATCCCCGGGCGGTTCGCGATGACGAGGGCCGGCTCGACCCCCGGAAGGCGACCGGCGCCGATCGCATCCAGCACCGCCTCGAGGTTCGAACCGCGTCCCGAGACCAGGACACCCAGCCGCATCGGCTCCCTCAGATGAACCGGACCCGCGGCGATCCGGGCTCCACGCGCACGATGCGGCCCACCCGACAGGCCTCGGGCACGGCGGCGAGGGCGCGTTCCGCCTGGCCCGGACGCACGACCACGGTCATCCCGATGCCCAGGTTGAAGGTTCGCACCATCTCCTCATCCGGCACGTCACCACGCTGCTGGATGAGGCTGAAGATGCGCGGCACCGGCCAGCTGCCGGCCTCGACCTCGGCGCCCAGGCCATCGGGGAGCGTGCGGGGGATGTTGCCCACCCAGCCGCCGCCGGTGAGGTGGGCGCAGGCCAGCAGGTCGCCGCCCCGTCGCCGGAGCGCCGCTCGCAGCGACCGGAGCTCGGCGAGGTAGGAGCGGTGCGGCGCCAGCAGCGCGTCGCCAATGGTGCCGTCCAGGCCTTCCGCGGTGCGGCGCCAGTCCGACTCCGCGAAGAGGCGGCGGGCCAGGGAGTAGCCGTTGGTGTGCAGCCCGCTCGAGGGCAGGCCCAGGAGGAGCGTCACCCGCGCGGACGGCGCTGCCGTCGATCAGGTCCGCTGCGGAGACGACCCCCACCACGAAGCCGGCGAGGTCGTAGTCGCCCTCGCGATACAGGTCTGGCAGCTCGGCGGTCTCACCGCCCACGAGCGCCACGCCGTTCTCGCGGCAGGCCACGGCCATCCCCTCCACCAGCTCGGCGGCCTGCTCCGCGCTGAGCCGCCCCATCGCCAGGTAGTCCAGGAAGAAGAGGGGATCCGCCCCCTGGACCGCGACGTCGTTCACGCAATGGTTGACCAGGTCCGCACCGACGCTGCCATGCCGGTCGAGGCCGATGGCGATCTTGAGCTTGGTCCCCACGCCATCGGTGGAGGAGACCAGGATCGGGTCCGTCCAGCGCCCCAGGTCGAGTCGGAACAGGGAGCCGAACCCGCCGATCCCCGCCATCACCCCGGGCGTCGCGGTCGAGCTCGCGGCGCGGGCGATGAGCTCGACGGCGCGCTGGGCCTCCTCGATGTCGACCCCCGCCTCCCGGTACGTGCGTGCCACCTGGGGACCTCCTCCTCTCCTCGCCGCGGTCAGCCGCGGTCAACCGCGGTCAACCGCGCTCGAGCGCGAACTTGTCGAGCTCCATGGGCACGTCCGTCGGGTAGCGCCCGTCGAAGCAGGCGGTGCAGAACCCGGTGGCCGCTCCGCCCACCGCAGCGAGCAGGCCGTCCCGGGACAGGTAGCCCAGCGAGTCGGCGCCGATCGCGCGCCGGATGCCGTCGAGGTCGTGGGTGGCGGCGATCAGCTCGGAGCGGCGGCCGGTGTCCACGCCCATGTAGCACGGGTAGGCCATCTGCGGCGAATGGATGCGGACGTGGACCTCGCGGGCACCGGCCCGTCGCAGCATCGCCACAGTGGGTCCGGTGGTCGTCCCGCGCACGATCGAGTCGTCGACGACGACGACACGCTTGTCGCGGAGCACCTCGGGCAGCGGGTTGTACTTCATGCGGACCGCCTCGTCCCGGGTCTGCTGGGCGGGCTGGATGAAGGTGCGGCCCACGTAGCGGTTCTTGATGAGGCCCTCGCGGTACGGGAGGCCGGCCTCCTCCGCGTAGCCGATGGCGGCCGGGATGGCCGAGTCGGGCACGGCGATGACCAGGTCCGCGTCCGCCGGCTGCTCCCGCGCAAGCTCGCGACCCATCCGCATCCGCGCCTCGTAGAGGAGGCGCCCGGCGATGACGCTGTCGGGCCGGGCGAGGTACACGAACTCGAACACGCACAGGTGCTCGCCGGCACCATGAACCACGGGCCGGTCGGAACGGACCCCGTCCGCGTCGATGGTCAGGATCTCGCCGGCCTCGACATCGCGGACGAACTGCGCGCCCATGGCATCCAGGGCGGCGCTCTCCGACGCGACGGCCCAGCCGGCCACTCCGCCGTCCGGGGCCGGGAGCCGGCCCAGCGCCAGCGGACGGAAGCCGACCGGATCGCGAGCGGCAAGCAGGGCCTCCTCGGTGAGCATGGTGAAGGTGAAGGCTCCGGTCGCCCTATGGAAGACGCGCGCGACGCGCTGGGCCCAGCTGCGACCGGGCGCGTGCGCGATGAAGCGAGCGAGAACCTCCGTGTCCGACGCGGTGACGAAGTCGACGCCCTGCTCGGAGAGCTCGTCGCGAAGCCAGGTCGCGTTGGTGAGGTTGCCGTTGTGGCCCAGCATGAGCTCGCCCAGATCACCGTGGGCATGCACCGGCTGCACGTTGGGCAGGGTGTTGGAGCCGGTGGTCGAGTAGCGCGTGTGGCCGATGGCGGCGACGGCGACGGGCTCGCCGCCGCGCTCGCGTCCCTGCTCGAGGGCCTCGATCGTCTCGCGATCGAAGACCTGGCTCACCAGGCCCAGGCGCTTGTGCAGGTGGAGGCCGTTGCCGTCGGTGGTGGCGATGCCGGCCGACTCCTGGCCGCGGTGCTGGAGGGCATGGAGCCCGAGGTAGGTGAGGCGCGCCACAGGCTGGCCCGGCGCGTAGATGCCCACCACCCCGCACTCCTCGCGCGGGCCATGCGGCTCATACGCGCCGCCGGGCAGCACCGGAAGCTCGAGGATGCCGGGGGGAGGTTCGAGGTGCACGCCTGCCTCGGTTCGTGCGACGGGCGGACCACTCCGTCGCACGTGGGTCACTGTCCGCGGACGGATCGGGGCACCAACGCATGATACCGGCCGGGGGACGGCGGCGCAGGCATCCGTCGCCGGCGTATCCATGCCTCGGCCGGACTGGCCGACGAGGCGTCCGAAGGTACCGCGCGGGTACTGCACCGGACCGCAACCCGGCGCAGTTGCTCTCCGCCCGTGCGGTGCCGACCGGCACCTCCGGACCATCGGGCCATGGCGACCTGAGTACCCACCGGGCATGCTGCTGGACGACGCAACCCTGCCTGCAAATACACCCCCCTGAACGACGAGGGCCACATGCTGCGACTGGTTCGAGCGCTCGGTTTTCTGGCTCCGCTGGCGGTTGCCATCTGCGCGACCGTCGTGCTGGTCACCACCACGGCCACCAGCGGATCCGTCGGGCTGTCGCGGACCCTCGTCTACACCCTCGTGGCCATCGGCGCCGTGGCCGGCATGACCTCCATGGCGCTCGCCGCCTGGAGCTACGTCGGATGGCGCCTGAACCGCATCGCGCGAGCCCTGGAGCGGACCCTCACGGACGACACCCCCGTGGTCCTGCACGAGGGGGGCGTCCCAGCCGAGCGGCGCCTGGCGCGTGCCTTCAACGCGGCCGCCGGGGCTTTCCTGCAGGTCGAGGTGCGAGCCACCCACGACCGCCTCACCGGCGTCGCCAACCGGGAGACGCTGCTCACCACCCTCGTGGCCGAGGTCGAGCGCGCAGTGCGCCATTACAAGCCGTTGTCCCTGGCGTTCATCGACATCGATCGCTTCAAGCCGGTCAACGACACGTACGGGCACAACTCCGGCGACGCGGTGCTCCGCCAGGTGACCTCGATCATCGCGGACGCCATCCGTCCCTCGGACCTCTTCGGACGGTACGGCGGAGAGGAGTTCATGCTCATCCTCCCGGAGACCACGCCGGAGCAGGCGGCGGAGATGGCCGAGCGCATCCGCAACCTCGTGGCCCAGACCCCGCTGATCATCGCCAACCAGCAGCACACTTCGGTGACCATCAGCATCGGCGTCGCGGGCGGCCGCGGCAGCGTGCTCCAGGTGGACGCCCTCGTCGACCAGGCCGATGCGGCGATGTACGCCGCCAAGAGCCTCGGTCGCAACCGCACCTACCAGTACCGGCACCTTGACGAGAACGCCCCGGTTCGCCGCGCACCCATCTCCACCGAGCGCCGCGTCGCCGCTGCGGCCATTGGCCAGTGGGCCAACGACACCGCCACCGAGGCCCTCGCCTCCGTGCTCGCCCCGCAGCCGCACCACCGCGGCCGGCCCTCGGACATGATCGCCTCCCTCGCCACCGGCATCGCCCTGGAGCTCGGCCTGCCGCGCGAGGAGATCGAGCGGGTCCGGATCGCCGCGCTCCTCCACGACCTTGGCAAGCTGGCCGTCGAACCGGAGATCCTCGACAAGCCCACGACGCTTTCGAGCGGCGAGTGGCAGGCCATCGGCGAGCACCCGCGCATCGGGCAGGTCATCCTGGAGCAGGCGACCGCGCTGCGCGAGGCGGTCCCCGTCGTCCTCCATCACCACGAACGCTTCAACGGCACCGGCTACCCGCACGGGCTCCGCGGCCAGGAGATTCCGCTCGGGGCCCGGATCGTCGCCGTGGCCGATGCCTACCACGCCATGGTCCACAAGCGGCCGTACAAGGGCGCCCTCTCACACGTGGAGGCCATCGACGAGCTCCGTCGCCATGCCGGGACCCAGTTCGATCCCGAGGTCGTGGAGACGTTCTGCGGCCTGTATGCGGAGGGCGTTCCGCCAGACGGGCTCGAGGAGGTGTATCGCCTGCACGAGCGTGCCAGGGGCGGGCTCGAACGGCTCGACCCCCGGACCGCAGCGCGGTTGCTGGGCATCGGGCGCTCCACCGACGAGCCCGCGGACGACCACGAGGACCCGCACGACCACGACGACCACGTGCATCCGGAGCCGGTGCGCAAGGTTCGACGGACACGAGCAAAGAGCCGTGCGGCACCCACCGTGCGCGAGGCCGCCGGATGAGGCGGTCGCTTGCCACTGCCGTTCTCGCCATCCTCGCGGCGCTCGTCTGGGCGCCGCTGACGGTGTCCGCCGCGTCGCCATCCCTGCCCGATCCGCTGGCGACGGCCGAGCCCAGCGTGCCACCGGTTTCCTCCCCGCCTGGCTCCGCGGAGCCCACCGTCCCCGCCTCGCAGCGCGAGGGCGGGAATGCGGACCCTAAGCCCGGCGCCGGTGCCACGGCTGCCGCTGCGGCACCGACGACCACGCCGCAGACCGGCACCCTGCCGGCCGCTGCCCAATCCACGCCCTCGGCCGCGCCGCATGCCACGACGGGCGCCAGCCTCGGTTCGCCGCCGCCCCGCACGCCGGACCCCGTTCCGGCGATACCGGTTGTCGCCCATGTATCGCCTCGACCCACCGACGCGGCGCAGGCGACGCCCGAGGCGAGCCCGGACGCAGGGGCAGCGCCGGCCCGGGCCGGACCGCTGTCCGCGGATCAGTCCCGAACCACGGTGCTCACGCTCATCGGGGTCGGGCTCATGGCAGTGCTCGGGATCGTGTTCATGCTGCTGGGCTCGCGCCGCGGCGGCGGCGAGGCGCCATCGGCGGAGGCCACGCTGGCAGCACGAGCCGCGCGTCGGTCCCGTGTCCGCCCTGCGGACGATCCGATCCTTCGCGCCATGGGCCTGGGGACTGAGCCGGCGCACCGGACATCGGCGAGGGCGCGCGCGCCGGTTCGCGCTCGGAACGAGGAACCGCCGGACGACGACTGACGGCTCGCGGCTAGGGCTCCGGCTGCCACGCCTCCATAAGCTCGACGAGGGTCCAGCCGGCACCGATGTCGCCGACATCCACGCGCAGCGAGCCACCCCCGACCCGTCCGATGGACCACGCGTCGACCCCCGTGTCCCGTGCCATGGCAGCCAGCTCCGGTCCGTGGCGAGTCGACACCAGGAAGCGGCCGGCGCGCTCGCCGAAGACCGCGGCCGATGGCCACGCGGTCGCCCCGTCCGGGAGCCGGACCGCCGCACCCACGCCCGAGGCAATGGCCAGGCGGGCCAGCGCCACGCCGACGCCGCCGAGGGACACGTCGTGCGCACCGGTGACCAGGCCACGCGCCGCGAGGCGCAGCTGGAAGGTCACGGCCCGGGCGCCCGCGTCGAGGTCGAGTGCCGGGCTGCCGCCGAACAGGCCGTGCCGCCAGGCGAGCTCCGAGGCCGCGAGCGCCTGCGGATCCCAGGCGGGAGCGCCCAGGAGCCAGATCTCGTCGCCATCGGTCCAGCGCATGGGGATGGCCGCCGAGCGGTCATCCAGCAGTCCCACCATGCCCACCAGGGGCGCCGGGACGATGGGTCCGTCCGGGGTCTCGTTGTACAGCGAGACGTTCCCGGACACGATCGGGACCCCCAGCGCCCGGCACGCCTCCGCCAGGCCGGCCACGGTCTCCGCCAGCCGCCAGTAGCCCTCTGGGGGTTCCGGTGCGCCCAGGTTGAGGCAGTTGGTGATCCCGATGGGAGTGGCGCCGCAGGCGGCCACGTTGGCCGCTCCTTCGAGAACCGCGCTCGCGGCCGCCAGCCCCGGATCCAGGGCGCCCAGCCGGCCCGGGCCGTCGAGCGACACGGCCAGGGCCCGCGTCGTCCCCTTGACGCGAAGGAGGGCGGCGTCGCCCGCGCCGGGCCCCACCAGCGTGTTCGTGCCGTTCATATGGTCGTAGCGCCGCCACACCGGCTTTCGGCTGCGTGCGTTCGCCCCGCCCAGGAGCTCGATCAGCGTCTCGTGCCGCAGCGGCTCGGCGGCGAGGCGGTCCAGGGGCTCCGCCCGGCGCATCGCCAGGTCCGCCGGTGGCGCAGCGGGCAGCACGTAGCGGGGTGCCTCGTCGGCGAGCGCGGCACCCGGCACGGCACAGACCTCAACGCCGCGGGCGCGTGCCCGGACCTCGGGCTCCGCGATGACCCGCCCGATGGTGGCGGCATGGAGGTCGTACTTCGCGAAGACGGCCTCCACCTCCGCCTCGCGGCCGGCGCGGACCACGACCAGCATCCGCTCCTGCGACTCCGACAGGAGGACCTCGTAGGGGGTCATCCCCTCCTCGCGGCGCGGGACGAGGTCCAGGTCGATATCGGCGCCGCATGCGCCACGGGCGGACACCTCCGCGAGGGCGCACGTCAGCCCGGCGGCGCCCAGGTCCTGCATGGCGACCACCGCATCCGAGCCGGACAGCTCCAGGCAGGCCTCCATGAGGAGCTTCTCCAGGAACGGGTTGCCCACCTGGACCGCCGGTCGGCGTGCCTCACGGTCCTCGCCGAGGGCGGCGCTGGCGAAGCTGGCCCCCGCGATCCCGTCCCGCCCGGTGTCGGCTCCCACCAGCAGCAGCGCGTTTCCCGGGCCGGCGGCCCGGGCAAGGGTGATCGCGTCGTGCCGGGCGATGCCCAGGCACAGGGCGTTGACCAGGGGATTCCCGGTGTAGCTGGCGTCGAAGAAGAGCTCGCCGCCCACGTCGGGGATGCCGATGCAGTTGCCGTAGCCGGCGATCCCCCCGACCACGCCCCCCAGCAGGTAGCGGTTGTGTGCCGCGGCACGCTCGTCCGTTCGTCCCGAGGCATCCTCCGAAGGATCCACGGGGCCGAAGCGCAGGCCGTTGAGGAGGGCGATGGGCCGCGCCCCCATGGTGAAGATGTCGCGGATGATGCCTCCCACCCCGGTCGCCGCACCCTGGTAGGGCTCCACCGCACTGGGGTGGTTGTGCGACTCGACCTTGAACACCACGGCCAGCCCGTCGCCGATGTCGAGTGCCCCGGCGTTCTCGCCGGGGCCCACCAGCACCCGCGCTCCCTGGGTGGGAAGGCTGGCCAGCAGGGCACGCGAGTGCTTGTAGGCGCAGTGCTCGCTCCACATGGCGCCGAACATCCCCAGCTCGACGTGGTTCGGCGCCCTGCCGAGGCGCCGGACGACGGCGCGGTACTCGTCCGCGGTGAGGCCCTGGCGATCGTCGGGAACGGGCGGGTCCGGGGTGGGGGACGCCGGATCGGCGGTGGTGGTCAGGCCTGCGGCCCCCCGACCGGCCGATCGTGGCCGAGCTGCGCGATCACGCCGCCCACGGCAATGCCCAGCGCGCCGATCAGGAAGAGGACCCCGCCTGCCCCGGTGAGCGGCTGTCCCAGGCGGTCGAGGCCCATGCCGACGCCCACCAGGCCCACCGACAGCAGCACCAGCGCCCGCTCCGGGATCCGCGGCAGGAGGTCCGTGAGGAAGACGACGGCCAGCACCGCAAGGACGACGATCGTGTACAGCACGTTCATCCCGCTGGCCAGGCCCCACCCGGACGTGTAGGACCCGGCGACGCGCCAGGGCAGGAACATCGCCACCAGGGCCAGCAGCGCACCAATGCCGGCGCACCAGTCCGAGAGCAGGGTGGGCAGGCGGATCACACCGGCCACGTCCGGCACGGGCGACTCTGGGCGACCCGACGGTCCCGGCGCCACGCCGCCCGGGATGCTTGGAGCACTTCCCGCTCCGCTGCCCATGTCCGGTCCGCCCGACGGCGGGAGTGCGCCGGGCGTTTCGGATTGGGCCGCGGCGTCCGACGAGCCCTCCTCCCCGGACCGGAATGCGGCGCCGCGACGCCACGGGGGAACCGGTTGCTCGCTCATGGGGCGCTCCCAGCCGTGGGTGGCCGGCGGAGACGCAGGGTCGTCGACCGGGGCTTCGGTGGGCATTGCCATGGTCGGAGGCGGGGACGCAGCCGGCCCGGGGGGTCCGGCGAGCTCCGGCGGCTCCGGCGGCTCCGGCGGCTGCGCCGCCGGAGGGGGCCCGGGTGGCGTGCCGGCCCGGCCTTCCGGTTCCGCGTCCGCTTCGGAGCCACCGCGGTCGGTCTCCTCCGCGTCGGCAGGGGTCTGTGCGCGGGGCCGGGACGGGAGCTCGGGCCAGTCAGGCGCCGGCGGGAGCTCCGGCTCGCCGCCGGACGCGAGCGGCTGGCCGCACGTCGGGCAGAAGAGAGCCTCGCCGTCGACCTCGGTGCCGCAGTGGGCACAGATGCTGGTCATGGCCTCACGACCGTGCAAACCGCGTCACGTCGCCGATCAGGACGATCAGCGAGGCGAGCAGGAAGATGATGCCGCCCGGTGTCATGGCGCGCAGGAGCTCGACCAGGTCGCCGCCCGGGCCGCCCAACACCTCCACGATCACGAAGCACACCACCAGTCCCAGGGCCCAGACGGCGGCGACCGCCAGCCCGGCCCGCTGCAGGGTCCCCGGCTCGGCCCGCAGGAATCCGGCCACGGCCAGGACCACCAGGAGCGCGACCAGCACCGGAGCCGCGGCCGCGAACCCGAAGTACGCCTTGTCGACGATCCCGCCTCCGACCGAGCCGTAGCCACTCCAGAAGCCGATGCCGTAGCCACCCGGCGCGCCGAAGCTGCGATCCCAGAGCGAGCCTACGCCATACGCAAACGGCAGCAGCCAGGCGGTCACCAGGCCAATAGCGCCCACGAGCAGGACGACCGGACCCAGCATCGCGCCGCCCTGCGGCGCGTCCCGTCCTTCCGCCGAGGCACGCCCATCCGCGACCGCCGGCGTGACGGAGCCTGGAGCGGGGGTTGGCGCGGCGCGCAGGTTCGCGCCGCAGTTCTGGCAGAAGGCGACGCCCGCGCGATTGTGGGTTCCGCAGCGCGGGCACGCCTGGGTCCCCTCCGGGGCGGACGGGCGTTGCACCGTGGGGGCGACGCCGGCGGCGACGAGCCTCTGCCCGCAGTTGCGGCAGAAGGCCACGCCGGGTCGATTCTCCGTCCCGCAGCGCGGGCACTGGGTGCTTTCCCCCAGCGCGGTGGTGGGCGGGACCGAGTGCGCCGGGGCGGCCTGCGCCTCGACAGGCTCGGCCGGCGGTGGCACGTACGCCTCGGCCTCACTGGGGGGCGGCCCCGCGCCCGGCGGCTCCCCCGGCGCAGGCGATTCGGCATTCACCGCGCCCGGCGGGACGGTCTCGAACTCCTCCGCGGATCGCTCGTCCTCGGCGGCCTGCCCGGCATCCGCGGACGGCGCTGGCTGCTCGGGCTCGGGCTGCTGCGGCTCGCGTTCCGCGGCCTCATCGCGGCCCGTGGGCGGCCATGCACCCTCGGCGTCGGGCTGCCCGGTCGTGGACGCTGGGTCCCGGTCGTCGTGCTGCATCTGGCTGGCCTCCACTTCAGGCGCTCACCGATCGGGGTCGATCATAGCCGACGCTCCGCTGCCGCCGGCTGGGCCGACAGCCAGCCATCCAGCGACCGCAACAGCCGCAGACCGTCGACGCCGCCGATCTCCGCCTCGGCCGCCCGTTCGGGGTGAGGCATCAGGCCCAGGACGTTCCCGGCCTTCGTTCGTGATCCCGGCGATGGACCGCAGGGACCCGTTGGGGTTCGCGGCCGTCGTGGTCCGGCCCGACTCGTCGACATAGCGGAGAACCACGCGGCCGGCTGCCTCCAGCGCGTCCAGGGTGGCCTCGTCCGCGTAGTAGCGGCCCTCGCCGTGGGAGATCGGCAGGCGGACCAGCTCTCCGGCCGCGATGCCGCCCAGCCACGCGGGCGAGCTGTCGGACGACTCGACGCGCAGCCACTGCCAGTCGCAGCGGAACTCCAGGTGGTCGTTGCGCAGCAGGGCGCCGGGCAGGAGCCCGGCCTCGCAGAGGATCTGGAACCCATTGCACGATCCGATGACCGGGCCGCCATCGGCCGCGAAGGCCTCCACCGCCGCCATGACCGGGCTGAAGCGGGCGATGGCGCCGGTGCGCAGGTAATCGCCGTGGGCGAAGCCACCGGGCAGGACGACCGCATCGGCCATGTCCAGGGAGGTCTGGGTGTGCCACACCAGGCGAGCATCCCAGCCCAGCAGCCCGGCAACCTGGACGAAGTCGCGCTCCGACCATGTCCCCGGAAAGACGACCACCGCGACGCGGGGTGCGCTCATGCCAGCCGCGGCTCCTCCGCGAGCTCCCCCACCGCGCGCAGCTCGAAGGTGGCGATCTCCATCACGGGGTTGGCGAGCAGGCGGCGGCACATGGCGGCCACCGCGTCACGGGCCGCCGCGTGGTCGGGAGCATCGAACGAGACCTGGAGGAGCTTGCCGTGCCGCACCTGCTGCACGGTGTCGAAGCCGAGGGCGCGCAGGCCGCCGGCGATCGTCAGCCCCTCGGGATCGGCGATCCCCGGCCGAAGCTGGACGTGGACCTCCGCCATCCACTGCACTAGCCGGAGGCCTCCGGAACGCGCCAGGGCTGGCCGGTGATGCGCTCGTAGGCGGTGACGTACCGGTCGCGCGTGCCCGCGATGACCTGGTCGGGGAGCCTGGGGGCCGGCGGCTCCTTGTTCCACCCCGATGCCGCGACGAAGTCGCGCACGAACTGCTTGTCGAACGAGGGCGGGCTCGCGCCGGGCCGGTACTGATCCACGTCCCAGAAGCGGCTCGAGTCGGGCGTCAGCACCTCGTCGATGAGTGCCAGCTCGCCGTCGATCCAGCCGAACTCGAACTTGGTGTCGGCCAGGATGAGCCCCACCGCCTCGGCGCGCTCCGCTCCGGCCCGGTAGGTCGCCAGGGTCCGCTCCTCCAGTTGCCGCGCGACGTCGGTCCCCACCATGTCGGCCAGCTGGTCGCGGGTGATCGTCTCGTCGTGCCCCACCTCCGCCTTGGTGGATGGCGTGAAGATCGGCTCCGGCAGGCGATCCGCCTCGCGAAGGCCGGACGGCAGGGGTGTGACCGGCGACCCCGCCGCTGCGCTGGTACTCCGCCCAGCCCGAGCCGGCCAGGTAGCCACGCACCACGCACTCGGCGTCGATGCGCTCGGCGCGGCGGACCAGCATGGTCCGTCCGTCGAGCTGCGGCGTCCGCGCCCCGTCCGGCATGTCGGCCACATCGGCGGAGAGGAAATGGGTGCGACCCAGCGGCGCCAGCAGCCCGAACCAGTAGGCGCTGAGCATGGTCAGCACCCGGCCCTTGTCCGGGATGGGCTGGTCGAAGACCACGTCGAACGCGGAAAGCCGGTCAGTGGCCACCAGCAGCAGGCGCTCGTCGTCAACGCGATAGGTCTCGCGCACCTTGCCCGAGTGGATGCGCTCGAGGCCCTCCACTGCGGAGCGGAGCATGGTCACGGCATGTCCTCCGTTTCACCTTCAGAGTCGGGTGGGGCCCCCCGGTGCTGCAGCCTCTCCTCGGCGATGTCATACCGGTCCGGACCGATGGCCAAGCGTCGGCGGGCTAGCGCCTCAACGCGGTCAAGGAGGGCAAGGACGACCAGGATGAGCAGCGTCCCGACCACGGCCAGCACGTAGAGGCCGGCCCCGGTCGCCATCCCGATGGCGGCGACCGCCCACAGGGAGGCCGCCGTGGTGAGACCCCGGATGTGCCCGCGGTACTGCAGGACGGTGCCGGCGCCGATGAAGCCGATGCCGGAGACGACCTGGGCCGCGATCCGTCCCGGGTCGGTCGCGCCGCCGGCGAAGCCGTAGGCCGAGATGATCGTGAAGAGCGCGGCGCCCAGCGCCACGAGGCTGTGGGTCCGGAAGCCGGCAGGCTGCCGGTGGAGCTCCCGCTCGAAGCCGATGATCGCGCCCAGGGCGAGCCCCACGGTGAGGCGCAGGGCGAGCTCGACCTGCGCTGCCGCCGAGAGTGAGGGGTTGAAGATCAGGTCCATGGGCGATCCGCCTCCTCCGCTCGCGCGTCCGGCGTGCCGGTGCCGCGCGGATCGGGTTCCGCGAGCTCGAGCGACCACCACGCCGATGCCCATCCGTGCACCGCTCCGCCCGCAGCGACCAGGCACAGCCAGATCGCCACGAAGCCTACCAGCAGGATCGGCGTCGCCGCGTCCGCGAGGCGTCCTGCCGCCATGGCCGCGCCGATGGGCTGCCACAGCAGCCTGAGCACGAACCAGGTGCCCGCCAGCCAGCCGGCCAGGACCGCGAGCGTGACGATCGCAACGCCCAGCCGGCGCACGGGGTGACGGACGACCGCCGCCGCCCCGGTGGCGATGGCCGCGGCCAGCGAGCGGTGGGGCGGTTCGATCGCCGCACGCTGGGCCGCCGCCCCGAAGGCCACCCCGACCACCATGGCGACCAGGGCAATGGTCATCTCCGGCCACGCGTCGAGGGCGATGCGCACCACGAGCGGGCCCCCGATGTCGGGGGACTGGTACTCGCCGGGGGCGACGGCCGCGATCCGCAGCAGCGCGAGCACGATGGCCGCCATGGCCGGCAGCGCGGCGACGGCCTGGACGATCCACACGCGGGCAGCGGCGTCATCCATGGATCGATCGGCGGGGGCCCTGCCCAGCACCCGGCCGATGCCGCGCAGGAGCGCCGCTTCGCCCGCCGCGACGAGGATGGAGGCCGCCACCACGACCAGGCCTGCGGACGCCAGGAGCAGGACGATGTTGACCGGATAGCTTGGCGAGGTGGCCAGGTTGGCCCCGAAGAAGGCGAGGTCGCCGGCGCTCGGGACGGGAACCACGGCAAGCAGGAACGGCAGCCAACCCAGGAACGCCAGCGCGGCCAGGCTGCCGGGGAGCCAGAGTTCGACCTGATCGCCCGCGATGCGGGCGGCCGCCAGGGCCGAACCGGCCGAACCGGCCTGTCGCGGCCCGCGGTGCTGCACGGCCCCGCTGCCGTCGTCGTGTGCGTGCAGCGCGGGACTAGTCGTGGGACTCCTCCAGGCCGAGCGCGCGATAGGTGCTGGTGATCCCCGCCAGGTGATGCTCGAGGTCCATGGCCTGGCGGATCTCCTCCGGCGTCAGCCACTCTGCGACGCCGGCATCGGCCAGGAGGGCGTCACGGAACCCGAGGTTGCCGCTCCAGGCCTGCTGCGCCACGCCCTGGACGAGCCGGTATGCGGCCTGACGATCGGCTCCCTTGGCGATCATCCGCAGCAGGAGCGCCTCCGAGTAGACCATCCCGCCGAGCAGCTCCAGGTTGGCGAGCATCCGATCTGTGTCGACCTCCAGGCCGTCAAGGATGTCGGCGGTCGTGCGCGTCGCATAGGCGGCCACGCCCAGGGCGCGCTCGAAGACGAAGCGCTCGGTGGAGCTGTGGCTGATGTCGCGCTCGTGCCAGAGGGCCATGTTCTCCAGGGCCACCAGGGCGTCGGCGCGCAGCAGCCGTGCCAGGCCGCTGACCCGCTCGGAGAGGACCGGGTTGCGCTTGTGCGGCATGGCCGACGAGCCCTGCTGGCCGGCTCCGAAGGGCTCGAAGGCCTCGCCCACCTCGGTGCGCTGCAAGTGACGGATTTCCACCGCGATCCGCTCCAGCGTGCCTCCCAGGATCGCAAGGGTCGTGAGCAGCGCGGCATGCCGGTCGCGGCTGACGACCTGCGTCGCGGCCGGATCGGGGCGCAGCCCAAGCTTGCCCAGCACGAAGGCCTCGACATCGGCGCTCACGTTGGCATGGGTTCCGACGGCGCCCGAGATCTTGCCCACCGCGATTCCCTCGCGGGCGACCGCCAGGCGATCCGCGTCACGGAGCAGCTCCGCGTACCAGCCCGCGACCTTGAAGCCGAAGGTGATGGGCTCCGCGTGGATCCCGTGCGAGCGTCCGACCATGGGCGTCGATCGATGCTGGAGCGCCAGCCGGTGCACGACCTCCGCCAGCCGGGCAAGCTCCGTCTCCACCACGGCGGCCGCGTCGCGCAGCTGCACGGCGGTTGCGGTGTCCAGCACGTCCGAGCTGGTCAGGCCGTAGTGCAGCCAGCGGCCCTCCGGGCCAAGCCGCTCCGTCACGGAGCGCAGGAAGGCGATGACGTCGTGCTGGCTCTCGCGCTCGATCTCGTGCGCACGTTCGACGTCGACCGTTCCGTCGGTGGTCGCCGCCCGGATCCGCTCCCAGTCGTCGGTGGGGACCACGCCCGCGTCGTGGAGGGCCTCCACCGCCAGGAGCTCGATCCGAAGCCAGAGCTCCAGCTTGCGACGCTCGCCAAAGGCGGCGCGCAGCTCGGGGAGCGCGTACCGGTCGATCACCCGACGGGCATCCTCTCCGCGCTCACCCTACGCGCGAGGGTCGATCCGCAGCTCGGCCCGCCCCGCCTGCTCGACGCGGAAGGCCGCAACCCGGTCCGCGAGGGCCCCGTCGGCCAGGGCCAGGATCCTGGCTGCCAGGTGGGCCGCGTTCTTCGCGCCGGCCGAGCCGATGGCGACCGTGGCCACGGGCACACCCGGTGGCATCTGGACCACCGCGTAGAGCGCGTCGGCGCCCCCCAGCGCGCCGCCGTCCAGCGGGACGCCAATCACCGGCAGCCCGGTCATGGACGCCACAACGCCGGGGAGGTGCGCCGCCAGCCCCGCGGCCGCGACGAAGACCCGGACGCCGGACGCCTCCGCCTCGCGGACGTACCCGGCGAGCGACTCGGGCTGGCGGTGGGCGCTGATCACGCTTGCCTCCCAGCCGATGCCGTAGGAATCGAGGACGTCGAAGCAGCCCTTGAGGGTCGGCAGGTCGGAGCGGGAACCGCAGATCACGGCGACGAGGGGAGGCGCGGCCATCGGCGCTAAGGATACCCACTACGATGTCACCCGGATCGGCCCGTCCGCCCCGGGCACCCGCCGATCCGCAGCGCAGCACGTGAGGAGTTCGACGCCGTGAGCCACCCGCAGGGTCGGTCGCATCGCCACCGGCATCCGGTGAACCAGGCCATGATCGACAATGCCCCGCTCGGCGCGAGGATCGCCGACGCGGTGACCAGCTTCATGGGAAGCTGGCGCTTCATCATCCTGCAGACGGTGATCGTGCTCGTCTGGCTCACCGGCAACATCTACCTGCTGTTCAACTTCGATCCCTACCCGTTCATCCTCCTCAACCTGGCCTTCTCGACGCAGGCTGCCTACGCGGCACCGCTCATCCTGCTGGCGGGCAACAGATCGGCGCAGCGCGACCGCCTGACGCTGGAGCACGCCGCGTCCGAAGCCGACGTGGAGGAGCGGCAGAACGAGGACCTGCTGACGGGGAACCGCGAGATCCTGCAGCACATCGCCGCCCTCGAGGAGCGGATCCTGGGCCTGGAGCAGCGCATCGTGGCGATGCTCGGGAACGGGCCCGCGACAGGCGGGCCGCAGGGCTAGGCGCCGGCTCCCACGGCCTCGGCGGGAGGCACCAGCTCGCGCAGGGCGACATCCGCGCGATGCTGCGCGCCTTCGAGCCTCACATCCGCGACGCCGCGATAGGCAGCCTCGCGCGCGGCGGCCAGGTCGCCCCCGCGCCCGACCACGGTCACGACCCGGCCGCCGGTCGAGCGATACCCGCCGTCCGCTCGCCGGGTGCCGGCGTGGAAGCACAGGATGGACCCGTCGTCGGAGGTCGACGCGGGGTCGGCCCCCTGCAGCGGGCGGTCGGTGACGGGCGCGTCGGGGTATCCCTCGGAGGCGATCACCACGCCCACGGCGAAGTCCGTTCGCAGCCCGGTCGCACCCATCATGCCGGCCCTGTCGCCCCTGGCGACCGCCAGCATGGCGCCGGCCAGGTCCCCGTCGAGCAGGGGCAGCAGCACCTGCGCCTCCGGATCGCCGAAGCGCGCGTTGAACTCCAGGACCACCGGCCCGGACTCGGTGACCATCAGGCCGGCGTACAGGACGCCTCGGTACGGGTGGCCGTCGCGCGTCTGCAGCCAGGCGATGGGCTCGAAGATGCCGGCCACGGCCTGGTCCAGCGCTGTCGCATCGAACCAGGGCACCGGCGCATAGGCGCCCATGCCCCCGGTGTTCGGGCCAACGTCCCCGTCACGAAGCCGCTTGTAGTCGCAGGCCGCTCCCAGGGGCAGGACCTCGGTCCCGCTCACCAGCGCGAAGACGGAGACCTCCCGTCCGCTCAGCCGTTCCTCCAGGACCAGCTGGAGGCCCGGGCGCGCCATCGGGAGGAGCGACCGAATGGCAGCCTCGGTCTCCTCGAGGTCCTCCGGCACCACCACGCCCTTGCCGGCGGCCAGCCAGTCGGCCTTCACGACGAGCCGCCGGCCCTCGGCATCCTGCGCGCGGGCGTGGTCCACCGCCTCTTCGAGGCTGGTGCATGTTCGCCACGCAGCGGTCGCGACCCCGGCGCGCCCCATCTGCTGCTTGGCGTAGGCCTTGGACGACTCGAGCCGGGCGGCTCCGCGCGTGGGACCGAAAACCGGGATCGAGGCCTGCTCCAGGGCATCGGCCACGCCGGCCGCGAGCGGCGCCTCGGGTCCCACGACCACCAGGTCATAGCGCTCCCGCGAAGCGTGCCGAGCCACCGCGACGGGATCGTTCGGGTCCAGGTCCGGCACCGTCTCTGCCACTGCGGAGGTCCCGCCGTTTCCGGGCGCGATGCGGACCCGCCCCACGGACTCATCGCGGGCGAGGCGCCAGCCGAGCGCGTGCTCCCGGCCGCCACCGCCCAGGACGAGGACCTCCAGTCCGCCCATCGCCCCGCGCTACGGTGAGGCGGAGGGCGCCGTCGAGGCGCCGGGCGACGAGCTCGGCGAGGGCACGGGCGTTCCCAGCAGCTGGGCGAGCGCGCTCAGAACCTGGTTCATCTGGTCGATCTTCGATTGGTAGGTCGCCAGGTCACCGGCCCGCAACGCCGTCTGCGCGTCGGCGTAGAGCTGCTGGGCCTGGGCCACGAGGCTCGGGGCGTCGCCGGTGACCGGCCCGCCGTTGCCACCACCACCTTCGGGCGGCGGCACCGATGACTCGCCGAGGATCTGCGACAAGGCCTGGTCCAGGGTGTCGGCAAAGGCGACCTTGCTCTGGGTGGCCAGGATCACCCGCTTGAACTCCGGCTGCGCCGTGGAGGTGGACTTCAGGAAGATGGGCTCCACGTAGATGATCGAATCGCCCATGGGCAGGACCAGCAGGTTGCCCCGCACCACGCTCGACCCGGCCTGCGACCAGAGGGTGAACTGGGCGGAGACCGTGCTGTCCTGGTTGATCCGCGACTGGATCTGGGCGGGACCAAAGGTGCTGGTGTCAGACGGGAAGCGGAAGGCGATGCGCTCACCGTAGACCCCCGGATCCATGCGGGCTGCGACCCAGGCGATCATGTTGTTGCGACCCTGGGTGACCATGGGCTGGATGAGGACGAACTCGGCATTGGATTCGCCGGGGAGCTTCATGATCACGTAGTAGGGCTCCACGACCTGCGACTGCCCGGAGACGTCGTTCCCCTGGGTGGCGAGGGCCCAGCGATCCTGCTTGGAGTAGAGCGTCTCCGCGCCCGAGTCGTTGGCCGGCACGTGGTAGAGCTGGTACTGCTCGTTCTGGGCGGTGAACAGGTCCTCGGGGTAGCGCAGGTGCGCCTGCAGCTCCGCGCTCATGGAGTCGAGCGGCTGGAAGAGGCCTGGGAAGACCCTGGCCCAGGCGTTGACGATCGGATCGTTGGGATCGGCGATGTAGAACCGCACCGAGCCGTCGTAGGCGTCGATCACCACCTTGACGCTGTTGCGCACGTAGTTCATGCCGGGGAAGAGGTTGCCGTCGAGCGGCTGTGCGTCCGGGTAGCGATCCGAGGTGGTGTACGCGTCCCAGATCCACAGGAGCTTCCCGTCCGCGGTCACCAGGTACGGGTCGCGGTCGTAGGTCAGGAAGGGCGCGATGGCCTGCACTCGCTCCTGCAGCGTGCGGCGGTACAGGATCTGCGAGGCATCGGTCAGCTGGTTGCTGATGAGCAGGTTGAAGTCGCCGAACTTCAGCGAGTACAGGAGCCGGTTGAAGAAGCCGCCCACGCCAACGCCGGTCTTGCCGGCCCAGGTCGTGGTGGCGTTCTGGTTCTCGCCCACCGGATAGTCGAACTCCGCGGTCTGGGTGCCGGTCACCACGTAGCTGCTCTCCGCGGTGCCGAAGTAGATGCGAGGCTGACCGACCGGCAGCTGTCCCTGCTGGTTGATCCCGCTCACCAGGTAGTCCGGCTGCCCCTCTGGGGTCACCGCATTGACCGGGACGGCCACGATCCCGTAGCCGTGGGTGTAGAAGAGGTGCTCGTTCGTCCAGGTCTGCCCTGCCGATGCCGAGAGCTCGCGACCGGAGATCATCACCTGGCGCTCCGTCCCGTTGATCTGGTAGCGATCGATGTCGACGTCCTGGAACTGGTAGTAGCTGCGCAGGTTCTGGGTCTGGCTGATGGTGTCGAGCAGCGGCCGATAGTCCCACAGCCGCACGTTCTGGAGCGTGGCCGCGTTGTCGTTGAAGAGCGCCCGGGTCGGTGTCTGCGAGCCGGTGAACGCCTTCTGGCTGATGGTGTCCAGCTCGAAGGCCTTCTGTGTCGCGCCGATGTTGGCCGCGATCTGGGGGCGCTCCAGGGCCAGCTCGTTGGGGGTGACCTGGATGTTCTGCACGAAGGCGGGGTAGATGCCGCCCACCACCACGGACAGGACGATCCAGCCGGCAGCCGCGATCCCCAGCAGCCACAGGGTCCGGAACCAGGTGTTGGCGAGCACGAGGACGGCGGCCAGCACGGCCACCACGGTGAGGATCACGTAGGCCGGTTGCTGGGCGTGGAGGTCGGTGTAGCTGGCGCCAACCAGCCCGGCGCCCATGCCGCGCGTCGAGTAGCTCAGCTCCGCGATGTCGAGCTGGTACCCAGAGGCCGTGACGAGAAGCAGGAGCGCACCCAGGATGGCGAGGTGCGCCCGGACCGGCCGAGTCAGGCGGAACTGCCAGCGCATCGCGCCGGCGGCGTAGGTGCCGGCGGTAAGCAGCAGGATGGTGATCAGCGTCCCGATTCCCCAGGCCTGCAGGAACCGCCAGAAGGGCAACCCGAAGATGTAGAAGCCGATGTCGTGGCCGAAATGCGCATCCGTGGTCCCGAAGCTGCCGCCGTCGAGGAAGAGGAGGATCTGCTGCCACTCGCCGCTCCATGCGGCGGCGCTGACCAGCGCCATGAGCAGCGCCACCACCACCAGGCCAATGGTGACCGGGCGCGACACGTCGGGAATCTCCAGGCTGCCGACCCGATGAACCGGCACCCGAGGCGCAATCCGCCGCGCCGCGACCACCGAGATCACCGCGGGGATGGCGAAGAAGCAGTAGCCCAGCACGAAGAAGCCGACCTGCGCGACCAGCCGCGTGCGGAAGACGCCGGAGAGCCCCAGCGCGTTGAACCACTGCAGATCGGTGAGCAGCCCCACCGCACCGCCGGCCAGCGACAGCAGGACGATGACCACCACCAGGCCCAGCCCGATGAGGAACCAGCGCCGATAGCGGCCCCAGTCGCCCCACTCGCTCCAGTCGCGCTCGGCCCACGGGCCGCCGAAGGCACCGCCACCACCGGACCGCCGCGTGCCGCCGGGGCGCCGGCCGCGGATGGGGGTGGGGCCGTCGTCGTTCGGATCGGGGCCGTCATCGCCCTGCCCGGGCGTCGCCCCGCCGCGATATCGGTCACCCGACGGGCGGTCACGCGGAGGCTGGGGACGGCCCTCACGACGAGCGTCCTGCTCCTGCTGACGGCGTTGCAGCTCACCAAGGAGACGGTCGAACCAGCTGGACATCAGCCCGAATGCTAGTCGTTCTCGATGTGGCGGGCGCTCGGCAGGTGCCCGGCATCGGTGTAGACGATCACCAGGACCGTGACGCTGCACGCTCCCAGGGCGCCGGCGAGCACCGGGCCGAGGATCCCGGCGGGGCTGCCTGCCGACGACAGCGCCGTGGTGCCGGCCACCACCAGGCTCGCGCCCCCGGCGAGCACCGCGCCAAGGGCGCCGCGGAGTCGAACCAGCTGCCAGCCGGCGAGCATGGCGAGGGCGCCGGCGGCCAGGCCGAAGGGGAAGAAGAAGGGCGCCAGCAGCAGCGCGGTGACGGCGATCAGCGCGCCGGCGGCGACGGTGATCCAGCCCGCCGCCCGAAGCCGTCGCCTTGCCCGGCGGGCGCGCTGCAGGTCCCCGCCGCCCACGCCGCTCCTACTCCCATTCGATGGTCGCCGGCGGCTTGGAGCTGATGTCGTAGACGACCCGATTGACGCCGCTGACCTCGTTGACGATCCGTGAGCTGATGCGCCCCAGCACCTCGTAGGGCAACCGCGCCCAGTCAGCGGTCATGCCGTCGTCACTGGTCACCGCCCGAATTGCCACCACGTTCGCGTACGTGCGCCCGTCGCCCATGACCCCCACGGTCTGGACCGGAGTGAGAATGGCGAACGACTGCCACAGGGACCGATACAGTCCCGCCGCCTTGACCTCGTCGATCACGATCCAGTCCGCCTCGCGCAGCGTCTCGAGCCGCTCCGCGGTCACCTCGCCGATGATGCGGATGGCGAGCCCCGGGCCCGGGAACGGCTGGCGCCCGACCATGGCCTCGGGCAGCCCCAGCTCCGTGCCAACCTGCCGGACCTCGTCCTTGAACAGGTACCGCAGCGGCTCGATGAGGCTGAACCGCAGGTCCGCCGGCAGCCCACCCACGTTGTGGTGGGTCTTGATCTTCACCGCGGCCTTGGTCTCGGACGTCTTGGACTCGATGACGTCGGGGTACAGGGTGCCCTGCACCAGGAAGTCGATCTGGCCGAGCCGCGCGGCCTCCTCCTCGAAGACGCGGATGAACTCGTCGCCGATGATGCGCCGCTTCTCCTCCGGGTCGGTGACCCCCGCCAGCCGCCGCAGGAACCGCTCGCGGGCGTCGACCATGACCAGGTTCATCCCCAGGTTCTGCGCGAAGGTCTGGCGCAGGAGCTCCGACTCGCGCTTGCGCATGAGCCCGTGATCGACGTAGATGCACGTCAGCTGGTCGCCGATGGCGCGATGGACCAGGGTCGCCGCCACGGCCGAGTCCACGCCGCCCGAGAGCGCGCAGATCACCCGCCCCGCTCCCACGCGGCCGCGCACCTCCGCGACTGTCTGCTCGATGAAGCCCGCCGATGTCCATGTCGGCCGCGCCCCGGCGATCTCCACGACGAAGTTGCGCAGGATCTCCCGGCCCACCGGGGTGTGGACCACCTCGGGATGGAACTGGATGCCGTAGAGGTTGCGGGCCGGATCCGCGAGGCCGGCATACGGGGTCGAGTCGGTCTGCGCCGTCGGCATGAAGCCCTCCGGCGGTCGCAGGATGGAGTCGCCGTGGCTCATCCAGACCGGCTGCTCGCGCTCGATCCCGGTGAAGAGACCGTCGTCGCGGGTGATGGTCACCGAGGCCGGCCCGTACTCGCGCCGCGAGGCCGGGGCCACGTCGCCGCCCAGCTGGTGGGCCATCAGCTGCAGCCCGTAGCAGATGCCCAAAACCGGGATCCGGCCCGACCACAGCGCGGAGTCCGCCTGCGGCGCGCCCTCGTCGTAGACCGATGCCGGTCCGCCCGACAAAACGATGGCCTTCGGCCTCCGGCGCTCGATCTCCGCCCACGGCGTGTCGTGCGGCAGGAGCACCGAGTAGACGTGGAGCTCGCGGATTCGCCGGGCGATGAGCTGCGCGGTCTGGGACCCGAAGTCCAGGACAATCACCGTGTCGGGCTCGGCAGGTGCTTCTTCCGGACGGGAGGGCGGCGGGGCGTTGAGCGCGGTCTCGAGGTAGGCCTCGACCTCGGCGTCGTCGGGAGCCAGGACGCGATGCCCGGCGTTGGCGGGCTCGCCGTGAACGGTCCGCCCGCGCTCGCGGGGGCTCGGCTCGGTGCGGCCGGCATCCTCCGTCACGGCGACAGTCTATCGGCCCGTGCATCGGTGCGTCCGGGTCTGGCGCTCGCAGCCCGCCGTTGCTAGCGTGCGGGCACCATGACCAACGTCCCCCTGACCCTCGGGGTGCGGATCGTGGAGCTCACCCCGCAGCCAGCGGTGGGCGTGCGCGTCCAGGCTGCCTGGGAGACGCTCGACATCGGCGCTCTCTTCGACCACCACATCCCGCTGATCGCCATGCGGCTCGGCGCCGCCGGCCTGGCACCTGCCGGGCCGCCCTTCGCCCGATACCACGCCTTCGGGCCCGACGGCAACGACATCGAGCTCGGGTTCCCGGTCGCTTCCCCGGTGACGGCGCTGCCACTCCTCGCCGAGATCCCCGCGGGCGAGATCGGCCAGACAGAGCTTCCCGGAGGTCCGGCAGCCACCACCACCCACGTCGGGAGCTACGAGGGCCTGGCCGGCACCTATGACCGGCTCAGGACGTGGTTCGCCGATGAGGGGCGGGCTCCCGGATCCGGTCCGTGGGAGTCCTACCGAGACGATCCTTCTGCGGTGTCCGCCGATCGCCTCCGCACGGACGTCACCTGGCCGCTGGCCTGATCGGAGCCGGCCTCCTCGAGCATCCGGTGGTCGTCGCGGTTCACGCAGCCCCGCCCGCGAGCTCGAGGCGGATTCGCTCCAGGGCCGTGGCCGTCGGCGACGCGGGGAATGGCGATCGCCGGACGGCTTCTGCCTCGTCCAGGCGGCCCTCGGCCAGCGCACGGCCCAGGCCGGCGAGCGCAGCCAGGTCCGATGCCTGGCGATCGGCAAACCCCCGGTCACCCACGGACCCGTGGCCCGGGACCACCGCGCCGCCGACCATCGTGGAGAGCGTCAGCGCGGTGGCCGCCCAGGCCACCGGGAACGCGTCGCCGAACGATGGCGCGGCGTCGTTCTCCAGCAGGTCGCCGGCGAACAGCACCCCGGCATCGGGGACGACGATGACCACGTCGTTGTCCGTGTGCCCGCGGCCCAGGAAGCGAAGCGCCAGCTGCCGATCGCCGAGGTCGACGACCGCGGCATCGGTGAAGGTCCGGGTCGGCGGGGCGTAGACCACCTCGTTGAGCTCTTCGGCCAGCGTCGGCTCCGCAGCAAGGACCCGGGCGCGCGCAGCCTCCGAGTCGGAGATCACCCGCTCCGCGCACCGCACGTGACCCCAGCAGGGCACGCCGGCGAAGCGGGCATTCCCCCAGGTGTGATCCCAGTGGTGGTGGGTGTTGATGACGGCGACCACCGCCTGGCGGGTCAGGCCATGCAGATCGGCGAGGAGCTCGTCGGCAAGGCGGTGGCTCGCGCGCGTGTCGACGACGGCGACGCCATCGGCCCCAAGCACGGCACCGACGTTCTGGTCGAACGGCTCACCGTTCCAGCTCCGGTAGCGGCGCACGAAGACGCGGTCGCCGACCTCGCGCCAGACCTCGCTCACGCCGTGGGTTCACGCATGTACAGCTCGGTGAACGCGCGACAGCGCCCGTCCGCCGCGAACTCGAGCAGGAAGACGTTGTGATACGTGCGCTCTTCCTTGTCGGCTTGGGCACGGTACCGGCTGTAGCCGAGGGCCACGGCCCGGTCGCCGTCTACAGCGAACGGCTCGTACCGGGCATCCCAGCTGTCCGGCTCGTCGGGACTCTCCAGCCAGGCGTCCGCGATGGCGGATGCCCCCTCGACCACGTCGTCCTCGCCGCCGTACGGATGGAAGCGATATGCAGCGTCCTCCGTGAAGAGCGCCTCGATCGGGCCGCGCTCGTTCGCACGCCAGGCCGCGACGTACCGGTCCAGCCAGGCCTGCACCGCGGATCGGTCCATGACGCCTACTCGCGTCCGGCCAGCTGCCAGGACTTGCCCTCGGTGGCGATGGCCGGGGCGATCACCATCTCCACGTCGTGCATCTCCCGGATCGTCCGCGCGCCCAGGGCGGCCATCGACTGGCGCAGCGCGCCGACCAGGTTCTGGGTGCCATGGGTGGTGGTCGACGGGCCGAAGAGGATCTGGTCCAGCGGCAGGCGCTCGCCGATCGTGATCCGGGTGCCGCGCGGCAGGGTCGCCGACGGCGCCGCCATCCCCCAGTTGAAGCCCCGTCCGGGCGCTTCGGACGCCGCGGCGAACGGCGAGCCCAGCATGACCGCGTCGGCACCCGACGCGATCGCCTTGGCAACGTCGCCACCGGTCTTCATCCCGCCGTCGGTGACGACCGGCACGTAGCGCCCGGTCTCGTCGGCGAAGCGGTCGCGGGCGGCAGCCACCTGCAGGGTGGCGCTCACCTGCGGCACGCCGATGCCCAGCACCTCGCGGGTGGTGCAGGCCGCGCCGGGACCGACGCCCACCAGGATCGCTGCTGCGCCCTGGTGCATGAGCTGGTACGCGGCCTCGCCGCTCACCGTGTTGCCCACCAGGACCGGGATCTGCAGGCCGCCGGTGAGATCGGCGAGCGACAGGACGCGGCCGGAGGTTGAGATGTGGCGGGCGCTCGAGACCTGGGACTGGACGAGGAAGAGGTCGGCGCCGGCCTCGGAAGCGACCTCGGCATGGTGCCAGGCCGACGCGGGAGTGGTGGCGACCGCGGCGATCCCGCCCTGGGCCTTGATCCGGGCGATGACCGCGCGGATAAGCTCGTCGCGCACCGGCGCGTCATAGGCCTCGGCAAGGATCCGCGCGGCTTCCGTGCCGGACGCGGCGGCGGCCACCCGCTCGATGATCGGGCCGGCGTCCTCGTAGCGGGTGTAGAGACCCTCGAGGTTGATGAATGCCACACCACCCGCAGTCGTCATGCGCACCGCGAAGTCGGCATCCGCGACGGCGTCCATGGCCGCCGCGATGAACGGGATCTCGAGCCGGCGTCCGGCGATCTCGACCGTCAGGTCGACCTCGGCCGGGTCGACGGTCACGGCGCCCGGGACCAGGGCCACCTCCTCGAACCCGTAGGCCCGACGCAGGCGCGTCTCGGTCGCGCCCCGCAGCATGTCGCGCTGTTCGATCAATCCACCCTCCTCGCGGTGTCCGGGCCGGCGCTCCCGGCGCCCGGTTGCCAGTCTTGGGGCCAACGGCGAAGTGTGCGCTCGGGTATGAAAACGCCCGCGCTCGGCTGGCAGCCGCGCGGGCCTGGCTCGTTGCAGGAAATGGGGACCGCTCGAATCGGGTGCACGACGCTCGTCCGTGTCGCCTTTTCGGGAGTATAGGGCACCCGCGGGACCGTCCGGCGGGCGGCGACGTCGTCAGGACGCCAGCTCAGCTCCTGCCGCTGTCGCGTCCCCCGCAAGCGCCTGCAGGGCCTCATCCTCGTCCGCCGACTCCTGCAGCAGGCCGATAACGCGGCTCACCCCCAGATCGGCATAGGCTCGGAGCAGGGCCTGCCGCTCCGAGCCAGGCTCGCGCCAGGCATCGGTCCCCCACCAGGCGTGCACGCTGATCCGCAGGGAGGCAGGGTCACGGTCGATCTCCTCGCATCGCGCGCGGATGGTGGGCAGGACGTCGCGGAGCTCATCGGGCGAGAGGCCGTCCAGGTTCAGCTCGTCCGCGTAGCGGGCGGCAAGGCGCCAGGTCACGTTCGGCCCATTCCCGCCGACCATGATCGGGATCCGCGGCTGCTGCAGGCCCTTGGGCAGGTTGATGGCATCGTGCACCGCCGCGTGCTCCCCCTCGAAGGTCGCGTGGGTCGTCCGGCCGGGAGCCAGCATGGCGTGGATCACCTCGAGGCCGTCGCGGAGCATGGCCAGCCGCTCCCGCGTCTCGGGGAAGCCATAGCCGTAGGCGCGCCACTCGTCGCGCTTCCAGCCCGCGCCGATGCCCAGCTCCATGCGCCCGCCGGCGATGACGTCCATGGTCGCGATCATCTTCGCCACCAGGGCAGGGTTGCGATACCCGTTGCAGATCACGATGTGCCCCAGCCGCACGCGCTGCGTGACCGCGGCGAGGGCCGACAGCGCGGTGAACGCCTCGAACGTGATCTCGTTGGTGGGCCGGGGAACGGTGTGGAAGTGGTCGAAGAGCCAGGCGGACTCGAACCCGAGCTGCTCGGCCTGCCGGGCCACGGCGACGGTCCGTGCCCAGGCCCGCGCCGGCTCCCAGCCGTCGTACTCGCCCGTCCACCCCTGGGGGACGATCACCCCGATCTTCATACCCTCACCATCAGCTGCGGAGAATCATCTGCTCGCGCTCGGGCCCCACCGAGACGTGGCTGACGGGCACTCCGGCCAGCGCCTCCAGCCGTTCGACGTACGCCCGGGCGGCCGCCGGCAGCTCGGTCCAGGACCGCGCCGCGGTGCAGTCCGACTGCCAGCCCGGCAGCTCCTCGTAGATCGGCTCCAGCCGTGCATAGAGCGATGCCGAGGCGGGAACGGTGTTCCAGGTCTGCCCCGTCGACGGGTCCCGGTAGGCGGTGCAGATACGGATGCGATCGAACCCGTCGAGGACGTCGAGCTTGGTGAGGGCGATGCTCGAGTACCCGGCCAGCCGGACGGAGAAGCGGACCGCCACCGCGTCGTACCAGCCGCAGCGCCGCGGACGGCCGGTCGACGTCCCGAACTCGACGCCGCGGTCGCGGAGCGCGTCGCCATCGGCATCTGACAGCTCCGTGGGCAGGGGACCCGCCCCGACGGCGGTGGTGTAGGCCTTGACCACGCCGAGCACATGGTCGATGCGGACCGCCGGCAGACCCGCGCCCAGGCTCGCACCGCCGGGGATCGGCGACGAGCTGGTGACGTACGGATAGACCCCCCAGTCGAGGTCGCGCATGGTGCCCAGCTGGCCCTCGAGGAGGATCCGGTCACCCGCCGCCAGCGCGTCGTCCACGAGGGCCTGGCCGTCGACGACGTGCGGCGCCAGGCGCTCTCCTGCGGCCAGGTAGTCGCGGGCAATGGCCTCCTCGTCGGTCGCCTCGACGACGAGATCGGCGAGGGGATCGTCGGGGCCGCCGGCCCGGTAGTAGTCGGTGACGGTGCGACGCACCCGTTCGAGGCTGGCGCGCAGCGCGCGCCGGAACCCATCGGGGTCCAGCAGGTCCACGACGCGGATGCCGCGCCGGGCCACCTTGTCGACGTAGGCCGGGCCGATGCCGCGCGAGGTCGTCCCCAGCCTGGCTGCCCCGCGCTCCCGTTCCTCGAGCTGGTCGATGAGGACGTGCCAGGGCATCACCAGGTGGGCCCGATCGGCGATGAACAGGTTCTGGCAGTCGAACCCCGCCGACGCCAGCCCGTCCAGCTCGCCCAGCAGCGCCGGGGGGTTGATCACCACCCCGTTGCCCAGGAGGTTGCGGGTGGCCGGATAGAAGATGCCCGACGGGACCAGGTGAAGCTTGAAATGCCCGTGCGGGTTGACGACCGTGTGTCCGGCGTTGTTCCCGCCGCCGTAGCGCACGACGAGCTGGGCATCCGCTGCGAGGTAGTCGACGACCCGGCCCTTGCCCTCGTCGCCCCATTGCGCACCCACGACGGCGATGACGGACATGAACGGGCGCGCACCTCCGGCTTCACGGGGGCGGCCCTGGCGCCGCCGCGGCTATGGTACGAGAACGCCGCCCCAGGCATTCGGGGCGGCGTCCGATGTCGCTGGTGACCGGCCCGGCCGGTCCGTGTGCTCGCTCAGGCCTGGGCGCGCACCTTGTCGAAGCAGCTGCTGCAGTAGACGGGGCGATCGTTCCGCGGCAGGAACGGGACGAGCGCCTGCCCTCCACACTCCGCGCAGACCGCGGCGTGCATCTCGCGCTGGCCCCCACCACCGTTGCTGATGCCCAGGGCGCGGTTCTGCTTCGCCACCGCGCGGCAGCTCTGACAGCGCTGGGGCTCGTTGACCAAGCCCTTCTCGGCGTAGAACTTCTGCTCGCCGGCGCTGAAGACGAAGTCCATCCCGCAGTCTCGGCAGCGGATGGTCTTGTCGGCGTACACCCTTTCCCTTGCCTCCTGTGCGCGCGCCTGGACCCTGGGCTCCTGACGGTCTCGTCGGTTCCTCGGGCCAGTGCTGATCGCGTGCGCGCCGTGTGCTGCCGGATCGGGACGACTCGGGGCTGAGCGTGGGCCGGACGTTCAGCCGCCGACTATACACGCGGGTTCAAGCGCATGTATAGAGCCTTCCTGCCATCGGATCGGTGAAGACGGGAACCCGGAGACCCGAGATCCGTGCCCTATCAGGCGAACGGTGCGACGGATTCCTCGCGAACGACGGTGAAGAAGCGAGTGGTCGACTTGCGGAACTGGAGCGGTACCTCGCCAATGGGTCCGTTGCGGTGCTTGGCGATCTTGGCCTTGACCAGCTCGACCTCGCTGTCCGCATTCTGCTCGCCGTCGCGATACAGGAAGATGACCACGTCCGCGTCCTGCTCGATGGAGCCGGACTCCCGCAGGTCCGAGAGGCGAGGCTCCGCCGAGCCGCGCTGCTCAACGCCGCGGGACAGCTGCGACAGGGCGATGACCGGCACCTTCAGCTCGCGGGCCAGCTGCTTGAGCCCGCGGCTGATCTCGCTGACCTCCTGCACCCGGTTCGGCTCGCGGCTCTGGACGCTGGCCTGCATCAGCTGCAGGTAGTCCACGATGATCAGGTCGAGTCCGTGCTGCTCCGCCTCGAGGCGCCGCGCCTTGGTCCGCAGCTCCATGACGGAAAGCGCCGGTGAATCGTCGATCCACATGGGCGCGGTGGCCATGTCGTTCATGACCGTGGCGATCTTGCTCCAGTCCGTCTCCTCCATGAACCCCGTCTGGAGCGGTCGCGGGTTGATCCCGGTCTCCGCCGAGAGGAGGCGCAGCGACAGCTGCTCCTTGCTCATCTCCAGGCTGAAGACCGCGACCTTCTTGGCCTCGCGCACGGAGGCATGCTGCGCGATGTTGAGGGCCATGCTCGTCTTGCCGACGCTGGGGCGCGCGGCGAGGATGATCAGGTCCGACGGTTGAAATCCGCCCAGCAGGGTGTCCAGCTGCGAAAGCCCGGACGGGATGCCCAGGATCTGGCCGCGGTGCTCGTGGAGGTACTCGAGCCGATCGTAGGCCTGGCCGAGCAGTGTGCTGAGAGATTCGAAGCCGCCCTGGGTCCGGCGCTGGCTGATCTCGAACAGGATCGACTCCGCCCGGTCGATGGCGACCTCGGTGTCGTTCGCCTCCTCGTAGCCGACGGCGGCGATCCGGCCGGCCGCGGCGATGAGATTGCGCAGGACGGACTTTCTCTCGACGATCCGCCCGTAGTGCTCCACGTGCACCGCTGTCGGCACGGAGTTCATCAGGCCGGCCAGGTAGGCGGGCCCGCCGATCGCGTCCAGCCGCTCGCGACGGGCCAGCTCGTCGCCCACCGTCACCAGGTCCAGCGGCTCGCGCTGCCCGTGCAGGGCCAGGATCGCCTCGTAGATGTCGGCGTGCTGCTGACGATAGAAATCCGCGGGCCGCAGGAAGTCCGCGACCTTCAGGATCGCGTCCGCGTCGATCAGGATGGCGCCGAGGACGCTCTGCTCCGCGTCGATGGCCTGGGGGGCAAGCTTGTCGATGCTCATGCGCGCGAGGGGCTGGGGTGGGGCTTCATGACGACCTGCTGGACGGGATGACGGGGCCGATGGGCGGGCCAGCGAACGGTACCGGCTGCCGACCCGGCGGGCGGGAGTTATGCACGGGGTTACCCACCAATCTCGAACTTCGCTGGGGACAACCCGGCGCAACCTGTGGACATGCCATGCCTCCGTCGCGGCTCGACCTCTCCCGACGAGGAGAGCACCCCGACGCGACACCTTGGCTGTCACGTCGTCGCCGGCAGGTCCTCCCGGCCCCACCCCGGATCGGGACTGCGCCGCCCGTCCGCCTGGTTCCAGCTGTCGCGCTGCTCGACCACCAGCCCATCCGCGTCGAAGCGCAGGATCGAGACCCCGGCAAGGGTCACCGGCCGGCCGGCCTCTTCGAGGGCTGCCCACCACTCGACGGCGACCCGGTCACCGTCAACGACTGGATCGCCGAACCAGGCGCGGACCTCCCGCTCCTCGGCGAGGACCGGCTCCAGGTAGGCGCGCACGCCCTGCGGTCCGCGGGCCGGCGATCGGAATGCCTCGATCCACACCAGGGCACCCGGCGCGTACAGGGCCACGATCGGATCGGGGTCGCGAGCCTCCCAGGCGCCGCGCCAGACCAATGCCCAGCGCGCGCCGGCGTCCCGGGGCGTCACGCCGCGCCGTCAGTGCTGCGGCGTGACCACCACCAGCACCTGGGGATCGAGCCCGCTCGACAGGTGCACGGTGACGCGGTGGTCGCCCACCGTCTTGATCGGCTCGTGGAGCGCAATCTGATGCCGGTCGATCTCGATGCCCTCCTTCGCCAGGAGGTCGGAGATCTCGCGGTTGGTCACCGAGCCGAAGAGGCGGTTCTTCTCACCGGCCTTCACCGCGATCTCCAGGCGGAGCTCCCCGAGGCGCTCGGCGATGGCCTCGGCATCCGCCCGAAGCTGGCGGTCGCGCTCCTCGCGCTCGGACCGATGGCGCTCCCAGTTCTTCACGGCACCGGTATCGGCAACCACCGCGGCCCCGTTGGGGATCAGGAAGTTGCGGGCGTAGCCGTCCTTGACGTCCTTGATGTCGCCCTCGCGTCCGAGCCCCTTCACGTCGTGCTTCAGGATCACCTTCATGATGCTCTGTCGGTACCTCGTTGCGGCGCCCGGCCGCTGGGCCGGCGCGGTGGATGGTCAGTTCAGCGCGGGGTCACGCACCCCTCCATGGTCCCGCGGGCGCGCGGGCTGCGCCGCGTCCGCAGCCAGCCGCTGGGTCCGCCAGCGGGTCAGCGCCTCGCGCATGGCCGCCGGCTCCCTGAGGTCGCCGTAGCGCTCCAGCAGCTCTGGCAGGGTGTCCCGGATCCTGTCGTAGCGATCACCCATCAGCAGCCGCAGCCGCTCGAGATCGCGATCGAGCTGTGCGTTTCCGGAGCGGGCACGTGTCCAATGCTCCTCCCGCACCTCGGGTGGGGCGTTGGCGAGGAACACGTCCAGCACCAGGAGCAGGACCGTGAGGTCGTCCGCCTGGCCGAGGAGTGGAATCGCGTCAGGGACCAGGTCGAGCGGCGTCACCAGGTAGGCCAGGGCCGCCCCCAGCAGCACCTTCAGGTAGAGCGGCGTTCGTCGGTCACGCAGGATGCCCCATACGACCCGCGCGTAGGTGGGCAGCTTCCAGACGAGCTGGGCAAGGCGCACGTAGCGCCAGCGGCCGGATCGATTCACGCGCGGACGGGCCTCCGGTGATCGGTGGGGCGCCGATTCTAGCAGAGGCCGTCGAAGGGGCCGTCGCGCGCAACCTGGCTTGACGATAGAACACCTGTTCTGCTAGGGTCCGATCAACCCAAGCACAGCGGAGGGCGCCCAGGGCGTGACCAGGCACGACGTCGATCGTCGCCAGAAGATCCTCGAATGCATCGCGCGCACCGTCGCGGAACGTGGCTACCCGCCGTCGGTCCGCGAAATCGCCGATGCCGTGGGTCTGGCCTCCACCTCTGCGGTGCACCACCACCTCATCGGCCTCGAGCGCGACGGGCTGCTGGAGAGGGGGACGCACAGCTCCCGGGCCCTGCGCCTGACGCACCGCGGGGAGGGCAAGCGGACCGCGCGCACGCCGGCTCGGGTGACGCCCTTCCGGATGCCGGTCGATCGCGACGTGGTCAGCCTGCCGGTCCTGGGCGAGATTGCCGCCGGACAGCCCATCGAGGCCTACACCGATGCGGCCGAGTCCCTGGACGTGCCACGCTCCATCGAGGCACGGGACGGCTCCTACGTGCTGCGGGTCCGTGGCAAGAGCATGATCGACGCCCTCATCGACGACGGGGACTACGTCATCGTCCAGCCCCAGGCGACCGCGCGCGACGGTGACATCGTCGTGGCCCTGCTCGAGGACAACGGGGTAACGCTCAAGCGCTTCTTCCGCGAGGAGGACCGGATCCGGCTCCAGCCGGCGAACAGCGAGATGGAGCCCATCTATGCGACGGAAGTCCAGATCCAGGGCAAGGTCGTCGGCGTCATCCGCAAGCTCGGCTGACCCTCGCGCGTCATGGCGCCGCGTCGCCTGACGCTCAGGGAGCTCAACAGAGCGACCCTGGCCAGGCAGGGGCTGCTCGAGCCGCTGCAGCAGACGGCGGTTCCAGACCTCGTCGGGCGAATCGGCTCGCTCCAGGCACAGCACCCCGACTGGCCCCGTTTTGCACTCCACGCTCGGATGGATGCCGGTTCCAAAGCCCCCGACCTCGCCGGGGCGCGGCTGCAGCGGTCGGTCGTTCGCGCATCACTGATGCGCATCACCGTGCACATCGTGGGCTCCGAGGACTTCTGGCCTGCCTCCACGGTGACCCTGCCCTATCGGGCCGCCCAGTGGCGAACCGGCTTCAAACAGGACCCGGTCACCTCGACCCTGGGCCGGCGGATCGCCTCTGCGCATCCCGCCGTGCTCGCCGCCATGCGGGACAAGCCCCTGGCCATCCATGAGATCGAGCGGATCCTCCTCGCGGAGATCGGGGACACGAGCCTGCCCGGCAACCGCTGCCTGTGGCGTCACTTCAGCGCCGGCGTGCCCCTGGTCCAGGTGCCGTACGACGCCGAGGCCTACGGGCGCAGCCGCTACGTCCCCGCCGCCGACTGGCTTGGACCGCCCTCCACCGAGGAGGCCGATGTCGCACGTGCGGCCACGCACCTCGCGGAGCGCTACCTGCGCGCGTTCGGTCCGGCAACGGCCGATGACCTGGCGGCGTACGTCGGGCGCGGCCGGAACCTGCCCGCCATGCGGTCGGCGCTGGAGTCCATCGGTGACCGGCTCGTCCGCCTTCGCGACGAGGCGAACCGCGAGCTCCTCGACCTGGCCGATGCTCCCCGACCGGCCGGGGAGACGCCGGCGCCACCACGCCTTCTCGCACGATGGGACAGCCTTCTGCTCGCCTACGGGACCCGCGATCGCACCCGGGTGCTGCCGGAAGACCACCGATCCGTGGTCATCACCCGCAACGCGGACGTGCTGCCCACGTTCCTCGTGGATGGCTTGGTGGCAGGGACGTGGCTGCCGCGACGGGATGCCGGCGGTGCGCCGTACCCGGAGCTCAGACCCTTCAGGCCGCTGCCGGCCAATGATCGCAGCGGACGCTGGAGGAGGAGGCAGCCCGTCTGCTGCCCACCCTGGGCACCGGCGCCTTCGCGCGCTACCCGGGCACGGACTAGCCGTGCGCACCATCCTTCACGCGGACCTTGATGCGTTCTACGCCTCGGTCGAGGTGCTCGACGACCCGAGCCTGCGCGGCAAGCCGGTGATCGTCGGGGGCGACCCCGGCGCGCGCGGGGTGGTGAGCGCCGCCTCCTACGAGGCTCGCCGTTACGGCGTCCATTCCGCCATGCCGCTTCGCACGGCGGCGCGGCTGTGCCCCGACGGCGTCTTCCTGCCGGGCCACCCCGAGCGCTATCGCCAGCTGAGCGAGGATGTCATGCGCATCTTCGGCTCGTACACGCCCATGGTGGAGCCCATCAGCCTGGACGAGGCATTCCTCGACGTCACCGCCAGCGCGGCGGCCTTCGGCGACGGCGAATCCATCGCTCGTGCCATCAAGGGACGAGTCCTCGCCGAGGTCGGGCTCGTGGTGAGCGTGGGCGTGGCCACCAACAAGCTGTGCGCCAAGGTGGCGTCCGACCTGCGCAAGCCCGATGCCCTGGTCGTCGTCCCGCCCGGCCGGGAGGCGGAGTTCCTGGCGCCCCTTCCCGTGAGCCGGCTGTGGGGCGTCGGGCCGCGCGCCCAGGAGGCGCTGCGCGACTTCGGGGTCACGACCATCGGGCAGCTGGCCGCCGTGCCCGAGGGAACCCTGCGCCGTCGTTTCGGCCAGCACGGCGCGGACCTGTCGGCGCGGGCGCACGGCATCGACCCGTCCGGGGTCGTGCCCCTCCAGCAGGCGAAGAGCATCGGTCACGAGCACACCTTCAACCGGGACGTCGTCGATCGCGGTCGGCTGGATGCCACGCTTCTCGACCTGGCCGACTCGGTAGCCTCCCGCCTCCGCCACCACCACCTCGTGGCGAGCGCCGTCCAGCTCAAGCTGCGCTACGAAGGCTTCGAGACGCTGACGCGCCAGGCGTCGCTGGGCCGCGGCGTCCGCGAGAGCGAGCCCCTGTACGCCGCCGGCATCGCGCTCCTCGACCGCACCCTGGTCGCGGGGCGCGGCGTGCGCCTCATTGGCCTCACCGCCATCGGCCTCACCTCCAGCCAGCAGCTCACCCTCTTCGATGCCCCCGACCGTGCAGACCGCCTGGCCGCATCCATCGATGCCGTGCGGGAGCGGTTCGGCGAGCGAGCCATCACCCGAGCTCGCCTCGTTCGCGACCGACCCGTGCGCCGTTTCGACTTCGGTGAACGACCCGGCCGATCCACGCGGCGTGCGCCGGACGAGGGGGTTGACGAATAGAACAGTCGTTCGTATGCTTAGCGGCCCAATTCGAACGCCTGTTCAGTGCCGGAGCAGGTACGCCAAGCGCAGGAGGCACTGCATGGCTTCGACCCAGACACCCATTCCCGCCCGCGTCCGATGGGACCGCGACAGCGCCCTGCCCACCAGCATCGCCTGGGGCGGCGCACAGCTCAACGTCACGGCGCTCCGCGCCATACGCGACGAGCGCCAGGCGTACCGCAGCGAGGAGGGGCCGCGCCTCACGCTGGACGTGGAGACCACCCGTGGGCGTGCGATCCTCCGCTGGGATGCGCGGCGCAGGCGCTGGTTCATCGACGCACTCGAAGAGGAGCGGACCCGCGGCCTGAGGAGGCATCCGGCTCCGCCGTCGGCACGGGCGCGCCCCTACAATCGCCCAAGGCGTCACGGGCGGTCCGCTCGGGCTGCCGCGCCTGAGCGAGGAGACCCATGACGGAGGCATCCCCGGGCGCGACACCGTCCCCGACCCTGGCCGATCTGCCGGTGCGCGAGCTCGCGGCGGCACTGTCGAGCTCCGCGCCGGTTCCCGGCGGTGGAAGCGCGGCGGCCATCGCCGGCGCCCTTGGTGCGTCGCTGGTCGCAATGGTCGCTGCCCTCACGGCGGGGCGCCCCGGGTACGAGGCGGTGGACGCGGAGGTCCAGGCCATTGGCGGGCAGGCGGCCGGGCTACGGGATCGTCTCCTGGACCTCGCCGAGCGCGACTCGGATGCCTATGACGCGGTCATGCGCGCGCGACGGCTGCCGAGAGAGTCAGACGAGGAGAAGTCCGCGCGGAAGCGGGCCATGGGCGAGTCGTTCGTGATGGCCGCCTCGGTGCCCCTCGACACGGCGCGGACCGCAGAACAGGTCCTGCAGCTCGCGGCCCGGATCGCGCCCATCGGCAACACGAATGCGGCAAGCGATGCGGGCGTCGCCGCGCAGCTCGCCTCGGCCGCCATCCGCGGCGCCATCCTCAATGTCCGGATCAACCTGCCATACCTTCCGGCAGGAGCAGAGATCTCCGCCACCGCCCCGGCCGAGATTGCGCGGCTCGAGGCCGCGGCCGCCGAGGTCGAGGGCCGCGCAGTCGGCCTTGTCGCCGAGCGGCTGGGGTGAGGACGCAGGCATGAGCGCCCGCCTGCTCGATGGCCGGGCGGTGGCAGCCGACCTGCGAACGCGGGCGCGGGAACGGGCCGCTGCCCTCGCGGCCACGACCGGAACGGCGCCCCGGCTCGCCATCGTCCGGTTCTCCGCGGAGGGGCCGTCCGCGATGTACGCCGCCAGCGTGTCCCGGGCGGCGTCCCGCGCCGGCATCGAGCCGGTGATCGTCGATGCGGAACGAACTGCGGACACCGACCGTGTCGCCGCCCTGGTCCGCGGCCTGGGCGCGGATCCGTTGGTGGCCGGGATCGTGGTCGCCCAGCCCATGCCCCAGGGCCTGGACGCCGCCGCGATCATCGCGGCCATTGATCCGGCCAAGGACGTCGACGGCGCCACGCCGGTGAACGCCGGCCATCTGGCCCGCAACGAGCCGGGCCTCGTCCCGGCGACCGCCCGGGCGGTGATGACCCTGCTGCACGCCTGCGAGATCCCGGTGGCCGGTCGCCGGGTCGTGGTCATCGGTCGCTCGCCGGTCATCGGCCGCCCCGTCGCGCTCCTGCTGACCGCCGCGGACGCAACCGTGATCGTCTGCCACCGGGCCACGGCCGACCTCGCGGCCGAAACCCGGCGCGCCCAGATCCTGGTCGTGGCGGCGGGATCGCCGGGCCTCGTCACCCGCGACATGGTCGCGCCCGGCGCGGTCGTCATCGACTGCGGGATCAATGAGTGCGGAGACGGCATCTGCGGCGACGTCGCCGCAGACGTTGCCGAGGTGGCGGGCGCCATCTCCCCCGTACCCGGTGGCGTCGGCCCGGTCACCGCCATGATGATCGTCGAGCAGACGCTGGACGCCGCGGAGGCGCGGCTGGAGGGCACTCGCGCCGGTTGAGGCGCAACCGCACGCAGCCTGCGGGCGTCAGGGGAGCAGGCTGGTATCCACAAGGTCGCTGACCGGTGGCGGCGAGCCGGAAAGCGGCCCGTCCGGCAGCCCCGCCATGAACTGCTCGGTCTGCTGCCATGCGGCCGTGTCGATCCCGCCATCGGTCGACCAGAGCGCAATCGTCGCGTTCAGGATGGCCAGCTGCGTCGCCTGGTCCTTGCCGAGCTCGGGCACCGCCGTCACCGAGGCGTCGAGGCCGGCCTGCGGGTCGGCACGGATCTCCGTCATTGCGCGCAGGGTCGCCGCCACGAACGCCGTCAGGGCGTCGTGCTTGTCGGCGATGGTCCGCGTCCCCGCGATCAACCCGTTCCCGGGCAGTGGCACCGAGGCATCGACGTGGAGCACGGTCACCGGCGTCCCGCCACGCTCCAGCACCACTGGCTCGTTGTTGGCGAACCCGGTGGCGGCGTCGACCGCGCCCTGGACGAGGGCGGTCGACTGCCCGAAATCGGGGTACAGCTGGATGTCAAGATCGGACGGTGCCAGGTTGGCCGATGCGAGGAGCGCCTCGAGCATGATCCAGCCGCTTCCGTACTTGCCCGGCGTGCCGAGCTTCCTGCCCCGCAGGTCGGCTGCGGTCCTGATCCCGCTGGAAGCCTTCGCGTAGACGACGTTCGGGAACGTGCCGTAGAAGGTGGCGACATACCGAATCGGCACCCCCTGGCTCACGGCCGGGATCACGCTGGTCCCATCGGCAATGCCGATGTCGATGGCTCCCTGTCCGACGAGCGTGACCAGGTCCGGATCGATCTTGTTCTGGAAGGTGACCGACAGCCCCGCATCGCGGTAGTACCCGCGCTGCTGCGCCAGGTAGAACGGCGCGAACTGCACGCTGGGGATGTACCCGAGGCCGACCACGAGCTGCGTGGAGCCCGAGGGCCGCGGACCGGAGGGCGACGGTACGCCCGATGCGCTTCCGCTCCCTGGTCCGCTGCATGCGGCCGCCACCACCAGCAGCAGGGCCAGCGGGACAGCGGCCCACGCCATCCGGCGACGGTGACGCGCTCCACGCGCCTGGTCGTCGATTCCCCGCGCGCGGTGCACCACAGTCATCCTCGTACTCCCACCAGGCGCCGCTCGACCAGCACGATCAGCAGGTAGAAGCCAACCCCCATCCCCGCGATCGTGAACAGGGTGGCGAAGAGCAGCGGCGTGTCAAAGAGGCTGCCACGAGCCAGGTTGATGAGCACCCCCAGCCCTTTCTCACCACCGGCCCACTCGCCGATGATCGCGCCGACCACGGCCAGCGTGGCCCCCACGCGGATTCCCCCGAAGAGCACCGGCAGGGCCGCCGGGACCTCGAGCTTGAGGAAGAGCTGGCGCCTCGAAGCGCGAAGCGAGCGGGCCATCTCGATCAGCTGCGCGTCCACCGAGCGAACCGCGACCATCGCTGCGACCGCCACCGGGAAGAAGACGATCAGCGCGCAGATGATGACCTTCGAGAGCAGCCCGGTGCCGAACCACAGCGCCAGCAGCGGCGCGAGCGCCAGGATCGGCGTGGCCTGCGCGGCGACCAGGTACGGTGACAGGAGCCGCCCGGCGAGCGGAGATCGGGCCAGCAGGTACCCGGCGCCGACGGCGATCGTTGCGCCGGCCACGAACCCCAGCGCCACCTCCATGGCAGTTGTCGCCGCGTGAGGCTCGATGGTGCCGTCGCCCCACGCGGTCACCAGGCGCGCCGCCACCTGCTCCGGTGGCGGGAGCACGAAGGACGGATAGCCGCCCAGGACCACGATCAGCTTCCAGGCCGCCAGGAAGAGGATCGCGGCGATCAGAACCGGCGTCGCATCGCCGGCGATCCGGCGCCAGCTCATCGTCGTCCTCGCGCCATCGGCGCCGGCTCCTCTGCGTCAGGCACGGCGTCGGCGTCGTGAGCGCGGCGCGAACGCGGGCGGCCGCACCGCCGGGCCGCGAGCCGTTCACTGACGGAGCCGGCAGCACTCCCGGAGACAGCCGCTCCTCGTGCACGATCCGCCCCGGATGCCCGGCGAGGACCACGACGCGGTCCGCCAGCTCGAGCGCCTCCGCGATCGAGTGCGTGACGAGCAGGACCGTGGCCCCGATGCTGCGCCAGATCCGGCTCAGCTCGGTGTTGAACCGCTCGCGGGTCAACGCGTCCAGCGCGCTGAAGGGCTCGTCGAGCAGAAGCACCTCCGGCTGCATCGCCAGGGCGCGCGCGATCGCCGCGCGCTGCCGCATCCCGCCGGAGAGCTGGTGCGGACGGAGGTGGTCGACATCGTGCAGGCCGACCAGGCGAAGGACCTCGGTGGCCCTGCGCACCCGGGCGTCCGTCTCCCAGCCGGCGAGCTCAAGGGGAAAGGCCACGTTCTCCAGGGTGCTGCGCCAGGGCATGAGCCGTGGTTCCTGGAACACGAAGCCGACGCGTTCGCTGGGCCCCGTGAGCGGGTTGCCGGCGATCTCGACCCGGCCGCGGTCGGGGACGAGCAGGCCGCTGACCAGGCGCAGGAGGGTGCTCTTGCCGGTCCCGTTGGCTCCGATGATGGCCACGAACTCGCTGCGCGTCACGCGGAGGCTCACCGAGGCCACTGCCGGCCGGCTGCCGGCTGCCTGCGGATAGGCGAAGGAGACGTCCTCCAGCGACACGGCGGGCGCGTTCGTCGCGCGGACCGCGGTCGGATGGCTTGTGGCCGAACGGGTGATCGATGGAGCGTTCGTCCCCGGGACTCCTTCCAGTCGCTCCGGGGCACATCCTCAGCCGCCCATGGCAGGGCCACGGACTGCGTCTTCTTCCTTCCGGACTCTACCGTCGGCTCCGGCCACGCCACCGCGACGGCGACGCTTCGGATCTGCTGACACCCGATGAACCATCGGGTCGCTCGTGGGCTCGATCCTGCACGCAGGACCCCTACCACCGGTCGGGAATTTCACCCTGCCCCGAAGACGAGGCAAGTCTAGCACGCACGCTCGGGAACGACCCGTGGGGTCCTGGTGCTGGAGCTCAGCCGGGCAGCCGGTTCAGCTCGTGCACGATCGGCGCGATCGGTGGCCAGAGACCGACGTACGCCTCGAAGAGCGCGTCATAGGTGGCCCGGTTGGCGTGGTTCGGCTCCAGGTGGCGTTCGATGTGCACCATGGCGCCGATGCCCTCCGTGACGTCGGCGACGAGGCCGATGGCGCTCGCCCCCAGGATCGCGGCGCCAACCAGCGCCGTCTCGCGAATCGCGGGGATCCCCACACGGACCCCCAGGACATCGGCCTTGATCTGGTTCCACCCGTCCCCGCGCGCGGTGCCGCCGGTGATGCGAAGCTCGCCGATCTCGACGCCCGCAGCCCGGATCGGCAGGGCGACGTGACGCAGGGCAAGCGCCGCGGACTCGAGGACGGCGCGCGCCAGGTGCGCGCGACCATGCGACAGGGTGAGCCCCACGAAGGCGCCGCGGGCCAGCGGATCCCACAGCGGCGAGCGCTCCCCGGCCAGGTACGGCAGGAAGACGAGGCCCTCGGCGCCGGGGCGCACGCCCATCGCATCCGCCACCAGCTCGTCGGCGGTGGCGGCACCGCCAAGGACGCTGGTGGCGAGCCAGTCCAGAGCCTTGCCGGTCGCGCTCATCGCACCCCCCACGATCCAGCGACCCGGCAACGGGGCCGCCGCCACCCAAGCGCCGGGGACCTCGACCGGCCGGTCGGTGTAGATCGCGAGGCCGCCCGACGTCCCGCCGGTGTCGACGGCTTCGCCGGCGTCCAGGAGCCCGGCGCCGTGGAAGGTGGCGAACGAGTCCACCGTACCAGCGACCACCGGGAGCCCGGCCGGGAGTCCCAGCTCCGACGCGGCGTCGGCGCCGAGGCTCCCCAGGACCGAGCCGGCCGCGGCGACCGGGGGAACGCGTGCCGGATCGAGCCCGGCGGTGGCGGCCCGCCGCGGGTCAGGCAGTGCCTGCCCCGGCGTCTGCGTGGTGGCGGCGACGCCGCTCAGCCGGTACGCCATCCACTCCCAGGCATTGAGGTACCAGCGCGCGGCGGCGGCGGCGGCGGGATCGTGGCGCTCCACCCAGAGGGCGGCGGGCAGCACCCCCAGCCCCCACCCGCGCAGCCCGGTGGCCCGCTCCAGCTCGGGCTCCATCGCCGACCCGCGACGGTCCATCCAGGTCATGGCCGGGCGTGCCGGCGTGCCGTCGGCGCGCGCGACCACCAGGGTCGGACCCTGCCCGACGCAGCAGATGGCCGCGGGCGGGTCGGCTGTCGAGGCACGCAGCGCGGAGACCGTCGATCGCAGCTCGTCCCACCACGCGCCGGGCTGCTGCTCCGCGCTCCCGGTGGCCGGGTCCAGCGCGAAGGGGTGCGCCTTTCGCGCCACGGCGACCAGGCGCCCGTCGACCGAGACGATCCCCGCCTTCGTCTCGCTCGTCCCGATGTCGACCGCCAGGATGGTGGGGACCGTCGAGCTCACCCGCGCATTGTGGTCGATGCGCGCGCCCACCTGCGCGGCGGCGTCATGCGTCTCGGGTCTGCGATGGCGAGGATCCGCGCAGCCAGCGCCACAGGACCCAGGCGAAGCCGACCAGCACCACCGCGTAGATGACCAGCTCGTACGGCCGCACCGCGTCGTACAGGGTGCGGTAGTTCTCGCCCAGCAGGTAGCCGCCCAGCACCAACGCCGCGTTCCAGGGCAGCGACCCCAGGGCGCTGAACAGCAGGAACCGGCCCATGGGCATCCGCGCGATGCCGGCCGGGTAGTTGATGAGGGCCCGGACCAGCGGCACCAGCCGGCCGAAGAACACGGCCCAGTCGCCGTAGCGCGCGAACCAGGCATCCGCCCGGTCCAGATCCTCGGGATGGATGTGCACGTAGCGGCCCCAGCGGTCCAGGAGCGGCCGGCCGCCCCATAGCCCCACCAGGTAGCCGATGAACGATCCGGCCACGGCCCCCGCTGTGGCGATCAGCAGCACCGCGATCCAGTTCCAGGGCGCGTGGGTCAGGGGCTCGAGGACGGACGGGTCGGTGACGGACTGGCTCACCTTCCAGCCCGCCATGGGCACGATCACCTCGGAGGGGATGATGGGGATGAAGGTCTCCAGGCCGATGGCGACCGCCACCCCGACGTACCCCACGGCGTCGTAGAGCGACAGGAAGAACGGGATGACGACCCGGTCGATGAAGGACAGCACCGCTCAGGCGTCCCCGCCGTCGGGCTCGGGTGGGTGGAGCGGCACGGCCACCTGGCGTCCCTCCTGCCCCTCTCCGCCGGCGACCACCGCGGCGGCCGTGCGCCGGAGGCGCTCGTCGACGGTGAGCACGTGGACGCTGACCAGGATCGACAGGAGCGCGGCCCCCGCCATCCAGCCGCCCAGCAGGTCCATGGGGTAGTGGGCCTGGAGGTAGAGGCGGATGAGGCTGATGGCACCAATGAGGGCCAACGCGACGGCGTAGGCGGTCATCCCCTGGCGCCGGTCGTTGGAGAGACGCGCGATGCAGAAGGCGACGAGGCCATAGAACACGAACGCTCGCAGGGCGTGGCCGGCCGGGAAGTCGGCGATGTCGTCAAGGCCGATGTTGTTCACGTTGAACAGGGCGTTCACGAGCTGCGTCACGTTGATCTCGGGGATGGCGGTGAAGAACTTCAGGAGCCACTCGATGGGGAACGCCAGGGTTCCGAACGCGAGCAGCAGGGCAAGGTCGCGCCGGCCCTTGGCCAGGGCAAGGAGGCCCACCGCGGCGAAGCCGAGCGCCACGAACCACCCCGATCCCAGGGCACTGATGAGGCGCAGCACGACGTCCACCGGCTCGGCGTGCGCCTGCACCCAGCCGTGGACGGCGGGAACGATCTTGGTCATCAGCCACTTCTCCGGCTCGGTGACCTGGGTCGTGCGCTTGAGGGCGATGAGCCAGAAGAGGCTGGGCAGCGCGATCAGGGTGAGCAGGAATGCGGCGGCCGGGCTTGGGACGGCGCCCCCCAGCCGGTCCCTGGCGTCGGCGCTGACAAGCAGGCGGCTGGTCGGGTCCGGGAGGCGACGCACGGTGCGTAGTATAGGTGCGGCCATGGCGCCCACCGATCGGTCCGACCCACCAAACCTGCCGCTCACCGGACGCGACCTGCGCGTCTCGGACGTGGTCGACGTGGCGCGCGCCGCACGCGCCGTGGAGCTTGCCCCGGACGCGGTCCGGCGCATGGCCGCCTCCCGCGCGGTGGTCGAGCGGGTGGTCGCCGAGGGCAGGACGGTCTACGGCGTGACCACCGGCTTCGGTGACCTCGCGGACGTGCGCATCGACCCACCGCAGACGGCCCGGCTGCAACGGAACCTCGTCCGCTCGCACGCCGCCGGCGTCGGCGACCCGCTGCCCGCCGACGTCGTGCGGGCCATGCTCCTGCTGCGAGCCGCAACCCTGGCGGTGGGTCTCTCCGGGGCCCGCCCGATGCTCGCGGAGCTGCTGTGCGCGATGCTCAATGCCAGCGTCCACCCGGTGGTCCCGTCACGCGGCAGCGTGGGCGCCTCCGGCGACCTCGCTCCGCTCGCCCACCTGGCGCTGGTCGTCATCGGCGAGGGCCAGGCGGAGGTCGGCGGGCGGACCATGCGCGGCGATGAGGCCCTTGCGGCCGCCGGGCTGGAGCCGATGGTCCTGGAGGCCAAGGAGGGTCTGGCCCTCCTCAACGGGACGCAGCTGATGGCCGCCATCGGCTGCCTGGCGCTCCACGATGCCCGGCTGCTGGCGGAGAGCGCTGACGTCATCGGCGCCATGAGCCTGGAGGCCATGGAGGGGACCGGTGCCGCATTCGACGCCGAGCTCCTGGCAGCGCGGCCGCACCCCGGCCAGCTCGCTGCCGGCGCGCACCTCCGACAGCTCCTGGCCGGCAGCCAGATCGGAGCCAACCACCGCGAATCGCTGCACCGGGTCCAGGATGCGTACAGCCTGCGGTGCATGCCGCAGGTGCATGGCGCGGTCCGCGATGTGCTCGACGAGCTAGCCCGGATCCTGGGCGTGGAGATCAACAGCGCCACGGACAACCCGCTCGTCTTCCCGCCCGCCCACGAGGCGGGCGAGGGACGCGTGGTCTCGGGTGGGAACTTCCACGGCGAGCCCGTGGCCCTCACCCTGGACCATGCCAAGAACGCCGTGGCGGAGCTAGCGTCCATCAGCGAGCGGCGCACGGCGCGGCTGGTGGACACCCGCCACTCAGGCCTGCCCGCCTTCCTCTCCGAGGATCCGGGGCTGGGCAGCGGCCTGATGATCACCCAGTACACCGCGGCCGCCCTGGTCAACGAGCTGCAGACCCTGGCGCATCCCTCCTCGGTCGACACCATCCCCACCTCCGCGGACCAGGAGGACCACGTCAGCATGGGTGCCACGGCCGCCCTGCACCTGCGCACTGTGGTCGAGCGGGCACAGACCGTCCTTGCCATCGAGGCTCTCTGCGCGGCGCAGGGGCTGGACTTCCGCGCTCCGCTCCGCCCCGGCGCGGGAGTGGCGGCCGCCCAGGCCGAGGTGCGCGGGGTCGTGCCCCACCTGGTCGAGGACCGATCGCCGGCGCCCGACATCGGTGCCGTGCGCGAGCTGCTGGTTGGCGGCCGGCTGCTGGCCGCCGCGGATGGAGGCTGAGCCGATGGCGCCCGAACCGCTGAGGTTCACCCTGGTCGACGAGGTCAGCTTCGACTCGATTCCGGCGCCGGCCAGGCCCAACGCCCGTTGCCAGACGTGCGACTACTGGGAGCGCATCGACGGGACCCGCGACGCACCGGCGGAGGACGCGACGGACACCGAGGCCCGCGAGAGCCTGAAGCGCAGCCGGCTTCTCTCCGGCGAGAAGCTGGCGGGCGCCTACGGGATGCTCGCCTGGCGCCCGGATGACTCCGGCGGGACGGCGGTGGGCTGGGCGCAGTTCGGCCCGATGTCGGCATATCCGCGCGCGCAGTCCATCCGCGAGCGCTACCCGGACCTCCCCGACTCGCCGGCGCCGTGGATCATCACCTGCCTCCAGGTACCGGCATCGGAGCCTGACCGCCAGGCGACGGCCGGGAGCCTGCTGGAGATGGTCTGCGAGGAGCTCGACCGGCGCGGGATCACCGCGGTGGAGGCCTACCCGGAGGGGATCGGCGATGCCTGGCTGCCACCGGCAGGGCCGCCGACGGTCTATCTCGACCATGGCTTCGCCCGCGCGGCCGGCGACGCGCGCTACCCGGTCATGCGCCGCGAGCTGACCGGCTCCGGGGACGAGGTTGGCTGGGACGACCTCCTCTCGAAGGTGCTGCCGGCCGACGAGGGTGAGGAATGGCCCTTGCCCATGCCCCGGCAACCATCCGAGGATGACGTCTTCCGGCTGCCGGAGCGTCCGAAGCGGCGCAATCCGTTCGGGGACGACTGACGCGGCGCTGACCCGCTGAGGGGCCGGCGCAACATCCGGCACGATTCGTGCGTCTGGTGAGCCAGACGCCCGCAGTTGGGGGAGCACCAATGACCACGACCCGGATGAAGGTCGCGCTCGCCGTGGGGTGCGCCATTGTCCTGCTGGCCTGGACCCAGGCCACCGTCGCCTGGGTCGTCGCGCGATTCGGGACCTTTGACGACGACCTCCTGGGCGGGACGATCTCCATGATCCCGCTCGCCGCCCTGCTGGCCACGGTCGTCCTGCTGGCCCTCCCGGCGCTGGCGGAGGGTGGCCGGCGCATTGCCATCGGCATCGCGGCGGCGTTGGGGCTGGTGATGGTGGGCGCCACCGCCGACAACATCGCCGGCGCGCTCCGGAATGGCAGTGTCTCCCCGCAGGGCTGGCTGGTGGCAGCACTCTCCGCGGGGCTGATCGCGATCGTGGCGGCTCTGGCGTGGGTCGTGGCGCGCGAACCGGTGGAGGTCCGCCGGGACCGCTGATCCACGCCGGCTCTCTCGCGTAGCCACGCGGCGTACCATCGCCGCATGACCACGACCGCTCGCGTCTCGGGGCCGCGCACCGTCCACGCCCCGCGCGGCACCACCCTGAGCTGCAAGGGATGGCAGCAGGAGGCGGCGCTGCGGATGCTCATGAACAACCTGGATCCCGACGTGGCGGAGGACCCCGACCACCTCATCGTCTACGGCGGCACCGGCCGTGCGGCGCGCAGCTGGGAGGCGTTCGACGCCATCGTCCGCGAGCTGCGACGCCTGGAGAACGACGAGACACTCCTGGTCCAGTCCGGCAAGCCGGTGGGCGTCTTCCGAACGACGCCGGATGCGCCTCGCGTGCTCATCGCCAACGCCCTGCTGGTTCCGCACTGGGCCACCTGGGAGATATTCCGCGACCTCGAGCGCGCCGGCCTGACCATGTACGGCCAGATGACCGCCGGGTCGTGGATCTACATCGCCACCCAGGGCATCATCCAGGGCACCTACGAGACCTTCGCGGAGGCCGCCCGCCAGCACTTCAACGGCACCCTGGCCGGCACCGCCACCCTGACCGCGGGCCTGGGCGGGATGGGCGGCGCCCAGCCGCTGGCAGTGACCATGAACGAGGGAACGGTGCTGGCCATCGAGGTCGACCCGGCCCGGGCGGAGCGACGCCACAGGTCCGGCTACGTCGACGAGCTGACCACCGACCTCGACGAGGCCATCAGCAAGGTGGACCGATGGCGCAGCGCGCGCGAGGCGCGCTCCATCGCCCTGATCGCCAATGCCGCGGACGTCGAGCCGGAGCTGGTCCGGCGGGGATGGAAGCCCGACCTCGTGACTGACCAGACCAGCGCCCACGATCCCCTCAACGGCTACGTTCCGGGCGGCATGCCGTTCACCGCGGCTGCGGCGCTGCGCGCGTCAGACCCGGACGCATACCTCGAGAAGTCCATGGCGTCCATCGCGGACCACGTGCGCGCCATGCTCGCCTTCCAGCGCGCGGGCGCGGTGACCTTTGACTACGGCAACAACATCCGGGCGCAGGCGCAGGATGCCGGCGTGCACGACGCATTCGACTTCCCGGGCTTCGTGCCCGCCTTCATCCGGCCGCTCTTCAGCGAGGGCAAGGGTCCCTTCCGCTGGGCGGCACTCTCGGGCGACCCCCAGGACATCCTCAAGACCGATGCGGCGCTCATGGAGCTCTTCCCCGACAACACCAGCCTGCACCGATGGCTGCGCCTGGCGCAGGAGAAGGTCCCATTCCAGGGCCTGCCGGCGCGCATCTGCTGGCTGGGCTACGGGGAGCGGGCGAGGGCCGGCCTGCGCTTCAACGAGATGGTCGCCGCGGGCGAGCTCGCTGCCCCGGTGGTCATCGGCCGGGACCATCTCGACGCCGGCTCGGTCGCTTCGCCCTTCCGCGAGACGGAGGGGATGCGCGACGGCTCGGACGCCATCGCCGACTGGCCCATCCTCAACGCCCTGCTCAACACCGCCGCGGGCGCGACCTGGGTCAGCGTCCATCACGGAGGCGGGGTCGGCATCGGCTACAGCCTCCATGCCGGCATGGTCATCGTGGCCGATGGCACCCCCGAGGCCGCCGCGCGCCTGGAGCGGGTCCTGACCACGGACCCCGGCACCGGGGTCATGCGCCATGCGGACGCCGGATACGAGCGGGCGATCGAGGTCGCCCGGGAGCGTGGCGTGCGGATCCCCATGCTCGAGGAGGACTAGCCGCGGTGGACCCCGAGGCGCCCCTGCCGGGCGCCCCGAACCCGTGGGAAGGCTCCCGGATGCCGCCGCCCCGGGACGCCCCGCCGTACCTGATGACGGAGATGATCGCCGCCGAGCCGACCGTGGCCGAGCGCATCGTGCGGCGCCTGTCCGGCGGCGAAGGGGCGCGGGCGGTGGACGAGGTGGCCGGCATGGTCCACGACGCGGTCCGTCGCGGGCGACCGGTGGTGACCACCGGCTGCGGAACCAGCGAGCACGCGGCCATGGCCACTGCCTGGCTCCTGGCCGATGCCCTCGAGCCCGGGGAGCAGTGGCTCGTCCGCTCCCGCCAGGCGCTCGACGTGGTTCGCCAGCCGGTTGCGGAGGGGGCCCTGATCGCGATCAGCCACGAGGGCGGGACCTGGGCCACCAACGAGGCCCTGCGCGCGGTCCGGCCCGAGCACGTCTCACGGGCACTCATCTCGGTGAGCGACCGCTCGCCGGGCGCGGCCCTGGCCGAGGTGGTGATCCAGACCGGCGAGCAGGACCAGAGCTGGTGCCACACCGTGGGCTACCTGTCGCCGCTGGTCGCGGCCGCGGCGGTGGCGGCCCGCCTGGGGGGACGCCACCTCGACGGGCCGAGCGTGCGGGGCCTGCTTGAGGCGGCCGGCGGCCAGTCTGCGGCAGTGGAGTCCGTGGCCGCTGGGCTGGCGAGCGTCACGCGGATCGTCACCGTGGGCACCGGTCGCGATGAGCCCGCCGCCCGGGAGCTGGCACTCAAGATCGAGGAGGGGGTCGGGCTGCCGGCCCGCGCCCTGCAGCTCGAGACGGTGCGGCACGGCCACCTCGCTGCCTGCGACGAGGAGACCGGGCTGGTCCTGGTCCTCACCGACGCCGAACCGGCCGGCGCGTCGGTCAGGGAGCGGGCTCGCGCGGTCCTGCGCTCGGCGGCTGCCCTGGGCATGCCCGCAGCAGCGATTCTCGCGCCCCGGGTCGGCACCGCGATTCCCGGGGAGCTCACGACCGCCGGCCGCCTCAACGCGCCCGAGGCCAACCGCCTGCCGCCGCTCATCGAGGCCGTCCTGTCCTGCGCCCTGCCCCTGCAGCTGCTCACCGAGCGCCTTGCGCGGGCGCGCGGGCGCAACCCCGATCCCATCGGCCGCGACGATCCGCGCCAGGCCGCCGCGGGCGAGGCCTGACCCCGGGCGAGCCCGCGCGCGTTCAGCCCGCCGCGGTGACCTGGTCCCTCAGCGCGGCGATGAGCCGAACGTAGAAGCGCAGGTTGTGGAGGGTGGCCAGCCGCTCGGCGGACGTGTCCCCTACCTTGAAGAGGTGATGGAGGTAGGCCCGGCTGTAGCGGGCGCAGGCCGGGCAGTCGCATCCGTCCTCGAGGGGCGTCCGGTCGACGCGATAGCGGGCGTCGTGGATGTGGATCGCGCGGAAGAACGCGCCTCCCGGCCCGATGCCCTTCTCCGGGTACCCCGGCCGGAAGGCATACAGCCGGCCATGGCGGGCGTCGCGGGTGGGCAGCGCACAGTCGAAGAGCGAGTATCCCAGGGCGAAGGCGCTCACCAGGTGATCCGGCCGGCCGATGCCCAGGGCGTGCTTGGGCACCGATGCCGGCAGGGACGCCGCCACCCAGCGCAACGGATCGGTCAGCAGCGCGCCGTCCGCCGCCAGGGGCCAGCCGCCGAACCCGTAGCCGTCGAAGCCAATGGCGGCCAGCGCGCTGGCGCACTGACGGCGCAGTGTCTCGTCCGCACCGCCCTGCACCACGGCGAACAGTCGCGGGGCCGTGGCTCCCGGCCGGAGTCCGGCGGCCAGCCGGTCGAATGCCTCCCGCGAGCGCCGCGCCCAGGCCACCGTGCGCTCCACGCTGCGCTCCTGCTCGGCGAGCGGCGCATCGGCATCGGTGCAGTCGTCCAGGCACACCGCGATGTCGCTGCCCAGCTGGAACTGGAGGCCAACGACCCGTTCGGGGGTGAGGTTCCACTTCTCGCCGGTCTCTGGCTCGCGGAAGATGACCTGCCGGTCGCGGATCACGCCGCGCGACGGATCCTGGCGGATGAGCGACCAGACCTGGAATCCGCCGGAATCGCTGAGCACCGGGCCGTCCCAGCCCATGAAGGCGTGGATCCCGCCCCCGCCCTGGATCACGCGGGCGCCGGGCCGCCGCAGGAGATGGAAGGCGTTCACGACGACCGCCTCGACCCCCACCGCGCGCAGGTCCTCGCTCGTCACTCCGCGTACGCCCGCGCGCGTCGCATCCGGCAGGAAGGTGGGAACCGCCAGCGTGCCGCGGCGGGTTGCCAGCGGCTCAGGCATCACGCGTCTGCACCGGTGCCAGGCTGAGCACGAACACGAGCTCATGCGGGACCGATGCCTCCGCCACACCGGTGACCCGCTCGCCGAGATCGCGAACCAGCGTCGCCATCCGTTCCCGGTACGTCCGCTCCATCCCCTTCCCGCGTCCTCCCAGCGAGCGGAGCGGGAAGCTGACCACCGCGCGGTGCGCCGGGAGGGCTGCGACCAGCCTTTGCACCGCCCCGCGGCTTCGCCTGTCCAGGAGCGGGACCAGCTTGAGGAGCAGGGCCACCTCGACCAGGTCGCCACGCCAGCCCGTGGCTGCCAGATCGGCCACCTCGACGGCGTGGGGCTGCTCGACCAGCGAGAGGAACGCATCCACCACGGCCAGCTGGGAGGCGTCGACGTCCACGGCCCGGTAGTGCGCCTCCGGCTCGAGGCCCATCCACGGCAGCAGCAGCGGGAAGAGCCCGCAGCCGAGATCCACCACGCTCCGCGGCGCGCCGCCGGTTGCGCTCCAGATGGCCGGAAAGACCCGGTCGAGATCGGCAAGACGCTCGCGCGTCGATGCATGCCGTCGCAGCACGGCGGCACACGCGTCGCGGAACGCCGCGTCGGCGAGGCGCCCGCGCCAGGCCTCGCGCAGGACGGCGAGGTCGCGGTCCGCGGTGCCGGCCGGCGGGCGGTAGGCCGTCACCGCCTGGTGGAGCCGTCGTTTCACGCGCTTGACGGCATCCGCCTCGCCCCGCGCTCCTGGCGCCTCCTCCTCCGCCAGGCGCTGTACCAGCCCCGTGTCCACGTCGCGGTAGCGGCGCGCGGCGCTGACCGCGCTCGCCACGCGTCCCGGCTCGATGGTGCTCACCGTCCCGACGCTCCCCCGCGACCGGGGCGGTGGGCCAGGTCATAGGCCATCCGGCGCGGCACGTCCAGGACGCCGGTCAGCAGGGCCAGGACAGCACGCGGCGGCGCGCCCTCGTCGAGAAGCACCCGCGCCGCCCTGGCGCCGAGCTCCGCCCGGTCGCCATCGGTGTCTGGGCTCGCGCCGGCAATGACGATGGTGCATTCACCGCGAACCGTCCCTTCTTCCTCCAGCGCGGCGACCAGCTCGCCCAGCCGCCCGCGCTGATAGCGCTCATGGGGCTTGGTCAGGTTGCGCGCCAGGCAGGCGTCTCGGTCGCCAAGGGCCGCGCGCGCATCGGCCAGGGAGGCGGCCAGGCGATGGGGCGCCTCGAAGCAGACCAGGGTGGCGGGCTCGTCGCGCAGGGCGGCCCAGTAGGCGCGCCGCGGGCCGGCGGTGCGCGGCGCGAAGCCGCAGAACCGGAAGGGCTGCGGCGGCAGGCCCGCGGCCGCGATGGCCGTGGTCACCGCGGACGCCCCCGGCAGGCTCGTCACCGGCACCCCGGCGTCGATCGCGGCGCGAACCAGCCGGTACCCCGGGTCGCTGACGAGCGGCGTGCCCGCGTCGCTGACGAGCGCGATATCGGCGCCATCGGCCAGGCGGGCAAGGAGCTCCCCGATGCGCTGCGCCTCGTTGTGCTCGTGGAGCGACACGGCAGGCGTCGCGATCTCGTGCGCCCTGGCCAGCGTGGCGAAGTGGCGCGTGTCCTCGGCCGCCACGAGGTCCGCGCTCCGGAGCACGTCGAGCGCGCGCAGGGTCACGTCGGCGAGGTTGCCGATTGGAAGCGCGACCACGTGCAGGGTGCCGGCCATGGTCGGGAGCGTAGCACCCACGTGGGGCCGGCCCGACCGCGGTACTATCGCGGCGTGCCCAGCCTGATCGAATGCGTCCCGAACTTCTCCGAGGGCAGGCGCCCGGAGGTGCTCGAGGAGATCACCCGCGCCATCAGCCAGATCGACGGCGTGACGCTCCTGGACTTCTCGCGGGACGAGACGCACAACCGCAGCGTGGTGACCTTCGCCGGCAACGCAGAGCCGGTGGTCCGGGCCGCCACGGCGGCCGTCGGCCGCGCGCTCGAGCTCATCGACATGACCACCCACAGCGGCGCCCATCCGCGCATCGGCGCCGTGGACGTCATCCCCTTCGTGCCGCTCGGGAACACCCGCCTCGCCGAGTGCGTGGACCTGGCCCGCCGCTTCGGGGAGCTGGTGGCCAAGACGTACGACCTGCCGGTGTACCTGTACGGCGAGGCGGCGCTGCGCCCGGAGCGCCGGCGGCTCGCCGACGTCCGCCGCGGCCAGTACGAGGGGCTCAAGGCCGAGATCGGGATCAACCCGGAGCGCGACCCCGACTACGGGCCGTCACGCCTGCATCCGAAAGGAGGCGCCGTGGCGGTGGGTGCCCGCAAGCCGCTGATCGCCTTCAACGTCAACCTCACCACCGATGACGTGGCGGTCGCCAAGAGGATCGCCCACGCCATACGCGAGTCATCCGGCGGCCTCCCGGCGGTCCAGGCCATGGGCCTTCTCCTGGAGAACCCCGGCGAGCGCAGCTTCGCGCAGGTCAGCATGAACCTCGTCGACTGGGAGCGCACCGGCATCGCCGCCGCGGTCCGCGAGGTCCGGCGGCTGGCGCTGGAGGCGGGCGCCGACGTGGACCACTGCGAGCTCGTGGGGCTGGCGCCCACGGGCGCCCTCCTGGAGGTGGCCAGCGACGCGCTGCGCCTCCGCGAGTTCTCGCCCGAGCAGGCGCTGGAGCTGAGGCTGGCACGGGACCGCTGAGGGCGGCTAGCATTCGCCGCCCATGAGCAACGCCGGCAGCACCATCAGCACCACCCTGCGTTCCGCGTTCCTCGAGGCACGCCGACGCGCCATGGCATCGGGTGCGCTGCCGGTGCCCGAAGGCAGCGCGCTGCCGGACCTGTCCATCGAGCGACCCGCGCGGCCGGAGCATGGTGACTACGCGACGAACGCGGCGATGCAGCTGGCGCCGGTGGCCCGCATGGCACCCATGCGAATTGCCGCAACCCTGCTGGACGCCCTCGAGCTGCCGAACGGAATGGGGACCGCCGAGGTTGCCGCCCCCGGATTCATCAACGTGCGGCTGGACCAGGCCTGGGTGGCGGGTCGGGTCGCCGAGATCCTGGACGCCGGTCCCGGCTACGGCCGCACGGCGGCGGATGCGCCGATGTCGGTCAACGTGGAGTTCGTGAGCGCCAACCCGACCGGGCCGCTCACCGTGGGCAACGCCCGCGGCGCCTTCGTGGGCGACCTGCTGTGCCGTGTCCTAGAGGGCGCCGGGCATCGCGTCACGCGGGAGTACTACTTCAACGACTTCGGCGGCCAGGTGCGCAACCTGGGGCTCTCCGTGCTCGCGGTCCGGCGCGGCGAGCCGATCCCGGAGGACGGCTATCACGGCGACTACGTCCCCGGCCTCGCGGCGTCCGTCCCGACCGATGTCTGGGCCGAGGCCACCGCGGACGGGGCCGATGGCGGCTGGGTGCTGGGCCGCTGGGCCTCGGAGCAGGTCCGGGCCGGGATCGAGGCGAGCCTCGAGCGGCTCGGCGTCCACTTCGACGTGTGGAAGGGGGAAGCGTCGCTCCACGACGAAGGCTGGGTCGCGCGCGGCGTCGAGCAGCTGCGCACGGCCGGCCACGTCTACGAGGCCGATGGCGCGACCTGGTTCGCGTCCACCGCCTTCGGGGACGACAAGGACCGGGTCGTGTACCGCTCCAACGGACAGCCGACCTACTTCGCGTCCGACATCGGCTACGTGGCCGAGAAGTTCAGCCGCGGGTTCGACGAGCTCATCTACCTGTGGGGCGCGGATCACCACGGGACGGTGGCCCGCCTGCGCAACGCGGCGGCCGCCATGGGCTACGACGCGGAGCGGGTGGCCGTCATCCTCATCGCCTGGGTCCGGTTCGTGCGCGACGGCGTCGAGGCCTCCATGAGCAAGCGCGCCGGCGAGTTCGTGTCCCTCGACGAGCTCCTCGACGAGATCGGGCCGGATGCGGCCCGCTGGTTCTTCGGGTCACGAGCCGCCAGCACTGGCATCGACTTCGACATCGAGCTCGCCAAGCGCCAGAGCAACGAGAATCCGGTCTACTACGTGCAGTATGCCCACGCGCGCTGCAGCTCCATCCTGCGCCACGCGCGCGAGGAGGGCGTGCACGCGGCGACCGAGCACGTGGCGGAGCTCCTGGCGCATCCCGCGGAGCAGGCGCTCATCCGCGAGCTGCTGCGCCTGCCCGACGTGGTGATCGAAGCGGCCGCCCGCCGCGAGACGCACGAGCTGCCGAAGTACTGCTACGACCTGGCGTCGCTCTACTCGCAGTTCTACCGCGACTGCCGGGTCCTCTCCGGCGACCCGGCCGATGCCGACCTGTCCGCCGCGCGCCTGGCGCTGGTGGACGCCACGCGCCTCGTCCTCGCCAATGGGCTGGGGCTGATGGGCATCTCCGCGCCCGACGCGATGTAGCGCCGCTCAGCGCAGCGCGGCCACCGCGCGATCCACGATCGCCTGCGTCGAGCCCTGGACCACGAGCGTCTCCCGGTCGGAGAGCTGCACGATGGCATGCCCCAGGGACAGCGACTTGGCCGCGTCGCGGTAGAAGCTCGCGAACTGGTTCGCGTCGCCCGGCGTGTCCCAGGCATAGTGGATCGCGACCGCCACCGCGCCGCCCGGCCCCGACGCCGCCACCATGCGGTCGCCTCCCCAGCCCTCGGCGGCGCCCTGCGCGTCGTCCGCCGTCTCGCCCAGCGCCTGGAGCCAGATCGCGGTCATGGCCTGGCCCCAGGTGTCCGGCGGCGTCTCCGTCCATCCATCGCCCAAGGCCGCGGCCAGCGTCGGTGGCGCCACCTCGACCGGCTTCTCGCCCGAGACGTACTTGGCGTAGTTGATGATCTGCTCGGTCGAATCGGGCGGCGACCGGAAGGCGGCGTCCACGGCGGACCAGCCCCCGGAGGCATAGAGCCGGCTGACGAACTGGGCGCCGGCGGTGTACGGCAGCTCGAGCTGCTGCACCATCCAGGCCGGCACGCCCGAGACATCGGGAACCGGGGTCTGGCTGATGCCCAGCAGCTCCTCGGGGGTCATGTGGTCGATCGCCCACAGCAGCATGGCGGTGGTGGCGTCGCCCTCGACCAGCGACAGCCGGGCCAGGTCGCGGTCATCCTGCCCCACCGCATCCAGCTGCAGCGAGGCCAGGCCGAACGCGGCGTCCTGCAGGGCGTGGGTGTACTCGTGGGCGTAGGTCACCTTGGCCTCGGGGCCGACGCCGCTGTCGCTGACGACCACCATCCGCTTGCGGGTGTCGTCGTAGAAGCCGATGACCTGGCTGCCGAGCAGCTTGAGCTGCAGGGTGGCGACGTCCTGGTCGGCGGTCAGCAGTCCGAGGGCGCGGAGCGTCGTGTTGTCGGCCGCCCGTCGATCCGCCGGGTACTCGCGGTCGAACTGGTCGCGCAGCTCCTGCTCCAGCTGCGAGCGGCTGATGACGTCCGGCGGACCAATCGACGGGGCCGGCAGCCCGCGCAGGGTCTGCACCTGCTGCTCGATCGCGGCGAAGACGGCGGCGGCATCCTGGCTGGGGGCCGCGCTGCCGGACCCGAGAGGTGTGGGGGTCGGGGAGGCCGTCACGGCGGGCGTGGCCGACGCCAGCGGACCCACGGCCAGGTCGACGCCCATGCCGCGGAGCGCCAGCACGCAGACGATCGCGATGGTGAGCAGGACGGTGGCGGCAGCGGCGATCCGCCGCGAGAGCGGGGACATCGGCCGGCATTGTCGCACGCCGGATCCCGACGGCAGCCGGCACCGGCCCCCGGGAAGATTCACGTTTCTTTATGTTGCCGAGTGTTTGGGATTCACGCACCACTCCTACTGTTCACCCTGCGAGTTGGAGATCCAGACGGGTTTCTACCTCCACCCTCCCTCCTTCGAGCGCCGGTGTCATTGGGCGGGCACCGGCGCTCGTGCTATCTCCCGCACCTCGGCAATACGACCGCGGAGGGACCGGCGATCAGCCGCCATCGGCTACCATCTAGCCACCCATGGAGATCACCTGGTACGGCCGGGCCTGCTTCCGCCTGAAGGGCCGCGAGGCCACGGTCATCACCGACCCCTGTCCGCCGTCGACCGGCTTCGTCGCCGGCAAGCACGACGTGGACCTGCTCACCATGTCGCACGCCCACGCGGACCACGCCTACACCCGGTCAATCACGGCGGGCCTCACCCTCACCCGCCCTGGCGAGTACGAGTTCCATGACCTGCTCGTCACCGGCGTGCGGACGTTTCATGACGGCGAGCGCGGCGGACAGCGCGGCGAGAACGTCATCTTCGTGACCGAGGTCGATGGGGTGCACGTCTGCCACCTGGGCGACCTGGGACATCTCCTCACGGAGGAGCAGCTGGCGGAGCTGGGTCCCGTGGACGTGCTGCTGGTCCCCGCAGGCGGGCAGTACACGGTCACCCCCGCCGAAGCGGCCGAGGTCGTGTCCCAGATCGGCCCGCGGATCGTGATCCCCATGCACTACCAGGTCGATGGCGGCTCGACGGACCTCCTCGAGGTGGACAAGTTCCTGCACGAGATCGGCGCCGCCGATGCCGCGCGGCAGCCGAAGGCGGTGGTGACGCCCACGAACCTCCCCGCCGAGACGCAGGTCGTCGTCCTGGAGGCACGCGGCCGCACGGGTTGACCTCATTCCGACGTGTCCTGAGGAAGAACGCAGCCCCACTCGTACCATGACGTCTGGTGCTGATTCGCAACGCTTCCACGGAGGCGGACCCCCTCAATCGTCACAAGGCCCCACCATGACCTAGGACCGGGGTACTAGCGCGACCTGGTACCTGCGGATATGCTCGTCCTTCCAGGGGATTCATCCCATTCATCCAGGACGCGAGGTACTACCTCATGGATCCACGACTCGACTCCCGGCATCCGTCGAGGAAACGACGGATGCTGTCGTTCCTCTCCACCGCGGCACTGCTCACCGCCCTGCTTGCGCTCGCGGCACCGGTCCTGGCCTGGACAGCGCCCTCGGTCCAGCCCAACTGCGCGCCAGACGAGAACAGCTACGCCTGGACGGTGACGCTCTCGGGAAAAGAGAGCAACTACAACTTCGACTGGAGCTTCAACGAGGGTTTCTCCACCTTCACAACCGTCAATGGTTCGCAGGGGGACAATGACCTAGTCACGCCGCGAGGCGACACGACGCTTTATGTCCGCTGGAGTAGCGACCATGCGTCGAAGACGTCGGCGGCGGCCAACACGACCCTGTGCGAACAGTCGACGCCAACGCCGACCCCCAACACCGACATCGCCAGCCTGTACGTCCTGAAGACCGATGAGAGCGGAGCGCCGCTGCAGGGCGCGGTGTTCAGCCTGACTGGTCCGAACGACGAGGACTACGGCACCTTCACGACTGACCAGGAAGGCGACTTCTGCGTCACCGGGCTGCCGCAGAACATCAACGTGGTGGTCACGGAAAACCAGCCGCCGGACGGCTACGTGCTGCCAGATCCGGCGAGCCAGACCGTGGCTGTCGACAACGATGGCGACTGCCTCCACCATGATGTGACGTTCGTCGATTCCGCCATTCCGACCCCCACCCCGGAGTCGTCGGTCGAGGCCGCCACGCCCACACCGACCCCTGAGTCATCCGTCGAGGCGGCGACCGCGAGCCCGGCGGCCAGCGTCCCGAACACGGCCGTGGGTAGCAACCCCTCCGGACCCACAGGCGGGACCCTTCTGTTCGCGCTGGTGCTCGTGCTCGGCATGAGCGGACTCGCGCTGGCCAATGTGCGAGCCCAACGTCGGCGGTAGGCCGTCGCGCCCAAGCGTAGCCGAACGCCCCCGCAGCTGGCGGGGGCGTTCTCGTATTCCCCGTTGTCGAAGACTCGTGAAGGACGCGGGTGCGCTATCCGTCCGGGCTTGGCGCTGGTATCTCGGACCCGTGGCCATGGCCGTTCCCGTTGCCGTTGCCGTTCCCGTTGCCGTTGCCGTTGCCGTTCCCGTTCCCGTTGCCGTTGCCGTTGCCGTTGCCGTTGCCGTTCCCGTTGCCGTTCCCGTTCCAGTTGCCGTTGCCGTTGCCGTTCCCGTTGCCGTTCCCGTTGCCGTTGCCGTTGCCGTTGGTCGTCTGGCTCGGAGCGGCGACGCCGCCAGCGCCCGTGCCACCAGAGCCACCGCCGCCGATCCTTGTGGACACGGCTACAGCGTGCTCAAGCGCCGGTTTCGCTGCAGCAGGTGCCGTGTGGAGCAAGGTAATCAGTTGTTGCGTCTGCTGCGCGAGCGCCTGCCGCTGGGGTTCGGCCAGGTTCCCCGACACGGCCGCGAGGTCCACGTCCCGGACATCGAATGCTGCTGTCGCGGCTGCGACCCGTTCCCAGCGCCCATCGCGCGCCAGCTGCGCCACCTCGTGGAGCCGCTCGTCTACGGCGATGGCCACAAGCATGGGCCGGGCCCAGGCAGGTGCCACCTCGATCTGGATGGCCTCGAGTTGGCGCTTGATCGGGTAGAGCGGATCTCCGGGCAGAGCTGACTGGGACGCGGCGCCCACGACCGTCACCGAGACCGCAAGGGCAAACGATGCGTACAGGACCGAGCGACCAAGCACTCCCATCTCGCGAGGGCGCGGTGGCAGGGGCGCCGGACCCTCCCGCAGGGCGACATGCTGGTTCACGATCCGTCCCCGCAGCCGACGCCGGAACGCAGGCTCCGGACCAAGGCGCCGGCTGGCCCGGGTGATCAGCTGTGCGACGGGATCGTCGATCAGTTCGACGGGTCGCCGGTCAACCAGCCGCGCGACGAGCCTCCGCGGCACCTCCAGAGGACTCACGGTAGCGGTTCCGGCGAAATCGGCGCAGCGCGGGAGGAGGGTGGCTCCACTGCCAGCAGGCGGCGGAGGGTGTTGATGGCCCGAAAGGTAAGGCCCCGGATGGTCCCGGCGCGACGTCCCATGACCTCGCCGGCCTCCTCGGCGGACAGGCCAGCGACGTACCGGAGAATGAGGGCTTCGCGCTGATCAGCGGTGAGCAGCTGGATCGCCTCCTGCAGCTCGCGGATCTCCTCGCCCCGAAGGCTGATAGCCTCGACCTCGAGGGTGGCGGCCCTGTCGTGCGCCGGGCTCAGCGGCTCGGTCGGGCGGTCCCGACGCGCATGGTCGATGACCGCATTGCGCGCGATCCGGAAGGCCCAGGCCGTGAAGGGCCGGCCGTTGGCGCGGTATCGCGGCAGCGCCCCGACGATGCGCTCGAACACGAGCTGGGTCAGGTCCTCGGCATCCTCGCGACGACGGACGCGGACGGCCACGTAACGGTAGATGGGACCCACCAGCTCGTCGTACAGGCGGCTCACGGCGGCCACGTCCCCCGCGGCCGCGGCACGGGCCACGCTGTCGACGTCGGCTGCGGCCTGCTCACCGGCGCCGCTGCCGGCCGTGCGCCGCGCGGGCGCACGGCTGATCGGCTGGGCCAGAATCATGTCCAGGGGTCGCTCTCGCATTGGGGTCGGAACGGGCACCTCTGCTACGCCAGGGCAGCGCCGAGCAACGCGCCAGGCAACCGTACCATCCCCGAGTGGCCCGGATCAGGATGCTGGTGCCGGCCGGCACCAGTCCCTTCGGGCTAGATGATCGCCAGCTCGCGGCCCACGCGTTCGAAGGCGTCCAGGCAGGCCTGCAGCTCCTCGCGGCTGTGCTCCGCGGTGACGATGGTCCGCACCCGGCTCTTGTCCTCCGGGACCGTGGGGAAGCCGATCCCCTGGGCGAACACGCCCTCCTCGAAGAGCCGGTCCGAGAGCTTCATGGCCAGGGCCCCCTTGCCCACGATCACCGGGGTGATGGGCGTCTCCGAGTGACCGGTGTCGAAACCCAGCCGCTCGAGCCCGGCCTTGAAGAAGCGGGCGTTCTCCCACAGCCGCTCGATGAGCTCCGGCTCGGTCTCGAGCACGTCGATCGCCGCGATGCAGGCGGCGGCCACGGCCGGCGGATGGGACGTCGAGAACAGGAACGGCCGCGCCTTGTGCTCGAGGATCGTTCGCAGGCTCTGGGACCCCGCCACGTAGCCCCCCAGCACGCCGATCGCCTTGGAGAGCGTCCCGACCTGCACCTGCACCTGCCCGTGGAGATCGAAGTGGTCCACGGACCCGCGGCCATTGCGCCCCAGCACGCCGGAGGCGTGCGCGTCATCGACGTACACCGCCGCATCGGCGTCCTCCGCTGCCGCAACGATCTCCGGGAGGTTGGCAATGTCGCCGTCCATGCTGAAGACGCCATCGGTCAGGACCACCACCGTGCGGCCGGCCCCACCCGGGGCGGAGCGCACCTCGCGCAGAGCGGTGCGCAGCCCCTCCATGTTGGCGTGCGGGAAGATCCTGCGCTCCGCCTTGGTCAGACGGATGCCGTCGATGATGCTGGCGTGGTTCAGCGCGTCGGAGACGATCACCGCCCCCTCCGGCGCGATCACCGGGATGACGCCGGTATTGCAGGTGAATCCCGACTGGAAGGTGAGCACTGCCTCGACATGCTTGAAGGTCGCCAGCCGGGCCTCGAGCTCCTCGTGGAGGCTCATGGTTCCGGCAATGGTGCGCACCGCCCCCGAGCCCGCGCCGTACTGCTCGACGGCGCGGATCGCCGCCTCGCGCAGCCTGGGGTGGGTGTTCAGGCCCAGGTAGTTGTTGCTCGAGAGGGTGATGACCTCGCGCCCGTCGATGACGCATCGGCTCTTCTGCTCGCTCTGCACCACGCGCAGGCGCCGGAAGATGCCCTTGGCCTTGAGGTCCTCGATGTCGGCCTCGAGGAAGGCGAGCGGGTTGCGGGAGCGAGCGGTGGCGGTGGGTGCGGTCGTGGCGTCCATGGCGGGCATTATCCCCCCGCCAGCTCCCCCCGGCTCCGCCGGATTCAGACCAGTGTCGCGGGGCGGCGCTGGCGCCGCCGCTACGGCAGGAGGACGATCTTGCCCGCGTGGCGCGACGCGATGAGGTCGAAGGCCTGCTCGTAGTCGGCCAGGTCGAAGCGGTGGGTCAGGATGGGGCTCGGATCGAAGCGACCGGATCGCAGCAGGTCCTGGGTCTGCTCCCAGGTCTCGTAGATCTTGCGGCCGTAGATCCCGTAGAGCCGCAGTCCCTTCTGGATGAAGAGATCGCTGATGTCCACGTTCACCGGGGTGGCGAAGATGCCAAGCAGGCTGATGCGTCCCCCGCGGGTGATGAACTCGAGCGCCTGGTTGAGCGCAGGTGCGGAGCCACTCATCTCGAGCACGACCTCCACCCCATCCTCGCCGGTCGCGTCCAGGATCCGGCGCACCGTGTCGGGGTCTCGCGCGTCCAGGGCCAGGTCGGCGCCCATCAGCCGCGCCAGCTCCAGCCGGTATGGCTCCGTATCGGTGGCGACCACCAGCGACGCGCCGGAGGCCTTGGCGATCCCCACCGAGCACAGGCCGATGGGGCCGCAGCCGGTGACGGCCACGCTTCGTCCCTCGATGGGCTCCGCGAACGCGGCGTGCACGGCGTTGCCCATGGGCTCCTGGAGGGCCACCACCGCGGGGTCCAGACCGTTCGACTCGATGGCGTTCTCCTGCGGGATCACCACGTACTCTGCGAACCCGCCGTCGACATGGGCGCCGATCACCTTGAGATCGCGGCACAGGTGCATCTGGCCGCGCCGGCACTGGGCGCAGTCCCAGCACACGATGTGGCTCTCCACCCCGACCAGGTCGCCCTCCTTGACCCTGGTCACCCCGGCGCCGGTGGCGGCCACGATCCCAGCCAGCTCGTGCCCCAGGATCGTGGGAGGCTTGAGGATCTCGCGCGCCCAGGGGTCCCAGGCGTAGAGGTGGTAGTCCGTTCCGCAGATGGAGGCCGCGACCATCTTCAGCAGGACCTGCCCTGGACCGGGCGTGGGGACCTCCCGCTCGATCAGCTCTGCGCCGGGTTCCGGGCGTGTCTTGGCCAGCGCCCGCATGGTGCGCGCGCCCACCGGAGTCGTGACGGTCATGGCGTTGCTCCCGCTCCCGCCGCCGCCCCGACCCCTGCCGCAGCGGCATGGTCATCGGAACGCGGCGTCTCATCGATCACCGTGGTGTCGAGGGCCCCGATCCCCTCGATCTCGCAGCGCAGCGCGTCACCTCCGCGGAGGTAGCGCGGGGGCCGCTGGTAGTGCCCGACGCCGGCCGGGGTGCCGGTCGCGATGACGTCGCCGGGGTCGAGGCGAATGAACCGCGAGACGAAGGCGATGAGGGTCCTGACCTCGAAGACCATCTCCGCGGTGGTCGAGTCCTGCCATGGCTCTCCGTTCACGGATGAGCGCAGACGCAGGGCCTGCGGGTCGGCGATCTCATCGCGGGTCACCAGGACCGGCCCCATGGGCGCGAACCCGTCGCTGCCCTTGGCGCGCAGCCACTGGCGGTCCTCCTGCTGGAGGTCGCGCATGGTGATGTCATTGAGGATGGTGTATCCGAAGATCGCGTCGAGGGCCTCGTCACGGGTGGCGTGCGAGGTCGGGCGGCCGATCACCACCGCCAGCTCGCATTCGAGGTCCAGCTTCTCGGTCGCGGATGGGCGCACCACCCGGGCGCCGGGGTCGTTCACCGCGTTTGCGAACTTGGCGAACACGCGCGGGTAGGCCGGTGGCTCGATGCCCTGCTCGCGGCAGTGGTCGCGGTAGTTGAGGCCGATGCACACGATCTTGCCCGGTCGCGCGATGGGCGCCCGGGACGCGACGGTGGCTGGGTCGATGAGAGCGTTCCCGGCCCGCTCTGCTGTCTCGGCGAGCTCGCGAAGGCGGTCGGGGCCGGCGGCGATGGCGGACGGCATGTCGCCGATGCCCAGGGCGGTGATGTCACGGATGCCGGCGGGTGTGACGAAGCCGATGCGCGGCGGATCGGGGGAAATGCCCTCGCGCATCGAGCGAGGCGCGAAGGCGAGCAGCTTCACGAGCGGATTATAGGTGCCGGCCCCTGGCGCTCAGTCCTCGTCAAAGTAGGCGCGTGCGCGCGGTCGCAGCAGGCCGACCACCAGCACCAGGCTGATGAGCAGGCCCACAGGCACGAAGAGCGCATACCAGCCCGATGCCGCCGTGGCGTCGAAGTACAGGACCGCGGGTGGCAAGCCGGCGAGGACCGGCGCGGCGAGGAAGGCGATGCCGATGGCGAAGCGCCAGGCGATCTTCTTGCGCTGCAGCGCCACGGTGATCCCGAAGATGACGACCGCGATCTCGCCCATCATGAAGATCCCCAGCAGGGAGAACGGCGCGTTTTCGCTGAAGTCCACGAAGCCGATGATCTTCGGGAGCAGCAGCCCGGTCAGGCCTAGCAGGATGAAGGCCCAGGCGAACCACAGGAGCACGCCGATTGGCGTTGGCTCGTCGTCGGTCTGCGCGGACTCGGGATCGGGTGCCATCGGCGTCCGATGGTACCGCGCCGCCTAAGATGCCGTACGTGGGCTGGCTGGCGGAGCTGTTCCAGACGAACCAGATCATTGTCCTGACCGTCTATGGTGAGGTCTTCTTCGTCATGGGCCTGGCGATCGCCCTTCAGAGCCGCCGGCGGAGCGCGCTCGCTCTGGCGGGGCCGCTCCCCTGGCTGGCGGCCTTCGCCTTCGTCCATGGCTTCGTCGAGTGGGGCTATCTGTTCATCCCGCTCCAGAGCAGCTACCTGCCGGGGGCCGTGGTGGAGGCGCTGCTCGTCGCGCAGCTCCTCCTGAAGGCTGGCAGCTTCGCGCTCCTGCTCCAGTTCGGCGCCGAGCTGCTCATTGCCGCCGAACGTGCCGGGCCTATGGGCACCGCCCCGCCCCGTCAGGCCGGCGCACGCCGTTCCCTGTCCCTTCCGTGGCTGCGGATCGTTCCGTCCCTGGCGCTGGGCCTGTGGGCGGTGGGAACCGTGGCGATCTCGGCCAGTGCCGCGTCGGGCTTCGCCATCGACGTGTCGCCGTGGCTGGATGCCGGCCGCATCGGCGACAGCCTCCGTGCCGTCGGCACGCCGCTGGCGGTCGGCGACGTGATGGCGCGGTACATGCTCGCCATCCCGGGCGCGGTGGCGGCAATGGTCGGCCTCACTCGCAACGGCGCCGCCCTGGGTCCGGCGCTGCGTCCACCGGTCGGAACCTCGCTCCGCCTCGCGGTCGTGGCGCTGGGTGCCTACGGGCTTGCGGGCGGTGCCATCGGCATGCCGGTGCCCTTCCTTCCCGGATCCGTCGTCAACTCGAGCAGCATTCTCGACACGCTGGGCGTGCCGATCGAGGTGCTGCGATCGCTCGCGGGCCTCGCCATCGCCATCGCCGTCATCCGGCTCCGCGAGCTGTTCGAACAGGAGACGGACCGCGCCCTCGCCGATGCCAGGCGCCGGGAAACGCTGCTCCGTGAGCGCGAGCGCATCGGGCGCGACCTCCACGACGGCATCATCCAGTCCATCTACGCCGTGGGGCTGCACCTGGAGGAGGCCGAGGCGTCCCTCCCGCCCGACGCGGGCGACGCGCCGCCTGCGCTGGCCGCGCCTGCGGCCGGCGGCGATGAGGCGACCAGCGGAGACGAGCGGGCGGCGGGCCCGCGCGGGCGCCTGCGCATTGCCATGCGCGAGCTCAACCGCATCGTCGGCGACCTGCGGGCGTACATCTTCGACCTGCGGTCCGCCAGCCTCGAGTCGCTCGACCCCAAGGAGATCGTGTCGAGCGTCGCGGATGAGCTTCGGGCCAACACCCTGGTTTCGGTGGAGCTGACGGTCAGCGGCGAACCGGGGCCGCCCCTCACCCCGGAGCAGGCCGAGCAGCTGCGCCAGATCGTCCACGAGGCGTTCAGCAACGTCCTCCGCCACGCGCGAGCCCGCCACGTCTGGGTCTCGCTCGGATTCGAAGGTCGTGCCCTGTCCCTGGAGATCCGGGACGACGGCGTCGGCTACGACCCCGATCAGGCGGAACGGCGCGGCCGCCGCGGTGCGACGCAGGGCCTCGAGAACCTGCGCCGGCGCGCCGAGATCCTGGGCGCGACCCTCCACCTCGAGGGCCTCCCCGGACGGGGAGCAGCCGTCTCGCTTACCATGCCCCTCGGGGCGGCCCGCCGAGGTCGGTGACCCCGCTCGGCACGGGCCGGCAGCCGACGAACGCGAGTGACCCGATGACCAGCCCACCCTCCACCGCGACCGGCGCGCCGCCGATCCGCATCCTCATCGCGGACGATCACGAGGTGGTGCGCATCGGGCTGGCCGCACTGCTCGACCGCCAGGAGGGATTTCACGTGGTGGGCGAGGCCGACTCCGGCGACGAGGCGGTGCGCCTGGCGCGAATCCTCCGGCCGGACGTGGTGGTGATGGACATCCGCATGCCCAACGGCAGCGGGACCGATGCCTGCCGCGTCATCACCGGCGAGCTGCGTGATATGTCGGTGATCATGCTGACCTCCTATGCGGACGAGGAGGCCGTGTTCGAGTCCATTGCCGCCGGCGCCTCCGGGTACATCCTCAAGCGCATCGGCTCCGGAGAGCTGGTCGACGCCATCCGCACCGTGGCCTCCGGGCGCTCGCTCCTGGACCCCGCAGTCACGGCGGCCGTGCTGGATCGCGTGCGGCACGTGACCCACGCGGAGGAGTCCGGCGCGTTCGGCGAGCTGACCGAGCAGGAGCGGCGCGTGCTCGCCCATGTCGCCGATGGTGAGTCCAACCGCGAGATCGCCGAGGCCATGGACCTCGCCGAGAAGACCGTCCGCAACTACGTCTCGAACATCCTCGCCAAGCTGGGCCTGGCCAGCCGCGCGCAGGCCGCTGCCTTCGCCATCCGCAACCGTCTCACCGAGCTGCAGCCGCCCCGTGGCTGACCGACCGGGGCCAATGGGCGGCCCCCTGCGCACGGACCGCTACCGGCCCCTGCGCCGCGTGGCGGCCGTGCCGGCCATTGCCATCCTGCTGCTCGCCGCATGCACCGCATCTCCCAGCGTGCCCTCCACGCCGTCCGCACCACCCCCCACCGGGACCGCCTCCACGCTCCCGGCCACCGCGAACCCCAGCCCCACGGCCACCCCGGAGCCGCCGCTCTCTCTCGACCTCCCGCCCCATCGCGACGTGCGTCGCGTGGGGTACACGGTCTCCCCGTCCGTGCCTGGCACCGGCAACGGCACGATCACGGTGAAGGTCACGAACCTCTCCGGCCAGCGGGTGCCGGAGATCGTGCTGCGCTGGCCGACGGACCTGGATGCCACGCTCTTCCTCGCCCCGTTCACGCCGTCCGCGAGCCGCCTCACCGACGCGCTGGTCCAGCCCTGGACCCGCTGGGTGATCGGTCCCGGCGAGATGGGCGAGCCAGCCGGGACGACCTCGCTGGGATGGGGCCCCCTGGATCCGGGTACGACCCTGATGATCCCCATCGTCGTCACGCGCAGGGCGCCCGGGCCGGTTGCCTTCGACCTCCAGTTCCTTGCGGGCGAAGCCCTGCTCACCGCGGAGTCGGGCGGACCCGCCGTGACCCGCGTCAGCGTCCCGTAGCGCGAGGCACCCGCATGCTCGCCATCCTGCCCCCTTGGACCGACCTCGACCCGGAGCTCCACCGGCGGCTGGGCGAGGTGATCGACCCGGATCGCAAGGTCCTCGCCGCGCTGGAGCGCATCACGCCGCTCTCCGGCCGTCGCATCGCGGACGTGGGCACCGGGATCGGCCACTACCCCATGCTCCTGGCGCGACGGACCGGCCGGACGTACGGGATCGAGTCGGACCCAACGTTGCTCGAGGAAGCGCGACGCCGCGCCGGCGAGGCCCATCAGCCGAACATCCGCATCGTGGAGGGCTCCCCCACCGCCCTGCCCCTGCGCGACGATGCCGTGGATATCGTCCTCTCGGGGATGATCGAGCCCGATGACGCCTCCCTGCCGGCCATCGCCGAGGCCCTGCGAGTCCTGCGACCCGCAGGACGCCTGGTGGTGATCGGTTACTACGGTCGCGACGATGTCGCCGCCCTCATGGAGCCCGAGGTCGTGGCCCATGCCCTGGAGGCAACGCAGCGCCGCTCCGGCTGGTGGCTCCGCAACGGGTTCAAGATCAAGGTGGTCCACGCGCGCCTGGACCTGCAGGACGAGACCACCGCGCACGACCTCCTCCCGCGGCTCTACGGCGACCGGGGACGGGCCTACCTGATGGGCCCGCATCGGACCAGCCTGGAGCTCAAGCTTGGCCTGTACCACCGGGCTCCCTGAGCCGATCATCGGCCTTCCGGCCCAGGATGCCGGATTCCGCGGCGATCAGTGCAATTCCTTGCAGAATCCGTGTTGCAGGCCCCGAGCGCCCCATGTAGGATGACGCTGTCGAGGGCCAGGCTCTTCTCCCCCCGGAGCCTGGCTCTCGGCCTGCCCGGCGCCGACTGGTGCGATACTGTCCGGCACCGACCACACCGCTTTGAGACCGATGGCGCCCGCCGCCGCGGGCGCCGCGCGCACCCGAAGGAGGCACCTGAAAGGACCATGGCCACCACCGGCACGCCGCGGATGAAGATCACCTACGCCACGCTCTCGGCGGACAACGAGGAGCTGCAGTCCGCGTTCGATCGTGCGGTGGAGTCCGCTCGAGGGCAGCTGGGCCAGGCGTACCCCATGCTCATCGGGGACGAGCGCCGCGCCGGGGCGGAGACCTTCGACGACCGCTCTCCGATTGACACCGACCTGGTGGTCAGCCGCTTCCCGGTGGGAACCCGGCAGGACGTGCGGGATGCCATCGCTGCCGCGCGTGCCGCCTTCCCGGCCTGGCGCGACCTGGGCTGGCGCCGGCGCATCGCGGTCATGCGACGAGCCGCGGACATCATCAGCGAGCGCCAGTTCGAGTTCGCCGCGCTCATGGCCATCGAGGTCGGCAAGAACCGCCTCGAAGCGCTGGGCGACGTGGAGGAGACCGCCGACCTGCTGCGCTACTACTCGGACGTCATGGAGCGCAACGATGGGTTCGATCGGGCCATGGGCTCGCTCTCGCCGGCGGAGCACACCCGCAGCGTCCTGAAGCCGCACGGCGTCTGGGCGGTCATCAGCCCCTTCAACTTCCCCATGGCTCTCTCGGGCGGCCCGGCCGGCGGCGCCCTCATCGCCGGCAACACGGTGGTCATGAAGCCCTCCTCGGACGCGCCGCTGCTCGCCTACCGCTATGTCGAGGTCCTGCGCGAGGCGGGAGTCCCGGCCGGGGTGGTGAACCTGGTGACAGGCCCCGGCGAGTCCGTGGGAGCGGAGCTCGAGGAGAACCCCGACATCGACGGGCTGGTCTTCACCGGCTCCTATGCGGTGGGCATGCAGCTCTACACGCACTTCACCCGCGACTACCCGCGACCGATCATCACCGAGATGGGCGGGAAGAACCCGGCCATCGTCACTGCCAACGCCGACCTCGAGCTCGCGGCGGAAGGTTGCATGCGCTCCGCCTTCGGCTACGACGGGCAGAAGTGCAGCGCCGCCAGCCGGGTCTACGTGGAGCGCTCGGTGGCACGACCGTTCCTGGACGCGCTGGTCGAGAAGACGAAGGGCATCCGGGTCGGGGATCCGACGCGCCGAGAGAACTGGATGGGACCGGTCATCAACGAGCGCGCGCTCCGCACCTTCACCGATGCCGTCGCCGAGGCACGCCGCGACGGCGGAACCATCGAGGTCGGGGGCGAGACCCTCAGCGAAGGCGACGCGGCACGCGGCTACTTTCCCACCCCCACCGTCGTGTCCGGGCTCCCGCTGGAGCACCGCCTGTTCCGGGACGAGCTCTTCGTCCCGCTCCTGGTGGTGGGCGTGGTCGACTCCCTCGACGAGGCCATCGCTCAGGCCAACGGAACGGCGTACGGGCTGACCGCCGGCATCTTCAGCAACGACGACGCGGAGGTGCGTCGCTTCCTGGACACGATCCAGGCTGGCGTCGTGTACGCGAACCGTCGCGCCGGCGCGACGACCGGTGCGTGGCCGGGCATCCAGTCCTTCGGCGGCTGGAAGGGGTCGGGGAGCTCCGGCAAGAACGGGCTGGGTCCGTACTACGTCCAGCAGTTCATGCGGGAGCAGTCGCAGACGGTCATCGGCGAGCCGCCCCAGGCGTGAGCCCGGTGGTCCGGGCCGTCCCGCCGGCCTGACCCATGCTCGTGCGTGCCGGCAGCCTGGCGGCCTATCGGGCTGCGCGGCCAATCCTGTTCCGGGTCGACCCGGAGCGGATCCACGACGCGACGCTTCGCGCACTGTCGCTCGCGGGGAGCCGCGCCGCCGGGCGCGGACTGCTGACCCTCGCGGCGGGCGCGCCGCCGCGAGGCCTGCCGGCAACGGTCGCCGGCATCGGCTTCCGGAACCGCGTGGGCATCGGCGCCGGTCTCGACAAGGACGCGCGGGCGCTGGCCGGCTGGGCCGCGCTGGGACTGGGGTTCGCCGAGGTCGGCACGGTGACGCCGGAGAAGCAGGCGGGCAACCCCAGGCCGAGGCTGTTCCGGCTGCGGACGGACGAGGCGCTCATCAACCGGATGGGGTTCAACAACGCCGGGGCGGCACGCCTCGCCGGCCGCGTGGCCGCGGCGCGCGCCGAGCTTCCCCCGGGGTTCGTGGTGGGCGTGAACATCGGACGCGGGCGAACGACCCCCGAGGATGCGGCCGCCGACGACTACCTCGCGGCCTTCCGGGCCGTGGCACCGGTCGCCGACTATGTCGCGGTCAACGTCTCGTCTCCCAACACGCCGGGGCTGCGCGCCATGCAGTCGGTCGAAACCCTCTCCACCCTCCTGGGCGCCCTGGCCGGGCTGCGCGCCGAGCTGGAACGTCCGGTGCCCCTGCTGGTGAAGCTCGCACCGGACCTCTCCGATGCCACGGTGGTGGCCCTCGCCGAGGCGGCGATGGCCGCCGGAGCTGCAGGGCTGATCCTGGGTAACACGACCACCGCTCGCAGCGGGCTCCTTGCTCCGGATTCGCTGCGCGACGAGGCCGGCGGTCTCTCGGGGCCGGCGCTGCTGCCCCGCATGCTGGAGCTCATCGGCCAGGTTCGGACGCGGCTGGGACCCGACGTCGCGCTGGTGGCCTCCGGCGGCATCGATTCAGGCGCCGATGCCGCGGCGGCGCTGGGGGCGGGCGCGGACCTGATCCAGCTCTGGACGGGCCTCGTCTACCGCGGACCCGCGCTCATCGGAGAAGCCATCGCAGCGAGCCGCTGAAGCGGGCGTCGCCGGGCGACCCAGGCGTCGCAAGCCAGCGCGGGCCGGTGGGCAGCCGCACCACGGCCGTCCATGCGGGGGTGGTGGGGACCCGGTCCCGGTTGCTAGGATAGGGAGGCACTAGCCAAGGGCGCGGGCAGGACGCGCCGCTCCGGTCCGGAGTAATGGTTCCATGACCACCCCACCCAGCGCTCCGCTGGCGGCTGCCGAAATTCCGGCTGCCCCGCACCTCGTCACCGAGATTCCCGGTCCGAGGGCTCGAGCGCTCATCGCCCGCGACGAAGCCGTGGCGAGCCCGTCGCTGACCCGGGGCTACCCGCTGGTCGCCGAGTCCGGTCGCGGCTGCGTCATCACCGATGTCGACGGCAACCGGTACCTGGACTTTGCCGCGGGCATCGCGGTCGCCTCGACCGGCCACGGCCATCCCGCCGTGGTGGCTGCCATCAAGGAGCAGGCCGAGCGCCTGATCCATATCGCTGCCACCGACTTCTACGAGCCCACCTACGTGGCGCTCAGCGAGCGGCTGGCCGCCATCGCCCCGTTCCGCGAGAAGGCCCGCGTCTTCCTCACCAACTCCGGGACGGAGGCTGTCGAGGGCGCCATCAAGCTGGCCCGTTATCACACCCACCGGCCGGGGATCATCGCGTTCGAGGGCGCCTTCCACGGGCGCACCCTGGGCGCCCTGTCGCTCACCAACTCCAAGATCAAGCAGCGCGCGGGCTTTGGTCCGCTGCTGCCCATGGTCGAGCACTCCCCGTTCCCGCGGGTCCGCGCCTGGCGCGGCGCCGGCGGCGGCGACGGGACCGAGGAGCTCGAGGTCCTGCGCCGATCGATCCTGGGCCGGCTGATGGCTCCGGGCGACGTGGCGGCCATCGTGGTCGAGCCCATCCAGGGTGAGGGTGGCTACTTCCCGGCTCCCGCGGCCTTCCTTCGCGGCCTGCGCGAGATCTGCGACGAGCACGGCATCCTCCTGGTGGCCGATGAGATCCAGTCCGGCATGGGCCGCACCGGAAAGTGGTGGGCCATGGAGCACGCCGGCGTCGAGCCCGACATCGTCACGACCGCCAAGGGCATCGCCTCGGGCATGCCCATCGGCGGGTTCATCGCCCGCGACTCGGTGTGGACCTGGCCTCCGGGCGCCCACGGGTCGACGTTCGCCGGCAACCCGGTCTGCGCGGCGGCGGCCCTGGCGACGCTGGACATCCTCGAGGACGGGCTGCTCTCCAATGCGGCGGCCATGGGGAAGCGCCTCGTCGCAGGCCTGCAGCGCATCTGCGAGCCCCGGGAGGCCGTGATCGACATCCGCGGCATGGGGCTCATGATCGGCGTGGAGTTCTCCACGCACGAGCAGGCTGCGGCGGTCGAGCGGGCCGCGTTCCAGCGCGGGCTGCTGACCCTGGAATGCGGGGAGTCGACGCTGCGCTTCTGCCCGCCGCTCATCGTGGACGCCGCCGCGGTCGACGCCGCGCTCGGAGTCTTCGAGACCGCACTGGACGCCGGGCTGGCGCGCTGAGGGGACCGGGAACCGGGAGGGGCGCGCGGTGACGGGCTCCCCTCCCCACGAGCCATCGGCCAATCCGGTTACGGCCTGGCGCGAGGCACTCGAGCGCTGGGCGATCCCCGATGACCTGCTCCGGGCGGCGGTCGACGATCCGTGGGCCATGGGAGGAGACATCTACCGGGAGCGCGCGCATGCTGCGGCGCTCACGGCGCGCACGCCGGACGCCATTGGGGACCGCTCCCGGGAGGCCGCTCTCGAGGCCCTTGCCGCGCTCCGCGACGGTGCGGGATCCGTCCTGGACGTGGGGGCCGGTGCCGGCGCGGCGGGCCTATCCCTGGGGAGCCGCCTGACCCGGCTCACCGGCGTTGACCGCAACCCGGACCTGCTGGCGGCCCTGCTGGAGGAGGCGCGCGCACTGGGCATCCCCGCCCGCGCCGTGGAGGGTCGCTGGCCCGATGTCGCCGGCGACGTGGACATCCACGACGTCGTCGTCTGCCATCACGTCCTGTACGACGTGCCCGACCTTGCGCCCTTCGTCCAGGCCCTCACCTCGCATGCACGGCGGCGCGTCGTCGTCGAGATCTCGCAGCGGCACCCCCTGGCCTGGACCAACCCCCTCTGGCGCCATTTCCACGGCATCACCCGGCCTGACCGCCCAACGCCCGACGACGCGGCTGCCGCGCTCCGCGCGCTGGGGCTGTTCCCCGTCGTGGTCCGCTGGGAGCGGGCGGCGGAGCCGGCCTCCGTCGCGGCTGCCGCCGAGCGCGCGCGGCGCAACCTGTGCCTGCCTCCTGCTCGCGAGGGCGAGGTCGCGGACGTCATTGCGACGCTGGTCGCTTCGGGGGACATCGACGCCGGGCCTGCGGTGGGACGGCGCGCCGTGGCCACCATCTGGTGGGACGCGCCGGGATCCTGACGCCTCAGCGGATCGCCGCGGCAGCGGCGGGCCACGTCCCGGCGGGCCACGTTCCGGCGGGCCACGTTCCGGCACGCTGTGAACAGTGGGGCTGCTCACCCGCGGCGGGAAGGTGCCCACCGTCCGGTGCCATGCGGGCTGTGAACAGTGGGGCTGCTCACCCGCGGCGAGGGTGCCCACCAGAAGCAGGCACACCGGACTCCGATCCCGCCGGTCACGGGCCCTTCGGATCGGCGGACGTGACCGAGGGCACTGGATGGCCGGCGAGGACGGAACGACCCTGAGGACGGTGCCTCGCCCTGCCGCCTGACGGCGGGTGGCGCCCCACGGGGAGGGTGTGTCGCATGACGCTGCAGGACCCTGCGGTCGTCGCGGCCGATCGGCCGCGGACCGTCATCTGGATCGACTCGCGCGACGCGATTCTCGCGCGCTGGGACGGGACGGACACGGCGGTCATCCGCCTCCGCAGCGACGTGCCGGTCCATCGGCGCTCCAGCGTGCACGTCACCCATCATCCGGCCGTCCCGCATGGCGGTGGAGTCGCGCCACAGACCGATGGCGAAGGCCGCCGCCTCGAGCACCTGGCCCACTTCCTGCGCGCCGTTGCCGACCAGGTCGATCCCTACGACGCCGTGGACGTGATGGGGCCCGGGACGGTGCACATGCGCCTGGCGGCCCTGCTGCGCGAGGACGACGCCACGCAGCACCGGGAACGGCCGATGACGTCCACCCCTGCGCCGCCGCTCACGGAGCGCCAGATCCTGGCGCGGCTGCGCAGCCTGGCGGGACGCCAGCTGCGCCGCAGACGCCGATCGCAGCGTTCGGCGACGCGTCGGGGCCGCCCAACCTCCCCGCCGGATCTCGACGAGGAGCCGGGGTGACCGACCGGGCCCGCCGCGACTCGACGGGCCGGGTCCCCGGGGAGCACGACGCCGAGCCGCGCGCTATTCCTCGGATCGTCGCTCTACGACCAGCTCGCAGTCCGTGGCGATGGCCGCGATGGCCCCGACGGCGGCCAGCACTGGCAGCAATGCAGCGCCGATCACGCCGACGGTGAGCGGCAGCTCCACGAGGGTGTGGCCCTGGTCGTTGCGAATGATGATGCGGCGGACGTTGCCCTCGTGAACGAGCTCGCGCACCTTCGCAAGCAGCTCGTCACCGCTGATCCGGAACTGCTCCGTCCTGGTTCGGTCGTCCGGCATGGATCGTCTCCTCGTTGGGCGGGTATGGGGTCAGCGTAGCCCAGGACGGCCGTGCTCGTCCCATGGCTCACGTCCCGTCGAAGAGGTCCGAGATCGAGGTCAGGGTGAAGCCGCGCTGCCGCAGGGCGGGGACCATGATCCGCAGGGCATCGAGGGTCTCGTAACCGCCAAGGTGGTCCAGGACGATCGACCCGTTCACCGCGTTCGCCACCACCTTGCTGGCGATCTGCTGCGCCGTGGGACCGCCGTCGGAGATGGGCTTCCAGTCGATCGTGTCGATGTCCCAGAGCATGGTCTTGGTGTAGCCGACGCCCGCGGCGACGTTGAGGAGCGTCTGGTCGTACGTTCCGTACGGCGGTCGCCAGTACGGCACCGGGGCCTGGCCCGAGTACTGCTCGATGGTGGCGGCGGCATCGGTCAGCTGGCCCTGCACGAAGGCAGTCGACGGGCGGCCATCCGTCTTGCACGGCGCCGTGGTTGGCGAACCGCCTCCGCCGTGGACCAGGTCGCAGTGGTCCTTGGTGTGGTTGCCGACCTCGAACAGCTCGGGGTGGGCACGGATGACGGCGAGCACCTTCTGCCCGGTGGCCGTCTTGCTCATGTCGCCGGTCGGAAAGATCGTGGCGCAGACCCGGTTGTCCATGAGGAACTGCAGGATGTCGAGCGCCGGGTCAAGGCGTCCGCCCATGTCGAAGGTGATCGCGACCTCCTTGCCGGCGTTGGGCACCCGCTTGTAGACACCGGCCGGCGCCGCCGCGACACGGTTGCCGGCGTGGCAGCCGGCAACCACGGGGCTGGACGTCGGCGCAGTGGTGGGCACCGGCGTGGGGATGGGGGTCACGTCCGGCTCACCCGCGACGATCAGCTCCCACCCGACGTTCAGCGTTCCCGGGTCGTGGAGCAGCGTCGGGTAGCGCTCGCCGTTCCAGGCCTGCAGCTGCTCCACCGTCGTGGCGAAGCGGCGCGCGATGGAGTACAGCGTGTCGCCGGCGACGACCACGTAGGTGGTGAGCGCTCCGGTCGCGCTGGGTTGCACCGTGGGCTCGTCGCTGGCGCTCGCCTGCGGCGTGGGTACGGCGGACGCCGCAGCCGAACCAGTCGGGGAAGGCGTCGCACTGCCGGACGGCGCAACGCTCCCGTCCGGGGCGCCGCAGGCGGCGAGCGCGACCGCAAGGGCAACCAGGATGACCCCGGGGCGGCCGAGACGGGCGGACATGGCCGACCTGGTCAGTTCCGGTGGTAGCGGAGATCGCCCGGCGCGATCGGCGGCATGGCACCGTCCGCGAGGAGCGTGGACTCCCTCCGCAGGAGCTCCAGCTCGGCCCGCAGGCGGCTGGCTGCGTCCGGGAGCTCGAGAAGGTGCTGCTTGCGGGTCAGCTCAACCTGGAGCACGCCCGCCACCGCGTAGCTCGCGGCATTGGCGTCGTCCGGGAGGTGAATCGGTTTCAGCACGGCATCGAGGGATGCAGCCACGTCAGTCAGCTCCGTCTGGGTCTCCTGCTTGGACGCTGTTGCCGCCACGAATCGTTTCACGGTCGCGAGATAGCCGTCGAGAGCCTGCTGGACCTGTGGAAGGAGGCCATCGGCCCCGTCGCCGGCGAGCTCGGGCAGGACGGACACCTCGGCAAGCGGATACGGGCCGGACCGGTCGATGCGACCGATCTCCGCGCGGCCGATGCCGACCACCAGCAGGATCCAGCGGCCATCCGGTAGCTGGTCAGCCGATCGGACCTCGGCCACCGTCCCGATCGCGCTGGCGCGGGTGGCCTCCGCGCCCCTTCCCGCCGGACGACCCTCGATCACCTCGGGCCCGTCGGTGATCATGCTCACCACGAAGCGGCCGGCGAACGGTGATCCGGGCGCCAGGGCATCGCGAGCCATGGCCCGATAGCGCTCCTCGAAGACGCGGAGCGGGAGGGGCAGGTGGGGGAAGAGCACCGCGTGAAGCGGAAAGTACGGAAGCCGCATGCGTGCCGCCCATGCTTGCATGCGCCGTGCCCGCGGTCAAAGCCGATGGGAGCATGGTCGCGGTGTCACCCGAAGGCAACGCCGCGGTGTGACGGACGGCTCTGGTCCCACGGGCCCGGCATACGGACCATGCCGGCATGAAACGAACGACCGCAGGGCTCGCCGCGTCCCTGCTCGTGCTCATCGCGGCGCTGGTCGGCGGGTGCTCGACCATCATCGGGGACAATGGGCCGGTGAGGACAGAGCAGCGCGACGTGTCGGGGTTCACCAAGGTCAACGTGGGCGGCGGGTCCGAGCTGACCATCGCCATCGGCTCCGGCTACCACGTGGAGATCACGGCCGAGGAGCAGGTGCTGGCCAAGCTGCGCTCGACCGTCGACGGCGGCCGGCTGACCATCGACTCGACCGGGGGCTACACCTCGCACCACGGGGTCCAGGTCCGGATCACGATGCCCGCGCTCGACGACCTCGAGCTCAGCGGCGGTGCGACGGGGAAGGTTTCCAGCGTGTCCGGGGGCAACCTGGCCGTGACGCTCAGTGGCGGCGCAGAGGCGACCGTCAGCGGATCGGTCGACCGCCTGGCGGTGGAGGCGAGTGGCGGCAGCAGGGCCCACCTGCGTGACCTCTCCGTGACAGGCGCGGAGGTCAGCGCATCCGGCGGTGCCCAGATCGAGCTGACCACCTCCGGACGTGTCAGCGGATCGGCCTCGGGCGGCTCAACCGTGGACGCCTGGGGCGGCGGCAGCCTCTCGGTGGAGACCTCTGGCGGCTCGCAGGCGCGGGCGCACTGACCGAGGGCGCTACTCCTGGTCGGCGAAGGTCATGTCGATCTGTGCCCGCTGCAGCTTGCCCGAGTAGTCGATGTAGACGCTCTTCCACTCGCTGAAGAAGTCGAGCGCCGTCTGCCCCACCTCGCGATGGCCGTTGCCGGTGGCCTTGGTGCCGCCGAACGGGAGGTGCGCCTCGGCGCCGATGGTGCCGTGGTTCACGTACCCCAGGCCGGAGTCGAAGTCCCTGATGCTGCGGAAGGCCAGGTTGACGTCCCGGGTGAAGAGCGAGGTCGAAAGCCCGTACTTCACCGAGTTCACGATCTCGACCGTCTCCTCCCAGGTGTCGACCGGGATGACCGACGTCACCGGGCCGAAGATCTCCTCCTGGGCGATGCGGGCGTCGGGCCTCACCTGGGTGAAGATGGTGGGCTCGAAGAAGGAGCCCTTCGCCAGGGTGCCGTCCCGGGCGGGATTCCCACCGAGCACCAGGTCCGCCTCTGCGCGGCCGATCTCCATGAAGCCGGCGATGCGCTCGACGGCGCCCTCGTTGATGACGGGACCGACGTCGGTCTTGGGATCCAGGCCGTCGCCCAGCACCAGGGCCCCGACCCGCTTGCGCAGCATGTCCACGAACTCGTCGTGGACCCGACGATGGACGATGAGCCGCGACGCGGCCGTGCAGCGCTGCCCGCTGGTGCCGTACGCGCTCCACACCACGCTGTCCAGGGCCAGCGGAAGATCCGCGTCCTCCCAGATGACGATGGGGTTCTTGCCGCCCAGCTCGAGCGAGACGCGCTTGAGCGTCTTCGCCGCCCGCGTGCTGATGTCGATCCCCGTCTCGGTATGCCCGGTGAAGCTGATGACCTTGACGTCGGGATGCTCGACGATGGCATGCCCGACATCGGCTCCGGAGCCGGTCACCACGTTGAGGACGCCATCGGGCAGGCCGCCCTCCATGAGGAGCTCCGCGAAGCGAACCACGCAGGCGGGGGTGTCGGAGGCGGGCTTCATCACCACCGTGTTGCCGCAGATCAGCGCGGGGAACAGCTTCCAGCCGGGAATCGCCACGGGGAAGTTCCATGGGGTGATGAGCCCGACGACGCCGATGGGCCGGCGGATGGCCATGGCGAACTTGTCGGGCATCTCCGAGGGGACCGTCATGCCGAACATGCGACGGCCCTCGCCGGCCATGTAGTACGCGACGTCGATGGCCTCCTGGACGTCGCCGCGGGCCTCCGTCAGGACCTTGCCCATCTCGCGGGTCATGAGCGTGGCGAGCTCCTCCTTGTGCTCCGCCAGGAGCCGGCCGATCTTGAAGAGGATCTCGCCGCGCTTGGGCGCCGGCATCAGGCTCCAGGCGCCGAACGCGGCCTTCGCGGCGGTCACCGCGGCGTCCACGTCGGCTGGACCGGAGGCCGGGAACTCGCCGATCACCTCGTCATGGTTCGCGGGGCTGGTGCTGGTGAACGTGGCTCCCGAGCGGGCGTCGACCCACTTCCCGCCAATGAGGTTGCGGTACGTGGTCGTGGCGGTGCTGGACACGGCGATCTGCCTCCTGGTGGCTGAACGGCGGCCCGCATGGCCAGGCGGGCCGATCTCGCGCGGCGAAGATGGGGCGCCGATGGCGCACGCAGATTGTATCGCCGGGCTGGAACGCGGGAATCCCTGCCTCGCTGGGACATTCGCCCCTGTCGGGCCGTGCCCCGGATCGGCACCATCGGGCCACAACTGAAGAAACACCGAGGCGGGTTCTTGTTTCGTAGTTAGTTACGGGGCTGAAGTAGTGGCACTCCCGCCGCGGTGGATCAGCAGGTCGCCGGCTCCTCACAGGGCCGGCGATTCTGTTTGCCGCTGCCGGCTCCAGAACGGCCTTACGGGTGCGTCATGCGCAGGACGTCCAGCGCCTCGTCGAGCTGGGCCTCGGTGAGCTTCCCGTCCCGAACGTAGCCGCGCTCGATCACCACCTGACGGATGGTGCGGCCCTCGGCCAGCGCCTGCTTGGCGACCTTGGCCGCCTCCTCGTAGCCGATGTACCGGTTCAGCGGCGTGACGATGGAGGGCGATCCCTCCGCGAAGGCACGGGCGCGGGCCACGTCGGCCGTGACGCCGGCCACCAGGCGATCCGCGAAGAGGCGGCTCACGTTGGCGATCAGCCGGATGGACTCGAGCAGGTTGCGCGCGATCATGGGCAGGTAGACGTTGAGCTCGAAGTTGCCCGCGGCCCCGCCCCAGGCGATGGCGGCATCGTTGCCGACGACCTGGGCGACCACCTGGGTCATGGCCTCGGCCAGGACCGGGTTCACCTTGCCGGGCATGATCGACGAGCCCGGCTGCAGGTCGGGCAGGTGGATCTCCGCGAGCCCGGCGCGTGGCCCGGAGCCCATCCAGCGAATGTCGTTCGCGATCTTGTTCAGGCCGACGGCGATGGTCCGCAGCTGCCCGGAGAGCTCCACCAGCCCGTCGCGGGCTCCCTGGGCCTCGAAGTGGTTCCGCGCTTCGGTGAGCGGCAGGCCGGTCATGGTCCGCAGCTCGTCGATCACCGCGGCCGCAAAGCCCGGGGGCGTGTTGATGCCGGTCCCGACCGCGGTGCCGCCCAGCGGCAGCTCCGCGACCCGCGGGAGGCTGGCCTCGAGCCGCTCGACTCCCATTCGCACCTGCGCCGCGTAGCCGCCGAACTCCTGGCCCAGGGTGACCGGGGTGGCGTCCATCAGGTGGGTGCGGCCGGACTTCACCACGCTCGCGAACTCGTCCGCCTTGCCCTCCAGCGCCTCCGCCAGGTGGTCGAGCGAGGGGATGAGGTCGTTGACCACGGCGCTCGCGGCGGCGATGTGCATGGACGAGGGGAAGACATCGTTGCTCGACTGGCTGGCATTCACGTGGTCGTTGGGATGCACCGGCGCGCCGAGGTGCTCGCTGGCGAGCGTCGCGATCACCTCGTTCATGTTCATGTTCGAGCTCGTCCCGGAGCCGGTCTGGAAGACGTCGATGGGGAACTCGTCATCCCAGCGACCGTCCGCGACCTCCGCGGCCGCGGCGGCGATGGCATCGGCCAGGTCGGGTGCCACCACGCCCAGGCGCGCGTTGACCCGGGCCGCGGCCTGCTTGATCCGGGCCAGGGCGGCGATGTGGGCGTGCTCGAGTCGCTGCCCGGAGATGGGGAAGTTCTCGACGGCGCGCTGGGTCTGGGCCCGCCACTTGGCGCGGGCCGGGACCCTGACCTCGCCCATGGAGTCGTGCTCCATGCGGAACTCCTCCGACGCGTCCGCCGTGGTCACTCCGTTCACCTCGCTCCTGCTCCCCGCGCCGGCGTCGCCCTCACCGGCTCCAGTCGGGGCGCTCCGCATCCACGTGCCGGATCACCGGCGGGATGAGGTACGGCGTCCGGCCGGCCTTCAGCTCTGCCAGCACGCGATCCGCCCGCCCGATGAGCTCGTTGACGAAGATGCCGTGATGCACCGGTTCATAGGGCCGCAGCTTCTCGACCCCTTCCGCCAGCTTGATCTGCGCGCCGCGCATGTTGCGACGCTGGAGGTGGACGAGCCCGGCCGCCACCTGGATCAGGCCCTGGTAGAACGGGCGCTCCCGGTCCTCGGCGGCACGCCACAGCGTCTCCCACGCCTCGTGGGCATGCCAGTACCGCGCTCCATTGAAGAGCGCCGCCCCGTGCCGGAATAGGCGCTCCGCCTCGACCGGATCCAGGGGCGGGGTCCGCCCGCGCGGCAACCCGGCCGTATCGCCGGTGGGGGTCGTGGTCGTCATCGCCGCCGATCGTAGCACCGCCCCCCGGGCTGATGGCGCCGGGCATCCGCGCCCGGGAGCGACATCGGTCAGACGATCTTGGCCATCACGTGCTTGACGATCGTGTAGTCCTCGATGCTGTACAGGCCCATGTCCTTGCCGTAGCCGGAGCGGCCGAAGCCGCCGTGCGGCATCTCCGACGCAATGGTCAGGTGGTCGTTGACCCACACCGTGCCGTACCGCAGGCGGCGGGCGGCGTTGAGGGCCCGCTTGACGTCGCGGGTCCAGACGGACGCGGCCAGCCCGTAGTCCACGCCGTTCGCCCACCGGATGCCCTCCTCGTCATCGGCGAAGTGCTGCACGGTGACGACCGGGCCAAAGACCTCGTTCTGGATGATCTCCGAGTCCTGGGCCACGTTGGTGACGATCGAGGGCTGGAAGAAGAACCCCTTCGGGCCGATGGCAGCCCCGCCGGCGGCCACCTCGGCTCCATAGCTCCGGGCCCGCTCCACGAACCCGGCCACCCGCTGCTGCTGGGAGCGGCTGACGAGCGGTCCCATGTCGAGCTCCGGGTCGTCGGCGGGGTTCCCGACCTTGAGCGACTCGACCGCCGGGACCAGGTGCGACAGCACGTCGTCGTAGATGCGGTCGCGCGCGATGATCCGCGTCGCCGCGGTGCAGTCCTGGCCGGAGTTGAAGAAGCCCGCCAGCTTCACCGTCTCCGCCAGGGCTTCGAGGTCCGCGTCATCGAAGACGAGGACCGGTGCCTTGCCGCCCAGCTCGAGGTGGAGCCGCTTGACGGTGGCCGCCGCGGCAGCCGCGATCTGTCTGCCGGTGGCCGTGTCGCCGGTGAGCGACACCATGTCGACCTGCGGATGGGTGACGAGCCGCTGCCCGACCACCCCGCCCGGGCCGGTCACCACGTTCAGGACGCCCTTCGGGAAGATGTCCGCGGCGAGCTCGGCGAGCTTGATGGCGGTGAGGGGCGTGATGCTCGCCGGCTTGAGGACCACCGTGCAGCCGGCGGCCAGGGCCGGTGCGAACTTCCAGACCGCCATCATGATCGGGTAGTTCCACGGGGCGACCTGCCCCACCACCCCCGCCGGCTCGCGCCGGATCATGCTGGTGTGGGTGCTGACGTACTCGCCGGTCGCCTTGCCCTCGACGACGCGCGCTGCCCCGGCGAAGAAGCGCAGGTTGTCGATGGTGAACTCCAGGTCGAAGTCCGCGGTCCCCTTGGGCTTGCCGACGTTCGCGCTCTCCAGGGCCGACAGCTCGGCGGCGTGCTCAGCGACCGCGTCGGTGAAGCGGTGGAGCAGCCCCGAGCGTTCCGCGGGCGTGGTGAGCGACCACGACTCGAACGCGGTCCGCGCCGCCTCGACGGCGCGGTCGACATCGGTCTCGTCGCCCTTTGGCACCTCGGCGATCACCTCTTCGGTGGCCGGGTTGATCACCTGGGTCGTCTCGCCGGAGACGGCATCGGCCCAGTCGCCGTTGATGAACATTCGGAAGCGGGACGCCGCGATGGTCATGCGGTTCTCCTCGGATGGGCCGGCGGGCGCAGGGCGCTCCGCGGCGCAGTCACACTGATGGGCTCACCGGCGATTCTACGCGCGCCCGCAACCGGGCAAGGTGGCGGATTCCGCGCGCATGGCAACCGGAGGACACCGGAACGGTGCCATTCGGCGGAGGTGTTCGCTGATTCGGCGAGCTCAGGTGCCTGGGTCGGTGCGAACCGCCTGGTAGCCGCCGTCCGCTGCGCGGGCCATGACGAAGAGCAGGTCGGCCAGCCGGTTGAGGTAGGCGAGAACGTGCGAGTCGGCCGGCAGCTCGCCCGCGTCGGCCAGGGCCACGCAGCGGCGCTCCGCCCGTCGGGTGACGGAGCGGGCGACGTCGAGAGCCGCCCCGGCAAGCGACTCTCCTGGAAGCACGAACTCGGCGGGGATCGGCCAGAGCGCCTCGAGCGAGTCGATCTCCTCCTCGAGCGCGGTGACCATGGCGCGGGTGACGAGCGTGCGGCCCGGCTCCAGGCGGGGTCGTCGGTCGACGTGCGTCGCCAGCTCTGCGCCAACCACGAACAGCTCGCGCTGGAGGCGGACGATCAGCTTCTCGAGGTCGCCGGCGACCTTATCGGTCCCCGGGCCTAGCGCGGAGCGCGCCAGGCCCAGCGACGAGACTGCCTCGTCCGTGCTGCCGTAGGCCTCGGCGCGGGGATCGGCCTTGGAGATTCGGTCACCGCCGTAGAGCAGGCCGGTGGTGCCGGTATCCCCCTTCCGGGTGTAGATCCGCATCGGCCCATCCTAGCGGCTCCCGCACGCTGGCCCGGGTCGTGCATACGCATGGTCCACATGACCACCAGCAGCAAGCCCGGGAGCGGGAAGCGCGTCCTCATCGTCAACGACACCCAGGAGATCCTGGAGCTGTTCAGCGACATCCTCGAGGCCATGGGCTTCGAGCCGATCCTGATGAGCTTTGCTCCGCGGGAGCTCGACCAGATCCGCAACGCCAGGCCCGACATCGTGATCCTTGACTTCATCTTCGGCACGCGCGAGCTGGCCGGCTGGCAGCTGCTGCAGAAGATCCGCATGGACCCCGACCTCGAGAGCACACCCGTCATCGTCTGCTCCGCCGCGGTGCGCGAGGTGATGGAGCAGCAGGGCTACCTCACCGAGCAGGGCGTCCTGGTCGTCCTCAAGCCGTTCACCGTGGCCCAGCTCGAGGAAGTCGTCCGTCGGGCGGTCGCCATGGCCAATGGGGATCGACCACTGGCGGCAACCGAGGGCGTCGAGTCAGGCGACGGGCGCCGGCGCGAGCGGCGAGCGACGAGGGCGTCCTAGGAGCGCTGGCTAGAAGAGGCCGGGGGGCGGCTCCCAGCGATCGGCAAGCAGGGTAACCTTGACGGGCGGTCCCACGACCTCCTCGGCCCGCTGCTTGACGGTGGCGATCAGGTCGCCGGCCCACGGGCAGAACGGCGTGGTGAGCACCATCTTGATCTCGGTCGGCTGCTCGCCGGATCCGATCTCCACGTGCTTGATCAGGTCGAGATCGACGATGCTCATCCCGATCTCCGGATCGTAGATGTCGTAGAGCGCGGTCATCACCTCGTCGACCTTGCCGAGGTTGGCGTCGATGGACATGGTGTGAGTCTACCAGCCATGCGCCGGGCAGCCATCGTGGGCCCCCCGTCCCGCGCCGCCGGCGCCCCACCCTCAGAGGAGCTGCGGGTCAAAGGCCGGATGCGGAACCCGGACGGCGGGCCGCACCCGCGTGTAGCCCTCGAGCACGGGCTTTCCAGCCTCGACGGCCGCCCGCAGCGCGACGACCTGCTCGACGACATCGGCCTGCGACGCATGGCATTCCAGTGACCGGATCTTCCGGTCGGCCACCGCTGTGACATCGACCCGGTGCGAGGCACCCTGCTCCTCTGGCGAGAGGTCGAAGCGATTGGGCAGCGGCCCAAAGATCGGCGCCACGACGTAGATCGCGTTCGGAGCGCGCCCGGTTTCCGCAAGCCGCTCCACGGCCCAGCGCGTCGCGCTTCCCACCGCAACGTGGTCGGGATGCCCGGTGATGCCGTGGGCGCCAAAGGTGATCACCGCATCCGGCTGTCGCGTCGCGAGCCAGGAAGCGATGTCGTTCACGAGCCGGCTGAAGGGCGCATCGGCCACGCCGCCGTCGGGGTAGCCGTCCAGGATGGTGACCTCGTCGAGGCCGATCTCGCGGGCTGCGCAGACCAGCTCGCGCTCGCGGAGCTCGCCGAAGCTGGCGTCGCCCTCCGTGCCATCGGGCGTGCCGGCCTCGCCGCGCGTGGCGACGAGCAGGCGCGTCGGACGGCCCGCGTCGTGGGCCAGGGCGAGCGCGCCCGCGCAGCTGAAGCTCTCGTCGTCGGGATGGGCGAAGACGGCCGCCAGGCCGCCGGTCAGCATATCGGGTCCCTGGGTCACGGCTCGTCCTCGCTCATTGCATCGGCTTGCTCGGGATCGTCGCCGAGGAGCGTCCATCCCCGGCGCGCCACGGACTCCCTCATCGTACGCAGGACCGCCAGCTTCGCGCTCGCCACCTCGGCGACGAAGCGGCGCGTGCCGGACTCGTCGAGCGCGGAGCCAGGCGCTGCGGAGTCCCGACCGACGTTCAGCCAGGCGAGGTGGTAGCGGTCCATTCGGCCCCACACCCGCTCGAGAAGCTCGTCGGAGTTCAGGAGCCAGAGCCGGAACAGGTTCCAGTCCGGGTCCGCCACGAGGCGCTCTCCGTCGCCGATGAGCTGATCGGTCAGCTCCAGGAACCGTCGTTTGCTCATGACGGCGCCACCCGGCAGCGCGGCGCGGCGAGGCGTCGATGGGCCGCGGCGGGAGGTCACGGCGGCGAGTATAGCCAGCCTCCGGACGCGCGCCCCCTCGGGGCGCGCCCTCCGCGCGCTCACCTCCGTTCGTACTATTGCCCTCGCCCGCCGGGCGTAGCCAGACTCGCGGTGCAGCCCCGCACCATCGATGTCCATGACCGATCGCGCCCCTGCCTCGACCGTGGCCCGCGGCGCCCGCCTGCTGGCCTGGGTGGCGCTGCCCGGCGCCGCGCTCGGGGCGCTCCGCCTGTTCGACCCTCTGGTGCTGACCACGGGCCCCTCCGAGGCAACCTCCTGGCTCCTGCCCGCGGCGTGCGCCTTCGTCGCGATTGCCGGGGCGGTGGCGGCAGTGTTCACCATCTCCGAGGCGCTCCGCGGCGACGGATCGCTGGCACGGATCCTCGATGCCGCAGGCGCCGGAGCACTCGCGGCCGCCGCCGGTACGGTGGCGCTCCAGGGTCCGGGCGCATCCGCGGGAGCTCCGCCTGCTGTCCTGGGTATCGCCCTGGTCGCGACGGCCGTTCCTCTCGTGGCTGCCGGCCTGGTGGGCCCGGTCGGCCTGGACGGCACCCGCACGCGGGTTGCTGGCGTCGTGGGCGTGTTCGCGTGGGTGGAGGTCGCGCCGGTCGTCGGCCTGCTCCTTGGCTCGAACCTCGCTTCGAGCACCACCCCGGTGGCCGCCGTCGCCTCGGGGCTGGCGGTCGTCGCTGCGGCCGGTGCGCTTGCGGGTGGAGGCCTCGACCGGGTGGAGTGGATTGCCGGCCTGGCAAGCGGGGCGGCCGCGGTGGCTGCGGCTCGCACGGGAACCGCCGACGTGCTGCCGGGCATGCTGGCCCTTGGCGTTGCCTTGACCGGCATGACCGTATGGCTGGCAACGTCGCAGGCGCCAACCGAGACCGGCTCCAGGCGGCTGCCGGGAACGCCGGACCATGCGGTCACGCCCGATCGCGAGCCGCTCCCGGCGCCCGCAGACGGGCTCGAGGCTGAGATCCAGAGCCTCGAACGGGAGCTGCGTGCCACCATCGCCGAGCTGCTGGCCGCGCGTCAGACGATCGCGCTGCAGCGATCCGAGCTGGAGCAGGTCGCCGAGATCGACCGATCCACGCGGGTGTTCTCGCGCAACGCGATCCTCGCCCGTCTCCACACCGAGGCCGCCGAGGCGCGGCGGTACTCGCATCCCATCGCCCTGGTCCTCGTCGATCTCGATGGGCTCACCGAGCTCAACCGCTCGCACGGCCTCGAGGTGGGCGACGTCGTCCTGGCCGAGCTGGCCCTGCGGCTGCGCACCCGCATCCGCGAGGCGGACGCCCTGGGGAGGGTGACGGGCGACACGTTCCTCGCCATCCTGCCGCATACCGACGAGCGGGGAGCAACCGTCTTCGCCAACGCGGTCCGCAGCCGCCTCACCGCGCGCCCGGTCCAGAGCAAGGCCGGCCCCGTCACCATGACCGTCTCCATCGGCATCACGGTGGTGCATCCGGGGATCGGCGACGGCGACGACAACGAGCTCCTGGGCCGCGCCGAGGAGGCGCTCAACTCCGCGCGCGCCGCGGGTGGCAACCGGATCGCATTCGATCGAAGCCACGGCCTTGCGCGGCTCGACGAGCGTCGCCGGGACGAGCCCTCCACGGACGAACCCGGCGACCGTCGCGCGGGCGAACCCGGACGCCGTTCGCGCGGCGAGGACGAGCGGCCGGCTTAGCCGCAAGCAGGGGTTGTGCACAAGATGTGCACACTGCACCGGCCAAACCACTACATCTTGTGGATAACGGCTGGCCGATGGCGGGCCGCCGATGCTATCGTTCGCGGATGCCGCCGACCGCGCCCGCGCTCTCCGCGAAGCTGATCTTCCCCACCCGCGAGATCGTCGAGGAGTACTACCTCCCGATCATCTACACCGCCTGCCGGACCTGCTACTCCGAGCAGCTTCCCGACCGCATCTGGGACAAGGCGGTCTCACGGCAGGTCGCCGACGAGAAGCAGCAGAACCTGGTCCGCAAGGTGATGGAATCCGGCCACGGGTCCACGATCGAGCACGTGAACTTCACGTTCGCCATCAGCGGCGTCACGCGCACCCTCACCCACCAGCTGGTGCGCCATCGGGCGGGAACCGCCTTCGACCAGCAGTCGCAGCGCTACGTCAGCTTCAAGCATCGCGACAACTACACCGTCCCCGACAGCATCGCCAAGGGCGACCTGCCTGATGAGCTGGCCGATCGGTTCCAGGCCGCCATCGACGACAGCCTGGACCTGTACGGGCAGCTGCTCCAGGCCGAGGTCCCGGCCGAAGACGCGCGCTTCATCTTCCCCAACGCCATGCAGACCAACCTGGTCATGACCGTCAACCTCCGGCAGCTGATCCACATGTCCGGCCTGCGCCTGTGCACCATGGCCCAGTGGGAGATCCGCCAGCTGTTCAAGCAGATCCGTCATGAGATCTTCCGCGTCTCACCGTTCTTCGGCTCGTTCCTGGCACCCAAGTGCGTGCCGCTGGGCTACTGCGACGAGATGGCCAACCGCGACGAGCACTGCCGCATCCGCCCGCATCGCGACACGGTCATGGCAGTCTGGGAGGCCTACCGCTCCGGCGAGCTTGCGGAGACCGAGGGCCCGGTGGTGCCGGACTCCTCGCCCTTCCGCCCACGGCCGCGCCGCGTCCCGGTGGCCGTCAGCCCAGATGGCGACGCGTCCTCAGCCGGGCCGATGGCGCCCCGTCGCCGTCCCGAGCCCGAGCCGGCGGTCGGCCAGGCGGGAGGCTCCGACCGGGTCTAGCCCGCCGTCCGGGCCCTGAGAGCAGTGGGGCGGCTCAGTGGGCCCCGTCAGTTGTCGGTCGTCACCCCGTCCCCCAGGGTGAACTGGCGCAGGGCCTGCTCGCAGGCTTCGGCGGCGCGACGCGCCTCGGCCACCAGGAACGGGGTCATCCGGGTGGAGTCCACGACCAGCAGGGTGTGCCCGCGCGCGTTGCGATCCAGCACGATCCGATCATCGCCGTGGAAGCTGATCGACCAGTTGGCCTGCAGCTGCACCAGCTCGGCGAGGACCACCTTCTCGCTGAACGACCAGTCGAGAAATGTCGCGTTCAGGGCACCCACCACGTCACGCAGCTGATGGGTCCGGTTGCGCTGCAGGCGCGACAGGAAGTGGATGATCCGCAGCCGCGCGAACGGGTCGCCGGCGCGCGCCAGCTGCGGCGGGACGAGGTTCGGATCGGGCATCCCCTCCGGCGGGGGGCCGATCATCGGTGCTGGAGTGCTCATGCGTCCAGGGATGGTACCCGGACGTGGACGCACGCACGCAGACCGCCGCCCTGCAGAGGACGGCGGTCTGCACCAGGTACGAGGGGTGGCGCCGGTTCAGCGCAGGGCGCGTGCACCGGCCAGTCGGCGGCCGCCGAGGATCACGGCGATGGTCAGCAGGGCGATGCCCAGCAGCACCATCGGTCCGGGGAGGGCGGGCGTGCCCATGGGCTGGGTGGCGGTGTCCGCCATGGTCGCGGCATCGACGGTGGTGGCCACGGCGACCCCGTCCCCGTCATCGAAGGCGATGGCGGTGACGTTCTGGCCGGCGGAGAGCGTGGCGCTGAGGGTCAGCGCCGCCGCCGTGTCACCGGCTGCCCGGATCTCGAGGTTGTACGTCCCGGGATCCACGGTCAGGTAGTCGCTGGCCTTGCCGTAGTCGAGGCCCGGGACCAGGACGGCACCGCCCGCGAGGGCGACATCGACCGATGCCGGCGCGTTCGACGATGCGTGGAAGACGCGGAGCTTCGCCTTGCCTGCAACCGGCGTGCGGTCGTCGACCAGGACGGCGGCCGTGATGCTCGCGACGGGGTTGATGGCGGCGATGGTGTACGCCGTCCCGGCGCTGAGCGTGACGTTGGCATCGATGACCGGCGTGGTCGAGCCGGTCGGCGTGACCTTGACGTTGTGGTCGCCGCCCGGCACGGGCAGGTAGCCACTGATGGCCCGGTAGGGCACGTCGGTGAGCACCTTGGACCCGTCGAGCCAGACATCGACGTTCGGGGCATCCGGTGAAGCGTGGATGACGCGCACCATGGCGTCATCGGCGGCGGCCGCCGGGGCGGCGAGGGCCGCCGTGAGCACGAGCCCCATGGCTCCGAGCAGCACGCGGCGCAGTGTCCGATCCATATCGTGGTTCCCTCCTCGGGGAATGCAGGGTGGTTGTGCCTGCGATACGGAGCGGCCCGCCGCACTGGATCATCGATCAGCCGATGCGAGATCCCTCGGGCGCCTCCGGAGTGGGCGCCAGCAGCCACACCTGGCCGTTGGCGTCACCCTCGCCCATGGCGCCCAGCACCAGCACCTCGCTGACGAAGCCGGCGATGCGCCGCGGAGGGAAGTTGAGGACCGCCACGACCTGGCGCCCGACGAGCGCCGCCGGGTCGGGGTAGGTGCGGGTCAGCTGGGCGGAGCTCATCCGCTCGCCGAGCACCGGGCCGAAGTCGATGCGCAGGCGATAGGCGGGCTTGCGTGCCTCGGGGAACGGGCGCGCCTCGAGGATGCGGCCAACGCGCATCTCCACCCGGTCGAAGTCGTCGATGGTGATCATGGGCGGCGCAGCCTAGCAGGCCGCGCCGCACGAAGGTTCAGCTCGACTTCTTCGCCTGTCCCGGTGCGGTCGCCGCGTGCGGGTTTGCGTGCTCGTGGCCGTGGCCCATGATCCAGCCGATCCCCGGCGAGAGGCTCAACGAGCCATCGGCGGCCTCGAGCTGCTTGGCGAACGCGCCCCAGCCCACCCCGGCGGCCTCGTAGGCCGAGACGAGGTCGTCCACGCTCTTGCCGGTGGCTGCTGCCCACGCCTCGATGCGCATCGCCCCGCCGACGCCGTACGTCGCCGCCAGCGTCTTGAGCTCGTCCGCCGTGGCGTGGATCCCCTGCGCCTTGAGCAGGTCCACGAGCGCTGCCGCGTGGTCATCGGTCAGCGGCGCCGTGCTGCCCTCCGCTTCAGGGCTCGCCTCGCTGTCCGGCTCCTCATTGGGTGACTCGTCGGCGTCGGCGCCGGGGCTCGACGGCGCATGCGAGGCCGCCTGGGGCGCCCGGTGCTGGTCGCCGACCGATGAGCGCGTCGCAAACGCGGTGCCCGCCACGAGGAGCAGGAGGGCGAACACGGCGATGATCACGCGCAGGCTCTGCTTCATGGACACCTTGTACTCCCGCACGGCGCGCGGCGCCAGCCTGTTGGTGCTCCTCGGCACCGGACCATGCCGCTAGTACTCTCGACGCATGGAGGTGCACCCCGAGGGCGCGTAGGGTTGCGCCACGGGCCGCGGCTGCCAGCGGTTCGTCCGTATGCTACGGAGGGACATGTGACCTTCTGGAACTGGCGCCGAGGAACGGGTGCCACCGCGACCTCCGGCTCATCCGCCATGGCGCTCGCCAGCGACCTCGCCCCCATCGAGCTGTACACCGCCGATGCACGCATCGTGGGCTGGATCTCGGCCAACGGCCGTCGCGTCACGGACCTGCTCAACGAGAGCGAGGAGCTGCGACTCTGGCATCCCAGCCCCGGGCCCCTCGACGGCGCCACAGGTGACGTATCGGGCGGTCCGGGCGATCCGGAGCACGCTCCCGGGGAATGGCAGAGCCTGGTCAGCGACCAGGTCGTGCTGGCCATGCCGCCCGAGTGGCGCGCGAGCCGGCAGCTTCGTCTCCATCGCCGCCTTCGCCGCGTGGCGCTCTCGGCGGGGCCCTTCAGCGTGACCGGCAACGTCCACCTGGCTCCCGGCGCGGAGGTCGGCCCCGAGCTGCTCCTGCGCGGCCAGCGCTGGATTCCGCTCACGGAGGCCTACCTGCTCCACACCGGGGCGCCATCCTTCGAGCACGTCGTGAGCGTGGTGATCGTCAACACCGCGCACGTCACGCAGATCACCCCGCTCGTCACCCTCGCCTGACGCCGAACCCTGCCATCCCGCTGTTCCGCGGTGAGCCAGCAGCGATAATCGGCCGATGGCACGGCTCACCTCATCCATCGACGCCACGTCGCCGGCATACGCCGCGAACCGCGAGGCCGATGGCCGCTTTGGTCGGGCGAGCTCCGCGAACGCACCCGCGCGCTGAGCGGACGCGGCGCCGGCGGCGACGAGCGCTCCATCGCGCGTCACCGTGAGCGTGGCAAGCTTCCCGTCCGGGAGCGGATCGACCGGCTCATCGACCCTGGCAGCGCCTTCCTGGAGCTCTCCGCGCTCGCCGCCACCGGGCTGTACGACGACGAGGCGCCCGGGGCGGGCATCGTCACCGGGATCGGCCGCGTCGAGGGGATCGAGTGCGTGATCGTCGCCAACGACGCGACGGTGAAGGGCGGCAGCTACTTCCCGCTCACCGTCAAGAAGCACCTCCGCGCCCAGGAGATCGCGCTGGAGAACCACCTGCCCTGCCTGTACCTGGTGGACTCCGGCGGCGCGTTCCTGCCCATGCAGGACGAGGTCTTCCCCGATCGCGAGCACTTCGGGCGCATCTTCTACAACCAGGCGCAGCTCTCCGCCCGGGGCGTGCCGCAGATCGCGCTGGTCATGGGCTCCTGCACGGCGGGCGGCGCCTACGTCCCGGCCATGAGCGACGAGACGGTCATCGTCAAGGGGACGGGCACCATCTTCCTTGGCGGCCCGCCGCTGGTGCAGGCCGCCACCGGCGAGGAGGTGACCGCGGAGGAGCTGGGCGGAGCGGAGGTCCACACTGTGACCAGCGGCGTCGCCGACCACTATGCCCTCGATGACGAGCATGCCCTGGCCATCGGCCGCGAGATCGTCCGCAACCTGGGCTGGCGGAAGCCGGAGCCGCCGTGGGAGCCGAGCGACCCGGCGCCGCCATCGGTCTCGCCTGACGAGCTCTACGGCGTGATCCCGGCCGATGCGCGGCAGTCCTACGACGTGCGCGAGGTGATCGCACGCCTCGTCGACCGCAGCGAGTTCCACGAGTTCAAGGCGCGCTACGGGGAGACGCTGGTCTGCGGGTTCGCCCGCCTGGAGGGCTACCCGGTGGGGATCCTGGCCAACAACGGGATCCTGTTCAGCTCATCGGCGCTCAAAGGGCGCCCACTTCGTGGAGCTCGCCAGCCAGCGCCGCATCCCGCTCGTCTTCCTGCAGAACATCACCGGCTTCATGGTCGGGCGCGAGTACGAGGCCGGCGGGATCGCCAAGGACGGGGCCAAGCTGGTCACCGCGGTGGCGACGACATCGGTGCCGAAGTTCACGGTGATCATCGGCGGCTCCTTTGGGGCCGGGAAACTACGGCATGGCGGGGCGTGCCTACTCGCCGCGCCAGCTGTGGATGTGGCCCAACGCGCGGATCAGCGTCATGGGCGGCGCCCAGGCGGCGCGGGTGCTGTCCACGGTCCGCGGAGGCTTCGAGACCGATGCCGACCGCGACGCGTTCGAGGCGCCCATCCTGGCCGAGTACGAGCGGGCCGGGTCGCCGTACTACTCGACGGCGCGACTCTGGGACGACGGGGTGATCGATCCGCTCGACACGCGGCGGGTGCTGGCCATGGGGATCAGCGCGGCCCTGAACGCGCAGATCGGAGAGACGCGCTTCGGCGTGTTCCGCATGTAGCGACCCGAGGACCCGGGCCCCCGGCAGGCGTGGCACGCCGTCTGCTCTGCCGGGCCTCGGCATCATCGTCGCGGCGGTTGGGCTGATCACCGTGCTGTGGGCCGCCCGCTGGCGAACCGCGAGCACCACCGTGGTCGACACCACCGAGTAGCCGACGGCAGGACCTCAGCCCAGCGATCCCGTCAGGCCCAGGCTGGCTTCGGCCACGGCCGCCGCCGTGTGGGCGTCCCGCGCCTCGGCTGCGCGCCCGGCCGCAGACAGGGCGCGTTCGCGCGCTCGCGCAGCGATGGCGACCGCCCAGGGCGTGCCCAGCGCCCTTCCGGCCTCCACGCCACGCTCCGCCGCGGTGATGGCCGCCTCGGGGTCCGATCGTGCCAGCGCGAGGCGCGCACCCAGGGCACCGGCCACGGCCTCGGCCAGGGGTGTCGCGAAGGCCTGCTTCTGCCAGAAGCCGATCCTCTCGAGAGCACGGGCAGCGGTATCCAGCCGGCCCGCGTCGATCCAGGCCGTCACGTTGGTCCAGGTGGCGGCCTGCCAGGAGGGCAGTGCGGGGCTCTCGTCCCACGCATCGAGGAGGTCGTCCCCGGGCACGAATGGCGGGAGGAGCCCGACTGCCGCGAGGCGAAGGTCCATGGCGCCCTGCATGAACCGCCCGAAGGGCGAGTCGGGGAAGGTCGAGCGACGGCGCTCCACCCAGGCCGAGCCACGCTCCATGAGGTCCATTCGCCCGCGGGCCAACGCGATCGGCGTGAGGACCATCAGGGTTCGGACCACCGGCCGGTGGTACGCCTGGGCCTCCGCGATCTCCAGGGCCTCCATCGCGGCGCCGATGGCGGCGTCCCAGTCGCCGCGGACGAACTCCAGCTCGGCCATGGCATACCAGCACCAGGCGGTTTCCTCGAGCAGGCCATGGGCGTCGGCCATCTCCATTGCCCGACGGATCCAGGGGACCGCCTGCGCCGGCGCGGTCTCCACCTGGTTCATGCCGACGGCGCGGTATGACGAGACGGCCCGCCGCGTGGCTCCGACCGACTCGGCCACGCGGCCGACCTCCTCGATCCGGGACAGCAGCTCGTCCCGCGTCATGGTGCCCAGATCGGCTTCCACCGCCTGCAGGAGGTACATGGCATCCAGCCGAACGCCCTCGTCTCCCTCGCGCGCGCACACCTCCACCGCGAAGCGCAGGTCGTCCGCGGCCTCGGGCCGCGGCTGATAGGCGACCTGGGACCAGGCCCGCAGGTACCGAAGGTGGGCGGTGGCGAGGTCGTCGGCAGGACCAACGGTGCGAAGCGCTGCTTCGGCGAGTGCCTCCGCTTCCTGGAAGAGGAGCTGCTCGATGAGGAGCGTGCCCTGCGCCAGGACGGCGGCAGCGTACCCGTCGCGGACGGCGGCCCGCGCGGTCGGATCGGCCTCCGCGGCGAGGAGCGAGGAGTAGAGCTCCGCCGCCTCGCGGTACGCGGCCTTGCCGTCGTCCATGTCCCCGCTGAAGGCGGTCGCCTCTCCGCGCAGGGCCACGCGGCGAGCACGGTCGGCAGTGGCGGCGGCATCGGTCAGGCGCAGCGCCTCGTCCACGAGCTCGCGGGCGGCGGCCGGCGCGCCGCTGGCGATGGCAGTCACCGCAGCGCGTTCCAGCCACGCGGTGGTCAGATCGGTGAGCTCGTCACGATCCACGGCGGCGCCCGGGGCGCTCAGGGCTGGCAGCGCGTCGAGGGCAGCCAGGTACTGCCGCGCGATGCCCTCGGCGACGCGGTCGACGCGGGCCCCCGCAGCCTCGGTCATCCAGGCCGCGAGCCGAGAATGGAGGCGGGCACGTTCGGCGCGGGCCAGGGTCGCGTACCCCGCGTCCCTGAGCAGGACGTGCCGGTACAGGTAGCTCGGCCCAAGCTCCGCCTCCGCGGGTCCCTCGATGAGGGCGCGCACCCGCAGCCGGTCCACCGCATCGGGGTCGCCGGCCTCGAGCGCCTCGAGCGCGTTTCCGGGAAAGGCTCGGCCGGCAACGGATGCATGCCGGGCCAGGCGCCTGGCAGACGGAGGAAGGTCGTCGATCTGGGCGGCATAGATGGCCTGGACCGTGGCAGGCAGCTCGATCGAGCCCGCCTCCCCGTCCAGGCGCCAGGTCCCGTCGGGGTCCGCTGCGAGCAGGCCGACGCTGACCCAGGTGCGCAGCAGCTCTTCGATGAAGAGCGGGTTCCCGTCCGATCGCTCCGCGATTCGCTCGACCAGCGGCGCTGGCACCGCGTCGCCCACCAGCGCTCGGACCAGGGCGTCGGCCTGCGCCGCCGGCAGGGGCTGAAGATCCAGGCGATGGATGCCCTCCTCAGCGCGCGGTCGGCACCATGCCGGGTCGCGCTCCAGGAGCGATGGGCGCGCGGTGCCGATCACCACCCGGCCGTGGGGCAGCGGCGTGGCATGGACCCGGTCGACGAAGGCCAGCAGGTCCGGCCCCGACCAATGGAGATCCTCGAGCAGCCAGACCACCCGGCGGCGCCCGGCCAGCAGGTCGAGGGCAGCCACCCAGTCGTCGAAGCGCCGGGTGCGCTCGCGCGGGTCCCCGACGGCCGATTCCTCGAGACCGTCCTCCTCCGCGTGACCCGGTTCCCCGACCAGCCTCGCCAGCTCTTGCGCCAGGACGGCGGCGCGGGCCCGCGAGGCGCCGGCACGGGCCAGGAGCGGAGCGATCTCACCCGCCACCGCCGCGGATGCGGCGGCCGCATCCGCGTCCCAGCCTGCCGCGAGGAGCGCACCGCGGGCCAGGGTCGCGACCGGTGCGAACGGCGACTCGGTCCCCGGCCGCACGGCGGTGCGGAGGACCAGCGCACCGCCAAGATCGGACGCCGCAAGCTCGTCGAGCAGACGGCTCTTGCCCACGCCGGGCGGGGCGACGACGAGGACCCGCCGCGGTGCATCGCCCGCGTCGCGGATCGCCGCCGTGAGGGCCGCCAGCTCCGCATCCCTTCCGAGCATCGGCGCCACCATCCCGCCCATCGCGTGCTCCCGCGAGCGGCGGGGCAGGATGCCCGCGGCAATCCAGGCCGTCACCGGCGCCGCCTTGCCCTTGAGCTCGAGCGGTCCTGCCTCGGTGAGCTCCGCGACGTCGGCGACGGTCAGGGCCGTCGTCTCGCCGACCAGCACGCCGCCCGGCGGCGCGGCGGTCTGCAGGCGGGCGGCGGTGTTGACGGTATCCCCGGTGATCCGCCATTCCTCGGGTCCGCCCAGGGTGGCCACCACCTCGCCGGTGTTGATGCCGACCCGGAGGCGCAGTGCAGCGTCGTCCAGGCCCAGCCGGGGACCAAGCTGCTCCACGGCCGCGACCAGGGCCAGGCCGGCGCGCACCGCGCGCTCCGCGTCGTCGTCCCGCGCGCCGGGCAGGCCGAACACGGCCATCGCCGCATCGCCAATGAACTTCTCGACCCGCCCGCCGTAACGGGCGACGATCTCACGAACGGTCGCGAAGTAGGCATCCTGGATCACGGCCACGTCCTCGGGCTCCAGGCGTTCCCCAAGCGGGGTGAATCCCACGATGTCGCCGAACAGGACGCTGACGATCCTGCGCTCCGTCGCCTGGCCGGGCTCCATCGGCAGATTGTGACCAGCCGGTCAAGCGCCTAGGAGGATGCGAGGACCGCCGTCACCTCCGCCGGCTCGACGTCGAACCGCAGGCCCAGGAGCGTGGTCGAGCGCGGGGCGTCCACCGCGGCGCCCAGCACCACGATGGCGGGGACCTCCATCTCGCGGCGAGGAACGAGCCGGATCGTATGGCGGCCGAGCGTGCAGACCGCGAGGTCCGCGACGGCCCAGAACTCGACGCCCAGCTCGCGACGGTAGCGAGCGGCAAGGGCAGGCGGGTCGGGGGTGGCGATATCGAGCCGCAGCAGGATAGCCGGGCTGCCCAAGGGGTGGCGCTGGCTGCGCCGCGCGGCCATCGCCTGGGCGCCCCACTCCGCCCCGGCATACGCGTGCCGAATCAGGAATGGGACGCCGTCGAGCCCGATGCGCTCGGGGGCCGCGGTCCACCACTCGACGATCTCCCCGTCGGGGCGGCGGCGGGAGCCATGCTGCGCCGGCCCGATGGTGCTGCCATTGGCCTGCAGCTCCGGCACGGTCGCGTCGAGGCGGTCGTCCAGCAGCGCGTAGGTGGCCAGCCCTCCGCCAGAGGCATCCAGCGCCGCGAGCGTGGCGCGTCCCACCGGCCAGGTCTCCGCCGCGGAGCGATCCTCCACGGCAATGAGCTCCAGGTAGGCGCCATCGGCGAGGAAGGCAATCCGGTTCACCGTGCCGGCACCCGGATGCCTGCCGCCGCCGGTGCATGCCAGGCCGACCCGACCCTGGAGCGCGTCGGCCGCCGCGTCGAGATCGGGGACGGCAATGACCAGGTGGTCGATCCCGGTGGGCATGGATCGATGCTAGCACCGCGGGGTCCCCCGTCGCGGGCGCCGATCCGGTACGCTCGATGGGTGAGCGATCAGGCATTCGAGCGACCAGAGCCCGGCTCGCACGACCGGTCCAGCCCGACCGGCTCGCTGGAGACGAGCGCGGTCAACCTGTTCGAGGCGATGCTCGCGGCGCGCGAGGCCCAGGAGCGCGGCGAAGCGGACACCGCATCCCTTGGTGCGTTCTACCGGACCCTCATGAGCGGCACGGTGCTGCTGCCGGTGCCACCCAGCCATGGCGACGAGGCGCGCGAGGCGCTGGCGTCGGCGGTCAACGACGAGGAGGAGGTCGAGATCAGCGTCATGCTCGCCCGCGACGGCGCGGGGAACCCGGTCAACGTCCTGTTCGGCTCGGTCGCCGCGCTCGCGGCGTGGTCGCCCCTGGGCACCGCCAACCTGCCCATCCCCGCCCAGATCGCCTTCGCGAACCTGGCCGCGAACGGCCTGCCGGCAATCCTGGATCCGGCCGGCCCGATTCCGTACGAGTTCTCCGCGGACGAGGTCGCCGCCCTCGCCGCCGGCCGGCTGCCGGGTTCGGATGACCCGCTCTTCACCGCGACGCGCCGCGCGTCGCTGACCCTGCGGCTTCCCGGCGCCGAGAGCCTCGCCGTCGAGGCGGCCCTGGCCCGGGACCTGGCCGGCTCGTTAGTCGAGGCAGCCTACCTCGTCGAGGCCGAGAGCGACGGCGTCCGCCGCCTGCTCGTGGGCCTCATTGGTGACGAGGACGCTTCCGCGACGGTGGACGTGCCGGACGGCACGGACGTGGTCTGGCTGGAGGAGCCGTTGCTGTCGAGCGTCCGCGGCGTTGTCCAGCCCTTCTACCGGCGAGCGGGCCGATGAGCGGACAGGCCGGCGCGCGGTTCGGCCTCCGGGTGGATCGGAGCGGTCCGCGCGGCACGGTCGCCCGGGTCACGCTGGCCCGCCCCGAGGTCCGCAACGCCTTCAACGCCGAGGTCATCGCCTCGCTGGACGCCACCTTCGCCGAGCTCGCGGGGGAGCCACCGGACCGCCTGCGGGCCGTGGTCCTGGCCGGGGACGGCCGCAGCTTCTCGGCCGGGGCCGACATCGCCTGGCAGAAGGCGGCCATGGCGCTCACCCTCGAGGAGAACGAGGCCGATGCCGGGCGGCTCCACGACATGCTGGCCACCATCGACCGCTGCCCGGTCCCGGTGGTGGCCCGTGTCCACGGCGCGGCACTGGGCGGCGGGATGGGCCTGTGCGCCGTCGCCGACGTGGTGCTGGCCGCCGCCGATACCCGCTTCGGGTTCACCGAGACCAAGCTGGGCATCCTGCCCGCGGTGATCGCACCGTTCGTCGTCGCCAAGATCGGAGAGTCGCAGGCCCGTGCGCTGTTCCCGACCGGCGAGCGGTTCGACGCGGACCGCGCCCTGTCCATTGGCCTGGTGCACGAGGTTGCAGCCCGACGAGGCGGCTCTCGACGAGCGGGTGGAGGCCGTGGTCGCCGAGCTGCTCAGCGCGGGCCCCACCGCAGCCCGCGAGGCAAAGGCCGTGATCCGCTCCCTGCGCGGCCTGGACGCCGATGCCGCCCGCGCGCTGGTCGTCGCGCATCGCGGCCCGCCAGCGCGTATCAGGCGAAGGGCAGGAGGGCCTCAGTCGCCTTCCTGGAGAAGCGTCCCGCGGCCTGGCGGGAGCTGGGGAGGCCCGCACCGGCGCTCGCCGGTGCGACAATCGCGACATGGCCGATGAGCTCATGACGCCGCGCGAGGTCGCCGAGGCCCTGGGCGTGACGCCCCGCACGGTGCAGCGCTGGATCGACCGGCGGGCACCTGCCCGCGACCCGCGTCGGCGGCCGTCTCCGCGTGTCGCGTTCGTCGCTTGCCGCGGTCTCGGAGCCCGGTCCGCAGGCGATGGCGGCCACGGCCGGGACGCCGATTCGCTCCCTCCTCGTCGCCAACCGAGGCGAGATCGCCGTTCGCGTCGCCCGCACCGCCCGCCGCATGGGGATCCGGACCGTGGGCGTCCACCTCGCCGACGAGCGGCCCCCCGACGGCATGGACGAGACGCGCGCCATCACCGGCTACCTGGACGGCGACGCCATCATCGACGCCGCGCGCGCGGCCGGGGCGCAGGCCGTCCACCCGGGGTACGGGTTCCTCTCCGAGAATGCGGCGTTCGCGGCCGCCGTGATCCGCGCCGGGCTGACCTGGATCGGGCCGCCCCCGGATGCCATCGAGGCCATGGGCGACAAGGCCGAGGCGCGACGACGGGCGGCCGGCCTGGGCGTCCCCACCCTGCCCGGGTACGACGGCGCGGCGCAGGACGACGCAACCCTGGAGACCGAGGCGCGCCGCATCGGCTACCCGCTGCTGGTCAAGCCCTCCGCCGGCGGCGGCGGCAAGGGCATGCGGGTCGTGCGCGGACGCCGAGGATCTTCCCGAGGCACTCGCCGCGGCACGGCGCGAGGCATCGCGGTCCTTCGGTGACGATCGGCTCATCCTGGAGCGCTTCCTGGTAGGGCCGCGGCACGTCGAGATCCAGGTGCTCTTCGACGCCCAAGGCCACGGCGTCCACCTGGGCGAGCGCGACTGCAGCACCCAGCGGCGCAACCAGAAGGTCGTGGAGGAGTCGCCGGGACCCTCGGTCACGCCGGAGATCCGCGAGCGGATGGGGGCCGCCGCCCTGCGCCTTGCCGCGGACGTCGGCTACGTGGGTGCCGGGACGGTCGAGTTCCTGCTGGCCGATGGCGGCGAGTTCTTCTTCCTCGAGATGAACACGCGGCTCCAGGTGGAGCACCCGGTGACCGAGGCGGTGACCGGCCGCGATCTCGTCGAGGATCAGCTGCGGGTTGCCGAAGGGCACCCGCTGGGGCTGGTGCAGGCCGATGTCCGGCAGCGCGGCCACGCCATCGAGGTCCGGATTTACGCCGAGGATGCCGGAGGCGGGCTTCCTTCCCGCCACGGGGCGGCTCCTGCGCATCGCGCTGGCCGACGGGCGTCAGGCATCCGGATCGACACCGGCATCCGCGAGGGCGACGAGGGTCACGGACCGGTTCGATCCCATGCTCGCCAAGCTGTCGTGGCGCACGGCCGCGACCGGGCGCAAAGCCCTCGCCCGGATGCGGGCCGCGCTGGACGGCACCACGATCCTGGGGGTCCAGGACCAACATCCGGTTCCTGCGCTGGCTCGCCGACCAGCCGGTCCTGCGCGATGGTGAGATGCGCACCGATACGCTCGCCGGGCTCGCCATCCCCGCCCTGCCCGAGCCGGACCCCGCGGCGTGGGGCGCCGCGGGCAATGCGCTCCTCGCCGCGACCCCCGCTGCCGCGGACGCCTGGGGTGGGGGCTGGCGCCTGAACGCGGCGAGGTCCGTGCGCCTCGCCAGCGGGGAGCAGGATCGCATCCAGGAGCTGACGGGTACGCCGTCGTCGGCCCCGGCGCTCGTCACCGACGGCGACACCGCGCACGTCGACGTGCAGGGCCAGAGCCTCGAGATCTCGCTCGCGGCGCCCCCCAGCGTCGAGGAGGCCGTCCGGCACGCGGCGACGGCCGAGGGTCACGCGCTGCTGGCGGCGCCCATGCCCGGACGGGTCGTGTCGGTGCGGGCGACCCAGGGCGCGGCGGTGGCGGAGCACGCGGTGATCGTGGTCATCGAGGCCATGAAGATGGAGCACGCGGTCGCGACACCCCTGGCCGGCACCGTGACCCGCATCGACGTCGCCGAGGGCGACCAGGTGCAGCGCGGAGACCCGCTCGCCGAGGTCACCGCATACGATGAGCCGGTGAGCACGGACGCATGAGCAGCGCCGAGGTCCGCATCTACGAGGTCGGGCCGCGCGACGGCCTCCAGGCGGAGTCCACCCGCATCGGGCTGGAGGACAAGCTGCGCTTCTGCGACCTCCTGGCCGATGCTGGCCTGCGCGAGATCGAGGCGACCAGCTTCGTCTCGCCCGCGGCGATCCCCCAGCTGGCCGATGCCGATGAGCTCATGGCGCGGCTCGAGCGGCGCCCCGGCGTCCGCTACACCGCCCTGGTGCCCAACGCGCGCGGGCTGGCCCGCGCGGAGGCCGCGGGGGTCGATGCGATCTGCGTCTTCACCGCCGCCACCGAGTCGTACGCGCAGCACAACATCAACATGAGCATCGAGCAGTCGCTTGCCGCCTTCGCACCGGTGGTCGCGGCCGCGCGAGAGCGCGGCTGGTGGACGCGCGCCTACGTGAGCACCGCATTCGGCTGCCCGTACGAGGGCGAGGTGCGCGAGCAGGCCGTGGTGGACGTCAGCCGCCGTCTCCTGGCGCTGGGGGTGGACGAGCTGGGCATCAGCGACACGGTGGGCGCCGCCGCGCCGGCGGATGTGCGGCGCGTGCTCGGGGCGCTGGACGGCGCCGGGATCGGCGCCGACGCCATCGGCCTCCATTTCCACGACACCCGCGGGACCGCGCTGGCCAACGTGGTCACCGCGCTCGACATGGGCTATCGGACCTTCGACGCCTCGACGGGGGGAACGGGAGGGTCGCCGTTCGCGCCGGGGAGCGCCGGGAACCTGGCCACGGAGGACCTCGTCTACCTCCTCGACCGCGAGGGGATCCGCCATGGCGTCGACCTCGACCGCATCCTGGAGGCAGCCCGCTTCATCGCCGAACGCCTCGGCCGGCCCCTCGCGTCGAAGGTCGGCCGCGCCGGGGGTTGGCCGACTGATTAGGATTGTCGCCGATGGAGGGTCCTGAGCAGGCCGCGGCAACCGGCGGGAGCGCCGCGTCCATCCCGCCGCCTCGCCCCGTCATCCTCGACGTGGACACGGGCATCGACGATATGGTGGCGCTCCTCATCGCGGCCACCGCCCCGGAGCTGAACCTGCGCGGCGTGACCTGCGTCGCTGGCAACGTCGAGCTCCAGCACGTGGCGCGCAACACCGGCAAGGTGCTGCACCTGGTCGGTCGTGGCGACGTGCCGGTCAGCATCGGCGCTGCCCGGCCGCTCGCCCGGCGGCTGCGGACCGCGTATGACACCCACGGACCCACCGGGACCGGGTACGTCGAGATGCGCGGCGAGGACCGCGCCCTGGGTACGACCGAATACACCGCCATTCCGGCCTCGCGCTACGTGGCAGCCCACGTCGACCGCCATCCCGGCGAGGTGTCCGTCGTGGCGCTGGGCCCGCTCACCAACCTCGGGGCCGCGACCAGCGAGGGCGTCGACCTGCGCGGCGGCCTGCGGGAGCTCATCTGGATGGGAGGCACTCTCGAGGAGCGCGGCAACACGACGGAGACCGGCGAATGGAACGCCTGCGTCGACCCGGAGGCCGCGGAGCTGTGCCTGGCCCAGGGCGCCATCACCCGGCTCTTCCCGCTGGACGCCACCCAGGACGTTGTCTTCACCATGGACGACCTGCGCATCCTCCCCGACACCCACCTGTCCGGGATCGTGCGCGATGCCGTCCGCTTCTACGTCGGCTACCACCGGGCCGCCGATGGGATCGACGGGTGCTACCTGCACGATCCGGTCACGCTCGTCGCATCGCTGCTGCGACCGGACCTCGTCACCGAGACCGTCACCGAACGGCTGGCCTGCGACACGAGCGAGGACCCCGCGGTGGCCGGGAGCCTCTACCGCACGAATGCCGCGGACCGTCCGCCGGTTACCATCGCCACCGCGATCGACGCCGAGGGCATGAAGACCGAGCTCCTGGGGCGGCTGGCACGAGCCTGCGGCGCCCCGGACCCTGCTCCCATGGACCGTTAGGAGGTTCGCACCCGTGTCACAGCGCTGGCTCCGCATCCTCGCGGCGATCGTCGCCTTTGCGATCGTCGCCTACGTCGGCGTGCTGCTGGTGGGCGACTTCAGCGGGCAGAACTCCAACAACTGGGCGCTCGTCACCGCCATCGGTCTCGTCGTGGCCTTCGCCGTCTACGCCGGCATCGAGCTGCTGCAGACCGGCAGGCTGGACTCCATAGCGCGGCAGTTCGACACGCGCACCATCGTCCTCATGCCGCTGGCGATCGCCATCAACATCATCCTGGGCCAGACCGTCGCCGCGGCGCTGAAGATCCCGGTCTATCTCGACTCCATCGGCACCATCCTTGTCGGTGTCCTGGCCGGGCCGATCCCGGGGGCGCTCACGGGGTTCCTCGCCAACGTCCTGTGGACGTACGTGGTGCCGCCGCCCTTCCAGGGCAGCGCGTCGGCGGCCTTCGCGATCGTGGCGGCGGTGATCGGCCTGCTCGCGGGCCTCTTCGGCCGCCTGGGCTGGATGCGGCCGCGCCCGGACCGCTCGATCGGTGAGCTGGCGGTTGGCGCGCTGGTCGCCATCGTGATCGTGGGTGGCCTGGCCTACTACGCCTTCTCGCGCTTCTACGGGGGCGGAATCGCCTTCTTCGGCGACCAGCAGAACGTTCCCGCCATCTTCGTCATCGTGGGATGGCTCGTGGCCCTTCTCATCGTGGGGGCGATCCTGGGATTCCTGGCCCTGCTGTTCCTGCGCCGCGACCTCACGGTGGCCTACGTCGTCGTGGCGGGAGTGGTCACCGGCATGGTGGCCGCCCTCATCAGCGCGCCCATCGCCGCCAACCTCTTCGGCGGCGTGACCGGCGCCGGCACGGACTTCCTGGTTGCGGCCTTCCGCCAGGCGGGCTCGGACATCCAGGCGGCGACCTTTCAGCAGGGGCTCCTCTCGGACCCCATCGACAAGCTCATCACCTTCTTCACGGTCTACCTGATCCTCAACGCCATGGCGCGGCGCACCAAGGCCCGATTCCCGCAGGGCGAGCAGCTCGTTGAGGGCGGCGGGGTGGAGGGATTCGGCTGAGCGACTCCGAGACCGGTGCCGTCCCGGGCTTCCTGCGCCCCGACCAGCCGACTGCGTTCCATCGCCTGAACCCGCTCACCAAGGCGACGCTGGCCACCGTCACCGCGGTGAGCGCGGTCGTGCTGGGCGGGATCTGGGGGCCCCTCGCGCTGGTCGCGGTCGCCATCGTGGCGCCGGCGATCGCCGCGCAGGTCCTGCGGCGCCTGGTCCGCACCTCCCTCCTGCTCTCGCTGCCCATTGCCATCTCGGCGCTGCTCATCAACGTGTTCTTCTTCCCCGGCGGCCAGACCGTCCTGCTGCGGCTGGGTCCCGTGACGGCAACCGCGGAGGGCCTCCTCTTCGCGGCGCAGATCCTGCTCCGGATCATGGCCATCTCCGGGGCGATCACCCTGTTCTACCTGACGACCCGGCCCCACGACCTTGTCATCGACCTGGAGCGGCGCGGGATCTCGCCGCGCGTCGCCTTCGTGGCCAACGCGTCGGTGCAGACCGTGCCGGCCATGGTCGAACGCGCACGCCAGATCACGGCCGCCCAGCGCGCCCGGGGGCTCGACACGGAGGGCAGCGTCCTTCGCCGGGCCCGCGGCGTCGTCCCCCTGGTGGGCCCGGTCATCCTGGGCTCGATCGCCGAGGTGGAGGAGCGGACCATGGCCCTCGAGGCACGAGGCTTCACCCGCCCGGGACGGCGCACCCTGCTGTGGTGGCCGCGCGACGCCGGCGCGGAACGCCTGGCCCGCTGGGCGCTGCTCGCGGCCGGGTTGGGAACCATCGCGGCACGCGTCGCCGGCTGGGGAGCGTAGATGCTGACCCTGGACCACGTCTCCTACCGGTACGCGGGCGCCCTGCAGCCGTCGCTGCGCGACGTGAGCCTGGAGCTGCGCGACGGGGAGGTCGTGGGCCTGGTGGGAGCCAGCGAGGCGGGCAAGTCGACCCTGTGCCTGGTCGCCAGCGGCCTGGCGCCGCGAACCATTGGCGGTCGCCTGGCCGGGCGGGTCCTCCTGGACGGAGCGGACATGACCGGCCGGCCCATGCACGCCCTGGCGACGGAGGTCGCCATCGGCTTCCAGAACCCCGGCACCCAGCTGTCCGGGGTGGCGAGCACCGTCTACGAGGAGGTTGCCTTTGGGCCGATGAACCTGGGGATCGATCGGGCCGCGGTCATCCGGCGCACCGAGGACGCGCTCCGGGCGCTGGGCATCGGGGCGCTGGCCGCGCGCGACCCGGACAGCCTCTCCGGCGGCCAGCAGCAGCTGGTGGCGATGGCCGGCCTCCTGGCCCTGGCCCCGCGCCACCTGGTGCTCGACGAGCCCACCGCCCAGCTCGACCCGGCCGGGAGCCGCCTGGTCTCCGACGCCATCCGCCGGCTGGCGGACGCCGGGGCCTCGATCCTCATCGCCGAGCAGAAGACCGACCTGCTGGCTCGCGTCTGCCACCGGGTCGTGGCCCTCGCCCAGGGACGCGTGGTGCTGGACGGCGACGCGACCGGGGTGCTGGCCGATCCGGCGTTGAGCGACCTGGGCGTGTCGGCACCCTCGCCGGTCCGCATCCGTCGCCTGGCGATGGCGGCCGGGGTCCCCGAAGACCCGCTGGAGCGGGCGCTCGCGGCGGGTGATCGCTGATGCCCGACCTCGCCCTCGAGGGGGTGGTCCACGTCTACCGCGAGAGCGGGGTCCGCGCCCTCGACGGTGTCAGCCTGCGGGTCGCCGGCGGGGAACGCGTGGCCATCGTGGGCCAGAACGGCAGCGGCAAGTCAACCCTGGTTCGCCACCTGAACGGGCTGTTGCGACCGACCCAGGGTCGGGTGCTGCTGGATGGCGCCGATGTCGCCCGGGTCACCGTCGCGAGCCTGGCCCGCAGCGTGGGCCTGGTCTTCCAGGACCCCGATCGCCAGATCTTCGCGGGCAGCGTCCGAGGCGAGGTCGAGTACGGGCCTCGCAACCTGGGGGCGCGCGGCGCGGGCCTGCGATCGGCCGTGGAGCGGGCGCTGGCCGCGGTGGGCCTCGAGACCGAGGCGCGCACCAACCCCTACGACCTTGGCGCCTCCCGTCGCAAGCTCCTGGCGCTGGCATCGGTCCTGGCCATGGACACGCCGGTGCTGGTCCTCGACGAGCCCACCACCGGCCAGGACGAGACGGGCGTCACGCGCGTGCGCTCCGTGATCGAGGCGGCCCATGCGGCGGGGCGCACGGTCATCGCCATCAGCCACGACATGCGCTTCGTGGCCGAGGCCTTCGAGCGGGTGATCGTCATGCGCACCGGGACCGTGATCGAGGATGGGCCGCCCGACGTCGTCTTTGCCGCGCCGGCGTGGGAGGCGCTCGCCTCGACCTACCTGGAGCCGCCGCTGGCCGCCGTGGTCGGCGAGCGGATGGGGCTGGGCTCGACCCCCACCGACGAGCGGCTGGTCGCGGCACTCGCCGCGGGGGGCCCTGCCGCTGCCCGATAGCGGTCGGCGGCGTGCCGCTCAGACGCTCAGTAGTAGCCCGGCGGCGGGGGCAGGGGATTCCCGGCGGCGTCCGTGCGCTCCTCCGCGGGGAGCTCGTCGCGGTGCCGGCGGCCCCCCGTGGGTCCGGGAATCGGCTCGGCCATCACCGAGCTGGTGACCTCGTCCAGGCGCTGGGTGATGCCCCGCAGCCCCAGTCGCCGGAGCCCCGGAGCGAAGCGCTCGGCGAAGTCCGGGTCGCGCAGCAGCCCGAACACGAGCGAGGCGTGAGCCCGGAAGAGCTTCTCCAGGGCGTCGCCCGACTCGCCCGCGTTCACCTGGTTCCTGCCCAGCTGACGGTCGAGCTGGTCGAGCGCGGCATTTGCCTCGCGCCGGGTCTGCGTGGTGAAGTGCGGCGTGCGGTTCGTCAGGAGACGGGCGCGCTGGATCGCCGCACGGACGCGGCCGTCGCGGTCGGACGGCATCGAGGAGGTCATGGAGCCGATTCTACGGGGTCGCGCCGGATGGATGGAAGCCATCGCCGATGCGCTGGCGCGGGCCGAGCGCCCGATCCCCGTCGATTCACGCTTCACCCCGCGCGAGGCGCAGCGCCCCACCGACATGCCGCGCTATGACCGCGCGGCATTCCCGCCGGCCCGGCCGGCTGCCACCCTGCTGGCGATCTATCCCGGCGAGGGCGGCGAGCTGACGGTGCCGCTCACCGTGCGACGCGCCGACTTGCGGGCGCACGCGGGCGAGGTTTCCCTGCCCGGGGGCGCGGTGGACCCCGCCGATGCCGGCCCGGAGGCCGCCGCTCTGCGCGAGGCGGTGGAGGAGATCGGCCTGGACGCGGCGGCCGTCCAGGTGCTCGGCCAGCTGGACGAGGTCTGGATCCCCGTCAGCAACTTCGAGCTGCGGCCCTTCGTGGGGGCACTCGCCGCACGGCCACGCCTGGTGCCGGCGGCGGACGAGGTGGCCGCGGTGGTGGAGCTGCCGCTGCGGAGCCTGCTGGCACCCGATGCGGTGACCCAGGAGGAGATCGAGATCGGAGGCTGGACCCTCAGCGTGGCGGTCTACCGCCACGCCGGGCAGCGGATCTGGGGTGCCACGGCGCGGACGCTGGCCATGTTCGCCAGCGTGCTGCGCGACGTAGGGCTGGGCGGCTGAGGGAACGCTACGGCCGCCGGGTCTGGACCGTGGCCCCGGCGTCGTGCAGGAGGCGGAGGAGCTCCGTGTGGTGCGGCTCCGGCGCCGCCACGATGCTCACCGTGCTCGAGCGCCTTCCGGCCGTCCACCACGGGCCGCCGTCGAGATCCGTCACCCGGGCACCCGCACGCTCCGCGATGAGCCCCGCGGCGGCGACGTCCCACAGCGAAAGCCCGCCGTTCTGGATCATGGCGTCGAAGCGGCCTCCGGCGACGTACGCGAGGCCCAGGGCCGAGCTGCCCATCCGCCGCCCGATGCGGATGGCCTTCGCGATCCGGCGTTCGCGCCAGATCCCGCCGCGGCCGATGATCGCCAGGCTGATCACGTAGTCACCCAGGGATGCCTTCTGCGATGCCCGCAGCACCCCGCCGTTGAGCCGGGCAGGTCCATCCGCGGTGGCGGTGTACAGGTCATCGCGGGCGGGGTCCAGGATCACGCCCACCACGGGGTGCCCGTTGGCCACCAGGCCGATGGAGACGCAGTAGAACGGGATGCCGTTCGCGTAGTTCACCGTCCCGTCGAGCGGATCGATGACCCAGGTCCGCACCTCGTCGGCAGGCTCGTCGGCGGACCCCTTCGACGTTCCCGCCCGGCGCCGGCGCCGTCCGTCATGGCTCCCGGACTCCTCGGCGAGGATGGCATCCGCCGGGTAGCGGTCACGGATGGCGGAGATGACGAGCTCCTCGGATCGGTAGTCGACATCGGTCACCACGTCGCGCCGGCTCTTGTGCTCGATGGTTCCCACGTTCTCGTAGCCGGCCTGGAGCACCTCGCCGGCACGGCGGGCGAGGCTGACGGCGAAGGCCAGCTCATCGGCCCAGGCGGAGGCGGGATCGGCGCCGGGTCAGCGGCGTGTGCGGAGGGGGATCGGGAGGAGGGAGCCATCCACGCCATGCTACCGGCTGCCGGTTGTCGCGGGCGGTATGCTCCGGCCATGCCACAGATCCATCTTCACGCGGAGCCCGGCGACTACGCCCCTCTCGTGCTGCTCCCCGGCGATCCGATACGCGCCCGCCGCATCGCGGAGCGCTTCGACGGCGGCATCGAGAACACGCGGATGGTGAACGAGAACCGCGGGCTGCACGGCTGGACGGGGACGTACCGCGGACGGCCGGTGAGCGTCCAGACCTCGGGGATGGGGACGCCGTCGTTCTCGATCGTCGCCGAGGAGCTGCTTCGCCTGGGTGCCAGGCAGCTGATCCGCGTCGGAACCTGCGGCGGGATCGCCATCGGCATCCAGACTGGTGACCTGGTGATCGCGGCCTCCTCCTGCCCGGTTGATGGGGCGACGCGGACCTACCTGCACGGCGATCCCTACGCGCCTACCGCGGACTTCGCACTGACCCACGCGCTGTACCACGCCGCCCAGGAGGCCGGGATCCCGGTCTGGATCGGACCGGTCGCATCGGTGGACGTCTTCTACAACCCGGACCCCGACTACACCACGAAGTGGCGCGAGCGCGGCGTGCTGGCCTTCGAGATGGAGGCCTCCGCGCTCTTCTTCCTTGCCGCGCGGGCAGGCGTGCAGGCGGCCTGCATGCTGACCGTCAGCGACGTGATGTCGGAGGATCTCAGCTCCGAGGAGACGTACCTGTCCCCCGAGGAGCTGTCGGCTGCCGTGGACAAGATGATCGAGGTGACGCTCATCGCGGCACCCACCGTGGAACGCCTGAAGCCCCGGCCCAGGTAGGCGCCCGCCCTCGTTCCCGTCCGGTGGGTCCTGAGCAGTCCCACTGCTCACAGCTGACGGAGGCGGGCCGATGCGTCCCGCCCGGTGGGTCCTGAGCAGTCCCACTGCTCACAGCCGACGGAGGCGGGCCGATGCGGCCGGTCCGGTGGGTCCTGAGCAGTCCCACTGCTCGCAGCCGACGGAGGCGGGCCGATGCGTCCCGCCCGGTGGGTCCTGAGCAGCCCCACTGTTCACAGCGCAGATCAGGACAGATCCGGCCCGTCCGGTGGCCCCTGAGCAGTCCCACTGATCCGCCGGAACGCCCCCAGGACCGGCTGCGATCAGCGGGCCAGCCAGCCGCCCTGCCGGAGGGTGGGTAGAATTGGAGGCTCCCGAGGCACGCAGGAGGCTCGTCCGCGACCGACATGACCGATACCACGATCACTCGCGGCGCCGCCAACCAGGCCGGCGCGCATGTCAACCCCAACGCCGCCGCCGAGGCCCAGGACTTCCTCCCCCTGAAGGGGATCGACCACGTCGAGTTCTGGGTCGGCAACGCGAGGCAGGCGGCGGCCTACTACCGTGCCCTGTGGGGCTTCACTCCCGTGGCCTATGCCGGCCTCGAGACGGGTATCCGCGATCGGACCAGCTGGGTCATGGTCCAGAACGACATCCGCTTCGTCTTCACCGGTGCGCTCACTCCCGACTCGGAGATCGCGGAGCACGTTCGCCGGCACGGCGACGGGGTGCACGACATCGCGTTCGCCGTGGACGACGCGACATCGGCCTGGGAGGAGACGACGAAGCGCGGAGCGCGGAGCGCCCAGGAGCCCAGCGCGGTGACCGGGCAGAAGGGCGTGATCCGCCGCTCGGCGATCCACACCTATGGCGAGGTGATCCACTCCTTCATCGACCGCAACGACTACCAGGGCACCTTCGCACCCGGGTACCACAAGGTCCGCCGCCCGGCGGCCGCCGCCACGGGACAGAGCCTGCTCGAGGTCGACCACTGCGTGGGCAACGTGGAGCTGGGCGACATGAACCGCTTCGTCGACTTCTACCGTGACGTCCTGGGCTTCAGCCAGCTCATCCACTACGACGACAAGGTCATCCACACCGAGTATTCGGCGCTGATGAGCAAGGTGATGCAGAACGGGAACGGGCGCATCAAGTTCCCCATCAACGAGCCCGCCACCGGCAAGAAGAAGAGCCAGATCCAGGAATTCCTCGACTACTACCTCGACGAGGGGACCCAGCACATCGCGCTGCGGACGGAGGACATCGTGGGCACCGTCCGTGCCCTGCGTGATCGCGGCGTGGAGTTCCTGGGTATGCCGCATGCCTACTACGAGGCGTTGCCGGAGCGCGTCGGCGACGTGGGAGTGCCCATGGAGACGCTGGAGGAGCTGGGCATCGAGGCGGACCGCGACGAGGAGGGCTACCTGCTCCAGATCTTCACCCGCCCGGTGCAGGACCGGCCCACCTTCTTCTTCGAGATCATCGAGCGGCACGGCTCGCGCGGCTTCGGCGTGGGCAACTTCAAGGCACTCTTCGAGGCGATCGAGCGCGAGCAGGCCCGGCGCGGCAACCTCTAGCCGGCCGCGGCCCGACGGTCAGCGCCAGCCGAGGGCAGGGGCGACGTAGCGCAGGATGCTCTCGAGGACGTGGGCGTTGTAGTCGACGCCCAGCTGGTTCGGGACGGTGAGCAGCAGCGTGTCCGCGGCTGCGATGGCGGTATCGGCGGCGAGCTGCTCGACCAGCGCATCGGGCTCGGCGGCGTAGGTCCGGCCGAACACGGCACGGGTGGTTTCGTCGAGATAGCCGATCTGGTCGCCCTCCTGCGGCGAATGCCCGAAGTAGCGCCGATCGCGGTCGTCCACGACGGGAAAGATGCTGCGGCTGACCGAGACGCGCGGCTGGCGCTCATGGCCGGCGGCGTCCCAGGCCTCGCGGAACGCGGCGATCTGCTCCGTTTGCTGGACGTGCAACGGCGCACCGCCTTCGTCGAACTTCAGGGTCGAGGTCATCATGTTCATCCCCAGTCGGGCTGCCCACGCCGCCGTGGCGTTGGAGCCGGCACCCCACCAGATGCGGTCCCGCAGGCTCGGGGAGAAGGGCTCCAGGCGGAGCAGTCCCGGCGGGTTGGCGAACATCGGCCTGGGATTGGGCGCCGCGAAGCCTTCGCCGGACAGCAGGTGCAGGAAGGTCTCCGTGGTCCGGCGGGCCATGGCGCCGTCGTCCTCGCCCTCGCGCGGCACGTGCCCGAAGTGGCGGTACCCGTCGATCACCTGCTCCGGCGACCCTCGGCTGATGCCGAGCTGCAGCCGTTCGCCGGCGATGAGGTCCGCCGCGCCCGCGTCCTCGGCCATGTAGTGCGGGTTCTCGTAGCGCATGTCGATCACCGCCGTCCCGATCTCGATCCGGCTGGTGCGTGCGCCGATGGCGGCGAGCAGCGGGAACGGCGAGCCGAGCTGCTGGGCAAAGTGATGGACGCGGACGTAGGCGCCATCGGCACCGAGCTCCTCGGCAGCCACCGCGAGCTCGATGGTTTGGAGCAGCGCATCGGACGCCGAGCGGACGCTGGAATGCGGCGATGGCGACCAATGGCCGAAGGAGAGGAAGCCGATCCGTTTCACGCTCGCCGATTCTATCGGACGCGCCGGGCCGATCCGGTGGAACCGCTAGACTCGACACCCATGAAGATTGCCCATGTTCGCGAGCGGACGGCGCCGGCCGGCACGCCCTGGCGGCTGGCGGTTGCCCGCGATGCGGACGCCACCCGCTGGCTGGACCTGGAGGAGGCACGCCAGGGGCTCGTCGTGGAGGACCCGCGGCGACCGCACAACTCCCCGCTCTTCCGGCAGGCGGTCACGACCCTGGACGACCACCTGGCGCGCGGCCTGCGGGTCGAGGCGCTGGCCGAGATCGTGGAGGGCTACGCCCCCGCCGCCCAGGACGACGAGGCGGTCCTGCACGCGGGCGACCTCCACTTCGGCCCGCCCATCCTGCGCCCGCCCGGGATCCGCGACTTCTACGCCTTCGAGCGGCACGTGAAGACCATGTGGGCGCGTCGCGACAGCCCCGTCCCGGAGGCCTGGTACCGGATCCCCGTCTTCTACTTCAGCAACACCAGCGAGATCCGCGGTCCCGGTGAGCCCGTCTGGGCGCCGCGGGGCTCGTCCGAGCTGGATTTCGAGCTGGAGGTCGCCGCCCTGGTGGACACGCCGGCACGGGACCTCGAGCCCGATCGGGCTGAGGAGGCCATTGGCGGGTACTGCATCTTCAACGACTGGTCGGCGCGCGACCTGCAGCGCGAAGAGACGACCGTGCGCCTGGGTCCCGCCAAGGGAAAGGACTTCGCCTCCACCCTCGGCCCGTGGCTGGTCACCCCCGACGAGCTGGCAGACGCCCGGGCCGGGAAGGGCTACGCGCTGCAGATGACCGCGCTGGTCAACGGCCTGGAGATCAGCCACGGGGCGTGGTCGAGCGCGCAGTACAGCTTCGGGGAGATGCTGGCCCGCGCCTCGGCGGACGTGGGGGTCCGGCCCGGGGAGCTGCTGGGCTCCGGAACCGTGGGCACCGGCTGCCTGCTGGAGGTGCGCGACGAGGTGCTCAAGCGGTACCTGGAGCCCGGAGACACGGTGACCCTGGCGATCGAGCGCCTCGGCGCCCTCACCACGCCGGTGGTCGATCGGCCGGCGCAACGAACAGGCTCATGAGCGACCTTGCCCCACCGGAATCGGCCGCCGCCTACCGGCAGCGGATGCGGGTTGTCCAGCAGCGACTCGAGCGCCATGCCGCCCAGGGACGGCCTCGTGGCCTGACGGACCCTGACCCGGGTGCCAGCGAGCGATGGGAGGCCGGGCAGGTGTGGGCCCACCTCGCCGAGTTCCCGCCGTACTGGGCAGCACAGATCCAGCATGTCGTCGACGGCTGGGCAAGCCAGGATCCCGGCCCGGGCGAGCAGCGACAGCCCGTGCGCTTCGGACGCACCAAGGCCGATGCCGAACGGATCGCCGCCATCGAGCGCGACCGTCATGCCCATCCGGGGGCCCTGCTCGACCGCGTCGCTCGCGAGATCGCCGCGGCGGCCGACCTCCTCGACGACCTGGGCCCCGCCGACTGGCAGGCGGTTGGCGCGCATCCGAGCCTGGGCGCCATGACCATGCCCCAGATCGTCGAGGACTTCGTGGTCGGCCACCTCGAGGAGCATGCCGACCAGCTGGACCTGCTGCGCGAGCGCGAGCAGAAGGTGAGCCAATGACGGCCGCGTCCGGGGACCTGGTCGGTCTCGACCGAATCCGAGCCGCGGCGGAGCGGATCGCGGGCGTCGCCGTCCGCACGCCCCTGCTGCGCTGGGACGATCGCACCGAGCTCAAGCCGGAGAGCCTCCAGCCGGTCGGTGCGTTCAAGATGCGCGGCGCGTACGCGAAGCTGACGAGCCTCTCGGCGGAGGCGCGGGCGGCTGGCGTGGTCACCTACTCGTCGGGCAACCACGCCCAGGCGGTGGCCCGTTCGGCCCGTCTGCTGGGCGTGCCGGCGGTGATCGTGATGCCGGACAACGCCCCGGCGGTGAAGGTCGCCGGCGTCGAGCGCGACGGCGCGCGGATCGTGCGCTGCGGTCCCGGGTCTGACGAGCGGCGCCGGATCGCCCAGGAGCTCGCGGCGGAGCACGGCTACGCGCATCATCCCGCCCTTCGACGACGCCGAGATCATCGCCGGCCAGGGCACCTGCGGACTGGAGATCGCGGAGGACCGGCCGGACGTCAGCAGCGTGGTGGTGCCCATCGGCGGCGGCGGGCTGATCGCCGGCATCGCGGCGGCCATCAAGTCCCTGGTTCCCGGCGCGCGGGTGATCGGTGTCGAGCCGGAGGACGCGGCCGATGCCCGCGACTCGCTGGCCCGCGGGGACGTCGTCTCCTGGCCGCCGGAGCGCACAGGCCGCACCATCGCCGATGGCCTGCGGGTCAGCGCGCTGGGCGCGCTGCCCTTCACCCACATCCGTGCGCTCGTGGACGAGATCGTGACGGTGAGCGACCACGAGCTGCGCGACGCCATGGGCCAGCTGGCAACGCGGGCCCGCCTGGTGGTCGAGCCCTCGGGGGCGGCGGCCATGGCCGCCCACCTGTTCGGGCATGTGCCGCAGCCGGCGGGCGACGACCGCCGGGTGCTCGTCATCTCGGGAGGCAACGTGGATCCCGCCCTGCTCGCGGAGGTCCTTGAGGCCGCGACGGACGGCACGCGGGCCTAGGCCGGGTCAGCCGCTTCCGGTGAGCCCGCGCACGAACGCGAGCGCATTGGCGCCGATGGCGTCGAGGGCGTACCCGCCCTCCTGCACCAGGATCGCCGGGAGGCCAAGGGCACGGACCAGCGCGCCCAGGGAACCGTAGTCGGCGGTCACGAGCGCGAGGTCGCAGATCGGGTCGCCGCCGAAGGTGTCGAAGCCCAGCGAGACAACCAGCGGCGCATCCGGACCAAAGTCGGTCACCACCGAGCAGGCGTCCGCGAGGGTGCGCAGGTAGGCGGCGCCATCGGTCTGGGCCGGCAGCGGGAAGTTCCTGGTCGCCCCGGTGCCCGGACCGGCCCCGGTCTCGCCGGCGTGGCCGGAGAAGTACGGGAAGGCTCGCGCAGGATCCGCGTGCAGCGAGACGTACAGCACCTCGCCGCGCTCCCAGAAGAGCTGCTGCGTTCCGTTGCCATGGTGGTAGTCCAGGTCCAGGATCGCGACCCGCGACGCGCCGTCGCGGACCAGCTGCTCCGCCACGATGGCCGCGTTGTTGAAGAAGCAGTAGCCGCCGTACATGTCGCGCGAGGCGTGATGCCCGGGCGGACGGCAGAGCGCGTAGGCCGCCGGCGCCCCGGCCATGACCAGGTCGGCGGCGGTGAGGGCCGCGTCCACGGCGACGCGGGCTGCCCGGTACGTGCCCGCCACGATGGGCGTCGCGGTGTCCAGGCAGTGGGCGCCGAGCCGCGCGGGACGGGCGGTGCCTGCGCCGCCGTAGCCCCCGGCCGCGTAGGGGCCGACCAGGAAGGTGTCCGGGATCAGGGGACGGCTGCCGTCCGTGCCGCCGGCGGCCACGGCATCGGCCCAGACATGCTCCAGCAGGTCGACCAGCGCGGGATCATGCAGCGCCGTGATGGGGCCGGGCCCGTGCTCGGTTGGGATCACGAAGCGGGCTGCTCCGCCCTGCGCCAGGGAGGATTCGATGGCGGTGATCCGCTCGGGCCGCTCGTAGCAGGGAACGGGACGACCGCCCAGGATCTCCACCAGCCCGTCATGGGCCAGGTGCGCGTCCGAGGTGACCACGGCAATCGGGTGGGGCGAGGCGTCCACGGCGCGAGTGTACCGGCACGGCCGGCCGACCTTCCCGGGGCGGGGTATACACTGCGCGGGCGACCCGGCGCCCGCCTCGCGCCAGGGGGTGCGTGCCCATTGGGAGAAAGGGGCGATCCATGACCGACGATCGCTTTGCGGTCGACAGCCTCGGGCAGTGCCCGCTCTTCGCCGGCTGCCAGGTCGACGTGCTGCGGGCCGTTGCCGGGCGGCTGCGGCTGCGCCGCTTCCGACGCGGCGAGGTGATCTTCCACCAGGGCGACGCGGGGGACTCGCTCCACATCATCGCGTCGGGATCGGTGAAGATCGTCCTGCCATCCGCTGAGGGCGACGAGGCGATCATCGCCACCCTCCGCCCGCCCGACTTCTTTGGCGAGCTGGCGCTCCTGGACAATCAGCCCCGTTCCGCGACGGCGACCGCGGTCGAGCCAACCGAGACCCTGGCCCTGTCGCGCACCGTGTTCCTGGAGCTCCTCAACGCGCACGATGCGCTGCGCGACGCGCTGTTCTCGGCACTGGTCGCAGAGCTGCGCCGCCTCACCGGCCACGTGGAGGAGCTGCACTTCCTGGACCTCGCCGGGCGCCTCGCCCGGCGGCTCGCGCAGCTGGCCCACGAACAGGCGCCATCGGCCACGGGAGAGGTGGCCCTGGACTGGCCCTACACCCAGTCGGACCTGGCGGCCATGATCGGGGGGACCCGGCAGAGCGTGAACAAGCTGCTGGGCAGCCTCATCACCGAGGGCCTGGTCCGCCTCGAGCGGGACACGCTCGTGGTCGTGGACCCCGCGGCCCTCGAGGAGCGCGCGGAGCGCTGAAGCGGCTGTCGCCAAGTTGACAGCACCGATGTCGGAGACTCCATGGGAGGGCTTGCGAGCGCGGGGTACTCTCCCTGCATCCGATCAGACAGCCTGACCTGACAACCAACAAACCGCGAAGCGAGACGGAGGACCCATCCAATGGCAGGTACGCGACCAGGCGGAGAGTTCCAGCAGAGCGTCACCGAGAGCGGCGTCCAGCAGAAGGCCGACGAAGATACCGCGGGCCATATGCAGACCGCCAAGGGCGTCCATACCTCGGGCATCCATACCAAGGGCGTGGCCGAGAGCGGCGTGCAGCAGAAGGCCGACGAGGACACCGAAGGCCACATGCAGACCGCCAAGGGCGTCCATACCTCGGGCGTCCACACCAAGGGCGTGGCCGAGAGCGGCGTGCAGCAGCGTGCCGACGACGACGACACCGAAGGCCACATGCAGACCGCCAAGGGCGTCCACACCTCGGGCGTCCACCAGGATCGGTAGCCTCTCGCTCGCGAACCGACCATGGAGCACCTCCAGGGCTCCACGGATCCGGTCCTCCACGCCGCGTTGCTGACCCTTCGGGAAGCAGCGCGGCGTGGCGCTGTCGCCGTCCGCTTCGAGCCGGAGGCAGAGCAGCGGCTCCTGCAGTCCATCGTCGATGCGACCGTCCGCCTGTTCGAGGCGGAGGCCGCGTCGATCGCCCTCTTCGAGACAAGCCCGGATCGGCTCGAGTTCCGCGTGGCCGCCGGACCCCACGGTGCCGGCGCCGTTGGCAAGTCGGTGGCGCCCAGCCACGGGATCGCCGGGTACGTCTTTTCCACCGGCGAATCGCTGGCCCTGTCTGACGTCGCATCCGATCCGCGCTTCGACCGGGCCGCCGCCGAGCGCACCGGCTATGTCCCGCGCTCCATCGCGGCCGTTCCCCTCCTCGCGGGCGAGGAGGCGGTGGGCGTGCTGCAGGTCCTCGACAAGCATTCGGCGCCGACCTTCACCATGCGGGACATGGAGCTGCTGGCCGTCTTCGCCAACCAGGCGGGCGCGGCCATCGCCGCCACGCGCGTCCAGCGCGATCTGCCGACCCTGCTGGCCGCGTCGTTGCGGCAGGTCGATCCCGATCTCTCCGACGCCGGGCTCGAGGCCATCCTGGCGGCGGCGGCCGCGGATCTCGACGCGGGCTCCGACACCCCGTTCTGGACGCTCGTCGACGAGGTGAGCCGGCTCCGCGACCTGGGCGACGACGAGCTCGACCTCGCGGGCGACATCCTGCGCGTCGTTGCGGAGCACAGGGCCCACCGCAGTCGCCGGCGGGGCTAGCCGATGCCGACCGCGGAGGAGCTGCCTGCCTGGTCCGAGCCATTCGAGGCGGACCGGCGCCAGGGGCTCGCCCGCATGCCGGCCCTAGATGCCATCGACCGCGACTGGGCGTGGGGCGGGGCCACCGGGGCGGGGGTCAGCGTCGCCATCATCGACTCGGGCGTGGAGGGCAGCCATCCCGCCGTGCGCGGCCGGCTGGTCGAGAGCCTGGCTATCGAGGTGGCCGATGGCGAGGCGCGTGCCGTGGACGATCCCTCGCACGTCGACCTGTTCGGTCACGGCACGGCCTGCGCGGGGATCATCGTGGGCATGGCCCCGGACGTCGAGATCGTCTCGATCCGCGTGCTTGGCGCCGACCTGAAGGGCAAGGGCGCCTCCTTCGCGGAGGCCCTGGACCGCGCCATCCAGCGGCCGGTGGGGGTTGCCAACCTGAGCCTTTCCAGCAAGAGCGAGGCGCTCTTCCCGCTCTTTCACGATCTCGCCGACCAGGCCTATTTCAACAACGTCGTGCTGGTCAGCGCGGCGAACAACGTCGCCGGCCCCAGCTATCCGTCCCTCTTCAGCTCGGTCATCAGCGTGGCAGCCAGCGCAGAGCCGGACCCCTGGCGCTTCTACTACAACCCCTCGCCACCGGTGGAGTTCGGGGCCTGGGGCGTGGACGTCCCGGTCGCCTGGCGCGACGGCGGGCAGACGGTTGCCACCGGCAACTCGTTCGCCGCCCCCCACATCGCCGCGCTCGTCGCCCTCATCCTCTCCAAGCATCCGGGCCTGGCACCCTTCGAGGTGAAGGCCATCCTCGCCGCCGTCGCGAACAACGAGCGCCGTCCGGGATAGCGAAACGGCCGGCCCCTCGCGGGCCGGCCGTTTGGACGAGGGGTGCTGGACCGATCAGCGGTCGACGCCCTCCAGGGGTCCGCTGCCGGCGGGTCGCTCCGTCGACTGGATGCCCGGAAGCGCCGAGCTGCCGCTGTCCGCCTTCTCCTGGAAGCCGCTCTGCCAGGGCTTGCCGGTGGCCGGATCGATCCCCGTCGCCGCGTTCGCCGATGACGAGGCCGCGGCCGTCCCAAGATCCGCGCCCTCCTGCAGCCCGGTGCGGGCAGGCTGGCCCGTGGCCGAATCGACGCCCGTGATTGCGATGCTCTGCGCCGGCGCGGCGGCCTCGGGTGCAGCGACATCGGCGCCCTGGAGCAGTCCGTGCCCAGCCGGCCGCTCGTAGGCCTGCACCTGTGCGGGGTAGGTCAGATCGCTCGTCGCGGTGGGCTGGCTGGAGATGGCGATGGCTCCCGCGGAGCCCACGACCAGGGTCCCGGCGATGACGCCCGCAGCGAGCAGGTTGCGACGGAACTTCTCCGCCTCCTCGAGGCTCGGGAAGTGGAGGCTGATGGCGTGCCCCTCCACGTCATCGTCGTCCATCTGCAGGTTGATGGCGACGGAGCGCTGGGCTACCTGGAAGACATGGCCCTCCACGTCGGCCGCCTGCGCCGGTGCCAGCCGAACCGAGATGGGACCGTTGCGCTTCGCGATGCGCTCGCGGAGCCGACCCTCGGCCTTGGGGTCGGCGATTTCCATGGCCACCCGCTGGTCCCCAATGGTCAGGGTGTGGCCCTCTGCCGCTCGTTCCATGGTGCTGTACCTCCAATGCGGTGCGGGCCCGACCGGGTCCGTCTCTCTTACCGGGCTCCATCGATGCTCTGCCGCGCGCCGGGCCAGGTGAAGCACATTTCCGACGCCGGCACGGTCGTCCTGCCGACATCGGCCGGTAGAATGGATGCCCCTCCACCGCACGAGGCACGCGTGTGTTCTACGTTCAGCGTGGCCAGGTCCCGCACAAGCGCCACACCCAGTTCCGCAAGGCCGACGGTTCGCTCTACGCGGAGGAGCTCTTTGGAGTCGAGGGCTTCGCGGGGCGCGCCAGCCTGCTCTATCACCACACCCCGCCCACGCAGACCCACCGGGTCGAGAAGGTCGCCGAGGTCATCATCGAGCCCGCGGCCGCGGACCGCAGCGGCCCGCATCGGCATCACCTGGTCAACACCGGCGACGTCGAGCCTGCCGGCACCGCCATCAGCGGGCGCATCCCGCTGTTCACGAACGCGGACGTGACCTTTGGCGTGGTGCGGCCGGCCGAGCCGATGGAGCGCTTCTACCGGAACGGTGAGGCGGACGAGATGTTCTTCGTCCACGAGGGAACAGGCACGCTGGAGACCGTGTTCGGGCCCATCCCCTACGGGCCGGGCGACTACCTCGTCATCCCCATCGGGACCACGTACCGGGTCATCCCCGGCCCGGAGCCGCAGCGCATGCTCTGGCTGGAGTGCCCGTCGGAGATCGAGCCGCCGCGTCGGTACCGCAACGACTACGGCCAGCTCCTCGAGCACGCGCCCTACTGCCAGCGCGACATCCGGCCACCCGCGGAGATGGCACCCAACCTGGAGACCGGCGACTTCGTGGTGGAGATCAAGACCCGCGGCCGGCTGACCGCCTACCACTACCACCACCATCCGTTCGACCTGGTGGGGTGGGACGGGTACCTGTGGCCCTTCGCCTTCAACATCGGCGATTTCGAGCCCATCACGGGGCGGGTCCATCAGCCCCCGCCGGTGCACCTGACCTTCCAGCCCCGCAACTTCGTGATCTGCAGCTTCGTGCCGCGCAAGTTCGACTACCACCCGCTCGCGATTCCCGCGCCGTACAACCACAGCAACATCAACTCGGACGAGGTCATCTACTACGTGGCCGGCAACTTCATGAGCCGCCGTGGCGTGGACATCAGCAGCTTCACGGTGCACCCCGCGGGCATCCCCCATGGGCCGCATCCGGGGACCGCGGAGGCGTCCATCGGCAAGGAGGCGACGGAGGAGCTGGCGGTCATGATCGACACGTTCCACCCGCTGCACCTCACCGAGCAGGCCGTCGCCCTGGAGGACGATCGCTACCCGTACAGCTGGCTCCCTCCCGAGGACGCGGAGGCCCACGCCCGCGAGCTGTCGGAGCGCGGGCCGGAAGCCTTCCCCGACTGATCGCACGATCTGCCGAAGGTCCCGACCGGACGGCCCTGGCGGAACTGGACGCGAGCGGCCCGGCGGCGGACGATGACGCGGACGGGTCCGAATCTGGCACGTCTCGCTGCACCGACTGCGTACGGGAGGGTCAGCACATGACCGAAGCAACCGCCATCCCCATCAACCTCTACGAGAACGACCGGGAGCTGATGGTCACCGCGCCGATGCCCGGGGTCGCCCCGGAGGACATCGCGGTCGAGGTCACCCACGACGGCACTCTCACCCTGAGCGCGGGCGAGCACGGCCCCGGCCAGGAGCGCCTGGTGTACCTGCGCCGCGAGTGGAGCTACGGCCCGTACGCCCGGACCATCCCGCTGCCCACTCCCGTGGACGCGCTGCGCGCCAACGTGGCCTTCGGCAACGGGGTGCTCAGTATCACGTTCCCCAAGGCGGGCACCACCGTCCCGCATGAGGTCCGCCTTGGTCGCACGGGCCACGCCCGCGGACTGGCGCTGGGACATCCCGGCCAGCGGGGCGGGATCCCGGCGTGATCCTCTACTTCCTGCGCCATGGCAGGGCGGAGGCCGCGCGCGGCGGCGATGATGGCGGGCGCCACCTGACCGACGACGGCGCGGCACAGCTGCGCCGCGCCGGTCCCCTGTGGCGACGTCTCAACCTGCGCCCCGCCGTGGTGATCACCTCACCGCTGCCTCGCGCGGTCGAGACCGCGCAGCTCTTCTGCGAGGGCGTGGGTCTGGCCCGGCCGCCGGTCGTGGATGATCGGCTCCTGCCCGGCGCGGGCTGGCCGGAGCTCGCCCAGGCCATGGCGGCCCACCCGGAGGCACGGCGTGTCCTCTTCGTGGGCCACCAGCCCGACCTTGGCACGGCCGTCGAGCTGCTGAGCGGGGCGACGTCGGTGCGGCTGCGCCCGGGATCGCTCGCCTGCGTGGAGTTCCCCGGCGTCCCGGAAGCGGGCACCGGCGAGATCGCCTGGCTGCTCGACCCGGACCTGTACGCGCCGCCGGCCGACGGCTGACCGGGCCGTGACCCCGGCGGCTAGACTTGGGGGCGTGGCATCCCTGAGTCTCCGAACGCTGCTGCTCTGTGATCACGCCCTCACCGGCCAGGACGGGAAGATCAGCGCCATCGGCATCTTTGGCCAGATCAACGTGGCGCGGCTGCCGGCGGTCCATCCGCGCCTGTTCATCGTCGCGATCATGGACGCCCAGCCGGGGACCCACGAGCTGACGCTCCAGGTCATATCGCCACGGGGCACGCCGCTGTTGCAGCAGCAGCCACAGCTGCACATGGAGGTCCCCGACGGGACGACCACGGCGAACATCGTGGCGGACCTCAACGGCCTGGAGGTGCGCGAGCTCGGGCGCCACGAGGTCGAGCTGCGCGAGGGCGATCGGCTCCTGGGCAGCGCGCCGCTGTCGGTGAACCTCATGTACCAGCCCGGCGGGGTCGCCCGGGCCTGAGGACGTTTGCCAGCGGGCGCTAGCGCTCCCAGTCGATATCCGTTCCCATGGCGTGGTACCCGCCATCCACGTGGATCATCTCGCCGCTCGTCTGGCGCGCCATTCCGCTCATGAGGAAGCAGCACATGTCGCCCACCCCCGTGGCATCGCGGAGGTCCCAGCCAAGGGGTGCGCGCCGCACCCAGCGGTCCGAGATCTGGTCGAAGCCCGGGATGCTCTTGCCGGCCATGGTCCGGATAGGCCCGGCCGAGACGGTGTTGACCCGGATCCCGTGGGGACCCAGATCGCGCGCCAGGTACCGGGTCACCGACTCGAGTCCCGCCTTCGCGACGCCCATCCAGTCGTAGATCGGCCATGCGAAGCGCGCGTCGAAGGTGAGGCTGACCACGGAAGCTCCGCCATCGGCGCCGGCGACCTTCAGCGGCTCCAGCATGCCCACCGCGAGCGCCTTCAGCGAATAGGCGGACGTCTGGAAGCCGGTGGCCACGGACTCCCAGGGAGTCTCCAGGAAGTGCCCGCCCAGGCCATCCGCGGGCATGAAGCCAATGGAGTGGAGCACGCCGTCCACCCGGCCCCAGCGCCGCATGATCTCGTCCGCCACCGCCGACAGGTCGTCGGGGTTGTTGACGTCCATCTGGAGAACGTCGGGCGTGGTGGGCAGCCGCCGGGCGACGCGCTCGGTCAGGCGCACCCCCTTGCCGACGTTGGTGAGCAGGATCTCGGCACCCTGCTCCTGGGCCACCCTGGCCACGGCGAACGCCATGGAGTCGTCGGTCAGAACGCCGGTGATCAGGAGTCGCTTGCCATCGAGGAGCACGGCCGCGGTACCTCCGTTGCGTGTGCTGGTCCCGGTCTCGTGCGCCGGTGCGGGCGAGTGTACCGGACGCCCGGGCAGCCTCGCGGCGCTACCCTATCCGGGCCATGATGGTCCACTGCTACGACTACCTCGTGCCCCCGGCAGATCCGCAGCACGGGGTGCCTAGCCTGCGCGAGGCCCTCGCCGACCTGCCGACCAGCGAGCGCAAGACGCTCCTCTCGGCGCTCTTCCGCCCGGAGCGGATGCCCGGGTCCATGGAGCGCATCTGCACGCTCGTCGCCGATATCGACGTCAGCTTCGGGGATCTGCTCACCGTGCTCGACAACTCGCGCAAGGAGCGCCGCTTCGTGGCCATCGATGAGGCGAAGGAGATCCTGGATCGCGTCCTGCCTGCCACCGCCCTGGCCGGTACGCACGACTGGGACGTCGCACGGCTCCACGAACCCTACGGAGACGGCACCTACCATGGCCGCCTCCTCAAGCGCGTCCGCAACCAGCTGCGTTCCGTGGGCACCCGCGAGGCGCTGACCACCCCGTTCCTGCTCCGGCGCGAGTGGCGCTCGTGACCCGTCGCAAGCGGGGCCGTCCGTACCAGCCCTACCCGGAGCGGCGCACCAACTGGGTCGCGCGCCTGCTCGTCGTCATCGTGGGCGTGGCGCTCCTGGTGACCGTCGTCGCCTACGCCTTCACGCGCTGAACGGCGGCGCGTCAGTCGAATCGCAGCGGGCGGGTGGTCAGGACCTCGCCGACGCGGCCCTCCCACTCGGCGCGCGGGGCATCGCAGAACAGCTCGATCTCGTTGCCGTCCGGATCCGCGGTGTACACCGAGCGGGTGACGCCGTGGTCCACCGCCCCTCGCAGGAGGCCGTGGTCGCGCAGGACGTCGTGCGCGATCCGCAGGGCGGCCATGTCCGTCAGCTGCACGGCAAGGTGATAGAGACCCACCGCGGATGGCAGGGCCGATGGCGCCTGGTCCCCGACCCGCAGGAGCGCCAGGTCGTGGTGGTTCTCCCCGGTGGCGGTCAGGAAGATCATCACGTTGCTCATCTGGCCGGCGACGCGGAATCCAAGCAGGTCGCGGTAGAACTCCAGCGACCGGTCGAGGTCGCGGACCTTGAGGACGACGTGCCCAACGCGGACCGGATGGATCATCGCGCCGATGCTATACCCGGGACCGGAACGATCCCGACCTCGCTGCGCCCCACGCCCCCGCTGGATCGAGCCCGCGCGAACGGCCCTACAGGTGAATGGTGACCGTGACCACGCCCGCCGACGGGCTCTCGTCGGTGACCGCCGCCCACGCTTCCGGCGACAGGTCTGCCACCTTCTGGTCGACGGTCCCCCAATAGCAGTCACAGTAGTCCACGACAGGGAGGCGGACACAGCGGTCTGCGCAGATGGTCACGTATCGGCCGGCGGGCGGCGCAGCGTAGTGCCCACCCAGGGCTCCCGGCAGCGCCACGACCGCCTCGCCGCGCCACCCGGCGCTGCAGCAGTACCACGTTGCCTTGCCCTTGACCGTGGAGCCGCCGCTGGGGGGCGGCGCGACCAGGACCACCGGGCGCGGGGTCGCCAGCGATCCGTAGCTCACCTGGGCCCTGGCGCTCCCCGGAGTGGGCAGCGGCAGAGGGACGAGCTGCTCCACGGCCACCGGCGCACCGACCTCCTGCAGGCTGAGCGCGGCCGATGCCGACCGTCCCGCGGGCCCACGATCCGTGGTGGCCAGCGGGCCCTTCGCCGCGGCGTCCAGGAGCCGTTGCGTCTCAGCCGGCACAGGCGAGGCCGACCGCGCGCTGAGAGGCACGATCATGGCCATCGCGAAGGCAAAGACGACGGTCCGCACGGCGACGCGCCGCAGGAGGTCCGGCAATAGAATCCTCGCTGGATAGAGTTTCGGACACAGTACCGCGCGCCCGCGGGCCGGGGAGGCCACCGCGCGTACCGATCAGGCAAACCGTAGCGTACGGCACGGCGGCTGTCGAGAACCAGGCGGCGCAGGACCTTCGTCCCGCCTTCCGGGAGCATTGCAGGAGGCACATCCGACCATGGCACAGCGCGGATCCGGGCGCCGCAGCGGAGCGATCACCAGGCGCGGCCAGGCACGCAGAACCACCGAGGACGAGCGCTTCCTGTCAAGGCGCGAGCCCGCTCCCTTCCTGGACACCGACACCTGGCGCACGCTTCGCATCCTGGGCGAATTCGTGGAGGGATTCGACGCGCTGGCCAACATCGGGCCGGCGGTCAGCATCTTCGGATCGGCCCGGGTGCGGCGCAGCGACCCGTCCTACCGGCTTGCCCGCAAGCTCGCGCGGCGACTGGTGGCCGAGGGCTTTGCGATCATCACCGGCGGCGGGCCGGGCATCATGGAGGCGGCGAACCGCGGGGCGCAGGAGGCGGGCGGGCTGTCCGTCGGCTGCAACATCGAGCTTCCCTTCGAGCAGGACCTCAACCCCTATGTCGACCTGGGGATGCAGTTCCGCTACTTCTTCGTGCGCAAGACCATGTTCGTCAAGTACGCGGAAGCCTTCTGCATCTTCCCCGGCGGGTTCGGGACCCTCGATGAGCTGTTCGAGTCGCTGACCCTCATCCAGACCGGCAAGATCGAGCACTTCCCGGTGGTCCTCTTCGGGCGCGACTACTGGAGCGGCCTCTTCAACTGGCTCCGGCACCAGCCCCTCGACGAGGCCAAGATCGCCGACGCGGACCTCGAGCTCCTGACCCTCACCGACGATGTCGAGGAGGCGTGCGCCGCCATCCTGGCCCGGCATCGGGCGCACGCTGCAGAGCTGGCCGCGCGCGAGGCGACGGCCGAGGCGTACGAGGAGATTCGCGACACCTGACGCCGGTCGCGACCGCGCATCACATCGGTCACGGGCGCATCCGTCGGGGAAGCGGCGCGCATCGCTCGCGAAAAGGGGATGGCTGAGCCCGCTGCAAGAGGGCTGAGGGGGCTGGCGGGCCCGACCGGATTCGAACCGGCGATCTCCAACGTGACAGGCTGGCATGTTAGGCCGCTACACCACGGGCCCCGGAAGCCGCGGGAGTGTAGCACACCGTTTCGGCCCCTTCTAACGGCGCCCCTCGTGCTCATCGGGGGCAGCCGCCCGGGTGGCCACCAGGCGCCAGGACCCAGCGCCGTACACCGCGGCCACCAGGAGCAGGCCGGCTCCCGGCACCGCCACCCACCCCGGCGCTCCCGCCGCGACCTCGGTGAGGAGTGCGACGCCGAGGGCCAGCAGGAGAGCCGCGAGGACGGCGAGGCCGACGACCCCTGCGGCCGTCCAGCCGGCCCTGCCGAGGAACAGCCCGATGGCCACCTGGGCCGCGCCCATGACGGCGATGGCGACACCCAGCGCCACCGTGGCTCCGCCGATCGCTGCGGCATCGATCACCACTGCCGGGAGCAGCGCCTGGAGCCTCTGGGGAATGGCAATGCCGGCGACGACGGCGGCGATCCCCGCAACCAGCAGCACGGCGCCGCCCGCCAGGAGCAGGAGCCGCGGCAGTCGGGGCGGGGCGGCCATGCGGTACGCCGAGCAGCCCGCCGGCGCTCAGCGCCCGGGGCGGGCCAGGATGAGCGCGGAGGCGCCGAACAGGAGCGCGATGACGCCCAGGGTCGCGGTGAGGATGGGCTCGGAGCCCGCGCGCGAGATCACCAGCAGCACCCCGCCCACGGCGAGCAGCGCGGCCAGCAGGGCCACGACCACCGTCGCCAGCCTGGCGCGTCGCACATCGGCGAGCAGCGCCACCGGAGCGACGACCAGGAAGAGGCTCAGCACGGTCAGCCCGATGCCGCCCCACATTGGCAGCTGGCCCAGCTGGTTGATGTTCGGCGGAACGTCGCCGCTGGTCGAGTAGCGGCCGCTGATGGTGACGCCCATGACGACGACGGCGAGCCCCACGATGAGCGTGGCCACGCCCAGCACGGCCACGGTCAGCGCGGCGACGGAGCCCAGCTCGCCCACGTGCTCCGGAGCGAGGGCATGCACGCGTCGCCGCGGGGCGTTCAGCGCGGATGCCCGTCCACGTCGACGGTCGTCGCGGGCGCGCTCCTCTCGGGCGGCGGGCTTGTCGGCCTTCTTGGTCACCACGGGCGCGTTCGGTCTCCTTGGGGGCGCTGGCGTTGGGAGCGCTCGTCCTGGCCGGCATTCGGCCGGCACGGGGGCGCAGGTCCGCCGCATTGTAGGGGACGACCGCCCCCGGCACCACCGCACCCCTGCCCCTCGACGCGGTCACGAGCCGCAGATGCTAGGCTCTGGAATCGCATGACGCTTCCCACCACAGACGCCGATGCGCGGTTCGATCGCGCCATCGATCGCTGGTTCCGTGACCGCCTGCGCCTCCAGCCACACGTCGCAACGTTCCTGGGCATCCACGAGCACGACGGCCGCCTGCCCTCCGTGTCACGTGAGGCCATCGAGGAGCGCGTCGCCTTCTGGCGAGCGACGCAGGCCGAGATGGAGCGCTTCGACACCACCGATCTGTCGCCGGCCCGCGCGCTGGACCGCGACCTCCTGGTCCACGAGTCGCGGCTGGAGCTCCACGAGCTGAGCGAGCGCCGCAGCTGGGCCGGACGTTCGGACGCGGCCGAGACCATTGGCGATGCCCTCTTCCCGCTGTTCTCCAGGGACTTCGCCCCGCTTCCGGAGCGCATCGAGCACCTCACCGAACGCCTCGAGGCGGCACCCCGCCTCTTCGATGAGACCCGGGAGCGCCTCACCGACCCGGTCCCCCTCTGGCTGCGGATCGACCTTGAGGGTGGCGAGGCCCTCCCCGGATTCCTGGGGACGATCCTGGCGGCCGCCCGCGCCGAGCACGTCGCGGACCCGCTCGTGACCCGCCTGGAGGCCGCCATCGGCTCCACCCTGAAGGCCCTCGAAGCGCACGACGCCTGGCTCCGCGATGAGCTGCTGCCGCGGGCCAGCGCCGACTGGCGCGCCGGACCGGAGGACTTCGAGGAGCTCGTCCGGCTGCGCGAGCTCATGGCCGATGGCGACGAGATCCTGGCCGTGGGCGAGGAGATCCTGGCCCAGGAGACCGCCGCGCGCGACGCCCTCTGCGTCGAGATCGATCCCACGCTCGACGCCGCCGGCGTCGCCGACCTGGTCAAGGACGATCATCCCGCCACCTTCGGCGAGGCGCTCGACCTCTACCGGCGCACCATGGACGCGGCCCGGCGCTTCGTCATCGACCGCGACCTTGCGACCCTGCCGGCCGACGATCACCTGCGCGTCATCGAGACGCCGGGCTACCTGCGACACGTCATCCCCTTCGCCGCCTACTACGAGCCGGCGCGCTTCGATCCGGAGCCCACCGGCACGTACATCGTCACGCCGCCATCGGAGCCGCGGATGATGCGTGAGCACAACCGCGCCTCCATCGCCAACACCTCGGTGCACGAGGCGTATCCAGGGCATCACCTCCAGCTCTCGGCGGCGATCACCAACCCGAGCCTGGTGCGGCTGCTGTGCGACTCCGCCGCGGAGTTCGCCGAAGGCTGGGCGTTCTACTGCGAGCGGATGGTGCGCGAGCACGGGTTCGCGGACTCGCCCACGGAGCGCTACGCGGTGCACACCGATGCCATCTGGCGGGCGACCCGCATCATCCTGGACGTGAAGCTGCATCGCGGCCAGATCGGCTTCGACGAGGCAGTGGACCTGCTCGTGGCCAACACCGGCTTCGAGCGCCCCGCCGCGCTGGCCGAGGTGAAGCGCTACACGTTCACGCCAACGTACCAGCTCAGCTACCTGTTCGGGCGCCATCTGATCGACCGCCTGCGCGCGGACGTCGAGCGCTCGGAGGGCGCCGACTTCAGGCTCAAGCGCTTCCACGACACCCTGCTCTACGGAGGAACCATGCCGGTGAGCTACGCGCGACGCCTCTTTGCGGGGCTCGGGTCGTGACCCGCCGCGTGCCGGCACTGGCGGGCCTTCTCATGGTGGCGCTGCTGACGGCCGCCTGTGGAGGCCCCGGTGGCTCGCCTTCCGCGAGCGCCTGCCCGACCAGCGCGCCAAGCGCCACCAGCGCGGCGCAGATCCTGTCCGATGCGGGCAGCGCCGTGGTGAAGACCAACAAGGGGGAGTTCACCATCACCCTCTACGGCGGGGCGGCGCCCATTGCGACCGCCAATTTCGTGGCGCTGGCGCGCTGCGGGTTCTACCACGACATCGACTTTCACCGCGTCCTGGCCGGCTTCGTGGCCCAGGCCGGCGATCCGCAGACGAAGAGCAACCGCAGCGACTTCGCTGACCTGGGGATCGGGGGTCCCGGCTATGGTTTCGCGATCGAGGCGCCCGCGGACAGCCTGAAGTACGACAAGTACGTGGTAGCCATGGCCAACACGGGGCAGCCGAACTCGAACGGCAGCCAGTTCTTCATCGACCTGGCCGACCTCAACGGCCAGCTCCCCCGCTCCTACACCATCTTCGGCAAGGTCATGAGCGGGACCGATGTCGTCGACGCCATCGGGCGGGTGCCCACCAACGGGGAGCGCGGCGTTCCGCTCGACCCGGTGATCATCGACTCGATCACCATCCAGGCCGCCGACGGCGTGCCAACCGCAAGCTGATCGCCGCGGGCCGACGATTTCGTTGCGTTGTAAAGGATTCTTAACCTGGGAGCATTGACCCTTTGAGAACAGATGGTCTATCGTTGCGAACGCTGTTCGCACAGCGATTCACCACTGGTCGCAAGGTCATGGGTAGGTTTGGGTAAGGGTAGAGCGGGAAACCGCTCGTGAAAGATGCCCTTGCGGTTAGCGAATCCGGCAGCAATGAAGGCCCCTCTTCGGAGGGGCCTTCCCTTATGTCTCGCGAAAGCGCGGACGCCGCCTTGGCGCCCATCCCTTGGCAGGCCCCGCGTCACGCATGGCAGCGTTGTGACCAGACAGCCACCTGAACGCACCTGTTCCACGGCGGTCCGCTTCCGTCCGGGTGCTCCAGGCATCCGTCCGACCATCGCGCGGCCATCCGATGGTCGTAACGATGCCCCTCGCAGCAGCAGTGCCTGGACGGGGCGCCGCCTGTCGCCGGTGGGCAGACCCGCACCCACCCCATCGGTCGGGTACCATGGCGCTCGCATCGGCGCCGTCCACCGGCAGTCCGATCACCCCAGGACTGGCGCCGGTAGCTCAGTGGATAGAGCGTCGGCCTCCGGAGCCGAAGGTCGCAGGTTCGAATCCTGTCCGGCGCGCCAGCCACTGTCACCTGCCTCCGCCCGCCAGCTTGGTGCACAGCCGCACTATGCGTCTCACGCAGGATTGACGTTCACTTGTGCCTTGTGCTGCGCGGAGACTCGCGCATCAGTGCGACCTGCCTGGCGGTGCGTCGGGGCTGTCCGCATGCTCCGGATGGCCCCCGGCAGAACGTGCGCAATGGACCTGCCCGGCGGCGACGGGCGACCGGTATGATGCCTGCGCTCGGCGCAGCGCCCTTTAGCCCAACCAGGACCGCGACCCTGCGGACCCGTCGAGCTGCAGCCCCGCGGGGCAACCCCGCGGAACATGGAGGAGGACATGAAGCCCTTCCGTCCCTTCGCCGTGCTCGCGGTGCTTGGCCTCGTGCTGGCAGCGTGCAGCTCGAACAACACCAGCGGTTCAACGGCGGCCTCTGCCTCGGCCAGCGAGACGGCCGCGGCCACACCGACCGAGGTACCGATGCCCACCAGCCTGGTCATCGGCTTCGTGCCGTCGACCGACGCCCAGGCCCTGGTCGACACGATCAAGCCGCTGGCGGACTACCTGACCCAGAAGCTGGGGATCCCGACCACCGGCTACGTGTCCAGCGACTACACCGGCATGGTCACCGCCATGAAGACCGGGCAGGCGCAGATCGGTGCCCTGCCGCCGTACGGCATGGTCCAGGCCATCGACCAGGCCGGCGCCGAGGTGATCCTGCAGTCGGTGCGGTTCGGGAGCAACACGTACCACACCCAGTTCTTCACCAACAACCCGGACAAGTACTGCACCGTCAGCCCGCCGGTGGAGAACACCCGCAAGGACTCCAACGGCAATGACGTCACATTCCTGAACTGCAACGGCACCGACCGGGCCAACAGCGACACCCCCAAGGGGCCGATCGGGGCCGATACCCTCAAGAACATCACCAAGGGAACGACCATCTCGTTCGTGGAGGAGACCTCGTCGTCGGGGTACATCTTCCCGGCGACGCAGCTGGTCAACGCCGGCTTCAACCTCGACACCGACATCACCGCCCTCTTCGCGGGCGGTCACAACGCGTCGGTCATCGCGGTCTGCGAGAAGCAGGCAGAGGTTGGCGTCAGCTTCGATGACGCTCGCCCCAGCACGACGACCGACTGCGACATGAAGACCAACGACGTGGTGTTCGCCTACGGGCCCGAGATCCCGAACGACGGCATCGCGGTTGCAGGAACCCTGCCCGCGTCGCTGAAGGCGTCCATCAAGCAGGCCCTGCTCGACTACGCCAAGACCGACGAGGGCAAGACCGTCCTCAACGACATCTACCAGATCAACGACTTCTCCGATCCGGACCTGTCTGGGCTCCAGCTCATCCGGGATGCGGTCCAGAAGCTCGGCTACACCGGCTAGACGCCAAGGAGGGGGCGGGCCTGCCGGGTCCGCCCCCTCGCAAGCACGCTCATGATCCGTTTCGAGAACGCGTCCGTCACCTATCCCGGCGGGGTCCACGCGCTCAAGAACCTGACGCTCGAGATCCCCGACGGGCAGCTCATGATCGTCGTGGGGCTCTCCGGCGCGGGCAAGTCCACCCTGATCCGCGCCATCAACGGGCTGGTGCCACCCACGCAGGGTGACGTCATCGTCGATGGCGTGAGCGTCCGGAAGGCCAGCCCCAGGCAGCTTCGGCAGCTTCGCTCGCGGATCGGGATGATCTTCCAGACCTTCAACCTCGTGAAACGCACGAGCGTCCTCAACAACGTCCTCATGGGACGCCTGCACAACACCGGCACCCTGCGGTCCCTGGCAGGCTGGTACAAGCCGGCCGACGTGGAGATCGCGATGCGTGCCCTGGAGCGGGTGGGCATCGTGGAGAAGGCCTACGTGCGGGCCGCGAACCTGTCGGGCGGCCAGCAGCAGCGGGTGGGCATCGCACGTGCCCTCGCCCAGGATCCCAAGATCCTGCTCGCCGATGAGCCGGTCGCCAGCCTCGACCCGCCCACCAGCCACGTCGTGATGCGCGACCTGCAGCGGATCAACCGTGAGCTGGGGATCACGACCGTCGTGAACCTGCACTTCCTGGACCTGGCCAAGGTCTACGGTGAGCGCATCGTTGGGCTCCGCGCCGGGGAGCTGGTCTACGACGGATCGGGCGCCGAGGCCAACGAGGAGGTATTCCGCGACATCTACGGCCGCTCCCTGACGGCCGATGACGTGATGGGGGAGGCCACCGCTCCAGCCGCGGTTGCGCTGTGAGCTCGCCCGCCGGCCACGAGAACGTTCGGCCGGCCAAGCCCCGGCCGTCCCTGGTGGTTCCCGTTGGCCTCGTCGCGTTCCTCGCCATCTCCTGGGTCGCCACCAGCCAGCAGTTCGGGATCGGGCTCAACCTGGGCAAGATCATCGCGGACATCGCCAACGGAGCGGAGATCCTCGGGGACCTGCTCCGCCCCAACTGGGCCTTCCTTCCCAAGACGGTCGACCCCATGCTGGAGACGTTCCGGATGGCCGTGCTGGCGGCTGCCATCGGCTGCTCTGTGGCCCTGCCGGTCGCCTTCCTGGCCTCGCGCGTCACGTCACCCAACCTGGTGACCTACCTGGCTGACCGGTCCGTCCTGAGCGTCGTCCGCGCCATCCCCGACTTTCTCTATGCCCTCATCTTCGTCTCGGCGGTGGGGATTGGCCCGCTGCCCGGGATCGCCGCGCTGGTCCTGTTCAACATCGGCGTGGTCGCCAAGCTGCAGTCAGAGACCGTCGACGGGATCGACACGGGGCCCATCGAAGCGTCGCGGGCCACCGGCGGCAATCGCCTGCAGACCGTGCGCTGGGCCGTGCTCCCGCAGGTGCTCCCGAACTACGTCGCCTACTCGCTCTACACGTTCGAGCTGAACATCCGCGCATCCACGGTGCTCGGCATCGTTGGCGCCGGCGGCATCGGGCGCATCCTCCTTCGCGAGTACAAGTTCTTCAACTTCAGCAACGTGTCGGTCATCGTCGTCGAGCTGTTCGTCTTCGTCTTCGTCATCGAGCTCGTCTCGATCACCCTGCGCCGGAGGCTGGTGTGACGGCGGCCGCCGCGGCCGCGGCACGGCCCGCACGGCCATCGCGGGCGCGGCTCTACCTGTCCCTCGTGGCCCTGGGCATCCTCCTGGTCTGGGCCGTGGTCACGCTCACCTTCGATCCGGCCAGGATCGGCGAGCTTCCGGGCGGCATCGGCCACATCTTCTACAAGATGTACCTGGAGTCCGGACCTGACTGGAGCTACCTGCCCACGGCCATGGGCGCCATGATCGAGTCCCTGGAGATGGCCTGGATCGGCACCGTCATCGGCGCGCTCATCTCGCTGCCCCTGGGATTCTTTGGCGCCAGGAACGTCTCGAGCGGCGTGGTGTCCAACGTCATGCGCCAGGTGCTCAACGCCATCCGGGCGTTCCCGGAGCTGGTCCTGGCGGTCGTCGTCTTCATTCCCATCGCCGGGCTGGGTCCGGTGGCCGGCGCGCTGGCCATGGGCCTGCACTCGGTTGGCACGCTCGGCAAGCTGACCGCGGAGGTCGTGGAGGGGATCGATCCCGGCCCGGTGGAGGCGGCGCGGGCCACCGGCGCCGGCGCGATGCAGGTCCAGCGCTGGGGCGTTCTGCCCCAGGTGATGCCCGAGATCATCGCGTTCTGGCTGTATCGCTTCGAGATCAACATCCGCGCCTCGGCCGTGCTGGGGGTGGTGGGGGCCGGGGGCATCGGCTTCCTGGTCCAGCAGACGATCGTCTTCAACCGGTTCCGGCTGACGGGCACGGCGCTCATCGTGGTCGTCGCCGTCACCATCCTGGTCGACACCATCTCCGGCTGGCTGCGGCGCCGGATCATCCAGGGGTCAGAGGCCCAGGTCCAGGGCGAGCTTGTCGAGCAGGCGGACGTCCTCCTGAGCTGATCGGAGTCAGTCCCGGCCCGCGTGCGGGTTGCGCGAGAAGCGGCCCCGGCCCAGCATCGGCGCCAGCTGCACCACGGCGGCGCCGCTGGCAGCCAGCACCAGTCCCGCGACCTGCATGGCCGCGAGTCGCTCCCCCAGGAAGAGGACCGCGAGGACCGCGATCTGGATGGTCATGGTGTTGTTCACGACGCTCGACTCGACGGCGGTCAGCGTGCGCAGGGTGTGGTTCCACAGGGTGAAGGCGAAGGCGGTGTTGACCGCCGCCAGCCAGCCGATGATGGCCCATGCGCGGAGGTCCAGCGTCGGCCAGCCCTCCAGGAGGAGCCCGGTGCCCAGGAGAGCGACGGCGCCAATCCCCATGCTCGTCGCGGTCAGTCCCAGCGGACCGCCCATCCGCTCGATGGCATCGCGGGCCAGGCCGCGCCCGACGTGCGCGGACACGGCCGCGGCGAGCACGCAGACCACCGCGATCGCCAGGCCGGCCAGCTGGTCCCGGCCCACGGCGACGATCCCGAAGTACGCGACGGCACCCGCCACCAGCAGCACCACGCCGGCGAGCTGCAGCGGGCTGGGCTGCTCCTGCCGCCGCCCGAGGGCAATGGCCGCCACCGCCAGCGGGGTGGCAGAGATGACCAGCGACACCGCGGTGGCCGGCAGCAGGGCCAGGGCCGCGAACTGCGCCCCCTGGGTGACGGCCACGAACAGCAGCCCGTAGGTCGCCACCCGGACCACCAGGTCGCGATCGATAGGCCCGTGCCCCCGTCGCAGCGCGCCAATCCCGAACGGCAGCACGATCACCGCGGCGAGGGCGTAGCGCAGTCCGGCGAAGGACAGCGGACCCAGGTGCAGGTCCTCCAGGCCGATCTTGATCAGGACCCATGAGGTCGACCACAGGAAGGTGACGAAGAGCGCCTGGCCGATGGCGGCCGGATGCCCGCCCGTCGCGCCGCGCGGGCGGCGCGGCAGGCTGATCCTGCGCGGACGGAAGCGGGTTGGCCAAAGCGGGCCAGCATAGCATCGCCGCATGCGGCATCATCGGCTCATGCCCGATCCCGCCCCGGGGCTCATTCGCCGTGATCGCCGCGCCAGGGAGGCGGAGGAGGTGCGGCTCGCCCCGGCCGCCATGCGCTCCGTCGCCACCCGCGGACGCGTCCGCGACGAGCCGCCGGACGAGTTCCGCACCCCGTTCGAGCGCGACCGAGACCGGATCGTCCATTCCAAGGCCTTCCGCCGCCTGAAGCACAAGACCCAGGTCTTCATCCACCCGGAGGGCGATCACTACGTCACCCGCCTGACCCACACCCTGCAGGTGGCCCAGATCGCCCGCGCGCTGGCCGCGGCGCTGACCCTCAACGAGCCGCTCGCCGAGGCGATCGCGCTGGGCCACGACGTGGGCCACACCCCGTTCGGGCACACCGGCGAGGACGCCCTCGGCCCGTACTACGCCCCCGACGGCTGGCACCACGCGGCGCAGAGCGTTCGCGTCTTCGAGGTGCTCGAGGACCTCAACCTCACCTGGGAAGTGCGCGACGGCATCCGCGCCCACTCATGGAAGGTCGAGCCGCCACCGGCCACCCAGGAGGGCCTCTGCGTCCGCTACGCGGACCGCATCGCGTACCTCTCGCACGACGCGCTCGATGCGCTGCGGGCCGGGGTCCTCGACCCGGCCGACTTCCCGGCGGCGGTCCGCCGCCGCTTCGGTGAGCCGGGAAGCCCATGGATCGGCGAGATGATCGAGGCGGTGATCGAGCACTCCCTGGTGGTCGGACGCGTCGAGATGGACCCGGACACCCTGGCCGTCATGCACGACCTGCGGGAGTTCATGTTCGATCGGGTCTACCTGGGCAGCGTTCAGCGCCACGAGCAGGAGCACGCGGTCCGCGTCATCCGCGACCTGGTGGACCATCACCTCGACCACCCCGAGGACATGCCGGCCAGCTTCCTCGCGGGAGGCGACCCGCTCATCCTGCGGGTCACCGACTACGTTGCCGGCATGACCGACCGCTTCGCACTGGCGACCCACGACCGCCTCTTCCGCCCCGACCTCTGACGCGCACGTCCGTCAGCGGAAGACCCCCAGTGCCCCGGGCATGAGCGAGAACGCCATGGGCGTTCGCCCTATCGCGTCTCCGTCGGCGTGGACCGGGAGACGGGCACGGACCCCGTCGACCACCACCCAGCGCGCGCGGCGTGACCAGACCCGCGGCTCGACGGGCGTCCGGCCTCGGGCGGTTCTCAGGAAGTGGCGGACGACGGCGGCCCGCGACATGTTGTGGAAGGAGACGACGTCGAGGTGCCCGTCGGTGGGATCCGCGTCGGGGACGAGCGCGAACCCGAATCCGTGGTATGGGCCGTTGCAGATGGTGACGGCGGGGGACCTGTAGCGGCTGGCATTCCCGTCGAGGACCACGACCACCGGTGTCTCCCGCCTGCGGAACGCCCGCCAGGCGACGCCGAACGCGAAACGAACGCCGCGACGGCCCAGGACGTGCGCCGCGCCGAAGCCCGCCGCATCCAGGCCTGCGCCGGCCGCCTCGAAGAACCGCACCGCGTCGGGCGGTGGCTGCGGCGCGCCGGAGGCAGCCGACGGGACCGCCGCCAGCGGCCAGGCCAGGCCGACGTCCAGCCGCGCGGTCGTGCCGCGCCCAACGCGGTCGATGGCGTCGTCCAGATCGAGGGGCAGGCCGGCACCACGGGCGATGTTGTTGAAGCTCCCCAGGGGAATGACACCAAGGGTCCCCGCACTTCCCGTGAGCGCAGCCGCGACAGGGTGGACGGTCCCGTCACCGCCCGCCACGACCACGTCGAAGCCATCGCCGACCGCACCGCTGGCCATGGCGGCGGGGTCAGAGGCAGGCGTCAACAGGTTCAGCTGCACCTGCAGACCGTGGTCCCTGAGCTGCGCGACCAGGCTGTTCGGGTCCCCGTCCCACTCGCCACGGCCGGCAATCGGTGCCGCGGGCTTGCCCCCCGACGCCGGGTTGACGAGCAGAAGAACCGGGCGACGGGCGTCCGGCGCCCCAACCGAGGGGCTCGTATCAGGCTCCTGGAGACGGCGGCGCCGATGTCGATCCTGCGCCGCTGCTCCGGTAGGTCTGGAAGGTGCCGTCGCCGCAGTCCAGGGCGATGACGTCGGGGCGGGTGGATCCTGACGCCGACGGATCCGTTCCCGCCGGTCCGTACACGCTGCGCGTGGCGAGGCCGATGAACGTGCTCCCCAGCTTCACCGGCGTCCCGTCGCCGGCGACCGGGCTGGACGCCGGGGTGCCGGCCGGCTCGTAGGTACGGTCCAGCCAGCCGATGCCCGACGGACAGCCGACGCGGCTGCTGGCCAGGTTCAGGCCGGCCAGACCGATCAGGATGAAGATGACCGCCCCCACCACGATGCAGCCGATGGCGCGCACGTTCACGGTGCTGAGGACCTCACGATCGGCTGATGGAGAAGCGCGTGAACTCGCCCGAGGCGGCCTCGCGCGAGGTGTCCACCGAATCCACCCAGGCTCCCGGCGGGCCCTGGTGCAGCAGTCGCTCCAGGGCATCCAGCGCCTGCGGAGGCCCCTCCGCGAGGAGGTCGACGCTGCGCTCGTCGTCACGATTCACCACCCAGCCGACCAGCCCCAGCGCCTCTGCCTGCCGGCGCGCCCACCAGCGAAAGCCCACGCCCTGCACCCGTCCGCTGACCCTGGCCCGCATGCGGCGGTGCTCCGCCTCGTTCATGGCGCCGCTGGCAGGCCACGACAGGGCGACCACGTCCAGCGCCAGGCGCGGCGCCGCGTTCTGCCCCAGGCCCTCGTGGACCCGTTCGAGCAGGCCCACGAAGGACGCCAGCCCCGCGGGCTCGATGCGGCCCGCGGCGTCGAGAAGCTCCGTCCTGAGGTCCTGCGCCGCCGCCGCATCAGGCTGTCCGCCGGCGACCACCAGCAGGTCGCGCGCCAGCGCCAGCCACACCTCCACCAGGAGGATCGCGCCGCCGCGCTGGAGCGCGGTCGGGGTCCGCGCCGGCTCCGCGTCCTCGGGCGGCGCCGCCTCATCGTTCTCGGCGCCGGCCGGCCTCTCGCTGCGCCGCGTGGCGTCGTCGAGCAGCTCGCGGACCGATGCCAGCCGCGAGGCCTGCCCCGCGGCGAGAAGTCCCAGCAGCTCGCGCTGGACGTGGATCCGCCACTCCCACGCGTCACGGTCGGCGGCCCAGGCCAGGGCCCGCCCGGTGAGCCCGTCGGCGATCCTGGCCAGCGAATCTGCTTCGGCTCCGCCGATGCGGCGCTGCTCCACCAGCCAGGCGGCCAGCTCGCGCCGCGGCACGCGCCCCACGCGCAGCGGCTGGCAGCGCGAGCGGATGGTCGGCAGCAGCCGGCTCGGCTCGTCCGCCACCAGGATGAAGACCTGGCGATCCCCGGGCTCCTCGAGCGCCTTGAGCATCGCGTTCTGGATCTGCTCACCTGCGCGATCGGCTCCCTCGACCAGGACGACCCGTCGCTCGCCCGCGATGGGTGCGCCCGAGGCCTCTCCGAGCCAGCGGCGGGCCACGGCTACGATGCTCTCACCGGTCCCGCGCAGCTCGCGCCAGCGTTCCGGCGAGCCGGTGACCAGGTCCGGGTGGCTGCCGGATCGGGCGCCGCGGCATCCCGCGCAGGCGTTGCACGGGCGCTCGGCATCCTCCCCCGCGGTGCAGAACAGCAGCGCCAGCAGGTCCTCCACGAACGCGCCCTTGCCGGCCCCCGCGGGTCCGTGGACCAGGAACGTGCGGGCCAGGCGGCCGCGCCGCGCCGCGTTGAGGGCGATGGTCCGCGCCGTGTGCTGTCCGACGCTGTGGAAGCCCGGCGTGGGCGGGGAGGCGAGCATGCCCCGAGTGTAACGGCGGCGTAATCGGCCGATCAGGACACCCGGGCCATGCTCCTGCGACATGCTCCGCCGGGCCGCGCTGGGTACGCCCGCTGGCGGCCGGCCGGCACCCGAGCCCGCCCGTCGTACGGCGGTCCGGCGGGGCGCCACGCCGTCGATCGCTCCAGGCCACGGTTTCGCCCAATCGCGGGGCGGGTGGCATACTCATTGCTGCGGGACTCTGGGTGAACGAAGACGAGGAGGTGTCCCATGGCGAGCGTGTCGACTCGGAGCGCCGACGAGCTCACGACGGCAATCAAGTCCCTGGTCGACCGGGCGCTGGAGTCCTCCGTGCGCGAGCAGGTGGCGACCAGGGGAAAGGAAGTTGCGGCGGCGCTCGCGGAGACCGCCACGACGGTCGCGGGGCGGACGTCGGAGGCGGCCACGGAAGCGTGGCGCGAAACGAGCCCGCGCCGCGCGGATGCGGCCCGCGCCGCTGACACGATGCGCCGTGACGCGATGCGGTGGGGCCAGCGCACCTGGGGCTCACAGCTGCGCCCGGCGCTGCTCCGCGCCTGGCGCAAGCGCGCCATGGCCATCGGTGCCGCCGGCGGCGCACTGCCCATCTCCAGGGAGCTCGTCGATGAAGCACGGATCCGGCTCGGGATCCAGCAGCGACGGCAGGAGGAGCATCGCTGGCGCACGTTCTTCCTGGGGGTCGTGGTGGGCGCCATTGCCGGAGCGCTCGTCGCCATCCTGACCGCACCCCGCCCGGGCCACGAGACCCGGGACCGCATCGCCAGCCGGGCCCGCGAGGCCGCCGAAGGCGCCGGGGAGTGGGCGCCGCTGTTCCAGCGCCCGGTGGAGCAGGCGGCAACCGCAGAGCAGACAGGCGACGGCGTTGGCGCCGAGCCTGTCGAGGCCGATGCCGGCTCGTCCGAGCCGGCGCCCCACGAGGACCAGGCGGCCGGCTGACCGCGGAGGCCACCAGCGACGAAGCCGGCCCGTAAGGCCGGCTTCGTCGTTCCCTGTGGGTCCTCGCAGATCAGCGCGTGCGGCGCGTCCCTCCCCGGGCAGAGCGGAAGCGCTGCCAGATCCCCTCGTCACCATCGGCTGGTGACGAGGATTCGCCCGCGCCGTCGCCGGTCGGGCTCGCCTGGGCGTTCGTGCCGCCATCGGCGGCCTTGGTGCGCCGGCTCCGCGTGGAACGGCTGCGGCTGGCGGCGCTGGCCGCCGCCTCGCCTGCCGGCTCCTCTTCGCCGGCCGCCGGACCGGCCTCCGCGGGGGCCGCCTTGCGGGCTCGGGTCCGCCTCGCGGGCTTGGCCGCCTCTGCCGCGGGCCCTTCGCTCGCGTCGCCCGGGGCGTCCCCGGACGTCTCGGCCTTGGTGGCGGTACGGCCCCGCCGCCGAGATGGCTTCGCCGGCCCCCCGGCATCCGCACCGGTCGCCTCTCCGGGACCGGTCGCCTCTCCGGGCGTCGCCGGCTCCTCAGGCGCGGCCGTTTCGGCCTGCTGGGTGGATTTGCCGCCGCGGCGGGACCGCGTGCCCCGTCGCTTCGCGCCGGCCGCGTCCGACGCGCGTTCCGCCGGTTCGCCGGCACCCTCGGCAGCGGAGGCCGCTGCCTGATCGGGCACCAGTCCCAGGGCGGCGAGCGTCTCGGCATCGGCCTCCTCGAACGCGTAGCCCCGCTCCTCGCCGGGCTCGCCCAGGTCGGTCAGCTCGCTGACGTCGTCGAACTCCTGCCAGCCGATCTCACCAGTCTCACCGGTCTCCCCGCTTTCGCCATTCTCGATGGCGGTCTGCTCGCTGCCGCGCCGTCCGCGCCCACGGCCACGACCGCCCCGCCGGCGGCGGCGGCGGCGCGACCCCTCCGCCTCGTCCCCGCTCTCCGTGGTCGGCTCGACGGCAGGAGCGGCGGCGGCGGATTCCTCCGGCTCGGCCTCGGCCCGTGGCTCCTCGGTCGCGCGCGATGAGCGACGGCGCGTGCCGCGGGCCGGCTTCTCTCCCTCGCGCAGCGCGGCGATCGCGGCGGCGGCAACCCCGCGCGACGCCTCACGGAAGCCGAACTCGGGGTTGACCTCCTTGGCGGGCATCTCCGGCATGCTCATGGTCCGGCTGCCCTTGCCGCGGCCGATGCCGGTGATCTTCATGATGTCGGTGAACTCGTCGGCAACCGCGATGAGGTCCGACGAGGTGTTCGGCCGGAAGCTGATCACCTCGCAGCGCACCCCCACGTCCTGGAGGGCGCGGATGGCGGAGGCGAAGTCGCCATCGCCGGACACGATGACCGCGATGTCCATGCGGTCCTGCAGGCGGAAGAGATCCACCACCAGCTCGATGTCGAGGTTGGCCTTGACCCGTCCGTCACCGAACTTGCGGATGTCCTTGTGGACGACCTTGTAGTCGTTCTTCGACAGGAAGTCGAGGAACTTGCGCTGGTTCTCGTTCTCCGGATCGAGCCCGGAGTAGGCGTACGCCCGGATCAGGTCGCGTCCCTTGGTCGCGTGCTTGAGCAGCGCGATGTAGTCCACGTCCACGTTCTGACCGCGGGCGGCATAGTAGATGTTGGCGACATCGATGAAGAGCGCCACGTTCTTGCTCAACTGAGCTTCTCCTGGTGAATAGTCTGTGGCTGGCACGGAAGTCCCGGCCCGGCGCGCCTCTCGGCCCGGCTGATGCGTTCAGCCGATGAGACCAATGGCGCGGCTCATGAGCGCCCCTCGCCGCACGAACCCGGCCTGCTCGATGAGCGCCGGTTCGGCGGACGCGAGAGGATCGGTGATCTCCACGCGCGAACAGCCCTTGTTGCGCGCCGAGGTGATCAGCTGGTCGAGCATGCGGCTCGCAGCTTCACCTCGAAGCGCGGCGTCGACAGCATCCGCGGCGCTCCCCGCCGGTCCCGCGCCATCGGTCCCCAGCTCGTCGACAACGCCGACGAAGGGTCCGGAGCGCACGGAGGGACGGATCGAGAGGATGCCCACCCCCACCAGCCGCCGGTCCGCGATGGCAACGATGACCGTTGCGGCCGGAACGAAGAGCAGGTGTCGGAGGCGATCGGCGTCATCCCCGCCGGCGTCGCGGTCATCGGCGGCCCGCGCAAGCACGCGCGCGGCCGCGTCGACATCGGTCAGTCGGGCGGTTCGGACAGATACCTCCATGGGACCTCTCGGGAGCGAAACGCAGCGGAGAGGCTGCATGACGTACCCGGGACAGGATACCATGTCGGTGCCGGTCAGCCCCGAGCCATCCTGGGCGCACCCCGTTGAACCCGGAGGTTGTTGCCCGGCTATCAAATGGAAAGCGGCAAAGTGCTTGCCTTGCCATACATGCCGCCGCTATCATGCGCGGCACCTTTCCGGAGGTCCGCGTGCGCGCGCCTTCCCGAGCTACCTGGAGGAGACCGGATGCACAGACTCTTGCGGTTGAGCGCCATCCTGACGGTTGTGCTGCTCATCCTCGCTGCCTGCTCGAGCAACAACGGCGGCGGCAGCACCACGCCGACCGGCTCGGGGACAGCGTCGGCCATGGCTTCGTCGGGCGACGGACCCGACCACAGCCTGCAACGCTGATCCGTTCGGCTGCGTCGAGTACGGTCCCAGCGACCCCATCAACCTCGGCACCGCCCTCGTCATCAGCGGCGCCAACTCGTCCCTGGGTCTCGACAGCCAGTACGGCGTCAAGGTTGCCGTTGCGCTGCGTGGCCAGGTCGCGGGCCATGACGTCAAGGAGACCGACACAGATAGCGGCTGCAGTGCCGATGGCGGCACCTCTGCGGCCAACCAGCTGAAGGCTGAGCCGAGCATCGTCGCCGTGGTCGGCACCAGCTGCTCGAGCGCCGGCGTGCCGGCGGCCGAGATCCTCAGCCAGGCGGGCATCCTGCTCGTCTCGCCGTCCAACACGGCGCCGTCGCTGACCGATCCGGCCACCCACCAGCCGTTCTACGCGCGCACTGCGCACAACGACAAGGTCCAGGGCGCCGCCATGGCGGAGTTCGCCTGCACCGTGCTGAAGGTCACCTCGGCCGCCACCATCCATGACGGCAGCCCGTATGCCCAGCAGCTCCAGCAGGTGTTCGCCGACAACTTCAAGAGCAAGTGCAACGGGACGATCACGGACCAGGAGGCCATCACCGTCGGCCAGACGGACTTCAACTCCGTCCTGACCAAGATCGGCACCCAGAAGCCCGGACTGCTCTACTACCCGATCTTCGTCGCCGAGGGTGCCCTGATCACCCAGCAGGCGAAGCAGACCAGCGGCCTGGAGAACACCACCCTTGCCGGAGCCGATGGGCTCCTGACCCCGGACTTCCTTTCGGCGGCCGGCGCGGCGGCCGAGGGGATGTACCTGTCCGGTCCTGACCTCAACTTCTCCGGTGACTTCTACGAGAAGACCTTCCTGCCCAAGTACAAGGAGATCTCCGGCGAGTCCCAGACGATCTCCGTGTTCCACGCGCACGCCTTCGACGCGGCGAACATGATCTTCGACGCGATCGAGAAGGTCGCGCTGAAGGACGCGGACGGGAACCTGTTCATCCCGCGCACGGCCCTGAAGGACGCGTTCCTCCAGACCAGCGGGTACAAGGGAATCACCGGAACGCTGACCTGCGATGCGAACGGCGACTGCGCCGACGCGAAGATCAGCGTCTCCCAGGTCGTCAACGGGGCGTTCAAGCGCATCTGGCCGTAACCCGGCAGCGCTGAACGCTTTGCGATCGGACGATGCGGGTGAGCCGGCTCTCGGCTCACCCGCATCTGGCTTTCCGGGGAGCTTCCCGGCTCCCCGCGGTGGGGGTATCGGCTAGGCGAGGGCACGCATGAGGATGGTGCGGAGGCTGCTCGGCATCCACGAGCACCTCTCGTTCGTGGACCTGGTGCTTGCGCTGCTGCGGGTCGCCGTCGTGGTCTTCGTGGTGGTGGGCATCTACGCCACCATCCATCGCGGCAGCTTCACCCTCAACGACTGGGGCACGTTCATCCTCGCCGGCCTCTCCCTGGGCTCGGTCTACGCGCTCCTGGCCCTCGGCTACACCCTGGTCTACGGCATCCTGTTCATGATCAACTTCGCCCACGGCGATGTGTTCATGACCGGGGCGTTCACCGCGTACTTCGCTGCGAATGCCATGGCCAAGTCCGGGTTCCTGGCAGCGAACGAGCTCCTCTCGTTCATCATCGTCCTCATCGTCTCCAGCGGCGTCGCCGCGCTGGTGGCCATCGTGCTCGAGCGCGTCGCCTACCGGCCGCTGCGGAACGCTCCGCGCCTCGTGCCCCTCATCACCGCCATCGGCGCGTCGCTCTTCCTGGAGAACACCTTCCGCGGCCTGTACGGCGCGGGCGTGAAGGCCTACCCGACCTGGACCATGTTCCAGGGCAGCATCACCGTCGCGGGACTCGAGATCTCCTACTCGCGGATCGTGGTGGTGGTGGGCGCCGTCGCCATGATGCTGGGCCTGTGGTGGTTCGTGGAGCACACCCGGACGGGGCGCGCCATGCGCGCCGTGAGCGAGAACAAGGACGTCGCGGCCATGATGGGCATCGACGTCGACCGCGTGATCCTCACCACGTTCGCCATCGGCGGGCTGCTGGCCGGAGCGGCGGGCATCCTCTACACGCTCCTCTTCAACCAGGTCAACTACTTCATGGGCTTCGTGCCCGGCATCAAGGCCTTCACCGCGGCGGTCCTGGGCGGCATCGGCAACATCGTGGGCGCCATGCTGGGAGGCCTTGCGCTCGGGGTCCTCGAGGCCGTAGGCCCGTACCTCCTCCTTGACGGCTTCGGCATCCCGTCGGTGAACCAGCTCAAGGACGTGGTCGCCTTCCTGGTGCTGGTGCTGGTCCTGATCTTCCGGCCGAGTGGCATCCTGGGCCGCAAGGAGAACGTCTAGATGACCAGACGATTCGCCACGCGCGCAGCTTGGGTTGGGATCGTCGCCGGCCTGGCCGTCTGGCACATGTCGCTGGTGGGCCTGGTCGACAGCTTCCAGAACCGGCCGATCCTGACCGACATCCTGTCGCTGGGCGAGACCCTGCCCCTGACGGGGATCGTCATCGCCGGCTACTGGGCGGCGCGCCCGCTCCTGGCGGGGGGCCTGGGCCGCCCGACCCCGGCGCAGGCGCTCATGGCCGGGGCCATCGCGGGCGCGGCCAGCGGTGCCACGCTGACGGTGCTGTGCTTCTTCATCCTGGGCCTCAAGCCGAACGGCATGCTCATCCACGCCACACCCAAGCTGGTCAACGACCTGCGCTTCTTCCAGGATGCCGCCCTGGGTACCGTGGTCCAGATCGGCGGCGGCCTCCTGGTGGGCACCGTGGCCGCCAGCCTCCACCTCCTCCAGCGGGTGGCCCGGCGCGCGCTCGTCTGGGGCGTCATGGTCGTCCTCCTCTTCGGGATCATGAACACGTTCGTGACCCAGATCCTGCGCAACCTGCCGCTGAAATGGTTCTCCGGCTTCCTCTACAAGGGCGACGGGCTCACGGTCCCCGGCGCGGTGGTGCTTTTCGCCATAACGGCGGCACTGGTGGCCGGCTGGATGCTCCGCGGTCAGCAGGCGCGCACTCGCTATGCCGCTCTCCCCAACGCGAGCCGCCAGACCACCAAGGTGGTGGCGTTCCTCGTGCTGGCCGCGGTGGTGCTGGTCCTGCCCCGGATCCTGGGCGTGTTCCTCTCCGACGTCATCACCAACGTCGGCCTCTTCGTCCTGCTGGGCCTGGGCCTCAACATCGTCGTCGGCTTCGCCGGCCTGCTGGACCTGGGCTACGTGGCGTTCTACGCCCTGGGGATCTACTCCATCGCGGTCCTGACCTCCCCCGCCTCGCCGGCCTTCCACCCGCAGCTCAACTTCTGGCTGGCGGTGCCCATCGTCATGGTCATCGGCGGGCTGACGGGCATCATCATCGGCGCACCGGTCCTGCGGCTGCGCGGCGACTACCTGGCCATCGTGACCCTTGGCTTCGGCGAGATCGCGAGGATCATCTTCCTGTCGGACTGGATGACCCCGTACGTCGGCGGCGCCCAGGGCATCCAGCAGATCCCCGCGCCGGAGCTGTTCGGCTTCAAGTTCCGGAACCCGCCCGACGTGTACTACCCCATCCTGATCGCCTGCATCCTTGCCGCCATCGTGGCCTGGAGCTTCCAGCATTCACGGGTGGGCCGTGCCTGGACGGCCATGCGTGAAGACGAGACGGTGGCCGAGGCGACGGGCGTCAACACCACCGTCTACAAGCTCATGGCCTTCTCCATGGGCGCGGTCTTCGGCAGCGTCGCAGGGGCGTTCTATGCAGCCAAGATCGGCGTGGTGTTCCCCCAGAACCTCGACATCCAGATCAGCATCAACGCGCTGGCCCTCATCATCCTGGGAGGCATGGGCAGCATCACCGGCGTCATCGTGGGCGCCTTCATGCTGGTGGGCCTGCCGGGCCTGCTGCGAGAGTTCGCGGAGTACCAGCTGCTCATCTTCGGCGCGGTCCTGGTGGCGATGATGCTCTTCCGTCCGGAGGGCCTGATCCCCAACCGCAGCCGCCGCGCCGAGCTCCGTGACGAGGAGGGCGCGAGCGACACGGAAGGAACCGATGGCGGCGGAGGACCCGGGGCCAACACCCCCGGCGAGCGCCGGCCGCCCTCGATGGAGAAGACGCCGTCCGGACTTGTGCTGGAGACAGGCGCCGTGTCCACGCAGCTGGGAGACACGTCATGACCGCGGCGGTGCAGACGAGCGACGCGGCGCAGACGGTCGACGACATCCTCGTCGCCTCCAAGGTGACCATGCGCTTCGGCGGCCTGGTGGCCAACAAGGACGTCGACTTCGCCATTCCGCGGCGCGGGATCGTGTCCCTCATCGGACCCAACGGCGCGGGCAAGACGACCTTCTTCAACCAGCTCACCGGGATGCTGGAGCCCACGAGCGGCGACATCGTCTTCGACGGGTCGAGCCTCGTGGGCCTCACGCCGCACGAGATCGTGGAGCTGGGCGTGGCGCGCACGTTCCAGAACATCCGTCTCTTCGGCGACATGACGACCCTGGAGAACGTCATGGTCGGCCGGCACGTGCGGATGCACGCCCACTGGTGGAACAGCGTGCTGCGCACCCCGGCCACCAGGACGGAGGAGACGGCGACCAGGGACCGCGCCCGTGAGCTGCTCGACATCGTGGGCCTTCCGCACCGCTACGAGGAGGAGTGGGCGCGAAACCTGCCGTACGGCGACCAGCGACGCCTGGAGATCGCACGGGCCCTGGCCAGCGAACCCAAGCTCCTGCTCCTCGACGAGCCCACCGCCGGCATGAACCCGGCGGAGACGGGCCGCACGACAGAGCTGATCTCTCAGTTGCGCGAGCGGCTGGGCCTCTCCATCCTCCTCATCGAGCACGACATGAAGGTGGTGATGGGCGTCAGCGAGAGAATCACGGTCCTCGACTACGGCGAGAAGATCGCGGAGGGCGACCCCCAGGAGATCCGCGCCAACCCGCGGGTCGTGGAGGCCTACCTGGGCAAGCAGGCGACGGGCCAATGACCAGCCAGCCAGCCACCGCACCCGACACGCAGGCCGCGGCCGCAGCCGCAGATCCGGGCGGGAATCCGCGCGAGCAGCCGCTCCTCGAGCTCGACAACCTGCACGTCTTCTACGGGAACATCGAGGCGCTCAAGGGCGTGACCCTGCACGTCAACGGCGGCGAGGTCGTGACCCTCATCGGCTCGAACGGCGCCGGCAAGTCCACCACCCTGCGGGCCATCAGCGGCACGCACAAGCCGCGCATCGGCACGGTGAGGCTGCGCGGCAAGGAGATCCAGGCCCTCCCGGCCCACGAGGTCGTGAAGCTCGGGGTCGCGCATGCCCCGGAGGGACGGCGGGTCTTCAGCCGGATGAGCGTCTACGAGAACCTCCAGATGGGGGCCTTCAGCCGCGGCAACGAGCCCATCGAGGACGACGTCGCCCGCGTGTACGATCTCTTCCCGCGGCTCCGGGAGCGGCGCACCCAGAAGGCCGGCACCATGTCCGGCGGGGAGCAGCAGATGCTCGCCATCGGCCGGGCGCTCATGGCCCGTCCCAAGGTGCTCCTCCTGGACGAGCCGTCCATGGGCCTCTCGCCTCTGCTCACCGAGCAGATCTTCCGGATCATCACCGACATCAACAGCCAGGGCACGACGGTCCTGCTGGTGGAGCAGAACGCGCTCATGGCCCTCAACGTGGCCCACCGCGGCTATGTGCTGCAGACCGGCACGATCATCCTTTCGGATTCCGCGAAGAACCTGGCCGCCAACGAGCAGGTCCGACAGGCCTACCTGGGCGAGATCTGACGCACGGCCGGAGGACCCATGGCACCGCCACCCCGTCCCCCGCGTGACTACCGCCCCGACGTGCGCCCCATGCTGATACTGGCCGCGATCATCGTGCTGGTCATCGTGGGCTGGCTGTTCATCAGCCCGCTGGTCCTGCCCGCCGCGCGCTGAACCTACCAGGCGCGACGCGTGCCGAAGCCGGTGCCGGCGCCGTACAGCAGGGTCGCGATGCCCACCGCGGCCATCGCCAGCCCGGGCGAGCGCTGCGGGAGCGGGAGGTAGCCCACCGACCACAGCTGCCAGCCCTGGTACAGGAGCGCCCCGGCGGCCACCAGGCCCAGGAACAGGTAGACCAGGGGCGTGTCGAGCGCGAATCCCCAGCGCCCGCGCATGTAGCCGATGTCGAGCAGCACGAGCGAGCCAATGGCCGTCGCGTAGATGAGCAGCCCCACGCCTTCCAGGCCCAGGCCGGTTGCCGCGGGGAGGTGGACGCCGCTCACCGTGCCGCCGCCCGCGTGCCACCACGGCAGGAAGCCGGACGCGATCATCAGCAGGCTGCCGAGCAGGATGAAGAGGCGGAAGCGCCGAGTCCCCTCGGGCATGGGCTACGACTCCGGCTCTGCTCCGCCGTAGACCGATGGACGCAGGACGCCGACGTACGGCAGGTTCCGGTACCGCTCGTCGAAGTCCAGCCCATAGCCGACCACGAAGCGGTCGGGGACGGTGAAGCCGCGGTAGTCGATGTCGATGTCCGCCAGTCGGCGGGCGGGCTTGTCGAGCAGGCAGCAGATGCGCACGGAGGCCGGACCCCGGTCGTGCAGGTAACGGAGCAGGTAGTTGAGCGTCAGCCCGGTGTCGATGATGTCCTCGACCACGATGACGTCGCGGTCCTTGATCGACCCGGACAGGTCCTTGAGGATGCGGACCTGGCCGCTCGACTCGGTGCTGGCCCCGTAGCTCGACAGCTCCATCAGGTCCACCGAGAGCGGGATCTCCATGGCTCGCACCAGATCGGCGAGGAAGACGATGGACCCCTTGAGCACGGACACGAGCACCGGCTGGCGCTCCGCGTAGTCGGCCGCCAGCTCGCGACCCAGCTCCGCGATGCGGGCCTTCAGCTGGTCCTCGGTGAGCAGCACCTCCAAGACGTCATCGTGAATCGTCATGCCGCCGGCTCCGCGACCCGCGCCGGGGGATGCGGAGGGGGCGTCATTGGTCCCGTGCCGTTGTGCAGGTTGGCGTCGAAGACCTTGGCCATGAAGTCGTGCCGTCCGTACTTGATCATGAGGGCCTTGAAGTCGCGAGCGTACAGCAGCTTGACGCGCACCTCGGGGTACAGCAGCCGCATCGAGCGCAGCTTCCGGTTCTTCTTGCGCACCAGGGACTGCTTCAGGGTGGTCAGCTCCACGTACAGGTCCAGTTCCGGCAGGTAGAAGTCCGGGGCGAACGACTCCGTGACGGCACCGCTCGGGTTCCACTTGATGGGAAAGACGTCCGGCTCGTACCGCCACGTCATGCGGTAGAAGTCGAGGATCCGGGCGAACTCCGCCTCGCTGGCGTGCGCGAAGCGCGGCAGCGTCGCGTCGGTCAGTGTCGCCGCCACGATTCCCGGTTCATACCTGCCACGAGGGCGTTCGGCGCCATCGGGTTCAGAGTATACCCCGGGACGACTTATCCACATTCGTGGATGGCTCACCCCCGAATGTGGAAAACCCGGGTTGTCGCGCTGCGCTCGATGGGGGAGGATGGCGGTCCTGCTTCCACCGGTGGCCGAGTACGGTAACCGGGCGTCGTCGGAGCCGATGCGAAAGCCGGCCTCACCCACCGTCGACGACCGGGAAGACTGAAACGCCACCTGCGGGAGCATTTCCATGTCCGGAGCCGAACCGACGACCGCCGCCGCCCGGGCACGCGCCGCCCTGGAGCGGGACCTCGCCGCCGTCCCCGGTCCAACGCTCGCCCTGCCCCCCGGCGCCCTGGACCGGCTCGAGCGCTACGTGGCCCTCCTGCTGGCGGGGAACGAGCGCATGAACCTGACGCGGGTCGTCGAGCCCGAGAGCGTCGCCCGCCTGCACCTGCTGGACGCGCTCGCCGCCCTTCCGCTCCTGGACCGGCTGGCGCCGCGACAGGCCGTCGACCTGGGATCGGGCGGCGGCGTACCCGGCATCCCGCTGGCCATCGCGCGCCCGGACGTGGCATGGGTCCTCGTCGACTCCGTGGGCAGGAAGGCCGCGTTCCTGCGAGAGACGGCCGCCGCCCTGGAGCTCGCCCGGGTGACGGTCGCTGGCGAGCGTGCGGAATCCCTGGGCCGCGACCCGCGATACCGGGAGCGCGCGCAGCTGGTCACCGCGCGGGCCTGCGCCCCGCTGCCGGTCCTCGTGGAGCTGGCGATGCCCCTCCTGGCGATCGGCGGCGCACTGATCGCCTGGAAGGGTCCCCTGGCGGCCGACGACGGCGAGGTGCGAGCCGGCGCGCGAGCCCTCGCGATCCTGGGCGGCGGACCGCCGACGGTCGCGGCTGCCCTTGGGGGTGGCGACGGCCCGCTGGGAAACCATACGTTCGTCGAGGCCGCGAAGGAACGACCGACGCCGGCGCAGTACCCTCGCCGGCCCGGCCAGCCGGGCCGCCATCCGCTCCCCTGAAATCCTCCCGGACCGCTGCCTCGGCGGCGCCTGCCCTCGTCGCTATACTCGTTCGGCCCATGCGCATCGCCGTCCTTTCGGACATCCACGGCAACCTCGCGGCCCTCGAGGCCGTGCGCGCGGACCTGCCCGAGGTGGACGAGGTCTGGGTCCTGGGCGACACGGTGGGCTACGGTCCACAGCCGAACGAGGTGATTCGCGCGCTCCAGGAGATGGGGGCTCGCTCCGTGCTGGGCAACCACGATGCCGCCGCCATCGGCAGCATCACCGCGGAGGACTTCAACTCGGATGCCCGCGCTGCCATCGAGTGGACCCGGGCCCAGCTGGACGCGAACGCCAGGGCCTACCTGGCGGCCCTGCCCGAGGTGCGGGTCAGCGGGGACCTGACCGCCGTCCACGGCTCGCCGCGCGACCCGATCTGGGAGTACATCACCTCGCCGTCGGTGGCGGCCGCCAACCTGGCCTCCTTCGAGACCTGGCTGTGCATCTTCGGCCACACCCACCTACCCATCATCTTCCGGGCCGATGGCGGCCGGGTCGACATGCTCCCGGCAATCCCGGGCGACCCGATCCCGCTCGACGCGCGGCGCGCGCTCATCAACCCGGGAAGCGTCGGCCAGCCACGCGACGGCATCCCGGCCAGCGCCTACATGATCCTGAACGACCACGATGCGACCGTGGAGTTTCACCGCGTCGCGTACGACATCGCGCGCACGCAGCTCCTCATGCGCGACGCCAACCTGCCGCAACGCCTGCGCGATCGGCTGACCTGGGGCCGATGAGCCTCCGTCGAGCGGCCGCGATGGGGGTGCCAGCCGGCTAGCCGGCGGCTACGATACGAGCAATGGTCTTCCGCCGCAGACCCGAGAAGCAGCCGCCCCTGCTCCAGTTCCAGCGCATCCTGGTCCCGATGGCCGGCACGGAAGCCGATGAGCCCGCGCTCCGCCTCGCCACGATGCTCCTCGCCGGGTTGCCCGGCGAGGTCAGCCTGCTGCACGTCATCGAGGTGCCGTTCGACCACCAGCTGGACGCAGAGGATCCCCAGGCGGTGGCCTTCGCGGACGAGGTGCTGGGCCGGGCGGAGATATTCCTGACCGAGCACGAGGTGGGCGTGCGGACGGGCGTGGTGCAGGCGCGCGCCGCCGGCGCGGCCATCGTCGACGAGGCCGTGGAGTGGGGGGCCGATCTGATCGTGATGGGACTACGCTATAAGAAGCGATTCGGGGGAGCCTGGGATGCCGGCCGCACGGTGCCCTACGTGATGCGCAACTCGACCGCGCCGGTGTGGTGCCTGCGCGTGGAGACGGAGGACCTGGCGCGAACGCCATGAAGATACTGATCGTTGGCTGCGGCCGCGTGGGAGCGCGGACCGCCACCGAGCTGGACAAGCTCGGAGAGAACGTCACCGTCATCGACGTCGACCAGCGTGCCTTCCTGCGGCTGCCGTCGAACTTCGGGGGTGTGACCGTCCGCGGCAGCGGCACGGACGAGGACGTCCTGCGCGAAGCCGAGGCGGAGCTGGCGGACCTGTTCATGGCCCTCACCGAGGGCGACAACCGCAACGCGCTGGCCGCGCAGATCGGCAAGCACGTCTTTGGCGTGCCCCGGGTGCTGGCCAAGATCAACGACCCGGTGCGCGCCGAGGCGTACCGATCGCTGGGGCTCGAGACCATCTGCCGCACCGTCCTGCTCTCGGACGGCCTGATCCAGGCCGCGACCCAGGGTCCCGAGGCGACCGGCGGGGCCGTCGCGGCGCCCACCGCGGAGCCCATCCGCGGCGCACCCTCCCCGGGCAGCCAGGCCGACGCCATCGCACGGGCCGCCATCGACGACGAGGGCGCGCTCCATCCCATCGCCCCCGCGCCGGGCGAGCGCGGCGAGGAGGGCTGACCCAATGTACGTGGTCGTCATCGGCGGCGGGAATGTCGGCTACTACCTGACCCGTGAGCTCCTCACCGCGGGCCACGAGGTCGTGGTCATCGAGAAGGATCCTTCGCGCGCCCGCCAGATCGCGGACGATCTGGGCAGCATCGTGGTCGCCAACGACGGCTGCGAGGGACGCTACCAGGCGGAGGCCGGGATGGCGCGCGCCGACGTCATCGCCGCGGTCACCGGGGACGACGGCGTCAACCTCGCCGCGTGCCAGATCGCCAAGATGCGCTTCAACGTGCCGCGCTCCATCGCGCGCGTGAACAACCCGGAGCACGAGAAGCTCTTCCGTGAGCTGGCCATCGACGAGACGGTGAGCCCCATCCGCACCATTTTGGGCGTCATCGAGCACGAGATCCCGGTGCACGATCTGCTGCACCTCGCCGAGCTGGGCGGCGGCGAGCTCCAGATCGTCGAGGCGCAGCTCGACGCGGACTCGCCGGTGATCGGCCGTGAGCTGCGGGAGGTGACCCTCCCCGAGGGAAGCGCCATCGCCGTGCTGCTGCGCGACGATCGCGCCATTGCAACCCGCCCGGACACGCGCCTGCTCAACGGCGACCGGGTCCTGGCCGTCACCTCCTCGCGACGGGAGGCGGAGCTCCGCGCCCTGCTCATCGGGGAGTGACCGCGGCGCCGCGCGCAGGCATCGCCCTACCCGGGCACGTCCTGCGCCGCGCGCTCATCGCGTGGGGCCTGGGCGATCTGGCTCTCGGGCGGCCGCGCGCAGCCGTCGCGTGGCTCGTCGCGGAGCTGCTGGGGGCGCTTCTCGTGGCCTGGCTGGTCATCGGCCTGGTGGAGACCACCGCCTACGTGATCCCCTTCCTGGCCGGATGCGCCTTCCTCGTGGTCTGGACGGTCCAGGCGGCCGTCGCCTACCACCGGGCGCGCGCGCAGGCCGGCGCCGTCGGGCCCACCCCGGTCGGATCGCCGGCCGCGGCCATGGCCTGGCTGGGCCTTCCGCTGCTCGTCTGGGGCACGGGCTTCTGGCTGGTGGGCGGCCAGGCTGCCACGCCGGCTGCCGTGCTCGACCGGTTCGAGTCCCGCTGGGCGGACCTGCCCGCCGCCGGGTCCCTGCCGGACGGGATCACCACCAACCGCGTCGCGGTGAGCGCCGCGGCGCTCGACGCGCTCGGGGTCCTCGTGGCCCGCTGCCAGGCGAGCGCCGGGGCGTCGTGCAGCAGCCCGGTCACCCTGCTGGGCAACCTGCGCATCACGGTCACCGCGCAGGACGACCGGACCGCCACGGCCGTCGCCCAGGTCGTCACCTTCGAGCGGCGTCCGTCCACGTTCCTCGGCTTCATCTCCGGGACGGAGCTGGTGCCGGTGCCGCAGCAGACGGTCCTCACCTTCGACCTGCGCGCCAGCCCGGCGCCACTCCCCGGCGGGATAGATTTGGGCGGCCGGAGCTGGCGCATCGTGAACGCCAGCGTGCCGCGGTGAGTACCTGTTGACATGACAGATCGCCCACCGGACGGGGCCCGCTTCTTCTCCGCCCTCGACGAGGCGGTGGGTGCCGCGGTGGTCGGCGCCAGCGGCCCGCTTCGGCTCCTGGCGATCGCGCTCCTGGCCGACGGCCATGCCCTCCTCGAGGACGTTCCCGGCGTGGGCAAGACCCTGCTGGCCCGCGCGGTGGCCCGCGCGCTGTCCCTCGAGTTCGGGCGCGTCCAGGGCACGCCGGACCTGCTTCCCACCGATGTGACCGGCAGCTCCATCCTGGAGAACGGGACCTTCCGCTTCGTCCCGGGCCCGGTCTTCACCAACATCCTGCTCGTGGACGAGATCAACCGCGCCACGCCGCGAACCCAGTCGTCCCTGCTGGAGGCCATGCAGGAGCGGCAGGTCTCCGCGGAGGGCGAGACCCGCCCCCTGCCGGATCCGTTCGTGGTGCTCGCCACCCAGAACCCCATCGAGCTGGAAGGGACGTTCTCGCTCCCCGAGGCGCAGCTCGACCGCTTCCTGGTCCGCATCCACCTGGGCTATCCGGAGGCCGATGACGAGCGCCGCATCGCGCGGCGCTACCGCGATGCCACGGAGCCGCTCGACGACGTCCCCGCCGTTGCCGGCGCCGCCGAGGTGGTGGCGCTGCGCGAGGCGACCCGCGCCATCCGCGTCAGCGACGACGTGGAACGCTATCTCGTCGAGCTGGTGCGGGCCACCCGCGGCCATCCCGACCTGCGGTTGGGCGCCAGCCCGCGCTCGTCGGTGGCGCTCTATCGCGCGGCCCAGGGCTGGGCGTTCCTTGGCGGCCGCGACTTCGCCCTTCCGGACGACGTGCGGGCCGTCGCCCACGCCGTCCTGGACCACCGCCTCCTCCTCGACGTCGACCGTGAGCTGCGCGGGGCGACCGTGCCGGCGGTGGTCGACGACGTGCTGGCCGAGGTGCCGGTCCCGCTCGCGGAGGAGGCGTCGGCGGGCGCCTGACGAGCGTGAGCACCTGGGTCGCTCTCTCGATCGCCTTCGCCGTCATCGGCGCGCTCGCCGGCGTGCCCGGCCTGCTGCTGGTAGCGGCGATCACCCTCGTCTACGGGACCCTGACCCGCCTGTGGACTCGCTACGGCGTCAATCGCGTGGTCTATGGCCGGACGCTCGGCGCGAGCCGGGCGGTGGTGGGCGACGCGATCCCGCTGGACATCACCATCTGGAACCGCAAGCCGCTGCCGCTGCCCTGGGTGGCGGTGGACGACCTGGTGACCGATGGCGTCACCATCCGCGAGCAGCCGCAGCTCGACCGCGACCAGGAGCGCCACGGGCGCCGGATCCTCTTCAACGCGTGGTCGCTGACCTGGTACGAGCGCGTGGTCAGGCACTTCCACGTGGACGCCGAGCGGCGCGGCAGCTTCGAGTTCGGGCCGTTCCGGATGCGCATCCGCGACATCCTGGGACGCGACGCGGCGGAGTCCGAGACCGATGACGTCGATTCGCTGGTGATCAGCCCGCGCACCGCGCCGGTCCGAAGCGCGGGCCACGACCTGGCGCCCATCGGCGACCGGCGAGCCCGCCAGGGGCTCGTCCACGATCCGGCCCTGTTCGGCGGCGTGCGACCCTTCCAGGCCGGCGACTCGCTGCGACGCATCCACTGGCGAGCCACCGCCCGCCTGGGCGAGCCGGTGAGCCGGCGCTACGAGCCGGCGCGCGGGCGCGAGGTGCTCATCGCCCTGGACGTCCAGACCATCGAGGGGCCGCACTGGCAGATGACGTACGACGACGACGCGTTCGAGTCGCTGTGCGTGGCGGCCGGGTCGCTGGCCCGGCGCCTGCTCGCCGACGGCGCCTCGTGCGGGATCGCCGCCGCCTCGTTCACCGGGACGGTGCAGACCACGGCGTACCTGGCCCCGGACGCGGCCGCGGGCCAGGTGACGCGCGTGGGGGCGCTGCTCGCGCGCATCGGGCCGGTCAGCTCGGGTCCCTACGGGCGGCTGCTGACCTGGCTTACCCGGCGCGTCCCGGCGGGCACCACCATCCTGGCCCTCACCGCGCGCGACCCGCGTGCCTGGCTGCCGGCCGTCCGCCGGCTGGCGCGCAGCGGCTACGGCGTCGAGGTGGTGTGCATGGGGCCCGGTGCCGAGCTGCACGCCGCCGCCGCGCGCCATGTCGGGATCCGGGCCCGGGTGGGGACCGTGGATCCGGACTGGAGGACCGCCGATGCGCTCGTCCTGGCCGGCTAGGCTGGTCCCCGTCTTCCAGGCCCTGGCGGAGGGCGGCTGGCTCTCGGTCGTCTACGCCGCGCTGCAGGTCACGACCGGGGAGCAGCCGCGGATCGGCGTGCTGGAGCTCGCCCTCCTGGCGGGGACGGGCATGGCCTGGGCCCGGCGCCGGTACTGGCGGACCCCCGTGGTCGAGGCAGCCGGCCTGCCGCTGCTCGCGCTGGCCGGCGGCGCCGCGGGCTGGTTCCTGGATCCCGCGGTGCGCATCGCCCTCGTCGACGGGCACGCGGGGATCGCCGCGGGCCTGCACATCCCCGGCTGGATTGCCGCCGTGGCGGTGATCCGCGGCGGGCTGCATGCATCCTCCGATGATGATGAGGAGGTCGGCGATCGCCTCCTGCGCTTCGCCGTCCCGGGGCTCGCCGTTCCGTGGCTGGTGGGCAGCCTGGCCAGCAGCGGCGCGCTGCGTTCCGCCTTCACCGCCACGGCCTTCGTGAGCACCATGGTCTTCGCGGCGAGCGCGTTCGCGGCCCTGGGCCTGGCGCGGCTCGAGGAGGTGCGGGTCACGACCGGCAGCGACTGGCGCCAGAGCCGCGCCTGGCTGGCCCTGGTGGCCGGCATCAGCCTGGCCTCGCTGGTGATCGGCATCCCGGCCGCCGCCCTCATGGGCGTACCCCTCGCGGCGCTGGCAGCCGCGATCTTCGGTCCCCTGCGCCTGCTCTTCCTGCTCGCGATCCTGGTGACGACCCCGCTCATCGTCCTGATCGCGGCCGCGACGGAGCTGCTGCGGCCCCTGCTCCCCAAGCAGATCGACCTTCCGCACCTGACGCTGCCCAGCCTCGGCGGCGACCCGCTCCCGGCCAGCACCCCCATCCCGACCATCGTGGTGATCGTGGTCGTCGTCGTCCTGGCGCTCATCGAGCTCTTCGTCCTGGGCCTGATCATCTACCTGCGCTTCCAGGAGCGGCGGATGCTCGCCCTCGCCGATGCGACCGACTTCGAGGAGCGCAGCATCGTCATCCCGCCGGAGGAGCCGCCGGCGCCGCCGGCGGCCGCCCGCCGCGGGCGCCGGCGCAGGAACCTGTCGGATCCGCAGGACGCCTACCTCGCTGCCCTCGAGGCGCTGCAGCGCGACGGGCGCTGGTCGCGCCGTGCCAGCGAGTCTCCCGCCGCGCACGCGCGGCGCGTCGCCGCCGAGGGCCTCGCGGACAGCGCCTTCGGGCGGCTGGCGATTGCCTACCAGCTCGTGCGCTACGGCGGCCGGCGGCTGCCGCCCCGGGAGCGGGGTCGCGCTCGCCATCGGCTCGAGAGCCTGCGCCGGCGCCTCGCCCGCTGAGGCGTCGCCATCGGCATCCCGGCAGTGAGCACAGGAGAACCCTTGACAACCCTATTGGTAGGAGTTTAGGGTAGCGCCGCGCACCACCTACACGCAGTGCGACACGCGTTCCGCGTGCAGAAGGTTCGAGGAAAGAAGCAACGATGGCAAACCTGACACGATTCGATCCGTTCAGTGACATGATCACCCTGCGGCAGGCGATGGACCGTCTCTTCGAGGACTCCTTCGTCTCCCCGCTCACGTGGCGCTCCGTCGAGGGCGAGACGGTCACGCCGGCCCTGGACGTCCACCAGACGCCTGACCACATCGTGGTGACCGCGGCGCTCCCGGGCATCGACCCCAAGGACGTCGACATCACGCTCACCGGCCAGACGCTCGTCATCCGCGGCGAGTTCAAGGCCGACGAGGAGGTCACGCGCGACCAGTACCTGTACCGTGAGCGCCGTTTTGGCTCCTTCAGCCGGCAGCTCCAGCTTCCGGTCCGGGTCGAGGGCGACAAGACGGAGGCGACGTTCCAGCACGGCCTGCTGACCCTGCGCATCCCCAAGGCGGAGGAGGTCAAGCCGCGTCAGATCCAGATCCGTGCCGGCGAGTCGGAGCCCGTCAGCGTCACGCCGGCCACCGACAATGGTTCGGAGACCGCGTGAGCTCAGCGCTCCGCGCCGCTCCACGCCACCTGAGCGCCGGTCCGGGCCTGCTGCCCGGGCCGGCACGCCGCCTGCCGGCACGGCACGTCGGGTGAGCACCTGGCGCGATCCGCAGCGGCCGCGGTACTTCATCAGCATCGCCGCCGAGCTGGCGAGCGTGCATCCGCGCACACTGCGGATCTACGAGGAGGAGGGCCTCCTCTGTCCGCATCGGCGCAACAACCTCCGGCTCTATTCGGAGGCCGATATCCGGCGGGTGCGTATCATCCGTTTCCTGACCCAGCGCCAGGGGGTCAACCTGGCGGGCGTCAAGGTCATCCTGCAGCTCGAGGCGCTCGGCAAGATTCGCGTCTATGACCTGTTCGATGAGGCTGATGTCGAGCGATATGTCGAGGGCGACCTGCCGGAGCAGGGCGACCTCGAGCGAAGGGACCAGTAATTCATGGAATCCGAGAACCGCGACCCCGAGGTCGCAGGCGTCGAGCAGATCCAGGTGCTGCCGCTGGTGGCCCTGCGGGACACCGTCATCTTCCCGGAGATGATCGTGCCGCTGCAGGTCGGCCGCGACCGCAGCGTCAAGGCGCTCGACCAGGCCGTCCGCTCCAGCATGCCCATCGCGCTCATCACCCAGCGCAGCTCGGAGACGGAGGAGGTCGACAGCGTGGAGGAGCTCCACGCCATTGGCACCCTGGCCAAGATCGCGCAGGTGATCCGCCTCCAGGACGGGACCATCCGTGCCATCGTCCAGGGGCAGAAGCGCATTCGGCTGCTCGACCTGGTCCAGGTGGACCCGCACCTCGAGGCGCGGGTGCAGCTCATCGAGGACGAGCATCCCAAGACCCTGGAGGTCGAGGCCCTCATGGCATCGGTCCAGGGCCAGATCGAGCAGTACGTCACCTCGGGGGCATCCGTGCCGCCGGAGGTGGCGGTCGCCGCGCGCAACATCAGCGACGGCGGCCTGCTGGCCGACATGGTCGCCTACAGCCCGGAGATGAGCACGGAGCAGCGCCAGCAGCTGCTCGAGACCATCGACGTGCCGGACCGGCTGCGGATGGTCAGCCAGTTCCTGGCCAAGCAGATCGAGGTCCTCGAGCTCAAGGGCCGCATCCAGAGCGAGGTCAAGTCCGAGATGGACAAGACCCAGCGCGAGTACATCCTCCGCGAGCAGCTCAAGGCCATCCAGAAGGAGCTGGGCGAGGACGATCCATCCGTCGCGGAGGCAAACGAGCTCCGCGAGAAGGTGGAGGCCTCCGCCATGCCCGACGAGGTCAAGGAGAAGGCCATCAAGGAGGTGGACCGCCTCTCGCGCATTCCGTCCGCCTCGCCCGAGCAGGGCGTCATCCGGACCTACGTGGACTGGCTGGTCAGCCTGCCGTGGGGCACCTTCAGCGACGACAACCTCAACCTCACCGAGGCGGAGAAGGTCCTCAACGAGGACCACTACGGCCTGGAGAAGCCCAAGGAGCGGATTGTCGAGTACATGGCGGTCCGTAAGCTGGCGGAGAAGATCCGCAGCCCTATCCTGCTCTTCGTGGGCCCGCCCGGCGTGGGCAAGACCTCGCTGGGGCGGAGCATCGCCCGCGCCATGGGCCGCAAGTTCGTGCGCATGAGCCTGGGCGGCATCCACGACGAGGCGGAGATCCGCGGCCATCGGCGCACGTACATCGGCGCCCTGCCGGGCCGGGTGATCCAGAACATCAAGACCGCCGGCACCGCGAACCCGGTCTTCATGCTCGACGAGATCGACAAGGTGGGCATGGACTTCCGCGGCGACCCGTCATCGGCGCTGCTGGAGGTGCTGGACCCCGAGCAGAACTTCAGCTTCCAGGACAACTACCTGGAGGTGCCGTTCGACCTGTCCAAGGTCCTGTTCATCGCCACCGCCAACATGCTCGACACCATCCCGCCGGCCCTGCGCGACCGGATGGAGGTGATCCAGCTCCCCGGCTACACCCAGCTGGAGAAGCTGCGTATCGCCCAGCGGTTCCTGGTGCCCAAGCAGCTCGAAGCCCACGGCCTCACGAGCGAGCAGCTCTCGTTCGAGGAGCCCACGCTGGTCCGGCTCATCCAGGCCTTCACCAAGGAGGCCGGGGTCCGGAACCTGGAGCGCGAGATCGCCAACGTGGCCCGCAAGATCGCACGGCGCGTGGCGGACGACAGCTCCGTCACGGTCACCGTCAAGCCCGCCGAGCTCGAGGACTACCTGGGCCCGGCCCGCTTCGACTACGGCGAGCTCGACAACGAGGACCAGATCGGGATGGCCACCGGCCTCGTCGTCTCCGACGCGGGCGGCGACATCGTCCAGATCGAGTCGACGCGCATGGACGGCAAGGACGAGATCATCCTGACCGGCCAGCTGGGCAACGTGATGCAGGAGTCGGCCCGAGCCGGGCTGTCCTACATCCGGGCCCGGGCCCGGGAGCTGGGGATCGACCCCGACTCGTTCGGCAAGGAGACGATCCACATCCACGTGCCGGCCGGCGCGACGCCCAAGGACGGTCCGTCCGCGGGCGTCACCATGGCCACCGCGGTCGCCAGCCTGCTCACCGGCAAGCCGGTGCGCCGCGACCTGGCGATGACCGGGGAGATCACCCTCCGCGGTCGGGTCCTGCCCATTGGCGGGCTGAAGTCCAAGCTCCTCGCCGCGCATCTCGCCGGCGTGAAGACGGTCCTCATTCCGCGGCGCAACGAGAAGGACCTGGTGGATGTGCCCGACGAGGTCCGCAAGCAGCTGCGGATCATCCCGGTGGAGTCCATGGACGAGGTCCTGGCGGAGGCCCTGATCGAGCATCCGCGCTCGGCCTCGCGCATCAAGTCGGAGCGTGCCGCGCGCCAGAAGGCCGCGGTGCGCCGACCGGCCCGCCGCCGGGTGGCCGCGGAGAAGGGCGTGCCCGTCTCGCCCAACCACCCCGTCGACCAGCCTCCGGCGACCACCGCCTGAGGATCCCCGGACGGCTCCATGGAGTACAAGGACTACTACCAGGTCCTGGGCGTGCCCAAGACGGCGACACAGGCCGAGATCAAGAAGGCCTATCGCCGCCTGGCACGCCAGCTCCATCCGGACCGCAATCCCGGCGACGCCGCGGCGGAGGCGAAGTTCAAGGAGGCCAACGAGGCCCACGCCGTCCTCTCCGACCCGGACAAGCGCAAGCGCTATGACGAGCTGGGCAGCAACTGGCAGGCGTACGAGCAGGCCGGCGGCGGCGCCTGGCCGGGTGGCGCCGGCGGACCCTTCGCCGGGTTCGGGGCCGGCGGCCCCGGCGGCCAGGGCGGCTACACCTATCGCCGCGTCTCCCCCGAGGAGATGAGCGGCTTCTCCGACTTCTTCCGCGCCTTCTTTGGCGAAGGCGGCGGCGGCGGCGCCTTCGACATGGGCGGGTCCGGCGCCACCAGCACCCGCAGCGACGGGGGCGGCTTCGAGCGTCTCTTCGAGTTCGGCGACCTGGGCGGGGGGCGCGGGGCACGCGGCGCGGCGACCCGCACGGCATCGCCGCGCATGGCCGACGCCCACGCTGAGACGGACGTGACCCTGGCCGAGGTCGCCCGTGGCGCCAAGCGCATGGTGAGCATCGACGGCCGCCGCATCGAGGTCACCATCCCACCGGGCGTGACCGATGGCGCCCGCATCAAGCTCCGTGGTGCCGGAGCCCGCGGGGCCGGCGGCTCCGGTGCCGGCGACCTGTACGTCACCATCCACGTCACCGCGGACCCGCGCTTCGAACGTCGCGGCGCAACCCTCGTCACGGAGCTGCCGCTGACCCTGGCCGAGGCGCTGCTGGGCGCGGAGGTCCCGGTGCCCACCCCCACCGGATCGGTCAAGCTCCGCATCCGGCCCAACACCCAGAACGGCCAGGAGATCCACCTGGCCGGCAAGGGCCTGCCGCGCCACGGCAAGCAGGGCGGCCGTGGCGACCTGATCGTGCGGGCCAGGGTCGTGCTCCCCCACCTCGACGACGAGACCCGCGAGGAGGTTGCGGGCGTCCTGGCGCGCCACCCCCAGGCGGATCCGCGCAAGCACGGGAGGACGCACTGACCATGCGCATCGACCGGTTCACCCAGCGCGCCCAGGAGGCGATCGCCGAGGCGCAGCAGCGTGCCGAGGAGGCCGGCAACCCCCAGCTGGAGGTCGCGCATCTCCTCCTCGTGCTCGTCGACCAGCCCGATGGCGTGGTTCCCGCCGTCCTGGAGCGGGTGGGTGCCGATCCGCGGCAGGTCGCCGAGGCGCTGCGCGCCGAGCTGGCGACGCTGCCCACCGTGCAGGGGACATCGGCGCAGCTGACCCTGTCGGACTCCGCCCGTCGCGTGCTCTCCGATGCGCATCCCATTGCGGAGCGGATGCACGATGACTACGTCTCGACCGAGCACCTGCTGCTCGCCATGCTCGAGGACCGCGCCGGCTCGCCGGCGCAGCGCATCCTGCAGGCACACGGCGTGGACGCGGCGGCAGTGCTCAATGCCCTCACCCAGATTCGAGGTTCCCAGCGCGTGACCAGCCCCAACCCCGAGGCGACCTACGAGGCCCTGGACAAGTACGGCCGCGACCTGACCGATGCCGCCCGCCGCGGGCTGCTGGACCCGGTGATCGGCCGGGACGAAGAGATTCGGCGCGTGATCCAGGTCCTGTCGCGCCGGACCAAGAACAACCCGGTCCTCATCGGCGAGCCGGGCGTGGGCAAGACCGCCATCGTCGAGGGGCTGGCGCAGCGCATCGTGCGCGGCGACGTGCCCGAGGGGCTCCGTGACAAGAAGGTCGTGGCCCTGGACATGGGTGCCCTGGTGGCCGGGGCCAAGTACCGCGGGGAGTTCGAGGAGCGGCTCAAGGCGGTCCTCAAGGAGATCACCGCCGCATCCGGCCAGATCGTGCTGTTCATCGACGAGCTGCACACCGTGGTGGGCGCCGGCGCCGCCGAGGGCGCGATGGACGCGGCCAACCTGCTCAAGCCGGCGCTCGCCCGCGGCGAGCTGCACGCCATTGGCGCCACCACCCTGGACGAGTACCGCAAGAACATCGAGAAGGACGCTGCCCTGGAGCGGCGCTTCCAGCCGATCATCGTGGACCAGCCCGGGGTGGAGGACACCATCTCCATCCTGCGCGGCCTGCGCGAGCGCTACGAGGTGCATCACGGGGTGCGCATCACCGACTCCGCGCTGGTCGCGGCGGCGGTCCTCTCCAACCGCTACATCACCGGGCGCTTCCTGCCGGACAAGGCCATCGACCTCGTCGACGAGTCCGCCAGCCGGCTGCGGGTGGAGATGGACTCCATGCCCGCCGAGCTCGACGAGCTGGAGCGGCGCCGGATGCAGCTGGAGATCGAGCGCGAGGCGCTCCGCAAGGAGCGCGACGACGCCTCCAAGACCCGCCTGGGGGCGCTCGAGTCGGAGCTCGCCGACCTGCGCGAGCGCTCCACCGCCATGAAGGCCCAGTGGGAGCGCGAGAAGGCGGTCCTGGCCTCCATTCGCGAGACCCGCGAGGCCCTGGAGAAGCTCACCCCGGAGATCGAGGCCGCCGAACGCGCCGCCGACTACGCGAAGGCCGCGGAGCTGCGCTACGGCCGCGCCAACGAGCTCCAGCAGCAGCTTGCCGCGGGCGAGCAGCAGTTCCGAGAGCTCAAGGCCTCGGGGTCGCTCCTCGTCAAGGAGGAGGTCGACGCGGACGACATCGCCGAGGTCGTGAGCCGATGGACCGGGATCCCCGTGTCGAGGCTCATGGAGGGCGAGACGGAGAAGCTGCTGCGCATGGAGGAGCGGCTTCACGACCGGCTCATTGGCCAGGACGAGGCGGTGACCGCGGTGAGCGACGCCATCCGCCGGGCGCGCGCGGGCCTGAAGGACCCCAAGCGACCCATCGGCTCCTTCATCTTCCTGGGGCCCACCGGCGTGGGCAAGACGGAGCTGGCCCGGGCCCTGGCGGAGTTCCTGTTCGACGACGAGAACGCCCTGGTGCGCATCGACATGAGCGAGTACATGGAGAAGTTCTCGACGTCCCGCCTGGTCGGAGCGCCGCCCGGCTACGTCGGCTACGAGGAGGGGGGCCAGCTCACGGAGGCGGTCCGCCGTCGCCCGTACCAGGTGGTGCTCTTCGACGAGATCGAGAAGGCGCATCCGGACGTCTTCAACGTCCTGCTCCAGCTCCTCGACGACGGGCGCCTGACGGACTCCCAGGGCCGGACGGTGGACTTCAAGAACACCGTGGTGATCATGACCAGCAATGTCGGGTCGGTGACGCTCCTCGAGGCGTCCGAGCGCGGGCCCGATGCCTTCGAGGCCGCGGCGGACTCCGTGCGGCTCCAGCTGCGCGACCACTTCCGGCCGGAGTTCCTCAACCGGGTCGACGAGATCATCGTCTTCCGGCCGCTGAACGACGAGCAGCTGACGCGGATCGTGGGCCTCCTGGTCGCCGGCGTCGAGCACCGGCTGGCAGAGGCGCAGATCGCCCTGGAGGTGACCGATGCGGCCCGCCTGCTGATCGCCAGGGAGGGCTACGATCCGGCCTTTGGCGCGCGCCCGCTGCGCCGCGCCATCCAGCGCGAGATCGAGAACCCGCTGGCTCGCCGCATCCTGGCCGGCGAGTTCCACGGCGGCGACACGATCAGGATCGACGCGCGCGACGGGGCCATCGTCTTCGAAAAGGCAGCGGCCGCCCAGCTCGCGCCCAGCAGCGCCGCCGGCGACTAGCGCAGCCGCCGATCCGGCACACCACCCCGGTTCACCGGCGCTGCGCCCGTGGCGCCCAGACCGAACACGCAGCGAGGCGACCGATCATGGCAGCACTCCCGCCCATTCCCGACCCGGAACGCCCCGCCCGGCCGCCAGCCCGACGCGTGGGCCCCGCCATCGGGGCGGCGGTCCTGTCGATTGGCATCTTCGTCGGCGGCGTCGCCGCCGACCGTGCCGGCCTGGTCCCATGGGGACCAAACGCGCCCGCCGCGAACCGCGGCAGCGACTACGCGCTCGTCGGCCAGGCCTGGGACCTGCTCCGCGAGCACTACGTCGACAGCGCCAGCCTCGACTGGCACCAGGTCGCCTACGGCGCCATCGACGGGATGACGCAGGCCGTCGGCGACGTTGGCCACACCAGCTTCCTGACGCCGTCCGAGCTGGCGAACGAGCAGGCGTCGCTCTCCGGCTCCTACGTGGGCATTGGCGCGGTGCTCGACATGAGCGGGACGAAGCCGGTGATCGTGAGCGTCTTCCCCGGCGGCCCGGCTGCGCGCGCCGGCCTGGGGCACGGCGACGAGATCATCTCGATCGACGGGACCCCCACCACCGGCGCCTCGCTGTCAACCATCGCCGCGCGGCTGCGGGGTCCCGCCGGGACGACCGTCACCGTGGTGGTCGCCCCGGCTGGAGGCGACGCACAGCGCACCGTGCGCATCGAGCGCGCCAGCGTGGACGTGCCCGCGGTGACCTGGGCCATGCTGCCCGGCAGCACGGTGGCCGATATCAACATCGCGCAGTTCTCCACCGGAGCATCGGACGCTCTGCGCTCGGTGCTCGACGCCGCCACCAGGGCCGGCGCCACCGGCATCGTGCTCGACCTGCGGAACGATCCGGGCGGCTATGTGAACGAGGCGGTCGGGGTGGCGAGCCAGTTCATCGGCTCCGGGGTCGTCTACATCAAGCAGTCAGCCAACGGGGACAGGACATCGGTCCCGGTGGCGTCGGGCGCGCACCCCACCAGCCTCCCCCTGGTCGTGCTGGTCAACCACGGGACGGCCTCGGCGTCCGAGATCGTGGCCGGCGCGCTCATGGACCACGGGAGGGCGCCGGTGGTGGGCGTCACCACCTTCGGCACGGGGACCACACTCCTGCAGTACGACCTCTCCGACGGATCGGCCCTGCAGATTGGCACGGAGAAGTGGCTGACTCCCTCGGGGCGGCAGATCTGGCACCACGGAATCGCGCCCACGCAGACGGTTGACCTGGCGGCCAACGTCCAGCCGCTCCAGCCCGACGCGCTGCGCGGCATGACCCCGGCCGCGCTGGCCGCCTCGGGGGACGTCCAGCTCACGCGGGCGCTTTCGCTGCTCGCCGCCGGATCGTGAGCGCTCCGGGCCGTCAGCGCTCGTCGGGGACCCTGCTGCCGACTCCCACCCCGAGCGGAGGACGGTCCATCACCAGCGCCACGAGGCGATCCTGCCGGAGGTGGAACGGCGGGGCGGGAGCACCGTGGCCGCAGAGCATCACCAGGTCCGCGCCCTCCAGGGTGCCCTGCAGCGCCGCGCACCCATAGCAGTCGCCGTACGGTCGCTGCGTGCCCCCCGGGCACGTGACCAGCCCGTCGCCGCTCACCACGAGATGCCGAGGAGCCGATCCGGTCACCGCGTCCTCCACCCCTTGCTCGGCCTGCCGTTCGACCCGGAGAAATCGACCCTCGAAGCCAACGCGGCTCGGATCTCGCGATCCCCTCCGCTAACGGTCAATCGATGCCGACCTCTCCAGGTCGCACAGGACCCTCGCACAGCCCACCACACTGCACCAGTGCCGAATGTCCCTGACCGGCATCGCCGGCATGGCCGCCTCGGCGGCCTGTGAGCAGTGGGTCGCAACCCCTGGGCCGATCGGCCCTTGGGAGCCTGAGCCGGTCCGGCTAGGGTGGGCCGCAAGTCCGCAGCTGGTCTTTGCACCCGATCCATGGAACCCACCACGTCCAAGACCCCGCCCCGGGAGCCGATGTCAGAGTCCGATATCGGATCTGACAACGGAGCCAATCACGGCGTCATCCCCCGGGGCCCTGCCGGAGCCGCACGCGGATCCGGGGGCCGCAGCCAGCCTTGCGCCGATGGCGTCGCCGCCCACTCCGGAACGGAAGTCCCGGCTGGCCCTGTTCGCCGGCGGGGCCCTCACGGGCGCGGTGATCATGCTGCTGGTGCTGGCCATGAGCGGCACCCTGGGCGGCGGATCGGGTGGAGCGGCATCGGTCTCGAGCCCGGGCGCATCGGCTGGAGCATCGGAGTCGAATGCCGCGCTGGTAACCCCGCCACCCATCGTGGCGCCCGCGGCCTTCACGCCTGCCAACCTCGCTCATGGCAACACGCTGGGCAGCGCGGACGCACCGGTGACGGTGGAGGTCTGGGCGGATTACCAGTGCCCGTATTGCGCACGCTTCTCCATGCAGGTCGAGCCGGAGATCATCTCGACCTACGTGGCCACCGGCAAGGTCCGCTTTGTGTTCCGCGACCTCGCCTTCCTGGGCGATGAGTCGCGCTGGGCCGCGGTCGCCGCACGCCTGGCCCAGGAGCAGGACATGTTCTGGCCGTACCACGACTACCTGTTCGCGAACCAGCTTGGCGAGAACGTGGGCTCCTTCGACGTGGCGCGCCTCAAGGAGATCGCCTCCAGGGTGGGCCTGGATCGCGCGCGCTTCGACGCGGGCATGGAGCTGGATGCCGCACGCACGATGTTCGCGGAGCTCCAGGCTGACTCACAGGCCGATGCCACCGCACTCGGGATCAACGCCACCCCCAGCGTGGTCGTCAACGGCACCAAGCTGTCCGGGAACGACTGGGACACCATCCGCACCGCGATCGAGTCGGCCCTCGCGAGCTGAGCCACTCAGGACCTGTGGCTCAGCCCGGGGTCGCGCCAGCACGGCGCGAGTCCGGAGGACGCGCCGGGACAAGACGCACCAGGACTAGATGCCGGCCAGCCTGTCCAGCGGGAACGGCGGCAACGCCAGGGGCTTCACCGCCAGCCGCAGGAGGAGCAGCGGGCTGTCGTCGCCGGCGCACCGGTTGGCGTGCAGCACGCCGCAGCCTGCGCAGCGGTGGATGAGCACCCACTCGCCGTCGCCGCGGACGGTGATGGCGATGGGCTCCATGGACGAGCCGCAGTCCGCCGCCCGGTCGCCGGGCGCGTCGTCGACGTGCCGGCTCCACAGGCAGCACGGGGCAATGGTTGCGATGTCTCGTTCCGGGCGCATCCGCCGGGCACGTCGGCGTGGCAGTGGGCGCACCGGAACGACGCCGTATGCGGATGCGGCGCGCGATCGCGGTCACGGAAGGCACGGCCACGACGAGCTGAACGAGTTCACACAGGGGTCTCCGGTCGCTGAGGGGGTGACGACGGAACGTCGCGCGACCGGTGGCGGCCAGCAGAACGGCCGTCCCGGATGGGACGGCCAGCGCCAGGCCTTTGCGGGCGGTGAAGGCGCTAGCGGACGATCCTCCGGGGGCGCGACGCGACGACGACGACCCTGGCCGACGTATCCATCACGCTCTCCTTCCCGGCGCTGCGTTTGACGAGCCGATGGGGCTCGGCAGGCGCCGAGCGCCAGTATGGCTGCGCGGCGCCGCGTGTCAACCCAGGCACCGCGTGCCAACCCCGCGGCAGGCTCAGCCGTATCGGATGCGCGGGTCGATGTAGGCGTACAGGATGTCCACGACCAGGTTCATGACCGCGATGACGACCGCGTACAGCATGGTCATGGCCATGATCACGCCGTAGTCGCGCTGGCCGATGCTGGTGACGTAGTCGCGACCAATCCCGGGAATGGAGAAGATCGTCTCGATGATGAAGGACCCGGTGATCAGGAAGGCCAGCACCGGTCCCAGGATGGTGACCACGGGGATCATGGCGTTGCGGATCATGTGCACCACCACGACCGTCCGTTCCTTCAGCCCCTTGCTCTCGGCGGTGCGCACGTAGTCCTTGCGGGTGACCTCCAGCATGCTGGCGCGCGTGTACCGCGCAATCTGGGCGATGGGGAACAGTGCCAGCGCCACCGTGGGCAGCACCCAGTGCGACGGGTCACCCCAGCCGTAGGTGGGGAACCATCGGAAGACGACGCTGAACAGCACGAGCAGCAGGAGCGCCGCCACGAAGCTGGGCGTGCAGATGCCAAGCACGCTGATGAAGGTGGCGAGGTAATCGGGCCAGCGGTTTTGGTTCAACGCCGCGATGACCCCCAGCGGGATCCCCACGATCACCGCGAGGCCAAACGACATCAGGCCCAGCTGCACCGTGGTCCAGATCCCGTTGGCGACGATGTTGTCGACGGACAGGTCCAGGTACTTGTACGACGGCCCCAGGTCGCCGTGGAGCAGGCCGCCCACCCATCGCAGGTACTGCTGCCAGACCGGCTGGTCCAGGCCGTAGATCTCGTTGAGCCGGGCGACCGTCGAGGCGGGCAGCTGCTTGGCGCGCGCCCAGGGACCACCGGGCGCGGCATGCATCAGGATGAAGGTGATCACGGAAACCGCGACGAGAACCGGGATGATCCACAGCACTCGCCTGATGACGTAGCTGAGCACGACGCTTCCTTCCGCATCGTGGGCGGTCTCGGGCGGTGTCTCGGGCGGGCATAAAGGGTACGCCTGACAAGCAGGCGAGGTTCAAAGGAGGCCGATGCCAAGCCGATGGCAGCCGCCGGCGGCGGCTAGCGGTGGTGGCGGCGACGACGTCCGGCGGGCGTTGGCTTGGGCCGGACCCGGGCGGAGCGGCGCGGCGGGGGCACGTACCGGCGCCGGCGGATCTCGTCGTTGGCCGTGGCGATGATGGGCGGGAAGCGGATGAAGGTGGCGTAGGCCGCGACCGCAATGGCCGGGATCTGGATGAGGAGCAGGAGGAGGAGCGGGACGTGGATCACCACCAGCAGCGGCGTGATCCCCCACCCGATGGCGATGGGCCAGAAGATCCACTCGTGGAGCGCCAGGATCGCCGGGTAGCGCCGGTAGCGAGTCTGGGCCAGGTTGTAGACGACGACGGCCCCGACCAGGATCGCGAGACCCGCGACCCACATGAGGGTGAACAGGTCCGGGTAGGTGATGGGCGTGAGGGGATCGAAGAGGAACGCCATGGCCCGCGAGTATAGCGAAGGCCAAGACCCGCACCCGCGCGACTTGCGAGGCGCGAACACCAGTCGCATATCGCAGGTCGGAGGGCGACGCCGGGCCGCCGCACCAGGGGACCGAATGGGGTCCGTGATCCGGGAACCTGCAGGGCCTGCCGCTATAATCGAGCGCCCGGAGCGCTGCGTCCCAGCAAGTGTGCACAGCAATCCGCACAGCAGCCCGCTACAGCTCGAGGACCGTCGTTGCGCGCACTCCTCTCCGTCTCCGACCGCGAAGGCATCATTGAGCTGGCCCGCGGCCTCATCGATGCGGGCGTGGAATGCTTCGCCACGGACGGCACCCGCGCGTACCTGGCCGAGCACGACATCGGCGTCAGCCCGGTCTCCGACCTGACGGAGACGCAGGAGATCCTGGGCGGCCGGGTGAAGACCCTGCACCCGGCGATCTTCGCCGGTCTCCTGGCCCGCCGCGACCAGCCGGACCACCTGGCCCAGCTGGCAGAGCACGGCATCGGCCTGATCGACATCGTGGTCGTCAACCTCTACCCGTTCGCCCGGACCACCCGCGAGGTGGGCACCACCCTGGACCAGGCACTGGAGCAGATCGACATCGGCGGGGTGGCGCTGCTGCGTGCCGCTGCCAAGAACTTCCCCGGCGTCGCCGCGGTGAGCGGTCCCACCCAGTACGCCCTCGTCCTGCGCGACCTGCGCACCATCGGCACCGTCAGCCCGGAGACCCGCCAGAAGCTGGCGGCCGAGGCATTCGCCCTGACCGCTGCCTACGACGCCCACATCGCCAGCTACCTGAACCTGCAGGCCGGCACGCTGTTCCCCAGCCGCCTGACCCTGGTCGTGGAGAAGCGCGCGGACCTGCGCTACGGCGAGAACCCGCACCAGATGGGCGGCTTCTACGCCGATCCCGCGCAGCACGGGGGCTCCATCTCCACCGCCCACCAGATCGCCGGCAAGGACCTGAGCTTCAACAACCTGCTGGACCTGGATGCCGCCTGGCAGATCGCGAGCGACTTCAAGACGCCCACGGTGTGCATCGTCAAGCACGGCAATCCCTGTGGTCTGGCCAGCGTCGTGGACCTGGCCGATGCCTTCCGCGCCGCCCTCGAAGGCGATTCCGTGTCCGCCTACGGCGGAATCATCGGCGCCAACCGGATCATCGACGAGGCGACCGCGCGCGCCATCCGGCCCGGCTTCTTCGAGGCCATCGTGGCGCCCGGCTACACGCCCGAGGCGCTGGAGATGCTCCGCACCAAGAAGGGCTTCGAGATCATCGAGGTGCCGCCATCGGACTCTGACGGACCAGAGCTGGGCATCGGCAACTTCGACTTCAAGCGCATTGGCGGCGGGATCCTGGTCCAGACCTTCGACAACCTCGAGGAGGACCGCAACAAGCTGCAGGTCGTCACCCAGCGACGCCCCACCCTGGAGGAGCTGACGGACCTGCTCTTCGCCTGGCGCGCGGTGCGCCACGTCCGCTCCAACGCCATCGTCCTGGCCAAGAAGCACTCCATGATCGGCATGGGCGCGGGGCAGCCGTCGCGGGTGGTGAGCGTGGAGGTGGCCCTGCGCAAGGCCGGCGAGCGGGCGCCGCTCTCCGTCATGGCCTCCGACGCCTACTTCCCCTTCCCCGATGGCATCCAGATTGCTGCACAGGCGGGCGTCACCGCCATCATCCAGCCTGGAGGCAGCATCCGTGACGAGATGGCCATCGAGGTCGCAGACCGCCACCACATGGCCATGGTCTTCACCGGCCGTCGCCACTTCCGCCACTGACACCATCGCCAACGCCGGCATCGCCGCTGGCATCCACTCCAGGACCGAGCGTGGAGGACCCAGCATGGACAAGCTGATCAGCGTCGAGGCCGTGGCCGCGACCGAGGCCGGCGCCATCGCCGCCGCTCGCCTCATGGGCCGGGGCGACCGGGACGGCGCGGACCACGCCGCCGTGGAGGCCATGCGCCGGGCCATGGAGGAGTCGGAGATCAGCGGCACCATCGTCATCGGCGAGGGCGAGCGGGACTCCGCGCCCATGCTCTACATCGGAGAGAAGGTGGGCAACCCGGAGGCCGCCACCCACGTGGACATCGCGGTCGACCCCCTGGAGGGCACCAACCTGGTGGCCACGGGCTCGCCCAACGCCACCGCCGTGCTGGCCGCCGCGGAGCCGGGGGGCCTGATGCATGCCCCCGACACGTACCTGCGCAAGCTCATCGTGGGGCCCCAGGTCGCCGGCCACGTCCATCTCGACGACCCGGTCGAGACCACCATCCGGACCATTGCCAGCCGGCTGGGCCGGCACGTGGACGACATCACCGTGGTGATCCTCGAGCGTCCGCGCCACGACGCGCTGATCTCGGAGGTGCGCGCCACCGGGGCCCGCATCAAGCTCATCACCGATGGCGACCTCACCGCGGGGATCAGCGTCGCGGTGTCGGGCACCGGCGTGCACGCGGTCATGGGGACCGGCGGCGCGCCCGAGGGCGTGCTGACCGCGGCGGCCCTGAAGTGCCTGGGCGGCGAGATCCAGGCCAAGTTCGCGTGGCGCTCGGACGAGGAGCGCGAACGGGCGCGGACGATGGGCGTCGACGTGGACGACACGGACCGGGTCTACTTCACCGATGACCTGGCCCCGGGCGAGAACGTCGTCTTCTGCGCCACCGGAGTGACCGATGGCGAGCTCCTGCGGGGTGTTCGCTTCTTTGGCGGCGGCGCGCGGACGCACTCGCTCCTGATGGCCGGCCAGCGTGGCATCGTGCGGTTCATCGACACGGTGCATACCTTCGACGAGCACACCCCGCCCAAGGTCCGCCTCTAGACCCCGCGACCTTCGCGACCCCGCGCGACCCCCGCGCGAACCCCCGCGGCCGTTTGAGCGGCCGTGTCAGCGGCGTCACGCTCCCGACTTGCGAGATGCGACCACCAGTCGCGTTACATCGGTGGAGGGCTGCCTCAGGGGCCTCCGGGCGCACGGCCTGAGCACGAATCTCGCGGGGATGTGGGTCGAGATCGATCCCTGACGCGCGTAACGCGCGCACCAGTCGCATATCGCAAGTCAGGCGATGCGGCACGCGGCCCAGGACCCGGAAGCGGCCGCGTCAGCCGGGGTCCAGGCCCAGGGTCTCGAGGTCGGACTCGATGATGCGGCGGTCTTCCTCGTCCGCGATGGCGGCGCACGACGTACGCGCCCGGCCCTGCCACTCGCGCGCCGCAGCCTCGTCTCCGGCGACCAGCGACGCACGCGCCATGGCCTCCTGGGCCGCCGCGATATCCCAGTCCCCGATTGCGTGCTCCTCGCAGATGGCGAGGCAGCGGCGGGCATGCCACAGCGCCGGCTCGGGGCGCCGCAGGACGGCGTACACCCGCGAGCACTGCCACTCGCCCCGCGCAAGGTTCTGCGGCTCGCCCACCTGCCCCCAGTGATGGCGCGAAGCGTGCGCGGCGTGAATCATCTCGTCGTCCTGCGACGGGGTGCGGCTCGCGAGCTCCAGCAGCTCCCAGGTGCGGTTGAACAGGTCCGCGGCCAGGCGCCGCTCGGTGGCAGGCTCGATCTCGGTGGGAATCGGTGGCTCGATCGCCATCGGCGTGGTCTCCTTCAATGGTTCAGCGGATGACACGCGTGTCATCTCGGAAAGGACGTGGAGGATCCGCTGCAGGCGCCAGATCCGCGCCTGCACGCGGTCGAGGTGGGCGACGAGCAGGACCCGACGTCGCTCGGGGTCGTCTTCGTCGAGGATGGCGCGGACGGTCTCGATTGGCAGCTCCAGGTCGCGCAGACGCCGGATGGCCCGTGCTCGACCAAGCTGGTCGCGACGGTAGGACCGATATCCCGTCCACTCGTCCACCTGGGCCGGAAGCAGGAGGCCCAGCTCGTCGTAGTGGCGCAACGCCCCAACCGAGAGGCCGGAGAGCCGCGAGAATCGGCCGATGGCCAGGAGCTCGTCCATGGCGGCAGCATGAACTCTCCGGCTACCGCAGAGTCAAGCCCCACGACGCGCTGGCGGGGACATCGGCCTCCTGACACCCTCCCGACTCGTCACCTGCTGTCCTGGCGCGCGTTACGCCGTGCCTCACCCTCCCGACTCGTCACCTGCTGGTGTATGTCGCGTTAGGCGAGTCGGAGGTTGGGTTGGGCCGCCTGGATCGGCCGAGCTGAGCGTGGATCAGGGCCGCCGGCGCGCCGCCCTGGCCGCTTCACTCGCCTAACGCTGCGGTGATGCGCGCCTGACAAGTCGGGCCCCCCGGCACGGGGCGTGTCCCTACCGCAGCGCGCCCGGAACCGGATCGGCCCACTCCGGCCCGGCAATGCGGCGGACGTCCTGGTCGGCCACGTGGGGCAGGAGGTCGGCGATGGTGACATCGCGCCGGACGTCGTCGCAGCCGCGCCACGGGCGCAGGTCCGGTTGGAGCTCCGCCATCGGCTCGAGGGCAAAGCGCCGCTCGTGCAGCCGGGGATGGGGCACGATGAGGTCCAGGCGGGTATCGGTCACGCACTTGCCGTCGAAGGCCAGAATGTCCAGGTCCACCACGCGCGGTCCGTACCGGATCCCCTGGGGGTCGCGACCGAGGCTGAGCTCGATGCGCTTGATCGCAAAGAGCAGCGCCTCCGGCTCCAGGTCGGTGTGCAGCTCCAGGGCCGCGTTGGTGAACTCCGGCTGGTCGACCAGGTCGCGCGGCGCCGATGCATACAGCGACGAGGTGCGCACCACCGCGCCGATGCCACGCAGCTCCGCGACCGCCCGCCCCAGCGCATCGCGCGTCTCCGGCAGGTTTCCACCAAGACCAATGAAGGCTCGCATCCTCACGGTTGACTCTAGCCGATGTCGCGGTAATCCGCCGATAATTGCTATCCGGCTACCGTTCGCGAGCCGGGGTGATCACGGGGGACGGTTCCCCAGCGACCCTACCCGCCCGGGGATTCGCGATGGAGGAGTACAAGAGCGCCTACCCGCTCATCCACAACAAGGTCATCTCGCCGCGCTTCGTCACGCCCACGCTTCGAAGGCCGCGGCTGCTCGAATGGCTGAACGCCCGCGCCGAATGCCGGGCCGTGGTGATCGCCGCCGGCGCCGGCTACGGCAAGACCACGCTGCTGTGGCAGTGGGAGCAGATCGTCGACTTCCCCTGCTACTGGTACAAGCTGGATCGCAACGACCGCGACTGGACGCTGCACATCAGCTACCTGGTCGAGGCGGTCAGCCAGCGCCATCCGGGGTTCGGCCGCAAGGCGCACTCGATCCTGCGCCAGATGGGTGGCCCGGGGTCGTCGAGGCCGGGCGTCACCGCGTTCCTGCTCGCAGAGATGCACGAGCGGCTGAAGGAGCCGTGCACGTTCATCATCGACGACTGGCAGTACGTGGCCTCGGTGACGGAGGTCCGCGGCCTGTGGAACCAGATCCTGCGCGACGCTCCCTCGACCTGCCGCTTCGTCTTCCTCTCGCGCGGCAAGCCACAGCTCCAGTTCGCTCGCTTCAAGACCCACGGCGGCTACGCGGAGCTGCGCACCAACGAGCTGCGCATGACGGAGCCGGAGATCACGGAGCTCTTCCGCGACGTCTACCGCGATCCCCTCACGCCCGATGAGGTGGCGCAGCTGGAGCGTCGCACGGAAGGCTGGGCGGCCAGCCTCCAGCTGGTGGAGGTCACCCTTCGCGAGCGCAAGACGCCGGAGAAGCGTCGGGCGCTCATCGAGTCCATCACCGCGCGCTCGGACACCGACCTGTTCAGCTTCCTCGCCGAGGAGGTGATGGAGCAGCAGACGGAGGAGACCCGCAACTTCCTGCTCTCGACCTCCATCCTGCAGCAGATCACCCCCGACCTCGCCGAGCGGCTCGCAGGCGTTCACGACGGGATGCGCCGCCTGCTGCAGCTGGAGCACGCCGGGTTGTTCACGTACCGGCTCGACGAAGCGCGATATCGGTACCACGGTCTCTTCCGCGACTTCCTGGAGCGTCGGCTCTCAGAGGAACGGACCGATGCCGAGGTGACCGGGCTCCACATCCACGCGGCGTCGTACTACGAGACGTCGACGCAGTGGCCGGAGGCCATCTACCACTACCTGCGAGCCGGACTCCAGCGGCAGGCGGCGCGGTTGATCGCCCGATATGGCGAGGACGTCGTGGCGGAGGGGCGCCTGGGCATGGTCGACGAGTGGCTCCAGGAGCTGCCGGACAAGGCCATCCGCGACAACGCCAGGCTGAGCCTGCTTCACGGGGAGGCGCTGGGAATCCGGGGAGAGTTCGAGGCGGCGCTTGCCGCGCTCGAGCGTGCCCGCATGTTCTTCGAGAAGAAGGGCGACCGCCGCATGCAGGCCCTTGCCCTCGTGAAGGAGAGCTCGTTGTTCAGCCATTGGGGTCGTCCGGCCCTCGGTGCGGAAACAGCGCAGAAGGCGCTCCATCTCGCCCCGCGAACCGCACGCGATCTCGGGATCCGCATTGGAGGGAACTTGGCCATAAATCAGTCATGGCCGCACCTGCCCTTGCAGCAGACCCAACGTGAGCTGATGAAGGTGACCGCTGAGGCGATCGAGCTTGGTTTGGACCACTACGCGGCAATCGGCTTCCATAACCTTGGACAGGTCCAACTCGAAATCGGCGACCTAGACCACGCTCTCAAATCGCTCCAGCGAGCGGCGGAGTTCTGGAATCAGCCGGGGTGCGGTCCCTTCGCGGACAACTACAACCTCGTTTGTTGTCTGATTGCGGTCGGAGACCTAGAGCAGGCTGAGACGGTGGCCAGAAGGGCGCTCGTGGCGACTCGCGAATGGCCCCGCGTACACGCAGAGGCGAGTTGCGGGGCAGCTCGCGTCCTCATGAGAAAGGGGGAGTTCGGCCAGGCCGCAAAGACGCTTGAGACGCATGTGTTCGGTCGCCGCGACCTCGGCGCCTCGACGGAAATGGTCCTCTGCCATTACCTCCAGGCGAAGTTACTCGGTGAGGATTTGGATTCCGATGCGGCCGAGGTGGCGCGCCGTCTAGCTGAGCGCGAACTCGATCCCCGGCAGGCCCCTGACACCGAGGCGGTGCTCGCGGCCGTTGCCCATGAACTCGGTCTGTGCGACGTGGACTGCGGTAGCAGGGCGTTGGCTGCGGCTCTCGATTGGCGGGGTCGCGGTGCTGTCCTCATGGCTAGTCGGGCCCTGCTGATAGCGGGTAATGCAGCCATCTCACATCGCCTCGCAGGCGCGGGACCTGCGATCGCCCAGGCCCTCGACGATATGGCGCAACTCGGGGCCCTAAGCTCGGGCAAGCATTGGGCTCGCCGCCTCAGCGTCCGCGTTCCCAGCATGCATCGTTGGATCTCCGGCTCGCTCTGGCCCGAGCTAATCCGTCTTGATTTCGAAAGTTGGGCGCCACAACTCCTCAACGGGGGCCTCAGCCGATTGAACCGGGCAGAGGACCGCGCCGCGGCTGTCGAAGCTATGGAGCACTACGCTGGACCACGAGACATCGGTATCTTCGCTGCGTCTCCTGATCCAGACGTTGTGGCCGCACGTTACCGCCTGAGCATTCGACACGCGGAGCGGCTGTTCATTCGTTCGTTCGGCAAACTCAGCGCTAGGCGCGGCGGCTGGGACGGGCCGCCGATCGGCGTGTCGAAGCGGCGCGAGCGCGCTCTTCTCAGCTACCTGGTCGCTCACGTTGGTGAGTCCATAAGCCGCGACTCCGTTCTGGAGGCTCTCTGGCCCGAGACGGCCGCGACGGCCGCGGTCAACAGCCTGAACCAGACCCTCTTCCAGCTCCGACGAGTGATCGATCCGGAATACCGGGATGGCGTTAGCCCGCCGTACATCCTCACCGCTGCCGAATCGATCGAGTTGAATCCAGAATTGGTACGCGTCGACTGGATGGAGCTAAGCCGCCGGCTCGCGACCCTGCAGGCGGAAGGCGACGTCAATGTCGGAGCACGTCTGGCGATTCGAACGATTCGCGGTCAGTTCTTAGCCGAGAGCCTGTACGACGACTGGTCGGAGAGTCCGAGGCAGCGCATCCATCAGACCATGCGCAGCGCGCTGATTCCACTCGCTGCTGCAGACGCACTCCCGGCGGACACTCGCGCTTCTCTCGCCGAGTGCCTGGTCGTTCTGGATGAATACGACGAAACAGCGCACATTTCGCTAGCCAGAGCCCTCGCCGCCAGCGGTCGCCGGGTTGCTGCGGTTCGAACCTTGCGTAGATTGGCGACCCGCCTCACCAATGAGGCCATCGACCCATCCGACCCGCTGATCGTTGAGATCCGCGAGCTTGGAAACGGCACTCAAGTGCAATAGAACTTGACTTTGCCGTCGATTTCGGGGATTCAGTCTTGACCTAGGCCCTGAGACCCTCTAAGGTACTGGCGAAGCGTAGTACTTATGGCCTACGCAGAGGATGCTGAGATCCGGCCGCTGAATGTGGGCACTTGGGCGGTCGGGGAGCGTGTAGTGCAACCGACCGTCCGACGCTTGGATAGTCGGTTGTTGTGTACTTAGTCGCAGAAGAGGGCACCTTCTGATGGCACGAGAGAACAGCAAGAGCTGGTAGTCGGGTGGTTGGCATGAAGATACTTCGGTATCTGCCGCCGCTCTTGACCACTCTGGCGAGTCTGGTAGCTCTAGCTCTGGCTGGAGGCGCCAGCCTCAGACTCTGGTAGGGGCGGTGGTAGACTCCCGCACGAAGCGGACCTCGCGGAGTGCCGGGTGACAAACTACCTTCGCCTTCTCATAGCTATACAGGTAGCCGCCGCCGGTCTTGTGCTGGCGGCGGCCCTGTTGTTCTTCCGCATCGAACCCGACCTCGGTGGGTTCGTGGGTCTTGCCTTCTGGATCGGCCTGACGCTGGTCGCGAGTGCTCTGCCGATTCCGCTCCCTGCTGGGATCAAGGTGTCCGTTGGATCCGCGACTGTGCTCGGTTCGATGGTTCTTGGAGGACCCGCAGCCGCAGGCATTGTTGGCGCGCTGGGTACCTTCGACACTCGCGAACTCAAGCTAGAGGTCCCGTGGTACGGGACGCTCAACAATCATGCTCAGATCGCTGGGCCAGCGGCCCTTAGCGGCATGCTGTATGAAGCACTCCAGGGCCCCTTGGCACACGCCGGTTTGGGTCCGGGACCGGCAAGCGCGATCGGAATCGCCGTCGCGGGCATCGTCTACAACGTCCTGAACAACTTCCTCGCGGCGTTGGTGGTGAGTGCGCGCAGCGGTCAATCCCTGTCATCCGTCTGGGCTCAAGACCTGCGCGTCGTCGCTCCCAACACGGTCGCATTGGTACCACTGGCTTGGCTGATGGCAGAGGTCTTTACCCTTCCGGCCGGAGTGGGGTGGTGGGCCACCCTCCTCTTCCTCGTACCTCTCTTCACGACGAGGCTCGCGTACCACCGATACGTCGAGACCAGGGAGCTGTTCGAGCAGACCATCGGTGCGCTCGCGAACGCGGTTGACGCCCGGGACCGGTACACCCGCGGCCACTCCCAGCGGGTGAGCCACATCGCGGAGGCCATGTGCCGCGTGATGAAGCTGCCGGAGGCGGAGATCGAGAAGATCAAGTGGGCCGGCCTGCTCCACGACGTGGGGAAGATTGGCATCCGCGACAACGTGCTCCTCAAGCCGGGTCCGCTCGACAAGCACGAGCGGTACCTCATGAACCAGCACCCCACCATCGGCGCGGAGATCGTGGCCCCCGCTCGCCAGCTCTCCCCGGAGGCGCCGCTCATCAAGAGCCATCACGAGTGGATCAACGGCTCCGGCTATCCCGACGGCCTGGAGGCGCTGGGCATCCCGCTGGGAGCCCGAATCCTGACCATCGCCGATGCGTACGAGGCCATGACCTCGTCGCGACCGTATCGGCTCACCCCGCTCTCGCACGAGCAGGCTGTTGCGGAGCTGGAGAAGTTCTCCGGCATCCAGTTCGACTCGGAGATTGTGCCCATCCTGGTCAACCTGGACCGCGAGATCCTTGACCGCCCGCCGGACGACTCGAACGAGCTGCCCACCATGCTCCACGCGGACGACCCGCGGGACACCCCTAAGGACGAGTCCAGGGGCAACCCAAGGGCGCGTCGGACGGCTCGAACGGCGGCGGCACGGGTTCCACGCCACGGATCGCGGCGGCCGCGCGGCCGCGGCGGCCGCGGCCGACGAGCCGGATACCCATGGCGACCCCGACTCCACCCCGGGGCGGATGAGCGCGAAGCCGTCCCCCCAGCGAGGTAGCGCACCGAGGCAGGCACTGGCCTCGGACGATGTTCCTTAGCGCCATCGGGCTGGCGCTCATCGTAGGAGCGCTGGCGGGCGGCGGCCTCCCACGCCTCGCGGACCTGCGGCTGCGCTGGCTCTGGCTGCTGGGCCTGGCCCTTGCCCTGCGCCTGGGCGCCTACCTGGCCGGCGGCTGGAACGTCGATACGTCGCTGCCCCTCGGTGGCGCCTTCATTGCCGCCTACTTCCTCATCTTCGCCTGGCTCTGGGGGAACTGGCGGGTCCCCGGGCTGCAGGTCGCGGCGGTGGGTATCGGTCTCAACACCATTGCCGTTCTCCTCAACGCCGGCCAGATGCCCGTCTGGACCGGCGCGCTGGCGGCCTCCGGCCTGACCCCGAGCGACCTGGGGACGGACCCGTTCCACTTCCTCATGAGCGCGACCTCGGTTGCCGACTTCGTCCAGCGCGGCGGCATCTTTGGCGACGTGGTGCCCTTCCCGGTTCCGATCATCCGCGACGTGGTGAGCATTGGCGACGTGCTCCTGGCGCTGGGCATCTTCTGGGCCATCGTCTCGTCCATGAACCGGCCCAACGCGCCGGTTCGCTCCACGGTCGCCCTGCCCGCGGGCGGGATCCGGCCGACGGCGGGCGGCGAGTTCGAGGCCGGCGTCGCGTTCGCCGGCGCCTTCGCCACGCCCCAGGCGGCAGCCGCGTCAGGCCCCGCGGTGGCGTTTCCCGCGCGTCCCGTGCGGGCCCCCGCTGATGGCGCAACGGCTCGCGCTCCCGCGGCCGGCGCAATGGCCCTCCCCGGGGAGGCCGCCAGGCCCGCTCGGGCGGAGTCTCCCTACCTTCGCCTGGCTCGAAACGGCAACTTCGCCCTCCTGTGGGTGGGGCAGCTCGTCAGCGTCATGGGCGACCGCATCAACCAGATCGCCCTGGTCACGCTGGTCGCCATCAACGGCACGGCCCTGGAGGTGGGCATCACCTTCGCCATGACCGCCATCCCCAACGTCTTCCTGGGTCCCGTGGCAGGAGCCCTGGTCGACCGGTGGGATCGCCGCATCACCATGATCGTCTGCGACGTCGTCCGTGCGGTCCTGGTCCTGCTGGTCCCCCTGGCATTCGACGTGAACATCGGCCTCGTGTACGCCATTGCCTTCGCGGTGGCCACCGTGAGCCTCCTGTTCCGCCCGGCCAAGGTGGCCATCGTGCCGGTCATCGTGGATGACGCCGACCTGGTGGCCGCCAACTCCGCGGTGACGCTCACGGAGACCGTGGCCGACATCATTGGCTACCCCCTCGCCGGGTTGCTGGCCGCGGCGCTGTCATCGGTGATCGCCGTGGCCTTCGTCATCGACGGAGCCACGTACCTCGTCTCCGGCATCCTCCTGTGGACCATGGCCATGAGCGCCACCGGGCAGGTCAACGAGCCCATGAGCATTCGCGCCCTGTGGCGCGAGATGGTGGACGGCTGGCAGTTCCTCAACCGGCAGGCCGAGCTGTTCAGCAACACGATCGTGAGCGCCTTCAGCCAGATCGCCGTTGGCGCGGAGATCGCCTGCTCCGGCCTCTACGCGCTGACCGTGCTGGACCGCAGCCGGTTCGACTACCCCTTCAACTACTCCCTGCTGATGGCCGCCATCGGCCTGGGAAGCGTGGTTGGCGGGGTGGTGATTGGGGCGTTCGCCGATCGCTTCCCCAAGGGACCGATGTCGATCGCCGGCTTCCTGACCTTTGGCCTCCTCCTGACCCTCACCGCGTTCATCCGGGATCCGGTGATGGCCATCGTCCTCTTCTTCGGCGTTGGCGCCGCGAACATGGTCTTCCTGATCCCCAACATCACCCTGTTCCAGCAGCGAACCCCGCAGCGGCTCATGGGTCGCGTGGTCTCGAGCCGCCAGGCGCTCGTCTTCGCCGTGATGGCCGTCTCCATGGGCGCGTCGGGCTGGCTCGCCGGCGTCCTTGGCCCAGTGGACGGGCCGGCGTGGGTGATGGCCGGCGGCGGCGCCATCTCCGCGCTGGCCGCGTTCGCCGCCATCTTCGTGCCGTCCATGCGTAACGCCCGATGAGCGCGCAGTGAGCGGCACGCCCGTCACGAGCGCCGAGCGCGTGCTACCCTTCGCGGCCGTATGACCACCGAGAACCCAGAGGAGCCCCGGCGCCCCGAATCGGACGCCGCCGAGGCCGATGCCCAGGCTGCGGCGGAGGCCGAGCCCGAGGCCGCGCCCGAGGCCGCGGCTGCGCCCCAGGCCGAACCTGAGCCGGAGCCTGCGGCGGAATCCGAGCCGGAATCCGAACCCGATGACGAGCAGCAGGACGAATACGAAGAAGAAGAGGACGAGGACGAGGACGAGGAGCCCGAGGAGGACACGCGCGGCCGGCGTCGGCGCGGCGGACCCCAGGTGGCGACCGGGATCGCCGGTGGCGGGTACCGGGGCAGCCTCCCTCCCCGGAAGGACCGGCTGGCCGCCCCGTGGGTCATCCTGGTCTCGGTGATCTTCGTCCTGATCCTGGTGCTCTCCGCGTTCGGCCTTCCCTCGAAGCTCTTCACCCCAGCCCGACCGCGGAGCCGACCGTCAACCCGTCGAGCTCCATTGAGCCGGCACCGTCGAGCTCGCTCGAGCCATCGCTGATCCCGACGTCCTCGCCGTAGAGCCTGCCGCGCCCGGCCCATCGGCCGCCCTGACTCGTCATCTGCGGATGGTGGTCGCGTTAGGCAGCTGCCGCACCGCATCGGTGCTCCTGACTCGTCACCTGCGGATGGTGGTCGCGTTAGGCAGGTCGGGCATGTCGCTGGGGCCGGCCGCCGCTTTGCCCTGAGCTCAGGAACGCGGGCCGATGCTGACGAGTCACGTCCCCGGGTCGCCTAACGCTACGGGTGCGCGCATATGACGGGTCGGGACGCCCCGAGTCGCCTGACGAGTCGAGGGCAAGGCCGGATGGCGGTGCCCAACGTCAACGGTGGGCGCGAAGCGAACAACCGGGTATGCTTCATCGGCACATGTCAGATCGCGACACTGGCAAGGCCCGCGACATCCTGGTCGTCGACGACGACAAGGGCATGCTCTCGTTGCTGAACGACCTCCTGACCGATGCCGGCTACACCGTGACCCAGGCCAAGACCGGCGCGGACGCGCAGGCCGCCATCGGCAAGAAGCGGCCGGACCTGGTGATGATGGACGTCAAGCTGCCCGACGAGGACGGCCTCACCCTGCTCGCCCGCATCAAGCGGGAGCACCCCGAGCTGGAGGTGCTGGTGATGACCGCGTACGGGGGAAGCTCATCGGCCATCAAGGCCATGCGGGCCGGCGCCTACGACTACGTCACCAAGCCGTTCGAGCTGGACGACCTGCTCGTCACGCTGGACCGCGTCTTCGAGCACCAGGACATGGCGAGCGAGGTGAACGCCCTGCGCACGGAGCTGGGCAAGCAGCACGCCGACCGGGAGCGGATCGTGGGCTCGTCGCGGCCCATGATGGAGGTCTTCAAGCTCATCGGGAAGGTGGCCGGATCGGACGCCACGGTGCTCGTCACCGGGGAGTCGGGCACGGGCAAGGAGCTCGTCGCGGAGGCCATCCATCGCGCCAGCGCGCGCAACCCGCACCCGCTGATCAAGGTCAGCTGCGCGGCGCTCCCGGAGACTCTGCTCGAGGCGGAGCTGTTCGGCCACGAGAAGGGCTCCTTCACCGGGGCCATGACCATGCGCAAGGGCCGTTTCGAGTCCGCCGACAAGGGCACCATCTTCCTCGACGAGATCGGGGAGATGACGCTGGGGACCCAGACCAAGCTGCTGCGAATCCTGCAGGAGCACGAGTTCGAGCGCATCGGCTCCAACGTGCCCATCAAGCTGGACATCCGGGTCATTGCCGCCACGAACCGCGACCTGGCCGCGGAGGTGACCAACGGCCGGTTCCGCGAGGACCTCTACTACCGGCTCAACGTGATCCACGTCGACATGCCGCCGCTCCGCGAGCGAAGGGACGACATCCCGGCCCTGGTGGAGCACTTCCTGGCCAAGTACCGATCCAGCTCCGGACGCCATCCCCACCACCATCACCGAAGAGGCGCTCGACCGCCTGGTGAGCTACGACTGGCCGGGGAACGTGCGCGAGCTGGAGAACGCCATCGAGCGGGCCGTGGTCCTGTCGCGTGGCAATCCCATCACCGTCGAGCACCTGCCGTTCGGCTCGGTCAAGGCACCGCGTCCGGCCTCCCGACGGGCCAGGGCCGCAGAGGCCGATGGCGACGGCACCGCGGCTGCCGGAGGCGCAGAGGCCGCTGAAGCCGCAGAGGGCGGCGACCGGGCTGACGCGACGGGCGCCGGCGCCGCGGCCGCCACGGAGGACCTGGGGGAAGGGCCGTTCAAGGCGCGCGTGGCGGCGCTGGAGCGCAAGCTCATCCTTGAGGCGCTGGAGCGATCGGGCGGCAACCGCACCCGCGCGGCGGAGGAGCTGGGCATCTATCGGCGCCTGCTCTACGCCAAGATCCGCGAGTACGGCCTGGGCGAGTAGCCGCAGGTTGCCCGGCACACCGGCACCGAGGCCGCCGGAGCACGAAATGCGCCGACGCGCGGGGCCGGCAGGTCAGAAACCCCACGAGGAGCCCGAGCGCGAACCCGAAGCCCGGCTACACCTCGTCGGGGATCAGCTCGAAGTAGACGGTCCTGTGCCAGGTCAGCCTGTGGATCAGCCGCAGGGCGGCCGCTGCCGTCAGGCAACCACGGGGCGGAGACGGGGCGGCCCCGAACCGGTGGTATTCTCACGGACCAGTCACCGACACCCAGTCACCGACACGAGGAGCACGCGCCATGATCAGCCGCGTTCGCGTCGCGATCCGTTTCTTCTTCCTGGGCCTGGCGGTGGGCGTGCTGCTGGCACCGCGCAGCGGCATCGAGACCCGGCGGCTGCTGCGGCAGCGCGCAGACCGCTTCCTGAACGACCTGCTGGACGCGGCCACGCTGGGCGCCTACGACAGCGCCAGCAGGACCGATGGCGGCCGCACCACCGGTTCCAACGGCTTCCCCGACGAGCACGACACCGCCGAGGCGACGCCCACCGGAACCGGCTTCGACTGACGCCATCCGCTCCCGCCCATGTCCTGGCGCCGATGGCTGACGGGATCCCGATCGCCCGGCAGCCCGTCCCAACCGGAGCCGCCCGCAGCCGAGCCTGCTGAGCCGCCATCGGCGCAGTCCGTGGAGCGACCCGTGGCAGGAGCTGCGCGAGCACATGGTCCGCACCCAGATCGCGAGCCGTGGCCTGACGGACCCGGAGCTGCTGCGGGCGTTCCGCACCGTCCCCCGCCACCTGTTCGTGGCCTCGCAGGACCCGTACTCGGATCGTGCGCTGGGCATCGGCTCGGGGCAGACCATCTCCCAGCCGTACGTCGTGGCGGCCATGACCACCCAGGCGCGGCCACCGGTGGGGTGGCGCGACGCCCGGGTGCTGGAGATCGGCACCGGAAGCGGATACGGCGCGGCGATCCTGGCCGAGCTGGGCGCCCAGGTGGTGAGCATGGAGCGCCACGCGGCGCTGGCCGCGGAGGCGCTCGAGCGGCTGCGGTACGCGGGCTACCCCACGGTCCGGGTGGTCGTGGGCGACGGAACCGCCGGCTTCCCCGACGCGGCCCCCTACGACGCCATCCTGGTCACCGCCGCCGGGCCGGAGATTCCGCAGCCGCTGCTGGACCAGCTCTTGGCCGATGGCGGCCGGTTGGTGATGCCGGTGGGCACGCGCGACCAGCAGTGGCTCACCGTCGTGGAGCGCCATGGCGAGGCCACGACCCGCCGGGAAACGGAGCCGGTTGTCTTCGTGCCGCTCGTGGGCGAGCACGGCTTCCCTTCCTGAGAAGAGGTCCGGTACTCCCCCAGCCGCACCATGCCCCGGGCCACCCGGTAGGACCATGCGCCTATCGCGGGCTGCCGGATCGCCGCCCTAGTCTCGGGATGAGGCGTCGCCCGACGCCCGATGCCCCGACCGGAGGACCCGCATGCTGGGAAGCGCAACGCGCCCAATGGCCACGGACGCACGCCCCGACCGCCGAGTGCTGGGCGCGGTGGTGCTGGTCCTGCTCGCGTTCTGGGTCCTCCTGACCATTGCCGCAATGGAGCAGCCCGGATACGACGTGGCGCGCGACTCCATCAGCTCGCTTGCCTCACGCGGGGCGCACGACGCATGGATCGGGATCGTCGCTCTCTCCGTGGCCGGCGTGGGGACGATTGCCATGGGCACCTGGCTGGGTCGCTTGTCGCCCCCCGGCGGGCTCACCCTGGGTCTCGCCGGGGTCGCGCTTCTCATCCTCGTGGTGGCTCCCCTGAGCTGCGTCGAGGGCGCGGCGGCCTGCAGCACGCAGTCCGAGCCGCGTGTATGGTCAGCGATGTGGCATCTGGTGGCCGTCAACCTCTACGAGATCATGTTCGTGGCGGCCATCTCCGTCGCTGCCGTCCAGCTGCTCCACCGCGGCGCCCGAGCCCCTGGCGCTTGCCATGGTCGCGGTCGCCCTCCTCTCCATCTTCCTGTTCGCGGTCGCCCCCTGTCCGATGGGCATGCGGCAGCGGCTCTGGATTGGCCCTGCACTCGGTGGTGCTCGTCGCCCTATCGATGATCCTCAGTCTGCCGGTGGGCAGGACCCCGAACCCGGATCTTCCCGCCAGGAGCCGCGTCCCGGAACCCGGCCACGCGGCACGCCGCCAGCTCGACGGGGCGCTCTGAGGGTCCTGACCGTCCTGGCCGCGCTGGCGGTACGGCCCGCCAGGTGCTGGCAGCGTTGACCCTGGCGGCAGGGTGGCACGCAACGTGCAACCCGGGGGGACCATCATGACGTACGACGATCGCACCGTGGTTCGCGAGCGCCAGGTCACACCGGCAGAGCGCCCGGTTGATCGGCCCGCCGACCAGGTCAACGTGAACACCAATCCCGGCTACGTCGCTCCCCGCGAGGCCGGACCGCTCCTCGTGGTCCGCCGCATCGTGGGCCTGCTGTTCGGCATCCTGGAGGTGCTCCTGGCGCTGCGCGTCATCCTCCTGGCCCTGGGGGCCAACTCCGGCAACGGGCTGGTGGATGGCATCTACAACATGACCGAGCCGTTCGTGGCGCCGTTCATCGGCGTCTTCAGCATCAACCACGTGCATCCCACCGGAAGCAGCGTGATCGACGTCGCGGCCATCGTGGCCATCGTGGCGTACCTGCTCCTCGCGATCCTGGTGGACTCCATCCTGCGGATCGCGGACCGGCCGGCCGCGGTCTAGATCATCCCCCGAATAGGGGGGAACCAGCGAAACGGCGCCCCGCCCCCGGGCGCCGTTTCGCCGTGCCACGGGGTCCAGGCCGGGAGGCAGCGGGCGGCGCGGAGGCGCGGCGGCGGCGCGGAGGCGCGGGGGCGGCACGGGGCGTGATGCGTGTTTCACCAGGCAGAACCTATCGTCCGGGAGCTGCTCCGCGGAGGGGCCTCCGCGACGCTGGGTTCAGGTGGCTCGAACACCCCGTCCCCGGGGCACGGTTCCCGGACGTTACGTTCACCCGGCTCGAACATCGGCCCGGATCGGCCCGGATCGGGCGCGCCGGGCGGCAGCGGGCGGCGCGCCGGGCTAGACGGGCGGGACCTCCAGGGCGGCCCGGTCCGATGGGCGCCGGGAGCCGCGCGACGGGGGGGAGGCCTCGGAGCGGGCACGGGCCGAGGTGAGCGGCCCGGTCACGCCGGCTCGCTCCAGCTCCTCGCCATACAGTCCCTCGATGCGCCGCACCATGGCGTCGATGCTGAAGCGCTCCTCCACGTCCGCGAACCCGGCATCGCCCATCTGCAGGCGCAGGCGCGGGGAGCGGGCCAGGCGGACCACCGCATCGGCCAGGGCGGCGGGGGTTTCCGGCGGGACCAGGATGCCGGAGACGCCATCGGTCACCACCTCGGGGATGCCCCCGACACGGGAGGCGACCACCGGCTTGCGACGGGCCATGGCCTCCAGGATGGAGATGCCCTGCGCCTCGCGCAGCGAGGGGAGGACGGCAATGTCGATGTCCGCGGTGATGGCGCTGATGTCGTCCCGGCGCCCGGTGAAGATGATGCGATCGCGGGCGGGCGCCGGCAGCGCCCGAGCCTGGGACTCCAGGGACGCGCGCTCGCTGCCCTCCCCCACGATCACCAGCCAGGTGTCCGGCGCCCGCTCCACGATGGACGGCATGGCCGCCACCAGGTGGGCGTGGCCCTTCTCCGGCTCCAGGCGGGCGACCACGCCCAGGAGCACGTCGTTGCACGGGATGCCGTACTCGTCGCGCAGGTTGCAGGGCGGCGCGGGAAGGTCGAAGCGCGAGAGGTCCACGCCGTTGGGGATGATGGTGGACGGCGCCACCCGGCCCTCGGCGCGGATCTTCTCCGCAATGGCGTCCGACGGGATGAGCAGCCGGTCCATGAACGGGGTCAGCTCCGCCAGGGTGGCCACGTCCTCCGGGGAGCGGACCCGCGAGGAGTGGACGGTGGCCATCACCACCGGGGTGCCGGCGGCCACGGCGGCACGGGTGCCCACCACCTCCGCGCGGAACATGTGGGCGTGGACCAGGTCGATCTCGTTGCGACGCAGGTAGGCGGCCAGCTCGCGAACGGCGGCCTCGTCATCGGCCGCATCGATCACGTCGACGTTGATGCCAAGCCGATGGAGGCGCTGCACGGCCGACCCGCGGCTCAGGCTCAGGGCACGGACGTCATAGCGCGAGCGGTCCAGGCGCAGGAGCAGCCCGGTGTAGCTCTCCTGGGCTCCCCCGTTTCCGCCGGTGGCCAGCAGCTGCAGGAGCCGGGGCCGCATGTGCCCCCGGACGCGATGGGTGCGCCGATGGCGCCGATACTCCGCCCCGGCAATGGCGCCCTCGTGATCTGGCGGGATCGAGCCGGACTCGCTGCCCAGTCGCTGGCGGCGGGAGGTGGTCACAGGGTTGGTACGGGCGCGGCGACGCCGCGGATCGCGGGCCGGTGTGCCGGAGATAGTTGCAGCGTCACCTATCGAGCGTACGCCTGGGGCGGTCGCCCGTCAAAGCAGGGGGGCTCGGCGGCTCGGGGGTCCGATGTTCGAGCCAACGTTACCTATCGTCGCGGAACGCGCCTCCCCGGACGCCAGGTTCGAGCCACCGTTACCTGACGTCCCGGATGGGCCGTCCAGAGGCGGTTCGGCGACGTTGCGTTACAGCGGCTGTAACACCGGGCAGCTAGGCGGCCGGCTGCACACCCGGGTCTTGCTCGGCCGAGACGAACAGACCGGCTCCCAGCAGCACGAGGAAGACCAGCGTGCAGGCCACGAACAGCGTGTAGAGCTGGGCGGCCCACAGCCGATCCGGGCCATTGGGCGCTACGAACAGGATCACGCCGATCTCGGCGGTGTGTGCCATGGCGACGCCCAGGGCGCCGATACCCACCGCCACCCTGGCCGCGCGGAAGCGCCAGGGTCGCACCAGGGTGCTGCCGCACACCGCCACCAGGCTCGCGACCCAGGCGCCGTCCAGGACGTCCAGCGGCCAGACCCAGGCCGTGGCCAGCACGTTGGGCAAAGAGGACCATGTAGACATCCGCGGCGATCATCAGCGGCCGGCCGCGACGCCGAGCGCACCCAGCGCCAGCAGTGCGGACCGGTCACTGCTGGTGAGAGGCCCGTGCCCCTGCCACAGACCCCGTGCCAGGAGGGCACCGGCGCCCAGCACGGCGGCGGACTCGACCAGCGACCGAATGAGGAGCGGGTAGTTGGTGGGATCCGTCCCGGTGACCCCCAGGCCAATGCCCGTGGCGATCATGACCCTGAAGACGAACTCAAGGGCCCCGGCGACCAGGAACAGGGCAGCCGCCCACTCGGCGCTGCGCCGGCCGGAACTCCAGAGGCGGACCCCCATCCACAGGGCCGCCGCCAGGAGGCAGTAGATCGAGGGGACCAGGAGGCTGAGCAGCGCGGACACGTCGAACGGGACCCCGGGATAGCCGAGACGGCTCTGCCAGAGGTCCACCACCAGGGCCAGGAGCGCCACGCCCAGGGCCAGCCACACCCGGCGAGGCAGCCGCTCCCAGGTGGAACGGATCAGGGCCGGTAGGTCAAAGAGCGGGTCCACTGGTTCTCCCCTGCCTCTCCCTCAGCATCCAGGTCGCCACGCCGCCGCAAATCGTAAAGCCATCCCGGGGGATGGCAAGGGCCGTTCAGACCCGAGCGCGCAGGTCCGCGAGGTACGCGGCAGCGCCTGGCCAGTCCGCCCACGAGGTTGAGCCTGAGCCGTGGGCGGCGGCGTACGGTGCCGTTGATTCGCCGGCACCACGAGTCGATGCCCCAGCCCGGCGGGCGGCGTGGACCCGCCGGGACATGTCCACGGAGCCCTGCTCGTCGTGGACAAGGGCGATGCCTGCGGGCGATCAGGACCCGGTGAACAACCCCTGGCCGAAGGACTTCATGAGGGACTGGATGATGGGCGCCAGCGGGAGCGTCGTGAAGTTCGTGGGCGCGTCGAGGACGCTGGCGTCCTTGGGTGCGGTGATCAGCAGGACGAACGACACCTTGTCCCCGGCGCTGGACGACGCGGACGCGTTCGTCCCGGACTTGGGAGCGGCGGTGGCGTCGATCTCCGTGAGCTGGTGCGAATCCGCGCCAAACCACAGGTCGGCCGTCAGGTCGGCCTGGCCCAGGGCGTCCTTCACCTGCGAGAGCTGGCCGGCGGGCACCTCCGACGCCATGGGGCTGTTCTCCAGCTTGGACGCGTCGATGGTGGCGGTCAGGTGATCCGCAGACTGTCCGTTGCGCTGCTCCCGTCCCACGTAGGTCAGGGTCACCCCGGCGGACTCCAGGTCCGTTCGCAGGCTGGCGGCATCGTGGCTGGGCAACCCGCCGGCGGACGCCAGCGGCGGAATGCTGACCTGCGGCGCCAGGCTCCCGACCAGGGCCGCCAGCTCCGCGGTGGTGCCCAGCTGAACCCAGCCGGAGTAGTCACCGGGGGTGCCGCCGGATCCCGTCACCAGGGCGGTGAGCAGCGGCTGCAGGAGCGGGCTCTTGGTGTACAGGGCCGTGCCGTCGTAGCGGATATCGAGGTCCAGGGTGCTTCCGGTCAGGCCCAGCTGGGCGCGGGTGGCGGCATCCAGCTGGAGGGCATCGATGGGCACGGAGATCGCCACATCGGCCTTGCCGGACTTCGTGTCCACCACCAGCTGCATGGCGGATGGGTCGACGTGGACCGGCTGCGCGCCGGCAACGTCGACGCCCAGGTTGACCTGCACGAGATCCCCATACGTGGCATGGGTGGCCTGGTCGACCACCTGGTACGGATCAGTGTTCGAGGGCTGGCTGGAGCAGGCAGCCAGGAGGCCAATGGCGGCCGCGACCACCAGGGTGAAGATCTTGCGCATGTCCGGGCGGGACTCCCATGTGATGAAGACACGCCGCAACAGCGGCAGCGCATGGTGTGGCGAATGATGGGTGAGAGTCAAATGGACAATTAGCCATGACGGCCATGATGGGCCGCCAGGGGCACGGCGGGATCAATCGCTGGCATCTACCGGCCTGGGGCGAGGCTGGGGAGCACCGGGTCGCAGCAGGCAATACGCCAGGCCCATGGCGGAAAGCACGCCAACGGTGGCGAAGATGCCAAGGTCCACCCACCTCTCCCAAGCTGGATTGCCCATGTTGGCCGGAAGTGCCGCCAGGGCATACAGGCTGAATGCCGCGAGGCCCATGGACTGCAGCAGGCCGACGCGAAGGGAAGGGCCTCACGCCGGCGCATGCCGCGCACTGCCCAGCCCATGATGAAGAACAGCCCCAGGACCACGATCGCGAACGCCAGGGTGATGAGCCATCCGTTGGATGGGGCGCGAGGATCGAGCGCCAGAGGAGCGCCAGCCTGCGAAGAGGATCGCCGGAGGGGAGCAGCATCCACCGATACCACGACAGGACGACTGCGGGCAGCGAGACCAGGAGCTCCAGCCCGTCACGCAGGTCGCTGCCGGCCACGGGTGCCTTGTCCATCCCCCGGCGCGCGGCAATGGTTTCCTCGTCCGCGTATCGCGGGGTATGGCAGCGGTAGCACCGGTTGTCGTTCCGACTGATTCGCCTTCCAGCAGGCGCGGCAGATCCAGCCGTTCGCGATGGCCATCGCTTGGGTTCCTCCGTGGCTGCTCGGACAATCGCGGGTGCGATCGACTATTGCGCTTGAGCAGGGCGCACCCAACCCCCCAAAGGTCCCACCCGGGTCCGCCGCGGGCATTGGCGCGCGCTCGCCTCGTGATGGACCGACGGCGGTAGGATCGGACCTCATGGATGCGCTGCAGATCACCATGCTGGCCACCGTGAGCCTGTTCCTGCTGGCCAGGCCCCAGACCCACACCCGGGCGGCGGTTGGGGTGGTGGTCCTCATGTGGGCCGCGGCCCTGGCGATCACCTGGAGCGGATGGTCGTTGCGCGACTGGGCGGTGACCGCGGTGGCGGCAGCCGGGGCGGCGCTGGGCTACTGGGCTCCGGGCTGGCTCAAGGCCGATATCGGCCCCATGCGCCCCCTACAGGCGGCCGGCCAGGACCAGGAGGGAGCCGATGTTGGACAGGACGCCCAGGAGCCCCACGGCGGTGGCGGCAGCGGCACCCCAGACCAGCAGGCGCGGGAATCGGCGGGCGGTCAGGACCAGTAGCCCAAGGGCCAGCAGGATCACCGCCAGCTTGGACAGGAGCACCCCGTCCACGCCACCCTAGCGGTAGGCGAGGACGGCGAAGCCGTTGCTCTCGAGCTGGATGCCGTGCAGGTCCACGCCCAGGGTGAAGGTGATGGCATCCAGCAGCTGGACCATCACCAGGAAGAGGAGCATCAGGCGGACCTGCATACCACCCAGTAGAGCACAAATCCCGCCAAGACCGCACCAGTGGCCCATTTGGGTCATGGTCGCGGCGGACGGCGACCCCGATCATTTGCGCCCCGGTCGTCCTCAAGGCGACCCACGAACGAGGTGACGCATGCCTGCCGAGCTGTTCTATTTCCTCGCGCTGCTCGTGGTTGCCGTGGCCTTCGGCTACTTCTACCTGAAGCGCGCCCAGGCCCGTACCCAGGCGGGATCGACCGACCAAGCCGATCCCGCGAGACCGACCGGCACGGACACGCGCTGACGACCTCACCGCTTGCACCGGGCGTAGGATCAGGCGACCATGAAGGCCCTGCTCCTGTTCCTACTGGTGCTGCTCATCATCGGGGGCGGCATGAAGCTGGCAGGCATGCAGCTGCCCGTGCTCGACTTCCCGGTTGGCCCCCTGGGCCAGCCACAGATCCAGCTTGAGCCGGGCAGCCTCCAGCACGATGGCGGCGGCCACATCGTATGGCCACTGCATGGACGTAACAGCGTCCGCATTCCGGCACCCTCATCGGGTGTCGACGGGATTCGCTGCTTGCGCGGCGCAGGCGGTCGCGCGTCTACTCTCGGTCGGAGTGAGGGCGTTGAGGTGATGAAGAACATCCTCCAAGGAGTGAGACGAGTTTTCGCGGCAAAGCCGTGGACGTTGGACAGACTCGACTACAACGACTATTGGAATCGGCGTGAGCACGACGTCTATCAACCCAGATTCGCCCTCATCGCCCGCATGGTCCCGGATGGTTCGACGGTCGCGGATATCGGCTGCGGTGACGGGTCACTTCTTCGCTTTCTCGCGAAGTCCAAGCACACGGCAGGTTGGGGAGTTGATATCTCCGATACTGGCGTAGTCGCGGCTCAGGCCGAGGGAACGGACTGTGTCGTGGGAGACATCACCACCGAGGACTTCAAGTTGCCAAGTCACTTTGACTGCGTAATCGTTTCGGAAGTCCTCGAGCACGTTCCCGACCCAGAGCGAGTCATCGCGCGGCTGCGCGAGCAGGGAGTACGCCACCTAATCGTCACGTTACCGAACACGGGGTACCTGGAGCATCGCCTCCGGCTCCTCTTCGGCCGATTCCCCGTTCAATGGCTCCTTCACCCCGGGGAGCATCTTCGCTTCTGGACGGTGTCCGATTTTCGACTCACCGCGAATACCCTGGGATTCGGCGTCCAATCCGTTACGCCCGCGCTCGGTTGGTATCCCTTCGCGCGATGGTGGCCTTCCTTGTTCGCCAGTCAGGTCATTTATGACCTCAGGCCGCATTTCGAATAGAGGATGGAATCTGTCCGGCTGCCATGTGCCGCGTTGCTGTGTTCGGTTCTGGGATCCAGATAGGGCCAGGACGTGACAGAGCCTGACCCAGCTCTTTCGGAAGCGAAACTGCGAGTTGGTTACCTTGTCGCGCTTGCGCCGCCCTCGACGTCAGCCTTTACGACGGACGAAGTCGATACAGTGCGACGGCAAGTCGACCTCACGGAACTGGGGCTCGTCTGTCGAGGCCCACGTCGCACCTGGTTCACGGCACCGGCGGCGTGGTCGCCAGCCCTCTGGGCAGCTTTCCTGAGACGAGTGCGCTCGCAGCCGCGAGAACTGAGCGGCGCCTTATCGGCCCTCCTGCGGCCTTCTACCAAGAGCCCTCGAAGCATGCTTGTGGCTCTTAGGGCAGCCCTGGCCGCATGTTTCCTCGCAGAAGCCGTACACGTCGACCTTGTTCATTGTCAATTCGGTGGCCCTGCGGCGGCGGGTGCCTTCGTGTGGCACCGCTTGACAGGCATCCCATACACGGTGAGGGCACACGCCTACGAGATCTATGAGCCGTACAGCTGGGCTGGACGCGTCTTCAGAGAGGCGGCCGGAGTGATCGCGATTTCTGATCATGGGGCGCAGGAAGTCAGCCGGCGCTGGGGGGTGCAGAGTTCGGTAGTAAGAGTAGGAGTCCCGTTAGGGACGATTGGTAGGCGGCCCAACAGACCACTCAGCCAACCACCGAGATTACTCTCAGTCGGCAACCTCGCGGAGAAGAAGGGTCACGAGTTGGTGATAGAGGCCGTGACAGCTCTCACGCGGGCCGGGCGACCTGTGACGCTGGATATCATCGGCGCAGGCCCACTCCGCTCGAAGCTCGAGGCCATTGCGCCCTCGAATGTGCGCTTCCATGGGGCACAACCCCCAAATGTTGTCCGCGCAGCCTACAAGGATCACGACCTATTCGTAATGGGGTCGCGCGTCGCGCGTGGCGGCGATCGTGACGGAATCCCCGTCGTCCTTATGGAAGCTGCAGCAGCGGGAGTTCCGATTGTGGCTACGTCAGTCGGTGGCATCCCAGAACTTGTCGAGGATGGGGTTGCGGGGAGATTGGTGGAACCTGATGCGAGATCTCTTGCACGCGCGATCATTACCGCACTTGACGACTACGACTCCGCTCTCGCACTTGCTGTTACCGCCCGCGAACGAGTCGTCGATCGGCATGAAATCGACCACACAGTTCGGCTGTTAGTCCAACAGTGGGCATCCACCCGAGTGAGGATCGATGCGGGCAGACGCGCCTCCTAGTAGCGTCCCGCCCACGGCAGCCGGGTTCCGGCGGCTTGCTGGCCAGTCGGCGCTCTATGGCCTTTCGGGCGCCATGGGCAAGGCGGTTGCCCTCATTACCGTCCCGCTTCTGACACGTCTCCTGACTCCTGCCGAATATGGTCTAGCCGACCTTGCGAATGCTCTTGCGGGCACGCTTGCGATGCTTTCGACCTTCGCGGGAGACATACCCACAGCCAGGCGACTTGGCCAGGCACGGGGCGCCGAGCACCGTCGTTCAATCCTGTCGAGCTACATCTGGGCGACGGTGGCGGTTTCTGTTGGCGTTGGCTCGCTGGTGCTCCCATTTTCGGGCCAGGTGGCCGCAAACCTTTGGGCATCGCCTGGCAACATCAGCCTGGTGCTCTTGGCCGCGATTCTCATACCCATGGGAACAGTCCAGGCAACTCTGGTGACAACCACGAGGCTCCTGGGCCGACCGGTGCCATTCGCCGTTCTGGCGACCATCGACCTTCTCGCGCAGACGCTATTCGCCGTGGCCTTGGCCGCAATTGGCTGGGGCGCCTTGGGCGTCGTGCTCGGCTTCGTCGTGGGCAGCCTCGTCGGCCTTGTCTGCGCGGCCATCTACGCTCGGTCCCTCGTGCTGACCCGCCCGAAGTTGCGCATCGGCACTTCGCTGCTGCTCGAAGGGTTTCCGTTTGTGCCGGCGATGATCGGAGTCGTAATTGCGAACTACGCCGTCCGCTTCCTCCTGGTCCAAGACGGCGGACAGCACGACGTGGGGTTGTTTGGAGTCGCGCTCCGGCTGGCGAGCGGCATCGCGCTGGTGACAGGTGCCTTCTCGATGGCATGGGGACCGTTCGGACTGGCGTTACCCGACAGTGAACAAACAGCCCGGCTCTTCGGCCGGGTGATCCGCGCCGTTGCGTTGATGGCAGTGCTCGTCTCGGTCGCCCTTGGCGCAGCGGCTCCTGAACTCATCACATTAGTCTCTGGCGGGGCCTACCGCGGTGCCGCCACGATGCTCCCGGGGTTGCTCATCGCGGCCGCGATGACTGGCGGGTTCTACGTCCTTCTCGTCGCAGCGGGAGTAAGCCGACGCGGGCACGCGGTCGCCTACGCCGCCGTGGCCGGCGCAGCGCTACAAGTGGCGCTCACGGCCGTCCTCCTGCCCTCGACTGGTCTGCAGGCAGTCGGCGTCGGGGCGGTCGCTGGCCAAGCCCTTGCGCTTGTCTTGCTTGGACTGGCCGTTGGTCGATCAGTGGTGCGGGGGACGGAGGCCGTGGTCGTCATGTGCGCCGGCGGGGCAGCTGCAATTGTCATCCAAGAACTCAATGCAATCCCCGACGCGACATTCGGGGCAAGGCTAGTGATTGCGGGAGGTTGCGCGATCGTGGCCGGGTTGCTGGGCCTCAGGTTCGTCCGGCGACGGTTTGCCGGCGAACTCGGCTGACGGCGACACGATGCGCGTGCTGATCACCAACAACCAGTACGCGTGGCATCCGGGCTTCGGGGGAGCCCGTGCGCCGCGGCCACGACGCCACGGTGATTGCATCTAACAATGGACTATCTGCACTGGGTGCGCAGCAGCCGCAGGTCACGTCCGGGCAGGCCAATGAGAAGCGGCGGCTCGAAGTAGGCAATCGGCCGTCTGACGGACTGTAACCGTGCGGTCGAAACGGAACCGCGCGGTCGCTCGGGCTGCTCGGCCCATCTCCACCCGCCTCTCCGCATTCCCGGCGACCCGGTGTATCCCGTCTGCCAGACCGCGGGCATCTTCAGCTGGGGCGCAGATTCCCGCCTCCGAGTCACTCACGATTCGATTGGCCTCTCCGTCCGCGGAAACGATGATCGGCCTTCCCGCAGCCATGCCCTCCGCTAACTTTGTGGGCAAGGCAGCCTCCGCAAGGATGCCCTTGCGGAGGACAACGAGGACCGCATCCGATGCGGCAAGCACTGTTGGGATGAGAGAGGACGGCACCGGGTCCGAGAAGATGACGTTGGACAAACCATGGTCATGCACCTGATGGATCAGCGCGGCGCGGTCGGCGCCGTCTCCCACAATTCGGATCGTCGGCGGCTCACCGGTGGACGCCTGATCCCGCAGTATTGTGGCCGCCTCGATGAGCGTTCTCACTCCCTGCGCTAGCCCGACTGTCCCTGCGTACACAAGAGTGACCGCCCGGGGATCCCACCGCGCTGTGCACGTGCTTCCGCGCGCCCGGGGCTCCGTTCAAACCGAGTGAGGTCCACACCATTGGGAATCACGAAGACTCGCCCCCGGGCTTCCGGCTGGCGCTCAATCATCTGTGCGCATCCAACCGTCGGGGTGGTGATTGACGCTGCGCCGGCGTAAGCGGTCCTCTCTAGCCAGCGGGCCGCGGCGATGCCGATGGTGTTTTTCAGCGCACCAATCTCGATCGGATAATCGGGCCAAGGGTCGGCGACGTGGAGGACATATGGTCGCCTCGCCAACATAGCAAGCCAACGCCCGGTGGCAGCCATGAAAAGGGGCGGGGACTCGATGAGCATGACCTCGCTCCATCGGGCCCACTCCCACGCTGCTGCGCCGCAAAACGCGAACGATGCCTGGTCCGCGAGCCTGTTCAGGAAGCCGGAGTTCGGGCGCGCTAGGACGGGCAACCGCGCGAGGCGGTAGTGCTCGTGTGGCTCGACTCTCACGGAGAACGCCCGGTAGCCATCCCTGATCACGCCGTGGGGATAGTGCGGCTGATTGGTGACGACACGAACGCGATGTCCAAGGCGCGACAGGCCCGTGACCGTTTCAGCGAGGCGCGTCTGGGGCGCTCCTACTTCCGGCGGCCAGTAGTGCGTTAGCAGCAAGACCCGCATTGGTGCGGAGTCTAGGTCAGGAGATCACGACTGCAAGCAGGACCGGAGTACCGTTGACCGTCGGCAACAAGGTCCCGTAGCCTGCTGCCCGCAACCGCACGTGAGCTGCCCAACTGTTGGCCGAGCAAATCCGTGAGCGCATCCCCTTCCACCGGCCGTCCATTGGCGAGCGGGAGATCGAAGCTGCCGTGGAGGTGCTGCGGTCAGGATGGCTCACCACGGGACCGCGCAGTCATGACCTCGAGCAGGCCTTTCGTGAGCGACTGCAGGTCTCCCACGCCCTGGCTGTCGCTCTGGCACCGCCGCGCTCCACCTTGCCCTGGAGGCGTCTGGAATCTCTGCTGGCGACGAGGTCATTATCCCAACGACAACCTTCACGGCCTGCGGCGAGGTCTGCGCATACCTTGGTGCGAGGCCGGTCCTGGTGGACGTTGGTGAGGACGGGCTGCTCGACCTAAAGGCCGCCGAGGACGCGATCAGCACACGCACGAAGGCTGTCATTCCCGTTCACCTCGGCGGGCTGACGGTCGACACCGGGCCATTGCGCGCCCTGCTTCCGCCAGGCGTCAGGATCGTCGAGGACGCAGCACATGCGTTGCCGGCTGACGTGGGCGGGGTGCCGACAGGTCGCCTGGGTGACGCCGCCGCATTCAGTTTCTACGCGACGAAGACCATGACCACCGGGGGTGAGGGCGGCATGCTGGTGACCAACGATGCGTCAATTGCCGGCCGCGCGAGACGTATGCGACTGCACGGCATCAGCGCCGATTCGTGGAATCGGTATGGCGCTGGCGGCACCTGGTACTACGAAGTCGTTGAACCCGGTTTCAAGTACAACCTGACCGACCTGGCGGCGGCCATAGGTCTGGCGCAGCTGGAACGGTTGGACGCGCTGGCTGCACAACGTGCTGCGATAGCCGCGAAGTACGACGCTAAATTCTCGGGATCGGACTTGCTCCAGGTTCCGCCGCGGCGGGCCGGCGACGAGCACGCGTGGCATCTGTATGCCGTCCGGCTCAATCTCGAATCCGTGTCAATCGGAAGGGCCGAAGTCATCCGCCGCCTGGCCGATGCGGGCATTGGGACATCCGTCCACTTCATTCCCCTGCACCTTCACCCCTACTACCAGCGCGCGTTCGGATACAAGCCTGGGGACTTCCCGACGGCTGAGCGAATCTACGAAGGGACGATCTCCCTGCCCATCTGGCCTGGCATGACCGACGTCCAGCTTGACCGGGTATCGGACACGCTGCTGAACATTCTCTCCGGCGTCCGCCGCGGGAAGAGGCACTGAGATGCGCCCCTGGCAGGCGGCTGTCAAGCGGTTGATGGACATCGGACTCGGTTTGATTGCCTTGGTCATCCTGAGCCCGATCAGCGTTCTGGTCGGTCTTGCCGTGGTTCTCGACTCGACGGGCCCGGTCTTCCATGGTGCAAGGCGTGTTGGACGCCATGGAACGCCCTTCACCATGTGGAAGTTCCGCTCCATGGTATCGAGCGCGGCCAGCATTGGCCCTCCGGTGACGGGAGCGTTTGATCCCCGCGTCACCCGGGTGGGGGCCTTCCTGCGGCGCACGCGCCTGGATGAGCTGCCGCAGTTCGTCAACGTGGTCCTTGGTCAGATGGCCCTGGTTGGGCCCAGACCGGAGGCGCCCGTCTACGTGGATTTGTGGAGCCAGGCCGAGCGCGAAGTGCTGACCATCCGGCCGGGTATTACGGGTCCAACCCAGGTCGCCTACTTCGACGAGGAGACCACACTCATGGGTCACGTCGACGAGGCCTACGAGCGCGACGTCATGCACGCAAAACTGGCCGTGGATCTGAATATGTCCGGCGCTTCAGCCTCCGCCGCGATCTGTGGATCCTTTGGAGAACGGTAGCCACAATCGCATCCGCGGACCGCCGCCGCGTCGCCCGTGGGGGGCGGCGCTACACGCTGGGTGAGCGAATGCGGGCGGCTCGCCCCGGCCCGCTGTTGCTCGACGCGGCCCTGGCAGCCATGGCAGCTGGTTTGGCGGTTGGACTGCGCATCGACAGGAACAACCCGATCGCAGCCGCCGCAACGTATTGGGTGTTCCTTCCGCTCGCCGCCGTGATTCGCCCCACCACGCTCTTGTTCTCCGGCGCCTATCTCCGGCGTCTGGCGTACCCGACGGTGGCGGACATCGTGCTGATCATCTCGTCTCTTGCCGCCGGTTCCGTGGTGATGGCGCTCGTCGTCTTCGTTGTGCTGCAACCATCCGCCTTCCCCGGCTCCGTTGGCTTTCCGCGCAGCGCAATCATCATCGAGTACCTCCTCTCCGTGCTGGCGCTTGGTGGAGTCCGTATAGCGAGCCGGATTCGACAGACAGATCTCGACCCCGGCGGCGTCATCACCGAGACCGGCCCACCAAACGCGGTTGTCGTGTATGGCGCCGGTGAGGCCGGGGCAATGCTCGTCCGCGAGATGCAGCGAAACCGCGCGCTCCGCCTGGAACCGGTGGC